>NZ_PPTF01000001.1 GCF_002902845.1 Chromobacterium sinusclupearum
ATCACCATGTACTTGAGTTTGGAGAAGGCCTCGGTCACCTTGGCGGCGTCGGGGAAGCTGGCCAGCGGGTTGAAGCCCTGCACGATGAAGCCGTTCATCTTGCCCTGATACATCAGCTCGGTCATGTGCAGCACGTCGTACATCTTGTCCCACTTGGGCAGCCAGTTGTAGCCCCAATCATTGTCCTTGCCGGCGTTGTCGCCCCACATCCATTTCATCAGGCTGACGAAGAACTTCGGCGTATTGCTCCAGTAGTTGAACTGATTGGGCTGCAGCGTTTTGGGCGTGGTCTTGGCCAGATACGTCGCCAGGTCGGGGTGGTCGGCTTCGCTGGGCAGCGTCAGGTAGCCGGGCAGGCTGGTGGACAAGAGGCCCAGGTCGGACAGGCCCTGGATATTGGAGTGGCCGCGCAAGGCGTTGACGCCGCCGCCTGGCATGCCGATATTGCCGAGCAAGAGCTGGATCATCGCCATGGTGCGGATGTTCTGCGCGCCGGTGGTGTGCTGGGTCCAGCCCAGCGCGTACAGAATGGTGCCGGCTTTGTCCGGGCGGGCGGTTTCGCCCAGTTCCTTGCAGACTTGCAGGAAGCCGTCCACCGGCGTGCCGCAGATATTGTTGACCACTTCCGGCGTGTAGCGCGCGTAGTGCTGCTTCATCAGCTGCCAGACGCAGCGCGGGTGTTGCAGCGTGGGGTCGGTCTTGGCGTAGCCGTCGTCGCCCAGCTCGTAGTTCCAGCTGCTCTTGTCGTACTTGCTCTTGGCGGCGTCGAAGCCGGAGAACAGGCCTTCGTCGAAGTGGTAATCCTCGCGCACGATCAGCGACGCGTTGGTGTAGGCCTTGACGTAGTCCCACTGTATCTTGTCGTTCTTGATCAACCAGTTGATGACGCCGCCCAGGAAGGCGATGTCGGTGCCGACGCGGATCGGCAGGTAGAGGTCGGACACCGAGGCGGTGCGGTTGTAGCGCGGATCGACCACGATCAGCCGCGTGCCGCGCGTCTTCTTGGCCTCGATCGCCCACTTGAAGCCCACCGGGTGCGCCTCGGCGGCGTTGCCGCCCATCACCAGGATGAAGTCGGCGTTCTTGATGTCCACCCAGCTGTTGGTCATCGCGCCGCGGCCAAAGGTGGATGCCAGCGCCGACACGGTCGGGCCGTGGCAGACGCGGGCCTGCGCGTCGGTGGCGACAATGCCCAGGCTGCGGATGAATTTCTGCGAGATGATGCCGGTTTCATTGGAGCCGGCCGACGCCGTCAGCATGGCGGTGGACAGCCAGCGGTTGACCGGCACGCCGGCGGCGTTTTTTTCCACGATGTGCGCGTCGCGGTCGTCCTTCATCAGCCGGGCGATGCGCTGGATGGCCTCGTCCCAGCTGATGCGTTTCCATTCATTGCTGCCGGGTTCGCGCACTTCCGGGTATTTCAGCCGCTTGGGGCTGTGGATGAAATCCAGCAGGCCGGCGCCCTTGGGGCAGAGCGAGCCGCGGCTGACCGGATGATCCGGATCGCCTTCGATGTGGTAGATCTCGCCGAAGGCGTTTTTGGCGCCGTCGCCCAGCCCGTACAAGATCAGGCCGCAGCCGACGGAACAGTAGGTACAGGTGTTGCGGGTTTCGCGCGCGCCCAGCAGTTTGAACTGGCGCACTTCCGCCAGCGCCTGCTGCGGCGCGAAACCCATGGCGACCAGGCTGGAGGCGCCCAGCTGCGCCGCGGTCAGCTTGAACAGCTGGCGTCGGGTGACTTCCATCGTCCATCTCCTCCGGGATATTCGTGCCAGCAAATCGCTGGGGAATATCCAAAACTGATAGCTTTGTCGATTGGCTTATTTTTTTATGCTACTCCGCGATGCCGATAATGACCACCTTATTGACAGGGATTTGCGAAGGCGGCGCCGCTGGCCGGTGCCGTACAGATTGGGGCGTTGACTGAAGAGAAGAGAAATGGCCAGGCCGCTACGGCAAACCGGCAGGCCTGGCATGGATGCCCCCAACCGGCCTGTCCAGTTATTTGTAGCAGTTTTATTACGATTTGCAGGGTATGGATTTTGACTATCAGCGGCGGATGTCGGCTTGCCAGCCGCCGCCTAGGGCCTTGAGCAGGCTGACATTGGCCAGCAATTGGCCGCCATGCAATTGCGCCAGGGTTCTGTGCGCCGCCAGTTGGCTTTGCCGGGCGGCGGCCAGCGTCAGCGCGCTGTCCAGGCCCTCGCGATGGCGCAGCTGGCTGATGGCGTAGGCTTGGTCCTGGTTGCGTACCGCCTCGGCCTGGAGCCGGCGCGCTTCATCCAGTCCATGCAACGTGCTCAGGGCATCCTGCGCTTCCTGCGCCGCCTGCAACACAGTTTGGCGGTAGCCAGCCAGGGCGGCGCGGTAGCCTGCCTGGGCATAGTCCACCGTGGCGGCAGTCTTGCCGTTGTCGAACAGCGTCTGCGTCGCCTGCAGGCCTATGCCCCAGATCAGCGCAGGGGTGGAGAACAGATGGGTGAGGCCGGTGGATTCGCTGCCCAGATAGGCCGGCGTCAGCATCAGCTGCGGAAAATAGGCGGCTTTGGCCACGCCGATCTGGGCATTGGCCGCGGCCATCGCCCGCTCGGCGGAGGCGATATCGGGGCGGCGCTGCAGCAGATCGCTGGGCGCGCCGCCTGGGACCGGCGGCAGCGCGGTGGGCAGGGCGCCGGCATCCAGGCGAAAGGCGGGGGCCGGCGTGCCGCTCAGCGTGGCCAGCAAGTCCTCGTTGCCGCGGCGCTGATTCAGCAGCAGTTCCCGCTGGGCGCGGCTGGCGGCCACGGACGCGGCCTGTTGTTCCTCGTCGGCGGCGGAAGCGAGGCCTGCCTGGTGACGGACTCGGGTCAGCTCCAGCACGCGTTGCTGGGCCTCCAGCATGCTGTCCAGCAGCCGGATTTCCTCGTCCTGCTGGCGCAATTGCAGATAGGCGGCGGCGAGTTGGGCGGTCAGCAGCAGTTCCACATTGGCGCGGTCGGCGGCGGCCTGCTCGGCGCTGGCGCGCGCGCTTTCGATGTCGCGGCGCACCCGGCCCAGCCAGTCCACTTCGTAACTGACGCTGAGCATGGGTTTCAGGTCGCTCTGCACCGTGCTGGCGTTGCTGGCCCCGTAGCTCGACAGCGGCCGATCGGCGGATAGGCGGCTGCGCGACGCGGCCACGCCCAGGCTGGCAGACGGCAGCGCGGCAGCGCCGTGGATGCGGCTTTGCGCCTCCGCCTGATCGAGTTTGGCCAGCGCCTGTTGCAGCGTCGGGCTATGGGCCAGCGCGTCCGCTTCCAGCCGGTCGAGGTTGGCATCGTGGAACAGCTTCCACCATTCGCGCTTGGGCAGCGCGTCGGCCGGGGCGGCGGGGCGCCAGTCGCCGTCGGCTTTCCATTGCGCTGGCAGCGCCGTCGCCGGACGCTGGTAGTCCGGGCCGACGGCGGCGCAGCCGGCCAGCGCGGCGGCGATCAGCAGGGGCAGCGCGCGCATGGCCTTATTCCTCCTTCATGGGGGCGACGATGGCCACCGGCTGGCCGTCATTGATCGAATCTGGCGGATTGATGATCACCTTGTCGTCGGGTTTCAGCCCGGCGCGGATTTCCACCTCATGGCCGAAGTCGGTGCCCACCGCCACCGGCTGCAGGTGGACCTTGTTGTCCGGCCCGACCAGCGCCACGCGGCTGCCCTTGGCGTTGAACTGCAGCGTATTGGTGGGCAGCGTCAGCGCGTCGCCCTTGGGCAGGCGGAAGGTGGCATCCACATATTGGCCCGGCAGCAGGCCGTGGTCGGCGTTGGGAATGGACACTTCCACCTGCAGGGTGCGGGTGGCGGGATCGATGGCGCCGGCGGTGCGCGCCACCTTGCCCTTGACCGGCTGGCCCGGCGCTTCCTGACGCGCGATGTCCACGGTCTGGCCGACGCGGATGGCGGCGGCATTGGCCTGCGGCACATAGGCGTACAGGTGCAGCTTGTCGATCTGGGCGACGGCGAACAGCGCCTGCGGCGTGCCGCCGTTGCCGGCATTGACCAGGCTGCCGGTATCGATGTTGCGGCGGGTGACGATGCCGTCGAACGGCGCGACGACGCGGGCGAAGTCCTGCAGATCGCGCAGCCGTTTCAGTTCGGCGTCGGCTTGCTTGTAGGCGCTTTCCTTCTCGTCGAATTCCTGCTGCGACACCGCGTCCTGGGCGCGCAGCGTCTTCCAGCGCAGGTAGGCGGTTTTCGCCAGCACGAAGTTGGCCTGGGCTTGCTGCGCCTGCTTGTCCACGTCCGGGATGTCCAGTTCTGCCAGCAGCTCGCCTTTTTTCACTGGCTGGCCGATGTCTTTGTGCCAGCGCTTGATGTAGCCGCTGGTGCGGGCGTAGATCTGCGCCTCGGCGATGCCTTGCAGCGTGGCGGGCAGCGTCAGCTTGGCATCGCCGCGGCCGCGGGTGGGGGTGACGACGCTGACGGTGAGCACCGCGTGGCGTTCGGCCTCCTTGGCCAGCGCTTCGGCATTGGCGTGGCGCACCAGCAGCGTGCGGCCCAGCCCCGCCAGCAGCAGGCCAATGGCGACGACAGCGGCGATGCGCGCCTTGCGCGCCACCGCGCCGCGGCGGGCGTGGTGCAGATGTAGTTCGGGCAGGCCCTGATGGCCGTGGCGTTGCTCTGTCATGTCATGCGTCCTGTGCGGAAGGGGCGGCGTTGTCGGCCGCGCCAGTCGCGCCTTGTTTGCGTTTTTCCAGATAGCGGTGGAAGGAGGCGAACACCACCGGCACGAACAGCAGCGTGGACACGGTGGCGAACATCAGGCCGCCGATCACGGCGCGGCCGAGCGGGGCGTTCTGCTCGGAGCCTTCGCCGATGCCGATGGCCATCGGAATCATGCCGATGATCATGGCCAGCGCCGTCATCAGCACCGGGCGCAGCCGGGTGGCGCCGGCTTCCAGCGCGGCGGACAGCGGTGGCAGTCCTTCCCGCATGCGCTGGCGCGCGAAGGCCACTACCAGAATACTGTTGGCGGTGGCCACCCCCATGGTCATGATGGCGCCGGTCAGCGCCGGCACGGAGAGGTTGGTGCCGGTGACGATCAGCATCCAGGCGATGCCGGCCAGCGCCGCGGGCAATGCGCTGATGATGATGAACGGGTCCAGCCAGGACTGGAAATTCACCACGATCAGCAGGTAGACCAGCACGATGGCGCCGAGAATGCCGATGCCCAGGCCCAGGTAGGAGGAGCGCATGGTCTCCACCTGGCCGCGCATGCCGACATGGCTGCCTTTGGGCAGCTGGGCCTGTTCTTCGTTGATGGCCTTCTGGATGTCCGCGGCCACCGAGCCCAGGTCGCGGCCGCGCGCGCTGGCGTAGACGTCGATCGACGGCAGGATGTTGTAGCGGGTGACGATGGCGGGGCTACGGCCCGGAGAGGCGCGCACCAGATTGGCCAGGGTCTGGGCGCCCATGCCATGGTTGCCCGGCGCGTTGACCGGCAGCTTGAGCAGCTGGTCTAGCGAGTCGATGCGGTATTGCGGGGTCTGCGCCTGCAGGTTATAGACGATGTGATTGTTCGGATTCAGCCAGAACGCCGGTTGCGTCTGCTGGCTGCCGGACAAGGGCAGCAGCAAGTTCTGGGCGACGTCCAGCGGGGCGATGCCCATGCCCTGCAGCCGCGGCCGGTCCATGGTCAACTGGATGGCTGGCGCGTCCAGCCGCTGGTGGATGTGGACGTCGGCGGCGCCGGGTATCGCCTGGATGCGGCGCAGCAGTCGGCCGGCGTAGGCGGCGTTTTGCTTCAGGTCCTTGCCGAAAATCTGCACATCGATGGGCGCGGGGGCGCCGAAGTTCAGGATCTGCGTGATGATGTCTGCCGGTTGGAAGAAGAACTCTACGCCGGGGAAGCGGCTTTCCAGCCGTTTGGGCAGGGCGGCGATGTAGTCCGCGCTGGGCTTGTGATCGGGCTTCAGCGAGATCAGCACATCGGAGTCCAGCGTGCCTATGGTGCCGGAATTGCTGTACGACAGGTTGATGCCGCTATACGGCAAACCGATGTTGTCGATGATGGAGTCCAGATCCTGCGGCGGGATGACCTTGCGGATTTCAGCGTCCACCTGATCTGCCAGCGCCGCGGTATCCTCGATGCGGATGCCGGTGGGCGCGCGCACGTGCAGCTTGATCTGGCCGGTATCCACTTCCGGGAACAGGTCGCGGCCCAGCAGCAAATACAGTCCGCAGGAGGCCAGGCAGAAGCCCAGGAAGACGGCGATGAAGGCCTTGCGGCGGGTCAGCAGGTGGCTGAGCAGATGCACATAGACTTCGCGCAGCCGCTCGAAGCGCGCGTTGAAGCGCTCATGCACGCGGTGAATGGCCGCCGCGATGCGGCCCTGGCGATGCTGGTGTCCCATCAGCAGCAGCGCCAGCGTCGGCACCAGCGTCCGCGACAGCACGTAGGAGGCCAGCATGGCGAACACCACCGCCTCGGCCATCGGCACGAACAGATAGCGCGCCACGCCTTCCAGGAAGAACATCGGCACGAACACGATGCAGATGCACAGCGTGGAGACGAAGGCCGGGATGGCGATTTCGCCGGCGCCGTCCAGGATGGCGGTGTAAAGCGGCGAGCCCATGTGCAGGTGGCGTTCGATGTTTTCTATCGTCACCGTGGCGTCGTCCACCAGGATGCCCACCGCCAGCGCCAAGCCGCCCAGCGTCATCACATTGATGGTCTCGCCTATCATGTGCAGCGCGACGATGGACGAGAAAATGGACAGCGGAATGGAGATGGCGATGATGGAGGTGGTGCGCCAGTTGCCGAGGAACAGCAGCAGCATCACCGCGGTCAGCAGCGCGGCGACCAGGGCTTCATGGATCACGCCCTGCACGGCTGTTTTCACGAAAATGGACTGGTCGGCCAGCAGGCCGACGTGCAGGTCCTTAGGCAGCAAGGGCAGCAGGCCCGGCAGCTTTTCCTTCAGGTGGTTCACCACGTCCAGGGTGGAGGCGCCGCCGTTCTTGTAGATCGACATCATCAGGCCGCGCTGGCCGTTTTGCTTGACGATATTGGTCTGCGGCGAGAAGCCGTCGCGCACGTGCGCCACCTCGCGCAGGAATACCGTCGCGCCGTCGGCGGTTTTCACCGGGATGTCGTTGAGGCCGGCGAGGGTGTCCGGCGAGCCGTTCAGCTCCACATCGTATTCGGTGCCGCCTATCTTGGCGGTGCCGGAAGGCAGCGCCAGGTTCTGCGCGTTGACCGCGTTGACCACGTCGGTCGGCGTCAGGCCATGGGCGGCGATGGCGCGGCTGTCCAGGTCCACCGACAGCAGGCGTATCTTGCCGCCGTAGGGGTAGGTGATGGCGATGCCTGGTATCGTCACCAGCTGCGGCCGCATGGTGTTGATGGCGGTGTCGAACACATCCTGTTCCGACAGCGTTTTGCTGGACAGGCCTACCTGGATCACCGGCACGCTGGACGCGGTGTACTTGATGATCAAGGGCGGCGTGGCGCCCGGCGGCATCTGCTTCACCACCGCCTGCGAAACCGACACCACCTGGGCGATGGCGGTCTGGATGTTGACGTTGGGCTGGAAGAAGATCTTGATGATGGCAATGCCGGCCAGCGACTGCGACTCGATGTGCTCGATGTCGTTGACCGTGGTGGTCAGCACGCGTTCGTGGGTCTGGGTGATGCGGTCTGCCATCTGTTGCGGCGCCAGGCCGCCATAGCCCCAGATCACGCTGATCACCGGGATGTCGATCTCCGGCAGCACGTCGACGGGCGTGCGCATGATGGCCAGCGGCGTGGCCAGCAGGATGACGATGGCCATCACGATGAAGGTATAGGGCCGTTTCAGGGCCGTTTCGACAATCCACATAGGGTACGGCTTGCCTCGCTAGGTTGGCGCGCGGTCGCGGCGGGCACGCCATGATGCGCGCCGTCTTTGCAGCTTATGCCAGGTTTGGGATGTTCTGTGGCAGGATTGCACGGCGATGCCGTGCGGTTTTTGTTAAGGATTGCTGCCAGCGAGGCCGGCGGAGCCAATCATCCAAACTGCATTAACTGGTCAAGGGGGCGTACCGTTGACGGAGAGTGACGCGAAGCGTGAAAAAAAGTTCTAGCGTGCATAAACGCAATGAAAACAGCCCTCCGGATGGGAGGGCTGTTTGAGGGCGGCGCGGCGCGTCAGGACTTTTTGCGGGCGTAGCGGTTGAGCGAAACGACGCGGGTTTTGCCGATGCGATGGCGGTAGATCTCGCGCAGGTAGCACACCGCTTTCTGCACATGCTCGCGGGTCAGGCGGATGTCGTTGATCGACACGAACTTCTTGTTGTCGCGGATCAGCTCGCGGTACTTCTTCTCGTACATCGGCTTGATGGCGAACCAGTTGGTGTCCAGGATCTTGGCCGGGTTCTCGTAGTCGTTCAGCAGCTTTTCCAGCAGCGTCTCGTCGAAGGTGTCCGAGGTGATCAGATCCAGAATGACATTGTCCAGGCTGTCGTCGAAGCGGTGGTTGCCATGGGCGAAGCAGCGCTTGATGTAGGCGACGATCAGCGTCAGGAAGTCATCGCTCAAGCACGGGCTCTTGGCCACCAGGGTGGTCAAGGACAGGTTGGTGGAGGCGCCGATCACCAGCGCGTAGCGCTTCAGCGTGGTGCTGGGGAACAGGTCGTTCAGGTGGCGCTTCAGCCGGTTCAAGTCCAGGTAGGACAGCTTGTAGCCCTTGGGCAGCGACAGGATGGCCACCACCGACGAGCAGTTCTGGAAGAAGAACAGCTGGTTCAGCTTTTCCGCCGCGTAGCCGGACTGCTTGTACTCTTCCAGCGCCGCTCGATAGCTTTCGCATTCGATCGGCAGCAGGCTGATGCCCTCGATCGCCTGCGTCTGCTGGTTGAAGTGGGGCAGGTCGATGGAGCGGAAGAACAGATCGTCGATGTCCAGCTTGTTGACGAAGCCGTCCGAGCCCAGCGGGTCGCTGACCACCGATTCGGCGTAGGCCACCGCTACCGGGCCGGCCAGGCTCATGAACAGGTCGTTGGCGTCCAGCCGTATCGTCTCGCCCATGTCGATGCCGGCGCGCAGAAAGTAGTTCTCGTCGTAATCGCTGGTGACGGCCTGCGCGGTCAAGATATTGAAGATCTGCTGCGAGATGTACTGGTTGGCGTGGCGCTCCATCGCGTTGACGTCGAGGTGCTCGATATTGCCGCCTTCGCTCTCTTCGGCGTAGCGCATGATGTCGTTGGAGATCAGCATCATCGCGTTCCACGGCCGGATGCGGCGCATCACGCTCTCGGCGCCGGCTTCCTCGTTGACGAAGTTGTAGGAGAAGTCCCACTCCTCAGCTAGGTATTTGCACAGCAGGCGGCCGGCGTTGATGTGCAGCGCCTCGGAGCCTTCGGCATGCTGGCCGGAGATATTCGGCAGAATGCAGATGCCGCTGGTGAAGATGGGCTCGAACACGAAGCCGTAATCGTCGACCTGGCCGGGCTTGTCGTCGTTGCGGGTCTCGAAGGTCTTGCTCATGTAGGCGTACTGCTGAGCCAGGCCGAATTCCGAGGCCATGCCGGAGCCGGTGCCGCCGCCGGCGCTGAAAATGTAGAAGTACAGCCGCGACTGGTTGGCCTTGATGCCGCAGGAGTCCATCAGGTAGGAGTGGATCAGCGCCCATTCCGGGTCGGAAAAGCTGACCGTGTCCTTGTTCAGGATGATCTTGGCCAGGTACTGGCCCAGGATGGGGGCGTTGCCGGCGCCGCCGGCATGGACCTCGGCCAGGTCCATGATCTTCATCTTGTTGTAATTGCTGAAGAAATCGCTCTGTTCGCCGCGGCGCGAGAAGCGGATGCGGCCCTTGATGTCCTTGTCCAGGTCGCCCAGCATCACCATGGGTTCGATCAGGAAGGCCGGCTTGGCGGTCTTGTGCTGCGACAGCAGATTGCGGCGTATCCACTTGCGCGGGCGCTGTTCCTGCTCCGGCGGGGTTTTTTCGTCGCCCGAGAATTCATTCATGTAGAAGCGGCGCGCGTTGTAGACCAGCGTCGCCACGTCCAGCGCGATATTGGAACCGCATCGGCCCAGGCCGATCAGGCAGACCGACGGGAACGGACGCTCCACATGGGCGCCTTCGTCGTCTTCGATCTCACGGGCGAAAGCCATGCCACGCAGCGTGTCCAGATGCTGCAGGATGCGATTGGTGTCGTGCTCGATGAAGTATTGGTACAGCCCCGACTGGACGCGCTCGTTCAGTTGCAGCAGCTGACGGGGGGACGACGGCTGCGGGATGGCGGCGACTTCGTCATCGCTTGCCGGGGGATTCGAGGATTGGTCGTACATTGATTGCATGATCATCCATTCTCATTCAAGGTTTACCCTTGTCCGGGCGGTCTCGCGGGAACAGAACCGCGTTTCCAGTTTGCAGCAGCTGATATTCTGGTCTTATTCACACTCCATTGTCGTGGGCAAACGGCTTTTTGACCACTAAATTCTGCTTGGTATGAGACAGCGGCATGGCTTTTGCGGCGAAGTTGCCGCAAATTTGGCGATAAAGATCGGGTGAAATGCAAAACGCCGCCCCTGGGGGCGGCGTGCAGGACGGATCAATCGGACGGATCAGACGCGGCGCGCCAGTTCCTCGGCCTTGCCCAGATAGTTGCCAGGCGTCAGTTCCAGCAGGCTGGCCTTGACCGCTTCCGGCAGTTCCAGGCTCTTGATGAAGGCATGCAGCGTTTCGCGGGTGATGCCGCCCTTGCCGCGGGTCAGCTCTTTGAGCTGCTCGTACGGATTGGCGATGCCATGGCGGCGCATGACGGTTTGCACCGGCTCGGCCAGCAGCTCCCAGGAAGCGTCCAGTTCGGCGGCGATCTGCGCAGGGTTGATCTCCAGCTTGTTCAGGCCCTTCAGGCAAGACTTCAGGCCGAGCAGGGTGTAGCCGAAGCCCACGCCCATATTGCGCAGCACGGTGGAGTCGGTCAGGTCGCGCTGCCAGCGGGATACCGGCAGCTTTTCCGCCAGATGGCCCATGATGGCGTTGGCCATGCCCAGGTTGCCTTCGGCGTTCTCGAAGTCGATCGGGTTGACCTTGTGCGGCATGGTGGAGCTGCCCACTTCGTCCTTCTTCACCTTCTGCTTGAAGTAGCCCAGCGAGATGTAGCCCCACACGTCGCGGTTCAGGTCGATCAGGATGGTGTTGATGCGGCTCATCACCTGGTACAGCTCGGCCATGTAATCGTGCGGCTCGATCTGGATGGTGTACGGGTTGAACGTCAGGCCCAGGCCCGTGACGAAGCGGCCGCACAGGCTTTCCCAATCGATGTCCGGGTAGGCCGCCAGGTGGGCGTTGTAGTTGCCGACCGCGCCATTGATCTTGCCCAGGACTTCCTGATGCACCAGTTGCTCGCGCTGGCGCTTCAGCCGGTACACCACATTGGCCAGTTCCTTGCCCATGGTGGACGGCGTGGCCGGCTGGCCGTGGGTGCGGCACATCATCGGCACGGCGGCCAGTTCGTGGGCCAGCTTCTGCAGCTTGTGGATGACCTCGTCCAGCGTCGGCAGCAGCACGGTGTTGCGCGCGGCCTTCAGCATCAGGGCGTGGCTGAGGTTGTTGATGTCCTCGGAGGTGCAGGCGAAGTGGATGAACTCGCTGGCGGCCATCACTTCCGGATTGCCTGACAGACGTTCCTTCAGCCAGTACTCGATGGCCTTGACGTCGTGATTGGTGCGGACCTCGATCGCCTTGACCTCTTCGCCGTGCTCGACGCTGAAGTTGGCGATCACGTCGTCGATCTCGCGAATGGTGGCGTCGGAGAACGGTTTGACTTCCTCGATGCCCGGCTCGGCGGCCAGCATCTTCAGCCATTCCAGTTCCACTTTGACGCGGCACTTCATCAAACCGAATTCGGAGAACAGGTTGCGCAGGGCCTCGACCTGGCCGGCGTAGCGGCCATCCAGCGGGCTCAGAGCGGTCAACGTAGTCAGATTCATGCGGGGTATTTCCAAACGTGGTTTGCCAAACAACGGCGGGTTGCGGTACTAACGGCTCCGGCGGCGACGCCGGTTCGATCCCTTGGCGCCGCTAACAAAACTCCCGATCCTGCCTTGCGCCCGCTGGCCGCGCGACGCGTGCTGTCTGCGTCGGCGCGCCTGGGCTGAGGTGGGCGATGAGATTTTGTTATCGGCTCTTAATCACTGTAGCGCTTCGACGCCGCCTTGCCGGCGGCTTGTCTTTATCTCAAAACAAACGGGCGACTGGCGCCCGTTGTTTTTGCTTACATGCCGGGCATCATGCCCTTCATGCCTCGCATTAGCTTCATCATCCCGCCCTTGGACGAGAACTGCTTCATCATCTTCTGCATCTGCTCGAATTGATTCAGCAGGCGGTTCACTTCCTGCACCGTCACGCCGGAACCAGCGGCGATGCGGCGCTTGCGGCTGGCCTTGATCAGCTCCGGCTTGCGGCGTTCGGTCGGCGTCATCGAGTTGATGATGCCCTCGATGCGGCGCATGGATTTCTCCGCCTCCGCACCCTGGATGCCTTGCGCCATCTGGCCCAGCTGGCCAGGCATCTTTTCCAGCAGATTGGCCATGCCGCCCATCTTCTTCATCTGCTGCATCTGGGCCTTGAAGTCCTCCAGGTCGAAACCCTTGCCGGACTTCAGCTTCTTGGCCATCACCTCGGCTTCCTTCTGATCGATGCCCTTCTGGACTTCTTCGATCAGGGACAGCACGTCGCCCATGCCCAAGATGCGGCTGGCGATGCGGTCCGGGTGGAACGGTTCGATGCCGGTGACTTTTTCGCCTACGCCGATGAACTTGATGGGCTTGCCGGTAACGTGGCGCACCGACAGCGCGGCGCCGCCGCGCGAATCGCCGTCCATCTTGGTCAGGATCACGCCGGTCAGCGGCAGCGCTTCATTGAAGGCCTTGGCGGTGTTCACCGCGTCCTGGCCCTGCATCGCGTCCACCACGAACAATGTTTCAATCGGGTTGATCGCGGCGTGCAGCGCCTTGATCTCGTCCATCATCGCTTCGTCGATGGCCAGGCGGCCGGCGGTATCCACCAGCAGCACGTCGAAGAAGTGGCGGCGCGCGTGGTCAATCGCCGCGCGGGCGATGTCCACCGGCTTTTGCGACACATCGGACGGGAACCATTCGACGCCGACTTGCGAGGCCAACAGCTTCAACTGCTCGATGGCGGCGGGACGGTAGACGTCGGCCGATACCACCAGCACCTTCTTCTTCTGGGTTTCCTTCAGCCTTTTGGCCAGTTTGCCGACGGTGGTGGTTTTACCCGCGCCTTGCAGGCCGGCCATCAGCACGATGGCCGGCGGCACGGCGGCCAGGTTCAGCTCGTCGTTCTTCTCGCCCATCAGCTTGATGAGCTCTTCGTTGACCACGCCCACCAGGGCTTGGCCCGGCGTCAGGCTGCCCATCACGTCCTGGCCCAGCGCGCGCTCCTTCACCTGGGCGATGAAGGTTTTGACGACGGGCAAGGCCACGTCGGCTTCCAGCAGCGCCATGCGCACTTCGCGCATCGCGTCCTGGATATTCGATTCGGTCAGCCGCGCGTTGCCGCGCAAGGTTTTCATCACGCCGGACAGGCGGCTGGTCAGGTTGTCTAGCATGGTGCTGTCCTTACTCTCTGCCAACGATTAGGCAGCTTGGTGTAGACTCTCAAACTGTCGATTTTATCACGAGCCGCCGGGTAAGCGCCCGGATTTGATCACACACCTTATATATGACCAGCCTCCTGCTCGTTTTGACCCTGTTTCTGATCCTGTCCTATGGCGCCTTCACCTGGCATTACCTGGCCAACTGGAAGGGCGTGGCCCGCTGGCCGCGCAATCCGCGCATGGAGCACAGCCTGCTGGGCGTGCTGCTGCTGGTGCAGGCCGTGGTGGTGGTGACGCCGCTCAGCGTCAGCGGCGGATTGTCGCTGGGCGTCGGCCACGCCTTGAGCGTGATGGTGTGGATCATGCTGCTGATCTATTGGACCTGCAGCTTCTTCTACAAGGTGGAAGGGCTGCAGCTGTTCATGATGCCGCTGGCGATGGGCGCGCTGGCTTTCGCCGTCGCCTTCCCGGGCCGCCACATGGTCAGCGATCTGTCCAATCCGGCCTTTGTGCTGCATATTCTGGTGTCCATGCTGGCCTACAGCCTGTTCGCCATCGGCGCGCTGATCGCGGTGTTGATGCTGCTGCTGGAGCGCGCGCTGCATCACCGCAGGGTGTCGCTGCTGGCCAAGCAGCTGCCGCCGTTGCTGACGCTGGAAACCATGATGTTCCAGGTCATCGCCGTCGGTTTTCTGCTGTTGACGGTGACCTTGCTGACCGGCGTGGTGTTCTCGGAGGAGGTTTTCGGCAAGGCCGCCGCGTTGACGCACAAGACGGTGTTCGGCGTGCTGTCGTGGCTGATCTTTGCCGGATTGCTGATAGGCCGGCGTCTGAAAGGCTGGCGCGGCCGAGTGGCGATACGCTGGGCCTTGGCCGGCTTCCTGTCCTTGATGCTGGCATACGTGGGCAGCAAAGTGGTCTTAGAATTGATCCTGCAGCGCGCATAGGCTGCATGTCATAAAACCGAGACCCATTTGCAAGACACCTTCCATCAAGGAGTTCGCCATGAAGAAGTGGTTTGCTGTGTTGGCCAGCCTGTTGCTGTCGTGCAATTTCGCCTGGGCGGCCGTCAATCTGAATACCGCCACGCCCCAGCAGCTGGAGGCTTTGAACGGCATCGGCCCGGCCAAAGCCAAGGCCATTGTCGATTACCGCACCAAGAACGGGCCGTTCAAGACGGTGGATGATCTGAAAAAAGTCTCCGGCATCGGCGACAAGACGCTGGACAAGCTGCGCAAGGATTTGGTGGTCGGCGGCGCCGCGCCTGCGGCCAAGCCGGCGGCGAAACCGGCCGCCAAGTAGCGCCAGTTTCCGCGCCTTGGGCGCGGCGGCTTGCATGGGAACCGCCATCCGGCAACGGTTGGCGGTTTTTGCATGTATGGTGCTGCGCCTGCTGGCTGAATTGTGTTGTAAAAAATTCACAACAGAGCAGGGATGTTGTTTCTTAACCGCACAACTTGATGCATTGCGCTTACGTGAATGGCTTTCCTATCAAGAGTTTGCGGATGATGATGTTGTTTTTTTGGTAATTTTGCAGGCCCTGAATCGGTTGATCTTTGTTTTTTCGCAACGCCAGTCTTATATTGGCAACAGCGACCGGCGGAATATACCGTCGGCACATAAATGTCCGGGGCAGCGGCCTAAGCCGATGAGTCAACAGGACAAAATCAACTGACTTGAAAGGATCTGCAATGAACAAGAAGCTCATCGCTTTGGCGCTGGCCGCCCTGCCAGCCGCCGCCATGGCGGATGTGACCATCTACGGTACCATCGCGGCCGGCGTCGAATCCCTGAAAACCTACAATGCCAATACTGCTTCATTTGGTGGCGCTCCTCAGGCTGGTAACCTGCAGTCGCGCACTGAGATCAACGACTGGGTGTCCAAGATCGGTTTCAAGGGCTCCGAAGATTTGGGCAATGGCCTGAAAGCAATCTGGCAGGTGGAAAGCCGCCTGAATATGGACGGCAGCAACAGCAGCAATACTTTGGCTACCCGTGACTCTTTCATTGGTTTTGCCGGAGATGGCTGGGGCAAGGTTCGCGTGGGTAAACTCTCCGACTATGCCAACTCCGACATGGAGCAGGTAGACCCGGGTCACTACAGCAATAACGGCGGTGCCAATTATGGTGGCGCTCCGAGTGTTGGTGGTCTGGCAATGTTCACCCGTATCGATGGCCGCCATAAGAATGCCATTCGTTATGACAGTCCGAACTGGTCCGGCTTCAGTTACACCGCGCTGTATGCCACCGACGAGGCCCGCGTCAAGGCTGCGGATGGCTCCACCACCAATAACCAATTTATCAACATTGGTCTGAGCTATGAGAATTCGGGCTTCTTTGGTAAGTATAACTTCGGCAGCTGGGGCGATCCGAGCAAGATCTCAGGCGGCTCCTTGAAGGATTGGCACCGTTTGGAGGCTGGCTATAACGCCAACAACATTTATGTGGCCTTTGGCTTCCAGCAGGCTCGCGGCTATGTTGGCACCACTGTGGATGGAACTGGCAAGATCAATGGCCTGGTCGATGGCGGCGGTCTGTTTTACAACAGCAATGCCATTGCTGGCAGCTTGACCGGTTTTGCTAGCGATAATCCTGGCGTGACCAGTTCGGGCGTATTGCAACTGGCTCGTACTCGAGAGATCGCCTTGACCGGCGGCTATACCTTCGGCGCATTTACTCCGTATTTGAGCTATGCCAAAGGCTATAACGTCAATCTGTCCGGTTTTGGCGATCTGAACAAAACTGGCTATGACCAGTGGGTGCTGGGCTTGGATTATGCTTTGTCCAAGCGTACTGACATCTACACCTCCTATGGCCATGTCAACTGGAAGCAGACTGGTTCTCAAAACGAAAGCTCCTTCGGCTTGGGCGTGATCCACAACTTCTAAGCCAGACGTTTTACACTCTGGATAAGGACTGCCACGGCAGTCCTTTTTTCATTGCGGGCTGTTTTCCAAGGGCATGGGATTTATGCGGGACGCGCGCCGATTATGCATATAATATCGTCACCACCCGCAGCGGATAGCGGCGCAAAAGTCAGAACTGGATCAATTTCTATATGGAAGCTACGGCAGGGATTTCCGGCCTCGGACGGGCCTTGGTTCAGCATAATATGCTGTTGCAGCAGGATGCGGAGGCGATTCAAAAGCACGCTGCCGCCTCGCATATCAGCTTTGTCGAACAGCTGATACTCAGCAAGAAGATGAGCGCCCGCGATGCGGCCGTTTTTGCTTCCCGCGTTTTTGGTTACCCGCTGCTGGACATGGCGGCGCTGGATACCGAGCAATTGCCCAAGGGGCTGGTGGACGATGAGCTGATAACCAGCCGGCGCCTGCTGCCTTTGCTGAAGCGCGGCAACAAATTGTATATCGGTACCTCCGATCCGACCCAGACCTCCGCCTATCATGCGATCACCTTCAAGACCGGCTTGACGGTGGAAATCGTGGTGGTAGAGGACGACAAGCTGTCCAAGCTGGTGGGGCGTTATCAGGACAGCCCGGCGGCGGCCTTGAAGGAACTGGAAGGCGAGGACTTCGGCGATTTGGAGTTTGGCGATCCGGACGCACCCTCCGAAGCCGGTCCGCAAATGGAGGTGGATGACGCGCCGGTGGTCAAGTTCATCCACAAGATGCTGCTGGACGGCATAGGTGTGGGCGCGTCGGACATCCACTTCGAGCCTTATGAAAAGTACTATCGCATCCGCTACCGGGTGGACGGGGTGCTGAAGGAGGTGGCGCAGCCGCCGCTGATCCTGAAGGAAAAGATCGCCTCGCGCATCAAGGTGATCTCCAAACTCGATATCTCCGAGAAGCGCGTGCCGCAGGACGGCCGGCTGAAACTGGTCATTTCCAAGACGCGCGCCATCGACTTCCGCGTCAGCACGCTGCCCACGCTGTATGGCGAAAAGATCGTGATGCGGATTCTGGATTCCTCGTCGGCATCATTGGACATTGAACAGTTAGGCTTCGAGCCGGAGCAGAAGCAACAACTGCTGGATACCATCGCGCGGCCCTATGGCATGGTGCTGGTGACCGGGCCGACCGGCAGCGGCAAGACCGTGTCGCTGTATACCTGTCTGAATATCCTGAACAAGCCGGATACCAATATTTCCACCGCGGAGGACCCGGTGGAAATCAACCTGCCGGGCATCAACCAGGTCAACGTCAACGAGAAGGCCGGGTTGACCTTCGCTTCCGCCTTGCGCGCCTTCCTGCGGCAGGACCCGGATGTACTGATGGTGGGCGAAATCCGCGATTTCGAAACCGCCGACATCGCCATCAAGGCCGCGCAGACCGGTCATATGGTATTTTCCACGCTGCACACCAATAACGCGCCCGCCACGCTGACCCGCCTGCTGAATATGGGGGTGGCGCCGTTCAATATCGCCAGCTCGGTGTTGCTCATCATGGCGCAGCGGCTGGCGCGTCGGCTATGCGCGCATTGCAAGAAACCGCTGGAAATTCCGGAAGAAGCGCTGCTGCGCGCGGGCTTTGCCAAGGCCGAGCTGGATGGCAGCTGGCAACCCTACGGTCCCGTCGGTTGCGAAGAGTGCCGTAACACCGGCTACAAGGGGCGGGTGGGGATTTATGAAGTGATGCCAATCAGCGATGCGATGACGCGCTTGATCATGAAAAACGGCACTGCGGTCGATATCGCCGATCTGGCGAAGAAAGAGGGCATGCTGAACCTGCGGCAGTCAGGCTTGCTGAAGGTGAAGCGCGGCGTCACTTCGCTGGCGGAAATCGAAGCGGTCACCAACGACTGAGCAGGCGAAAAGCGGCACGGCGCATGGCGTGGTCCCGAAGTGAACAAGGAAGGTTGGAGTGATGGCGACGACGGCAACAAAAAAAGCGAATCCGGGACATATCTGGGAGTGGGAGGGCAAGGACAAGACCGGCCGCGCCATCCGCGGCGAGGTGCGCGCCGAGTCGGAAAACGTCGCCAAGATGCAATTGCGCCGCCAGGGCATCAGCGTGGTGAAAATCCGCAAACGCCGCGCCGGTTTCGGCCGCAAGATCACGGAAAGAGACATTACCCTGTTCACCCGCCAGCTGTGCACCATGATGCGCGCCGGCGTGCCGCTGCTGCAGGCTTTCGACATTGCCGCCAAGGGGCACAGCAACCCTGCGGTGACGCGCATGCTGCTGGAGGTGCGGGCCGACGTGGAGACGGGGATCTCGCTGGCGGAGGCATTCCGCAAGCGGCCGCTGCATTTCGACAAGCTGTTCTGCAATATCATCGCCGCGGGCGAAGCCGGCGGCGTGCTGGATTCGCTGCTGGACAAACTGGCCACCTATAAGGAAAAGGTGATGGCCATCAAGTCCAAGATCAAATCGGCGCTGATTTATCCATCGGCCATCGTCGGCACCGCTTTCGTCATCACGGCGGTGATCATGATCTACGTGATTCCGGCGTTCAAGGACCTGTTTTCCAGTTTCGGCGCCAATCTGCCGGCGCCGACGCTGTTCGTGATCTGGCTGTCTGATTTGTTCGTCCGCTTCTGGTGGCTGATCTTCGGTTCCATTTTTGGCGGGCTGTTTGCTTTCTTCTATGCGTTCAAGCGCACGCCCAAACTGCAGGAGCAGATGGACCGCATCCTGCTGAAATTGCCAGTGATCGGCGACATCATCCGCAAAGCCACCATCGCGCGCTGGGCGCGCACGCTGTCGACGCTGTTCACCGCCGGGGTGCCGCTGGTCGAGGCGCTGGACTCCGTCGGCGGGGCCGCCGGCAACCAGGTATACGCGGAGGCGACGCGTCGCATCCAGGCCGACGTCAACACCGGCTCCAGCCTCAGCTTTTCCATGCAGCGAACCGATCTTTTCCCGAATATGGTGCTGCAGATGACCGCCATCGGCGAGGAGTCCGGCTCGCTGGACCAGATGCTCGATAAAGTGGCCGATTTCTATGAAGAAGAGGTCGACAACGCGGTGGCGGCATTGTCCAGCCTGCTTGAACCCGCCATCATGGTGATTCTGGGGGTATTGATCGGGGGCTTGGTGATCGCGATGTACATGCCGATTTTCAAAATGGGTCAGGTGGTGGGTTGATGTTGCAGGATATGGCGTGGTTGCTGGCGACCCACCCGGCTTATCTGCTGGGTGTGGCCGTAGTGTTTGGGCTGATGGTGGGCAGTTTTCTGAATGTGGTGATTCACCGCATGCCGCGGATGCTGGAGAACGAATTCCTGGCAGACAGCGTGGGCTATCTGGCCGAGTGCGACCGCTTTCCCGCATTGAAATTGGCGGCGCAAGGAACGATGGGGGAGCTGATGGAGGCTCAGGGCTATAATCTGTGGCGGCCCGCTTCGCATTGCCCATCGTGCGGCGCGGCAGTGCGGGCCTGGCAGAACATCCCGCTGTTGAGCTATGCGCTGCTGGGCGGCCGTTGCGCCGCTTGCCGCGCCGGCATCAGTTTGCGTTATCCCCTGGTGGAGTCGCTGTGCGGCGTCTTGTTTGGTTTTCTCGCCTGGAAACTGGGCTGGGGCTGGCCGCTGTTTGGCGCGATGGCGCTGACCGCCGCTTTGCTGGCTTTGACTTTCATCGATCTCGATACCCAGCTGCTGCCTGACAGCCTGACGCTGCCGCTGTTGTGGGCCGGCCTGTTGTTCAATCTGCATGGCGGCATGGCGCCGCTGGCCGACGCCGTGCTGGGTGCGGCTTGCGGCTACCTGGCGCTATGGCTGGTGTATCAGCTGTTCAAGCTGGCTACCGGCCGCGAGGGCATGGGGTATGGCGATTTCAAGCTGTTGGCGGCGCTGGGCGCCTGGCTAGGCTGGGGCATGCTGCCCTTGATTATTCTGTTGTCGTCGCTGGTCGGCGCGGTTTGCGGCCTGGCAATGATGGCTGCCTCGCGCGTCGGCCGCGGCCAGCCGATTCCGTTTGGGCCCTATCTTGCCGCAGCCGGCTGGATCGCGCTGGTGTGGGGGCCGCAGATCGTCGAGGGGTATCTGGCATGGCTATCCCGGTAGTGGGGCTGACTGGCGGCATCGGTTCCGGCAAGAGCGCGGCGGCGGACCGTTTTGCCGAGCTGGGCGTGCCGGTGATCGACACCGACCAGATCGCCCATCAGTTGACCGGCCCGGGCGGCGCGGCGATGGCGGCGATCGCGCAAGCGTTCGGCCCGCAGGCGCTGACAGCCGATGGCGCCTTGGATCGTGCGGCGATGCGACAAAAAGTCTTCTCGAATCCCGATAGCAAGCATCAATTGGAAGCGATTCTGCATCCGGCCATCTATGACGAAAGTGTGCGCAGGCTGCTGGCGGCGCAGGGTGAGTACGCGGTGCTGGTGGTGCCGCTGCTGTTTGAAAATGAGCGCTATCTGCCACTCTTGGCGCGCACGCTGGTGGTGGATTGCGACGAGCATACCCAGATTGAGCGGGTTATGCGGCGCAATGGTTTTGCCGAACCGGCGGTGCGGGCGATCATGGCGGCGCAGTTGCCGCGGGAGGAGAGGCTGCGCCGCGCGGACGATGTCATCGACAATAACAGCGGCTTGGCAGAATTGAGGCTTCAAGTTGATGCCAAACACGGTTATTATCTGGCAAATCTTGTCAATGCAATGTTTTGAGGCTTGATGCAAGCCGTGGAGAAGGGCAGATCTGCCGTGATCAGTTTTGAATTTCCTGTCACCGAGCGCACCCGTATTCTGCTGCGTCTGGAATATCTGTACGGGCGGCTGGCCTACTTCGTCGGCAAGGATCATCCCCATGACCATCATGCCGCACTGCTGGTTCTGTTTGAACTGATGGAAACCGCTTCGCGCGCAGACCTGAAGGCCGATCTCTTGCAGGAGCTGGAGCGGCAGAAGCAGATGCTGGAGGCCTTGCGCGAGAATCCGAATGTGGCCGAAGAGACGCTGGAAGGCGTGCTGGAGGAGATCGAGCGCGCGTCCGGCAAGTTGCTGGCCTTGACCGGCAAGTTTGGCCAGAACTTGCGCGAAAACGAGTGGCTGATGGCGATCAAGCAGCGCGCCGGCATCCCCGGCGGCACCTGCCAGTTCGATCTGCCTTCTTATCATTTGTGGCAGCAGAAGCCGGCCGAGGAGCGTCGCCATGACATGCTGCGCTGGTCCGCGCCGCTGATGCCGACGGCCGACGCGTCCGACATCCTGTTGCGGCTGCTGCGGGACAGCGGCAAGACGCATCATTATGTGGCGCGCCGCGGCGCGTTCCAGCAGATGTCAGGCGGCAAGGTGGTGCAGCTGATCCGCGTCGCCTACGACGACACGCTGGCGCTGCTGCCGGAATTGTCCGCCAATAAATACGCGCTCAACATCCGTTTCGTCGGCGCGGTGACCGGCGAGGCCCGGCCCCGCCAGACCGAGCAGGATGTCGAGTTTTATCTGACCAATTGCAAGTTCTGAGTTTCATGGCTGAATCCATCCGTATTGTCGCCTGCCCCACCTGCCGCGCCGAAGTGCGCTGGGAGGCGCAGAGCCGTTACCGCCCATTTTGCAGCGAGCGCTGCCGTTTGATCGACCTGGGGCAGTGGGCCAGCGAGAATTATCGCGTGCCGGCAGAAGAGGAGACGCCGCCGGGCGAGTTGCCGCCGGCCGCGCACTGAGCGCCGCCAGGCCTTACGCAAAAAAAACCGCCAGGACTCGACCTGGCGGTTTTGCTTTGGGGCAGGCGATCAGGCGCGGGCGGCCAGCGCGGCGCCGGAGGCGAAATAGTTTTTCACGCCGCTGAAGATGGCATTGGCCATCTGTTGCTGGAACTCGGCGGTGATCAGCCGCTGTTCCTCTTCCGGGTTGGAAATGAAAGCCGTTTCCACCAGGATGGACGGGATGTCCGGCGCCTTCAGCACGGCGAAGCCGGCTTGCTCCACCGCGTTCTTGTGCAGCTTGTTCAGGCCGCCGAGCTGGCCGAGCACCGTCTTGCCCAGTTTCAGACTGTCGTTGATGGTGGCGGTTTGGGTCAGGTCCAGCAGGGTATGCGCCAGATATTTGTCCTTGCTGCCGATCTTGACGCCGCCTATCAGGTCAGAGTCGTTCTGCGTCTGCGCCAGCGCCTTGGCGAAGGCGCTGGTGGCGCCTTTTTCCGACAGCGCGAACACCGAGGAGCCGCGTGCGGCGCGGTTGGGCGCGGCGTCGGCGTGGATGGAGACAAACAGGTCGGCATTCAGCTTCCTGGCCTTGGCCACGCGCACGCCCAGCGGGATGAACACGTCGTCGCTGCGCGTCATATAGGCCTTCATATTCGGCTCGGCGTCGATCAATTGCTTCAGCTGATGGCCGATCTTCAGCACCACGTCCTTCTCGCGGTTGCCCTGCAGGCCTATGGCGCCGGGGTCCTCGCCGCCGTGGCCCGGATCCAGCATCACGACGATGGGGCGGTCGCTGTTCTTGGACTTGGGCTTGATCTGCGTCGGCGGCTGCTCCAGTTTGCCCTTGTTGTAATCCTGCAAGAGCGCCAATAGCGGATCATCCTGCACGCCACTGGCCGGATACAGGTCCACCACCAGTCTATGCTTGTATTCCGCTACCGGGGCCAGCGTGAAAGCCTGCGGCTTGACGTCGGTCTTCAGTTCCAGCACCAGCCGCACCGTATCCGGGTCGAACTGGCCGGCGCGGGCGTTGGCGATGAATGGGTCGGCCTTGGTGATCTGGCCGCTGATGTCCTTCAGCACTCCGTTCAACTGCACGCCCTGCAGATCGATGACCAGCCGGCTTGGATTGGCCAGGGTGAACTGCTTGTACTGGATGGCGCTGCCGGATTCCAGCGTGATGCGGGTGTAAGTGCTCGAAGGCCAGATGCGCAGGGCGACGATCTGGTTGTCGGCTGCCAGCCCCGTACGGCTGACGGCAAGCAGAAAGGTAGCGGCCGCGGCGCCTAGCAATGCGCGGCGGTTTGGGTCGAAAGTCGAATCAGGCATGACTGTCCGGTTGGTGTCTGAGCTTGGAATTGGTAAGTGCGACCCTCGCCGGCGACGGCAAGTTCCAGCACGATGTCGGCTGCGGGCAACAGATCGTCGGCTTTGTCTGGCCACTCCACCAGGCATAGGCTATCGGGACCGAAATATTCGCTGAAGCCGGCGTCGTTCCACTCTTCCGGGTCAGCGAAGCGGTAAAGGTCAAAATGATGGACACTATATTCGGACAGCGGATAGCTTTCCACCAGCGTATAGGTGGGACTTTTCACCTTGCCCTGGTGCCCGAGCGCGGCCAGCAGGCCGCGGGTAAACGTGGTCTTGCCGGCGCCAAGGTCGCCCTGCAGGTGGACGGTGAGGCCGGGGCGGGCCGCGGCGGCGAAAGCGGCGCCCAGCATCAGCGTGGCGCGTTCGTCCGGCAGGCTGCCGGCCACAACGCTGGTATCATCCATCGCCATGACTGAGAATCCTCCTCAAAAACCGGATTATCCCGAATTGTCGCGCCAAATCAAAGCCTGGGCGCGCGAAGCCGGCTTTGCCGATGCCCGGATCACCCGCGCGGCGCTGCCGCCAGAGGCCGAGCGCGAACTAGAGGCCTGGCTGGCGGCCGGCTACCACGGCGAGATGGACTACATGGCCCGCCACGGCGCCTTGCGGGTTCGTCCCGCCGAGCTGGTGCCGGGCACCTTGTCCGTCATCTCGCTGCGCATGAACTACTGGCCGGAGGCGAAGCCGGCCGAACAGGTGCTGGCTGATCCATCGCTCGCCTATTTGTCGCGTTACGCGCTGGGCCGCGACTACCACAAGGTGCTGCGCAACCGCTTGCAAAAGCTTGCCGAGCGCATCGAAGGCGCTATCGGCGCCTTCGGCTACCGCGTATTCACCGACAGCGCGCCGCTGGCCGAAGTGGCGCTGGCGGCGCAGGCCGGCTTGGGTTGGCGCGGCAAGCACACATTATTATTGACCAAGAAGCAGGGGTCGCTGTTTTTCCTGGGCGAAATCCTGACCGATCTGCCGCTGCCGCCGGACGAGGCGGAGGATGGGCATTGCGGTCGTTGCACTCGTTGCCTGGATGTCTGTCCCACCGGCGCCATTGTCGAACCGTACAAGGTGGATGCGCGGCGCTGCATTTCCTACCTGACTATAGAACTGAAAGGCGCGATTCCGCATGAATTGCGTCCGCTGATCGGCAACCGGGTGTATGGCTGCGACGATTGCCAGCTGTTCTGTCCGTGGAATCGTTTCGGAGCTTTATCAGAAGAGTCTGATTTTGCGGTGCGTCATGGTTTGGATCGCGCCAGTCTGGTAGAACTGTTCGACTGGAGCGCGGAGGCGTTCCGCGAGCGGATGGCCGGCAGCCCGATCTACCGCATCGGTTATCACAAGTGGCTGTCGAATCTGGCGGTCGGGCTGGGCAATGCGCCCACCAGCCCCGAAATCATCGCCGCCTTGCAGCGGCGTCTGGATTTCCCCGACGAGTTGGTGGCCGAGCCGGTGCGCTGGGCCCTGGCTCGGCATGGTGTCAGTTCTGGCGATTAGCCGCGCGAAGGCGCAATCACCAAGGATTCGCCTTCCAGCACCACATGATCGCCAACGCGGCATTCGGTGGTCAGCCGCACCCGTTTCTTTTCCGGGATCAATTCCGCGACGGTGACGCGGGTGATCACGGTCTGTCCGATGCGGACCGGCGCCTTGAAACGGGTGGACTGCGACAGGTAGATGGTGCCGTAGCCGGGTAGGCGGGTGCCGATCACGCCGGAGATCAGGCTGGCGGTCAGCATGCCGTGGGCGATGCGGGTCTCGAACGGCGTGGACGCCGCGTAAATCTGATCCAGATGCACGGGATTGTTGTCGCCGCTGACGGCGGAGAACAACAGCACGTCGGCCTCGGTGACGGTTTTGCCGGATTCGGCGCTTTGTCCCACGACGAGGTCTTCGAAATAGACGGTCATGACAGCTCCACGGTTTATGACAAGGAAATGCTGCAATGCACAGCCGCATTGTGACAGCTTCGCCTTGAAATGCAAACCCGCGGGAAATGACGTACTATCGACGCCGAGTTGCATTTTCACCACGCTTGGGGTGTCGGCATACAAACCAAACGCTCGTTTGAAATTTGCTTGGGGCATAATCAGACTCAGCTGGCCGTTCGTTGCCTTCCGCGTTTTCGGGCCTGAACCGGTCCTAACCCAACAGATGTTTGCTGGAGGAATATGAAAGTTCTAGTCGCAGTGAAGCGCGTTGTTGATTACAACGTGAAAGTCCGCGTCAAAGCCGACGGCAGCGACGTTGATATCGCCAACGTCAAGATGTCGATGAACCCGTTCGACGAAATCGCCGTCGAAGAAGCCGTGCGTCTGAAAGAAGCCGGCAAGGCGACCGAAATCGTCGTCGTGTCCATGGGCGTGAAGCAGTGCGAGGAAACCCTGCGCACGGCGCTGGCGATGGGCGCCGACCGCGCCATCCTGGTGGAAAGCGAAGCCGAGCTGCAGCCCTTGGCCGTGGCCAAGCTGCTGAAGGCCGTGGTAGAGAAGGAACAGCCGCAGCTGGTGATCCTGGGCAAGCAGGCGATCGACGACGACGCCAATCAGGCTGGCCAGATGACCGCGGCGCTGCTGGGCTGGGCCCAAGGCACCTTCGCTTCCAAGGTTGACCTGTCCGCCGAGACCGCGGACGTGGTGCGCGAGATCGACGGCGGCCTGGAAACCGTCAAGCTGCGTCTGCCGGCCGTAGTGACCGCCGACCTGCGCCTGAACGAGCCGCGCTTCATCAAGCTGCCGAACATCATGGCCGCCAAGAAAAAGCCGCTGGACAAGACGACCCCTGCCGATCTGTCCGTCGACGTGGCTCCGCGCCTGAAGACGCTGAAAGTGGCCGAGCCGGCCAAGCGTTCCGCCGGCGTCAAGGTGGCCAGTGCCGCCGAGCTGGTCGCCAAACTCAAGAACGAAGCAAAGGTGCTGTAAGACATGGCTATTCTCGTTATCGCTGAACACGACAACCAGAGCCTGAAAGCAGGCACCCTGAATACCGTCACCGCCGCCGCCAAGTTGGGCGAAGTGCACGTGCTGGTGGCCGGCCACAACGCCGCCGGCGCCGCCGATGCCGCCAAGAGCCTGGCCGGCGTGTCCAAGGTGCTGTTGGCCGACGCCGCCCAATACGCCCATGGCCTGGCAGAAAACCTGTCCTCGCTGGTGGTGGGCCTGGCCAAGGCTTACAGCCACGTGCTGGCCCCGGCCTCGTCCTTCGGCAAGAACTTGCTGCCGCGCGTCGCCGCCTTGCTGGACGTGGCGCAGATTTCCGAAATCACCGCCATTGAATCGGCCGACACTTTTGTCCGTCCGATCTACGCCGGCAACGTGATGGCGACCGTGCAATCGATAGACCCGATCAAGGTGATCACCGTGCGTACCACCGCTTTCGACGCGGCGGGCCAGGGTGGCGCCGCTGTGGTGGAAAGCATCGCCGCCGGCGCAGAGAGCCAGGTGTCGGTGTTTGTCGGCCAGGAACTGACCAAGTCCGACCGTCCGGAACTGGGTTCGGCCAAGGTCATCGTATCCGGCGGCCGCGCCTTGGGTTCGGAAGAACAGTTCAAAGCGGTGATCGAGCCCTTGGCTGACAAGCTGGCCGCCGCTGTGGGCGCGTCCCGCGCCGCTGTGGACGCCGGCTACGCGCCGAACGACTACCAGGTTGGGCAGACCGGCAAGGTGGTGGCCCCGCAGCTGTACATCGCCGTCGGGATTTCCGGCGCGATCCAGCACCTGGCCGGCATGAAGGACTCCAAGGTCATCGTCGCCATCAACAAGGATGAAGAGGCGCCTATCTTCCAGGTGGCCGATTACGGCATCGTGGGCGATCTGTTCACCGTGGTGCCGGAACTGATGGCCGAACTGTCGAAATAAGCGGCAGCCGGGGGCGGTCGCACGCGCCCCCGACCGAGCAGGCAGCATAGCCGCCGGAACAAACAACAGCAGCCGGCGCCCAAGATTTGAGCGCCGGTTTTTTTACGGTCCGCCTTGGCGGCCCAACGCGAGAGAAACAGAGGAGAAGCGCGATGATTTATCACGCACCAGTCAAGGATATTCGTTTTGTCTTGAATGAACTGGCCGAATTGCCAGCCATCTGCGGCTTGCCCGGTTATGGCGAGTGTTCAGTCGAGTTGGTGGACGCCGTGCTGGAGGAGGGCGCCAAGTTCGCCGAAGGCGTGCTGGCGCCGATCAACAAGCAGGGCGATCAGGGCGCCAAGTGGCAGGATGGCGAAGTGACCGCCGCGCCGGGCTTCAAGGACGCCTGGCAGCAGTATGTCGAATCGGGCTGGGTAGGCCTGCGCGCGCCGGAGGAGTTTGGCGGCCAGGGCATGCCGGCGCTGGTGGCGGCGGCAGTCGAAGAGATGTGGTGCGCGTCCAACCTGGCATTCTCCTTGGCGCCGCTGTTGACGCTGGGCGCGGTGGAAGCCATCCATCATCACGCCTCGGACGAGTTGAAGCATATCTATCTGCCGATGATGTCCAGCGGCCAATGGACCGGCACCATGAACCTGACCGAGCCGCAGGCCGGCTCCGACCTGGCCCAGGTGCGTTCGCGCGCCGTGCCCGCCGCTGACGGCAGCTACCGCATCAGCGGCCAGAAAATCTTCATCACCTGGGGCGAGCACGACATGGCCGAGAATATCGTCCATTTGGTGCTGGCCCGTCTGCCGGACGCGCCGGCCGGCGTGAAGGGCATCTCGCTGTTCATCGTGCCCAAGTTCCTCGTCAATGCCGACGGTTCGCTCGGCGCGCGCAACGACGTGCGCTGCGTGTCGTTGGAGCACAAGCTGGGCATCCACGGCAGCCCGACGGCGGTGATGAGCTTCGGCGACAACGATGGCGCCGTGGGTTATCTGGTGGGCGAGCCCAACAAGGGTTTGAACTATATGTTCACCATGATGAACCACGCCCGCCTGGGGGTGGGCATCGAGGGCATGGCAGTGTCCGAGCGCGCCTATCAGAAAGCCGTGGAATACGCCCGCGAGCGCGTGCAGAGCCGCGCTGTCGGCTCGCCGGACCCTGCCGGCGTGCCCATCATCCAGCACCCGGACGTGCGCCGCATGCTGATGACCATGCGCGCCCAGATCGAAGCGCAGCGCGCGCTGACCTTCTACGCCGCCGCCGCGCTGGACCGGGCCGCCCGCCATCCGGTGCCGGCCGAGGCCGCGCGCAACCAGGCGCTGTTGAACTTCCTGATTCCCGTCGTCAAGGGCTGGAACACCGAGCAGGCCAACGAAATCACCAGCCTGGCCATCCAGGTGCATGGCGGCATGGGTTTCATCGAGGAAACCGGCGTTGCTCAGTATTATCGCGATGCCCGCATCACCGCCATTTACGAAGGCACTACCGGCATCCAGGCGCTGGACCTGATCGGCCGCAAGACTGCGGCCGAGCATGGCGTCACCGCCCGCGCGCTGCTGGCCGAGGCCCAGTCCACCGTGACCAAGCTGCAGGCCGCCGGCTTCGACAGCATCGCCGGCAATCTGGCGTCCGCCATCGCCGATGCCGAGCGCTGCGTCGCTTTCATCCTGGAAACTTTCGGCAGCCAGCCGCAGTTGGCCGCAGCCGGCTCGGTGCCGTTCTTGAAGCTGATGGGCATAGCTCTGGGTGGCTGGCAGCTCGGCCGCGCCGCGCTGATCGCCAAGGACAAGCTGCAGGAGGCTGACGCGGACGCCGATTTCCTGAACGCCAAGATCGTCACCGCCCGCTTCTTCGCCGAACATCTGCTGCCGCAGGCATCCGGTCTGGCCGCGGCCATCGTGCGCGGCGCGGATAGCGTGCTGGCGCTGGATGAAGCCCAGTTCTGAGCTCGCTTTGATTTATCATGACGCCACGGCATGCCGTGGCGTTTTTTATGCGAGAATGCAGAAAATTCCATGCCGCAAGGATTGAAATGCTTGCGGCATGAGGCTTGCAAGCCAGTCTCCTTATGGTTTGGTTGTAAATATTAACGATGACTGAAATTTGATCTGTCATCAAAACTACTTGCAAGCTATTGCAAAATCGCCGCCTTGCTGCTTAATCTAGCGTGCCAAGGCGGGATGTGTTCAGCATAATTTTTGATGGCGGGAAGTCGATGGGTCTCGGGGATCACAACAAGTTGGTCGGCAAGTTGAATTTCGACAAGCTGCGCTTGCCGGGCGCGCAATGGCACAAAGCCTTGCCTGCGTTGGCAGTGGGCATTGCCGTGTTCTGGCTCGGCCAGCAGTTGAGCGGCTGGCTATCCCCGTCGTCGCGCGCGTATCGGGCGCTGGCGCCGGCCCAGCCGCAGGCCGCTGCGGCGGCCGTGGCTCAGGGCCACTGGTTTGGCGAAGCGCCGCAGCAGCAAGCCGCCGCGCTGCCGCCGCTGCGCCTGCTGGGCGTATACGCGCCTTCGCTGCCCGGCATCCTCGGTTTCGCCATCGTGGACAACAACGGCCATGCCGAACCGCTGCTGCAGGGCAAACAAACCGCTGACGGCTGGGAGCTGGTGAAAGTCGCGCCGAATGGCGTGACCATCCGTTCCGGTGGCAGCGAGCAGTTCGTCCCGCTGCAGGCTCGCAATGGCGCAGCGGGCGGCGCGGACGCCGCGACGCAGCCGCCGCCCCAGGCGCCTGGCCAGATGCAGCCCCCGCCCATGCCTGGAGCCGTGCCAGTGCCGGTGCCCAGCCAGAATTCCGTACCCGATACTCCGCCCCAACCCGCGGTCGATCCTGCCGCGATGATTCGCCAATAAGAGAGTGCAATGCGAATTTCCAAACTCGTCGCCACCCTGGCCCTGGTCTACAGCTGTCAACTGCTGGCGGCGCCGCAGAACGACACGGTGATGCTCAACTTCGTCAACGCCGACATCGAGACCGTGGTCAAGGCGATAGGCGAAATCAGCGGCAAGAACTTCATCATCGATCCGCGCGTCAAGGGCACGGTCAATATCGTGTCCAGCCGGCCGGTGCCGCGCGCCTTGTCCTATCAGGTGCTGTTGTCCTCGCTGCGGCTGCAGGGCTTTTCCGCGGTGGAAGGCAACGGCGTGATCAAGATCGTGCCGGAGGCCGACGCCAAGCTGCATGCCCGGGCGGTCAAGCGCGTGCCGCGCGGCGATGGCGACCGGCTGATCACCAAGGTATTCGCGCTGCAGAACAGCAACGCCAATCAGCTGGTTCCGGTGATCCGGCCATTGGTGTCGCCCAACAACACGGTGGCGGCCTATCCGCAGTCCAACGCCCTGATCGTTACCGACTACGCCGAGAACATCCAGCGCATCGAGTCCATCATCGAGTCGGTGGAGTCGGCCTCTTCCGGCGACACCGCGGTGATTCCGGTGCTGTTCGGCTCGGCGGTGGAATTGGCCGGCACCTTGAACAAGCTGATGCAGGACGGTGGCGCAGAAGGCGGCAAGACCAGCATCCTGGCCGATCCGCGCGCCAATGTGCTGATGGTCAAGACAGATGCGCCAGGCAAGATAGGCAAGCTCAAGAGTCTGCTGAAAGTCCTGGATCAGCCGAGCCAGGCCGGCTCCAATGTGCGGGTGGTGTATCTGAAGAATGCCCAGGCGGCCGATCTGGCCAAGACCCTGCGCACATTGCTCGCCAGCGAAGGGAGTCCGGTTCAGTCCCGCAGCACCCTCGGCAGCAATACATCGGGCGGAAGCGCCAGTTTGATGAGCGGCGTGGGGGGCAGTCAGACCAATAGCAACGGGGGCAATGCCGCACCCAGCGCGGCGCCGGTTATGGACAATGCGGCGCCGACAGCGGCCCCGGCCTCCTCCGGCCCCTCGGGAACCGGCGTCAGCGCGATGATTCAGGCGGACAGCAATAGCAATGCGCTGATCCTGAACGTGCCGGACCAGATGTACCAGAATTTGCGCAATGTGATCGACTTGCTCGACAAGCGACGCGCCCAGGTTTACGTGGAAGCGCTGGTGATGGAGGTGTCGGCTAGCCGCGGCACTAAAATCGGCGTGCAGTGGTCCGCCAAGGTAGGCAATAACGGCATTGTCGGAGGGAGCTATCCCGGCGCACCCGGCATCGTCGGCCAGCCGACTTCGACCAATCCTTCCCCGTTCGCCAATTTGGTGAACAGCCTTACCGGCGGCGGTTTAACTGCCGGGATCATCAACAATATTACAGTCGGCGGCGTCCAGATTCCTACGCTAGGCTTGCTGGCCCAAGCTTTGGAGAACGAAGCGCAGGGCAATCTGGTGGCCAGCCCGCAGCTGGTGACCATGGACAATGAAAAGGCCAAGATCGTCATCGGCCAGGAAGTCGGCGTAAAGACGGCGGCTTATGCCGCAGGCTCGGGCGGCAGCGGTACGGCACCGTACAATACCTATGACCGGAAAACCGTGGGCTTCGGACTGGAGATCACGCCGCAAATTTCCGAGAGCGGCACCATACGCTTGAAAATCAGCCAGGCGGCCGACTCCATCGATACCCAGACCTTGAACAACGATGCCGGGCCTACGTTCAATCGCCGTACCTTGGATACCGTGGTGACGGTGAATGACGGCGGCCTGGTCGCCTTGGGCGGTTTGACTCAGCAGAACACCGGCAATACCGAGCAGAAAGTGCCGTTGCTAGGCGACATCCCCTTCCTGGGCAATTTTTTCAAGTATCAGGAAAAGTCCAACGACAAGAAAAATCTGATGATTTTCATCCGTCCCACCATCATTCGCGATGAAACAGGCAACCAGGCCGTAGCGGAGGAGCGTTACCGCTACCTGAAAGCCGACACGGTGGAGACGACAAAGCAGAAAATGACCTTGGATCCGAAGGAAATGCTGAAGCTGGTGCCTAAGGGCGGTATCAGTGATGCGCTGAATTCGATGACCCAGGCGGAAGACAAAGCCAAGGCAGCGCAATGATGTCGGCCAAGCTCTCCACCTTGCTGCCGTTCCCCTTCGCCCGCGCCAACGGGGTCATCCTGCTGGATGGCGAGAGCGGCCGCCAGTTGCTGCTGCGCGAGGACGCCAAGCCGGCCGCCTGGGCCGAGGCCCTGCGCCTGCATGGCGGGCCGCTGGTGGGCGCGGAAATGCTGACTGCCGCCCAGTTCGACAAGCGCTTGTCCGAGCACTACGCCAGCCGCGACGGCGCGGCGGCGGAAATGGTGGACGACATCGGCCAGGACATGGACCTGAACCAGATGGTCGAATCCTTGCCCACGGTGGAAGACCTGCTGGAGAGCGAGGGCGACGCGCCCATCATCCGCATGATCAACGCCTTGTTGACGCAGGCGCTGCGCGACGGGGCGTCCGACATCCACATCGAGGCGTTCGAAGACCGCTCCGTCGTGCGTTTCCGCCTGGACGGCACGCTGCGCGACGTGGTCAGCCCGCACCGCGCGCTGCACGCGGCCATGGTGTCGCGGATCAAGATCATGTCCGGCATGGACATCGCCGAAAAACGCATCCCGCAAGATGGCCGCATCTCGCTGCGCCTGGGCGGCCGGCCGGTGGACGTGCGCGTTTCCACGCTGCCCACCAGCCATGGCGAGCGCGTGGTGCTGCGTTTGCTGGACAAGGAAAACGCGCGGCTGGACCTGGCCACGCTGGGCATGGCCGCCGACACCCTGGCCTCGGTCGACAAGCTGATCAATCAGCCGCACGGCATCCTCTTGGTCACCGGTCCCACCGGCTCCGGCAAAACCACCACGCTGTACGCCGCGCTGTCCCGCCTGGACGCCAGCCACACCAATATCATGACGGTGGAAGACCCGGTGGAGTACCACCTGGACGGCGTGGGCCAGACCCAGGTCAATCCCAAGATCGACATGAGCTTCGCCAAGGCCTTGCGCGCCATCCTGCGCCAGGACCCGGACGTGGTGATGATAGGCGAGATCCGCGACCTGGAAACCGCGCAGATCGCCGTCCAGGCCTCGCTGACCGGCCACTTGGTGCTGGCGACGCTGCACACCAACGACGCCGCCAGCGCGGTGACGCGGCTCACCGACATGGGCGTCGAACCGTTCCTGCTTGCGTCCAGCTTGCTGGGGGTGATGGCGCAGCGTCTGGTGCGCCGCGTCTGCCCGCAGTGCAAGGCGCCGCATCCGGTGCCGCTGGAGGACGATCCGACGGCTGTGCACTATCGTCCTGTCGGTTGCCCGGCTTGCGGCGGCTCCGGCTACAAGGGGCGTTACGGCATTTACGAGCTGATGCTGGTGGACGACACCATGCAGAGGCTGATCCATGACCGCGCGTCCGAGCAGCGCCTGCGCGACCACGCCGCGCGCCACGGCATGCGCAGCCTGCGCGACGACGGCCTGCGCTGGGTCAAGGCCGGCGAGACCAGTCTGGAAGAAATCCTGCGGGTGACGAGGAGCTGATGGCAGCCTTCAAGTACACCGCCTACGACGCGGCGGGCAAGGAGCAAAGCGGCCTGCTGGAGGCCGACTCCGCCCGCGCCGCGCGCGTCCAGCTGCGCGAACGCGGCCTGTTGCCGGTGACGGTGGACAGCGTCAACGCCAAGACCGGCGGCGCCGCCAGCAATGTGTTGCGCCGCGGCTTGCCGCGCGCCGAATTGGTGATGATCACCGAGCAGCTGTCCACCTTGCTGAATGCCGGCTTGACGCTGGAAAAAGCGCTGACCGCGGTGACTGAGCAAGCGGAAAACCCGCGCAGCCGCACCGTGCTGGCCGCGCTGCGCAGCGACATCCTGGAAGGCAAGAGCTTTGCCCAGGCGCTGTCCGCCGCGCCCGGCGTGTTTTCTCCCTTGTACCGCTCGCTGGTGCAGGCGGGGGAGCAGTCCGGCCATCTGGACATGGTGATGGCGCGCTTGGCGGAATACCTGGACAAGCGGCAGAACACGCAGCAGAAAGTCACGCTGGCCTTGGCCTATCCGGCGGTCGTGACCCTGGTGGCCATCCTGGTGGTGGCCGGCCTGATGAGCTATGTCGTGCCGCAGGTGGTCAGCGTCTTCGCCCAGACCAAGCAGACGCTGCCGTTTCTGACCCGCGCCCTGATGGCCTGCAGCGATTTCCTGCGCCAGTGGGGCGTGATCTTGCTGATCGCCATCGTCGCCGCGGTGTTTTTGGCCGTGCGCGCCTTGCGCGCGCCGGCGCTGAAACGCCGCTTCCACGAGCGGGTGCTGAAGCTGCCGGTATTCGGCCGCCTGTTCCGCGCGCTGAATACCGCGCGCATGGCCAGCACGCTGTCCATTCTGGTCGGTTCCGGCGTGCCTCTGCTTACCGCGCTGGAAACCGCGCGCGGCCTGATGTCCATGCTGCCGATGCAGGACGCGGTGGCCGATGCGATGAACAAGGTGCGCGAGGGGATTTCGCTGTCGCGCGCGCTGAATGCCAGCAAGAAGTTTCCGCCGGTGCTGATCCACCTGATCTCCAGCGGCGAGGCCAGCGGCACGCTGTCCCACATGCTGGACCGCGCCGCGCAGCAGCAGGAGCAGGAGGTGGAGCGCAAGCTGGCCACCTTCACCACGCTGATGGAGCCGCTGCTGATTCTGGTGATGGGCGGCATGGTGCTGTTGATCGTGCTGGCCATCATGATGCCGATCATCGATATGAACCAGATGGTGCATTGACTTTAAAACCTGGCGGCTTGAGCCGCTGACGGTAGCAAGCCGCCGAATCCGTTCGCGCGGAGAAATCGAAACTCAGGAGTCATAATGAAACAGCTCAAACACGCCGCCCAGCGCGGCTTCACCCTGATCGAAATCATGGTGGTGATCGTCATCCTCGGCGTGCTGGCCGCGCTGGTGGTGCCCAAGGTGATGAGCCGGCCGGACGAGGCGCGCATCGTCGCTGCCAAGCAGGACATCGGCGCCATCAGCCAGGCGCTGAAGCTGTACCGCCTGGACAACGGCCGCTATCCGACCACCGACCAGGGCCTGCAGGCGCTGGTGCAGAAGCCGGCCGCCGCGCCGGAACCGAAGAACTGGAAGCCGGGCGGTTATCTGGAACGCCTGCCCAAGGATCCTTGGGGCAATCCCTACCAGTACGCCAATCCGGGCACGCACGGCGAAATCGACATCTGGAGCTTCGGCGCCGATGGCCAGCCGGGCGGCGAAGGCAACGACGCCGACATCGGCAACTGGGACAGCGGCAAGTAAGCCGGAGGGCTGGACTTGAGCCTGGCGGCGCGCGCGCGCGGCTTCACGCTGATCGAGGTGATGGTGGTGATGCTGATCATCGGCGTCCTTGCCACCACCGTGACGTTGAGCCTGAGGCCGGACACCCATCGTCTGTTGAGCGACGAGGGCTATCGCTTCGCGCGCGTGCTGGAGCAGGCCGGCGACGCCGCAGAGATGGGCGACATGCTGGCGTTGAGCTGGAATGGCAAAGGTTATGTGTTCAGCCGGCAGGACGATGATGGCAATTGGAGCCCCGTCGGCGATGAGCTGCTGGCCCCCCACGCGTGGCCGGACGGCATCGCCGGCGGCGGCCTGTTGCTGGATGGCCATCCGTGGCCGGCCGACAAGCCGCTGCTGTTGTGGCAGAACGGCCGAGCCGTGGCCCTGGCGCTGCAGCTGGACGGCGCGGGCCGCAAGCTGACGGTGCTGCAATCGCCGCTGGGGCGGGTGACCGTGACGGACGGCTCATGAAGCGGCAGGCCGGTTTCACCTTGTTTGAAGTGCTGGTTGCCTTGGCCATCATCGCGGTGGCGCTCGGCGCGTTGCTGCGCGCCACCGGCCTGGCGGCCGACAACGCCGAAGGCATGGAGCGGCGGATGCAGGCCAACTGGGAGGCGCAGAACCAGATCGCCGCCATGCAGGCGCTGCGCCAGTTTCCCGAGCCGGGCCAGCAAGCTGGCGAAAGCAAGTCAGATGGCGTGGAGTGGCGCTGGGAGCGAGAGGTGACCACCACGCCGAATCCGAATTTCCGCAAGGTGGTGGTGCGCATTCTGGCGCCGGGGGCCGGCCGCTATGTGCTGGCCGAGATCACCGGCTATCTCAGGCAGCAGCCGGGAGGCGGTGGTTGAGCGCGCGCAAGCAGGGCGGCATGACGCTGCTGGAAATCCTGGTGGCGATGAGCCTGTTGGCCATCCTGTCGGTGATGGGATACAAGGCCTTCGGCTCCTTGCTGATCGCCCGCGAGCGGCTGATGCAGACCGGCCAGCAGTGGGTGGATGCCGCGCGGGCCTTCCGCCGGCTGGAGAGCGACCTGACGGGCCTGCAGCCGCAGGCCAGCCAGGCCGATCCCATGCAAGGCCAGGCGTTGGGCGCCAGCACGCTGACCTTGCAGCAGGATGGCAATGGCCAGACGCTGGCGTTGGAGTCGGTGTCTTCCCGCTACGCCAGCGGAAAGGAGCGGGTGATCTACCATGCGGGGGCGGGCGGACTGTCGTGGTCGGCCGGCGATGCCGGCGGCGGCCAGCCGGTGGTCTATCCGCTATTGGGCGCGGAGATGAAGGTGAGCTGGCGGGTGCTGCTGAACGATGGCAGCTGGCAGGATGCCTGGCCCAGCGGCGGCCAGGGCCTGTCCGCGCGCGGGCTGGAGATGCGCATCGCGATGCCGGGCGCGCGCCAGGTGCATAGATTATGGGTGTTGCCATGAGGCGGCGGCAGTCCGGCATGGCCGTGATCATGGCGCTGCTGATCGTGGCGTTGGCCACCACGGCGGCCAGCCTGGTGCTGTGGCAGCAGGGCTTGTGGTGGCATCAGCTGGAAAACGACAAGAGCCGCGCCCAGCTGCGGCTGGTGGCCGAGGCGGGCCTGGGCTGGGCGATGGAAATCCTGCGCTTCAACAATGTCAGCGGCAACGGCGTGGTGGCGTTGTCCCAGCTTTGGGCGCAGCCCCTGCCGCAGACCGAGGCGCAGGGCGTGAAGGTCAGCGGCGCGCTGACCGATTTGCAGGGGCGCTTCAATATCAACTCGCTGGTCAATGACGGTGGGCAGGTGGATAAGGATCAGCTGATGTTCTACCGCGACCTGCTGAAGACGCTGGGTTTGCCCAGCACCTTGTCCGAGCCCTTGCTGCGCAAGCTGCGCGGCATGTCGGACAGCGAGGATCCGATGGCCCAGACCGATCAAAACTCGGCGCCGCGGCCCAGCCATCCGCTGGCGCGGGTGGAGATGCTGCGCTGGCTGCCGGGCTATACGCCAGAGGTGATGGACAAGCTGTTGCCGCACATTGCCGCCTTGCCGCCGATGGCGACGACGATCAACGTCAATACCGCCACCGACAAGGTGCTGAAGACGCTGATGCCGGGCATAGGCGACGGCAATCTGATGGTGATGATGAAGCAGCGGCAGACCGTTTACTACCGCGACAAGGCCGATTTTCTGGCCCGGCCGCCGGGCAATATGGTCAAGAGCAACTTTAGCAACATGATAGGCGCCGCCTCCAATTATTTTCTGCTCGACAGCCGCTCCAGCTATGGCAAGGCCAAGCTGCGGATGCGGGCGATGATTTACAGCAACCTCAATGTCGTCCGGCTGGTGTGGCGACAGGATGGCAATGACGACCGCGCCCTGGCGGCGCGGTCTGGTGGAGAAATCAATGACGACGCTGCGACTCTATCTGCGGGCCGGCTGGCCCGATAGCGAGCCGGGCCTGCCGTGGGCCTTGCTGGGCGCGCGCGGCGATCTGGCCGCGCAGGGCGACAGCGCGCCCGGAGGATGGCCCAAGGCCGACCATTGCGAACTGGTGCTGCCTGCCGGCCGCACGCTGTTCAGCGAGGTGAAACTGCCGGATGCGGTGAAGCAGCCGACGCCGGCGGTGATCGGCTTCGCGCTGGAAGAGGGCCTGGGCAATGACCCGGCGGCCAATCTGTACGCGCTGGGCGACGCGGCGGCCGACGGCCGGCGCGCGGTGGCGGTGACCGAGGCGGCGGCAGTGCGCCGCGCCGTGGCCATGTTGAAAAGCCTGGGCCGGCTGTGCGATCGCATCGTGCCGGAGGAATGCCTGCTGGCGCCGCCGCCGGCTGGCGGCTGGAGCGTGACTCGGCTGGCCGACCGCTGGCTGGTGCGCGCCGCTTCGCCTTTCGCCGCCAGCTTGCCGCGCGGCGGCGCGGCGCTGGAACAGGCGCTGTTCAGTTCGCTGCTGACCGCTGCCGTGCCGGCGCGCTTGCAGCTGAGCGGCGTGGACAGCGCGGACGAGCTGTTGTCGCGCCTGCCGGGATGGCAGGGCGAAACCGCGCGCGGCGAGGCTTACGATTGGCGCAGCGGCCGCCGTCATGGCCACTTCGACTTCGCCCAAGGCGAATTGGCCGCCAACCGGCGTTGGCGCGACTGGGCGCCGTCGCTGAAACGGGCGGGCTGGCTGCTGGGCGGCCTGCTCGCGGCGCAGCTGGCGCTGACGCTGAGCCAGTCCGCCTGGTATGCCTGGCAGAAGTACAGCCTGTCGCAGCAGATCAAGAGCGCCGCCACGCCGTGGATAGGCGGCCAGGCCTTGCCGGGCAGCAGCGCCTTGCCCATGCTGCGCGCGGTGGACAAGCTCAGGCTGAGCCATGGCTTGCCGGCGCGCGACGATATGGTGGAACTGATGGGCGCGCTGGCGGCGGTGGCCGGGCGCGACCTGCAGGTGCGCCAAATGGAATATGAGGCCGGCCGCCTGAAGCTGCAGGTTGCGGAGGTGCCGGCGGAAAGCCTGGCGCGCTGGCGCAAGCTGCTGGCGGCGCGGCAGATCATGCTGGATGCGACGAGCAGCCAGCCCGGCAGCAAGCAACTGGTGGTGGCGCGGGAGCCGTGACGATGAAAGCGTACAAGCAACAGTTTCTCGATTACTGGCAGCAGCGCACCGTGCGCGAGCAGCGGCTGCTGGCGGCCATGGCGGCGGTGCTGGGCGCGGCTTTCCTGTACCTGGGAGTATGGGAGCCGGCCAATGCCTCGCTGCAGCGCAACCGCGCGGCGGTGGCGCGCTTGCAGGCGGAGCAGGGCATGGTGCAGGCGCTGGCGGACGAAGCGGCCAAATTGAAGCGCCAGCCGGCGCAGGCTCCGCTGCCGGCCAAGGAGCTGATGCCGCTGCTGCAGCAAACGGCCAAGAGCCAGGGCTTGCCGGGCGGCATCCAGTTCAATCCCGAAGGCGATTCCGGCGTCAGCATGGAAGGCGTGATGGGGTTTGACGATTGGGTGCGCTTCGCCGGCGTATTGTCGGCGCAGCAGCAGGTGCGCGTGCTGAACGTCAAGGTGGAGGCGCAGCCGGTGCCGGGGCAGGTGAAGATCAAGGCGCTGCTGGCGCATGCGGGGGCGGAAGCATGAGGCGCAAGATAGGGAAGGGCTTGGCCCTGGCGCTGCTGTTCCTGGCGGGCGCGCTGTCGGCATTGCCGGCCAGCTGGCTGTCGTGGCCGGTGGCCAGGCTCAGTGATCGGCACTGGGATGTCAACGAGGCCAAGGGCACGCTGTGGAACGGCAGCGCGCAGCTGGTGTATCTGGGACCATCAGGCGAAGTGCAGACGATGAGTCCGCTGGCTTGGCAATGGCTGCCGCGCGCGCTGCTATCCGGCCTGCTGGTGTGGCATGTGGACAGCGCCGGCCAGCCAGGGCTGGTGCAGCTGGGATTCGGCAAGCAGGAGGCGAGAGGGTTGGCCGTCTCCTTGCCGGTGGCGGCGCTGGCCAATCTGTCCAAGACCTGGCAGGCGGCGCGGCTGGGCGGCGAGCTGCAATTGAACATTCCGCAGCTGGCTCGCCAGGGCAAGACAATCAGCGGCAACGCGCAAGTGCTATGGCGCGGCGCGTCTACCCCGCTGACGACGGCGCTGCCGTTCGGCAGCTATCAGCTGGACCTGTCCGGCACGCCGCAAGGGCTGAGCCTGAACCTGTCCACGCTGGAGGGCCCGCTGATGCTGAACGGCCAGGGCAGCTGGCCGGCCAACGGCGCTTTCAATATGGCCGGCACGGCGGATAGCCCGCCGGACAAGTACGACGCGCTGAAGCCCTTGATGCTGATGCTGGGGCAGCCGTCGGGGCCGACCAGCGTCAGTTGGCAATCCAAGACCGGCATGTAAGGATTTTTCAGCAAAACAGGCTGGATGGTATTGTGCAGTCGCAAAATGCGCGGTACTATAGAAAGGTTTAACCAAACGGGACAGGCGCAGGCGCCGAGTCCCGTTATTCACATAAGAATTTTGAAAATCCCAGGGTGTGAAACCAGAAACCGGCGCAGCCGGTTTTTGTGTAAGCGCCCAGGCAAAGCAACAGGAGCCAGCCAGTGTCAAACCTCCCCGCAATCCTTGTCTTGGCTGACGGCACGCTTTTCAAAGGTAGTGCTATCGGTGCCACCGGCCATACGGTGGGCGAGGTGGTATTCAATACCGCCATCACCGGTTACCAGGAGATCCTGACGGATCCCTCCTATACCAGGCAGATCGTCACTCTCACTTATCCCCACATTGGCAATGTCGGCGCGAATTCGGAAGACACCGAATCCCGCGCCGTTTTTGCATCCGGGCTGATCATCCGCGATCTGCCGCTGCTGCACAGCAACTTCCGCGCCGAAGATTCGCTGTCCGATTACCTGAAAAAGCACAATGTCGTCGCCATCGCCGACATCGACACCCGCAAGCTGACCCGCATCCTGCGCGAGAAGGGCGCCCAGGCCGGCTGCATCATGGCCGGCGACATCGACGAGGCCAAAGCCCTGGAGTTGGCGCGCGGCTTCGGCTCCATGGCCGGCCAGGACTTGGCCAAGGTGGTCAGCTGCCAGAAACCGTACGCCTGGACCGAGAAGGAATGGAAGCTGGGCGCGGGCTACCAGGTGCAGTCGTCCACCCGCTACCACGTGGTGGCCTATGACTTCGGCGTCAAGCACAACATTCTGCGCATGCTGGCCGAACGCGGCTGCCAGCTGACCATCGTGCCGGCCCAAACGCCGGCGGCCGATGTGCTGGCGATGAATCCGCATGGCGTGTTCCTGTCCAACGGCCCCGGCGACCCGGAGCCGTGCGACTACGCCATTTCCGCCATCCGCGAGATTCTGGAAACCAAGCTGCCGGTGTTCGGCATCTGCCTCGGCCACCAGCTCTTGGGCCTGGCCACCGGCGCCAACACCTCCAAGATGAAGTTCGGCCACCACGGCGCCAATCATCCGGTGCAGGACCTGGACAGCGGCCGCGTGATGATCACCAGCCAGAACCACGGCTTCCAGGTGGACGAAACCAGCCTGCCAGCCAATGTCCGCGTCACCCACCGTTCGCTGTTCGACGGCACGGTGCAGGGCATCGCGCTGACCGACCGCCCGGCCTTCTCCTTCCAGGGCCACCCGGAAGCCAGCCCGGGACCGGAGGACGTGGCTTATCTGTTCGACCGTTTCATCGACGCGATGGCCGCGCGGCAGTAAGGGCGGAGTCGAATCATGTTGGGCATTACCGACCTTACCACCTACCTGATCGGCACGCTGATCGTCATCCTGTTGCCGGGGCCGAACGCCATGTATGTGCTGTCGGTGGCGGCGCAGCGCGGCAAGCGCGCCGGTTTCGCCGCGGCGGGCGGCGTGGTCAGCGGCGACTTCATCCTGATGACGCTGGCGGCCACCGGCGCGGCCGGTCTGCTGCAGGCCAATCCGGCGCTGTTCGCGGTGGTCAAGTACATAGGCGGCGGCTATCTGGCCTGGCTGGGCATCAATATGCTGAAGTCCGGCCTCTTGGCCTGGCGCCGCGCGCGTCGCGGCGAAGAGTCCGCCTCGGCCGCGTCGCCGTTGTCCGGCGGCCACCCTTACCGCAAGGCGCTGCTGATCAGCCTGATGAACCCGAAGGCCATCCTGTTCTTCGTATCGTTCTTCGTGCAGTTCGTCGATCCGGCCTATCCGCACCCGGCGCTGACCTTCGCCGCGCTGGGCGCCATCGTGCAGTGCTGCAGCATCGCCAATCTGTCCATGCTGATCCTGCTGGGCAACAAGCTGGCCGCGGCCTTCCGCCGCCGCCGCAAGCTGACGGCGGCGCTCGGCGGCTCGGTGGGAGCCATCTTCGTCGGATTCGGCGCCAAGCTGGCGGCGGCCAGCCTGTAAGGTCAATAGTGAACATGCCGCGTCGCCGTGTGCGGCGCGGCCGGAAAATACAAGTCATCAAAGAGTAGAAGCCATGCCAAAGCGTACCGACATCAAAAGCATTCTGATCATTGGCGCCGGCCCGATCGTCATCGGCCAGGCCTGCGAGTTCGACTACTCCGGCGCCCAGGCCTGCAAGGCGCTGCGCGAGGAGGGTTACAAGGTCATCCTGGTGAACTCCAACCCGGCCACCATCATGACAGACCCGGACATGGCCGACGTCACCTACATCGAGCCCATTAGCTGGCCGGTGGTGGAAAAGATCATCGCCAAGGAGCGTCCGGACGCCATTCTGCCGACCATGGGCGGCCAGACCGCGCTGAACTGCGCGCTGGACCTGGCCAAGCACGGTGTCCTCGAAAAATATAAAGTGGAGCTGATCGGCGCCACCGAAGACGCCATCGACAAGGCCGAGGACCGCGGCCGCTTCAAGGAAGCCATGGCCAAGATCGGCCTGTCCTGCCCGCTGTCCTTCGTCTGCCACACCATGGAAGAGTCGCTGGAGGCGCAGGCCAAGGTGGGCTTCCCCACGCTGATCCGTCCGTCCTTCACCATGGGCGGCTCCGGCGGCGGCATCGCCTACAACAAGGAAGAGTTCGTCGCCATTTGCGAGCGCGGCTTCGAAGCGTCCCCCACCCACGAGCTGCTGATCGAACAGTCGGTGCTGGGCTGGAAAGAGTATGAGATGGAAGTCGTTCGCGACAAGAACGACAACTGCATCATCATCTGCTCCATCGAAAACTTCGACCCGATGGGCGTGCACACCGGCGACTCCATCACCGTGGCCCCGGCGCAAACGCTGACCGACAAGGAATACCAGATCATGCGCAACGCCTCGCTGGCGGTGCTGCGCGAGATCGGCGTCGATACCGGCGGCTCCAATGTGCAGTTCGCCACCAATCCGGCCACCGGCGAGATGATCGTCATCGAGATGAACCCGCGGGTCAGCCGTTCCTCGGCGCTGGCGTCCAAGGCCACCGGCTTCCCGATCGCCAAGATCGCCGCCAAGCTGGCCGTCGGCTTCACGCTGGACGAACTGAAGAACGACATCACCGGCGGCGCCACCCCGGCTTCGTTCGAGCCGTCCATCGACTACGTGGTCACCAAGATTCCGCGTTTCGCCTTTGAAAAATTCCCGCAGGCCGACGACCGCCTGACCACGCAGATGAAGTCGGTGGGCGAGGTGATGGCCATGGGCCGCACGCTGCAGGAATCGATGCAAAAAGCCCTGCGCGGCCTGGAGACCGGCCTGTCCGGCTTCGACTCGGTCACCACCGACGAAGCCGCCATCCGCCACGAGCTGGGCGCGCCGGGACCGGAACGCATCCTGTACGTGGCCGACGCCTTCCGCATCGGCATGAGCCGCGACGACATCCACGCCGTCAGCAAGATCGACCCGTGGTTCCTGGCCCAGATCGAAGACATCGTCGGCGAGGAACAGGCGCTGTCTGGCCGCAAGGTTGAGGACATGGACTACGCCGAGCTGCGCCGCCTGAAGCGCAAGGGGTTCTCCGACCGCCGCCTGGGCGAACTCTTGGGAACCGACCAGGCCGCCGTGCGCGCCAAGCGCTGGGCGCTGGGCCTGCACCCGGTGTACAAGCGCGTCGACACCTGCGCCGCCGAGTTCGCCACCAACACCGCTTACATGTACTCCACCTATGAGGAAGAGTGCGAATCCAAGCCGTCGGACCGCAAGAAGGTGATGGTGCTGGGCGGCGGGCCGAACCGCATCGGCCAGGGCATCGAGTTCGACTACTGCTGCGTGCACGCCGCGCTGAGCCTGCGCGAATCCGGCTTCGAGACCATCATGGTCAACTGCAACCCGGAAACCGTGTCCACTGACTACGACACCTCGGACCGCCTGTATTTCGAGCCGCTGACGCTGGAAGACGTGCTGGAAATCTGCCGCATCGAGAAACCGTTCGGCGTGATCGTCCAGTACGGCGGCCAGACCCCGCTGAAGCTGGCGCGCGCGCTGGAGGCCAACGGCGTGCCCATCATCGGCACCTCGCCGGACATGATCGACGCCGCCGAAGACCGCGAGCGCTTCCAGAAACTGCTGAACGAGCTGGGCCTGAAGCAGCCGCCGAACCGCACCGCCCGCGCGCCGGCTGAGGCGATGAAGCTGGCCGAGGAAATCGGCTATCCGCTGGTGGTGCGCCCGTCCTATGTGCTGGGCGGCCGCGCCATGGAAATCGTGCACGAGCCGGCCGATCTGGAGCGCTATATGCGCGAAGCGGTGAAGGTGTCGAACGACAGTCCGGTGCTGCTGGACCGCTTCCTCAACGATGCCATCGAAGTGGACGTGGATTGCGTGTCCGACGGCCAGAACGTGGTGATCGGCGGCATCATGCAGCACGTGGAGCAAGCCGGCGTCCACTCCGGCGACTCGGCCTGCTCGCTGCCGCCGTACAGCCTGTTCCCGGCGCTGCAGGACGAGATCCGCCGCCAGACCGAGGCCATGGCGCGCGCGCTGAACGTGGTGGGCCTGATGAACGTGCAGTTCGCCATCCAGGGCGACACCATCTACGTGCTGGAAGTGAACCCGCGCGCCTCGCGCACCGTGCCTTTCGTCTCAAAGGTGACCTCGGCGCCGCTGGCCAAGATCGCCGCCCGCGCCATGGCTGGCATCAGCCTGACCGAGCAGGGCTTCACCAAGGAGGTGATCCCGCCGTTCTACGCGGTGAAGGAAGCCGTGTTCCCCTTCATCAAGTTCCCGGGCGTCGATACCATCCTGGGGCCGGAAATGAAGTCCACCGGCGAGGTGATGGGCGTCGGCAAAACCTTCGCCGAAGCCTACGTCAAGGCGCAGCTGGGCGCCGGCGACCGCTTGCCCAAGACCGGCAAGGTGTTCCTGTCGGTGCGCGACGGCGACAAGAACGGCGCGGTGGATGTGGCGCGCGAGCTGCAGCGTCTGGGCTTCGGCATCTGCTGCACCCGCGGCACCGCCAAGCATCTGACCGAGGCCGGCCTGATCGTGCAGGTGGTCAACAAGGTGAACGAAGGCCGCCCGCACATCGTGGACATGATCAAGAACGGCGAAATCGATCTGGTGATCAACACGGTGGACGAGAAGCGCACCGCGATCCAGGACAGCCATTCGATCCGCCGCTCCGCCCTGCAGGCGCGCGTGCCGCAGTACACCACGCTGTCCGCCGCCAAGGCGGTGTGCGTGGGCATGAAGCATGCCGAGGCCTTCGATGTGTACAGCGTGCAGCAATTGCACGCGCAGATCGCGGGTTGAGGGGAGCAGTCCATCGGTAGGCTTTGATGCGGAGGCGATTTGCCGTTACAATTCCGCTCAAACCCGCTTGTGCAAGCCGCCGTCCTGTACGGCGGCTTGTGCTTTTGATAAAGGCGGACAACCGCCTGTGGAGAATACTGTAATGACCAAAGTCCCGTTGACTGTACGCGGCGCCGAGCTTCTGAAGGAAGAACTGCAACGCCTGAAGAGCGTGGAGCGTCCGGCGGTGATCGAGGCGATCGCCGAGGCCCGTTCTCATGGCGACCTGTCGGAAAACGCCGAATACGACGCGGCCAAAGAACGTCAGGCCTTTGTCGAAGGCCGCATCGCCGAGCTGGAAGCCAAGCTGTCCAACGCCGTGATCATCAATCCGGCCGAGCTGGACGCCGATGGCCGCGTGGTGTTCGGCGCCACCGTCGAACTGATGGATCTGGAAACCGAAGAGAACGTGACCTACCAGATCGTCGGCGACGACGAAGCCGACATCAAAGTCAGCAAGGTATCGGTGAACTCGCCGATCTCGCGCGCCCTGATCGGCAAGGAAGCCGGCGACGTGGCTGAAGTCGTGGCCCCGGGCGGCATCCGCGAGTACGAAGTGCTCGACGTCAAGTACATCTGACCTGAATCCGAACCGCGCGCGACGCCTGATCGCGCGTTTTTCATGAGCGGCTTTCTGTTGCTGGGGGAAAAATGGACGGCTTGCGTGCTTTCGCCAAAACTTTCTGGATTGGCGGTTTGTGGGTAATCGGCCTGATCGTGGCGCCGGTGCTGTTCAAAACGCTGGACGCGGTGACCGCCGGCATGGTGGCCGGGCGTCTGTTCGCCGTCATCGCCTGGGTTGGGCTGGTGTGCGGCGTGTTCCTGATGGTGGACCTGGTATGGCGCAACGGCGTGTCCGGCTTGAAGCAGGGCGCGTTCTGGCTCATCGTCGGCATGCTGGCGTGCACGCTGATCAACCAGTTTGGCGTGGCGCCGATCATTGTTACGCTGAAGCAACAGATGAACCATGCGGCCGAGGGCCTGTTCGGCGGCGGCTTCGCCACCTGGCATGCCATTTCCAGCCTGATCTACCTGGTGCAGAGCCTGCTCGGCCTGGCTTTTATCTGGCGCAGCGAGTAAGCGCCGCGCGCCCGGATGGCCGGCGCTGTGCCGCGCAGGCAACAAAAAAGCGGTGGCTGGGCCACCGCTTTTTGTTTACCGGCAAACGGACTCAGTCCTTCATCGCCTGCTTGTTTTTCGGCAGCGGGATGCGCTGCTTGTCGCTGGGGCGCCACAGCACCAACAGCTTGCCGATATGCTGAACCGGGGCGCAGCCCAACTCGTCGCAGATCTGCTCGAACATGGCGACGCGGGCTTCGCGATCGTCGCCGAGCACGCGAACCTTGATCAGTTCGTGGGCGTCCAGATTGATGGCGATTTCGCGCACTACGGACTCGGTCAGGCCGTTGTTGCCGATCATTACCACCGGGTCGATGCCGTGCGCCAGACCTTGCAGGTACTTGCGCTGAAACGGCTTGATTTCAATTTTCATGGAAATACGGAATTCAAAGCAAAACGCGATTCTACTAGAATTTGCCCCTCCGCCCCAAATTTGGGCCTGAATTAACCGAAAAACAACAGGATAGCGTCGTGCGCCGCGGGTCCATCGGCTATCCTGAGCATTGAGACCACAGAAAGCGCCGAGATGGCAAGAAGCAAGAGCAGCAACAGCTGGCTGCAGGAACACGTCAACGACCAATATGTGCAAATGGCGCAGAAAGATGGCTATCGCGCCCGCGCCGCCTACAAGCTCTTGGAGATCAACGACAAGGACAAACTGATCCGCCCCGGCACCGTGCTGGCGGATCTGGGCTCCACGCCGGGCAGCTGGTCGCAGGTGGCGGCGCGCATCGTCGGCGACAAGGGCAAGGTGTTCGCGCTCGATATCCTGCCGATGGACCCGGTGCCCGGCGTCGATTTCATCCAGGGCGACTTCCGCGAAGAAGCGGTTTTGCGCGAGTTCGAGCAATTATTGGGCGGCCGCGCGCTGGATCTTGTAATTTCCGACATGGCACCCAATATGTCAGGCATGAGCGCCATCGATCAGGCCCGTAGTTTCCTCCTGTGCGAGCTGGCGCTGGATTTTGCGCGCGATCATTTGAAACCCGGCGGCCACTTTCTCGTCAAAGTGTTCCAGGGCAGCGATTTTCAGGATTACCTCAAAGCCATGCGCGAGCTGTTCGGCGAGGTGGTCACCCGCAAACCCAAGGCGTCGCGCGATCGTTCCAGCGAAATCTATCTGCTGGGCAAGCATCGCCGCTGACACGAATGGGCGCGGAGCGTACAATCGTAGCCATTTAACGTACAAGCAACCAATAAAGTCAGGGCACAGAGGAGTCCGCTACTCGTGAACAATATCGGCAAAAACATCGCCATCTGGGTGATCATCGGCTTGGTGCTGATGACGGTGTTCAATCAGTTCAGCAAGCGCCAGGACACCCAGAACCAGCTCGAATACTCGCAGTTTGTCAGCGATGTCGAGTCCGGCAAGGTGCAGTCCCTGACCATAGAGGGTCATCCGCTGCGCGGCCAGTGGCTGAAAGGCAAGCTGACCGACGGCACCGCCTTCTCCACTTACGCTCCGTACGATCCACAACTGGTGGACGACCTGATCAAGAACAATGTGCGCTTCTCCGCCAAGCCGGAGGAGGAGCCGTCCATGCTGATGAGCATCTTCATCAGCTGGTTCCCGATGCTGCTGTTGATCGGCGTGTGGGTGTTCTTCATGCGCCAGATGCAAGGCGGCGGCAAGGGCGGCGCGTTCTCCTTCGGCAAGAGCAAGGCGCGCATGCTGGACCAGGACGCGAACACCGTGATGTTCGCCGACGTGGCCGGCTGCGACGAAGCCAAGGAAGAAGTGAAGGAAATCGTCGATTACCTGCGCGATCCTTCCCGCTACCAGAGCCTGGGCGGCCGCATTCCGCGCGGCATCCTGCTGGCCGGTTCGCCGGGCACGGGTAAAACCCTGCTGGCCAAGGCCATCGCCGGCGAAGCGAAGGTGCCGTTCTTCAGCATCTCCGGCTCCGACTTCGTCGAAATGTTCGTCGGCGTCGGCGCGGCGCGCGTGCGCGACATGTTCGAGCAGGCCAAGAAGAACTCGCCGTGCATCATCTTCATCGACGAAATCGACGCGGTCGGCCGCCAGCGCGGCGCCGGTCTCGGCGGCGGCAACGATGAGCGCGAACAGACGCTGAACCAGCTTTTGGTGGAAATGGACGGCTTCGACACCAACTCCACGGTGATCGTCATCGCCGCCACCAACCGTCCGGACGTGCTGGACCCGGCGCTGCAACGCCCGGGCCGCTTCGACCGCCAAGTGGTGGTGCCGCTGCCGGACATCCGCGGCCGCGAACAGATCCTGAACGTGCACATGCGCAAGGTGCCGATCGCCGCCGACGTCAACGCCGAAGTGATCGCCCGCGGCACGCCGGGCTTCTCCGGCGCCGACCTGGCCAACCTGATCAACGAGGCCGCCCTGTTCGCCGCCCGCCGCAACAAGCGTCTGGTGGACATGGAAGACCTGGAGTCCGCCAAGGACAAGATCATGATGGGCGCCGAGCGCCGCAGCATGGTGATGACCGAGGAGGAGAAGCGCAATACCGCTTACCACGAGTCCGGCCACGCCGTCGTCGCCAAGCTGCTGCCGAAGTCCGACCCGGTGCACAAGGTCACCATCATCCCGCGCGGCCGCGCGCTGGGCGTGACCATGCAGCTGCCGGAGCAGGACCGCTTCGCCTATGACCGCGGCTACCTGATGGACCGTTTGGCCATTCTGTTCGGCGGCCGCATCGCCGAAGAGCTGTTCATGAACCAGATGACCACCGGCGCTTCCAACGACTTCGAGCGCGCCACGCAAATGGCCCGCGACATGGTTACCCGCTACGGCATGAGCGACAAGCTGGGTCCGATGGTGTACGGCGAGAACGAGGGCGAGGTCTTCCTCGGCCGCTCCATCACCACCCACAAGAACCTGTCGGAAGCCACGCTGCAGCAGGTCGATCAGGAAATCCGCCGCATCATCGACGAGCAATACTCGCTGGCGCGTCGTCTGCTGGAAGAAAACCGCGACAAGGTGGAGGCCATGACCGCGGCGTTGCTGGAGTATGAAACCATAGACGCCGAGCAGATCAACGACATCATGGCCGGCAAGCCGCCGCGTCCGCCCAAGCCGGGTTCCGGTTTCGCCGCCAAGCCGGCGGAAACCAAGCCGGCCGAGCCAACCGAACCGGCGGCCTCGTCGGCGACGTCCGATCCGGCTCAGGAAGTCTGATCCTGCAACCGTCTCCAACCGGGCAAGCCTTAACGGGCTTGCCCGGTTTTGCATTACTGCCCGCTGTTTTGTCAGAGTATCTGGAACGCGAGATTAAGTTGAAAACCTTGTTGTGCGGGCGTTTCACGCTCGATCTGTCCCGTCCGCTGGTGATGGGCATACTCAATGTCACGCCGGATTCGTTCTCAGACGGCGGCCGTTTCAACCGCCTGGAAGACGCCTTGCGGCGCGCAGAGGCGATGCTGGCCGAAGGCGCGGATATTCTGGACATCGGCGGCGAATCGACGCGTCCTGGCGCGCCTTTCGTCAGCCCGCAAGAAGAAATGTCGCGCGTGCTGCCGGTGCTGGAGAAACTGCGCGATCTCGGCACGCCCTTGTCGCTGGACACCCGTCGTGCCGAAGTGATGCACGAGGCGCTGGCTCTTGACGCAGTGGACCTGATCAATGATGTGTCGGCGCTGGAGGACGAGGGCGCGCTGCAGGTGGCGGCGCAAAGCCAGGCTGCCATTTGCCTGATGCACAAGCAGGGCAATCCGGACACCATGCAGGACAAGCCGGCGTATCAGGACGTGGTGGCCGAAGTGGCCGATTACCTGCAGCGCCGGGTGGCGCTGTGCCTGCAGGCCGGCGTCGCGCGCGAGCGCTTGCTGGTGGACCCGGGCTTTGGCTTCGGCAAGACGCTGGCGCACAATCTGGCCCTGCTCCGGCGGCTGGACGAGATCGAACGCATCGCCGGCGTGCCGCAATTGGTGGGGCTGTCGCGCAAGTCCATGCTGGGCGCGATCACTGGCGAGGCCGAGCCGGCGGAACGCCTGGGCGCCAGCGTGGCGGCCGCGCTGGAGTCGGCGCGGCGCGGCGCGGCGGTGATCCGCGTGCACGACGTCAAGGCGACGCGCCAGGCCTTGCAGCTATGGCAGGCGCTGCAGGAATCTTGATTTGAAACTGGTTTTCCCTACCGGGATAATGGCAAAATGCCGGACTGATAGATCCCAAGACCGTTGTGTCCGGTATTCAACCGAAAAGAGATGAATGTAATGAGTCGCAAATATTTCGGCACCGATGGCGTGCGCGGCGAGGTCGGCAAGTTTCCGATCAATCCCGAATTCGTGATGAAACTCGGTTATGCCGCCGGCCGCGTGCTGGTCGATCATGACAAGGACAGCCGTCCCACCGTGCTGATCGGCAAAGACACCCGCATCTCCGGCTATATGCTGGAAGCCGCCTTGCAGGCTGGCTTCACCGCCGCAGGCGTGAATGTCTTGTTGACCGGCCCGCTGCCGACGCCGGGCATTGCCTACCTGACCCGCGCGCTGCGGCTGGAGGCCGGCGTGGTGATTTCGGCGTCGCACAATCCCTTCCACGATAACGGCATCAAGTTCTTCGCCGAGGGCGGCAACAAGCTGGACGACGCGCTGGAGCTGGAAATCGAGGCGATGCTGGATCAGCCGATGGCCACCAACGCCTCGCTGGAGCTGGGCCGCGCCCGCCGCATTGAAGGCGCCGCCGACCGTTACATCGAATTCTGCAAGAGCACCTTCCCCAACGAGATGAGCCTGAAAGGGCTGAAGCTGGTAGTCGATTGCGCGAACGGCGCCACCTACCACATCGCGCCCAAGGTGTTCCATGAGCTCGGCGCCGAGTTGGTGGAGATCGGTTGCGAGCCCAACGGCTACAACATCAACGAGCGCGTCGGCGCGACTTATCCCAAGACGCTGCAGATGGCGGTTCTGGAGCACCAGGCCGACTTCGGCGTCGCGCTGGACGGCGATGGCGACCGCCTGATCATGGTGGACGCGGCTGGCCGCGTCTATGACGGCGACCAGCTGATCTACGTGATCGCCAAGGCCCGCGCGGCCTGCGGCGCGCTGAAGGGCGGCGTCGTCGGCACGGTGATGACCAATATGGCGATGGAACTGGCGCTGCAGAAGCAAGGCGTGCCGTTCGGCCGCGCCAAGGTGGGCGACCGCTATGTGCTGGAAATGCTGCATGCCGACGGCTGGCAGGTCGGCGGCGAGGCCTCCGGCCACATCCTGTGCCTGGACAAGCACAGCACCGGCGACGGCATCATCTCCAGCCTGCAGGTGTTGGCCGCGGTGCAGCAACTGGGCATGAGCCTGGCCGAGATCTGCGCCGACTGGCAGCCCTTCCCGCAGACGCTGATCAATGTGCGCCATAACGGTTGCGACTGGAAGGCCGCCGCCGCCGCGCCGCTGGCTGAAGCCGAGGCCGCGCTGCATGGCCGCGGCCGCGTCGTCTTGCGTCCGTCCGGCACCGAGCCGGTGGTGCGCGTGATGGTGGAGGCCGACGACAAGACCCTGGCCGACACTTGGGCCAGCGCCATCGCCAAGGCGATCGAGGCGGTCGTGGTCTGATCGTTGTTCGTCTCATCAAAAAAAATGCCAAGCTGTGGAGCTTGGCATTTTTTTGATCTTGCGCCGGTTCAATCCTTCAACAGCCGAGGCACCCGCGGCATGACCGCGCTCATCAGCTCGTAGCTGATGGTGCCGGCGCAGGCGGCCACTTTTTCAATCGGCACCTGAGGGCCCCACAGTTCGACGCGGCTGCCGATGCCGGCTTGCGGCAGGCGGCTCAGGTCGACTGCCAGCATGTCCATCGATACCCGGCCGACGGTGGCGCTGGCCTGGCCATCCACGGCCACAGGCGTGCCGTTGGCGGCGATGCGCGGGTAGCCGTCGGCGTAGCCGCAGGCGGCGATACCGATGCGCATGGGGCGGTCGGCGATGAAGCGTCGGCCATAGCCGACGGCATCGCCGGCTTGCAGCTGCTGCACGCCTATGATGTCGGCGGACAACGTCATCGCCGGCTTCAGGCCAAGCTCGGCGCCGGTGGCGTCCTCGAACGGCGAGGCGCCGTACAGCACGATGCCGGGACGGCCGATGTCGCCGTGGGTGTGCGGATGGCGCAGCAGGGCGGCCGAGTTGGCGGCGCTGACCGGCAGGCCGCTCTGCGCGGCGACGGGCGCGAAGTTGGCCCATTGCTCGGCCACGCCGTAATCGTCGTCGGCCGTGGCGAAGTGGGTCATGATCGCCGAGGGGCGGACCATGGGCAGGGCGCGCAAGCTCGCCAGCGCGTCGTGGGCCTGTTGCGGACGGAAACCCAGCCGATTCATGCCGCTGTTGACCTTCAGCCACGCCTCGACCGGGCGTTCGGCGGAACCTTTGGCCAGCCAGGCTATCTGTTCTTGTGAATGGACGGCGCCGCCGATGCGGTAGCCGCCCATTGCCGCGGCTTCGGCCGCGTCGAACGGACCTTCCAGCAATACGATGGGCTTATCGATGCCGGCGTCGCGCAAGCGCGCCGCGTCTTCGAGATTGAGCAGGGCAAAACCGTCGGCCAGGTCGGCCAACGTCTTTGCTGTGTCCAATACACCATGGCCGTAGGCGTCGGCCTTGATCACGGCGAACAGGTGGCGGGCTTGGGCATGCTGGCGGGTAAACAGAAAATTGTGGCGAATGGCCGAGAGGGAGATTTCCAGCCGGATAGGACGAGTCATGTCAAGAAAGCGTGAAGGGGAGGTGTGCTATTATACACCCCCGTGCTTGGACTTTAGCCGACCTGCCGCCGCCATGTCGCCCTGACTTGATCGCCGACAGACGGAATAACGATGGATACTCTGCAGATACTTTTAGACTTCTTCACCGGCTACGGATATGTCGCCGTGTTCGCGGTGCTGCTGGTTTGCGGGTTTGGCGTGCCGATTCCGGAAGACATCACCCTGGTTGCCGGCGGCGTGATTTCCGGCCTGGGTTACACCAATGTGCACTATATGTTTGTGGTCGGCATGGCCGGCGTGCTGGTCGGCGACGGCTGCATGTTCATGGCCGGCCGCATCTTTGGGCAAAAAGTGCTGCGCTTCAAACCCATCGCCCGCATCCTGACGCAGGAGCGCTTCGAGGCGGTGCAGGAAAAATTCGAGAAATACGGCAACTGGGTGTTGTTTGTCGCCCGCTTCCTGCCGGGGCTGCGTTCCCCCATCTTCATCACGGCCGGCATGACCCGCCGCGTGCCTTATTGGCGCTTCCTGTTGATGGATGGCTTCGCCGCGCTGATTTCGGTGCCGGTATGGGTCTATCTGGGCTACTACGGCGCGGCCAACCGCGATTGGCTGATGATGATGGTGCATAGAGGCCAGGCCGGCATCCTGAGCGTAGTCGCCTTGCTGCTGCTGGGAGTGGGCTTCGTGTGGTACCGCCGCCGCCGCATGGCTTGCGTCAAAAAGTAAGCACATCTTCGCGCCAAAGAAAAAGGCCATCTCCTTGGAGATGGCCTTTTTGCCGGCTGCGCCGTGGCTCAGCCCACCTGCAGCAGCTCCACTTCGAATACCAGCGTGGCGTGCGGCGGGATCACGCCGCCGGCGCCGCGCGCGCCGTAACCGAGTTCGGACGGGATGGTCAGCTTGCGCTTGCCGCCGACTTTCATGCCCTGCACGCCCTGGTCCCAACCCTTGATCACGTAACCGGCGCCCAGCGGAAAGCTGAACGGCTGCATGCGATCCTTGCTGGAGTCGAACTTGGTGCCGTCGGTCAGCCAGCCGGTGTAATGCACGGTGACCTCCTGTCCGGCCACGGCTTCGGCGCCTTCGCCGAGGGCCAGTTCTTCGATGATCAATTCGCTCATGCTGATTCCTTCACGCAAATGGTTGCAACGCGGCGATTGTAGCAGCCGGCCGCCGGCTTTGTGTTTTCCCGTGCTTGGCATATAACGAAATTCAGGCCTCGTTGCCTGTAATCTTTATGCAACCCAAGGGGGTGTGCCATGGATGTGCTACATCATGATCATGATCACGAAACGCCACATGTGCGCCCGGTGCCGCGCAAGGTGGAGCCGGCGCAAACCCTGCAGTGGTTGCGCAAGGGTTTTCGCGACTTCCAGAAGGCCCCTGCCGATTGCCTGTTCTACGGCGCGATATTCGTGCTGATGGCGTATCTGCTGGGCGCTTATGTCGATCAGGCGCCGGAATTGGTCATCACTTTCGCCACCATTTTCCTGCTCGCCGGCCCGTTTCTGGCCATCGGCCTGTACGACATCGCCAAGCAGATGGAGGCGTTTGATGGCCACGGTAGGGTCAAGCTGCTGCACAGCGTGGCCTCCTGGCGCGTCAATATGCCCGGTTTCAGCCTGTACGCCGTGCTGCTGGCCGTGTTGGTGTTTGGTTGGTTTCGCGTGTCTTTATTGATGTTCGCGCTGTTCTACGACACCGCCGCGCTGCCGAATCTGAACGAGATCGTCGCCGACTCCTTCAACGCCGACAATCTGGAATTCCTGATCGCCTATTTCGCCGTCGGCTTCCTGTTCGCCCAACTGGTGTTCTCGGTCAGCGTGGTGTCGATACCGCTGTTGCTGGACAAGGATGTGGATACCGTCACCGCCATGATCGCCAGCGTGCGCACGGTGTATCGCAATGTGCTGACGATGGGCGTGTGGGCCGCTATCATTGTGGCGATGACGGTGGTGGGTTTCGCCACCTATTATCTGGGCCTGATCATCATCATGCCGGTGCTGGCGCTGGCCAGCTGGCATGCCTATCGGGATTTGATCACCTTCGAGCGATGACCGCCACGCAATGACCCATAACGTCGTGTTTCTTGACCGGGACAGCTTGCCTGTCCCGGTTCCCGTTTTCAGCTTTCCCGCCCATTGCCGAGACTATCCCGCCACTTCGCTTGAGCAGATCGTCGATCACGCGATCGAGGCCGATATCGTCATCAGCAACAAGGTGCCGCTGTCGCGCGAGACCATCGCCCGGCTGCCGCGTCTGAAGCTGATCGCCATCGCTGCCACCGGCTACAACCATGTCGATCTGGAAGCCTGCCGGGAGCGCGGCGTCGCGGTGTGCAATATCCGCCACTATGGCGACCATACCGTCGCCGAACACGCGCTGACGCTGATGCTGGCGCTGATGAAGAATCTGCCGGCCTACCAGCGCGATGTCGCCGCCGGCGTATGGAGCCAGACCAAGCAGTTCTGCCATTTCGGCGCGCCCATCCGCGAGATGCGCGGCGCGGTGCTGGGCATTGTCGGCTCCGGCGGCATCGGTAGCCAGCTGGCGGGCATGGCGCGCGCCTTCGGCATGGAGGTGCTGTTTGCCGAGCGCAAAGGCTTGGCGCAGGCGAGGGAGGGGCGGGTGCCGTTCGGCGAGGCGCTGGCGCGCTCTGACGTGATCTCGCTGCATTGCCCCTTGACCGACGAGACGCGCGGCATGATCGCCCAGCCGGAGCTGATGGCGATGAAGCCGGGCGCCATCCTGATCAATACCGCCCGAGGCGGCCTGGTGGACGAGGCCGATCTGGTGGCCGCACTGAAGTACGGCCAACTAGGGGGCGCCGGCTTCGACGTGCTGAGCGTGGAGCCGCCCGCGCCGGACAATCCGCTGTTGAAGGCCAGGTTGCCGAATCTGATCGTCACGCCGCACGTCGGCTGGGCCAGCGGCGAGGCGATGGGCCGGCTGGCGGCGCAGCTGGTGGACAACATCGAGGCCTTTGTCCGCGGCGAGCCGGCCAACCGTCTGGTGTGACGGCGGGGCTTTGAGCCTGTTGATGCGAGTTGGACGTTAAGCGGCGCGCAGGCTTTAATCCGGGATATCGTTGGGATTGACCCGCGGCTGCTCTTCTTCGCCCATGCCCAGCTTGCCGCGCGCGCAGGATATATAGCGATTGACATCCGGTCCGCCGCCATAGCGCTGGGCATGCCAGATCATCTCGCCCAGGCACTCCATCAACTCATGCTGGGCGCGGTGTTCGTCGCCATGGCGCAGCGCCAGCTGGGCATACAAGGCGCGGATGCCGAAGGGTTGATCGATGGAGCGCTGCTCAGCGATGGCCACATGCAGGCCCAGATGCAGGAAGGGATTGGTCTCCCCCATGTCCGGCGTCCACTCTTGCTCCATGAAGGCATCCGGATTTTCCAGGATGGGATGATACTCCGGGTGGTCTATAAGAATGGATAGGACGATTTGTTCCAGATCGGACAAGGGCTGGCCGGACTTGGACTTGCTCCAGGTGTCGAAGAAGAAACGGCGGGCGTCCTGGCGGCTGGGGTTGAACAACATCGGTGAAGACCTCGGGCGGTAACGGGGCGGATGGCGGCGCGGGCGCGTCGCGGCATCCGGCTCAGGAATCAGGGTCGCAGGCGGCTGCCTTGCAGGCTGCGGCATTATACGGGACGGAGGATGCCATGACCACGCTCTACGATTTTAGCGCGAAGCGGGCGGACGGCGCCGAACAGGCGCTTTCCGCCTATGCGGGCACCGTGGCCTTGTTGGTGAATACCGCCAGCGAATGCGGCTATACCCGGCAATATGCCGGCCTGCAGGAGCTGCACGATTATTTTTCCGGCCAGGGTTTCAGCGTGCTCGGTTTCCCTTGCAATCAGTTTGGCGGCCAGGAGCCGGGCGGCGAGGAGGAAATCGTCGCCTTCTGCCAGGGACGCTTCGGCGTGAGCTTTCCGCTGTTCGCCAAATTGGAAGTCAATGGCGAAGCCGCCCATCCGCTGTGGCGCTGGCTTACCCAGGCCGATTCCGATCATCCGCATCCGGTCAAATGGAACTTCACCAAGTTTCTGATCGATGGACGCGGCAGGGTGGTGAAGCGCTACGAACCGGCGGTGGAGCCGCATGAGCTGATGGAGGACATCAAAGCGCTGCTGGCGCGATAGGCCGCGCAAAACGCAAACGACCCGCGTCGGCGGGTCGTTGTGGAGCCGTCCAGGACGGGCTTATTTGCGTCGGAAGATCACATCCCACACGCCGTGGCCCAGCTTGATGCCGCGCGCTTCGAACTTGGTCAGCGGGCGGTAGTCCGGGCGCGGCGCATAGCCGTCGGCGGTGTTTTCCAGATCGGCGTTGCCATTCAGCACTTCCAGAATCTGGATGGCGTAGTCTTCCCAGTCCGTTGCCGCGTGGAAGTAGCCGCCGGGCTTCAGCTTGCTGGCCAGTTTGGCCACCAGCGGCGACTGGATCAGACGGCGTTTGTTATGGCGTTTTTTATGCCACGGGTCCGGGAAGAAAATATGCACCCCGTCCAGGCAGCCGTCAGGCAGCATATTGTCCAGCACTTCTACCGCGTCGTGGCGCATCAGACGCAGGTTGGTCAGCTCTTTTTCCGCGATCAGCTTGCACAGATTGCCGACGCCGGGGCCGTGCACTTCTATGCCCAGATAGTCCTTGTCCGGATTGGCGGCGGCGATTTCGGCTGTGGCGCCGCCCATGCCAAAGCCGATTTCCAGGATTTTCGGCGCGGCGCGGCCGAAGGCCTGTTCCAGGTCGATCGCCTCGGGGCGGTACTCAATGCCCCATTTGGGCATGCCTTCGTCCATGGCGCGCTGCTGTGCCGTGGACAAATGGCCCTGCCGCAGCACAAAGCTGCGGATCGAGCGTTTGAAATCCGGATTTTCCATTTTGCTGGCCTGCTGAAAACTCAAAAAAACCGCGATGTTACCGAATCTCGGCTTGGCTTGCGAGTATTGCCGCGCGCCGGGCCGGATCTTGTCGCAATGCCGCCAGGTAATCCAGCACGCTGGGCCAGCGCAGCGCGACGCCAAGCTCGCGCAGGACCCGGCGGTTGTCCAGCCGGCGCGACTCGCCCAGAAAAGACCATTGCTGCGGCGAAACGCTGGCCTTGACCGCCTCGCGCGGCAGCTGCGGCGGGCAGGGCAGGTCCAGCGTTTCGGCCAGCGCCCGATACCAGCGGCTGACCGGCAGCGGCAACGCATCGCAGGCGTTATAGACGCGGATGCCGTGGCGGCGGGACAGAGCCGCCACGCACAGCCGCGCCAGGTCGTCGGCGTGGATGTGGTTGCTCCAGCTGTCTTCGGCGTCCGCTATCAACGGCGTTTGATTGAACAGGCGCGACAGCGGCAGCCTGTCGTCGGCGTAGATGCCGGGCGCGCGCAGGATGGTCAGCGCGCAGCCATGACGGATGGCGAAGCGGCGCAAGGCAGCTTCGGCGTCGGCCCGTCGCCAGGCGCGCTCGTTGCGCGGCCGCAGCGCCGCGGTCTCATCCAGCCAGCGGCCTGTGGCGTCGCCATACACGCCGCTGGTGCTGATGTACACCCATTGCTGTGGTATGCTGTCCGCTTTTGCCAGCGCGTACAATAACTTGCGCGTGCGCGGGTCGGTCCGGCCATGGCCGGGCGGCGGCGCGCACAGCAAGGCGGCATCGGCCAGCCCGGCCAGACGAGCCAGGCTGGCGTGGTTGTCCAGATCGGCATGCAGCGGCACGGCGCCCAGCGCGCGCCAGCGCGAGGCTGCATCGGCGGAGCGGCATAGCGCCAGCACCCGCCAGTGGCCGCGCAGCAGCGGCATGGCGCGCCGGGCGACATCGCCGGCGCCTATGATGAGCAAGGTACGCATGGTGTGCATTTTAGCCAGAATTCAGGATTGAGATACGACATGACTTGCCAGGTGAAAGTGCTCCCGAGCGGGCATACATTCGGTGTGGAAGCGCACGAAACGATTCTTGAGGCCGCCCTGCGTCAGGGCGTGGGCCTGCCATACGGCTGTCGCGACGGCGCTTGCGGCGCTTGCAAAGGCAAGGTCGTGGAAGGCGAGGTCAGCCAGGACGGTTTCCAGGAAAAGGCCTTGACCTCGGCCGAGCAGGCCCAGGGCATGGCTTTGTTCTGCTGCGCGCGGCCGCAGGGTGACGTCAGCATCGAGGTGCGCGAAGTGACCGGCATGGGCGACATTCAGATCAAGACGCTGCCGTGCCGCGTGGAAAAAATCGAGAAAATCCACGACGTGGCGGTGCTGAAGCTGAAGCTGCCGGTGTCGGAGCGTCTGCAGTTCCGCGCCGGCCAGTACATTGATATTTTGATGAAGGATGGCAAGAAGCGCAGCTTCTCCATCGCCAACGCGCCGCACGACGATGCTTTCCTGGAACTGCATATCCGCCATCAGCCGGGCGGCTCGTTCTCCGAGTATGTGTTCCATGAGATGAAGGAGCGCGAGATCATGCGCTTCAAGGGGCCGATGGGTTCGTTCTTCCTGCGCGAAGAGTCTGACAAGCCCATCATCTTCATCGCCAGCGGCACCGGCTTCGCGCCGGTCAAGGGCATCATCGAGCATGCCATCCAGCATGGCATCACCCGGCCGATCACTTTCTATTGGGGCGCCCGCACCAAGGCGGATTTGTACATGGCGGAATTGGCCGAAGGCTGGGCCGCCGCTCATCCGCACATCCAATATATCCCGGTGCTGTCGGAAGCCTTGCCGGAAGACAACTGGACGGGCCGCACCGGCTTTGTGCACCAGGCGGTGCTGGAAGACTTCTCCGATCTGTCCGGTCATCAGGTGTACGCCTGCGGCGCGCCGGTGATGGTGGAGGCGGCGCATGGCACCTTCACGCGTGAGCGCGGCTTGCCGGAGGATGAGTTCTTTTCCGATGCCTTCTTCCTGGCCAAGGACATGGGCGGCGGAAAGTAGACAAGCTGCTGATCTGTATATGAAAAGCCCCAGGCATAGACCTGGCGCTTTTTGTTTGTCATGCCAGGATGCATCGGATTGACATGGGTCAATTTCAACATCGCCAAAGTGGTTATTATGTCGTTGGCAAGGGCGCTAAGGCGCAGAACCTGCGAGGAGAACACGATGGAGCTGCTGACCCTGATGGTATCGGACGATGTGGGCCGCCTCAGTCTGTTGACGATAGTGGTGGCTACGCTGGTAGTGATCGGCGCGGTTTGGGTGATCTTCAAGAACATCAACAAGCCGGGCAAGTAAGGATTCATTCCCGTAGTTTTGGCATTTCCTCTTGATGTGTGTGTTGGCGGATACGGTGGTGGGCCGTATCCGCCTTTTTTTCTCCTGTCGCGCGGGAGCGCGCCTGCTATCCTTCAAGTCCATGATTGATTTGTAAATTTTCCGCAGTTTTTGCGCTGGATCATATTGTCCGCCATCCCGCCTTTTCTTTCCATTCAGACTTTCTATCTTGAATGTTGTTGCTGAGCCGGCCGCTGTTTTTATGACTTTTCGCCGTATCGCATGACGCCTTGTTGCAAGCTTTAGTCGCATCCGCCGTAGGTCGGCATTTTGTCCATCATGAGCGCTTGATGTAAGTCAATCGAGCCGACGACTCGTCTGGAGACCCTGAATTAACGGGGTATACCATAATTTCAGATGATAAGAATTTAATAATGAATAACGGTTTACATCCCTGATCGGAGAATGAAAATGTCTACTGAAACTGCAAGCCAAGCCGGCGTAGCCGAGGGCGGATCGCCCAGGCTGAAGCTAGGCGCGCTGACGGCGCTGGTCGTCGGCTCGATGATAGGCGGCGGCATCTTCTCGCTGCCGCAGAACATGGCGGCCGGCGCCGGCGCCGGGGCCATCCTGATAGGCTGGGCCATCACCTTCGTCGGCATGCTGGCGTTGGCTTTTGTGTTCCAGATGCTGGCCTCGCGCAAACCGGAGGTGTCGGGCGGCGTCTACGGTTATGCCAAGGAGGGTTTCGGTGACTATATGGGCTTCAACTCGGCCTGGGGTTACTGGATTTCCGCCTGGATCGGCAATGTGTCGTACTTTGTGGTGATGTTCTCGGCCCTGGGCTTCTGGATTCCGGCCTTCGGCGACGGCAACACGCCAACCGCCATCATCTGCGCCTCCGTGGTGCTGTGGTGTCTGCACTTCCTGGTGCTGCGCGGCGTGCATGGCGCGGCCTTCATCAACACCGTCACCACGGTGGCCAAGCTGGTGCCGCTGGCCTTGTTCATCGTGTTGATCGTGTTCGCCTTCAAGGTCGATACCTTTAATCTGGACTTCTGGGGCAACGCCAAGCTCGGCACCATCGTCGATCAGGTGAAGAGCACCATGCTGGTGACGGTATGGGTGTTCATCGGCATCGAAGGCGCTTCGATGTTCTCCGGCCGCGCCGAAAGCATGAAGGACGTGGGCAAGGCGACCGTGATCGGCTTCCTGCTGACCATCGCGCTCTTGGTCGCCGTGTCGGTGCTGTCGCTGGGCGTGATGACCCAGCCGGAACTGGCTGCTCTGAAGAACCCGTCCACCGCCTATGTGCTGCAAAAGGCCTTCGGCACCTTCGGCGCCAACCTGATGAACGCCGGTCTGGTGATTTCCGTCGGCGGCGCCTTGCTGGCCTGGACCCTGCTGGCCGCGGAAGCGCCTTACCTCGCCGGCAAGGACGGCGTGATGCCCAAGGTGTTCGGCACCCTCAACGCCAATGAAACCCCGGCCGCCTCGCTGTGGCTGACTAATGGCCTGATCCAGCTGTTCCTGCTGATCACGCTGAAGAGCTCGGCCGGCTACCTGGCGCTGCTGTCGCTGGCCACCTCGATGATCCTGATTCCTTACCTGCTGTGCGCCGGCTACTCGCTGCTGGTGGCCAAGCGCGGCGAAGGCTACGCCCAGGGCGAAAGTACCGCCAAGGAATTCTGGACCGCCGCGCTGGCCACTGTGTATGGCGCTTGGCTGATCTACGCCGCCGGTCCCAAGTACCTGTTCCTGTCCATGGTGCTGTACGCGCCGGGCCTGCTGTTCTACCTGTGGGCCAAGAAAGAGCAGGGCCAGAAGCCGTTCAACCTGATTGAAGCCGTGCTGGCCGCCATCGTGGTGGTCCTGGCGGTGATCGCCGTCTACATGCTGGCGGTCGGTCAGATCGGTCTGTAAGCGAAAGATTTCGAAACCAGTCGTGGGGGCGGATAGCCCGCCCCTGAAGTCAAACAAGACTCAAGGAGTATCGTTATGACCAAGTTTGGTGTTCATTCTGAGTGTGGCAAGCTGCGAACCGTGATGGTGTGTCGTCCCGGACTCGCCCATAAGCGCCTGACTCCGGACAACTGCCACGATCTGCTGTTTGATGACGTGATCTGGGTGGAGCGCGCGCAGAAGGACCACGCCTACATGGTCGAACAGATGCGCGCCCGCGGCATCGAGGTGGTTGAAGTGCACGATGCGCTGGCCAAGGTGCTGGACGACAAGGCGGCCCGCAACTGGATACTGGACCGCAAAATCAAGGCCGACAACGTGGGTATCGGCATGCTGCAGGATCTGCGCAGCTGGCTGAACGAAATGCCGTCGTCCCAACTGGCTGATCACATGGTGGGCGGCATCGCCAAGTTTGAATTGCCGTTCGACCCGAAAGGCCTGTTCGGCGGCTACCTGGACCGTTCCGATTTCGTGCTGCCTCCGATCCCGAACAGCCTGTTCCAGCGCGACCCGTCTTGCTGGATTTACGAAGGCGTGACGCTGAACCCGATGTACTGGCCGGCGCGCCGCCAGGAAACGTTGGTGCTGCAATCCATCTATCAATTCCACCCGATGTTCGCCGGCAAGGTGAATGTATGGTGGGGCGGTTGCGACACCGATCACGGCCCGGCCACGCTGGAAGGCGGCGACGTGATGCCCATCGGCAACGGCGTGGTGCTGATCGGCATGGGCGAGCGCACCAGCCCGCAAGCCGTGGTGCAAGTGGCCAAGCGCGTGTTGCATAAGGAAGGCGGCGCCAAGCGCGTCATCGCCTGCCAGATGCCGAAGTCCCGCGCGGCGATGCACTTGGACACCGTGTTCAGCTTCCTCGACATCGACCTGCTGTCGGTGTTCCCGGACGTGGTCGACGAAGTCACCTGCACCAGCATCTATGCCGGCGACCGCGAAGGCGAGATCCGCTTCGAGCGCCATGAAGGCGTCAAACTGGTGGAAGTGGTGCGCCAGGCACTGGGCTTGAAGGAAATCCGCGTCATCCAGACCGGCGGCGACGCCTACCAGCGCGAGCGCGAGCAGTGGGACGACGGCAACAACGTCGTGGCGCTGGACCGCCGCGTGGTGGTGGCATACGACCGCAACACCTATACCAACCGCCTGATGCGCGAGCACGGCGTGGAAGTGATCGAGATTCCGGCTTCCGAGCTGGGCCGCGGCCGCGGCGGCGGCCACTGCATGACCTGCCCGATCATCCGCGACGAAGTGAAGCTGTAAGGCTGTCATCCCCGGCCGGCAGGTCCGGCCGGGACGGAAAAATTCATACCGTTTGTGTGCAATAAGACAGGTTGACCGCCGGCTCCCCCGGGAGCGACGGCCGGCTTGCCCAGACTCTAATCAGGAGCAATATCATGGCTTTCAATCTGCGCAACCGTAACTTCCTGAGAATGCTGGACTTCACCCCGCGTGAAATCCGTTACATGCTGGACCTGGCCCGCGACCTGAAACGCGCCAAATATACCGGCACCGAGCAGCAGCACCTTAAGGGCAAGAACGTTGCTCTGATCTTTGAAAAAACCTCCACTCGCACCCGCTGTGCCTTTGAAGTGGCCTGCTACGACCAAGGCGCCAACGTGACCTACCTTGGGCCGTCCGGTTCGCAAATCGGCATCAAGGAGTCGATGAAAGACACCGCCCGCGTGCTGGGCCGCATGTACGATGCGATCGAATACCGCGGCTTCGACCAGGACATGGTGGAGAACGAGCTGGCCAAGTTTGCCGGCGTGCCGGTTTACAACGGCCTGACCGACGAATGGCACCCGACCCAGATGCTGGCCGACGTGCTGACCATGTGGGAAAACACCGACAAGCCCATCTCTCAGATCAGCTACACCTATCTGGGCGACGCCCGCAACAATATGGGCAACTCGCTGCTGGTGATCGGCTCCAAGCTGGGCATGGACGTGCGCATCGGCGCGCCCAAGCACCTGTGGCCGACCGACCAACTGGTGGCCGAGTGCCGCGAGATCGCCAAACGCACCGGCGCCCGCATCACGCTGACCGAAGATGCCAAGGAAGCCGTCAAGGGCACCGACTTCATCCACACCGACGTCTGGGTGTCCATGGGTGAGCCGGCAGAAGTCTGGGCCGAACGCATCCGTCTGCTGAAGCCGTACCAGGTCAACAGCGCGTTGATGGCCGCCGCGGAAAACCCGCAAGTGAAGTTCATGCACTGCCTGCCGGCTTACCACAACAGCGAAACCAAGGTAGGCAAGGAAATCGCCGCGCAGTATCCGGAACTGGCCAACGGCATCGAAGTGACCGAGGACGTGTTCGAGAGCGAAGCTTGCATCGCCTTCGAACAGGCGGAAAACCGCATGCACACCATCAAGGCCATTCTGGTGGCTACGCTGGGCGACTAAGCCTGGGCTTGGGCCGGCGAAGTCCGGCCCGATCACACATCAACCGGCCAAGGCCTCCTGACCGGAGCCCTTGGCCGGTTTCGTTGACAGTATTCGGAAGGAAGATTTATGCGAGTCGTCGTAGCTTTGGGCGGCAACGCCCTGCAACGTCGTGGCGAGGCCATGACCGCGGATAACCAGCGCGCCAACGTAAAAGTGGCGGCCGAGCAACTGGCCGCCGTCACCCGGCTGGGACATAACCTGGTGATGTGCCACGGCAACGGGCCGCAAGTGGGCCTTTTGGGCCTGCAGAACGATGCCTACGCCCGTCACGTGGATGACACGGTGACGCCGTATCCGCTGGATGTGCTGGGCGCGCAGACCGAGGGCATGATCGGCTATATGGTGGAACAGGAGTTGGGCAATGTGCTGCCCTTCGAAGTGCCCATCGCCACCATCCTGACCCAGACTGAAGTGGACGCCAATGATCCGGCGTTCAAGAATCCGACCAAGTTCGTCGGCCCGGTCTACTCCAAGGAAGAGGCCGATAAGCTGGCCGCGGAAAAGGGCTGGAGCGTCAAGGCTGACGGCCAGTATTACCGCCGCGTGGTGCCGAGCCCGAAACCGAAGCGCATTTTCGAAATGCGCCCGATCAAGTGGCTGATCGAAAAAGGCGTGGTGGTGATCGCCGCCGGCGGCGGCGGCATCCCCACCATGTACGAGGGCGACAAGCTGGTCGGCGTGGAAGCGGTGATCGACAAAGACCTGGCCTCGGCGCTGCTGGCGCGGGAGATCGACGCGGATTACTTCGTGATCGCCACCGACGTGAAAAGCGTGTTCGTCGGCTGGGGCACGCCGGAGGCCAAGGCCATCCGTCAGGCGCATCCGGACGAGATGGACAAGCTCGGCTTTGCCGCCGGCTCCATGGGTCCGAAAGTGGAGGCTGCCTGCGAGTTCGCCCGCCTGACCGGCAAGCGCGCGGTCATCGGCGCGCTGGAAGACATCGAGAGGATCGTCAAGGGCGAGGCCGGCACCATCATCAGCACCGAGAAACCAGGCATCGAGTGGTATTGATCGGGCCAGCCGCTGGATCGAAACGAAAGGGCTGCCAGACATGGCAGCCCTTTTTCACGTTTGGCGCATGCCTATTCGGATTTGAGCTGCTGGATCAGCGCTTCTATCTCGGCCGCATCCATGGGGCCGAGGGCCTGGGAGTCTATGCCCACGCTGTAGATCTGGATCACGCCCTGGTTGCTGCCGGCTTGGCCCGCGATGGCGAGCTGCTGCTGCGACGAGACGGCGTTTTCGAACACGATGCCTGTGGAGTGGGCGAGGGACTGGTAGAGGTTTCCGATCGCCATGGCCGGGGCATCCCCCACCACTTTGACATTGGTTTGGGCGACGGCATCGGTGATTTGATCGTTGACTGCGGTGGGGAAGGCCATGGCGGTCTCCTGGCAGGATGATTCGATGGGGTCCGCCTGGCGCGCGGGCCGCGGCGAAGCTTCAGTATGGCCGGGACGGATGCAGGCTACTGCTGGCCGATTTTACAGGCCCAACTGCCGTCCATACTGCCGGCAGGCGTCTTTGCCTGCCTGGTAGCCGGCTTGATATAGCCTGGCCAGATTGGAGTAGGACCAATCCAGCTCTTCGCGGTGGCCTTCCTGGCTGATATGGGCGTCGAAATTGATTCGGATCAGTTCGGTGCGCGGACGCCCGTTTGCATCGCGGTTGTGCAGCGCCTCGAACAGCCGCAGGTCGTCGCGGGCGATGGCGGTCAGCGGCGCGATGATGGACTGCACCCAGGCATCGTACAGGTCGCGCGGCGGGTGCAGCAGCCGGCTGCTGCCGAGCACGTCGAACACGATGGTGTAGTCGATGTGCGGATGCAGCTCGAACAGCCGCTTGAAGTTCAGCGTGTCGATGGCCGCGCCTTCGATATAGTCGCCGTCATCCAGCTTGTACGGCGGATAGATGAACGGGAAGGACAGCGCCGCCAGGAAATGGTCGTGAGTGATTTCGTGCTTGTCCCAGCAACGCATGTGCCCATGGGTGATGTTGTAGGCGTTGAGGTAGAAGGCCGGCGGAAAATCCTTCAGTTTGGCGAAATCGACAACCTGTTCGATGAATGGCACATGCGCGCATAGGCCCTGGCTGTCGGTGTTCAGATCGCTTGGGCATAGCGTGGCCAGCAGCAGCCCGGTCCAGTCCGCCAGCAGCCGCTGCGCCGGCCCATCGTCCGCCTGTCGCTGGATGGCCTGCAGCAGCGGATTGCGCCCCTGCAGGGCGCGCCAGGCATCCGCCAGCTGGCCGGGCTTGTTGAACACCTTGTAATTGATCGGGAAGAGCTTGTAGAGCGGGTCGGATACGCCCATGTCGGCCAGCTTGCTCAGCGCCGCAATGGCGTCGCCCTGTCTGGGCGCGGCGTACAGCAGGCCGACGATGGCGCCGGCGCCGGAGGCCGAGACGATGTCGAATTCCACCCCGGCTTCGGCCAGCGCCACCAGCGCGCCGGCCATCAGGGTGGCATTGGGGGCGCCGCCGCCCAGCACCAATGCGATAGAAGGTTTGGAAGCCTGCGCCATCGTCAGTTTCTCCGGGAGATTGATGTCAATCGGTAACTCATCGGCATGGCTAAAGTATGGCCGCAAATCCGTTTTTTGCAATGCAGCGTGAAACGCGGCGCTGTGGTGAAAAAGCAGCAATTCCATTCGCGTTGCGCAGGGTAATGAAAGATACCTTGCGATACAAGGTATCTTGTCATACAGTTCAGTCAGACATCCGCATGCAGCAGTCCAACGATGACCCTTGTAATGCAAGGTATCGTGTATTGCCAGTCGGCGAGGAAGATCGAATATGAAGACGCAATTGAAAAAGGGCACGCTGGACATGTGCGTACTGGCGGTGCTGGCCCAGGCCGACAGCTACGCCTACGAGCTGGTCAGCAAGTTGTCGCAGGGCATGGACATCAGCGAAGGCACCATCTATCCGCTGATGCGCCGGCTGCAGAATGAGTTGTGGGTCAGTACCTATCTGGTCGAATCGTCGTCCGGCCCCTCGCGCAAATATTACAAGCTGACCGACAACGGCCGGCGCGAGCTGGAAACGATGCGGCGGGAATGGCAGGAATTTGTGGCCGAAGTGGAAAACGTGCTGCGGGGCGGACCGGCGGCAATGACAGAGGAGGCACCGCAATGACACGGAAAGATTTTTTGCGTCAGCTTGAGCAGGGGCTGTCCGGCCTGAGGCCGGAAACGGTGAAGGAAATCCTCGCCGACTATGAAGAGTATTTCAACGACGCGCTGGCCGATGGCCGCGATGAAGCCGAGGTGGTGGCGGCGCTGGGCAGCCCGCAGAAGCTGGCGCGCGAATTGAAGGCGCAAACCCACTATCGGCAATGGCAGGAGCATCGCTCCTTCACCAATCTGTCGCGGGTGGTGGTTTCGATCGCGGGGCTGGGCGTGCTGAATTTCGTGCTGGCCTTGCCGTTCATGATCTATCTGATCTTCCTCACCGTCGGCTATATCGTGTCGGTCAGCTTGCTGCTGTCGGGCCTGGTGGTGGTGGTGGCTTGGGGCAGCCACGGCTTGTTCGGCTGGCCGCAATTCACCAGCGACGGTTCCGGCTGGTATATCGGCCGCCACGGCGACCATGGCGCGGAAATGGCCTGGCGCAGCGATAAGGACGATCACGCCGAGCAGGTCTGGATAGATAACGGACGCCTGATGCTGAATCCGGACGATGGCGACCGTTTCGAGCTCAAGACCCGGCAGGGCGACGCGCTGCTGGTGTTCAAACGGCAGGGCAAATTGCAGGTGGACGCCAGCCAGCCGGCCGTGCGCCAGTTGGCCCGGATCGATGCGCACGAGGTCAGCGTCAACGGCAGCGAAATCCGCGAACTGACCCTGCGCGAAGACAGCGGGGATGTGTTCACCGCCCGCGTCGACGACAACAGCCGCCTGGTGAAATTGGACGCCTCGGCCGGCGGCGCCGCGCTGAAGTTCGACGCCAGCGGCGCCAAAGGCAGCATTTCGCTGAGGGATGGCGATAGCGCGCTGGAAATTTCAGAAAGCAGGATCGCGCTCAAAGACGGCACCGACCACATCCAGATCGATGCCTTGCCTGGCCTGTCAGTGGGGATGAGCGCGCTGGTGGTGGGCTTGGGCTTGCTGACGGCTGGCGCTTTGGGACTGTTGTTCTGCGTCTGGCTGACGCGGCTGACCTGGCGCGCGCTTGTGGCCTATGTGAAGTATCAGATTGAGCTGGTATCCGGCAAAGACCGCGAAAACGCCGCGGCCTGAACCATAAACTTGCAATCAAATGGGAGTAACGATCATGAAGAACGATGCCTGCCTGCAACAGTTGCAACTGACTTTGGTACAGCTGCCGGAAGCCGAATTGCGCAAGATTCTCAACGACTATCGCGGTTATATTCGCGATGCGGCGAGCGACCGCGGCAGCGAAAACCAATTGCTGGCCATCCTGACCGAGACCCGGCAAATGGCGGCTGCCGCCTTCGCCCGCCGCCGCATTCTGCGCCATAGCCGCCAGCAGCTGGCGATCCGGCTGTCCGGCATCGCCGCGGCGCTGACGGCCTGCGCTGCGCTGTACTGGCTGTTTCTGAATTGAAGCTCTGTGAAGGGGAAGTATTGATGCACACCGTTAGAATCGCCTGCTGCCTGATGCTGGCGGCAGGCGCCGCCCAGGCGGAAGAGACCGGCAATATCGACAAGCTGAATTTCCGCGGCGATGCCGTGAAGCTGGAACTCAGCGCCGACGCCGCCAAACCGTACAAGTTGAATCTGGAGAAGCGCAACTGGTCCGACACGCGTTGCAAAGTCAACGCCACGCGGCAGGGCCGAGAGCTGACATTTCAGATCGATCTGGGCGCCGTGGCGGCAGACCGCTGCGGCCTGGTGATCAAGGGCAACGTCAAGCCGGGCAAGCAGATCGATGTCGACTTGAAGGCTTTCGATGGCGACCTGAACGGCACTTTTGATGCCGTGCAGGTGCATGGCCAGGCGATTGATGTCGATCTGAAGGGCGCTTATCGCCTGGTCAAGCTCAATGGCCGCGCGATCAAGGGCGATGTCGAAGGCAAAGTCGGCGAGCTGAACGCCAAGGGCGACGCCTTGACGCTGGACTTCAAGGGCGAGAGCCGGTCCTTGTCGCTCGATGGGCAGGCCGTCAAAGCGGATGTCGAGCTGCACGGCGCGCAGCCGGCTGCCGATGTTCAGGTCCATGGCCAGATGGTGAAGCTGGCGTTCAGCGCCAACCGTCAGGCCAAGCTGGATTATCAGGTCAATGGCCAGGCCATGACCGTGAACGGAGATTGGGCCAATACGCCCGGCGCGCCGCTGAAACTGCGCGTCAGCGGCCAGGCCGTTCAGGTGTCCCTGGAGAAAGATTGAGTAGTGGTATGACTCCGTGTCCCTTGCCCGGCCTTGCGCCGGGCTTTTTTGTTTGGCGGCGGGCAATAAAAAACGGAACCGTGCTCGGTTCCGTTGGCAATGGTTGACGCGGCGATTGGGGAATCAGTGTCCCTTGTAGCTGCAAACGGTGAACAGGTCCAGGCCGCCGTCGCGCACCAGCTGGCCGCCGCCCAGTTCCGGCAACTCGATGATGGCCGCGGCTTCCAGCACATCGGCGCCCATGCGCTTGAGCAACTTGTAGCCGGCCATCATGGTGCCGCCGGTGGCGACGAGGTCGTCGATCAGGATGACGCGGTCGCCCGGCTTGCAAGCGTCGGTATGCATTTCCACCGTCGCGTTGCCGTATTCCAGTTCGTATTCCTCTTCCACCGTGGTGAACGGCAGTTTGCCCTTCTTGCGGATGGGCACGAAGCCGACATTCAGCTCATAGGCCAGCACCGAGCCGATGATGAAGCCGCGCGCGTCCAGGCCGGCCACCAGGTCCACCTTCTCCGTCATGTAGCGATGGACATAGATGTCGATCAGCATGCGGAAGGTTTTCGGGTTCTGCAGCAGCGGGGTGATGTCGCGGAACATCACGCCTTGTTGCGGCCAGTTCGGTACGGTGCGGATCCAGCCTTTCAGATAGCTGGAGTAGTCGAGATTGCTGAGGTTTTCCATGGCTGTATTGTACTTCGAAATCAAGAGACTGCGCGACTGAAGCGCTTCAGACGGCAGCAAAAAGGCTCGCCGCGCATGGCGGCGAGCCCAGAGGCGAAACGATTATTCCGCGTTTAGTGGAAGAACGCCAGCTTGAACACCCACAACGCGGCGATCACCAGCACGGCCGGCTTCAGATCGGCGAAGCGGCCGGCCAGAATCTTGATCACGGCGTAGCTGATGAAGCCGAAGGCGATGCCGTCGGCGATGGAGAAGGTGAACGGCATAGCCAGCGCGGTCATCACAGCCGGCGCGGATTCGGTCAGGTCGTCCCATTCGATCTCGGCGAGGCCGCGCGCCATCAGCACGGCGACATAGCACAGCGCCGGCGCGGTGGCGTAGGCCGGCACGGTGGCAGCCAGCGGCGACAGCCACAGCGCGGCCAGGAACAGCAGCGCCACCACCACGGCGGTCAGGCCGGTGCGGCCGCCCACGGCGGTGCCGGCGGCGGATTCGACATAGGCGGTGGTGGACGAGGTGCCCATCACGGCGCCGGCGGTGATGGCGATGGAGTCCGCCATCAGCGCGCGCTTCAGCCGCGGCAGCTTGCCGTCCTTGTCCAGCAGGCCGGCGCGGTGCGACACGCCCACCAGAGTGCCGGTGGTGTCGAACAGGTCGACGAAGAAGAATACGAAGATGACGCCGATCAAGCCGGCTTGCAGCGCGCCGGCGATGTCCATCTTCATGAACGTCGGTTCCATGCTCGGCACCGGGGCGACGATGCCCTTGAAAGGCGACAGGCCGAAGGCGATCGACAGCGCGGTCACGGTCAGGATGCCGATGATGATGGAGCCGGGCACCTTGCGGTATTCCAGCGCCACGATCAGGAAGAAGCCGACGATGGCCAACAGCGTGGTCGGCTTATGGATGTCGCCCAGCGTCAGATAGGTTTCCGGGTGCGGCGCGATCACGCCGGCGTTCTTCAGCGCGATGATGGCCAGGAACATGCCGACGCCGGCCGAGATGGCGAACTTCAGCGATTGCGGAATGGCGTTGACGATGGCTTCCCGCACCTTGAACAGGCTGACCGCCAAGAATACGATGCCGGAGATGAATACCGCGCCGAGGGCGGTTTCCCACGACAGGCCCATGCCCTTGACCACGCTGAAAGTGAAATAGGCGTTCAGGCCCATGCCCGGGGCCAGGGCGATCGGGTAGTTGGCCACCAGGCCCATGATGGCGGTGCCGAGGGCTGCGGCCAGGCAGGTGGCCACGAACACCGCGTTCAGATCCATGCCGGTGCTCGACAGGATCAGCGGGTTGACCAGCACGATATAAGCCATGGTCAGGAAGGTGGTGAAGCCGGCGATGACTTCGGTCCGGACCGTGGTGCCGTGTTCTTTCAGCTTGAACAAGCTCTCCAGCAGTTGCATTCGGGGCGACTCCAAGGTGTGTTGCGTCAAAACGAAAACGGCGCATTATCGGGCCGAGGGGGCTCAAACACCTAAATCTTGACGTGAAAATATGTCTTCTATTAACAATCCACGGCCTGCTGTGCTATCCTGAAAAATTACTCTTTGGCAAAGTTGTACTGAATTCTCATGGACCAGCCCATCGGTAACATCTACATCGTGGTGGCGCCGTCCGGCGCCGGCAAAACCTCGCTGGTGACCGCCTTGCTGCAAGCCGAACCCAGCGTCGAACTGTCGATTTCCTACAGCACCCGTCCGGCGCGCAAGGGCGAAATCGATGGCAAGCACTACCACTTCGTCGACAAGGCCACCTTCGATGCCATGATCGATCGCGGCGACTTCCTCGAATACGCCGAGGTTTACGGCAACTACTACGGCACCAGCGCCCCGTGGATCCGCAGCCGCCTGGAAGTCGGCCAGGACATTCTGCTGGAAATCGACTGGCAAGGCGCCGAGCAGGTGCGCAAAGTGTTTCCCGGCGCGATCGGCATCTTCATCGCCCCGCCGTCGATCGAGGAGCTGGAGCGCCGCCTGCGCGGCCGCGATACCGATACCGAGGAAGTCATCCTGCGTCGTCTGGCATCGGCTCGCGCCGAGATCGACAAGATCGCCGAATACGACTACATCGTGGTCAACGACGACTTCGAGCGCGCGCGGCTGGACCTGATCAGCATCGTCCGCGCCCGCCGCCTGCGCAGCGAAGTGCAGTGCCGCCGCCTGGCCGAGATGTTCCGCCACATGGGAACGGCCGGCGCGCAGTAAAAATAGTGTCGCCGAGGCTGACTTGCCAAGGCGAAAATTCGATATAGTGAACCCTGTAACGTCATTTAGCAGAGAGAACCCATGGCCCGTATTACTGTTGACGATTGTCTGGATCGCATCCAGAACCGCTTTGACCTGACTCTGGCCGCCGCTTACCGCGCGCGCCAAGTGGCTTCCGGCGCCAGCGCCTTTGTCGAGCCGGGTCGCCACAAGCCGACCGTGGTTGCCCTGCGTGAAATCGCCGCCGGCCATGTCGGCAAGGAAATCCTCAACCGCGGCAAGGCCTGATTCGCTGTAATTGGAGTGGACGATGGCCAGCGGCATTGAGACCGGTATTGATTACGACGCCCTGATCGAGTCCGAAGCGGCGGTTTTCTTCGAGAACGCCGCCCGCTACCTCAAGCCGGAAGACGTCGCGCTGCTCAAGCAGGCTTTCGCGGTCAGCCGCGAGGCGCATGAGGGGCAGACCCGCAAGAGCGGCGAGCCCTACATCACCCATCCGCTGGCGGTGGCCACCATGCTCACCGACTGGCGGCTGGATGTGCAGGGCCTGGCCGCGGCATTGCTGCATGATGTGCTGGAAGACACCGGCGTCACCAAGCCGACGCTGATCGAAAAGTTCGGCAAGATCGTCGCCGATCTGGTGGACGGCCTGTCCAAGCTGGAGCGGCTGGAATACCAGACCAAGGAAGCGGCCCAGGCTGAAAGCTTCCGCAAAATGGTGCTGGCGATGGCGCGCGACATCCGCGTCATCATCGTCAAGCTGGCCGACCGGCTGCACAATATGCGCACGCTGGACTCCATGCGCGAGGACAAGCGTCGCCGCATCGCGCTGGAAACGCTGGAAATCTACGCGCCGATCGCCAACCGCATCGGCCTGAACAAGGTCTACCGCGAACTGCAAGACCTGGCGTTCAAGCATCTGCATCCGCATCGCTACAGCGTGCTGTCCAAGGCGGTGCGCGCCGCGCGCGGCAACCGCCGCGAAGTGGTCAACAAGATTCTGCTGGCGGTCAGCCAGCGGCTGGTGCAGAGCAATATCGAGGCCACCATCAAGGGCCGCGAAAAGAATCTCTACAGCATCTACAAGAAAATGCAGGAGAAGCACCTGTCGTTTTCCGAGGTGCTGGACATCTATGGCTTCCGCGTCGTCGTCAATGACGTGCCGGCCTGCTACCTGGCCCTGGGCGCGCTGCACAGCCTGTACAAGCCGATTCCCGGCAAATTCAAGGATTACATCGCCATTCCCAAGGGCAATGGCTATCAAAGTCTGCATACCACGCTGTTCGGCCCGTACGGCACGCCGGTGGAGATGCAGATCCGCACCCGCGAAATGCACAATGTGGCGGAGGCCGGCGTGGCCTCGCACTGGATGTACAAGAGCGGCGAGGGCGTCAACACCGCCCAGCAGCGCACCCACCAGTGGCTGCAAAAGCTGTTGGACATGCAGGAGGAGAGCGACGATGCCGTCGAGTTCCTGGAGCACATCAAGATCGACCTGTTCCCGGACGAGGTGTACGTGTTCACGCCCAAGGGCAAGATCATGGTGCTGCCGCAAGGCGCCACGCCGGTGGACTTTGCCTATGCGGTGCACACCGACATCGGCCATCGCTGCATCGCCGCGCGCGTCAATCACGCGCTGGTGCCGCTGCGTACGGTGTTGCGCAATGGCGACACCGTGGAAATCATCACGTCGACCCAGGCCAAGCCCAATCCGTCCTGGCTGGCCTTTGTGCAGAGCGGCCGCGCCCGCTCCGGCATCCGCAACTATCTGAAGAGCCTGCAGCGCGAGGAAGCCGTTTCGCTGGGCGAGAAGCTGCTGCGCCAGGCCGTGGGCGCGCTGGCATCCACCCCGCTGGCGGTCAGCGAGGAGCTGCGCGCCGAATACCTCGCCGCCTATGGCGAAAAGATCAGTGGCTTCGAAGACGTGCTGGCCGAGATCGGCGCCGGCAAGCTGCTGCCCATCGTGGTGGCGCGCCGCATGCTGGAGTTGGCCGGCGAGCGCCTGGGCGAGGGCGTGCGTGTCGGCCCCATCACCATACGCGGCAACGAGGCCGGCATGGTGCAGCTGTCCAGCTGCTGCAATCCTTTGCCCGGCGACGACATCCTGGGCGTGATCACCAAGGGCCAGGGCTTGGTGATCCACCGCGTGGAATGCCCGAACGCGCGCCGCGCCGATCACGACAAGCTGCTGGAAGTGAACTGGGAGGCGCAGCGCGACCGGATGTTCGGCGCCACCGTCGGCGTGCTGGCGCGCAACGAGCGAGGCGCGCTGGCCGACATCGCCACGGCCATTTCGCAGGCCTCGGCCAATATCGAGAGCGCCGACACCCAGGACAGCAGCCGCGACGGCGACGGCCTGTTCAACATCCACTTCCGCCTGCAAGTGGAGGGCGTGGAGCATCTGGAGCGCGTGCTCGCCGCCATCCGCCAGCTGGCGGTGGTGCAACGCGTGGAGAGAAAATGAGTCAATTGAACTTGCAGATCAACGGCGAGGCGAAAAGCGTCGCCGGCGTCGCCACGTTTGCCGAGCTGATCGACGCGCTGGCCTTGACCGGCAAGCGCATCGCCATCGAACGCAACGGCGAGATCGTGCCGCGCAGCCGCTATGCCGAGGCGCGGCTGGCTGACGGCGACGTGCTGGAAATCGTGGTGGCTGTCGGCGGCGGCTAGTTCGCCCGCGCAGGCCATCCCGTATTAACCAATAGAAGAAGAGGTGTGCAGGTGAGCGATCAACTGGTGATAGCGGGCAGGGTGTTCCATTCCCGTTTGCTGGTGGGGACCGGCAAATACAGCAGTTTCGAGCAGACAGCCGAAGCGCTGGAGGCCTCTGGCGCGGAAATCATCACGGCGGCGATCCGCCGGGTGAATCTGGGCCAGAACCCTAACGAGCCGAATTTGCTGGACTTTTTGCCGCAAAGCCGGTATAACCTGCTGCCCAACACGGCGGGCTGCTACTCCGCCGAGGATGCGATCCGCACGCTGCGCCTGGCGCGCGAGCTGTTGGACGACCACCGCTTCGTGAAGCTGGAAGTGCTGGGCGACCCCAATAATCTGTATCCCAACGTCAAGGAAACGCTGAAGGCCGCGGAAGTCTTGGTGGCCGAAGGTTTCGACGTGTTGGTCTATACCTCGGATGATCCCATAGTCGCGCGCGAGCTGGAGCAAATCGGTTGCTGCGCGATCATGCCGCTGGCCAGCCTGATCGGCTCCGGCATGGGCATTCTGAATCCGTGGAATCTGCAATTGATTATCGAGCAGTCCAAGGTTCCGGTGATTGTGGATGCCGGCGTCGGCACCGCGTCCGACGCGGCGATCGCGATGGAGCTGGGCTGCGATGGCGTGCTGATGAATACCGCGATTGCCGTCGCGCGCAATCCGGTTCAAATGGCGCACGCGATGAAACTGGCCGTGGAAGCTGGCCGCGCCGCCTATCTGGCCGGCCGGATGCCGAAGCGTTTTTATAGTGCAACGCCAAGTTCTCCTAGTGAGGGGGTGATTTCTTCCGTCAAGCCGTGACGTTTTTTCGGCCTGAGTGCCCGCTATTTGCAGCGCAAAACGCCACAACCAGGCGTGACGAAGCCTTTTAGACTTTTATAATCGCAGCAACATTGCTAAAATGCTGTTTTTACAGGCAGAGGCCTTGGCCCTGCCCTAAAGAAATCAAGGACCCTTAAGTAATGCCGAATATTCGCGTTAAAGAGAACGAACCGTTCGAAGTAGCTCTGCGTCGCTTCAAGCGCGCTGTGGAAAAGACTGGTCTGCTGACCGAACTGCGCGCCCGCGAGTTCTACGAGAAGCCGACCACCGAGCGCAAGCGCAAGCACGCTGCCGCGGTTAAGCGCCACTACAAGCGCATCCGCAGCCAAATGCTGCCGCCGAAACTCTACTAAGAGTTTCCCTGGCACCAAGCAGGACCGCAGGCCATGCCTGCGGTTTTGCCATTTGTACTCCCGCATTTCCCATGCTGCCCATCGCAGCGCCGCATCTCAAGTGAGCACGACATGAGCCTCAAAGTTCGCATCACCGACGACATGAAGTCCGCCATGAAAGCCAAGGAGGCCGACAAGCTGGCGGCGATCCGCCTGTTGCTGGCCGCCATCAAGCAGAAAGAAGTGGACGAGCGTATCGAACTGGACGACGCCGGCATCACCGCCGTCATCGACAAGATGATCAAGCAGCGTCGTGACTCCATCTCCCAGTACCAGGCCGCGCAGCGCCAGGATCTGGTGGACAAGGAACAGGCCGAGATGGACGTGCTGATGGCTTACATGCCGCAACAACTGAGCCAGGCCGAGATCGAAGCCTTGATCGCCAAGGCCGTGGCCGATACCGGCGCCGGCGGCATGCAGGACATGGGCAAGGTGATGGGCGCGTTGCGCCCGCAACTGGCCGGCCGCGCCGACATGGCGCAGGTTTCGGCGCTGATCAAGGCCAAGCTGAGCGCGTGACCTACGCATCAGGTGGCAGGATTTGATTCCGCAGGATTTCATCGATCAACTGCTGTCCCGCGTCGACATCGTCGACGTGGTGGATCGCTACGTCCCCTTGAAAAAGGGCGGCCAGAACTATCTGGCCTGTTGCCCCTTTCACAAGGAAAAGTCGCCCTCATTTACCGTTAGCCCCAGCAAGCAGTTTTACCACTGCTTCGGCTGCGGCGCGCATGGCTCGGCCATCGGTTTCGTTATGGAGTATCAGGGCATAGGTTTTATCGATGCCGTGAAACTGCTGGCCGAAGGCATCGGCATGCAGGTGCCCAACGAGCGCAGCGTCAATCCGGAAGCCAGCCGCAAGGCGCGCGAGAAGCAGGTTTCGCTGGAGCAGCTGATGCAGCAGGCCAGCGATTTCTACCGCCGCGAGCTGAAGGGCGCGGCCAATGCCGTCGCCTATTGCAAGGGGCGGGGGCTGTCCGGCGAGATTGCCGCGCGCTTCGGCCTCGGCTACGCGCCGGATGGCTGGCAGAACCTGGAAGCCGCCGTCCAGAACTATCAGGACGAGAAGCTGGTGGAAGCCGGCCTGGTGATCGTCGCCGAGGATAGCGGCCGTCGCTACGACCGCTTCCGCGACCGGCTGATGTTCCCTATCCGCAATCAGCGCGGCGCCATCGTCGGCTTCGGCGGGCGGGTGCTGGGCAAGGGCGAGCCGAAATACCTGAACTCGCCGGAAACGCCGCTGTTCGAAAAGGGCCGTGAGCTTTACGGCCTGTACGAGGCGCGGCAGGCGATCCGGGATAAAAACCGGGTGCTGGTGGTCGAAGGTTATATGGACGTGGTGGCGCTGGCGCAATACGGCATAAGCTACGCGGTCGCCACGCTGGGCACCGCCACCACCGGCGAGCATGTGCGCAAGTTGCTCAAGCATGCCGATCAAGTCTACTTCTGCTTCGACGGCGATGCCGCGGGGCAGAAGGCGGCGTGGCGGGCGCTGGAGAACAGCTTGCCGCAGCTGGTGGACGGCAAGTCGCTGAATTTTCTGTTCCTGCCGACCGAGCACGATCCAGACAGCTATGTCCGCGAATTCGGCGCCGATGCGTTTGAGGAATTGTTGACCCAGCACAGCCTGCCGCTATCGGTGTATTTCACCCGCGAGCTGTGCCGAGGCGTCAATCTCGCGACGCCGGAGGGCCAGGCGGAGCTGATCCGCGTGGCCACGCCGCTGCTGGCGCAGATCGTCGCGCCGGCTTTCGGCTACATGATACGCAAGCGCTTGGCCGAGATGGCCGGCGTCGATGTCGATGAGCTGGACATGCTCACCGGCGCCAAGGCCAAGCCGCAGCGCGAGCGCGGCGGCCGCGGCGGCGGCAAGCGCGAGTACCGGCTGCCGGCGGAGTCGCAGCGTCCGTTGAACGCCACCATGGTCAAGAAACTGATCAAGTGGCTGTTGATGAACCCGGAATGGGCGGCCGATGTCCAATTGCCGGACAGCCTGGCGCTGTCCGACGAGTTGGCCTGCTTCGCCATGCTGGCCGAGCGCGTGCTGGAGCATGGCGAATCGCCGAATACGGCGCAATTGATTGAAGGCCTGCGCGGCACGCCGTACGAAGGTTTGATCGACAGCGTGCTGCAGCAGGCGATGCAGGATCCGGACGAGTTCTCGGACCCCGGCGCCGACGACCGCCAGCTGTTCCAGGATGGCAACGCCAGATTGTTGAAAATGCTGCATGCGGAGCAGCTGGAACGGCTAAAACAGAAGGACCGGCACGAAGGTTTGACGCCAGAGGAGAAGGTCTTGATGGGCCAGTTGTTGCGGGAAATGTTCTCGCCGCCGAGTTAACAGGCTCGGCGGAAAAGTTCAGGTAGTTGTGTTATAATCAACTGTTTTTTTCGGCTTTTTTTCAAGCAGGAAGCGAAATGGCGGCCTCTCCCGAAAACCAGAAAGATGTGCAGGACAGCCCACAGGAAGTGATGAGCCTGGAAGAGCAGCGGAAACGCTTGCGCCAGCTGATCGCGCTGGGCAAAGAGCGTGGGTATTTGACCTACGCCGAAATCAACGACCACCTGCCGGAAGACGTATCCGACGCCGAGCAGATCGAAAACATCGTGACGATGATTTCCGGTCTGGGCATTCAGGTATATGAAGAAGCGCCGGACGCCGAAACCTTGCTGATGTCCGACGCCACCCCGTCGGTGGCGGACGAGGATGCCGTGGAAGAGGCCGAAGCGGCCCTGTCCTCGGTGGATTCCGAATTCGGCCGCACCACCGACCCGGTGCGCATGTACATGCGCGAGATGGGCTCGGTGGAGCTGTTGACCCGCGAAGGCGAAATCGAGATCGCCAAGCGGATCGAGGACGGCCTCAAGTACATGATCCAGGCCATCTCCGCCTGCCCCGGCACCATCGCCGAGGTGCTGGAGCTGATGGAGCGCGTGGCGCGCGATGAAATCCGCGTCGACGAAGTGGTGGACGGCTTTATCGACCTCAACGCCCCGACCGAGGCTGACGCTCAGTTCGCCGAGCCGGAAGCCGTGGACGAGCTGCTGGAAGAGGAAGAGGAAGAGGACGAGGACGCCGAGGAAGTCGACGCCGACGCCGATGCCGCGGCCAATCTGGAAGAGCTGAAGCAGGAAGCGCTGGAGCACTTCGCCGGCGTGCGCCTCTTGTTCGACAAGATGGTCAAGGCGCTGAACGCCAAGGGTCCGCAGAGCAAGGAATACCTGGAACTGCAAGACGCGATCACCACCGAATTCATGCTGGTGCGTTTCGCTACCCGTCAGGTGGAAAGCCTCTGTGAGTCGCTGCGCGGCCGCGTCAATGAAATCCGCACTTACGAGCGCGACATCCAGGACATCTGCGTCAGCCGCGTGCGCATGGACCGCGCCCACTTCATCAAGGTGTTCCCGGGCAACGAGACCAACCTGGATTGGGTGGAAAACGAGATTGCCTCCGGCAAGGCCTGGAGCGAGGCGCTGACCCGCTTCAAGCACGCCATCATCGAGAAGCAGACCCGCCTGTCCGATCTGCAGGACAAGGCGATGCTGTCGATCAAGGCCCTGAAGGAAATCAACCGCCAGATGTCGGCGGGCGAATCCAAGGCGCGCCGCGCCAAGAAGGAAATGATCGAGGCCAACCTGCGCCTGGTGATCTCCATCGCCAAGAAGTACACCAACCGCGGTCTGCAGTTCTTGGATCTGATCCAGGAAGGCAACATCGGCCTGATGAAGGCGGTGGACAAGTTCGAATACCGCCGCGGCTACAAGTTCTCGACCTACGCCACCTGGTGGATTCGCCAGGCGATCACCCGCTCCATCGCGGACCAGGCGCGCACCATCCGCATTCCGGTGCACATGATCGAGACCATCAACAAGATGAACCGCATCTCGCGGCAGATTCTGCAGGAAAGCGGCCGCGAGCCGGATCCGGCGGAACTGGCCGAGAAGATGGAAATGCCGGAAGAGAAGATCCGCAAGATCATGAAGATTTCCAAGGAGCCCATCTCCATGGAAACCCCGATCGGCGACGACGACGATTCCCATCTCGGCGACTTCATCGAGGACCAGAACAACCTGGCTCCGTCCGACGCGGCGATGTACTCCAGCCTGAAGGATGCGACCAAGGAGGTGCTGGACACCCTGACGCCGCGCGAGGCGAAAGTCCTGCGCATGCGTTTCGGCATCGACATGAACACCGACCACACGCTGGAAGAAGTGGGCAAGCAGTTCGACGTGACCCGCGAGCGTATTCGTCAGATCGAGGCCAAGGCGCTGCGCAAGCTGCGTCATCCGACTCGCTCCGAGCGTCTGCGCAGCTTCCTGGACAACGAACCGGGCGGCCAGTAAGCGTTTGGCGTAAATCTTGCAAAATCCCCAGGCCAAGGCTTGGGGATTTTTATTTTCCACGTTATAATCGCTCTCTCTTTCAGGGCCTCTAGCTCATGCTTGGTTAGAGCAGCGGACTCATAATCCGTTGGTGCCGAGTTCGACTCTCGGGGGGCCCACCAGATAAAACAACGACTTACAGCAACCGCTGTAAGTCGTTTTTCTTTGTGCTTGTTGAGTTGTAGGGCTACTGTAGGGCGCTGAAGGGGTTCTCGCTCCTACTTTGGGTCCTGATGACAGAGCCTGACTTGAGATGCGTCGATCTGATGTGTGGTGCGGATGGTAAAATTAGTACAAGGATGGCGGTGTGTACAGCCAGAGTGCGCATGCCCCGCTGTTCTTGTCGTTCCTAAAATACCACATGTCACTGGCGGGGCGTCAGCCTTGCCTATCGAATGCTGATCAATAATGAAATTCATTTCCATTTTTCAACTTCTTGACGGCTCTGTTGCACAAATCCCAGGCAGGACGAGTTTCCCCTTTCCCCAAACAGATTTACGCCACAGTCACCGTACAAGGGCGGCCCAGCATGCTGAAGCGGTTCAAGATAGCAGCGCGTACTTGCAGCTCTGCCACTTGACCATCGAAACGCCGGGCCGTCACCCTTTCACCCAACCGTTTGAAGCAATGTATCTTGGCTTCCACCAGGCTGCGGCGATAGTAGCCGCTCCAACGTTTCCAGATCGCCCTGCCTAGTCGCTTG
>NZ_PPTF01000080.1 GCF_002902845.1 Chromobacterium sinusclupearum
TGGCGTGCTGAGCCTCGGCATTCCGGAACCGGCCAATGGCCAAGCCGTCAGCGTGTCCGCGACGCAAAGCAACGCGCTCGGCAATGTTTCCCATGCCGCCAGCGCCAGCGGCACGCTGAATCTGACGCCGCCGGATGCGCCCACCGTCGCCATCGTCGAACACAGCGGCCAGCAGATCGGCAGCGGCGATCTGGCGGGCGGCCACGTCCAAGCCACCATCAATCTCAGCGCCGCCAATCTCAGCGCCGGCGGCAGCGCCCTGGTCACCATCA
>NZ_PPTF01000081.1 GCF_002902845.1 Chromobacterium sinusclupearum
GACAAGATGACGGCTGAAGAGAAGTTGCAGCGGGAGAATCTGGTCAGCGGCTTGTTGGCGGGTGTTGCGGCCGGTACGGGCGGCGCTTCTACGGCTGCGACCGTGGTAGACGCGGCAAAGACGGAGATGGAGAATAATTTCCTAGGCAAGAAAGCGACCAAGACGCGTGATAAAGCACTGGATGTGCTCAAAGATAACCAAGGTTTGATCGGATGGCTGAAAGGAAAGGGTGATCCCAACCATGCGGCAGAGGTTGTACTGTCGGCGAATGACCTAGATCAGCGTAGTGACTATCTACTACAGAAATATAGGAACAATCCAAATTCGCTCAGTGCGGGTGAAACGCAGGAGCTTGCCGTATATCTAGGCGACTATCGGCTATCATATGGCGATGTTGCGGTAGCGAGCTTAGTAAAGAATGGCTCTGGTCCGCGATTAGACCGTGGTGATTTGGCTGAATTGACTGGTTATGCTCAAGGCCTAGTGAGCTTGAAGGATCAGCATGACTGGCAAGCCTTAGTAGGCACGCCTGCGCTTTTCACTCTTCCAGGCGGGATTGGTGTGGCGGCCAGGTCTATTGCTGCTGCGCAATCTGCGACTGAGTTTGGTGAAGGCGTCAAGCAACTGACAACTGGAGATGCCGATGGATTGTATAAGCTTGGGATGCCAATCCTTAATGCTGCTGCTGAAGGAGCGTACGGGTTATTAAACTCCCAGAGGGCAGGGGGTGGGTCTTATAATGTGAGACCAATGTCTGGAGTGTTAGATAAAGTTGGGGAGGTTGTTGATGCTTCTCAACAGGGGAGGGGGGCTGCAAACTCAGGGTCTGCTGGCATTTCCACCAGTGCAACGGCTGGAGATACAGCGTTAACCGGCCCAGTGCATAGCACTGCTGGCGCATCCAGAGCGGCGGCAAATAGTGGGAACTGGGCAAGTGGCTCGCTCAGTCAAACGGTTAAAAATCTTGTGGGCGATAGTCCAGAAATTACCTTTACGCAGTCTGGAAAAACCATCTATTCTAATCCCAAAACTGGCATTTCAGTGGTGTACGATAATTCTGGTAACTATTACCGAATTCAAAATTCCGCAGGACAGTATCTTGATCAGAGCGGCAATGCAATGCCAAACAATGTCCCCTTGATAAAACCTAATAAAACTTCACAAACAGGCGTTCCGTCTGATGTAAAGAATGCGCTTACACATTTTAACAATGTGGATGGAGAGTGATTATGCAATCGTCAAGAATTTATGTGGGCGGTGAACTGTTTTTTGAGTTGCCTGCCAAGCCTTCTGAATGGCTTTTCTCTATTAAATTTTGGGATTCAGTCAATAACCAGTGTGATACTTTTTTTGATCAATATGAAGAAGATTATGTTGATGAAAGGATTGGTGCTGAGGTGGTAAAAAAATTAGATAATATTTGCCAATCACTAGCAGCCGGCCCTGGTGATGATGTTGTTTTTTCTAGAGGGTGGAGTGCAGGCTGCGAATTATTAGAATCCATAAGTAAGGTTGATTTATTAAATTCAATTATTGAATTTAAAAATGGCTTGAGTGCCGCAATGATGGCCGGTAAAGATATTAGCTTATCTCTGTGAATTTTTCTTCTGGTAACGTCTCGGCGCTGCTGCATAAATCCTGAACACCGCGTACCCCGGATATCTTCGCTGTTTTGACACTGCGGCGGAACTCCCGGCTTTGCCGGGATTCCGCCACTACGGTGGATGATTTCGCGTAGGGCGGATACCCCGTTTACGGGTGGTCCGCCGCTCACGGCATACCCAGCGTAAGCACCACCGTCAGCGACAGCCATGCCGAAAGCGGCAGCCTGCTCAAGTCTGGCGGCACGCTGGTGGACCTGGCGCATGGCGCCGGCCAGGACAGCACCATCACCGGCAAGGGAGCGCAATTCGTCGCGGGCAAAGA
>NZ_PPTF01000082.1 GCF_002902845.1 Chromobacterium sinusclupearum
GCGCCGACTGTCTCGATTGTGGAGCACAGCGGCAAGCAGATTTCCAGCCCCGACCTGGCGGGCGGCCACGTCCAGGCCACGGTGCAGTTAAGCGATGGCAATCTGACTAGCGGCGGCAGCGCGCTGATCACCATCAAGGATGGCAGCGCCAGCAGCACGGTCACCGTGCACAGCGACGGCTCGGTGACCAGCAGCAACCCGGCCGTCAGCGCCAGCTACGCGGGTGGCGTGCTGAGCCTCGGCATTCCCGAACCCGCCAACGGCCAGGCCGTCAGCGT
>NZ_PPTF01000083.1 GCF_002902845.1 Chromobacterium sinusclupearum
ATCTTGGCAACCACGCCGGCGCCGACGGTACGGCCGCCTTCGCGGATAGCGAAGCGCAGACCTTCTTCCATGGCGATCGGTGCGATCAGTTCAACGGAGATTTCCACGTTGTCGCCCGGCATTACCATTTCCACGCCTTCAGCCAGCTTGATCGCGCCGGTCACGTCGGTCGTACGGAAGTAGAACTGCGGACGGTAGTTCGCGAAGAACGGGGTGTGACGGCCACCTTCGTCCTTGGACAGCACGTACACGGAAGCTTGGAACTCGGTGTGCGGGGTGATGGAACCCGGCTTGGCCAGAACCTGGCCGCGCTC
>NZ_PPTF01000010.1:0-133214 GCF_002902845.1 Chromobacterium sinusclupearum
TTCGTTGTTCCGCGCTGGCAGAGAATGACTATGCGGCGCGCGAAACGCCTCGATTCGCCGCAAAACGCATCCCGGCGCGACCGCTCACCAAACGTCAACAGCCCCTAGTGCGTGATCACCACCTTGCCGAAGTGGCGGCGCGCGTCGAAATGCTCAAACGCCGCGCGCGCCTGGTCGAAGGCGAAGGCCCGGTCTATCACCGGGCGCAGGCGATGCTGGCCGATGGCGCGCAGCATCGCCTCCAAGCCGTCGCGGTGGCCGACCGCGATGCGCCTGAGCGTGGCGCCGCTCATGAAGTAGCGCATGAAGTCCAGCGCCGCGCCGCCCTGGTCCAGAAAGCCGATCACCGCGATTTCGCCGCCCGCCGCGATGGCGGCCAGCGATTGTTCCAGCGTGCCCTGGCCGCCCACTTCGATGACCCAGTCCACGCCTTGTCCGCCAGTCAGCGCCCGCGCCCGCGCGCCCCAGTCCGGCGTGGCCTGGTAGTCGATGACCTCGTCGGCGCCCAGCGCCCGCAGCCGCTGCGCCTTGTCCGCGCTGGAGGTGGTGGCGATCACGTGCGCGCCCATCAGCTTGGCCAATTGCAGCGCGAACAGCGACACGCCGCCGGTGCCTTGCACCAGCACCGTGTCGCCGGCCTGCAGCGGCTTGGGTCCTGTCAGGGCGGTCCAGGCAGTCAGCGCGGCGCAGGGCAGCGCGGCGGCCTCGGCGTAGCTCAGATGATCCGGCACCCGGACCAGCGCCTCCTCGCGCACCGTCTTGTACTGGCACAGCCAGCCGTCCAGATTGCTGCCGTACTGGCGCGCGGCCTGCGCCAACGGGAACGGCCCGCCAAACCATTCCGGGAAGAAGGCGTTGCAGACGCGGTCGCCGACGGCGAAGCGGCGGCAGTCCTCGCCCAGCGCGACGATGTCGCCGGCGCCGTCGGACAGCGGAATCAACCCATCTTGCCAGCTCATCGGATAGTGGCCGTGCAGCAGCGCCAGGTCGCGGTAGTTCAACGAACTGGCGCGCACCCTGACCAGCACTTCGCCGCGGCCCGGTTGCGGCATGGCTTCGTCGTGTCGTTGCAAATGGTCGAGGGCGCCGAAGCGCGAAAAACGGTAGCTTTGCATCGTAATGGTCCTGTTGAGAAACAACGCTGCCATCTTGCCGCGGGCAAGCGGTATGATGAATGACTTGCCGTGCCGGCTTATTCACCATTCGTCTCAAACTGCCATGGACCTGCTGGAAAACCTGTTCACCGCCATGCGGGTGGAAAGCGCGCTGTACGCGCGACTGGAGGCGCGCGCGCCTTGGGGCATCGATTTTGCGCATCAAGTGTCCGCCCGTTTCGGCATCGTCGGCCATGGCCGTTGCTGGCTCAGCGGCGCCGGGCTGGACCAGCCGCTGGCGTTGGCGGCCGGCGATCTGTTCATCGTCAGCGGCGGCCAGCGCTTCAGCCTGCTGGACGCGCCGCAGCGCCCGGCCATCCCCTGCGAAGCGGTCTTCGCCGGCCGTACCGAGGGCCTGATTCGCTTTGGCGGCGAGGGCGATAAAACCGATGTCGTGTCCGGCCGTTTCGTATTCGATGCCGCCGCCGGCGCGCCGCTGATGGCGCTGTTGCCGCCGGTGCTGCATGTGCCGCTGGACGCCGAGCGGGCGCGCTTGCTCCAGGCCGCGCTGGAGATGATTGCGCGCGAGAATGCCGAGCCGGGGCTGGGCTCGCGGCTGGTGGTGCAGAAGCTGGTGGATGTGCTGCTGATCGAGGCGTTGCGGATTTATTGCCTGTCAGGCCGCGGCCAGGGCTGGCTGGGCGCGCTGTCGGACCCGCGCTTGTCGCCGCTGTTGCGCGCCTTGCATGCCGATCTGGCCGCGCCGTGGACGCTGCAGGCGATGGCCGCGCGCGCCGGCATGTCGCGTTCCGCCTTCGCCCGTTATTTCCGCCAACGGGTGGGCGACACGCCGCTGAATCATCTGACGGCCTGGCGCATCGACTGCGCGCGCGGCTTGCTGCGCGAGAGCCGGCTGCCGCTGGCTGAAGTGGCGGCGCGCGTCGGCTACGACAGCGACGCCGCCTTCCAGCGCGCGTTCAAGCGGCTGACCGGAATGCCGCCGGGCGAATACCGGCGGGCGGCGGCAGATTAGCCGCAGGCGGCGGCCAGCGCCGCCGCGGCCAGCGTCAGCGTGGTGTCGATGGCCGGCATGCCGCAATTGGCGTCGTTCAGCACCAAGGGCAGTTCGGTGCAGGCCAGCGCCACGCCATCGCACCCTTGGGCCTGCATGGACTGCACTACTTGCAGCAGCGCGGCCAGCGTTTCGTCGCTGGCGCGGCCGGTGGGCACCAGTTCGGAGAAAATCGCGCGCTGGATGATGGCCTGCTGCGCTTCGTCGGGGATCACTTCCTCGATGCCGCGGGCGGTGAGCGGCGCCTGGTACAGCCGGCGCGCCATGGTCCAGCGCGTGCCGAGTATCGCCACTCGTTTCAGGCCGCGCGCCGCGCAGGCGTCGGCCACCACGTCTAGCATGCTGATCAGCGGGATGGGCGAGCGGGCGCGGATATCGTCCACCACCAAGTGCACGGTGTTGGCCGGGATCACCGCCAGTTCGGCGCCGGCGCCGGCCAGGCGTTGCAGCGAGCCGACGATGGAGTCGGCTACCTTGTCCCAGCGGTCGTCGTCCTGGGCCTGGTGCACGATGCCGAAGTCCGGCTGGTCCAGCACAAAGCGCGGGTGGTGATGGGTGGGGAAGCGGTCTGCGCACAGACGATGGATCTTGGAGAGGCAATCGACGGCGCCGGGCACGGTCACGCCGGCGATGCCTATGGTTTTTGCTGTCATGATTTGGTCAGTTAAGCGGCGCCGCATGCCGGCGCCAATCGGCGCAGTCTACGCATCAGTCATTAAAATGACAATGTCTCATACCCGTCCCAGGTGTCGCCGGCGCGCAGCCGGCGGATGAAGGCATTCAGCGGCATCGGTTTGGCGATGTAGTAGCCCTGCAGCCAGCCGACGCCGAGCTGGCACAGGTAGTCGAACTGCTCGGCGGTTTCCACTCCTTCCGCCACCGTATCCAGGCCCAGTTTGGCCGCCAGTTCGGCCACGCTGTCCACGATGTGGGCCGACAGCCCGTCGCTGCCGATGCCGGCGACGAAGCTTTGATCTATCTTCAGTCCGTCCACCGCCAACTGGTGCAGATAAACCAGGCTGGAGTGGCCGGTGCCGAAATCGTCCAGCGCGATGGTGATGCCCAGCGCATGCAGCTGGCGGAACAAGGCCTCCACTTCCGGCGTGATGGCGATGATTTCGCGTTCGGTCAGCTCCAGCGTCAGCGTCGCGCCGCAGCCGGCCAGCGCGCGCTGCCAGCTCTCGCAGTCGCTATAGAAACGCGGATCGTCCAGATGGGCGCGGCTGATGTTCAGCCCCAGATGGAAACCGTCCGGCAGCCGCAGCGCGGCCAGTTGCCGCAGCAGCCGGTTCATCATGCTGCGCGTCATCGGCACGATCATCCCGCTCTCCTCCGCGCGCGGGATGAACAGATCGGGACGGATCAAGCCCTCGCGCGGATGGCGCCAGCGCATCAATACCTCCGCCCCCTGCCAGCCGGCCTGCCTGGGCCTGACGATGGGCTGCAGGAAGCCTTCGAATTCTTCGTTGTCCAGCGCGCGCAGCAGCTCCTCGGTTGGCGAGGCCGGCCGCCCCAGCAGGGCGTACAGCGTGGCGCCGGCCAACAGGCTCAGTGCGGCCACGACCAGCAGCAGCGCGGCATGGTGCTGCCACAGCACCCAGTGGCCGGCGGGCAGCGCGTAGCCGGTGGAAACCGAATACGGATAGCGCGCGGACTGCCGCTGCGCCTGAATCTGGGTGGGATGCGGCGGCTTGCCCTCGCCGGTTTTATGCGGGCCTAGCCAGCGCGTGCCCACGATCAGGTAGACCGGGCCTTCGTCGCTGGCGTCCTGCAACGCCAGCTGCAGGTAGCGGCCATCCACTGCCGACAGCGCATCGCCATGCTCGCCGCGCAGCCGGAAATGCAGCACCGGCACATCCGGCGTGGTGCGGTTGCCGGGCAGCAGCCGCAAGACGCCGGCGACGAATGGCGTGCTATAGGGCTTGGGGTCGGGAATAGGACCCGATAGCGAGGTGCAATAGATCGCGTCGTCGCGCAGCAGCGCGGTGCTGCGCACGAAGGGCACGATGGTGGCCTGGCGGCGCAGCTCCTGTTCGGCGTCTTCGCAGCGGCTGCCGGCCAGCGGCAGGATGGCGCGGCTCGCCAGCTGGGCCTGATCGAGGATCTCGTCCAGCTGGATCTGGGCCTGTGTCACCTGTTGTTCGGCTTGGCGCCGCAGGTCCTGCTTTTCTTGCCATATCAGGGTGGGAATGATGGCCAGCAAGGGCAGCGCGCCGACCAGCAGGCTGGCCAGCAGATGCGACACGCGGTGTTGGCGGCGTGGATGCAAGGGATTCATCGCGTCTCCGCGACAGGACCCCCCGCGTCCTCAAGGCTGATCCGCCGCAATTTGGTTTTAAATAAACGTTTTATATTAAACCAGAAATGCAAAAACCCTCCGGGCGGAGGGTTGTGGCGGACGCGGGGCGGGCTTATGCCAGCCGTGCGCGGTGGCGTTCGATCTGCGCCCTTACCTGGGTCGGCGCGGTCCCGCCGACGTGGTCGCGCTGCGCCAGGCTGCCTTCCGGTGTCAGTACGGTATAGACATCCTCGGCGATCAGCGCACTGAAGCCCTGCAGTACCGGCAGCGCCAGCTCGGACAGATCGACGCCCTGCTGTTCGGCATGGCGCACCGCCAGCGCCACCACTTCGTGGCTGTCGCGGAAGGGCAGGCCCTTTTTCACCAGGTAGTCGGCCAGATCGGTGGCGGTGGCGTAACCCTGCAGCACGGCGGCGCGCATCGCCTCCGGCTTCACCGTCACGCCGCGCATCATGTCGGCGTAGATGCGCAAGGTGGTCTGCAGCGTATCCACGGTATCGAACAAGGGTTCCTTGTCTTCCTGATTGTCCTTGTTGTAAGCCAAGGGCTGGGCCTTCATCAGCGTGATCAGCGCGATCAGGTGGCCCACCACGCGGCCGGACTTGCCGCGCACCAGCTCCGGCACGTCCGGATTCTTCTTCTGCGGCATGATGGACGAGCCGGTGCAGAAGCGGTCGGCGATGTCGATGAAGCCGACGCGCGGGCTCATCCACAGGATCAGTTCTTCCGACAGCCGCGACAGGTGGAGCATCGCCAGGCTGGCGGCGGCGGTGAATTCGATGGCGAAGTCGCGGTCGGACACGGCGTCCAGCGAGTTGTGGCACACGTCGTCGAAGCCCAGCAGGCCGGCGGTGTAGTGGCGGTCTATCGGATAGGTGGTGCCGGCCAATGCCGCCGCGCCCAAGGGCAGGCGATTGACGCGCTTGCGGCAGTCCTGCATCCGCTCGGCGTCACGCGCCAGCATTTCGACATAAGCCAGCAGGTGGTGGCCAAAGGTGACCGGCTGCGCCACCTGCAGGTGGGTGAAGCCCGGCATCACGGTGGCGGCGTGCTGTTCGGCCAGATCCAGCAAGCTCAGCTGCAGCTCGGCCAGCAGGCCGACGGTGGCGTCGATCTCGCCGCGCAGCCACAGCCGGATGTCGGTGGCGACCTGGTCGTTGCGGCTGCGGCCGGTGTGCAGACGCTTGCCGGCGTCGCCGATGCGGTCAGTCAGCCGGCGTTCGATATTCATGTGCACGTCTTCCAGATCGACGCTCCACTCCAGCTTGCCGGCGCGGATCTCGGCGCGGATTTCGGCCATGCCTCGTCTGATCGCTTCCAGATCGGCGTCGCTGAGCACGCCGGATCGATTCAGCATCGCGGCGTGCGCCAGCGAGCCTTCGATGTCCACCTCGGCCAGTCGGTAGTCGAAGCCGATGGAGGCGGTGTAGTGCTTGACGAGTTCGGAAACCGGCTCGGAAAAGCGGCCGGACCAGGCGTGTTGGTCTTGCATGGCGTTGCGTCCCACTGGTGATCGTGCAAAGACCCCTACTATGCCAGCCGCCACCGCGCGCGGCCAGTGCCGATTTTTGCTAGCGAATCCGGGTGTGTTCGAAAGCCAGCAGGCGGGAGATGGTGCCGTCGGCCAGCATGGCGCGCAGCGTGTGTTCAAATTCGGCTTTTTCCGGCTGCAATGGCGAATGGCGCGCCAGGGCCAGTCGGTTGGGATGGGGATTGTCCAGCGTCAGCCGCGCGCGCTGCACCCGGCCGGTGAATTCCTCGCTGGATGCCAGCAGCGCGCTTTGCTGTTCGTTGTCTATCAGCACATCGATGCGGCCGGCCACCAGCTTGCGAAAGCTCGATTCCGCCGTCGGCCCGGCGTCGCGGCGGATGCGGCCATCGGCATCGAATTGCGGCTGGTATTGCACGCCTTCCACCACGCCCACCGTCAGCGGCAGCAGGTCGGAATAATGGCTGATGTCGCGGCTGTCGCCGCTGCGCTGATACAACGCCAGCCGGTTGTCGTTGGCGAACGGCGGATCCAGGAAATCCAGATAGCGCGCCCGTTGCGGCGTGTTCTGCACGCCTATCATCAGGTCGGCCTTGCCATTCTGCATGGCCGCCAGGCAGCGCGACAACGGGCAAGGGAGGAAACGCAGCGAGAGATGCATGCGCCGCGCCAGCTCGCGCACGATATCGGTGTACGGACCGGTCGGCCGGCCTTGGCTGTCGAACGTTTTCCAGGGCGCAAACGCGTTGTAGGCGAAAACCAGCGTTTGCGGCGCGGCCGGCGCGGCGGCAAGCGCCGAGGCGGACAGAACGAACAGCAACAGGGCGGTCAGTTTCTTCACGGTGGTTTTGCTTGGAAATGTTTTCAGCAATCCTATCCGGTAATTGCGAATGACATGATTTTTGTTGTTGCCAGATGCGCTTGGCTGTTGCAAAAAGGCTGCTTTCGGTGTTTTGTCATTTTTGGCGTGGCGTGCGGCAAGGCGCGCACGAGATGCAAAAGCCCGCGCCAAGGCGCGGGCTTTTGTTTGGCTGTCGCACAATCAGTGCTGCAGGATCTTGGACAGGAAATGGCGCGCGCGCTCGCTGCGGGCGTCCAGATTGCCGAAGAACTCTTCCTTGGCGCAGTCTTCGACGATGCGGCCCTGATCCATGAAGATCACGCGATCGGCCACGCGGCGGGCGAAGCCCATCTCGTGCGTCACGCACATCATGGTCATGCCTTCGTGCGCCAGGCCTGTCATCACGTCCAGCACCTCGTTGATCATCTCCGGGTCCAGCGCGGAAGTCGGCTCGTCGAACAGCATGGCGATCGGGTCCATGGCCAGCGCGCGGGCGATGGCCACCCGCTGCTGCTGGCCGCCGGACAGCTGGCCGGGGTGCTTGTCGGCTTGCTCCTTCAGGCCGACGCGGTCCAGCAGCTTCAGGCCCTTGTCCACCGCCTCGTCGCGGCTGCGGCCCAGCACCTTGATCTGGGCGATGGCAAGGTTTTCGGTAATGGTGAGGTGCGGGAACAGTTCGAAGTGCTGAAACACCATGCCGACGCGGCTGCGCAGCTTGGGCAGGTCGGTTTTCGGATTGCCCACCGAGATGCCGTCGACGACGATCTCGCCCTGCTGGAACGCCTCCAGCCCATTGACGCACTTGATCAGGGTGGACTTGCCGGAGCCGGACGGCCCGCATACGACCACCACCTCGCCCTTGGCGACCTCGGTGGTGCAGTCGGTCAGCACCTGGAAGTCGCCATACCATTTGCTGACCTTGTTCAGCGAAATCATTGCAGTCATACAGCCAACCTTTGTTGCAGGCGCTTCACCAAACGCGAAGCGCTAAAACTGATTACGAAGTAGACCACGCCGGCGAATATCAGGAATTCGTGCGGCAGGCCGACGATGTCGCCCTTGGAGCGGGCGGTATTCAGAAAATCCATCAGTCCGACAGCGTATACCAGAGACGTGTCCTGGAACAGGATGATGGACTGCTGCAAGAGCAGCGGCAGCATCTTGCGCAGCGCCTGCGGCAGCACGATCAGCACCATCACTTGGTGATAGCGCATGCCCAGCGCGTAGGCGGCATTGGGCTGGCCTTTCGGTATCGCCTGGATGCCGGCGCGGACGATCTCGGCGAAATACGCCGCCTCGAACATCACGAATGCGGTGAGGCAGGAGGTGAAGGCACCCACCGGCTCCAGGCTGCCGGTGATCCGGTTCAGCAGCAGCGGCACCGCCAGGTAGAACCAGGAGATCACCAGCAAGAGCGGAATGGAGCGGAAATAATAGATGTAGGCCGTGGCCAGCGCCGACAGCGGCTTGAAGTCGGACAAGCGCGCCAGCGCCAGCAGGATGCCGAGCAGCACGCCGCCTGCCACGCCGCCGGCCAGCATCTTCAGCGTCAGCAGCATGCCTTGGCTCAGGCCGGGCAAGGCGGGGATGATTTGACTGAAATCCATCATTTGCCCCCCATCATGCCGGGCACCCTGAGCTTCTTCTCCAGCCCGTTCATCAGCAGCATCAGGCTCATATTGAGCACGAAGTAGATGACGGTGGCCAGGGTGAAAGCCTCGAAGATATTCGCGGAATATTCGGCGGTCTGCCGGGTTTGCGCCAGCAACTCCATCAGCCCGATCAGCGACGCCACCGAGGAGTTCTTGATGATGTTCAGGAACTCGCTGGTCAAGGGCGGGATGATGACGCGCAGCGCCTGCGGCAGCAGCACATGGCGGTAGGTTTGCGCCTGCGAGAAGCCCATCGCCATCGCCGCGTTGCGCTGGCCGCGCGGCAACGCCTCGATGCCGGTGCGCACCTGCTCCGCCACGCGGGCGGCGGTGAACAGGCCCAGGCACACCACCACCGACAGGAACTGCGAGGTGGTCGGCGACAGATCCTGCTTGTACCAGATCTGCGCGCCCTCCGGCAGCAGGTCCGGCACCAGGAAGTACCAGATGAACAGCTGCACCAGCAGCGGCACATTGCGGAACAAATCGATATAAGCGGCGGCGAGCGCGGCCGGCCAGCGCTTGGGCAGCGTGCGCGCCACGCCGACCGCCGTGCCGATGGCGAGCGCGATGATCCAGCCGCTCAGCGCGACCGCCAGGGTCCAGTACAGTCCGCTGGCAAACCAATTGAGATAGATTTCGCTACCGACGCCGGTAGGCTTGAAGAAGATTCCCCAGTCCCAGTGATAATTCATGGCAACCACTCCCAGCCGCGCGGTCGGCAGACGGCGCGGCGATTGATGCCCCTGCCGGCCTAAGACGGCCGCGCAGGGTGAAACCGCCGCCTGCTTGGGCAGGCGGCTTGGCGTTCAAAGCTTCAGGGCGAAGGCCGCAGGCGCGGCCGGGCCGGCTTACTCGGCAGGCTTGTCGGTCGGTTTGGCCAGCAGCGCCTTGAGCTCGTCGGACATCGGGAAGTTGAGGTTCAGGCCTTTCGGCGGCACCGGGCTGGTAAACCACTTGGCGTAGATCTTGTTGATCTCGCCGGACTTGAAGGTATTGGTCAGCGCGGTGTCCACCACCTTCTTGAAGGCCGGGTCGTCCTTGCGCAGCATGCAGCCGTAGATTTCATACGACTGCGACTTGCCGGTCACGGTCCAGTTGGCCGGGTTCTTGGCCTTGGCCATTTCGCCGTACAACAGCGCGTCGTCCATCATGAAGGCGACGGCGCGGCCGGATTCCAGCATCAGGAACGATTCGCCGTGGTCCTTGGCGGAGATGACGTTCATGCCCAGGTTCTTGCTGGCGTTCATGGCCTTGATCAGGCGTTCGGACGTGGTGCCGGCGGTGGTGACCACGTTTTTGCCCTTCAGATCCGGGAAGTCCTTGATGCCGGAGGTCTTGGCCGTCAGCAAGCGGGTGCCGATCTCGAAGATGCCAACCGAGAACGCCACTTGCTTGCCGCGTTCGGCGTTATTGGTGGTAGAGCCGCACTCCAAGTCCACCGTGCCGTTCTGCACCAGCGGGATGCGGGTCTGCGAGGTCACCAGGTTGTAGCGCACCTGCAGGTTCGGCATCTTCAGTTCTTTCTTGACCTCGTCCACCACTTTATTGGCGAGGTCCACCGAATAGCCGATCGGCTTCTGGTTGTTGTCGTAGTACGAGAACGGGATGGACGAATCGCGGTTGCCCAGCACGATCACGCCGGATTCCTTGATCTTCTTCAGCGTGCCGGTCAGCTCGGCCGCGCCTGCAGGCAGGGAGGCCAGTGCGGCCAGGGTACATCCGGCGATGACGGAGGTGCGGATATGCATGGAGTTTCTCCTTATAGACTCTCTTTGCGGGGAGGTTGGCGCCGCTGGGGCGGCGCCTTGATCTTCTTTTTAGTGATTGTCTGACAGTATGCTGATATTTTTTGTTTGTGTCAGGACTGAATGCCTTTGTCAGACAAATGGTTGGCCAGGCGGACATAGTCCTCCACCGGCAGATTCTCCGGACGCAGGCCCGGATCGATGCCCAGCGCGTCCAGATCGGCCACGTCGACCAGGCCCTTGAGATTGTTGCGCAGCGTTTTGCGGCGCTGGGCAAAGGCCTGGATCACCAGTTTTTCCAGCATCGCCTCATCGCGCGCCACTCCGCAGCGGCCCGGCGCCGGAATCATCCGCACCACGGCGGAATCGACCTTCGGCGGCGGCCAGAATGCTTCCGGCGGCACGAACAGGATGTTTTCCATATAGAAGCGGTATTGCAGCATGACGGACAGCCGGCCGTAATCGGCGGTGGACGGCTCGGCCACCATGCGCTCGATCACTTCCTTCTGCAGCATGAAGTGCATGTCCAGCACGCGGTTGCCGTAGCTGGCCAGGTGGAACAGCAGCGGCGTGGAGATGTTGTACGGCAGGTTGCCGACGATCTTCAGCGGCTGCTGGCTGACCGAGGCGAAATCGAAGGCCAGCGCGTCGCCGGCGTGGATGGTCAGCTTGTCGGCCGGGTGCTCGGCCTTGAGCCGCTCGATGATGTCGCGGTCGATTTCCACCACATGCAGGTGCTTGAGACGCGCCAGCAGCGGTTTGGTGATGGCGCCCAGGCCGGGGCCGATTTCGATGACGATGTCGTCCGGTTGCGGATTGACCGCGTGGACGATGCCGGCGATGACGCTGGCGTCCTGCAGGAAGTTCTGCCCGAAACGCTTGCGCGGGATGTGATTGCTCATGAATTTGCCAAATCTTGGAACAGCCGCGATTGTACTCGCGCCGCGGCAAATGTCCCAAGCGATTCAGGCAGTTGGCCTGATTTTCCGCGGCGTGGTTGGAAAATCAGGAACCGGCGCTCAGGCGCCCGCCGGCGCCGGCACCCCTGGTTGGCGCAGGGCCAGAGCGCAGCCGGCGGACAGCAGCAGCGCCGCTCCGGCCAGCGCCCACTCGCCCGGCACGGGCAAGGCGGCCAGTCCGGCGGACAGCGCGGCGGCGAACAGCATCTGGCTGCAGCCCAACAACGCGGCGGCGCGGCCGGCGGCATGGCTGAACGGCGCCATCGCCAGGCTGCTGGCCGGCCCCAAGGTGAAGGCGAAGCCCACGCTCAACACCGCCACCGGCCCCATGTAATGCCAGGCTTCGCCGCGGCCGGAAAGCGCCAGCAGCAGCAAGCCGGCCAAGGCCATCAGGCTGAGCCCGCAGTGCAGCAGCGTCTGCAGCGAAAAACGGCCGATCAGCCGCAGGCTGGCGAAGCTGGCGGCCATGATCAACAAGGCATTGGCGCCGAACAACAGGCCAAAGGTGGTGGCGTCCATCCCGCCGCGGGCGATCAGCACGCCGGGGGCCAGCGTGACGTAGCTCAGGATCATGCCCAGCGCGGCGCAGCTGCAGGCGCCGTATCGCAGCAGTTCCGGATGGCGCAGCAAATCGGCGCTGCCGATGCGCTCGGCCCGCGGCGGCGCGGCGGGGCGCGTCTCCGGCATGCGCCAGGCCAGGACGGCGAACGCGGCCAAGGCCAGCGCCGCCAGCAGCTGGAAACAGGACGGCCAGCCGTATTGCCGGATCAACAAGCCGCCCAGTGTCGGCGCCAGCGCCGGCACGATGTTGAGCGTGCCGTTGAGCAGGCTGTAGCGGCGGGCGGCCGCGTGGCCGGAGTAGCAGTCGCGGATCAGGGTGAAGGCGCATACCGTGCTGGCGCTGGCGCCCAGGCCCTGCAGCATGCGCGCCAGCATGAAACCGGACAGGGCGCCGCTGCGGCTGGCCAGCAGGGAGGCGGCGGCATAGACCAGCAGGCCGCCCAGCGCGACCGGCCGGCGGCCGATGCGGTCCGCCAGCGGCCCGAACAGCAGCTGGCCCAGGCCCAGGCTGAATACGAAGGCGCCGATGCTGGCCGAGGCGTCGGCATGGAATTGGCTGTGCAGCTGGGGCAGCGCCGGCAGGTAGAGATCAATGCCCAGCGGGTTGAACAGGATCAGCAAAATGGCGACGGCAGTGGCCAAATTGGCGTGACGGGCGTTGAGGCGGACGTGCGGCATGGCGCGAGACGGCTGGCGGAAAATAGCCATGATACCAAAACAGTCTATTTATGCTCAATTTGCATAAAATAAATCATTGGTAAGATTGATGGCATGAACGCGCACTAGGGGCTGTTGACGTTTGGTGGGCGGTCGCGCCGGGATGCGTTTTGCGGCGAATCGAGGCGTTTCGCGCGCCGCATAGTCATTCTCTGCCAGCGCGGAACAACGAAGAGTCGGCGCGAAAGGCGCCCGGCCCTGCGGGTTTGGCCGCTTTGGGCCGGAAGCAAGGCGCACAGTCCGCCGCATAGTCATTCTATGCAAGGGCTGGGCAACGTGGCTTCCGGCCCAAATCGGCTCAAACGCGATCCACTCACCAAACGTCAACAGCCCCTAGCCTGCCCCGCGCGGCTTACAAACGTTTACCAATCCGCGTCCTGGGCCAAGTGCTTGAATCCACGGGCGCGTCACGGCGCAAGCACCGGCCTGTCACGGTGGAAAGATGGTTGGCCGCCTGCCGCTCTGGTAACCTAGGCGACAGCCAAAGAACAAACGAGCAGCCTGACATGATCGCCAATGACAATAGAATATATCTCGCTTCCGGCAGCCCCCGCCGGCGCGAGATCCTGGAGCAGCTTGGCCTGAATCTGGAGCGCATCCACGCCGACATCGACGAAACGGTGTGTCCGGGCGAGGACGCCGTCGCTTACACCGAGCGGCTGGCGCGCGAGAAGGCCGAGGCGGGCTGGCAGGTGGTGGCGTCCTGCGGCCTGCCGGAGCGCCCGCTGCTGGCTGCCGACACCACCGTGACCCAGGATGGCGAAATCTTCGGCAAGCCGGAAGACGCCGCCGACGCCCGCCGCATGCTGCTGGCCTTCTCCGGCCGCAGCCACCAGGCGATCACCAGCGTGGCGGTCAGGCGCGGCGACAAGCTGCTCATCCAGACTTCGGTCACCGACGTTTATTTCAAGAAGCTGTCCGACGCTGAAATCCAGCGCTACATCGACAGCGGCGAACCGTTCGACAAGGCCGGCGGCTATGGCATACAGGGCCGCGCCGGCGTGTTCATCGAGCGCATCGCGGGCAGCTACACCGGCGTGATGGGCCTGCCGGTGTATGAAACCGCCTTGCTGCTGGCCGAGTTCGGCTTCGATCTGCCGTAAGCCAAAGGACGCCATCATGCTGCATCAATCGATAGCCCTGCCGCGCGACCTGCCGCGCCCGCAGGAACAGATACTGGTCAATATCACGCCGCAGGAAACCCGCGTCGCCGTGCTGGAAGAAGGCGTGGTGCAGGAATTGCACGTGGAACGCGCCGCCAGCCGCGGCATCGTCGGCAATATCTATCTGGGCCAGGTGAAGCGCGTGCTGCCGGGCATGCAGAGCGCCTTCATCGAGATCGGCCTGGAGCGCGCCGCCTTCCTGCACATCGCCGACGTGCTGGAGCAGCGCCAGCATCCCACCGAGCCGCAGCGCATCGAGAAGATGCTGTTCGAGGGCCAGACCGTGCTGGTGCAGGTGATCAAGGACCCGATCGGCACCAAGGGCGCGCGGCTGTCGACGCAGATCTCGCTCGCCGGCCGTTTCCTGGTGCATCTGCCGCAGGAAGAACACATCGGCGTGTCGCAAAAGATAGAAAGCGACAGCGAGCGCCACAACCTGAAGGCGCGGCTGGAGAAGCTGCTGCCGGCCGGCAGCCCCAGGGGCTACATCATCCGCACCAGCGCCGAAACCGCGCGCGACGACGAGCTGGCGGCCGACGTCGAGTACCTGTCCAAGCTGTGGACCGACATCAAGCAGAAGTCGCAGACGCTGCCGGCGCAAAGCCTGCTGTACGACGATTTGCCGCTGGCGGTGCGGGTGCTGCGCGACATGGTCAGCGGCTACACCGAAAAAGTGCTGGTGGACTCTAACGAGAACTACAGCCGCATGGTGGAGTTCGCCGAACAATACGTACAGATCGCCGTGGACAAGATCGAGCGCTACGCCGGCGAGCGGCCGCTGTTCGAGCTGCACGGCATCGAGGCCGAGATCGACAAGGCCTTGGCGCGCCGCGTCAACCTGAAGTTCGGCGGCTATCTGATCATCGACCAGACCGAGGCGATGACGACGATAGACGTCAACACCGGCGGCTTCGTCGGCAACCGCAACTTCGACGAGACCATCTTCAAGACCAATCTGGAAGCCACCCAGGTCATCGCCCGCCAGCTGCGGCTGCGCAATCTGGGCGGCATCGTCATTGTCGATTTCATCGACATGGACAGCGACGAGCACCAGGCGGCGGTGCTGTCCGAGCTGGCCAAGGCCATGGCGCGCGACCGTACCCGGGTGACGCTGAACGGCTTCACCAGCCTGGGGCTGGTGGAAATCACCCGCAAGCGCACCCGCGAAAGCCTGGCCCATGTGTTGTGCGAGCCCTGCCCCACCTGTCAGGGCCGCGGCGAGATCAAGACGGCGCAGACGGTGTGCTACGAGATCCAGCGCGAGATCGTGCGCGAGGCGCGGCAGTACGACGCCAAGAGCTATCGCATCCTGGCGGCGCAGTCGGTGATCGACATGTTCCTGGACGAGGAGTCGCAGAGCCTGGCGATGCTGGTGGACTTCATCGGCAAGCCGGTGTCGCTATCGGTGGAGTCGAGCTACACGCAGGAGCAGTTTGACGTGGTCTTGCTGTGAGGTAGGACGGAAGCCCGGCATGGCCGGGCGTTCCGCCGGTTACGCTGTCGCGGGACGGCCATCCAGCAACGGGCAAGCGCGGCATCGCGCTTGCCCGTTTTGCTTGGCGCGACAGCTAGCCGCGGGCGCATTGTGGATAAAAGATGATTTCGTGGCTTGGTGTGGATAAGTTTCCGACGCGCTGAGTCAGCCGCGTCGCGCTCGCTCAAGCGCTTACCAGGGACGCTGCGACGCTGGGCAGAGCGGCGCCACCGCTTGATTGCTGCCGGTGTCGACAAAACCATCGCTGACCCACAGGCCGGCCGAGGTCTGGTTCCAGATGTCGGTTCTGCCCCAGACGCCCTCCACCGGCTCGGCGCGGACATGGCAAACCAGCGCCACGCTCTCGCCGCGCTTGGCCTTGCCGCCGATCTGCGCGCTGAGGCTGGGCGAGATGCGCAAGTTGACGTGGCTGTTTCCCGCTTTGGGCGTGGCCACGCCGCTCAAGCCAGCAGGCGGCTGCGAAGGCGGCGCGGGTTCCGCGCCGTCATGGTAATGCACCAGCCGGCCGCCGACATTCACCCGGCTGCCATCGCGTTGCGCATAGCCCTGATAGGCGCGGTTGCCGGCAAAGAACTGCCAGCCGCCCAGGCGCTTGCGGTTGACCGGTTCCGCCTGTCCTTGGTAGATCAGGGAAAAATGGACATGCGGCCCGGTGGTGCTGCCGCCGCAGGGCAGGCCGTTGCCTATCGTCCCCAAGTACGCGCCCTTGTCCAGCCGTTGGCCGTCGGGCGCGGAGGTCAAATTGATCATGTGGTAGTAAGTGGTGGAATAGCCATTGTCATGCACCAGCTTCACCAGCGCGCTGCCGTTGCGCACGCAGCTTTTGTAAATCACGCCGGCTTGCGGCGCCAGCACCTTGCCATCGCCGCCGGCAAAGTCGATCGAGTCATAGGGCTGGCTTTCGCCGCTATAACCATGCGGCCCGCCCGTCATGTTCCAGGCTGCGCCCGCGCGCCAGGGCAAGCCGAGGCCGGTGTTTTCCGGCGCCAGCCGTTTGGATGCGGCCAGTTGGCTGCGCCAGGCGCGCTTTTCCGCGTCGCTCAGCCAGCCGGCTGGCGATTGCTCCAATAACTCGGCGAAACGCGGGTCGTCGTCCAGCGCCAGCTGCCAGCCTTCAGCTTGGCGCCGGGCCAGAAACAGGCGCGACACCGGCACCCGGTCTGCGCCGGTCATTTGAACCGGCAAGGGCTGGGTGGCCGAGCCGAGCACCCAGCGGCGGTCCGGCGTTTCGTGATGGGTTTCCACCAGCGTTTCCATCTGCGACCCGCTGGCTGGCGGCTGTGTTTGCCGCAGCGCCCGGCTGGCGGTCAGGCGCAGGCTGTCATCGTGCGTGGCTTGAGCCGCCATGGCGGCGCCGGCGGCGAGCAGGGAGATCAGGGAGACAATGGAAATGAACGGTTTCATTGCGGGCTCCTCATCGTTGTGAGCGTGCGGTGCAAGGCCGGATGGCCGTTTGCGACCATAGCCGGTAAACCACTGGGGGACAGCTGGCCTTACGTATGACGGGATGGCTGGAACTTTGGCAGGGATGGCGGTTTGGCGTGCGCTCGGCAAACGTCGACAGTCACTAGGCCCGGCAAACCCGCTACACTCAAAATGACATTCTCGTGACGGTTATGCGACAGGAGGGGAAAGCCATGGACGCGCTCAGCCGTGAAAACCTGCTGTGCCTGATGGAGGACGTGGAGGCGGAGGACCCGATCGACTACGCCGACCTGCCGTTTGACGAACAAAACCTACGCGAGCTGATCGTCGATTCGCTGTTGGAGCGGGAGCTGGTATTCCGCGCCGAGGAGCCGGACGAGGCCAAGCGCATGCTGGTGTATCTGGCCGCCACCGCCCGGCTGACGCTGGAAAACATGGTGCTGCACGCCCGCTTGCTGCGCGCCGGGCTGGAGGACGGTTAAGGCCGCTCGCCGCGGTTTTCGGCGAGCGGCCCTGGCCTTGATGGCAGTGGATTGTGCTCGTCAACCTGCCGGCTGAAGTCCCGTCCACGCATGACCGTGCGATTTGACAGGCTGTCGCGTTGAGCAGAACACACTGTCAAATGGCCAAAATAAACATTTGGCATGGCGGGTGGTATGCTGTTCATCCCACTTCTTCCTTCAGGATGACCCCATGCTCCGCCTGCTCGGCCGCGCCAACTCCATCAATGTCCGCAAGGTGCTGTGGACCTGTCATGAAATCGGCCTCGACTACCAACGCGAGGACTGGGGACGCGGCTTCCGGCCGGTGACCGATCCCGACTTCCTGGCGCTGAACCCCTTCGCGCAAATCCCGGCGCTGGTCGATGGCGACACCGCGCTGTCCGAATCGAACACCATCTGCCGCTACCTGGCCGCCAAACATGGCCGCCATGATCTGTTGCCGCAGGAAGCCGCCCAGCGCGCCCAAGTCGAAAAATGGATGGATTGGCAGCTCAGCGAGCTGAACGGCAGCTGGATGTATGCCTTCCATGCGCTAAGCCGCAACAGTCCGGATCACCAGGACCCGGCGCGCATCGCCGAAAGCGTGGCGGCGTGGAAAAAGCAGATGGCGGTGCTGGAGTCGCAACTGGGCGAACGCTGGATCCTGGGCGAAACCTTCACCCTGGCCGACATCGTGCTGGGCGTGTCGGTCCAGCGCTGGTTGCTCACCCCGTTCGACAAGCCGGCGCTGCCGAAGGCCGAGGCTTATTTCGAGCGCTTGCGCCAGCGGCCGGCCTATCGCGCCCACGGCGGCGAGGGCGTCGCCTGAGCGCGGTCCCTTTTCGGTTTGCAAGCCTGCTTCAAGCAGGCCGCCCCCCACCTAGGAGAATGAGATGCACGACGCACAATGGACCGTCCTGGATGACTACTACAGCGCGGCGCTGGTGAAGCAAGACGCCGCGCTGGAAGCGGCGCTGGCCGACAGCGCGGCCGCCGGTTTGCCGGCGATCAATGTGGCGCCGAATCAGGGCAAGTTCTTGAACTTGCTGGCCCGTATCCATGGCGCGAAGCGGATTCTGGAGATCGGCACCTTGGGCGGCTACAGCACCATCTGGCTGGCGCGCGCCTTGCCGGCGGACGGCAGGCTGGTGACGCTGGAGTTCGAGCCGCGCCATGTCGAGATCGCCGCCGCCAACCTCAAACGCGCCGGCGTGGCGGACAAGGTGGAAATTCTGCAAGGCGCGGCGGCGGATTCGCTGCAGCGGCTGATCGCGCAAGGCGCGGCGCCGTTTGACTTCATCTTCATCGACGCCGACAAGCCCAACAATCCGGTCTATCTGGAGCTGGCGCTGCAGCTGTCCCGCCCCGGCACGGTCATCGTCGGCGACAATGTGGCGCGCGGCGGCGCGGTGGCGGATGCAGGCAGCGCTGACCCCGCCATCCAGGGCATACGCCGCTTCATCGAGCTGATGGGGGCTAATCCTCGCCTGTCCGCAACCGCGGTGCAGACCGTGGGAGCCAAGGGTCATGACGGTTTCGCCTTGGCCATCGTCGAGCGCTGATCAGGCAAGCAAAACGGGCAGCGGTTCACGCCAGCTGCCCGTTTTTCTATGCGGCTCCCGCTTATCACTGGGCGGCCGGCTGCGGCTGGCCGAACACGTCTTTCCAGCTGGTGTAAGCGGTGACGAAGGCGATGGGGCACCACAACAGCAGGCCCAGGCCTAGCGTCAGCATGGCCGGAATCAGCAGCAGGCCCAGCACCAGGCCGGCCACCAGCATCGGCAGCCAGTTGGACAGGCCGGCGCGCAGGCTGGCCTGAATGGCCTGCCACGGCGAGACATTTTCCAGCGCCACCAGAGACGGGGCGAACCAGTAGCTGAGGCTGACGACGAACATCACCAGCGACATCACCAGCAGCAGCAGGGCGACGAAGCCGCCGGCCGCCGCCGGCTTGGCATCGATGGCCAGATGGCCGCTCGCCATGCCGCTCATCACCCCGGTGGACACCCCGGCCATGCCGACGATCAGCATCGCCGCCGCCATCAGCGCGAAGAATATCGCGCCCACCTGCAGCAGCGGGCCGGGCATCAGGCGGAAGCCGGCGAACAGGTCGGCCAGCTCCAGCTCCTCGCCGCGTTCGGACTTGCGCGCGGCCATCACGAAAGCGCCGGCGAACACCGGGCCGATGATGGCCCCGATCAGGCCGCCGATGAACGGCACCAGGTTGATCACAAAATGGATCATCAAGTAGACCAGGGTCAGCAGCACCCAGGTCAGGGGCTGCTCGCGCACGATGTAAAACGCTTCCACGCACCAGCGCCAGCCGCGGCCGGCGCCCACTTTGCGGGCTGGGGGCGGGGTGTCGAATGACTGCATATTCGGTCTCCGTTGCGGCGCATGCTGCGCCGGATTTGGGGGAAAGAAGGCTAGACCATGCCGTCTGTACATGGTTCTGCTTGATTCTACTCAATTTGTGTGTGGGATGGCTGGTTGCCGGAAAGTGCCAAAATCGGCGATAATCCGGCGGTTTTGCGACGGTAGACCCATGTCGCCAGCAGCATAGAGCGGATGGAAGAACCGTCGTTCCGGTTCCCAATAGTCTTGAGGTTTTACCGAAATGGTTACCCGCACCGAGCTTGCCAACGCCATCCGCTTCCTGGCCATGGACGCCGTGGAAAAAGCCAAATCCGGCCATCCGGGCGCCCCGATGGGCATGGCAGACATCGCCGAAGTCCTGTGGCGCGATCATCTGAAGCACAATCCGGCCAACCCGTCCTGGGCCGACCGCGACCGCTTCGTTCTCTCCAACGGCCACGGCTCGATGCTGATCTACAGCTTGCTGCACCTGACCGGTTACGACCTTTCCATCGACGACCTCAAGAATTTCCGCCAACTGCATTCCAAGACGCCGGGCCACCCGGAGTACGGTTACGCGCCGGGCATCGAAACCACCACCGGTCCGCTGGGCCAGGGCATCACCAACGCCGTGGGCATGGCGATGGCAGAGAAGATGCTCGCCGCCCAGTTCAACCGCGACGGCCACGCCATCGTCGATCACCACACCTATGTGTTCATGGGCGATGGTTGCCTGATGGAAGGCATCAGCCACGAGGCTTGCTCGCTGGCCGGCACCTGGGGCCTGAACAAGCTGATCGCCTTCTGGGACGATAACGGCATCTCCATCGACGGCCATGTCGAAGGCTGGTTCAGCGACGATACCCCGGCCCGCTTCGAAGCCTACGGCTGGCAAGTGATCCGCAACGTCAACGGCCACGATCCGGTCGAGATCGCCACCGCCATCGCCACCGCCAAGCAAAGCGCCGACAAGCCGACGCTGATCTGCTGCAAGACTACCATCGGTTTTGGCGCCCCCACCAAGCAGGGCAGCCACGACTGCCACGGCTCGCCGCTGGGCGCGGCTGAAATCGCCGCCGCGCGCGAAGGCCTGAAGTGGCCGCACGCGCCGTTCGAGATTCCGGCCGAGATCTATGCCGAGTGGAGCGCCCGCGACAAGGGCGCCGTGGCCGAGATCGAATGGAACAAGCGCTTCGACGCTTACCGCGCCGCGCATCCGGAGCTGGCCGCCGAATTCGAGCGCCGCATGAAGGGCGAGCTGCCGCAAGGTTGGGTGGAGGCTCAGGCCGCCGCCATCGCCAAGATCAACGACGCCGCCCAGACCGTGGCCACCCGCAAGGCCAGCCAGATCGCGCTGGAAGCGCTGTCGCCGCTGCTGCCGGAGTTCGTCGGCGGCTCCGCCGACCTGACCGGCTCTAATCTGACCAACTGGTCCGGCTCCAAGTGGATCAACCGCGAAGGCCAGGGCAACTACATCAGCTACGGCGTGCGCGAGTTCGGCATGGCCGCCATCATCAACGGCATGACCCTGCACGGCGGCCTGCGCCCGTACGGCGGCACCTTCCTGATGTTCAGCGAATACGCCCGCAACGCCCTGCGCATGGCCTCGCTGATGAAGATCAATCCGATCTTCGTGTTCACCCACGATTCGATCGGCCTGGGCGAAGACGGCCCGACACACCAGCCGGTGGAGCAGACCGCCACCCTGCGCTACATCCCCAACCACCACACCTGGCGTCCGTGCGACACCGTGGAAGCCGCGGTGGCCTGGGCGCACGCCATCGAGCAGAAGACCACCCCGACCAGCCTGGTGCTGAGCCGGCAGAACCTGCCGTTCGTGTCCCGCGACGCGGCGCAGATCGCCGCTATCCGCAAGGGCGGCTACGTGCTGCGCGACGCGACTGGCGCCAAAGCCGTGCTGATCGCCACCGGTTCCGAAGTGGAACTGGCGCTGAAGGCGCAGGAAACGCTGGCGGCCGAAGGCGTGCCGGTGCGCGTGGTGTCCATGCCTTGCACCAATGTGTTCGACGTGCAGGACAAGGCCTGGCAACAGAGCGTGTTGCCGGCGGGCCTGCCGCGCGTGGCCATTGAAGCCGGCCATGGCGACTTCTGGCGCAAGTATGTCGGCCTGGAAGGCGAAGTGGTGGGCATCGACCACTTTGGCGAATCCGCCCCGGCCGGCCAGCTGTTCAAGGAATTCGGCTTCACCGTGGAGAATGTGGTCGCCAAGACCCGCTCCGTGTTGCGTTAAGCAGTCGATAGACCACCGCGGCGACGCGGTGGTCTTTTTTTGCCGTGTCATGTAGTCGTCGCACTACAAAAAAGCATCTGGAGAAGAGAGAAGCATGACCATCCGCCTCGCCATCAACGGTTACGGCCGCATTGGCCGCCAAGTTTTGCGCGCCATCTACGAAAACAAGTTGCACGACGATTTCAAGGTGGTGGCCGTGAACGCTTCCGGCGACCTCGCCATCAATGCCCACCTGACCCAGTTCGACACCGTGCATGGCCGCTTCCCCGGCACCGTGGAGCAGGACGGCGAACACCTGATCCTGAATGGCGACAAGATCCCGTTCTTCAGCACCCGCAACCCGGCCGAGCTGCCGTGGCGCGCGCTGGAGGTGGACCTGGTGCTGGAATGCACCGGCGCATTCACCAGCAAGGAAAAGTGCCAGGCCCATTTGAACGCCGGCGCCAAGAAGGTGCTGATTTCCGCGCCGGGCGGCGATGACGTGGACGCCACCATCGTGTATGGCGTGAACCATGACGTGCTGACGCCGGAGATGACCGTGGTGTCCAACGCCAGCTGCACCACCAACTGTCTGGCCCCGGTGGCCAAGGCGCTGAACGACGCGCTGGGCATCAAGAAAGGCCTGATGACCACTATCCACGCCTTCACCAACGACCAGGTGCTGACCGACGTCAAGCACAAGGATCTGCGCCGCGCCCGCTCCGCCACCGACAATATGATCCCCACCAAGACCGGCGCGGCCAAGGCCGTCGGCCTGGTGCTGCCGGAGCTGAAGGGCAAGCTGGACGGCTTTGCCGTGCGCGTGCCTACCATCAATGTGTCGCTGGTGGATCTGACTTTCACCGCCATGCGCGACACTTGCAAGGACGAGGTCAACGAGATCCTGCAGGGCGCGGCCAATGGCGCGATGAAGGGCATCCTGGGCTTCAACACCCTGCCGCTGGTGTCCGGCGATTTCAACCACACCGAAGAAGCGTCGACCTTCGACGCCACGCTGACCAAGGTGACAGGCGGCAATCTGGTCAAGGTGCTGGCCTGGTACGACAACGAGTGGGGCTTCAGCTGCCAGATGCTGCGCACCGCGCGCGCGATGTTCGGCCGCTGATCCAGCCGTAGGGCGGATGCCTCGCGAGGGGCGATCCGCCATCTTGTTGCGGGGCTAGTTTGCTCCGATGCAAAGATGGCGCGGCGGAACGCCCGGCCACGCCGGGCTTCCGCCCTACCAAAACAGCGGTGCGCATGCCAAACGCACTGTTGTTTTGTTACATGGCGCGCGCAAGAAATTTGATTGGTGTTAAAGTGACGCCGCTGAATCGGCATACACTGCCGGATAGGGGCGAGCGCCGGGCGCGCCAGGTCCATCCGCTTGCGGCCTTGCGCCGCCGTGGGAAATTTTGCAACAGCGCGCCGGTGCATGCCCGCGGTTTCGCCTTATCCCGTTCCGCAAGCCACTGGCCGCTTGCCGGATCGTCCCGCATCCAAACCTGAGTGAGTGAAGCGATGAAATTCAACAAACTCTCCGAGCAGAATCTTTCCGGCAAGCGCGTACTGATCCGCGTCGACATGAACGTTCCGCTGAAAAACGGCGTGATCGGCGAAGACACCCGCATCCGCGCCAGCCTGCCCACCATCGAGCACTGCCTGAAGGCCGGCGCCGGTGTGATGCTGATGACCCACCTGGGCCGTCCGACCGAAGGCGAGCCGAAGCCGGAAGACAGCCTGGCGCCGGTGGTGGCCCGTCTGTCCGAACTCTTGGGCAAGCCGGTGCGCCTGCAAGCCGATTTCCAGAATGGCGTCGAACTCGCCCCGGGCGAAGTGGTGATGCTGGAAAACGTGCGCCTGAACAAGGGCGAGAAGAAGAACAACGAAGAACTGGGCCGCGCCTACGCCGCCCTGTGCGACGTGTTCGTGCACGACGCTTTCGGCACCGCGCACCGCGCCGAGGCCTCCACCCACGCCGTGGCCAAGTTCGCCCCGGTGGCCTGCGCCGGCCTGCTGCTGTCGGCCGAGCTGGACGCGCTGGGCAAGGCGCTGCAGGCGCCGGCCCGCCCGATGGTGGCCATCGTCGCCGGCTCCAAGGTATCGACCAAGCTGACCATCCTGGAAGCGCTGGCGGACAAGGTGGACCAGCTGATCGTGGGCGGCGGCATCGCCAACACCTTCCTCTTGGCTGAAGGCAAGGCCATCGGCAAGAGCCTGGCCGAAGCCGAGCTGGTGGAAGACGCCAAGCGCGTGATCGCCAAGATCCGCGCCCGAGGCGGCGACGTGCCGCTGCCGTCCGACGTGGTGTGCGCCAAGGAATTCGCCGAAACCGCCGCCGCCGTCACCAAGCCGGTGGGCGAAGTGACCGCCGACGACATGATCCTGGACATCGGCCCAGATTCCGCCAAAGAGCTGGCCGCCATCATCGCCCAAGCCGGCACCGTGGTGTGGAACGGCCCGGTCGGCGTGTTCGAGTTCGACCAGTTCGGCAACGGCACCAAGACTTTGGCCCAGGCCATCGCCCAGTCCAAGGCGTTCTCCATCGCCGGCGGCGGCGACACGCTGGCGGCCATCGCCAAGTACGGCATCACCGACGACATCAGCTACATCTCCACCGGCGGCGGCGCCTTCCTGGAATTCCTGGAAGGCAAGGAACTGCCGGCCGTGGCGATTCTGGCCGAGCGCGCCCACTAAACGGGAGACGCCAGGGCGGCTTTTGCCGCCATGGCGCTTGCGGATGACGATATGTTGGCAAAGACAGGATGTGAGATGAGCCGCCGCCTGACCCGGCCGCTCCGTTATACTGGCGGCTATTCCCCCACCAGGAGAACGTGATGTCGCTGCAAACCTGGCTGTTGTTCGTCACTACCGTCTTTTTCGTCTCCGCCACCCCCGGCCCCAATATGCTGCTGGCGATGACGCATGGCATTCATTACGGCGTGCGCCGCACGTTGATGACCTGTTTGGGCCTGATGACGGCACTGGGCCTGATCATGGCCGGCTCGGTGGCCGGCCTGGGCGCGCTGCTGGCCACGTCGGAGCTGCTGTTCTCCATCGTCAAGTACGCCGGCGCGCTGTATCTGGTGTATCTGGGCATCAAGACCTGGCGCAGCTTGCCGCAACCGGTGGCCGAGCTGCGCGAGGACGACAGCGGCAAGCACGGACCGTGGGCGCTGTTCCGCCGCGGCTTCCTGGTGGCGATGAGCAACCCCAAGGCCTTTATCTTCTTTACCGCGCTGTTCCCGCAGTTCATGAACGCGCATCAGCCGCAGGGGCCGCAGCTGGCCATCCTGGCGGTCACGTTTTACCTGATCGAGTCCTGCTGGCAGCTGACTTACGCCAGCAGCGGCGCCCGGCTGGCGCGCTGGTTGAACAGCGCGAGCCGGCTGCGGATGGTCAACCGCTTCAGCGGCGGCGCCTTCGTCGGCGCCGGCGTGCTGCTGACCGGTTTGTCCAGACAGTAACCATCACGGCTGCCGATTCGTCATCGCCAGCCGTTTTTTTCGAACTGGCCCCGCCGTGGCGGGGCTCACGAGGGAGAGATTCATGGCACTCGTTTCCATGCGCCAGCTGCTGGATCACGCGGCTGAATTCAGCTACGGCCTGCCGGCCTTCAACGTCAACAACCTGGAGCAGATGCGCGCCATCATGGAGGCCGCCGACAAGGTGAACGCCCCGGTGATCGTGCAGGCTTCCGCCGGCGCCCGCAAATACGCCGGCGCGCCCTTCCTGCGCCACATGATCCTGGCCGCGGTGGAAGAATTCCCGCACATTCCGGTGGTGATGCACCAGGACCACGGCGTGAGCCCGGACGTCTGTCAGCGTTCCATCCAGCTGGGCTTTTCCTCGGTGATGATGGACGGCTCGCTGAAGTCCGACGGCAAGACCCCGGCCGACTATGACTACAACGTCGGCGTGACCCGCACCGTGGTCAGCTTCGCCCACGCCTGCGGCGTGTCGGTGGAAGGCGAAATCGGCTGCCTGGGCAGCCTGGAAACCGGCATGGCCGGCGAGGAAGACGGCGTCGGCGCCGCTGGCGTGCTGGATCACAGCCAACTGCTGACCGATCCGGAAGAAGCCGCCCGTTTCGTCAAGGACACCGGCGTGGACGCCCTGGCCATCGCCATCGGCACCAGCCACGGCGCCTACAAGTTCACCAAGAAGCCCACCGGCGACGTGCTGCGCATCGACCGCATCAAGGAAATCCACGCCCGCATCCCCAATACCCACTTGGTGATGCACGGCTCCTCCAGCGTACCGCAGGAATGGCTGCAGATCATCAACCAGTACGGCGGCGATCTGGGCGAAACCTACGGCGTGCCGGTTGAGGAAATCGTTGAAGGCATCAAGCACGGCGTGCGCAAGGTCAACATCGACACCGACCTGCGTCTGGCCTCCACCGGCGCCATCCGCCAGTTCATGGCCAAGAACCCGGCCGAATTCGACCCGCGCAAATACCTGGCCAAGACCATCGAAGCGATGCGCGATGTCTGCATCGCCCGCTACGAGGCGTTTGGCGCGGCCGGCATGGCCAGCAAGATCAAGCCGATCAGCCTGGACGCGATGGCCGACAAGTACCTGAAAGGCGAGCTGGCGCAAATCGTGCGCTGAGTCCTGTGACACGATGCGACAGCTGTTTGTAAGAACAGTGTAAAAGCTCTTGTCACCTGAAGTGATGATCTGCGATAATTCATTTGTCATTTCAGGAAAAGGGATTGTATGCAGCGCAGTCCGCCATGCGACTGTCCTGCCATACGGCTTACCCGACCCGCCCGCGAGGCGGGTTTTTTTTTGAGGAGACAGCATGGTTCTGCATTTGAGTTTCGCGCCATGGCGGCGGACGGCTGGAGAAGCCTAAGCAACAGCCATCAGCATTTTGCAACGGTTGCGCGAAGGAGTAGGTTGATAGCGGAGAGGCCGCCATCCGCCTGGCTCTTGATCGTCGTCCTTTTCCGCACCCTGTGGTTTGCTTACACTGCTGCCATCACCAAAATGGTCCGCAGGGGCCGGGAGGAGGGGCAATGAAACTGAACCTGCTGTATTTCGCCCGTCTGCGCGAGACGCTGGGCGTGGAGAGCGAGCAACTGGACAGCGACGCCGCCACCGTGGCGGAGCTGTTGACCGAATTGCGCCAGCGCGGCCATGTCTGGGCGCTGGAACTGGCCGCCGACAAGGTATTCCGCGTGGCGGTGAACCAGGAGATGGCCGGCCTGGACACGCCGTTGGCCGATGGCGACGAAGTGGCGGTGTTTCCGCCGGTCACCGGGGGCTGAGATGGCGGTCAACCACATCCGGGTGCAGGGCGAGGATTTCGACGTCGGGGCCGAGGTGAGGCGCTGGTCGGCCAATCCGGCTTGCGGCGCGGTGGTCAGCTTCTCCGGCCTGGTGCGCGACCATGGCGACCGCCAGGACGTGGTGGCGCTGGAGCTGGAACATTATCCGGGGATGACCGAAAAGGCCCTGGCCGACATCGTGCGCGAGGCGCGCCAGCGCTGGTCGCTGAAGGGTGTGACGCTGATTCATCGCGTGGGCCGGCTGACGCTGGGCGACAATATCGTGTTGGTGGTGACGGCCAGCAGCCACAGGCGCGACGCCTTTGAGGCCGCGTCGTTTCTGATGGATTACCTGAAACGGCAGGCGCCGTTCTGGAAGTGCGAAGTCCTGGCCGATGGCAGTCGCCACTGGGTGGACGCCAAGACCAGCGACGAAACCGCCGCCGCGCGCTGGGATCAGGCGGCTGGCCCTAATCCCCCGCCGCTGAAGCCCGCGTGACGAACGCCGGCACCGGCCAGCCATCCAGCCGGTAATGGCGGGCGCCGCCGGGGCACAGGACGGAGGCGAATAAGCTGACTTCGCGCAAAGGCATGACCAGCGGCGGAAGAGCCTGTTGCGGCAGCGGCCGCGCCAGATGGCGCAGCAGGGTCAGGTGCGGCCGGTATGGCATAGGGGCTGCTGACGTTTGGTGAGCGGTCGCGCCGGGATGCGTTTTGCGGCGAATCCAGGCGTATCGCGCGCCGCATAGTCATTCTCTGCCAGCGCGGAACAACGAGGAGTCGGCGCGAAAGGCGCCCGGCCCTGCGGGTTTGGCCGCTTTGGGCCGGAAGCCGCGTTGCCCAGCCCTTGCATAGAATGACTATGCGTCGGACTGTGCGCCTTGCTTCCGGCCCAAATCGGCGCAAACGCGATCCACTCACCAAACGTCAACAGCCCCTAGCTTCCAGCGCGATGCCCGCCGCGCGCAATTCGTCTTTCAGCGCGTTCACCCATGCGCCCAGCTCCGGCGGAGGGTGGAGCGGTCCGCACCAGCCCACATCGTGCCAGCTGCCGCAAGCATCCAGCGTGATGGCGTCCGGTAAGCTGGGCGTGGCCCAAGAGGCGCAGTCTGCGGCTCTTTGCAATTGCAGCGGCGTCACTTCGCCCAGAAAGGCCAGCGTCAGATGCAGCTGGCGGGCAGGCAGGGGGCGGCCGCCGCCCAGTCGCTGCAGCTGGCGCTGCCAGGCTTGCAGCGTGGCCAGGCACGCTTGCGGCGGCAGACAGGCGAGGAACGCTCTCAATCGCCCGGACCCAGCAGCGCCTGGCGCCGCTTGACGAAGCCGCGCGCCCGCTCGTTGTTCTGCGGCAGCCAGTCCAGCAGCTCGTCTAGCGACGCCATTTCCCAGCCCTTGGGCTGGCCGGCTTCGCGCCGGTTTTCCGCGATGCGCAGCAGCATGGCGCAGCCGTAGTGGCCCAGCCGGCTGTTCAGGGTGCGCATCGCTTCGCGGTGCAGCATGCGCGCCGCTTGCTCCAGCTCGCCCTGGTTGGCTTGCGCCAATGCGGCGCGGCTATGCTCTTGCAACTCGGCGTAGGCTTGGGCGATGGCCTCGCCGCAAGCCGGCTGCGCCTGGGCGATCTCCTGCAGCGTGCCCAGTTCGTGGCGGCCATCGGCAAAGCGCAGGCCGATCAGCCGCGCCCATTGCGGCGTCTGCTCGCCGCCTTCGCTCGGCGCCAGTTGGACCGCTGCGGACAGGAAGCGCTGCGCGCTGTTGAAGTCCACTTCCGGCGCCAGCAGCCATTGCGCTGCCTCCCGCAGCTGCTCCAGCGCCTGGGCCGGCCGTTGCTGCGCCAGCGCCGTCAGCGCGCGGCAGACGGCCATGGTCAGCGGGCCGCCGGCCAGTTCTTCCTGACGGGCGGCGATGTCGCTTTGCAGCCGGTCCAGTTGCTGGGTCTGGCCGCTGACGCAGCGCGCCTGCAGCAGATCGACCATCGCGTCGGGTCCGAAGAAGCTGTTGTTGCGGCCGATATCGACCGCTCTTTGCAGCGGCTCCACCGCGCGGGTCGCTTCGCCGCTGCGCAGCAGCGCGGTGCCGAAGCAGTGCAGGCGCTGGAAATTGCGCGGCGACAAGGCCACGGCTTTTTCCAGCACGGTGGAGGCTTGGGCGTAGTCGCCGTCGTCGACCAGATTTTGCGCCAGCAGGTCGTAGGCCTCGGTGTAGCGCGGCGCGGCGGCGAGGACCTGGTCCAGCAGCGCGCTGGAGCCGGCGCCATCGCCCTGCTCCGCCAGGATGCGCGCCACGCCCATCTTGGCCCAGGGCAGATCGGCTTGGGCCAGCACCGCGCGATACAGCTCCAGGGCCGCCTCGTACTGCCCCTCGCGCGTTTGCAGCTCGCCGCACAGCCGCAGCGCGTCCAGCCGCTGCTGGCGGCTTTGGGCCTGCTGCGCCAGGTCCAGCAGCGTCTGGATCGCCTGCTCCGCCCTGCCCTTGTCGAGCAGCTTGTGCGCCGGCGTCAGCCAGGCCTTGCGCCGCGCCGCGGCCTCCAGCCGGTCCAGCAGCTGCTGGGCGGTGAACGGTTTGAGCACGTAGTCGTCCGGGGTCATTTCGGCGGCGCTCATCACCTGGCCATAGTGGCGTTCGCCTGTGATCATCACCCACAGGGTGGATAGCGACAGCGCGCCGGTCTTGCGCATCGCTTCCAGCAGTTCCTGGCCGTTCATGCCGTGTCCCAGGTTGTAGTCGCACAGCACGACGTCGTAACGGCGTCCGCGCAGCCGGCCTTGCGCGTCGGAAGCGTTGCTGGCGGTTTCGGTTTGGGTGACGCCGGCCATGGCCAGGATGGCGCGCATGCCCTGCGCCATGGTGAGGGCGTCTTCGACGATCAGGACCGTGGTGTTTTCATCGAATGCCATATTGAATCTCGCGACAGCGCTGTTGGGATGGCGGATAGGCCGCACATGCGCGGCCGGGGTATGGGTTCAGTTTAGGCGCTGCTTGTTCTCATTCGAGCGGATGCTTACTCGAGGTCTGGGTTCAGCGCCTGGTGGCGCCGCACGAAGCCGCGCACACGCTCGTTTTCTTCCGGCAGCCAGTGCAGCAGCTGTTGCACCTGTTTTTCCTCCTCGGGGAACGGCTGCTTGGCCTTGCTGCGGGTTTCGCAGGTGCGCAGCAGCAGCGCGCAGGCGTTCATGCTGATCCGTTCGTTCAAGGTTTTCTGCGACAGCAGGTACAACATGGCGGCCGCTTCTTCCAGCATGCCGTTGCTGGCCAGTTCTACTGCCTTGTTGCTCTCGGTTTGCAGCGTGTCGTAGGCGGTCTGGATGGCTTCGTGGCAGGCCGGATGCTTGTGGGCGATTTCCAGCAGCGTGCCCAGCTCGTGGCGGCCGTCGGCGAAGCGCAGGCCTATGCTGTGCGCCCATTGCGGCGGCAGCTCGCTGCTCTGTTCCGGCGGCAGCCGCACTGCGGCTGAGAGAAAGCGCTGGGCGCAGGAAAAATCTGTCTCGCGGGCGCGCAGCGACTCGGCCACCGCTTGCAGCTGCGCCAGCGCGTCGGCCGGGCGGTTTTGCGCCAGCGCGGTCATGGCGCGGCAGACCGCCATCGTCATCTGGCCGCCGGGCAACTCGTCTACCCGGCCGGCGATTTCGGCCTGCAGGCGGTCCAATTGCTGGGTCTGGCCGCTTTCGCTGAAAGCCTGCAGCAGGTCCACCAGTATGTCCGGGCCGAAGAAATTGTTGTTGCGGCCGATTTCCACCGCGCGCTGCAGGTAGTCGGCGGCCTTGGCCGGATCGCCGCAGCGCAAGAGCGCGGTGCCGCAGCTCTTCAGACGGTGGAAATTGCGCGGCGAAATGGCCACCGCCTTTTCCAGCACCACGGCGGCGGTCTGGTATTGGCCGTCGTCGATCAGGTTCTGCGCCAATAGGTCGTACGCGTCGGTGTAGCGCGGCGCGTCGGCGATGATCTCGCGCAGCAGCGCGTTGGACTCCTGGGTTTCACCCTGTTCGGCGACGATGCGCGCCACGCCCATCTTGGCCCAGGGGATCACCCGCATGCTCAGCAGCTCCTGGTAGATGGTCAGCGCCTCGCTCTGGCGGCCCTCGTTGACCAACAGCTCGGCGGCCAGCCGCTGGGCATCGAGCCGGTATTGCGGGTTCTGCGCTTCGCGCGCCAGCTGCCGCAGAACCTGGATCGCCTGCTCCGGCTTGCCCTGCATCACCAGTTTGTGGGCCGGCGCCAGGAAAATCTTGCGCTGGTGGGCCAGGTTCATCCGGTCCAGCAGCATCTGCGAGGCGAATGGTTTCAAAATATAGTCGTCCGGCGCCATTTCGGCGGCGGCGACTACCCGCTCGTAGTGGCGCTCGCCGGTGATCATGATCCAGATGGTGGAGATCGGCAGGTTGCCGCCCTTGCGCATCGCTTCCAGCAGCTCCTGGCCATCCATGCCTTCGCCCAGGTTGTAGTCGCACAGCACGACGTCGTAGTTCTTGCCGCGCAGGCGGTTGCGCGCTTCGCTGGCGTTGCTGACGGCCTCCGAACGCGTGATGCCGGCGGTGGACAGCATGCTGCGCAGGCTCTGGCGCACGGTGTGGGAGTCTTCGATGATCAGGACAGTGGTGTTGTTATCAAGAGGCATGGTGAATAACGGCGTTGCGCCGGGTCAAACGATATCCAGGTGGTCTATGCCTTCCAGCGGGTCCCGATTGCGGGCGTTTTCGCTGTACAGCTTGATTCTCAGGCGCAGGTCGTTGATGGAGTCCGCGTTACGCAACGCGTCCTCGTAGCTGATCAGATCGGCCTCGTACAGTTCGAACAGCGATTGGTCGAAGGTCTGCATGCCGGCTTCGCGCGAGCGCGCCATCACTTCCTTCAGGCTGGCGATCTCGCCCTTGAAGATCATGTCCGATACCAGCGGGCTGTTGAGCAGGATTTCCACCGCTGCCACGCGGCCGGTGCCGCCCTTGTGCGGCACCAGCCGCTGCGAAACGATGGCGCGCATGTTCAGCGACAGGTCCATCAGCACCTGCTGGTGGCGCTCTTCCGGGAAGAAGTTGAGGATGCGGTCCAGCGCCTGGTTGGCGTTGTTGGCGTGCATGGTGGCCAGGCACAGGTGGCCGGTCTCGGCGAACTGCAAGCCGTAGTTCATGGTTTCGCGGTCGCGGATCTCGCCCATCAGGATGACGTCGGGCGCCTGGCGCAGCGTGTTCTTCAGCGCGATTTCCCAGCTTTCGGTATCGACGCCGATCTCGCGCTGGGTGACGATGGATTTCTTGTGCGTGTGCACGTATTCGATCGGATCCTCCACCGTGATGATGTGATCCTGATTGGTGCTGTTGCGCCAGTCGACCAGCGCGGCCAGCGAGGTGGATTTGCCGGAGCCGGTGCCGCCGACGAAGATCACCAGCCCGCGCTTGATCAGCGCGACATCCTTCAGCACCTCGGGCAGGTTCAGCTGGTCGAGGTTCGGAATTTCGGTGTTGATCTTGCGCAGCACCATGCCCACCATGCCCTGCTGCACGAAGGCGCTGACGCGGAAGCGGCCGATGCCCGGCGGATTGATGGCGAAATTGGCTTCTTTTTTGGACTCGAATTCCTCGGTCTGGCGGTCGTTCATCACTGAACGCACCAGCTCCTTGCTCTGCTGGGCCGACAAGGGCTGCGGCGCCACCGGGGTGATCTTGCCGTCGATCTTCATCGCCGGCGGAAATTCCGGCGAGATGAAGACGTCCGAGGCGTTCTTGCCGATCGCGTGTTTCAGCAGATCGTGGATGAATTTGGAGGCCTGGTCTTTTTCCATGGCGGCGTATCCTGCTTGGCTGCTTCCAGTTTAGCCCGCGGCCGCTGGCGGCTGCGGGGGATTTTGACCGGGGTGCGGTTGCGCGTCCGGCTTCAGAACGCGTCCTTGTTGCTGGCCTTGGCGCGGGCTTCGACGGGCGAGACCACGTTGCGCCGGACCAGATCGGCCAGACACTGGTCCAGCGTCTGCATGCCGTGCTGCTGGCCGGTCTGGATCATCGAATTGATCTGCGCGATCTTGTTCTCGCGGATCAGGTTGCGGATGGCCGGCGTGCCCATCATGATCTCATGCGCCGCCACCCGCCCCTGGCCGTCCTTGGTCTTCAACAGCGTCTGCGCGATCACCGCCCGCACCGACTCGGACAGCATGGAGCGCACCATTTCCTTTTCCCCGGCCGGGAACACGTCGACGATACGGTCTATGGTTTTGGCGGCGCTGCTGGTGTGCAAGGTGCCGAACACCAGGTGGCCGGTTTCGGCCGCGGTCAGCGCCAGCCTTATCGTTTCCAGATCGCGCAATTCGCCCACCAGAATCACGTCCGGGTCTTCGCGCAGCGCGCTCTTCAGCGCGTTGGCGAAGCTGTGGGTCTGCAGGCCGAGCTCGCGCTGGTTGATCAGGCTTTTTTTGCTTTCGTGGACGAATTCAATCGGGTCTTCCACAGTAAGAATGTGCGAAAACTCGTTTTCGTTGACATAGTCTATCATCGCGGCCAGCGTGGTCGACTTGCCGGAGCCGGTGGGGCCGGTCACCAGCACCAGGCCGCGCGGCAGGGAGGCGATCTCCTGGAAGATTCTGGGCGCCGCCAGCTGCTCCAGCGTCAGCACCTTGCTGGGAATCACCCGGAACACCGAGGCCATGCCGCGGTTCTGGATGAAAGAGTTGACCCGGAAGCGGGCGATGCCGGGCAGCTCGAACGAGAAGTCGCACTCGTAGGTGTCTTCGAAAATCTTCCGCTGATAATCGTTCATGATGTCGTACACCATGTCGTGCACGTCATGGTGGTCCATCGGCGGCAGGTTGATGCGGCGGATGTCGCCATTGACCCGGATCATGGGCGGCAGGCCGGCCGACAGGTGCAGGTCGGAGGCCTTGTTCTTGACGGTGAAAGCCAGCAGCTCGGAGATTTCCATATCGAGACCCGTTGCGAGATTGCGGACGCGCCCTCGTCCGCGGCGCGGCGGCGGACGGGCGCGATTATCCGTGCATTCTCAAGCGTAGCGGGCAGCTGGCGCAACAAAATCGCGCATCGCGCCGGGCGCGTGTGCCGGAAACGCATCCCGGAGGATGCTCCTATGTCAACAGCCTCTAGCCGCGCTGGCGCAGGCTGGCGCGCAAGCGGCTCAGGTCAAACGGCTTTTCCAGCCTTTCGTCGAACCAGGCGGCGCGCGGGTCGCTGTACTCTTCCGGATAGGCGGTCATCGCGATCAGCCGCGCGGCGCGATTCAGACCGTCGCGCGCCTTGGACGCCACATCGTAGCCGCTGTCCGCGCCCAGCTGCATATCCAGCAGGACGACGCCGAAGGCCTGCTCCCGCAGCCGCCGACAGGCCTCCGCGGCCGTCGCGGCGGTGGTTACCGCATAGCCATCCAGCGCCAGGCAGTCGGCGAAGGGCTCGCGGATATTCGGGTCGTCATCCACCAGCAGAATGGTCTTGTCCGACGCGGCTAGCGTCAGCTGGATGGGCAGCCGCACAGAGAATTCTGATCCGCGGCCTTCCTCGCTGCGCAGGGCGATTTCCCCGCCCAGCAGCCGCACCAGCTCCTTGACGATGGCCAGTCCCAGCCCGCTGCTGCCGGGCCGGCGCTGGCGACCCTGGAAGAACGGCTGGAAGATGCGCGACTGCAGGTCGGCCGGCACGCCGATGCCGGTGTCGGCGACGCGGACTTCCAACACGGACAGGCCGTCCGCGGTTTCCACGCGCGCCGCGACCGTTACCGCGCCGTGGTCGGTGTAGCGGATGGCGTTGGAGATCAGGTTGCCGACGATCTGGCGCAGCCGGCAGCCATCCAGCCGCGCCAGCGGCGGCAGGTCTTCCAGCGCCACGCTCAGCTGCAGCCCCTTGCCTTCCAGCTGCACCCGGTAGGCGTCTATCGCCTCATGCAGTATCTGGGCGAGGTCGACGTCCTCCGGCTGCAGCCGGAACTGCATGTTGTGGATGGCGGAAATGTCCATGATGTCGCGCACCTGGGTCATCAAGTGCGCCATGCTGGACTTCAGCCGCGACAACGCGGCATAGGTTTTGCTGCCGGACGCGATCTGCGGCTCGATCAGTTCGACGCAGACCTGCATCGTCTGCAGCGGCGAGCGGATTTCGTGGCTGATGGTGGCGAGGAAGGTGGTGCGGTCCAGCTCGGCCGCCACCGTCGCCTGGTGGGCGGCGCGCTCCTGCTCCAACAATGCCTGGTGCGAGGCGACGTCGCGGCGGGCGTTCTGGTAGCGGTACAGCAGGCCGAGGATGACGATGCAGATGGCCACCCACAGCGCGAACCACAGCGACATCAGGTGCTGATTGCGCTCCTGCTCGCGGTTGCGCGCTTCGCGGGCGCCGACCTCGGCCACGCGCGACTGCACGGCGAACTCGGCCAGCGTCGGCCGCAGCTGGTCGATGGCGGCGACCAGCGCCGCGGCGTCGGCCGGTTGCGGGTGGCGTACGCGTTCGTCGTGGAAGAAGCGTTGCAGCTGCTCGGTCAGCGCAGCGAAACCGTTGATGCCGCCTAGCTGGCGGCTGACCGGCGACGGCAGCAGGAAGTCCAGCGTGCGGCTCTGGGCGATGGCCAGCCGAGTCTGCGCCTGGCTGGCGTCGATCTCCCCGGCGCGCAGCCGCTCCAGCTCGGCGCGCGAGCGTTCCAGCTCCACTTGCAGCTGCGCCACGCTCCAGTACAGATCGTCGCCGTGCGGCGGCAGCGCGCGCGCCGCGACGAAGCGCTCCGTCGCCAGATAGATGCCGGAGGCGACGACGAATAACAGCATCAGCATGCTGGGAGAGGCGCCTTTCCAGGCGGCGCGGAACCGGCGGCCCATGTTCTCTTCTGGCGAGGGGCGGGATGTCGGCATCGCGGCCTCAGCGGATATCGATGCGGTTGACTTGCCAAACCAGTTTGGCGTCGAGCAGCGGTCCGCGCAGCTGGCTAGGCATATTGTCCAGCGGATAGATCAGCCACAGCGGTCCGCGCTCGGCAATGTCCATTTTCCGGCCGTCCCGCTCCCGCGCCAAAATCACGCCGTACTGGACCAGTTCCTTGGCGGCGATGGTGTAGGTGTAATCATTCAGCGCCGTTAGTTTGACCTGGCCGCCGCTGGCGCCGACTTTTTGCAGAATATCCCGCAGCTGCGGGCCGGAAAATGTCGATTTCGGGGTCCAGCTGGTTTGCGTGACGATTTTATGCTGCGGCAAAGCCTGTAAATCCGCCTCGCTGAACTGATAGGTTTTCTGCTGCGGGTCGGTATATCGGCTGATATGCCCGGAAACGGTCAGGATAATCGGATTCGATTGCGCCTGAACGGGGAGAGAGAGCCAAGCGGCGAGCAACGAAATACCGATCAGTCTGATAATCATGGCGGAGATTCAGCGGAAGCGGGGCAACCATCATACCGCAGATGGCTGGCTTTCAACATGCATCTGTAATATCTGGCTGATTGATATTATTTCCATTGAAACAAGATAGAATGTGGCTGCATCGTGCGGCGTTCACTGCCGCGGCCCATGGCGCGATGGGGTGTTCGATTGTGATCCGCGGCCGCTTTCCCTACAATCTTCGCGATAACGCAGTCGTCATCCGGCCACGGCCGGTATTCGCTCTCGGACCCCTATACATGACAGATTCCCTCTCATCCCGCTTGTCGCAGGTGCAGTCGCGGCTGCGCGCGGCGTGCGCAGCCGCTGGCCGCGCCGATGACGCGGTTGCCCTGCTCGCCGTCAGCAAGACTTTTCCCGCGGCCGATATCCGCGACCTCTTCGCCTTGGGCCAGCGCGCCTTTGGCGAAAACTACGTGCAGGAACTGCAGCAGAAATGCGAGGCGCTCGCCGACCTGGCGGTAGAATGGCACTTCATCGGTCCCCTGCAGTCGAACAAGACCCGCGTGGTCGCCGAACGCGCGCACTGGGTGCATTCGGTAGACCGGCCCAAGATCGCCGAGCGCTTGTCGGCGCAACGGCCGGACGCGCTGCCGCCGCTGAACATATGCGTGCAGGTCAATGTTTCCGGCGAAGACAGCAAGAGCGGCTGCGCGCCGGAAGAGGCCTTGGCCCTGGCGCGCGCGGCGGCGGCCATGCCGAGGCTGAGGCTACGCGGACTGATGTGCATTCCGGAGCCAACCGAGGACGCGGCCAAGCTGGCGGCCCAGTTCGCCGTTTTGCGGCGGCTGCGGGAGCAACTGAACGCCGAGGGCCTGGCGCTGGACACCTTGTCGATGGGCATGTCGGCCGACCTGGAGCTGGCGGTGTCCGAAGGCGCCACGCTGGTGCGCGTGGGTTCGGCCATTTTCGGCCACAGACACTACAGCCATTGAGTTTATTGGCGTCGGCGCGGCCGGCGCCGCAACGCGTCCAGAGGACACCATGCAAATCACCTTCATCGGCGGCGGCAATATGGCCGGCGCCATCATAGGCGGGCTGGCCCGCCAGGGCGGCCACCGCATCCATGTGGTGGAGCATCAGCAAGACAAGCTGGACCAATTAGCGGCCGATTTCGGCTGCAGCGGCGGCCAAACGCTGCCGGCGAGCCTCTCTGCCAACGACGTGGTGGTGCTGGCGGTCAAGCCGCAGCAACTGCGCGAATTGTGCCTGGAACTCGCGCCGCGGCTGAATGGCGCGCTGGTGGTGTCCATCGCCGCCGGCATCCGCCTGGACGCGCTGCGGCGCTGGCTGGGCAGCGGCCGCATCGTGCGCGTCATGCCGAATACGCCGGCCATGGTGGGCAAGGGCGTATCCGGCCTGTATGCCGACGCCGCGATAGCCGCGGCGGACCGCCAGGCGGCTGAAATCATCATGCGGGCCGCGGGCCTGACCGTGTGGCTGGACGACGAGACCGGCATCGACGATATTACCTGCGTCTCCGGCAGCGGCCCGGCCTATGTGTTCTACTTCATCGAAAGCATGATCGAGGCCGCGCTCAAGGCCGGCTTTGCCGAGGCGCAGGCGCGCGAACTGGTGCTGGCCACCTTCGACGGCGCGGTGGAGCTGGCGCGGCAAAGCCCGCTGCCGGTGGCTACCTTGCGGCAGAACGTGATGTCCAAGGGCGGCACCACCGAGCGCGCCATCGCGCGCTTCGAAGCCGAGGGCGTCAAGGCGGCCATCATCGCCGGCGCGATGGATTGCCGCGAGCGCTCGATCGAAATGGGTCAACAACTCAGCCAGGAGTAAACCGCAATCATGTTTTTCGATACGCTGCAGTTCCTGATCAAGACCCTGTCCGGCCTGTTCGTGCTGGTGTTGCTGCTGCGCTTCTACCTGCAGGTGGCGCGCGCGCCGTTCAAGCACCCCTTGTGCCAGTTCGTGATGGCCGCCACTAATTTCCTGGTGCTGCCGGCGCGCAAGCTGGTGCCGTCGGTGCGCAATTACGACACCGCCACCATGCTGCTGGCCTGGCTGGTATGCCTGCTGGCCAATATCCTGATGCTGCTCCTGGGCTCGCTGCCTGAGGTGTTCGCCTTCCCGCAGGTGTGGGTGGCGCTGGCGCTGCTGTCGCTGCTGGAGGTGTTCAAGCAGTCGCTGACCCTGCTGATGGGCGCGGTGATCGTGCAGGCCGTGATGAGCTGGATCAATCCGTACAACCCGATCGCGCCGGTGCTGGACAGCCTGACCCGGCCGTTCCTGCGGCCGTTCCGCCGCGCAGTGGTGGGCGGGGTGGACCTGTCGCCGCTGTTGCTGTTGCTGGTGATCCAAGTGATCATGATGCTGCCGGTGCGCATGCTGGAAACGGGTTTCTTGACCCAACTCAAAGTGGTCATCCAGTAAGACGGGTTATTTGTCATACTTTTGACAGCTGCCGGTCTTTGCCGGCGGCACCGTGAAACGATAGGGAGCATCAAGATGAAGAAGACCCTGCTCGCCGCCCTGCTGCTGGGCGCCGCCGCCGCGCCGGCCATGGCGAATATGCAACTGGCGCAGAAGTATGGCTGTACCGCCTGCCATGCAGTCGACAAGAAAATCGTCGGCCCGGCTTACAAGGACGTGGCCAAGAAATATGCCGGCCAGAAAGGCGCCGAGGCGGCGCTGGTGGCCAAGGTGAAGAACGGCGGTTCCGGCGTATGGGGTCCGATTCCGATGACCCCGCATCCGAATATTCCGGATGCCGACCTGAAAGCGCTGGTGAAGTGGGTATTGAGCCAGAAATAAATCCCTGGCGTGGATAGTGGCGATGCGAAACCGCAACGGTTTTTCTTCGCTAAAAAGGCGGCTCCGGCCGCCTTTGAACTTGTATGGGAATGACCGGTCGAAAACGACGTCCCTATTGATTTGAACTGAAATTCGGGCGGACTTGTTATTGATACCGGGCCGGGCTATAAAAAATGATAGCAGTCGAGAGTAATTATTGGGATTCAGGCTCAAGACAGTTGCGCAAATATTGGCCCGCCGGTAATCTTCTCCGCCTGTTGCCAACTCTATGCTGGAAGCACCAAACATGGCCAAGCTGACCGAACAGGATATCCTCAACTGGGAAGGCGATGACTACATGAACGCCGACCACCTTGAGTTTTTCAAGGACCGGTTGTTGCAGATGCAGCAGGAGTTGCTGGTAAACGCCAACGCTACCGCCAACCATCTGCAAGAACAGGAAGCCACGCCCGATCCGGCCGATCGCGCGACGCTGGAGGAAGAGTACGCCCTGGAGCTGCGCACCCGCGACCGCGAGCGCAAGCTGCTGCAAAAGATCCAGGCCTCCATCCGCCAGATCGAAGACGGTTCCTACGGTTTCTGCGAAGACACCGGCGAGCCGATCGGCCTGAAGCGCCTGATGGCGCGCCCCACCGCCACGCTGTCGGTGGAGGCCCAGGAGCGCCGCGAGCGCATGAAGCGCCAGTACGCCGACTGATCGCCATTCATCCGTTTTGCGCCAAGCGCCGCCGCCTTCGGGCCGCGGCGCTTTTCGCATTGTGCCAGCCGGCGGTTGTCTAGGGCGGACAAATCCGGTTATCTTGCTGCTATGCAGAAAACGACATAGCCAAGGGACAACCGCATGCAACGCCAGACCGATGACGTCAGAATCCGCGAGATCAAGGAACTGCTTCCTCCGATCGCCCACCTGTATGAGCTGCCGATCAGCGAATCCGCCTCCGAACTGATCTACAACACCCGGCGCGACATCGCGGCGCTGCTGCGCGGCGAGGACGACCGCCTGCTGGTGGTGATCGGCCCCTGTTCCATCCACGATACCGACGCCGCGATCGAATACGCGCAGAAGCTGGCGCCGCTGCGCCAGGCGCTGGCTGGCGAGCTGGTGGTGGTGATGCGCGTGTATTTCGAGAAGCCGCGCACCACGGTGGGCTGGAAGGGCCTGATCAACGATCCGCACCTGAACGAGTCCTACGACATCAACGCCGGCCTGCGCATCGCGCGCCGCCTGCTGTTGACGCTGAACAACCTGGGCATGCCGGCCGCCACCGAATTCCTCGACATGATCACGCCGCAGTATTTCGCCGACCTGATCAGCTGGGGCGCCATCGGCGCCCGCACCACCGAGAGCCAGGTGCACCGCGAGCTGGCGTCCGGCCTGTCCTGCCCGGTAGGCTTCAAGAACGGCACCGACGGCAACCTGAAGATCGCGGTGGACGCCATTCGCGCCGCCAGCGTGCCGCACCATTTCCTGTCGGTGACCAAGACCGGCCATTCCGCCATCGTGTCCACCGGCGGCAACCCGGACTGCCACGTCATCCTGCGCGGAGGCAAGGAACCCAACTACTCGGCCGAGCACGTGCGCGCCGCCGCCGCCGAGCTGACCGCCGTGGGCCTGTCGCACAAGCTGATGGTGGATTTCAGCCACGCCAACAGCCGCAAGGACTATCGTCGTCAGATGGAAGTCAGCGCCGATGTGGCCGGCCAGATCGCCGGCGGCGACCGCAGCATCTTCGGCGTGATGGTGGAGAGCCATCTGGTAGAGGGCCGCCAGGATCAGAAACCCGGTTGCGAGCTGAAGTACGGCCAGAGCATCACCGATGGCTGCCTGGGTTGGGACGACACGGAAAAACTGCTGACCCAGCTGGCCGACGCGATCAAGGCTCGCCGCGCCCTGCAGGCTGAGTAAGTCTTGGCGTGACTCAAAGACAATGCCCCGCTTGCGGGGCATTGTCTTGTGCGGCGGAAAGCTTGCCGCTAGCGCGCCGAGACCAGATGGTCGGCCATCTGCTTGATCGCCTGCATTTGCAGGCCCTTCTTCCAGGCATAGGCCGGGCCGGTGTAGCCGAACCAGTCCCAGCAGCCCTGCGGATTCTTCAGCGAGGTCGTGGTCTGCGGATACAGCACCAGGATGTGGTTGCTGTCGGCCCAGTTGTTGTAGCCGGTGTGGGCGTAGAAATCGTCGCCCACCTTGCCGGCGTACTGCTGGCAGCCATGCAGCGCGATATGCACCTTGCAGGTCTCGCCTTCGGCGCAGGCGCGCGGCACATAGACGAAGCCTTCGTCGGCCAGGCTGCTGCCGGAGGCGGCGTACGGCTTCTGGTCGAAGCGGACGATATGGCCGGTCAGCGCTTGCGCCTTGGCTTGCAGCGGGCCGTAGATGTGCTGCAGCAGCACTCCGGCCTGGTCATAGCCTTTGCCTTGCCATTCGCAATGGTTGATGTAGGGCGAGGCGGTGACGCTGCAGTCGTTACCGAAGGCCGGCGTGATCTGGGCATGGCCGGCCGGCAGGCGGCGTTCGTAGGCGATCTGTCCGGCCGGCATGCCGGCCTGGCGGAAGAACTCCGCCGCCACATCCACCACCTGGGTCTTCACCGTGTTGTCGTTGCTGCCGCTGAACAGGTAGACGCGGCGCCGGGCCAGCTTGTCCAGCGGGTCGATCTCGCCTTTGGCGGCAAACTGTTTGGCCGATTTGAGCAACTGGGCGGCGGCTGGCGGCTGGCCCGTATTCATGCAGGGGCCGGCGCCGGCGAGCGCGCCTTTGGCGCAGTAGTATGGTCCGCCGGCTACCACGCCGGCGCCGACCACAGAGGCGGAATAAGCGACCTGATATTGCACCGCCATGAAGGCGCCGGAGGACAAGCCGGATACCGAGGACTGGTTTGGATCGCCATGGAAGGCCGGCAGCGGATCGGCCGCCCAGGCCATGGGCGCCAGCAGGACAGCCAGGCATAGCAAGGATTTTCGGGTCATGAACGCTCCTCAAGAACGTGCCGGCGCGGGCCGGCGGGATGGAAAAGCCAATGCAGCGCTTGCAAGCGGTGTTCATGATGAAAATGGCAAATGCCGGCAGAAATGGCAATGACAATTGTCGAATCGGCGTCTATTGGCCAGTTGCCGGCCCAGCTAGCCGCCTCAGGCTTGCGGTTCCGCCAGCACGTCTTTCAGCGCCACCAGCGCGTTGCTGACTGCCGGCCCGCCGGCGTAAAAGGTCAGCTGCAGAATGGTTTCCAGAATCTGCTGTCGGCTGGCGCCGGCGCGCAGCGCCGCCTCGGCGTGCGCCACCAGTTGCGCCAGCGCGAAACCCTGGGTGGCGCAAGCCGCCACCAGGATCAGCTCGCGAGTGGCGAGATCCAGGCCGGGGCGGGTCAGGATGTGGCCGGTGGCCCAGGCGATGGTCATGTCGGCGAAGTCGGGGCTGATGTCGGCCACCGCCGCCACCCGCTCGCCGCCGCTATGGCCGCCGTGCAGAAATTCGATCAACTCCAGGCCCTGCTGATACTGCGCGTCTTGGCGAATCATGGCTAAGCTCCTTGCTGGTTGGATGATGCACATGCATCTGGCATTCAGTGTCGCCAAAGCTTGCCGTCAGATAAACCAGGCTGGAGTGTGATCACTTGTTCGCGCAGGTTTTGAATGCCGGAGCCGGCCTGTCGATCGCCGGCTCCGGCGGCGCTATTGGAGATCAGCGCGCGGCGGCGGCGGTGCTGCCGCCGATCAGCTTGGCGATCGAGCTCGCCAGCGTGGCGTTGGGCAGGGCGAAGAACAGGCCGCCGCGGCCGTTCTGGGCGCTGGCGCAGTTGCCGGACAGCGCGCCCTCCTGGTTCATGTCGCCGAAGATGGCGTAGGCGGTGCCGTTGCCGGTGCTCACGCCTATTTTGGCGTGGTTGAAGTTGTAGCCCATGCCGCCTTTCAGCGAGAACGAGCGTCCGGCCCAGCTGCCGGAAGTGGCGATGGCCACCGGGCCCGGCGTCGGGAGGCTGCTGTCCCAGCAGGCCGGCGCGCCGGCGCGGCTGGTGGAGGGGATGGCGATGCTCTTGCTGCCCTCCCACCAGGTGGCCGCGCGCAGCGGCACGCCGCCGAGTTCGGCCGACACCAGTTGCCACGGCGGCACCTGCAGCGCCGACGGCTTGGCGATCAGCGTGACCCCGCTGGACAGCTTGCTGACTTGCGGCGTCGAGCTGTCAGACTGCTGCCCCAGCTGGCTGACCGCATTTTGGATATCGGCCGGGCCGCCGTTCTTGACGATCTGCGGGTTGCCCGGGTCGGTCACCACGCTGGCGTTGGCCAGGCCCTGCAACACGGCCAGCGTGTCGGCGTGGCTCAGCTTGAGCGCGAAGAAATGCTGGCTGACCTTGACGTCGTTGTCCTGCACACAGCCCAGGGTGTTGCCGTCGCTGCCGCGCGGATACTGCGCGCTGCCGGAGGCCGGCCACGACGGCGTGCTCACCTGCATCACCACGCCGTTGCCCTGGTTGTCCCACGCCAGCACACCCTTGGAGTGGCCCCACGGCGCGCCGCAGGAAGCGCCGGAGCAGGAGGGAATGGCCGGATCGCCATAGAACTGGTCGTTCCACACCACGTAATTGAGCGTGCCGTTGTAAATCTGCTTGAATGTCGCGCCGACAGGGTCAGTCGTGGTGTCGCCCACACAGCCGCCGCCCTGGCTCAGGCTGGGCTGGCTGCTGCTGGCGTAGACGAACTGCTGGCTGAAGCCGTTGCCGCTGGTGTAGTCCTGCGGGCTGCCGCCGAACTGGCAGCTGTCCACCTGGGCCGAACCGCCGCAGCCGGGGAAGGACGCGGCGTTGAACTTGAAGGCGAACCACCAGTTGACCGGGTGGCTGGCGTCCAGCATGGGAGACGGGGCGGCGTGGACGAGCGCCGGCAGCGCGGCGAGGCTGAGCGCCGCGGCCAAGGCGGCGCGGCGTAAGGTTGGGGGAACAGTCATGGCGTTTCTCCAGATATTGTTTGATGTGAAGCGGCCGTTTCATGGCCGCGCGCCATGCTGATTGAGTATTGTGTAAGCAGCGTTAAGATGATCTGGTTAGAAACATTCCTTAACGTTTTCCTCTGTTTGTAATGAAAACGCCCCCGCGTGGCGGGGGCGTGGCAGATAGTGGGGCGCGATCAGATGGCGGCGGCCAGGCGCGAGCCCTGGTCGATGGCGCGCTTGGCGTCCAGTTCGGCCGCCACGTCTGCGCCGCCGATCAGGTGCACCGGCTTGCCTGCGTCCTGCAGCGGCTGCAGCAGCTCGCGCAGCGGGTCCTGGCCGGCGCAGATCACCACATTGTCCACTGGCAGCACCTGCGATTCGCCCTTGACCGTGATGTGCAGGCCGGCATCGTCGATCTTGTCGTAGCTCACGCCGGACAGCATCCGCACCCGCTTCATCTGCAGGCTGGCACGGTGGATCCAGCCGGTGGTCTTGCCCAGGCCTTCACCCACCTTGCTGGTCTTGCGTTGCAAGAGGTAGACCTCGCGCGGGCTCTTGTGCGGCTGCGGGCCTTGCGGCGTCAGGCCGCCAGCGGTGTCGCCCGTCATGTCCACGCCCCATTCGCGCATGAAGGCCTCGGTGTTCAGCGAGGTGGACTGGCCCTCGTGGCACAGGTATTCCGCGGTGTCGAAACCGATGCCGCCGGCGCCGATGATGGCTACCTTCTTGCCCACCGGCTTCTTGTGCTTGAGCACGTCCAGATAGCTCAGCACCATCGGGTGGTCCACGCCCGGGATGGCCGGCGTGCGCGGCGCGATGCCGGTGGCCAGGATGACTTCGTCGAAGCCGGCCAGATCGGCGGCGGCGACGCGGGTGTTCAGCTTCAGCTCGACGCCGGTGGTTTCGATGCGGCGCTTGAAGTAGCGAATGGTTTCATAGAACTCTTCCTTGCCCGGAATCTGCTTGGCCACGTTGAACTGGCCGCCGATCTCATTGGCCGAATCGAACAGCGTGACGCTGTGGCCGCGTTGGGCGGCGACGGTGGCGAAGGCCAGGCCGGCCGGGCCGGCGCCGACGACAGCCAGCTTCTTGGGCGCGGCGGCGGTTTCGTAGTTCAGCTCGGTTTCGCGGCAGGCGCGCGGGTTGACCAGACAGGAGGTCAGCTTGCCCTGGAAGATGTGGTCCAGACAGGCCTGGTTGCAGCCTATGCAGGTATTGATCTCGTCGCCGCGGCCTGCCGCCGCCTTGTTGACGAAGTCCGGATCGGCCAGGAAGGGGCGCGCCATCGATACCATGTCGGCGCAGCCGCTGGCCAGGATGTCCTCGGCCACTTCCGGCGTGTTGATGCGGTTGGTGGTGATCAGCGGGATCTTCACCTGGCCCATCAGCTTCTTGGTCACCCAGGCGAAGCCGCCGCGCGGCACCATGGTGGCGATGGTGGGCACGCGGGCTTCGTGCCAGCCGATGCCGGTGTTGATCAGGGTGGCGCCGGCCTTTTCGATTTCGCGCGCTAGGTGGGCGACTTCGTCCCAGGTGCTGCCGTCCTGCACCAGGTCCAGCATGGACAGCCGGTAGATGATGATGAAGTTGGGGCCGGCCGCCGCGCGCACCGCCTTGACGGTTTCGATGGCGAAGCGGATGCGGTTTTCAAAGCTGCCGCCCCAGTCGTCGCTGCGCTTGTTGGTGGCGCGGGCGATGAACTGGTTGATCAAATAGCCTTCCGAGCCCATCACCTCGACGCCGTCGTAGCCGGCCTGCTGCGCCAGCTTGGCGCAGCGCGCGAAATCGGCGATGGTTTGCCAGATGTCGGCGTCGGACAGCTCGCGCGGCTTGTAGAAGTTGATCGGCGCGATCAAGGGCGAGGCCGACACGCACTTTTCCTGGAAGCTGTAACGGCCGGAGTGCAGGATTTGCAGCGCGATCTTGCCGCCGGCGGCATGCACGGCGTCGGTCACCAGCTTGTGCTGGGGCACTTCATGCTCGTCCGAAAGCTGGGCCGCGCCTTCCGCCACGCAGCCCTCGGCATTGGGGCCGACACCGCCGGTGACGATCAGCGCCACGCCGCCACGGGCGCGCTCGGCGTAGAAGGCGGCCATTTTTTCGAACCCGTTCGGGGATTCTTCCAGGCCGGTGTGCATCGAACCCATCAGCACGCGGTTTTTCAGCGTGGTGAAGCCCAGGTCCAGCGGGGCCAGCAGGTGCGGGTAAGCGCTCATGTTTCTTCCTCGTGTCCGTTATGTAGCGGCTCGGGCGGGGCGCGCCCAAGCCTTTGATTCGTCTGGCGATGTCAACCCTGTTGGCCAAGATACTTACTGGTAAGTAAGTTGTCAACGCAAGCACCGCGCAATCACCTGTCATTGTGCTGTTGTACCTGACTATAATCGCCGCAGACGACTGGCGTCGTCGCTAACAAAGGAGAATAAAGATGTGCCAAGAAACGCACCACGCTCACACGGATTGCCTGACCCCGCTGCAGCAGCGCCCGCTGGGCCGCCGCGGCTTCCTGAAGCTGGCCACGCTGGGCGGCGGCGCCATGCTGCTGGGCAGCTTTGTGCCGCGCACGGCCTGGGCGGCCAAGGGCACCGACGTGCTGCTGCTGTCCTGCATGGATTACCGGCTGGTCGATGAAACCGCCGCCTTCATGAACGGCATGGGCCTGCGCGACAACTACGACCACATCGTGCTGGCCGGCGCTTCGCTGATTTCCATCACCGACAAATTTCCAGCCTGGAACACCACCTTCTGGCAGCATCTGGGCGTGGCGATAGACCTGCACCACATCAAGAAAGTGGTGTTGCTGGACCATCGCGATTGCGGCGCCTACAAGGTGGTGTTCGATGAAGACTTCGCCAAGGAGCCGGCGAAGGAAACGGAAATCCACGCCACGGCGCTGAAGACCTTGCGGCGGGCCATCTTGGACAAGCACCCGCAACTGGCGGTGGAGAGCTATCTGATGGCGCTGGACGGCAAGGCGGAGGCGATTCCGGCCTGACGGCCGGATGTAGAAAACGGACCCGTTGCGGGTCCGTTTGCGCCTAGTACGGCTGGCAGGAGAAACGCACTGCCAGCTGGTACTGGCCGTTCAGTTGCCTGGGTTGCAGGCTGCTGTCTTCGGCGCCGGCGTCGCCATCCAGATCGGCCCGCGTCATTTGCCCCACTTTCATTCCCAGATTCATGCAAACCTGGTTGGCCTTTTTCGACACGGCACGCGTCACGGCCTGGCTGGTGCTGCCCTGGCCATGCAGCAGATAGGTCTGGTCGGACGAGGCGCTGAGATTGACCTGCGCGGTGGCGCCCAGGTCACTGGCGGTTTGCTGCAGCTGGCTACAAGCGGCCAACGGCGACAAGGCCGCCGCCAGCAGTAAAAGATTCCAACGCATGCTGTTTACTCGCAACGGAACAGCAGCGTGGTCTTGTAGTCCTGATCGCTGCGGATCGGCAGCACATAGCTGGCTACGCTCTTGGCCATTTGCGTCAGCGCGCTGTCGCCATCGTTCTTCGACTCATCTTCTCGATTCAGCACCACCAGTTTCTTCTTCTGGTCCTTGCAGATTTCGTTGGCTTTGCCCACCGCGTTATCCAGCGCGTCCTTGGCATTATCCGCCATGGCGACCGCGGAATAGGTATTGTTCTGTTGCGGCAAAATAGTGGCCTTGAACGAGGAGCAGGCGGACAGCGACAGCACCGTTACGGCAAGCAGCGGAAGAGTCTTGATTTGCATGATGAACCATTGATCAGAATTGAATTTTGTCGCGCCCGCACATGCCCATTCGATGGGCGATAAAACGGGAGCGTGTCAATAATAGTTAAGCCAAAATTTTCTGTACAAGGCTGTTTTGTAAATTGAAACGAACAAAAATCGAAATGGATACCTGCTGAATATTTAAATTTTCACAGGATAGCCGCTGGTTAAGCGAAATAATGCCAATAAAATATTTTATGAAATCCATTTAAGTAAAAAATGTCTTAATTGTTGATTTTGTTGCTTATATCTATCAATAAAAAAGATATTGGCATTTAAATTTATTTTCCTGCTGGTTGTGGCTGTTTTTCTCGTCAGGCGCCGGGGACTGATGGCTGTTGCATTTCTGCTTCCTTTTCCGGTTCGGGACGCTGGCAACAAGCCGCAGCGCGTCTGGGGTAAGCAAGGTTTGGCTCAGGCGTTTTTTTGCGCCAGCCAATGCAGCAAGTCGGCCTCTACCTCGGCGCGGTTGCGCTCGTTCAACATTTCGTGCCGGCCGCCCGGATATACCTTGCTTTGCAAGTCCAGCACGCCGGCGTCGCGGTAGCGGATTTCCAGTTGGCCCAGCGCCAGCCGGCCCAGGCTGACTGGGTCGCGGCTGCCGGCAAACAGCAGGATGCGGCAATGGCGGTTGATGGCGGCGCCGGCAGCCTCGCCCGCTTCCATGGCAATGATGCCGCCGAACAGGTCGGCCCAGAGGCCCGGCGTCGGGTCGAAGCCGCAGTCAGGGTCCGCGATATAGGCATCCACCTCGGCCGGGTCGCGGCTGAGCCAGTCCATGCCGGTACGCCACGGCGGAAAACCCAGATTGAAGCTGCCGAAGACCAGCCTGGCCATCAGCTGGCTGGGGCGGTCCCACCCGTTGCGCCGACCCAAGTATCGCGCCAAGCCGCCCAGCAGCCGCGCCAATGCGTTTTGGCGATAGCCGGTGGACGACAGCATCAGCCCGGACAGATGGGTGCCGTAGCGCAGGAAATAGGCGCGGGCGATGAAGCTGCCCATGCTGTGGCCCAGCAGGACAAGGGGCTGGCCGGGATGTTCGGCGGCGGCGTGGCGGCGCACCGTTTCCACATCGTCCACCACCTTGCGCCAGCCGTCCTCAGCGGCGAAGAAGCCGCGCGGCGCGGGAGAGCTGCCATGGCCGCGGTGGTCGTGCGCGTACACGGCGTAGCCGGCTTCCGCCAGCATGCTGGCGAAGCGGTGGTAGCGTGCGGCGTACTCGCTCATGCCGTGCGAGATGAGCACCACGGCGCGTATCGGTCCCTCCGGCCGCCATTGGCATAGCGGTATGGCGACGCCGTCGGCGGCGGTCAGGGTGGCGCGTAGCATGCGCGGTCCTCTCGTTTCAGCCGAGCAGCGGCCGGTTGTCGAAATGGGGGTGGGTCAGCGAGGTCAGCACATGGTCGCGCCAGGCGCCGTTCAGGAACAGATAGTTCTTGGCCTGGCCTTCGATCACGAAGCCCAGCCGCTGCAGCAAGGCCGCGCTGCGCGCGTTGGACGGCTGATAATTGGCCTGGATGCGGTGCAGCTTCAATTCGTCGAAAGCGAAGCGTATCGCCGCCTGCAGCGCCTCGCGCATCAGGCCTTGGCCTTCGCAGGCATGGTCTATGCCGTAGCCCAGATGGCAGGCCTGGAACACGCCGCGCACGATATTGCTGAAGCCGACGGTGCCGATGATGCGCTCCGGTTCGTCTTGCATGGCCAGCAAGAAGCGGGCGCTATGGCCTTCTGCCCAGGCGCGGGCGGCCTGGCGCATCTGCATGGCCCAATAGGCTTCGGTATAGAACTGTGGCCCTGGCGTAGGATTCCATGGCTCCAGGTGGGCGCGGTTGCGGCTGTGGTAGTCCAGCGCCGCCGCCGTCAGGTCCGGATGAGCCGGCAGCAGTTTCAGGCGCGCGGTATCGAGTGTCGGTTGAGTCAGGCTCATGGCGTCGCGGCGGTATGACAGGCACTAGATAGTAGCCGCAAGCAGGCTTGATGCTCAAGGCATGCCGCCGACTCGGGGCCGGCGGCATGGGGGACTTAGCCGGTCAGCCTCTCCAGCGCCTCGCGGTATTTGGCTGCGGTTTTCTCGCGCACCTCCAGCGGCACGGCCGGGGCCGGGGCCTGCTTGTTCCAGCCCGAGGCCTCCAGCCAGTCGCGGACGAACTGCTTGTCGAAGGACGGCGGGTTGCTGCCTGGCTGGTAGCTGTCGGCCGGCCAGAAGCGGCTGGAATCCGGCGTCAGCGCCTCGTCCATCAGCGTCAGCGTGCCGTTTTCGTCCAGGCCGAACTCGAACTTGGTGTCGCAGATGATGATGCCGCGCGTGGCCGCGTATTCGGCGGCGGTCTGGTACAGCAGGATGGCGGTGTCGCGCACCTTGGCCGCCAGCTCGGCGCCGACGATGGCCTCGCACTGGGCGAAGCTGATGTTTTCGTCGTGGTCGCCGACCGCCGCCTTGGTGGACGGGGTGAAGATGGGTTCGGGCAGCTTGTCCGCTTCCTTCAGCCCGGCCGGCAGCGCGATGCCGCAGACCGAGCCGGACTGCCGGTATTCCTTCCAGCCGGAGCCGGCCAGGTAGCCGCGCACCACCGCCTCGATCGGCACCGCCTTCAAGCGCTTGGCCACCACGGCGCGGCCTTGCACCTGCGGCAGGTCTGCCGCGGCCACCACGTCTTCCGGCTGGTCGCCGGTCAGGTGGTTGGGCACCACGTCCTTCAGTTTTTCAAACCAGAAATTGGAGATGGCGGTCAGAATCTGGCCCTTGGCCGGGATCGGGTCGTCCAGGATCACGTCGAAGGCGGAGAGCCGGTCGGTGGCGATCATCAGCATGCGCTTGTCGTCGATCTCGTACAGATCGCGCACCTTGCCGGAGTAGATCTTCTTCAGGCTGGTCAGATTGGTGGTGTTCAGTCCGGTCATCATGCTTCCTTGAAATGCAAAAGGGCGATGCCTGATGGCATCGCCCGATGAATTACAGCGTATCTTTCAGCGCCCTGGCCTGCTCCAGCGCCTCGTCGGCGCTGGCGGCCATCACGTTGAAGTGGCCCATCTTGCGGCCGGGCCGCGCGGTTTTCTTGCCGTACAGGTGCAGTTGGGCGTTGGGCGCCTCCACCAGCACATCCCAGTTCGGCTCGCCGCCGCCCTCTTTCCACACGTCGCCCAGCAAGTTGACCATCACCACCGGGCTGAGCAGGTCGGTGCGGCCTGGAAGCAGGCCGCACATGGCGCGCACTTGCTGCTGGAACTGGTCGGTCAGGCAGGCGGTCAGCGTGTAATGCCCGGAGTTGTGCGGCCGCGGGGCGATCTCGTTGACCACCAGGCTGTCGTCGGCCAGCACGAAGAACTCCACCGCCAGCACGCCCACATAGTCCAGCGCGTCGGCCAATTTTTTGGCCATGCTCTGCGCCTGCGCGGCCAGCGCCGGGTCTATGCGCGCCGGCACGATGGATTCGTCGAGGATGCCGTCCTGGTGGATGTTTTCCGCCACCGGGAACACCGCGCTTTGCGCTTGGCTGACGCGGGTGACGATGGCCGAGACCTCCAGCTTCAGGTCCAGCATTTTTTCCAGCACGCAGGCCTGGCCGCCCAGGTTGGCGTAGGCGGCGCGCGCTTCGGCGGCGGTTTTGACCCGCACCTGGCCCTTGCCGTCGTAACCGAGGCGGGCGGTTTTCAGGATGCCCGGCAGGTAAGGCGCCAGGTCTACCTGGATGTCTTCGACGCTTTCGATCGCCAGATACGGCGCCGTCGGCAGGCCGGCCTTGTTGATCCAGCTTTTTTCGACAATGCGGTCCTGGGCGATGGCCACGCAATCGCCGGACGGCGAGACGCGCGTGGTCTTGGCCAGCTCGCGCATGGCGTCGGCGTTGACGTTTTCAAACTCGGTGGTGACGGCGGCGCAGCTTTGCGCCAGCTCGCGCAGGGCGGCCGGGTCGTTGTAAGACGCGCGGATATGGCGATCGGCGAAGGCCGCGGCGGGCGCGTTCTCGTCCGGGTCCAGCACGGTGACGCGGTAGCCCATGGTCTTGGCGGCCACGGCGAACATGCGGCCGAGCTGGCCGCCGCCGAGGATGCCCAGCATGGCTGGCGGCAGAATGGCGGCCATTATTCGATCTCCGGCAGCGTCATCGCCAGTACGGTTTGTTCCTGTTCCTGGCGGAAGGCCACCAGCTTCTCGGCCAGTTCCGGACGCGTCGTCGCCAGCATGGCCACGGCGAACAGCGCGGCGTTGGCGGCGCCGGCCTCGCCGATGGCGAAGGTGGCGACCGGTATGCCCTTGGGCATTTGCACGATGGACAGCAGCGAGTCCTCGCCGCGCAGGTATTTCGACGGCACCGGCACGCCCAGCACCGGCACATGTGTTTTGGCGGCCAGCATGCCCGGCAGGTGGGCGGCGCCGCCGGCGCCGGCGATGATGGCCTTCAGGCCGCGCTGGGCGGCTTGTTCGGCGTACTGGAACAGCAGGTCAGGGGTGCGGTGGGCGGAGACGACGCGGGTTTCGCAGGCGACGCCGAAGTGTTTCAGCATGCGCGCGGCGTGCTGCATCACTTCCCAGTCGCTATTGCTACCCATCACGATGCCGACTTCAATCATGGCGGTGCTGCTCGCGGATGGTGAACGAAGACCGCGATTTTAACCGACAGCGCGGCTTACTCGGAATGGTTTTTTATTTTCATATCAAGACAGTTAGCGCGCGAAGCGCGCCGTCATCCGTCCATTCACGCCAGCTTCGGGTAGCTGAACAGCAGCAGGTGCAAGGTGTTGAAGCCTAGGTGGGCCAACACGGCCAGCCATAACTGGCGGCGGGCGGCATAGAGCAGGCCGTAGCCTATGCCGGCCAGGGTCGCCAGGCCCACCCAGGCCCAGCCTCCGGCCAGATGCGCCAGGCCAAACAGCAGCGACGCCGCCAGCAGCGCGGCGAAAGGCTCGGTGCGCAGCTCCAGCCAACGCTGGATGCCGCCGCGGAAGAAGGCCTCTTCCACCAGCGAAACCAGGAAGCAATTGGCCAGCAACCAGGGCAGCAGCCAGGCCGGCCACTTCAGGGAAAAACCGATGATGCCGCTGACGGCGGCGATGCCCAGCGTCAGCAGCAGCGCCAGCGCGCCCACCAGCGCCGCCGGCCAGCCCAATTGCCTGTCCGGCAGCGGCGCGGTGGAGAGGCCCAGCAGCAACATCAGCCCGGCCAGGCCCTTGTCGTAGCTCCAGAACAGCCGGTACGGCGCGCTGTCCGCGCTGGCCTTGCCTTGCCACAGCAGAGGGTTGTCGAAGCCGGGCAGCGCGTGTAGCGCCAGCGCCAACAGCAACGCGATCCACACCACGGTCAGCTCAGGACGCGGGCGTTTGAGCTGCGCCAGCGTCAGGCCGGCGGCGGCGGCGGCGAAGACCACGCCCAGCGGCTGCAGCACGCCGGCCGCCAGCGCCAACAGGGCGCTGCAGGCCAGAGCGATCCAGGCGGGCGGTTGCCGGCGCAGGCTGGCGGACAGCAGGCCAAGCGCAAGCAGCGCGAAGGCGGCCAGCGGCAGAGGGGGCGGCAGGAACATGTCGGCTCCGGGAAGCAGTGGACAAGCGACCGATGATAACGGCTGGCAGCAAAGAGGCCAAACCGCCGCGCCTCATGCGCTGGCGGCTGGGAATGATGCCGCTGCGCGCTGCTGGCAACCGGTTCAGCGCGCCACGACGGCGATGTCGCCCAGATGATAGGTGCCGGTGCGGTTGATCTGGCAGAACACTTTGGCTTGCACGGTGACGGTCTTGCCTTTGTAGCGGCCCATGTCTTCCTGGCTCAGCGCCAGGCTGGTCTTGTCCTGCGGGCCGCAATCGGCACCGTCGTCGAAGCGCATCGGCTTGGCCAGTTTCAGATGATAGGCCTTGAATAGCGTGCCTTCCGCCTTGTCGCCGGAGGTAAGCGGACCGATCACAGTGCCTTGCAGCGTGATCGGCGTTTCGCCGTCGTCGCGAACGGGAATCGGACGGGCCAGGCAGACGGTGGCGACAGCCAGCAGGCTCCATGCCGCCAGGCCGCGGGGGAAGTGGGTTTTCATCATGTGGGTATCGTGTTCAAAAACGGAAGAAGGGATGCCGATCCGAGCCGCATCCCGGTTTTATTCGTTTTCAGGTGCGGCGCCGCTGCCCGATGCGCCCTGCCAGGCGATTGTTTTGGCGCGGCGGCCCAATACAAAGCGGGACCTCGCCTAGGCAGAGATCCCGCTTTGAAAAACGTCGGGCGATTATGTCTTTCGCATCGCCGGCGGTCAATGGGCGGCGCTTCGGCCTGTCATGAGCGGCGCATGCATTGCCGGATGCGCGGCCACAGCGAGCCGCAGGCGGTGGCGACAATGCCGATTTGCGCCAGCATCGCGCCCAGGCCGAAGCCGGGCGGCATCTCGCCGGAATTCGGCGTGGCCGGTTCGGCCAGCAGCATCAACAGCGCGCTGCCGGCAAGCAGCAGCGCGCAAGCCAGCCAATATAAACGGCAAGTGCGCCAAGCCTGGCGCAGCGCGTGCAACAGCGCGGCGAAATACAGCGCCAGCAAGGCAATCAGGGGAATCGACTCGGACATGCGACAGGGCCACGATCAGGGTGGTAACCCGATTTTAGGCCGCGCGCGGCGGCGTTAAGTTCACCGCCCTGAGGCGCGGATAACAATCAACAGCCCTTGGCGCATGCTGCTCAGTGTCCCGCCAGCGCATCCAGCACCTTGCTCGACAAGGCAGACGGCTGCGCGGTGACGCGCAGCAGATGGCGCAGCGCCGGGTGCGGCGGCCGGTGCACGGCGATGCCGTCGGCCAGCAGCCGGCGTTGGATGTCCTCGGCGGCGGCGGCGTTGGGATAGAGCACGGCGACGAAATTGGTGTGCGACGGCAGCACGGTCAGGTCGCGCGCGCGCAGCGCGGCGTCGAGCTTGTCGCGCAGCTGCAGCGTGGCCTGCACCAGCTGGCGCGAGTAGTCCGGATCGTCCAGCACCAGCCGCGCGGCGTGCTGGGCCAGGCCGGACAGCGCGTATTGCGGGCGGATCTGGTCGGCCTTGGCGATGATGTCGGCCGGCGCCAGCGCGAAGCCGACACGCAGGCCGGCCAGGCCGTAGGCCTTGGACAAGGTGCGCAGCCGCAGCGTGTTGGGCAGCGCGCCGGCCGGCGGCGCGTCTTGAGGCTCGGTGCAGAAATCGACGTAGGCTTCGTCCAGAATCAGCAGCGTGCTCGATGGCAGCTGCTGGCGCAGCGCCTGGATATCGGCGGCGGACCAGTAGTGGCCGGTGGGATTGTCCGGGTTGGCCAGATACAGCGCCACGGCGCGCTCGGCCTGCGCCACTTCGCACAGCCGCGCCAAGTCGGGCCGCAGGCCGATGCCATGTGGGCGATACGGCACTTCCAGGATGCGCGCGCCCACGCCTTCGGCGAAGTAGCGGAAGGCGGGGTAGGTGCCGGCGCTGCACACCACGGCGTCCCCGGCATTGCAGCGCAAGCGCAGCGCCAGCAGGATCAGGCTGTCCGCGCCGCTGTCGAATAGCACCTGGCTGGGTTCGACGCCGTGCAACTGCGCCGCGCGCTCGCGCAAGGCCAGCGCGTACGGGTCTGGATAGAGTCTGGCCAGTTCGGCCAGCGCCTCCCCCCATTGCGCCAACAGCGGGGAGTCGGGGCGTGCCAGGCTTTCGTTGGCGCCCAGCCGATTGACCACCTTGTGGCCCAGCGCCGCTTCCAGCTTGGCGATGCCGGGAAACGGATTGACGATGGTGTGGTGTTCCAGATGGCGCGCGTAATGTGGCATGACAATTCCCGGCATTCCAGTTGATTGGGCCATTCTAGGCCAAGAGTCTGTTCAGACAAGCCACCATCTGGAAATATCCTTATGCCAAAGGAATTATTGGGCGGCGGAGGCCGCGGGTTTGGCGGCGACGGGCGTTGACGCGGCCGGTTTGGGCGGAGCCGGCTCATGGCGAGCGGCCGGCGCCTTGGGCAGGACCAGCGGGCCCTTGTAGCCGCAAGCGACCAGGAATAGGGACAAACTTGCGCAAGCGAGCAGGGTACGCATACTGGCAATGATCCGTTATGGCAAAATCAGCATACTAGCAAAACCCCGCCGCGCCGTGTTGTCCCCGGGCGGCGCCATCAGGAAGCCATCATGACCGAAAGCGAATTTCTGCAATTGAGCGACGCCATTTTCGACCGCATCGAACAGGCGCTGGACGATCACGAGCTGGATGTCGATACCTTGCGCCAGGGCAATGTGCTGGAGATCGAGTTCGACAGCGGCGAAAAAGTCATCGTCAATCGCCACGCTTCCAATCAGGAGATGTGGATCGCCGCCAAGAGCGGCGGCTACCATTTCGCGCGCCAGGGCGAAGCCTGGATCGCCGGCCGCGACGGCTCGGAATTCTTTTCCACGCTGGCCGAGGCGATCCGCGCCGGCAGCGGCGAGGGCTTCAGTTTCGACGACTGACTCCGCGCGATGGAGGAGGCCAAGCAGCGGCAGGATGGATAAGCGGAAATCATGAATTTACAAATTGTTTACATTTGTTAATGTCCAGATAAGAACTTGATCTGACGCAGGTAAATCCGCCATCCCCAGTATCAATATTCGAGCAAAACGATTTTCTAATATTTGTTTGAATGAGGACTGGACCATGCTCTCCCCAACCGCGACTATCAATGTCGGCAACACCGGCTTCATGCTGCTGTGCGCCAGCCTGGTCATGCTGATGACCCCTGGCCTGGCTTTCTTCTACGGCGGCCTAGTGGGCCGCAAGAATGTGCTGACCATCATGGCCCAGAGCTTCATGTCTCTGGGCTGGACCACCGTGCTGTGGTTCGCCTTCGGCTATTCGATGTGCTTCGGCCCCAGCTGGCACGGCATCATCGGCGACCCCACCTACTACGCCTTCATGCGCGGCATTACTCTGCACAGCATGTACGCCGGCAACGACGCCGGCATTCCGTTGATCGTGCATGTGGCCTACCAGATGATGTTCGCCATCATCACGCCAGCGCTGATCACCGGCGCCTTCGCCAACCGGGTGACGGTGAAAGCCTATTTCCTGTTTCTGACCGGCTGGCTGGTGCTGGTCTACTTCCCCTTCGTCCACATGGTGTGGAGCCCGGACGGCCTACTGGCCAAGTGGGGTGTGCTGGACTTCGCCGGCGGCATCGTGGTGCACAACACCGCCGGTTTCGCCGCGCTGGCGTCCATCCTGTATGTCGGCCGCCGTTCCCTGGTGGAGAACAAGCCGCATAATGTGCCGCTGATCGCGCTGGGCACTGGCCTGTTGTGGTTTGGTTGGTATGGCTTCAACGCCGGTTCCGAGCTGAAAGTGGACGCGGTGACCGCCTCCGCCTTCCTCAATACCGACGTGGCGGCATCGTTCGCCGGCACCGCCTGGTTCCTGCTGGAATGGTCGCATGCCAAGCAACCCAAGTTCGTCGGCCTGTTGACCGGCGCCGTGGCCGGCCTGGCCACCATCACTCCGGCCGCCGGCTATGTGTCGCTGGGCAGCGCCGCTGTGATCGGCCTGATCGCCGCCGTGGTGTGCTACTACGCCGTGCAGTTGAAGAATCGCCTGAACTGGGACGACGCGCTGGATGTGTGGGGCGTGCACGGCGTGGGCGGCCTGCTCGGCACCATTCTGCTGGGCGTATTCGCCACCAAGGGCTGGAATGCCGCCGGCGCCGACGGCTTGTTGTACGGCGACGCCAGCTTCCTGTTCAAACAGGTGGTGGCGGCCGTGGCCTCCGGCGCCTGGGCGTTTGGCTTCACCTACGGCATGCTGTGGCTGATCGACCGCGTCACGCCGGTCAAGGTGGGCGCCGCTGTCGAGCAGGCCGGTCTGGACGTCAGCCTGCACGGCGAGGAAGCCTATATCTGAGCCGTAGATCGGCTGTCTGCTTGGCTCAAGCCGCGGCGCGTCCGCGGCTTTTTGCTGGGCGTCAGAGCAGGATGGCGACAGCGCGCCACAGCATGGCGACGCCTATGGCCGCCACCAGCAGCGCGAAGCCGCGCAGCAGTTGCTGCGGCGACAGCCGCGTGCTGAGCCGCCGGCCTAGCAGCATGCCGGCCATCGCCGCCAGCACGAAGCCGGCGCTGAGCAGCAAGGGCGGCCGCGCGCCGTGCCAGAGCGCGGAGACCACGCCGCCGCTGCCGACCAGCGCGATCACCAGCAGCGAGGTGGCGATGATGGCGTGCATGCCCAGATCGCTCAGCCGGCGCAGCGCCGGCACGATGACGAAGCCGCCGCCGACGCCCAGCAGGCCGGTCAGCAAGCCGGTGAAGGCGCCGACGCCGGCCAGCGCCGCGGCGCTGAGCACGTTCCAGCGCAGGCGGCCGGTGTCCGGGTTCAGCCGGCACAGCGTTTGCCTTGGCTGCTGGGACAGGATGGCCTCGGGGTGGGCGGCGCGCCAGGTGCGGGCGGCTACGGTCAGCATGGCCAGCGCGAATAGCCCGGTCAACCACGCACTCGGCAATTGCTGCGCCAGCCGGGTGCCCAGCGCGGTGAACGGCAAGCTGCTGATTGCCATCAGCCAAGCGGCGCGGTAACGCACCAAGCGGCGGCGCCAGCCCTCATAGGCGCCAAGCGCGGCGCCCGCGACCACGGCCAGCAGCGCCACCGGCGCCGCTTGCGGCAGGCTCCAGCCCTGGGTGGCCATCAGCGCCGGAATGGCCAGAATGCCGCCGCCGGCGCCGGTCAGTCCCAATATCGCGCCCAGCAGCATGCCCAGCGTCAGCATCAGCAGCATGCAAGGGCTCCGGGAACAGGCGCAATGCGGCGGGCGGGAAATGGGGGCATGAGGGGCAGGTCTTTATCGGCTATACTTCAATACATTATATGATTTAATATAATGAAGTAAAGCCCATACGCGGAGGAAAACATGCCGGTTCAGATCGAGAGCTTTTTCGATGCCGTTACCCATACCATCAGCCACATCGTCTACGACCGGCCTGGCGGCCACGCGGCCATCATCGATCCCGTGCTGGATTTCGATCCCAGCTCCGGCCGCAGCGCGCGCCATGGCGCGGACCGGCTGCTGGCTTTTCTGATGGAGCAGCGGCTGACGCTGCAGTGGATACTGGAAACCCATGCCCACGCAGACCACTTGTCCGCCGCCGGGTATTTGAAGGACAAGGCCGGCGGCCAAATCGGCATCGGCCGGCGCATAGACGAGGTGCAGTCCACATTCAGCCGGGTGTTCAATCTGGAGCCGGCGTTCCGCTGCGATGGCTCGCAGTTCGACCATCTGTTCGGCGACGGAGAAACCTTCCGCATCGGCGAGCTGGACGCCCGCGTGCTGGCGCTGCCCGGCCATACGCCGGCCGATGTCGGCTATCAGGTGGAAGACGCGGTGTTTGTCGGCGACACCTTGTTCATGCCGGACGTGGGCACCGCGCGCTGCGATTTTCCTGGCGGCGATGCCGCCACGCTGTACCGCTCCATCCGCAAGCTGCTGGCGCTGCCGGACGAAACCCGGCTGCTGCTGTGCCACGACTATCCGCCGCCGGGCCGCGAGCCGGCGTGGCGCGTGACGGTGGCCGAGCAACGCCGCGCCAATCTGCATGCGCGCGACGGGGTGGACGAGGCGGCCTTTGTGAAGATGCGCCAGGCGCGCGATGAGACGCTGGACATGCCGCGGCTGTTGCTGCCATCGATCCAGGTCAATATCCGCGCCGGCCGGCTGCCGCCGGCGGAAGACAACGGCGTGCGTTACCTGAAGCTGCCGCTGGACGCGTTCTGAGCGCGGCGCGCCATTTCGCTCTTGGCCAGATCCAGCGCCTTGGCGCGGGCGCCGGCGTCGCCCTGCGCTCCGGCGCGGGCATACCAGCGTATCGCCGCCGGAATGTTTTGCTTCACGCCGCGGCCGTGTTCATACATGCTGGCGGTCAGATATTGCGCGCCGACGTCGCCCTGCTTGGCCGCCTCCTCGTACCAGTAAGCGGCCAGCCTGTCGTCCTGCGGCGCGCCTCGGCCCAGGAAATACTGGGTGCCCAGGTCCAGCTGGGCCGCCAGATAGCCCTGCCGCGCGGCCAGCGTGAACCAGCGCGTCGCCTCGGTCAGCGACTTGGGCACGGCGTCGCCGCGCTCGGCCAGCAGGCCCAGCGCATGCTGTGCCTGCGCCAGGTTGAGATCGGCTGCCTTTTTCAGCCAGAAGACCGCCGCCGGCTTGTCCACCGGCCCGGCCTCGCCGCGCCAGTCCATCATCGCCAGGTCGAAGGCGGCTACCCGGTCGCCGTGCTCGGCCGCCTGCCAAAAAGCGACGCGGGCGGCGGCCAGCCGGCCGCCCTGATACTCATGCCAGCCAGGCACTTCCGGCGCGGCGGCCAGCGCGCCCAGGCTGAACAGCAACGGCCAGATCGCAAGACGTTTCATCGCGGTTCTCCTGCTTTGAGTTTAGTCGCGGCGGCCGGTGAATTCTGACGGCGCGGCGTTTTTGTCTGTTGGCGCGGACTGTGGCACGCTACACTATTTGACTAGATGTCACTGGAGTACCCGATGAGTGCCTCCCCGCTTGATCCGCTGTGGTCGGCCATCCGCGACGAAACGCTGACTGCGGTGGACAGCGAGCCGTTGCTGGCCAGTTTTCTGCACATGACCGTATTGCGCCACGCCACGCTGGAAGACGTGCTGGCCTTCCATCTTTCCAGCAAGCTCGCCAGTCCGGTGATGGACCCGCGCGCGCTGCTTGAACTGTTCCGCGAAGCCTTCCAGGCCGATCCGGCCATCAGTGCGGCGATGCGCGCCGACATCCGCGCCTGTTACGAGCGCGACCCGGCTTGCGACCGCTATTCCACGCCGCTGTTGTATTTCAAGGGCTTCCACGCCATTCAGAGCCAGCGTATCACGCATTGGCTATGGCAGCAGGGCCGCACCACGCTGGCGCTGTTTTTGCAGAACCGCATTTCCGAAGTGACCGGCGCCGACATCCATCCGGCGGCGCGCATCGGCGAAGGCGTGATGCTGGACCATGGCACCGGCCTGGTGGTCGGCGAAACCGCCGTCATTGGCAACAATGTGTCCATCCTGCACGGCGTGACGCTGGGCGGGTCCGGCAAGGAGCGCGGCGACCGCCATCCTAAGATAGGCGACGGCGTGATGCTGGGCGCCGGCTCGGCGGTGCTGGGCAATATCCGCGTCGGCGAGTGCGCCAAGGTGGGGGCCGGCAGCGTGGTGCTGGAGGACGTGCCGCCGCACGCCACGGTGGCCGGCGTGCCGGCGCGGGTGGTGGCGCAAGCCTGTCCCGGCACCCCGGCGCTGGACATGGATCAGCGGGTGTAGGCCTTTCCCCGGCGACGGCCCGGCCTGTAATGAAAGTACAGCTGGCTTTGCCGCCGTCGCCGCCGCGCTGCCCATTCCGTTGACCGCCCTGCCCCGATCCGTCCGCGTGGAATCGGCCCTGGCGGGCTTGTCCGGCAAGGTCGCCGGTTCTTGGTAGTTTTCCAACAGTCTCGATGCCAACGGCTTGGCGGCCTGTAGCTTAGCCGCTACAATGCGCGCGGCCGGCGACCGCCCCGATATTGCATGGCGGCGCCGGGTTCATCAGGAAAACCACCCCATGAACGTCAGAGTTGTCGATTACCGCGCCCCGGACGCCGCGGAGCAGTTCACCCGTTCCCTGCACGAAACCGGCTTCGGCGTGTTGACCAACCATCCCATCCCGCAAGACCTGGTGGAGAAGATCTACGCCGAATGGCTGGGCTTCTTCAACAGCGAAGAAAAGTTCGACTACGCCTTCTCGGTGGAGAAGCAGGACGGCTGGTTCTCGCCGGAGGTGTCGGAAACCGCCAAGGGCGCCACGCTCAAGGACATCAAGGAATATTTCCACATCTATCCGTGGGGCCGCGTGCCGCCGGCTCTCAAGGCCGACGCTGACCGTTACTACGGCATCGCCAACCAGCTGGCGCAGGAGCTGCTGTCCTGGGTGCAGCAATACACCCCGTCCGACATCGCCGCCAACTACCGCGAGCCGCTGTCGCACATGATTGAAGGCAGCCAGCAGACGCTGCTGCGCGTGCTGCGTTACCCGCCGCTGACCGGCAACGAGCCGGCCGGCTCGCTGCGCGCCGCCGCCCACGGCGACATCAATCTGCTGACCATCCTGCCGGCCGCCAACGAGCCGGGCCTGCAGGTGCAGGACAAGCACGGCGACTGGATCGACGTGCCCTGCGACTTCGGCACCCTGGTGGTGAACATCGGCGACATGCTGCAGGAGGCGTCCGCCGGCTACTACCCGTCCACCCAGCACCGCGTGGTCAACCCCAGCGGCGAGGGCGCGAAGAAAAGCCGCGTTTCGCTGCCGCTGTTCCTGCACCCGCGGCCGGAGGTGGTGCTGTCCGACCGCCACACCGCCGGCAGCTATCTGGACGAGCGCCTGCGCGAACTGGGCGTCAAGATGTAAGAACGTGTTCACGATCTTTGGCTTTTGGGCCTGGCTTGCGAGAAGCAAATATGTTTTCGATGTGCAGGGTGGCCTTTAGGGGTGGAGGGAATATTTGGCCAAGCAAATATCCCCTCCCTGCACGCCGGGCAGCCCCGGCTATGAAAACGGTAATCCGCGTAGCGGATTCAAAGCCCAAAAAATCGTGAACATGTCTTAAGCGGCAGACCCTGGCCTATCCAAAAACCGAAGCGTCGCTTCGGTTTTTTTTCGTCTATCGCTTGACCGCATGCTGCGAGGCGCGGATTCGCCAACTACGATGACATTAGACGCGGCATTTCTGGCTGTCGCGGCGGCGACACGCCTATGGGCAGAGATTGAACAATATCAATCAGCCGCCATCAGCGGGACCGTCTTGCGGTCGGTTCGTAAAGGGAGATTCATGCGCGGCATTGCTTCAAGCTCCCCGGCGTTGCCGGATTGGCTGGCCATGGCTTTGGTCGCAGCGGGATATTGGCTGGCATCCTGGTTGGGAGACCAGCTGTTGCTGCTGGAGCAGGGCATGGACAGCGTGGTCTGGCCGCAGCCAGGCTTGGCGTTGGCTGCGATGATCCTGCTGGGCTGGCGGGTGTGGCCAGGCGTGCTGCTCGGCGCGCTGGCCAGCGAGGCTTGGCGCTGGCGGACGACGCTGGACGGCATGAATTGGCTGCCGCCGGCGCTGGGCGTGGCTGTGGGGGTATTGGCGCAGACCTTGTTGGGCGCCTGGCTGATGCGGCGCTATTTCGGCCGGCGCAATCCGCTGGACAGCTTCAGCCAATGCATCGCCTTCAATGTGATCATCGTGGTGATGACGCTGCTGGGCAGCCTGATCGGCACCGCCGCCCTTTATTTTTCCCATCTGCTGCCGCAGAAGGAGCTGGTGTCGCGGCTGTGCCTGTGGTGGCTGTGCAATGGATGCGGCACTTTGCTGTTCGGCAGCCTGTGCCTGAACGTCTATCACCAGGGTCGGTCGCGGCAAAGCCGCGATGTGTGGTACGAAATGCTGGCCTATTTCGGCATGGTGACCTTGCTGACCGCCGGCTTGTTCGTCTGGTGGCACCCCACGGTGGACACCACCTATCCGCTGGACATGCTGGTGCTGCCCTTGGTGGCCTGGGCGGCGTTTCGCTTCACCACCCGCGAAGTGCTGATGGCCTTGCTGCTGATCATGTGGCTGGCGTTGTGGGGCACCCGCCATGGCGGCGGACCGTATCTGGGCTATTCCGCCTACAGCACGCTGGTGATTCTGCAAACCTATATCGGCATTCTGACGCTGGTGTCGCTGGGGGTGAGCGCCTTGATGTCGGAGCAGCGCAAGATCAAGGCGGAACTGAGCCAGCAGCAGGAGCGGCTGGAGCAGCAGGTGCGCATCCGCACGCTGGCGCTGGAGCAATCGCATGCCGAAGTGCTGGCCTTGTCGCGGGTGGACCCGGTCACCGGCATCGCCAACCGACGCTGCTTCGAGGAAAGCCTGGACGGCGAATGGCGGCGGGCGCGGCGGCTGGGCACGTCCCTGGGCATGCTGATGATCGATATCGATTTCTTCAAGCTGTACAACGACCATTACGGCCATGTCAGCGGCGACTACTGCCTGCGCGAGGTGGCGCAGGCGATACGCAGCAGCGTGCGGCGGCCGCAGGACCTGGTGGCGCGTTATGGCGGCGAGGAGATCATCTGCCTGCTGCCGGACACCGCGGAGGATGGCGTGATCTACGTCGGCGAGGCGGTGCTGGAGGCGGTGCGCGAACTGCAGCTGCCGCATGCCGAATCGACGGTGGCGCCGTATGTCACCATCAGCATAGGCGGCGCCTGCGTGCTGCCGCGCGATGTGGCGGACAGCCGGCAGTTGATCGAGGCGGCCGACCGCGAGCTGTACCGCGCCAAGCAGCAGGGCCGCAATCGCATCATCGTGGCCGGGGAGGATCAGCGGGCCGCCGATGATGCCTAGGGGCTGTTGACGTTTTGTGAGTGGATCGCGTTTGAGCTACGCCAAACCCGCAGGGCCGAGCGCCTTTCGCGCCGACTCTTCGTTGTTCCGCGCTGGCAGAGAATGACTATGCGGCGCGCGAAACGCCTCGATTCGTCGCAAAATGCATCCCGGCGCGACCGCCCACCAAACGTCAACAGCCCCTAGGGGCGGCTAGCGCCCGCTCATGCGGCGGAAGCGTTCCTCCAGCTGCCGCAGCACCTGCAAGGCGATATCCAGCTGCGCGGGATCGATGTCCGCCAGCGCCTGGCGGAAGAACTCCTGGCGGTGCGGCGCCGCCGCCGTCAGCAAGGCCAGGCCGCCTTGGTCCAGCGAGACCAGGGTCTGGCGATTGTCGGCCGGGTCGGTGTCGCGCCGCACCAGGCCTTCCGCCTCCAGCAGTTTCAATTGCCGGGTCAGCGCGCCCGGGTCCATTTGCAAGTGGCCGGCCAGCTGCTTTTGGCTGACGGTGCGCAGCTCCTCCAGCGCCTTCAGGATGCGCCAGCGCGGCAGCGCCTCGCCCACCAGGCTTTCGAAGGCGCCGTACATCGCGCGGCTGCTGCGGCTTAATTGCTGCAGCAGATTCGGTTGGCTGTCAGTCATGTGAAGGGGCCTGCGGCGGCATGGCGTGGCTCAGCTCGACCGGCGGCACCTTGCGCGCCAGCCACAGGCCCAGCAACAGAATCACCGCCACCAGCCACTGGCTGAAATGGATGGCATCCACCAGCAGCAGTCTCGTGGCGGCCAACAGCGCGTCCGGCTGCGCCGCGGCGGCCGTCTGGCGGAACTGCGCCAGGATGTCTGGGTTGAGCAGGGTTTGCGGATCGGCCAGCCAGTGCAGCCATTGCGGTTGCTGGCGGGTCGTCAGCATCGCGCCGACCCGTTGTTGGAACTGATGACTGACCACCACGCCCATCAAGGCGGTGCCCAGCATGCCGCCTATCATCCGCGTCGATTGCAGCATGGCGGTGGAGACCCCCAGCTGCTGCCGCGGCGCCAGCTGTTGCACGAAAATGGTCAGGTTGGGCATCAGCAGGCCCAGGCCCAGACCGCCCATCATCATGTTGGCGATGATCAAGCCATGCGCGGTGGCGGGGCCGACCCGGCTCAGCAGCGCGGCGGTCAACGCGAACATCACCAGGCCCAGGGTCAGCAGCCGGGTCGGATGGCGCAAGCGCTGCACGATGCGGCCGTTCAGCATGCTGCCTATGGTGATGAACACCACCAGCGGCGTCACCAGCAGGCCGGCCTGATTCGGCGACAGGCCAAAGCCGGCCTGGAACATCAGCGGCGCGTAGTACATCACGGCGAACATGCCGAAGCCCATCAGCAGCGACAGGCCGAACAGCGGCGCCAGCCCTCGGTGCGACAGCATGCTGGGCGGCAGCAGCGGGTTGGGGCTGCGCTTTTCCCACCAGATCAGGGTCAGCAGCGCGGTCAGGCTGAGCACGGCCAGTCCGCCCAGCAGCAGCGGCGGCTTGTGCTGCGGCAGCCACTCCACCGCCAGCTGCAGCGAGCCGAGGAACAGCGCGATCAGCGCCGCGCCTTGCCAATCCAGCCGCGACGGCGGCCGCGCCGAATGGCGGATCACCGGCAGGAAGCGCCAGACGAACCACAGGCTGACCACCCCGACCGGCAGGTTGACGAAGAATACCCAGCGCCAGCCGAAGTATTCGGTCAGGAAACCGCCCAGCGAGGGGCCGATGGCGTTGGCCAGGCCGAAGGCGGCGGACAGCATCACCTGCCAGCGCAGCCGTTCGGCGGTATGCGGGAACAGGTCCGGCACGCAGGCGAAAGTGGTGGCCACCAGCATGCCGCCGCCCACGCCCTGCAGCGCGCGCGCCAGCACCAGTTGCGGCATGGTCTGCGCCAGGCCGCACAGCATGGAGGCGCCGGTGAACAGCACGATGGCGGTCAGCACAAACGGCTTGCGGCCGTGGTCGTCGCCGAGTTTGCCGAAAATCGGCACGGTGATGACGGAGGTCAGCAGGTAGGACGTGCCGACCCAGGCATACAGAGAAAAGCCGCGCAGATCGGCCACCACCGTCGGCATGGCGGTGCCGACCACGGTCTGGTCCAGCGCCACCATGATCAGCACGCAGCACAGGCCCAGCATGGCCAGCAGGCGTTGGCGGAAATCCAGCGCGGAGGGGAGCGTGTGGGAAAAATCGGGAGAATTCATCATTGATACGGCAATAGTTGCTATATCAACTATTTTGGCGACAGCCGGCGGGGCTGTCCAAACTCAGGTGGTTAACAGATATTGCGGCGGCTTCAGTAGCCCTGGCGCGTCAGCCAGCTGGCCTCCTCGCTGAGGGCGACGGTGCCGACCAGCCAGTCGCGGAAGGCGCGCACCTTGGGCAGCTCGGCCAGTTCGTGCGGATAAACCAGATAGTAGGCCCACTCGGTTTCCAGCACGGTATCGAACGGAATCACCAGCCTGCCGCTGTCCAGATCCTGCGTCACCATCGAAGCCTGTGCCAGCGTCACGCCCATGCCGGCCACGGCGGCGTGCAGCGCGTATTCCAGCGCGTCGAAAGTGACTCCGCTCTCCGGATTGACGCCGTTCACGCCGGCCAGCTTCAGCCAGCGTTTCCAGGTGTTCTGGTCGCGCCACGGATGCAGCAGGGTGTGGTGTTTCAGATCGTCCGGCGTGTGCAGCGGGTGCTTGCCGGCCAAGAGGCCAGGCGCGCATACCGGGATCAGCTTCTCGCGGCAGATGCATTCCAGCCGGAGATCCGGCGCGGCTTCCGGGCTGGACAGGCCGACCACGGCCAGATCGTATTCGGCGCGGTTGAACGGCTTGTTGTGGATCAGCTGCGTCAGCAGGTGCAGGGTGTACTCCGGATGCCGGGCCTGGAAATCGGCCAGATTGGGCAGCACCCAGCGCATCGCCGGCGTCGGCGGCATGCGTACCCTAAGGTCGCTCTGGCGCAGGCGCAGCGCTTCGCTGGCTTCGTTGAGCAGTTGGAAAGCTTCGCGCGCCGGCTTCAACAGCGCCTCGCCTTCGGCGGTCAGGGCCAGCCCGCGGGCCTGGCGGGTGAACAGTGTGGCGCCGTAGTACTCTTCCAGCGTCTGGACATGGCGGCTGATCGCGCCCTGGGTCAGGCTCAGCGCGGCGGCCGCGCGGGTGAACGACAGATGTTCGGCGGCGACGACAAATACGCGCAGGGCATTCAGCGGAGGCAGCTTCATGCTGTTACATGCCTTTTCTTCATAGTTTTCATGAGATTAACTGCTTTGTGCGAAACGGCGGCACCGCGTATTCTGCGCAGTTGTCGCCGCAGGTCGCGGCGACTGGCACGGCAACCTGAATGCATAGCTGGACGAGCAGCCATGCATATTGCTTGATTCTGGCACAGCTTTGCCTGCCAGGCATCATCATTGTCGGACAATGATGCGCCCTGCACTCTCGTATGATTGGTCTGCCAGTCCACGTTGGCATGCACGGGCTCCTTGCGGAGCCCGATTTTTTTTGTCCGCCGCGCCAATAAAAACGCCGCCGGCCGGTAACGGCGGGCGGCGCGGGGAGGGCCGGCGGGCGATCAGCAGCCCTGGCTCAGCGCCAGCTCCAGGCTCTTCTGGTAATGCAGCTGCGATTGCTCTTCCTTGCCGGTGGCCTCGAACAGCTTGGCCAGCTCGGCGTGCGCGCATAGCGTCGGCTGGATGGAGACGCTGGCTTCCAGATAGTTCTGCGCCTTGCCCCACAACTGCTGCGCCTGCGCCAGACGGCCCAGCGCCAGCAACAGCCAGTGGTCGCGCGGACGCTGTTTCAGCCAGTTGTCGGCGTCCTTCAGCAGCGCCAGCCGCTTCTCCACGCTCAGATGGACGGCCAATTGGCCCAGTTCGCGCGCCAGTTCCGGCAGCTCCATGTCGTCGCTGGCCAGCGCCTCGGACAGCAGCGTCGCCGCGTAGTCGTACTGTTGCAGGCGGATCAGATGGGCGACGATCTGCTGTTGCAGCTGCGGATTGCCGCGCTCGGCCTCCGGGATGCGGCGCAGCCAGTCGCGGACTTCGCGCTCGGACAACAGGCCGGCCAGCTGCTGCTGGTAGGCTGCCAGCCGATAGCGGCGCGCCTGTTCCGGCTCCAGCGCGTCAGCCTTCAGCAGCTTCTCGGTCAGCGTGAGGATGGCCTCCGGTTGTTTTTGCAGCAGGCGCACCTTCAGCTCCAGCTTCAGCGCGTTGGTCAGATTCGGCGACAGCGCGCGCGCGCGTTCGATGGCGGTCAGCGCGCCCAAGGCGTCTTTTTCTTCCAGCCGCAGCTCGGCGTCCAGCATGTGGCGCGCCAGCTGCAGCCGCTCCGGCAATTGGTCGAGCTGGTTGAGGTAGCCGTCGCGCTTGTCGGCGGCGCCGGCGTAGCCGGCGGCGCGGGCCGCGATCAACAGCGCCAGCGCGCGGTTTTCCGGGGCGTATTCGTCATCCAGCGACTTGGCGGCTTCCCGCTCGGCCTTCTGGAAGCGGCCCTCGAAGAAGGCGATGCCGGCTTCGCGCAGCGCGTGGCGGGCGGCTTTCAGCTTCTTCTGGCGCTGGAAGCGCTGCACCTGGCGCGGCAGGTCGGTGGCCAGCGCCAGCAGCCGCAGCACCAGATGGGTGGCGACGATCAGCCCCACCACCAGCACGATCATCAGATTGAACGACACTTCCATCCGGTACGGCGGCAGAAACAGGATGGCGTAGCCGGTATTCAGGGTGGAGGCCAGCCCCACCAGCACGGCCAACGCAAACAGGCCGGTAATCCATAGAGCGAATCTCACCGCTTACTCCCCGCTGTTGCCTTGGGCATCGCGCACCGCCTTCAGGCTGGCGCTCATGTCCGGCAAGCTGATGTCCAAGGGCGCGCCTTCCAGTTCGGACAGCGTGGCCAGCCACTGGGTGGCTGCCGCGGCGTCGCGGTCGAAGTAGCGCTGCACGTAGCTGCGCGCGGCGGCGATGTCGGCGGCGTAGGTCTTGCCGTCGCGCTGCAGCAGCGCCAGCCGCGCGTCCAGCAGCCGCATCTTCAGGTTTTCGCGCAGGAAGAAGGCCTGCTCCGGCGACAGCAGCAGCGCCTCCGGCTTGTCCATGCGGCGGATGTGCACCAGCTCGCCCAGGCTGCTGCTGATTTCGGCGCTCAGCCGTTCCCACCACGGGGCGCCTGCCGGCAGCTGCGCGGGCTTGCCCGGTTGCGCGCCGCCGAGGCGATGGGCGTCCACGGCCAGCGGCAGCGAATCGACGCTCAGCATCAGCCGGTCCAGCTTGACGGTGAGGCCGACGGTGTCGAGGTAGGGCAGCGCTTTCAGTTTTTCCAGGTCCGAGGCCACGGCCTTCTTCACGCCGATCAGCTGCGGGCGGTCGAACTTGGACAGCCGCGCGTCGACCATTTCCAGCGCCGAGACCGCCGAGCTGACATTGCCGGCGAGCTGCAGCTGCTGGCTGGCGATGGCCAGCGTGTGCTCGATTTCGGACAGCAGCCAGTCGGTGCGGTTCTTGGTCAGCTCCTGGTACATGCCGTTCAGCGTGGCGTACTGGCCTGCCGCCTCGTTGACGCGGGCCTCCACCATCGCCAGCTTGCCATCGGTGGCGCGGGCCGCCAGCAGCGCCTGTTCGGCGATGGCGCGCTGCTCTTTGCCGGCGCCGCTGCCTTCGGCCAGCCGGCGCGCCAGCTCCTGGCGCATCGAGTCCAGTTGCTGCTGAGTGGTGTAGAACTGCCAGCCGGAGACGCCCAGCGCGACGATCGCCACCAGGATGGCGAGATTGGGGCGCTTGCGGGCTGCGGGCGGCTGGGCCGGGATGGCTTCGTGGATCTGGGATTCGCTCATGGGTGACGACGGAACCATTCTTTTAGGCCGGCGACCATTGCGGCGTCGTCGGCCCGGGTTGTCACGACGCGTGCCGCGCCGAAGGCGGCCAGGCGCTCGGCAATGCGCGGATGCGGCACGCAGTACAGCAGGCATTGTAGCGCCCCGGTCCGGCTCGGACCAGCCAGTCGGAACAATTGCTCTACCATTTCGCTGGAAGTGATGATGACGGCATCGGGCGGCGCGGCGTCGAAAGCCGCCCAGTCCGGCGCGCCGTCGACGCGGCGGTAGATTTCGGCGAAGGCCGCCGCCGCGCCCCGCTGCGCCAGCGCATCAGCCAGCAGCGCGCGGCCGCCCTGCCCGCGCACGATCAGCCAGCGCTGGCCGGACACGTCGGCCAGTTCCGGCAAAGCCAGCAGCGCTTCGCTGTCGCTGCTTGCCGTCGGATGCAGCACGGGCTGGCCGGACAGCGCGGCCAGCCGCTTGGCGCTGGCCGCGCCGACGCAGGCCAGCCGCTTGGCGGCGAGGTCCATGCCCGCCAGCGCCGGCCAGCCGATATCGATGGCGCTGGGGCTGACCCAAAACAGCGCATCGGCGCGCGCCGCTTGGCCGGGCAGCGCTGCCAGCGCCTGCGGCAGCGCTTCGATTGCCATCAGCGGCAAGTGCTCGGCCTGCCAGCCTTCGGCGCGCAGCGCGGTCAGCAGGCCGGCGCATTGCGCCAAGGGGCGGGCGGCCAGGATGCGCTTCATTTGAAGCCTCAGCGCGACTCCGCCAGCACCGCGTCGATCAGCGGGCGGGCGCCGGCGTCGATCAGCTTCTTCGCCACCGCGCGGCCCAGCGCCTCGGCATAGTCGGCCGGCGCGCTGGCGCTGGCGGTCAGCACTACCGAGCCATCCGGATGCGCCACCAGGCCGCCCAGGGTCAGCGTGCCGTCGGCCAGCGTGGCGAAGGCGCCCAGCGGCACCTGGCAGCTGCCGCCCAGATCCTTGGCCAGCGCGCGTTCGGCGGCGGTACAGGCGCGGCTTTCGGCGTGGTTCAGCGGCGCCAAGAGTGCCAGCAGGTCGGCGCGGTCCTCGCGGATTTCGATGCCCAGCGCGCCCTGGCCGGCGGCCGGCAGGCTTTCCGACGGGGCGAGCTCGCTCTGGATGCGTTCGGCCAGACCCAGGCGCTTGAGGCCGGCGGCGGCCAGGATGATGGCGTCGAACTCGCCGTCGTCCAGTTTCTTCAGCCGGGTCTGCACGTTGCCGCGCAGCGGTTTCACCGTCAGTTGCGGGAAGCGGGCGCGCAATTGAGCCTCGCGGCGCAGGCTGGAGGTGCCGACCACGCTGCCGGCCGGCAACTCGGACAGGTTGTGGAAGCGGTTGGAGACGAAGGCGTCGCGCGGATCTTCGCGCTCGCACACCGCCGCCAGCGCGAAGCCGGCCGGCAGCGTCATCGGCACATCCTTCAGCGAATGCACCGCCAGATCGGCGCGGCCGTCCAGCAGCGCCTGCTCCAGTTCCTTGACGAACAGGCCCTTGCCGCCGATCTTGGACAGCGTCTTGTCCAGAATCTGGTCGCCCTGGGTGGTCATGCCGAGGATCTCCACTGTCAGATGCGGGTACAGCGCTTGCAGCCGGGCCTGGATGTGCTCGGCCTGCCACATGGCCAGCCGGCTTTCGCGGCTGGCGATGACGATCTTGTCCATGAAACCGGGTTCCATTGCTTGCGATGATGATGGGCCGAATTCTACCACGCGGCCGTCATGGGCTTGTTCCCGCTGTTGTTGCGACGCAGCAGGATCAAGGCCATTTTGCGCAAATTGGCGTAGTCTGACCACTACGGCGCGGAAGCTGCTTATGATGAATGTTTTATTTTGACTGGCGAGGCATGGCCATGGCCGCCGTGGCCATGCCTGACGAGTCAAACACAGGGACGACAATAATATGCACGATCAAGACAAGGATTTGCCGCTGCGGGCCGACCTGGCCTGCCTGGACCGGCTGCTGGCGGAGGTGGTGAACGAACAGGAGGGCGCGCTGGTGTCCGGCGCGGTGCAGGCCATCGCGCTGCGCCGCGGCGACGAGCGCAGCCAGCCGCTGCCGCAGTTGGCGCCGCAGGCGGCGGCCTCGCTATTGCGCGCCTGCGGCCTGTATGCCCAGCTGTTCAATATCGCCGAAGACCTGCACCACAATCGCCGCCGCCGCGCCCACCAGCTGGCCGGCTCGGCGCCGCAGCAGGGCAGCCTGGGCCGCGCCTTGGCCAAGCTGCGCCAGGATGGCGTCAGCTTCCATTCGCTGCATCAACTGCTGAGCCACGCCCAGGTCGGCGCCATCCTGACCGCGCATCCGACTGAGGTGCAGCGGCAGAGCGTGCTGGACGGCCATCGCGCGGTGCGCCGTTTCCTGTCGAAACTGAACGCGCCGGACCTGACGCCGGATGAGCGCGAGGAGCTGGAAGCCAAACTGAAGCGGGCGATCCTGGCGTTGTGGCAGACCTCCGAGATCCGCCATTTCAAGATGACGGTGCGCGACGAGATCACCAACGGCGTCGCCTACCACCCGCTGGCTTTCTTCGAAGCCCTGCCGGCCTTGTACCAGCGCCTGGAGCGCGAGATCGGCCAGCTGTGGGAGGAGCCCGCCCGTCTGCCGTCCTTTGTTCGCGTCGGCAGCTGGATAGGCGGCGACCGCGACGGCAACCCGAATGTCGATGCCAGCCTGTTGCGCCACGCGGTGACGCGGCAGTCGCAGCAGGCGTTCGAGCATTACTTGCAGGAGCTGAAAAGCCTGTACCGCGAGCTGTCTTTGTCGTCGCGGCTGGTGGAGGCCAGCGCCGAGGTGATGGCGCTGGCGGCGGATTCGCCGGACAGCGCGGTCAGCCGCGCCGAGGAGCCGTACCGCCGCGCGCTGGCGACGATACAGGGCCGGCTGCTCGGCACCGCCCGGCAGCGCGGCGTGGAGCTGGCCTGCCGCTGGGATGAGCGCGCGCCGTACCGCGACCATCACGATCTGGCGCGCGATCTGGCCGCGCTGTCGGCCTCGCTGCGCGCTCATGGCAGCGCGCTGCTGGCCGAGGGGCGGCTATCGCGGCTGATCCGCAGCGTGGACGTGTTCGGCTTCTTCCTGATGCCGCTGGATCTGCGCCAGCACGCGGCGGTGCACGAGGCGGTGGTGGCCGAGCTGTTCAGCGGCGCCGGCCTGGAGGAATACCAAGCGCTGGACGAGGCGGCGCGGGTGCGGGTGCTGAGCCGCGAGCTGGCTACGCCGCGCCTGCTGTTCTCGCCGTATCTGCGCTACGGCGAGCAGGCCGAGAAGGAACTGGCTATCTTCCGCGAAGCGGCGGCGATCCAGCGCGAGTTCGGCGTGGAGGCCATCGGCCAGTGCATCATTTCCAATTGCGCCAGCGTCAGCGACATCCTGGCCTTGGCCTTGCTGTGCAAGGAGGCCGGGCTGATCCGTCTGGACGGCGGTGTGCCGCGCGCCAGCGTCAACTTGGTGCCGCTGTTCGAGACCATCGCCGACCTGGAAAACAGCCAGACCGTGATGCGCGCGCTGTTCGCGCTGCCCTGGTACAAGCAATTGCTGGATAGCCGCGAGCGGGTGCAGGAAGTGATGCTGGGCTATTCCGACAGCAATAAGGACGGCGGTTACCTGACCAGCCAGTGGCAGCTGTGGCTGGCCGAAACCCGGCTGGTGCAGGTGTTCTCCGAGGCCGGCGTGCGGCTGCAGCTGTTCCACGGCCGCGGCGGCTCGGTGGGGCGCGGCGGCGGCCCGTCCTATGAGGCCATCGTTGCCCAGCCGGCCGGCAGCGTGGCCGGCCGCATCCGCATCACCGAGCAGGGCGAGGTGATCACCGCCAAGTATTCCGATCCGGCCATCGCCGGCCGCAATCTGGAAGCGCTGGTGGCGGCGACGCTGGAAGCCAGCCTAGGCCATTTGCCGGGCGGCGAGGTCGACGCGGCCTTGTTCGACGAGCTGTCGAGCAGCGCCTTCTCCGCCTACCGGGCGCTGGTGGAGTCGCCGGGCTTCATGCAGTATTTCCTGGAAGCGACGCCGGTGACGGCGATCGCGCGGTTGAATATCGGCAGCCGTCCGGCCTCGCGCAAGGGCCTGTCATCCATTGCCGACCTGCGCGCCATCCCCTGGGTGTTTTCGTGGTCGCAGTCGCGGCTGATGCTGCCGGGCTGGTTCGGCGTCGGTTCGGCGGTGGCGGCCTATGTGCAGAAGCACGGCGACGCGGGGCTGGCCAAGCTGCAGCATCTGTATCGCCACTCGCCGTTCTTCCAGGTGGTGCTGTCCAATATGGAACAGGTGCTGGCCAAGGCCGACCTGGGCATCGCCCGCCGCTTCTCCGAGCTGGTGGCCGACCGTGAATTGGCGGCGCGGTTGTTCGGCCTGATTGAGGCGGAGTGGCAAAAAACGCATGACGCCTTCTTCGCCATCACCGGCCAATCGCAGCTGCTGGAAAGCAACCCTACGCTGCGCCGCAGCCTGGAGACGCGTCTGCCCTTCCTCGATGCGCTGGGCCTGCTGCAGGCCGATTTGCTGGCCAGGCTGCGCGCCGAGCCGGACGACGAGGACACGCTGTACGCCATCCACCTGACCATCAACGGCACTTCCGCCGGCCTGCGCAATACGGGTTGAGCGCAAATAGGAACGCGGCCCGGCATGACCGGGCCGCGTGGGAAGCCGCCGCAGCGGGCAGGCCGCGGCGGCCGGGCAGACTCAGCGTTGGGCGGCCGGGCCGTCGCTGCCTAGCTCCACGGCGTAGGCCAGGGCCAGTTGCGAGAACTTCAGCGCATGGCGCGCCTGGCTGTCGGAATTGGCCAGGGTGTCGTTGCGGGTGTGGATGTAGGGGTTGGAGTTGTCGAAGCTGGACTCGAACGGGAACGAGGCGGCATAGCCCTGCGCGGTCCATGAGGCGTGGTCGGAGCAAGCGTAGCCGCATTGGCTGTAGCCGACTGTCAGATCGGGCAGATAGGCCTTGGCCAGATTGGCCAGGAAAGTATTCTGCGCCGCGTTGGTGTAGTCGGTGAACAGGAAGATGTCCTGCTCGTCGCCTTGGTAGTTGGTCATGTCCAGCTGCAGCGCGCCCACCACCTTGGTTTGCTGCTGCTTGAAGCGCTTGGCGATATCAGCCGAGCCGCGCAACCCCACTTCCTCCGCCGCGTAAGCCATGAACTTGATGGTGCGGCGCGGCTGGTAATTGCCGGCCAGCAGCACGCGCGCCACTTCGGTCAGGCTGGCCACGCCGGAGGCGTCGTCGTCAGCGCCCGGCGCGCGGCTGCTCTCGCCGGTACCGTTGCCCACGGTGGAGTCCAGATGGCCGCCCAGCACCACCGTTTCCGCCGCATTGTCCGTGCCCTTGATGGTCAGGATCACCGATTTTTGCGGCCAGCCGGCATGGCTGATTTGCTCCACCGTGACATCGCCGCGGTTGCCGGCCAGCTGTTTCCACTGGCTGGCGATCCAGTTGGACGCATTGACGCCGTGGCTGGTGGTGTAGAAGCGGTTCTGATAGCTGGACAAGGACTGGATGGTGGCCAGCACATTGCTGTCCTGCAACTGCGGCAGCAGCTTGTTCACCGTGGCCTGGTTGTCGATGGCGTAGCTGGGCGCTTTCAGCGCGGCCAGCGGCGCGGCCGGGCCGTTCAGCGCGGCGCGGGCTTCTTTCAGGCTGCCGTGCACGATGTAGCCGCCGCAATGGCGCAGCTTGTCATGGATGGCATCGGACAGCTTGGGCAGCAGCGCTTCGTCCACCTGGACCAGATGCACGGTTTCGCCGGCCGTTCCCTTGGCGAGGCGGCCGTCTGCCGCCAGCGTGCGGCTTTCTTGGCTTTGGGCCCGACCATCCAGCTGGCGCAGCAGCTGATAACCCTGATCGCCTACTGAAATCCAGACCGGTTGGGCCTGGGCGGCGCCGGCCAGGCCCAATAGGACCAGCAGCGCGGTTTGACGCAGTTTCAACATGTGTGGGACTCCCGAGCGGAGGCCGGCGCCGTAGGGAGCCGGCATGGCTGTCGGATGCGGCCCCGCGTAGCGGGACCGCGACCGGGACGGCGTCTTAGGATTGGCAAGCCACGCCGACGGCGCTGAAGGCCTTGGTGACGTCCGCGCTGTTGTAGCCGCGCGCGTCCGCCGCCTTGACCACGCCGCAAGCGGCGCTGTTGTAGGTGGCGTTGGCCGTCCAGTACAGGCGGTTGGCGTCGGTGAACACCTCAAAGGCCTTGCGGGTGTTCCAGCCGGCGCTGGTGGCGATCAGGTAGAACGCCTTGTTGTACACGCCGCTGGAATAGTGCACGTCCAGGCCGTCGTAGTAGTCCTTGGCGTTGCCGATGGAGGCACCGTCCTTGGTCGGATCGGCGAAGTAGCGCAGCGCGCCGGACTTCTTGAAGATTTCCGCGCCGACCAGGAAGTCGTTCTTGCCCTTCATGTAGTACTCGGCCGCCTCGCCGGCCATGTCGGAGAAGGCCTCATTGATGCCGCCGGATTGGCCGTCATAGACCAGGCCGGAGTTCTGCTCGGTAAAGCCGTGGCTGACTTCGTGCGCGGAAACGTCCAGCGAAACCAGCGGGTAGAAGGTGCTGGCGCCGTCGCCGAAGTGCATGGCCTGGCCGTCCCAGAAGGCGTTCTCATAATTGCGGCCGTAGTGCACCTTCATGTACAGCTTCTGGTTGATCGGGCGCAGATTGAACCAGTCCTTGTACAGATTGAACACCACATTGCCGAAGTAATGGGCGTCGTTCAGCGGCGAGTATGCGCCGTTGATGGCCTTGTAGGTGTTGGTCGGGCAAGCAAACTTGTACGGCGTGGTGCTGCTGCCGGTGCCGCCGTTCAAGTTGACGGTGATCACGTTGCCGCTGTCCATCTTGCAATCGCTGGTGACGATCAGCGGGCCATAGTCCTTGCCGTAGGTGTATTTGCCGGTTTTGGCGTTGCCGCCGGGGCCGTTCGCTTCGGCGTGGCTCAGGCCTTCCCACTGTTTCAGCACCTGGCCGCTGTTGGCGTCGATGATGAAGCTGGGGCGGCTGGGCTCCTTGCCGTTATCGACGACGAAGGACACCAGATAGACCAGCTGGGCGACATTGCGCTCGTTCAGGCGCACCACCAGCTCGGCTTTCTCGTTGTAGGTGGGGTTGCCATTGGCCTTCAGCGCCTTGGCCTGGGCCAAGATCTGGCCGCTGCTCAACGTCGGCTTGGCGGAGGCCAGATCGGTCTGGATGCCGGCGATGTAGTGGCCGGTCAGCTTGCCGGGGACGGCCTTCAGCGCGGCGGCCGACTTTTCCTCGACCACGGCTTCTCCCCATACCGGCACGCCTTGATAATACTGTTGGTAGCGGGTCACTACCTTGCCGGTGGAAAACTGGGTGCTGCGCAGCGGTTTCAGATCGGCCTGGCCGACCCCTGCGAAGGCGGGCGCGCTATTGGCTTGCTGTTTGCCCAATTTTTCCAGGTCGATACGCTCAGCAGCCATCGCCGCCGAGCCGAAGACAGCCAGGGCGGACAGGACCAAACCACGCAGCATCAGTTGCTGTTTTCTCATCACGGAACTCCAAATGTAGACAAGGCGGGACGGGTGCGTCTCGCAACATGCCCCCGGCGGATGGCCGGAGGCCACGAGCCGCTGGATGTGGCCGGACGGGTTGTCGTTCTCCGCGAGGAGAAAAGGAAACGATGCAGCTTGGGCAATGTAGGTGTCGCCGGCTGTCTTTGCTGCCGTGCGCATGGCCCCGCTGATCGTTCGCCACCCGGTTGTGCTGGTCCGGGCCGCATCTTGGCGGCAGCCTTTGGGGGCGGGCAATCGGCCATCGCCCTGCCAGGCGGATGGCGCGATCGGGATAAAGCCTAGTATCCTGACCCGTTCAATCCCAAATGCATAAGTTAGGTATTGGATTTTTCGATTGAAGATTCAGCTGATCTTTAGAGCAGTTGCATCGGTGTTGATGGAGCTTGCTTGAGCGGGATCGTTTGCCTGGCTTGGCTGGATGTGCTTGGACAATGTCGGGAAGCAAAATAGAAATTAAGCAATTACCGTGAATTTGCTTCGATGGATGTATGTGATTGGTAAAAATATGACAGTGGAGGATGGTCTGATGGCGGATTCTGGCAAGTAGGATCAGGGCTGGCGGGGAGCCGATGATGAGGCTGCCGGACCGGCCAGACCGGTCCGGCAACCCGTTCAGGGGGCCAGGCGGGACAGTCTCCAGGCGCCGTCTTGCTGCAGCGTGTACAGCACGCGGTCATGCAGCCGGCTGGGGCGGCCCTGCCAGAATTCCACGCGGTCCGGCACCACGGCGTATCCGCCCCAATGCGGGGGGCGCGGCACGTTGATTGGATGGCGGGCGCCGTACATGGCGGCGCGCGTCACCAGCACCGCCTTGGAGGAAATCTCGCTGCTCTGCTCGCTGGCCCAGGCGCCCAGACGGCTGGTGTAGGGCCGGCTGGCGAAATAGGCGTCCGATACTTCCGGCGCCACGCGCGCGGCCTTGCCCTCGATGCGCACCTGCCGTTCCAGTTCCGGCCAGAAGAAAGTCAGCGCCACATAAGGATGGGCGTCAAGCGCCTGGCCTTTGCGGCTTTGGTAATTGGTATAGAACAACAGCTGGCCATCCTCCACGCCCTTAAGCAGCACGATGCGCGCATTGGGGCGGCCATCGAGCCCGACGGCCGCCAGGTTCATCGCCGTGGGTTCGTGTACCTGGGCCGAGATGGCTTCGTTGAGCCAGATTTCAAACTGGGCAACCGGATCGGCCAGGCAGTCTTCGGGCGACAATTCCTTCTTCGAATATTCCAAACGGATGTCGGCAAGGTTCAGCGTCATGAATTCCTCCTTAGCTGGCTATCTTAGTGCATCGCGCCACCGGCTGGAATGGACGCGGTGGCGATCCGCATGATGGCATTTCTCGAATACCGGGGTTTCTGCCAGCCTTTCGTCGCGAAAGGCGCTGCGGATCAGCGCGGTGCCAGTGTTCAACTACGGCGGCTACGTCCAGCGTGGAGGCCTGTTGTTGTGGGCATCGCTGCCATGACCCAGGCGTTGACGGGCGGTTGGATCAAACAGAATCGCCGCGCAGCAGCGCGAGCAGCGCCTCGCCGTCCAGCCTGGCGCTGGCGTCGCCGCCGGCCAGCAGGCTGTCGGCCAGCGCGCGCTTTTCCTGGTGCAGTTGGACGATCTTTTCTTCTATGGTGCCGGCCGCCACCAGCCGGTACACCGTCACCGGCCGCTGCTGGCCCATGCGGTAGGCGCGGTCCGAGGCCTGGTCTTCCACGGCCGGGTTCCACCACGGGTCGAGGTGAATCACATAGTCGGCGGCGGTGAGGTTCAGGCCGGTGCCGCCGGCTTTCAGGCTGATCAGAAACAGATCGCCGTCCCCGGCCTGGAAGGCGTCCATGCTGGCCTTGCGCTGCTTGGTGGGGGTCGAGCCATCCAGATAGTGGAAGCGGACGCCTTGCTGTTTCAGGTACGAGGCCACCAGCGCCAGGTGATCGACGAACTGGCTGAACACCAAGGCCTTGTGGCTATTGTCCAGCAGCTCCTCGCAGATTTCGGCGAAGGCCGCCAGTTTGCTGGCCGGCAGCGCGCTGTCAGGCTGTACCAGCTTGGGATGGCAGCAGAAGCGTCGCAGCCGGGTCAGCTCGGCCAGCGCCTGCATGGTCTGGCCGCCGGCGGCCGGGTCGGCTTCGGCCACGCGGGCCAAGGCCTCCTGCCGCATTGCCTCGTAGACGTGGCGCTCCTGCTCGGACAACTCGATCAGGCGCGTGGTCTCGGTCTTGGGCGGCAGCTCGGTCAGCACCTCGCGCTTGGTGCGGCGCAATAGGTACGGCTGGATCAGCGCCTTCAGCTGCGCGCGCGCGGTGTCGTCGCCTTCGGCGATCGGCTGGGCGTAGCGCTGTTCGAACTGGGCCAAGTTGCCCAGCAGCCCAGGCGCGATGAAGCGGAACAGGCTCCACAGCTCGCCCAGGTGGTTTTCCACCGGCGTGCCGCTGGCGGCCAGGCGGAAATCGGCGCGCAGGCTTTGCGCCACCTGGGCGCGCTGGCTCTGCGGGTTCTTGATCGCCTGCGCCTCGTCCAGCACCACCGACGCCCAATGCACCTCGCCGAACGCGTCCGCCTCGCGCTGCAGCAGGCCATAGCTGACGATCACCAGATCGCCGGGGCCGATATCGTCCAGCCGGCGCTGCTGGTGGTAGGCGCGCAGACGCAGGCTGGGCGCGAAGCGGGCGGCTTCGGCCAGCCAGTTCAGCGCCACCGAAGTCGGCGCCACCGCCAGCTGCGGGCCCAGATGGGCGCGAGTCAGCATCAGCGACAGCGTCTGCACCGTTTTGCCCAGGCCCATGTCGTCGGCCAGGCAGGCGCCGACGCCCCAGTGCGCCAGTCGCGCCATCCAGGCAAAGCCTTGCAGCTGATAAGGCCGCAAGGTGGCGTGGAGAGTGGGCGGCACTTGCGGCTCGAATATTGTCGCTTCGCGCCAGCGCGCCGCCTGCTGTTGCCAGCCAGCGTCGCCGTCGAACGTCCCGGCCTCCTCGCCCAGCGCCTGCAAGCGCGGGCCGGCCAAGGGGCTGATCGCCAGTCCGTCCGGCCCGGCGTGGTCCACCATGCGGGCCAGTTCGTCCAGCCTATCGCGCAGGCTGCCGGACAGCGCCAGCCAGTCGCCATCGGACAGTTGCAGGTATTTGCCTTTTTGATTGGCCAGCGCCGCCAGCAGGTGGCGCAACGCCAGCACGCGGCCGTCGTCCAGCGCCAGTTCGCCCTCGGCCTGCAGCCAGCCGCCGCGCCGCTTCACTTTCAATTTCAGCTGCGGCATGCCGTCGGCGGCGGCCAGACGGATTTTATCGCCCTGCGGCCACAGACAGGCGACGCGGTCTTCGCCGGCCGCCTGCAATTGCGACAACAAGGACAATGCCGAATGTTGGTCGGCGAACAGCCAGCCGTCGCCATCGCGCTGGCCGCGGACGATGGCTGGGCAGGCCTCGCGCAGCGCGCGCAGGCGGCGCGCTTCTTCGGGCAGGTCGCGGACGAACTGGCGGTACGCCCCATCGACGTCGAGCACCAGGCCCGCCGCGCTGCGGCCCGGCGCGCTCCAGGCGGCGGCTGGATGCGGCTTGACCTTCAGTTGCAGCCGCAGGCCCTCTGGCTGGCGGGTCAGCAAGGCATACAGCGTCGGATCGGCCGCCTCGCTCGGCAAGGCCGGATCGAAAGCCGGGCTGGCGTCCACCAGCGGCAGGCCGGGCGCGACATCGCGTATCGCCTCCAGCACCCGCTGGCGCGCCTGCCACGGCACGGCCAGGCCATGGCCTACCAGATCGGCCAGCGCTTTCAGTTCATCGGTCAGTGGGTAGACCAGCAGCCGCTCCGGCTGCGGCCGTTGCCACAGCACGCCGCCGCAGCTGGCCAGTCCGTCCGGCAGCAGCTTCAACCGCAGCTCCGCGCCCACCCGCTCCATCTGCAAGGCCGGCTGGCCCGCCTCGACATGAATGCGCCGCGCCGGCGCTGCGGCGTCGAACAGCAAGGGATGGCCGATCAAGGCCGGCAGCAGCGGTGTGGCGTCGATCAGCGCGGCATCGCCGTCGTATTGCCGCAGCAGCGCCAGCAATTGACGCAGCAGCGGCACATCATGCTCGGCCACCGATGCGTGCTCGTCGCGTAGCAAGGATGGGAGCGAGCAGGCGCGGCCGCGGCTCCAGCCGTCCGGGCCGGCGTTTTGCAGCAGCGGCTGCAGCTGGATGCCGGAGTCGGCCAGGCGCAGCCGCCAGATCAGGCGAGACGAAGAGGCGTTCATGGTTGGGATGGGCAGCAAAAACGGCAGCCGGGGCTGCCGTTCCGTCGCTTGCCGTATTGCTTAGACGCGGGCAAAGGCGCGGCCTGCGGCGCGGATCGTGTGTTCAATCATCTCGTCGTTGTGGGCGATGGAGACGAAGCCGGCTTCGTAGGCGGACGGCGCGAAATAGATGCCCTCGTCCAGCATGGCGTGGAAGAAGCGCTTGAAGCGCTCGATGTCGCAACGGGTGGCTTCGGCATAGGACTTGGGCGCCTGGCCGCTGAAGTAGAAGCCGAACATGCCGCCCACGCTGTCGGTGGACAGCGTGACGCCGGCGTTCTTGGCCTCATCGGCCAGGCCTTGCGCCAGGCGCGCGGTGCGGCGGGACAGCGTCTCGTAGAAGCCGGGTTGCTGGATCAATTTCAGCGTGGCCATGCCGGCGGCGACGGACAGCGGGTTGCCGGACAAGGTGCCGGCCTGGTAGACGGTGCCCAGCGGGGCGATCTTGCCCATGATGTCGGCGCGGCCGCCGAAGGCTGCCAGCGGCATGCCGCCGCCGACCACCTTGCCCAGCGTGGTCAGGTCCGGGGTGATGCCGTGCAGGCCCTGCGCGCATTCCTTGGCCACGCGGAAGCCGGTCATCACTTCGTCGTAGATCAGCACCGCGCCGTGCCGCTCGGTCAGGCTGCGCAGCGTTTTGACGAACTCGGCCGACGGTTGGATCAGATTCATATTGCCGGCGATCGGCTCCAGGATGACGCAGGCGATCTTGTCGCCGATCTCGGCGAAAGTGCGCGCCAGCTGTTCCACGTCGTTGTACTGCAGCACCAGCGTGTGTTGGGTGAAGTCCGCCGGCACGCCGCCGGACGACGGGTTGCCGAAGGTCAGCAGGCCGGAGCCGGCCTTGACCAGCAGGCTGTCGGAGTGGCCGTGGTAGCAGCCCTCGAACTTGACGATCAGATCGCGGCCGGTGAAGCCGCGCGCCAGGCGGATGGCGGTCATAGTCGCCTCGGTGCCGGACGACACCAGTCGCACCTGCTCCACCGACGGCAGCAGCTTGCAGATTTCCTCGGCGATCACCACTTCGCCTTCGGTCGGCGCGCCGAAGGACAGGCCGCCGACGGCCGCGTCCTGCACCGCCTTCACCACCTCGGGGTGGGCATGGCCGACGATGGCCGGGCCCCAGGAACCGACGTAATCCAGATACTGTTTGCCGTCGGCGTCCCAGAAATAGGCGCCCTCGGCGCGGGCGACGAAGCGCGGCGTGCCGCCGACTTGGCCAAAGGCGCGCACCGGCGAGTTGACGCCGCCGGGGATCACTTTCTTGCCACGTTCGAACAGTTCCAGATTGCGGGACATGAGTTTTTCCTTGTCAGGCGGCGACAGCCGCTAAGTGAGAGGGCGCGGCGGCGCGATGTGGGCCGTCGGAACCCGGCCATTTTACCCGAGGCGGCGTGGGATGGGGCGACTTGTGGATAAAAACGGAAAAAGAGAATGGCTGTGGATAAGTGGAGTCCCCCTCTCTCGCCTGCCGGGAGAGAGGGGCTGGACTTACCAGCGGCTGAACGGGTGCTTGGACAGGTAGGCGTTGGTGAAGCGGCCATCGTGCGTCACCTCCTCGCCCAGCCAGGCCGGTTTGTCGAACGCGGTGTCCTCGCTCGGCAGCTCGATCTCGGCCAGCACCAGGCCGGCGTTGTCGCCGAAGAACTCGTCCACTTCCCACACAAAGCCGCCGTGCTCGATGCGGTGGCGCAGCTTGTCCACCACCATCGGGCACATCGCGCCCATGATGGTCTGCGCGTCGGCCAGCGGGATGGCGTACTCGAATTCATGGCGGGTGACCTCGCTGATATTGCCTTTCAGCGTCAGCCAGGCCTGCTGGCCCACCACGCGCACGCGCACGGTGCGTTCCTTCTCCACCGACAGATAACCCTGGCGGTACTGCACGCCAGGGGCCAGGCCGCGCCAGCTGTCGCCGTTGACGCGGAAGCGGCGTTCGATTTCCAGTGCCATGGCACCTTCCTTTTCAATTTACGGTTGGGGAGCCGGCGGCGGGCAGGCCGCCAGCGGCTCCAGATAGAAGGTGAGGCTGCTGCGCTGCGGCTCCACGCCGGCCTCCCGGCCATATGGATGCGCTTGCATCCACAGGCTGCCCAGCAGCATGCGGCCATCTTCCAGCGCCAGGTGGCTGTCCAGTTTCTGCAGGCCGGCATCATCGCGCCATTCCAGCGCCACGTTCAGAATCGGGCGGGTCAGGCCGCGATCGGCCTGCAGGCTGCCGGATACCGACAGGGTCGCCTCTTCCTCGTGCATGGCCCCGGCGAAGCGGCCGTTGGGCGTCAGGCACAAGGTCAATGGCTTCAGCGCTTCGCTGTCGCGTTCCACGATCAGTTTCAGCGCCGGCGGACGCGGCGGGGCGGCGGGCAGCTTAGGCGCTGCGAGGGCGGCGGCGGAGGCCAGCAGCAGGCCGGCGGCGAACAGGATTTTCATGGCGATTTCCCGGCTCAAAATGGCTTGACCACAACCAGGATCACCACCGCCAACAAGACCAGCACCGGCAGTTCGTTGAATACGCGGAACCAGACATGGCTCTTGCGGTTGCCGTGGTTGGCAAAATCGCGGTACAGCTTGCCGCAGTAGCCGTGATAGGCCACCAGCAGCGCCACCAGCGTCAGCTTGGCGTGCAGCCAGCCGCCGGCAATGCCGAAACCCAGCCACAGCGCCAGGCCGGTAGCCAAGGCCAGCGCGGCCAGCGGCGTCATGAAGCGCAGCAGTTTTCTCGCCATCAGCAGCAGGCGGTCGTATTCGGCCCCTGGCGATGCCATCGCCAGGTTGACGAACAACCGCGGCAGATAGAACAGGCCGGCAAACCAGGACACCACGAAGAAGATGTGGAAGGCTTTGAGGTACAGATAGCTCACGTTGGCTTTATCCAGTAGATGATGAGGGGCCGCGCAGACCGATCAGCTTGTCCCATGGGTCTTGCAGCGGGCACAGGCAGAGGCCGTTTTCGATGGCCATCGGGCCGCGGTACAGCGCTGACAAATGCCGGATGCATTGCTCGATCGAGGCATTCATGCCTGCGCCTCGTACTGACAGCGCAGCGCCTTCGGTAGTTTCCGCAATACCAGCTCGCGCGAGCCGGCGATGCCTTGGCGGATATCGTCCGGGCTCAGCGCGTCCGTCGACCACACCTGCACCCAGCGCGCCCGCGCCAGATACGGCGCCGGCCGCACGCCGGGCAGGCCGTTGGCCATCAGGAAGTCTTCGTCGGCCACCTTGTAGCTGAGCGCGTCGCGGCCGCACACCAGAAACATCTTGCCGCCTATGCTGACCACCCGTTCGCTGCCCCATTTGACGTCGAAGCTGGCGCCGGGGAGCGAGCAAGCGTATTCCAGCAGCGCGTCGAGCAGGGCGGGAGACAGGCCGGCCATCGCGCTCAGGCTTTGCGGCCGGCGGCCTGGTACAGCGGCCACACCTGCGGGATGTGGGCCTGCAGGTCGCGGATGCGGGTGGGGCCGGACGGGTGGGTGGACAGGAATTCCGGGCCGCTGCCGTTGCCGGCCGCCTGCATTTTCTGCCACACATTGACGGCGGCGTTGGGATCGTAGCCGGCGCGCGCCATCAGCTCCAGGCCCATGACGTCGGCTTCGGACTCCATGGTGCGGCTGTGCGGCTTGTTCAGCGTCACGTCGGTGACCATGGACGCCAGTTTCAGCTGATCGGCGCTGAAGCCGGCCAGCACGCCCACCAGCGACAGGCCCACTTGCTGCATATAGGCCTGGCTCATGTTCTCGCGCGTGTGCTCGCGCAGGGCGTGCGAGATCTCGTGGCCCAGCACCGCCGCCAGTTCGGCGTCGGTGAGCTTCAGCCGCTTGACGATGCCGGTGTAGACCATGATTTTGCCGCCGGCCATGGCGTAGGCGTTCATGTCGTCGGTGGTCAGCACGTTCACTTCCCAGCGCCAGTTGCGGGCGTCCGGGCGGAAGGCCGGCGTCTGGGCGATCAGCCGCTGCGAGATCAGGCGCACGCGCTTGGTCAGCGCGGCGTCGGTATTGAGCCGGCCGGCCGCGCGCGCCTGCTGCAGCTGCTGCGCGTAGGCCTGGGCCGACATCTGTTCCACGTCGCGGCTGGGCAACAGCATGCTCTGGCTGCGGTTGACGCCGACGGCGCCGCCCGAGGTGGTGACCACCTGGGCGCATGAGGCCAGAGCGGCGGCCAGCAGCGCGCCGCCCAGCCAGCGTTTCCAACGATTGCGCATCATGTTTGCCCGGTCAGATTTCCACCATCTGGAAGTCATCCTTGCGGGCATCGCAATCCGGACAGGTCCAGTTGGGCGGCAGGTCCTCCCAGCGGGTGCCCGGCGGAATGCCGTCTTCCGGGCGGCCGGCGGCCTCGTCGTAGATGAAACCGCAGATCAGACACATCCAAGTACGCATCGCTTCGCCCCCTTGATCGGATAAAATGGGTATTCTAAATCTTGCCAACGCAATAAGACAGAAGAGGTTCGCCCTTGACCACTCCCGCCACTCCTCCCATGGTGCTGACCCTGGCCGGTTCCGACCCGTCCGGCGGCGCCGGCATCCAGGCCGACATCCTGACGCTGGCCAGCCTGGGCTGCCATCCCCTGTCGGTGATCACCGCCATTACGGTGCAGGATACCGTCGGCGTCAATGATTTGATGGTGCTGGATTCGGACTGGGTCAACGATCAGGCCCGCTTCCTGATGGAAGACATGCCGGTGGCGGCGTTCAAGATCGGCATGCTGGGCAGCGTGGAAAACGTCGCCGTGGTGGCGCAGCTGATCGCCGACTACCCGGACATCCCGGTGGTGCTGGACCCGGTGCTGGCCAGCGGCGGCGGCCACGACCTGGCCGACGAGGACGTGATCTCGGCGATGCGCGACATGCTGATCCCGCAGGTGTCCATCCTGACGCCCAACAGCCTGGAAGCGCGCCGGCTGGCCAGCAACGATCCGGACGAGGACGAGGAGCTGACGCTGGATCAGTGCGCCGAGCGCATCATGGCGCTGGGCGTGCCCTATCTGCTGATCACGGGCACCCATGAAAATTCCAAGGAAGTGATCAACAGCCTGTACGGCCAGGACGGCGTGGTGCGTTCCGACCATTGGGAACGGCTGCCCGGCAGCTATCACGGCTCCGGCTGCACGCTGGCTTCGGCCATCGCCGGCATGCTGGCCACCGGCTTGTTGCTGCCGGAGGCGGTGCGCGAGGCCCAGGAATACACCTACCAGACGCTACTGAACGGCTTCCGTCCCGGCATGGGCCAGTTCCTGCCGGACCGCATGTTCTGGGCGCGCGGCGACGACGAGGAAGAGGCCGATGCCGCCAAGGGTTGAGGGGCTGTACGCCGTCACGCCGGACGGCCTGGACGACGCGCGTCTGTTTGAACTGGCGGCGGCGGCCCTGGCTGGCGACGCGCGCGCGCTGCAATACCGCGACAAGAGCGGCGACGCCGCGCGGCGGCTGCGTCAGGCGGCGGCTTTGCGCCGCCTGTGCGGCGAGCATGGCGCGCTGTTCATCGTCAACGACGATGTGGCGCTGGCGCTGCAAGTCGGCGCGGATGGCGTGCATCTGGGGCGGGACGATGGGGACATCGCCGCCGCGCGGGCCGCGCTGGGGCCGGACGCCGTGATCGGCGCTTCATGCTACAACCGGATCGAACTGGCGCGCGCGGCGCTGGCGGCCGGGGCCAGCTATGTGGCGTTTGGCGCGGTGTTTCCATCGCAAACCAAGCCTGAGGCCGTCGTCGCGCCGCTGGCGCTGTTTGCCGAGGCGGCGGCGCTGGGCGCGCAGACGGTGGCGATAGGCGGCATCACGCCGGCCAATGCGGCGCAGGTGGCGGCGGCCGGCGCGGGCGCCATCGCGGTGATAGGCGGCCTGTTCGACGCGCCGGACACCGGCGCGGCGGCGCGGGCGCTGGCTGGCTGCTTTACAGAACGGTGATGTCCGCCAGGCGGTAGGCCACCGCCCGGCTCTCCTGGCAGAACACGCGCGCCTGCACGGTAACCGCATGGCCTTTGAGCCGGGCCATGTCTTCCTGGCTCAGCGCCAGGCTGGAGACGCGCCGCGCGCCGCAGGCGCCGGCATCGTCAAGACGGATAGGTTGGCGCAGCTTGAGGTGGTAGGTCTCGGAAAACGTGCCTTCGGCCTTGCTACCGGCGGCGATGGGGCCGATGACGGTCCCGCTGAGGGTGATGGGGGCGGCGTGGTCGCCATCGACGCGAAGCAGCCGCCCGGCGCTATGGCCGGGCAGGCTGGCAGCCAGCATGAAGCCGGCCAGCACGGTACTGCAGAACTGACTCATCCCGATAGATCTTCTTGTGTCCGTTATTCTTGTTCAGACTTGGCACCATTTCACCAGCGTTCACTTTGTCGGACAATCGGGGTTATCCCCAATCCGTTTTCCCCAGAAAAAATCCCCCGCCATTTGGCGGGGGATTTTGTTTGATCGCAAGTTAGGCTTCAGGCATTGGCCTTGCGGTACAGCTCGATCAGGCGGCGGGTGGAGCAGTCGTGCTCGGCGTGCGACAGCTTGCCGGTCAGCTCGGCGTGGATGGTCTTGGCCAACTGCTTGCCCAGTTCCACGCCCCATTGGTCGAAGCTGTTGATGTGCCAGATCACGCCTTGGACGAAGATCTTGTGCTCGTACAGCGCGATCAGCGAGCCGAGGTTGCGCGGGTCGAGGCGGCTCATCAGCAGGGTGTTGGTCGGGCGGTTGCCGCCGAATACCTTGTGCGGCACCAGCGCTTCCAGCTCCTCGCCCTTCAGCCCCTGTTCGGTCAGCTCGGCGCGCACTTCCTCGGCGGTCTTGCCACGCATGAAGGCTTCGGCCTGGGCGAAGACATTGGCCAGCAGGATCTCGTGGTGGCCCGGCAGGCTGGAGCGGTTTTCCAGCGAGGCGATCAGGTCGATCGGCGAGATGTGGGTGCCCTGGTGCAAGAGCTGGAAGAAGGCGTGCTGGCCGTTGATGCCGGTTTCGCCCCAGATGATGGGGGCGGTTTCATAATTGACCGGCTGGCCGGACAGCGTCACCTGCTTGCCGTTGGACTCCATGTCCAGCTGCTGGATGAAGGCCGGCAGGCGGTGCAGGTACTGGTCGTACGGCGCGATCACATGGCTGCCGCCGCCGTAGTAGTTGATGTACCAGATGCCTATCATGGCCAGCAGCACCGGCATGTTCTGCTCGAACGGCGCGTTCATGAAGTGCTGGTCCATGATGTGGGCGCCGTTCAAGAGCTCTGTGAAGTTCTCCTCGCCCAGGTACAGCATGATGGGCAGGCCGATGGCCGACCACAGGCTGTAGCGGCCGCCCACCCAGTTCCAGAATTCGAACATATTGGCCGGATCGATGCCGAAGTCCGCCACCGCCTTCTGGTTGGTGGACACGGCGACGAAGTGCTTGGCTACCGATCCTTCGTCGCGCGAGTGCGACAGGAACCACTCGCGGGCGGTCAGGGCGTTGGTCAGCGTTTCCTGGGTGGTGAAGGTTTTGGACTCCACCACGAACAGCGTGGTCTCCGGGTGGACCTTCTTCAGCGTTTCCTTCAGCTGGGCGCCGTCCACATTGGAAACGAAGTGCATGTTCAGGCGCGGATGGCCAAACGGCTTCAGCGCGCTACAGACCATCAGCGGGCCGAGGTCGGAGCCGCCGATGCCGATGTTGACGATGTCGGTGATGGGCTGATTGGTGAAGCCCAGCCAGTCGCCGGAGCGCACGGCGTGGGCGAAGCGGCCCATCCGTTCCAGCACCGAATTGACCTGCGGCATCACGTCCTCGCCATCGACGATGATGGGCGAGTTGGTGCGGTTGCGCAGCGCGATGTGCAGCGCGGAGCGGTGCTCGGTGCGGTTGAGCTTCTCGCCCTTGAACATCGATTTGATGCGCGCCGGCAGGCCGGCTTCGCGCGCCAGCTCCATCAGGCCCATCAGCGTGGCGTCGGTGATGCGGTTCTTGGAATAGTCGAGGAACAGTCCGCCCACTTCCAGCGAGTAGCGCTCCGCTCGCTCCGGATCGGAGGCGAACAGGTCGCGCATGTGCAGGTGCTTGGCTTCGGCAAAGTGGTCCCACAGGGCTTGCCAGGCTGGGAGTTCGGTCAGTTCACTCATGATATCTCGTCCTATTCCGCTTGTTTATTGTCCAGCCTGCGGTTCTTCAGGCTGTGCTTGGTTTTTTCCAGCTGGCGGATCAGTCCCGGTCCGCGGCGCAGGGCCACGCTGACCGCCAGGATGTCTATCTGCACCAGATGCACGATGCGCGAAATCATCGGGCTGTAGGTTTCATTGTCTTCCAGCGTGTCGGCGATCAGCGACACGGTGGCGCGGCGCGCCAGCGGCGAGCCGCTGGTGGTCAGCGCGATGACTTTGGCGCCGGCGGACAGCGCCACGTCCACCGCTTCCAAGAGCTCCATGGTGCGGCCGGAGCTGGAAATCGCCACCAATACGTCGTCCGGGCCCAGCACCGACGCCGCCATCATCTGGATGTGGGTGTCGGAATACGCGACGGTGGGGATGCCGAAACGGAAGAACTTGTGCTGGGCGTCGGCGGCGATGATGCCGGAGTTGCCCAGGCCGTAGAATTCGATGCGATGGGCGTCGGTCAGCAGCCGCACGGCGGCTTCTATGGCCTGCGGGTTGACGTCGTTGCGGCACTTCAGCAGCGCCGACACGGTGTTGTCGAACACCTTGGCCACGATTTCGGACGTCGGGTCTTCCGGGCGCACGCTGGAGTGGACGTAGGGCACCCCGGTCACCAGGCTGCCGGCCAGCTTCAGCTTGAAATCGGGCAGGCCGGAACAGCCGACGGTGCGGCAGAAACGGATCACGGTGGGCTGGCTGACGCCTGCGCTCTTGGCGATGTCGGCCACGGCGGCCTGGATCACCGTGTAGGGCTGTTCCAGCACCAGCTCGGCCACTTTGCGCTCGGCCGAGGACAGCATCTCCAGTTGGCCACGGATGCGATCAAGCATGCATGTCTCCTGCTGAGCCGCCGCGAGGAGAGGTGGAAACGTCCACCGGGGAAGGGTCGCTGCGCGGCGCCAGATGGTCCGCCAGGTAGGCGGCCACGCCCTGCAGGGCGGGATAGGCGCTGGTGATCAGGTAAACCGGGATGTCGGCCAAATAGCTGGACATCCGTCCCTTGTCCTCGAAGCGGCGGCGAAATGGGGATTGTTCAAAAAAACCGCTTAGACGCGGCACAATACCACCACCTATGTATACCCCGCCACGGGCACCGAGCGTCAGGGCCAGATTTCCGGCGGCGGAGCCCAGCGCGCCGCAAAAGATTTCCAGGGTTTCGCGGCAGCGCGCGTCGCGCCCGGCCAGCCCTTGCGCGCTGATCCAGGACGGCTCGCGCGGGGCGTCGTCCTCGCCGTCGCGCTCGCACAGCGCCTGATGGATCAGGCTGATGCCGGGGCCGGACAGCAGGCGTTCGGTCGAGACATGGCCGAAGCGCGCGGCGGCGTAGCGCCAGACCACGGACTCGCGCTCATCCAGCGGCGCGAACGAGACATGGCCGCCTTCGCCGGCCAGCGCGCGCCAGCCGCCGGGGTGCGGCACCAGCGCCGACACGCCGAGGCCGGTGCCGGGGCCGATCAGCGCCAGCGGCGAGTCCGGCCGCGGCGCGCCGCCGCCGATTTGCGTCAGCTCCTTGGCGGGCAGCTTGGGCAAGGCCAGCGCCAGCGCGGTGAAGTCGTTCAGCAACAGCAAGGTGGACAAGCCCAGCGCGCGGCGCGCGGCTTCAATCGAAAACGACCAATGGCAATTGGTCATGGTCACCCGGTCGCCGTTCAGCGGATTGGCGATGCCGATGGCGGCATGGGCGACGCGGCGGGCGCCGGTTTGGGCCAGATAGTCGCGCAGCGCGTCTTCCAGCGTCGGGTAGCGCGCGGTGGGCAGCGTCAGGATGTCCTCGATGACGCCGGGGCCGGTTTCCAGCGCGAAACGTGCGTTGCTGCCGCCGACGTCGCCGAGCAGGCGCGGCCAGGTTTCAGGCAGACCAGTAGACATCGAGCGGCACCTTGTCTTGTGCCAGGAAGTAGCTGATCGGCAGCGTGTCGCTGACGGCGCGGCTGGCGGCTTCCAGTATTTCGCGCTTCTTGGCGCCCTGGATGGACAGGATCAGGCTGCCCGATTGCAGCAGCGCGGCGTAGCTCATCGATATGCGGCGGTGCGGCGCCGTCTGCGGCGTCACGGCGAGGATGGGGTGCGCGTTTGCCGGGTCCAGGCCGGCGGTCAGCTCCGGCGCGCCGGGGAATAGCGAGGCGGTGTGGCCGTCTTCGCCCATGCCCAGGATGGCGACGTCCGGCGCGACAAAGTCGCGGCAGGCGGCGGCCACTTCGGCGTCGATGTCCTTGGCTTCGCGCACCAGCGGCAGGAAGCGGGCCGGCGCGGCGCGGTTCTGCAGCAGATGGGCGCGGACCAGGCCGGCGTTGCTGTCCGGGTGGTCCGGCGCGACGAAGCGCTCATCCACCAGCGTGATGGTGATGCGTTTCCAGTCTATGGCCATTTCCGCCATCAACTGGAAGAACGGGATGGGCGATTTGCCGCCGGACACCGCCAGCACGGCGTTGCCGCGGCTTTCGATGGCGGCCGATAAACGCGAGGCCACGCTGTTGGCCAGGGCGTCGGTCTGTTGCTTGGCTTCCGGAAATTCCAACCAGTTCATGGGCGTACCTCGTTGATTTCTGTATAGGGCGGAAGCCCGGCGTGGCCGGGCGTTCCGCCGCAACGTGCCTGTCGCATGGAAAGCAAAAAGGCGGAACGCCCCCGCAGGGGGCTTCCGCCCTACCTTAACACTCCTCGTGCCAACTGATGCCGTCGCGCGACAGCAGCGCGCTGGACGCGGCCGGCCCCCAGCTGCCGGCGGTGTACTGCTTGGGCGGGTTGTTGGTGCTGGCGGCCCAGGTGTCCATGATCGGTTCCACCCAGCGCCAGGCTTCGATCAGCTCGTCGCGGCGCATGAACAGCGCCAGCTTGCCGCGGATCACGTCCAGCAGCAGGCGTTCGTAGGCGTCGGCGCGGCGCACCTTGAAGGCCTTGTAGAAGTCCAGGTCCAGGTAGGCCGGCTGCAGGCGCATGGTGTCGCCCGGTTCCTTGGCCAGGAAGTACAGGCGGATGCTTTCGTCCGGCTGCAGGCGGATCACCATGCGGTTGGCGTGGTGGCAGCCGCCCAGCGGGCCGGAAAACACTTGGTGCGGCACGTCGCGGAAGTTGATGACGATTTCCGCCAGACGTTCCTGCATGCGCTTGCCGGTGCGCAGGAAGAAGGGCACGCCGGCCCAGCGCCAGTTGTCGATCTCGGCCTTGATGGCGACGAAGGTCTCGGTCTGGCTGTGTTCCGGAATGCCGGCTTCTTCCAGATAACCCACCACCGGCTGGCCGCCCACGGCGCCGGCCTTGTACTGGCCGCGTACGGTCTTGGTGGCGACTTCCTGCTCCGTGAACGGGCGCAGCGCCTTCAGCACTTTCAGCTTCTCGTCGCGGACGGCGTCGGCTTCCAGGTTGGCCGGCGGCTCCATGGCCACGATGCACAACAGCTGCAGCAGGTGGTTCTGCACCATGTCGCGCAGCGCGCCGGTGCCGTCGTAGAAGTCGCCGCGGCTGCCCACGCCCAGTTCTTCGGAAATGGTGATCTGCACGTCGTGGATCCACTCGCGGCGCCACAGCGGCTCGAACAGCGCGTTGGCGAAGCGGATGGCCATCAGGTTTTGCACCGACTCCTTGCCCAGGTAGTGGTCGATCCGGTACAGCTGGTCTTCCTGGAAGAAGCGGGCCACGTCGTCGTTGATCTCGTTGGACGAGTCCAGGTCGGTGCCCAGCGGTTTTTCCAGCACCACGCGCACGTTGTCGCGGTTCAGGCCCACGGCGGCCAGGTTTTCGCAGATGCCGGCGAACAGGTTCGGCGCGGTGGCCAGGTAGCACACCACCACCTTGCCGGCGTCGTTGCCGATCTTCTCGGCCAGCGCCGGGAAGTCGGCCGCCTGCGAGGCGTCCACTTTCAGGTAGTCGATGCGGGCACAGAAGCTCTGCCAGGCCGCGGCGTCGAAGTGAGCCTTGATATGGATGCGGGATTGTTTCTCGACGGAAGCCAGGTAATCGTCGCGGCTCAAATCCTTGCGGCCCAGCGCCAGGATGCGGCCCTGCTCATTGAGCAGGCCGGCGGCGTGCGCCTGATAGAGGGAAGGCAGCAGCTTGCGCATGACCAGATCGCCGGCGCCGCCGAACAGCACCATGTCGAAGGCAGGGGTAGGGGTAGAACGAGTCTCCATCCTGATCTTCCATCTCGAAGTTTAATTAGATGTAGTTATATTACCATCCAGCCACTTGATGTCTACGGCAAAGCCGCGGACAGAGCCGCTTTTGCAACACCTTTTGCCTTGGCTCAAAATTTGGGGCGATTTGCTGGAAATCGTTCTTGGAAAAGAGGATAGTCGCCACTAGACGCCGCGGGCGCTACGTAGTTCGCCTTGCGTTTTGCGTGTAGTAAAACTACTATTTGCATCAATTCAACACGGAACGTCACCATGGCTTTGCATCCCACCCTGTCCGCCGTTACCGACCGCATCATTGCGCGCAGCCAGCCGCGCCGCAGCGCCTACTTGGCTCGCGTGCGCGCCGCTGCCCAGCAAGGCCGGGTGGAGCGGGCCCATCTGTCGTGCACCAACCTGGCCCACGCCTTCGCGGCGATGCCGGACACCGTCAAAATCCACCTGAAGGAAGAGCACCGCCCCAATCTGGCGATTGTGTCTTCCTACAATGACATGCTGTCGGCCCACCAGCCGCTGGCCGCCTTTCCGGCTTGGCTGAAGGAAGCCGCGCTGGCGGCCGGCGCCACCGCCCAGTTCGCCGGCGGCGTGCCGGCGATGTGCGACGGCGTCACCCAGGGCCAGCCCGGCATGGAGCTGTCGCTGTTCAGCCGCGACGTGATCGCCATGAGCACCGCCGTGGCGCTGTCGCACCAGATGTTCGACGCCGCCCTGTACCTGGGCGTGTGCGACAAGATTGTACCGGGCCTGATGATAGGCGCGCTGAGTTTCGGCCATCTGCCGGCGCTGTTTGTCCCGGCCGGTCCGATGACCACCGGCATCGCCAACGACGAAAAGGCCAAGGTGCGCCAGCTGTACGCCGAAGGCAAGGTGGGCCGCGACGCGCTGCTGGAATCGGAGTGCCAGTCTTACCACGGCCCCGGCACCTGTACCTTCTACGGCACCGCCAACTCCAACCAGATGCTGATGGAAATCATGGGCCTGCATCTGCCGGGCGCCGCCTTCGTCAACCCGAATACCCCGCTGCGCGAGGCGCTGACCCGCGCGGCCGCCGCCCAGGGCGCCAAGATCGCGGCCCAGGGCGAACAGTTCACCCCGGTGGGCGAGATGATCGATGAAAAATCCATCGTCAACGCCATCGTCGGCCTGTTGGCCACCGGCGGCTCCACCAACCACACCATGCACATCGTGGCCATCGCCCGCGCGGCCGGCATCGACGTCAACTGGGACGATTTCGACGAACTGTCGGCCATCATCCCGCTGCTGGTGCGCGCTTACCCCAACGGCAAGGCCGACGTGAACCACTTCCACGCCGCCGGCGGCATGGGTTTCGTGATCCGCGAACTGCTGTCCGCCGGCCTGCTGCACGAAGACGTGGGCACGGTGATGGGCCGCGGCCTGTCGCGTTACACGCAGGAACCATGGCTGGACAACGGCGAGCTGAAATGGCGCGACGCGCCGGCCGTCAGCGGCGACGACAGCGTGCTGCGCACGGCTGCCAATCCGTTCTCGGCCGATGGCGGCCTGAAGCTGATGGCCGGCAATATCGGGCGCGGCGTGATCAAGGTGTCGGCGGTGAAGGCCGAGCACCGCGTAGTGGAAGCCCCGGCCGTGGTATTCCACGACCAGAACGACATGCTGGCGGCCTTCAAGCGCGGCGAGCTGGAAAAAGACTTCGTCGCGGTGATCCGCTTCCAGGGCCCGCGCGCCAACGGCATGCCGGAACTGCACAAGCTGACCCCGGCGCTGACCATCCTGCAGGAGCGCGGCTTCAAAGTGGCGCTGGTGACTGACGGCCGCATGTCCGGCGCGTCCGGCAAAGTGCCGGCCGCCATCCATGTGTCGCCGGAAGCGCTGTCCGGCGGCGCCATCGGCAAGATCAAGGATGGCGACCTGATCCGCGTCAACGCCGAAACCGGCGAACTGGCGGCCCTGGTGGACTCCGCCGAATGGGCGGCGCGCGAGCAGGCCCAGGCCGATCTGTCGCACAATGAATACGGCATCGGCCGCGAGCTGTTTGCGGTGTTCCGCCACGTGGCCGACCATGCCGAGGCCGGCGCGATGAGCTTCCGCCATCCGGACTGGAACTGACCCGGTTAACCGATTTTGCAGCGCGCCGCGCGACCACGCGGTGCCCGCTAACAGGAGATTGAAATGGATGCTTTGACTGTATTGCGCCAAGGCCCGGTGGTGCCGGTGATCATCGTCAACGACGCCGCCGTGGCGGTGGACCTGGCCCACGCCCTGGTGGCCGGCGGCATCAAGGTGCTGGAAGTGACGCTACGCACCAAGGCCGCGCTGGCTGCCATGCGCCGCATGCGCGATGAAGTGCCGGAAGCCATCGTCGGCGCGGGCACCCTGCGCAACCGCGCCCAGCTGGAAGCGGCGGTGGACGCCGGCGCGCAATTCGGCATCAGCCCGGGCTTCACCGGCGAGCTGGCCTCGGCCGCGCGCGCGTCCAACCTGACGTTGATCCCCGGCATCGCCACGCCGTCCGAAGCCATGTGGGCGCAGGACGAAGGCTTCAACACGCTGAAGCTGTTCCCGGCCGAAGCCGTGGGCGGCGTCAAGCTGCTGAAGTCGCTGGCCAGCCCCTTCCCGGACCTGCGTTTCTGCCCGACCGGCGGCATCGACATCAAGAAGGCGCCGGAATACCTGGCCCTGCCCAATGTGCTGGCCGTAGGCGGCAGCTGGCTGACGCCGGACGACGCCATCGCCGCCCGCGATTGGGACCGCATCACCCAGCTGGCGCGCGAGGCAACCCAGCTGGCGCGCAGCTGACCAGCCTACCTGCCCAACACACTCCAACCGCCCTGCAGCCGCTGCTGCAGGGCGGTTTTCATTGTGCATGAGAATATATAAATAACGTTTTCAGCTAATTATTTTGTTCCAAATCTTTTTTGGGGAATTCACTCTAATCTTCCATGCCAGACTTGCGCAAAGAATTGTGAATTGCCGACTTGGCCATGGCGGGGATATGGCATTGCTGCAGGGAGGGCTTGGCAGGTGAGATTGTCTATTGGCTGCATTGTTTTTGGAAAATTGAACTAACTTTCGATTTTATGCATTCTTTTATGTGACTTATTTAATGATTTTTGATATATCTTGCTGTTTTTATTTTATGTTTCGCAGACAAGAATAGACAAAATTGTTGCGAAAATGCACGAAATAATGCCTGCGTGTTACAAACATTTTCCATTTTTATTTCATGCTGATACATTTTGTTTAATGCCTTGAGCATTAAACAAAAATAGTGGTCTGCAATCGAGAAAAGGGAAATGTGATGACACGGACGCAAGTTCCATGGCGTCTCAGCGCATTGGCGCTGGGCGTTGGCCTGATCGGCGCGCTGGCAGGATGCGGCGGCGGCGGCGGGGATAGTGGCACCAGCAATAGCAACACCAGCAATTTGGCGGGTAGCGGCAACCAACTGACACTGGATGTGTTTGGCGCGCGCGGGGGCACGCTGGCTGCTGCCAGCGGCAATTGCCCTGGTGGCGCAACGGTGAATTGGACCACTCCGGGCCAAGCGGCACCGGTGAGCGGTAATTATATTGATGATCCCAATCCGTCGCAGCCGCTCACTGTCAGCGTCAGTTGCGGCGGAGTGTCCGCCACTCAGACCTTGGCTCCGCAAAACGTGTTTGCCTCGTCTTCGGTTTTTGCCGTGACCAATCCCGATGGCACGCTGGCGGTATGGGGCAGCAGCCGTTTGGGCGGCGACACGTCGGTATTGAAGGTCCAGCCGCAAAATGTAGTTAAGGTGGTCGGTAGCGAGCGCGCCTGGGCTGCGTTGCAGTCCGATGGCACCGTGGTGACCTGGGGCCGCCCGGCTTCCGGCGGTAGCTATGCCGGCAAGGGCGGCGCGGGCAGCGCTGACTACACCGGCGCGGTGGCGCCCTTGAACAAGGTGAGCAATGTCTGGGCTGTCAAGCGCGGCTTTGTCGCGCTCAATGGCGACGGCAGCGGCACGGCCTGGGGCAATCTGGAACAGACTTTCGATGGCGAGGGTGGTTTTTCATCGATCGCCTCCTTCTTTACCCCTGCAACGTTGGCGCAATTCAGCAATATCGCCGACGTCAGCTATACCGAAGGCGCGGTGGCGGTGTTGAAGAAGGATGGAACGGTATTCGCCTTTGGCGATCCCGCCTCTGGCGGCGACACCACACCGGTAGCAGCCAAGCTGACCAATGTTGCCAAAATCTATGCCACAGATTACAGCTTCACTGCCTTGAAGAAGGACGGTAGCGTGGTGACTTGGGGTCAGAACTTCGATAACGCCACGACCGGTCTGTATGACGGCACCGAGCCGATGCCGCAGGCCAATCTTGCACTGCTCAGCAACAGCAATGTGATTGCCGCGCTGAGCCAGAACGGTGTGGTTTCCACCATTGGCACCACGATGTTCGACCGTGGGAGCGATTTGAGCGGTTTTAGTGGCGGCCTGGCCAATGTGGCCAAGGTGTTTGCCAGCAAGACAGCGTTTGCCGCGTTGAAGAAGGACGGAACCGTGGCTAGCTGGGGAGATTCCCAGCGTAATAATGTGGCCAATGTGCAAGCACAGCTTACCAATGTGCTGACTATCGCTGGCACAGAAACGGCCTTCGCCGCGCTGAAGGCTGATGGCACAGTGGTGACTTGGGGTGATGAAACCCGTGGCGGCGACAGCTCCGCAGTGCAGAGCCAGCTGAATAATGTGATTGCCCTGTTCTCCAATGACTATGCCTTTGCCGCGTTGAAGAAGGATGGCACTGTGGTCACCTGGGGTTCGCCCACGCATGGCGGCGACAGTTCGGCGGCGCAGGCCAAGCTGCGGAATATCCGCGCCATTTACAGCACGGGCTTGGGTGGTTTCCTGGCGGTGGCCAAGGATGGCAAGTTCGTTACCTGGGGCAGCCCGTTTGCAGGTGGTGGCCAAGCGCCAGCCAATCTGACCGCCATTCCATTCCTGAAGAGCTGAACGGCCCGCATAGCAAGTTGAAGGAGCTTTCCGTGAAAATGCATCATTTGATTTCCGGCCTGCTGCTGGCAGGCCTTGGCATAACGGCCGCCCAAGCTGCGCCCAACGGCCCGGCTGTCGCTGGCATCATCGTCAAGTACAAGCAAAATTCGCAGGCGCAGCTAGCCAGGCAAGCGGCCAGTCTGCCGCGTGGCCAGGCCCTGGCCGCCCGTCCCGCGGACTTTGCACAGCGCACTCAGCAAGTACAGCAGATCACCGGCTTGCCTTTGCGATTCGACCACCAGATGGGAACCGGCGCCTATGTGTTCAATAGCAGCCAGAAGCTGAGCGCCGGGCAGGCGCAGGAGCTGGCCAAGCGTATCAAGCAGCAGGATCCAACGGTGGAGTACGCTGAGCCTAACTTCATCAAGCGCGCTAACTTTGTCCCTTCCAGCCCGTTGTACGGCAGCCAGCAATGGGACATGCAAGATAGCGCCAGCCAGCCGGGCTCCTTGAACCTGCCCGCGGCCTGGGACATTACCCAAGGCAAAGGCGTTACCGTGGCTGTTTTGGATACCGGTTACCGCCCGCACAAGGATCTGACGGCCAATCTGCTGCAGCCTGGCTACAACTTTGTGTCCGACCCCGCTTCTGCCCGGCTTGCGGTGGGTCCGGATGGCAGGACGGCGCGCCAGGCCAATGCCTTGGATCAGGGCGATTGGGCGGCGGCAGGCGATTGTGGCCCAGGCACCGATGCATCCCCCAGCAGCTGGCACGGCACCCATGTGGCGGGCACCATCGCCGCGGCAGCAGGTAACGGCCAAGGTCTGACCGGTGTGGCGCCGCAGGCCAAGCTCCTGCCACTGCGTGTGCTGGGCCGCTGCGGCGGCACTGATGCCGACATCGCCGACGCCATGTTGTGGGCGGTGGGCGGCGCCATACCAGGTTTGCCTGCCAATACTACGCCGGCGCGGGTGATCAGCATGTCGCTGGGCGGCGCTCAGCCGTGCACCCAGACCTACCGCGATGTGTTGCAGCAGGTTTCCGCGCATAACGGCATTGTGGTCGTGGCGGCAGGCAACGCCACCCGCAATACGCGAGACTTTGCTCCGGCCAGTTGCCCTGGCGTGATTACCGTTGCAGCCAATGGCAAGAGCGGCGGCATTGCGTCCTATTCCAACTATGGCGCATTGACGGCCGTAACGGCGCCGGGCGGTGATCAAGGGGTCGATCCCGGCATCTATTCCACGCTGAATGATGGCAAGACCGCCCCCGGCAACGATATTTACGCGGCCTATCAAGGCACGTCCATGGCTACGCCGCATGTGGCCGGGCTGGTTGCGCTGATGCTGTCGGTCAATCCGAATCTTGACTGGAAGGCCGCCCGCAAGTTGCTGGTGCAAACGGCACGCCTACCTGCGGCTAGCTGCGAAGGCTGCTCCGCCGGCCTGGTGGATGCCGCTGCGGCGGTGAAAGCGGCTCAGGCTTATCGCTGATCGTCGCGTCTTGAAGAAGCAAACCGGCCCTGGCGGCCGGTTTTTTTATTTTGGTCTGGCTCAAGGCTGGCGCAGCCGCGTGTCCAGCGGCGCGTCTATCACCTGGAGGATACGGCAGCGCGCCGCATCCGGATGCTGCGGATTCAGCAGCAGGTTTTGGCCGTCCATCGCCAGGGCGCTGGGCACCCGCAGCAACGCGCTGGGCGACTGCGCCAGCCAGTCGTCGCCCATCCTGCGGGTTTCCTCCTGCCGGGCGCGCCAGTCCGGCGGCAGTGCAGCCGGGTCCAGGTCCAGCAGGCTGTCGTCTGGCAGCTCTACCTTCAGCAGCTGAAAACTGGCAGGCAGCCGGCGCAATTCGCTGTGCACCAGCATTTCCAGCATGGCGCTGGCGGCATGGTCCGCCAGATAGACGATGGGCCGGCCGGCGTGGTGCCAGCGGCCGTCGGCGCGCAGCCCGCCCAGTCCGTTCAGGTCCGCGTAATGGCTGATGCGCCAGCCAATCACGCGACGTAGCCTTCGTCGATCTGGATCAACAGGTTTTCCACCAGCCGCGCGCCCTGCTCGGTTTGCGCCATCTCCAGCGGGCTGGCGTTGTCGAAGCGCCGCAGCGGCTGGCGCAGCCAGCCGGTAGCTTCCTCCCCCAATACTTGTTGCGCCAGCGCCAGCAGACTGGCGATGCGCACGCCGCGCTCGGATTCGTCGCGGCTGAGTTTTTCGTGTTTCTTGATGCGATGGGACAGCGTGCGCGCCGGAATCACAAACTCAAGCTCCTTGCGTGTCAGGCCTTGGCCGGTCAGTTGCTCGATCAGCCCGGTATCGGCGCCGTTGGCCACGTAGCGCGCCACTTCCAGGTCGGATTGCAGCGGCTGGCCGATGATGCGGGACAGGCGGGCAAACCGTAACGCCGGGCCGCTCGGCTGTTCCGGCAGCGCAGGGGGCGAAGGTTTGAACAAGGGTTGGGACATGTCGGCCTCCATGGGCAATTGCCTGTTTAGTATCGGCATTTTGCCAAAATGACGCAAGTGGGAAGGCCGGGTGGGGAAGGACGCGGGATGTCATCACCTCCAAACCACGATAGACGGATCAATGACAAACTAGCGTCATTCCATTGTTCTGGACGACCCATCATGACGCGCAATGAGTTTGAAGATATCCCTTTGTTGAAGGCCGAGGCCGGGCGCTATCCCTGGCAGGATATCCGCAGCCTGCCGCTGCGGCGCGATCTGCCGCCGCCAGATGCCAGCAAACTGCTGCTCGCCTTCTCCACTGCCATGCCGCTATGGGCGCAATGGCTGATGCGCCTGCGCGACCTGCTAGTGTCGCCGCTGGGATTGAAAACCGCAGAGGTGGCGATGCGGCGCGCCGAAGGGCCTTTCCATATCGGCCAACAGCTAGGGGTATTCGGCATCCTGTACTTGGGGGAGCATGCCGTAGTGTTGGGTCAGGATGATCGTCATCTGGATTTCCGTCTGGTGCTGCAATGGCAGCCTGGATGGCTGCGCATGGCCACCTTGGTGCGGCCGCACAATCTATTGGGCCGCGGTTATCTCGCCTGGGTGACGCCCTGGCACTACCTGATTGCCGGCGCATCCGGCAGGCGGATGGCGGCGGCATTGCAGTCTCAGTGATGTCTGGCGGCATGATTAGACCTAGTGCCGATTATCGAGTGCGAGGTTGGAAGGGATCAATTCCTAAACCATGGACAGACGGAATGCTCACCAAAATTAACAGTGAGATTGAGATTCAGAAATATGCAAGATGTACTTCTTGGAAATATATCCATTTAAATTTGCACCGTATTTTCTGTCCTAATGATTTTATCGGGTTGGGACTAATAATCTAATCGGCTAGATGGAAGTGATTGTTTGAATAGTCTATATCTAAAGAAAAATAGGTGTTTGTACTTGGATGGGCTATTTACATGATTTAAAAGGATTTTTATTTTTCAATCATTTTTAGATATAAATTTAGAGTGAATAAGCTTGATTGAGAGAAAACCTCTGCTATAGCTACAAGGCCAGTAAATTGCTGGCTCAAAATTGAGGGTATCTAAAAATGGCTTTCTCTTCTTTTCCCTATTTCCTTACCTACAGCCAAAATACCGCCATGGGCATCACTGCCAATGACTCGATGAGCGGCTCCCAATTGTCGCTGCGCCAAATCCAAGGCAACTTCCTGTCCCTGTTCAACATCGATTTTGAAAATGGCGTGTTTGGTCTGGCCACCAGCGGCAACCAACTGGTGCTGGATATCAGCGAATTGGCCAGCGGCAAGCCGCTGGTGCTGAAGCCGTACAACTCGGCCTCTATGACCCAGCGTTGGGATTTCTACACCCGCCCGGGTTTCATCCTGAATCGTCAAAACCCCAACCTGGTGATCGATAACAAGGACCGCGGCGGCAATGGCAGCCTGATCTGGCTGTATGAATTCAACGCCTCGCCGGCTCAGCAATGGGCATTCAAGCCGTTGACTTCGGCCCAGCGCTCGGAACTGCTGTTCGCCGAACAAGCTTAATTCCACGCATTGGTACTGGGAGTGGAGCTGCTGGCTCCCTCCCTGTCTTGCGTCAGGGAGGTATGGATGTCCTTCACCAGTGTCCCCTTCTTTATTACTTATGCCGACAACCCAGAATTAGCGCTATGCGCTGAAGATTCCATGAAAGGCGCGCCATTGGTGCTGCGGCCGCTGCAGGGAAATATGTTGGCCCTATTCAATGTGGATTTTGTCAGCGGACTGTTTGGACTCGCCACCAGCGGCAATCAGCTGGTCATCGGCGCAGAGCAAATCGAATTAGGCTCGCCATTGAAAATGCAGCTGTTGGATGATGCGGACAAGGATAAACAACGCTGGGATATCTTTTCCGCTCCAGGCGATATCATCAGTTATGCCGACCCCACACTGGCGATTGGCCTGTGCGTCGGAACCGATAAATTGCGTCCGCTGGAATTGACCGAGCTGGATTTCGACCGCTACCCGCAGTGGATACTGCGCCCCTTCACCGTGGTGCGGCCCAAGGCCGCTGCAAACTACGCCTGAGGCAAGCAGTTGCAGAGGGCGTGGTGGCCATGTGTGCGCCGTGGTTTGCCAGGTGCCAAGAGCATTGGCATGCAGGATAAGAAAAGACAGGCCCGCTATCTAGCGGGCCTGTCTTTTGCGCATCGGTTATGGGCGCGCGGCGGGCCTTAATGCGCCCTCGCGGCCCTACCACTTTGGCGCGGTTGCCACAATCGCGCCCAGCGGTCTGTCAGCAGGGATCGGATGGCATGCAATACGCAAGCCGTATTGACCGGCACCAGCGTCAGCAAGCCATGGCCGGCCACGTAGCCGGGGTTGCGGCTTAAATAGAATTGCGCCGCCTGGTGTGGAATTTCCGCCCATTTTTTCCGGTCTGCCTCGTCGTCGCGGGTGCGCCAACCCACATGCACCACGCCAGGTTGCGAGTTAGCCACCGGCTGCAGCCGAAAGGCTTGGGTGAGGTGGGCCGCGATGCGTTGGTAGCGGCTGTCGTCCGGGTAGCGCGCGCTGGGCCAGACCTGGCGCGCGTACTTGCTCAGCAGCATGAAGCTGGGTGGGTGGACCAGCGCGCCCAGGTAGTAGATTTTGCGCAGCGGTTGGCGCAAACGGTAGCCCAGCAGCTGGCTTATCACAAATGGCGCATTGCGGTTGCCACGACGGTATTCCCGCTTTAGCCCGGCCTCCATGCGAATGATAGTGACGGCCTGGCCTTCCATCTGTTCTTCAAAGAAATGTATGGCGCAATAGCCGACGATATTTTCTTGCTGGTCACGGTGCAGCAAGATGCGTGTGTGAGGCGCGCTGGATTTGACCACATAATTGGCAAAATCCGGTTTGCTGACGCCATCGAAGATTTCTGCATGAATAGGATATAAATCCTCAATCAAATTGTCTTGATTCTCCTGCTTGAGTGCGGCTGGGTCAATAATAATAGACCTTCCGAGTTTAGACATGTTAGCCCCGCTTTATCCTGGATAAGATATTTGTAATATCTCCATCCTCCTTTTATTGCCAGGATCTGGCTTTATTTTGCCGCCAATATAATGTGGGGTGGGGGTGGCTGAAACAGGGCGATAGAACAGTATGCAATCAGGAAATAAATTGATCCATTGTCGTACTACTTGCGACGAATGTCTTTATCTGGATTTGTGATGACCTGATTTTGAATAGTCTAGGATGGGATAAGTGAACGCATGAAATAAAGAATCAATATTTCGCTAATTTATATTTAATGTTTTACGGCTTGGATTTAATGGATATTGGAAGAGTTGTAATAAGCGCAATGTATTAGTGCGGCGTGTATGGAGGGTGAGATTGTCTATGTGGAGAGGATGGGCTAATACGGCTGGCCAAGACAAAGGTATGGGATGCGACAGCTGAGCCGTGTTCTGGCTATCCCAAATAAAGAAGCCCACTCAGCCATCTGGCCGAATGGGCTGTTTCGCATGGGCATTGTAAGTCAGCGCTAAGCGCAGTCAGTCACTGAGCCTGGCTATACCAATTAAGGCGCTAGGCGAATATGGAAGTGATGGTTATGGTTTACCGTTGGCACGATCTTGGACGACTTGTTTGCCCAGGGCCCCAAGATGTTGTTGGGCGCCTTGGCTCCTGGCAACGGGATGTGGGTTCCATCTGGAAAGCGCCCCTCAAGTAACGGTCGAGCAAACCACGCTTTGTCTCCTACATAAATTTTACGTAATTGCGAGCCAAGTCGCGCTTCCAGAGCATTGAGTTGGTTCCGATTCGAGTTGACCCAGTTTACCAAGCGGTTCAAGTTGGGCTGCGAAGTCGAGCCAGCCTTGACTTCCGCTCTGGCCGCTTCCACTACGCGCGCGATTTCCGCGCCATCGTTGTCGCCGCGCATTGGGCTATCCCAGCGGCCGTTTTCGTCCCAGTAGCGCAAGTCCGCATCGTAGCCGCCTTTATGTGTACTGTGGGCACCCATAGCTTTGCCGGAAGCATCCTGCCAACCGTGCTCGCCTGATATATCACCCAACAAAGGAAGCATGGGAGGCGTGCGCAGCAGGTTTAGCATGTCGTTGCGCAGCCAGCCATCGCCACCTGTTGCATCATCGCGAGGGCCATAGCGGCGGCTTTCCGGCATGCTGAACACATTGCGTATTTCAAACAGCGGCTGGAACGAGTCTTTACGGGTGAGCGGGAATATCATTGCCTGCGGCAGCGTGCTGTTCTCAACACCGTCTTTTTCCGTATATAGCGTGGCTTCCAGCTGGGCCAGGCCGTAAACAGGTTGCAGCGGCAAGGGTTGGGTAGCTGCGTAGCTGACTTTCAGCAGGCCTGGACGAGTTTGAGAGAACGAGGCATTTTTTGTCAAAGGCACGCGCTTGCCGTCATACAGCAAATCAAGTCCAACTTTGTGAATGGGCGTATCCGCCGGGCTATAAACGATTTCCATGTTCCAAGGGCGCTTGATGCCGAATTGCTGGCCTAGTTGGGTAGGCAGGCTCACGTTGTATAGCTGGTTGCCGCCACGCGAGTCGTCGCGCCACAGTCCATTTTTGTATTCGACTTTGTCTATGGAAAAGAGCTCGCCCTGAATTTGGACATGGACATTAGTCGACACCATGCTATCCCCTATGTTGACTGCCGAGGCGCCGATACGGCACAAGGCCGGAGTGGCGCGCTTAGGGTCTAGAGATAGGTTATGACTGAATTGCCGTTCGGCTGCATTGGTGTGGCTATCGTTTACCTGTCCTGCCTGATTGTATTGCTGGCCTGCGCATGTCCACCAGTAGCGCCAGGAGTCATTGAACCTGTTCCCAGGTATCGAGCTGTAGTTTGGGTATTCATTGGTGTAGACCGAGGCCTGGATGTTGATTTTGTTGATGCCGACAGGTATGGAAACTTCTTTTTCCTGCTGTATCGTGACGTTTTCCCAAGCACTGGCCACATTGACTGAGCCCAAGCCTGGGCTTTGGATGGGGCGTGGCGGCCTGGCGACCTTTTGGGTTCTTGCGATTGACGGGCGCCTGAACGGACGATTGCCAAGCCCCAGCGGCTGGATTTTAATTTTTGCCGCACTGTTGGGCTGCGTCAGCTCCAGCGGTACAAATATGGTTTGACCGGCTTGTTTCACCAAAAAGAGCGCATTGGCTGAGTGGCGTTCATGGGGATCGATCAGCTCTACCAGGTAGTTGTCGATCGGAACAGTCCCAAAATCAAATGCCCCATCAGCAGACAGGCGGCTGGCCCAGCTCAGCCTATTGCCAAAGCCGCGTAGCACTACAATGGCGTCTTGCAGTTCCGCCGCCACCTGCGCGTTATTTTGCTTTAACTGGCCGTGGATGCGGTTGCTGGCGTAGTAAAAGTAAAACGAGTGGTTGAAGCTGCTCCCTTGGCTATCCGTGCCGGACAGGTAAAGCTCGTGCTGCCGTCCGGGGAGAAGCAGCGGTAGCAGCTTGGTGGTGTGCAGTGTGATTTGGCCGTTGCTTTGCAGCGAGATTTGATCGTTTAGGTCAAATGCTTCATTGCCATTGTCCAGAGTGGCGTGCAATGAGGATAGATGGCGGTTGCTGGGAGACTGCAAGGCAATGGTTTGCGGCTTTGTTTGATCCGAGAGTAGGACGCCCAGAGTAGTGGCGGATGGCAGAATGGTTAGATCGGAAACATCTCCCATTTTGCCTGTTTCATCCGGCTCCAGCATTGCTCCATGGTGAGGACCAGTTAACGTCAGTTGGTCGAAACTTGCTAGGTATTGTTGTTGCCGCCCTTGTACTCGCAGCGTGATTTTTTCCTGCCTGCCCGTGTCTGGTCCGCTGATTACATTGATCTTGCTGCCGCCTTGCGGGATGGCGGAAAGCACGGTGGGGCCGGATATCTGTTCAATCCTCAGGGCCGTATCGCCCGCTGGCAGATGAAAACTGTATAGGCTGGCTGGGCTGGCCATTTCCTCCAGCGTGAGCACCATCGCCTGGCAGGTTCCCCCTACTTTCCATAAGGACGGCGCTTGGGCAGGATTCCAGTTGGCGCCGCTTCGGGCCAAATGATTGGTGCGGGCGGTGTAACGTAGGTTCTGATATGTCGCCACCTCTCCAGCCAGATAGATCTGGCCCTCGCGCCAGTTTGCGCCGCAGGGGTGCGGCATGGCATTTGCGCATTGTCCGCCAAGGCGCCAGAGGGAAGGAGCGTCTACCGGATTCCAGTTTGAGCCGGGGGGCGCAGAATGATCGCGTAAGGCGGTAAAGGGGCGTGACAGATACAGTACCTGCTCCCCTTGGCGGTAGGCAGCACCCGTCTTCCAACTTGGGCAATCTAGCGTGCTGGCTGCATGAACATTGCCAAACACGATCCACGCTGCGACGGCCAACGTAAATCGCTTGCCTAGAGTTTTCATAATGAGCTCCTGAGCGAATAGGATTTATGTTTTTGGCATTAACTGCGAGGTGATGGTAGAAGAGGTGCGAGCTGGCTGGCGTCTGGCCCAAAGAAGGGAATGGCAAAAAGGGCAGATGGCTGATGCCGACCGATATGACGCTACAGGTCTGCCAGTCTTGTTGGGCATATGGGCAATGCGCCACTCCAGCACTCCATGAATGGCTTGATGCCAGCGCTAGCGCTGAGGCAGCTGTGAAGCCGGTGGGACCATATGTGGTTTGCGTATTCACTCCGGCTGAGTGATTTGGGTATCCGTAACTAGCGGCTGTTGACCTCTGCCGCGTGGGTCGCGTTTGCGCTTCGCACTTTATCTCAGCACGCTACCCCAGCCGCTTGATCTGCCTCTCTGCCTCATCCAGCCACGCCTGCTGTCGCCTTGCTATCTGGGCAAAGGGTGGTGTGACGCGCTCATCTTTTTCTACCAAGTCCCAGAACTCACGCGCCAGCGGAACCATCGCGCTCCAAACATCCGCGTGCGGCAAGGCGGTTAGCCGGAATGGCGGTAGCTCGTTTTGAAACGCACCGCCAGGCTGGGGCGATAGCGCCATGGGCAGCATGTCGTAGATGGGCGCCAGCGAAAGCGGCAGCGGCCCCTCATGGAAACAGGCGATGTTGCCCAGGTGCATGTCGGTGTTGCCGATCAGCCGGCCAAATGCAAAGAGGGCGCAAGCCTGCTGATGGGCCTCTGCCGTGATGATGTGCTGTTTGCTGCGCGGGGAGACGGCCCTGGTTAGCGCCAGCGTCACCTCCGGCCATGTCCCGTTGCCCATGCCCACAAACTCCGCATCCAGGGTTGCAAGCGAAACCAGACCATGTCTGCCGCCCTGCGGGGTGCGGTCAAAGCGGGTGACCTGCAGGAAACGCTGGCCCCCGGCATCCAGCACGGCGCTTTCGGCCGCAGCCAGGCCAGACCGATTCAGCAGGGTCAACGCGATGTGCTCGGCGGCCAGCAGGTTGCGCCATCGCTCGCTGACTGCGTTGTCCTGCGCAGCAGAAAATTTGACGATGACGCTTTGTCCGTCCACCACGGCCGTGAACTTTGGCTGTTCGCCGGCTGCGCTGGAGCCGGGCGCTTCGCCGGCGGTGGCCTGCATGGCCAGGAGGGGGTAGCGGGCGGCTCGCTCAGTGGCGGGGACATCCTCTGGCCTGCAGGCAAGCCATTCGGCGCGGCTGTTGTCGCCCACCAGCAGATTGCCGGGCATATCGTGCTCGCCGGAAGCCAGCGCAATCAGCACGGCGTCGTCGTCCCATGTGAGCAGATCGGCCGATAGGCCAAGGCTGCCGGCGTTCCTTCTTGCCCAGGCGCGTCCCAGGAAACCCTGCGGCCTCATGTCGTTTAGCCACCAGGGCAGGCCAGCGTACACGCTGGGATCGCCGTCCTCCCTATCCACCACAAAGCCGCCGTGCACCGGATAGAGGATGCCAACGGGCTGCACGGTTCCCTCCGGTGTGACCCGATAAATGGGGAACTGGGATTGGTCCGCCACCGGCCGAATGCCGTAGTAGCGCGCCTGCCGTGTGCGGCCGACACGCACGATGGTAAGACCCAGCCGCGCCTTCATGGCTCTGGATAGCGTAGGCTGGCTGATGCCAAGGCGCGTTTGCAGCTCACTGGCGGACGCGGGGCCTGATCTCAGTAGGGATTCAATACTCAATGCTGCCATGCCAATGAATGGAAAATGAATGTAATCTGAATCCAATAATAGCCATTAAGATATTGATAAATCAATGATCTAGCGCTTTCGTAGCGCGATGGATGAATGCAAAGCATGATCCCGAGTAGACAAAACTGATGGATGAGCCCCGCCCACCCCCCATCCGCTGGGTGGGCGGTTCTACGCTTGAATCGGCTTAGGCCGATACCGCCTTGCGCACAAAGTAGCCCTGGGCGCGGGAGAGGGGGCGCGGGGCTTGGAGGGTGAGGGCTTTGAGGCTGGTGGGGGCGTCCAGCGTGAGGCAGCGGGCGCCGTTGGCGGTGATGACGTAGGTGTCGGAGTGGCGGTAGCCGCCTTCTTTATCGAGATACAGGCCGGGTTCTATCGATACCACCATGCCGGCGCGCAGCACGTCGTCGCTGCCTTCCGCCAGCCACGGGCCTTCGTGGTTGGACAGGCCCAGGCCGTGGCCGGTGCGGTGCAGGCGGATGTGCCAGTCGGCAAAGCCTTGTTCGGACAAAAAGCGGTTGACCGCCTGATCAATCACCGCGCAGGGCGCGCTTGGGCGCAGCAGGGATTCCGCCAGGCTGCGGGCGCGGCACATCAGCTTGAAGCGATCCTGCGCTTCTGCCGTGGGCGGGCGGGTGAAGAAGGTGCGTTCGCACTCCGCGGTGTAGCCGTCCAGCCGCACCACGCAAATCACCACATGCGGGCCGCCTTCCAGCCTTTGGCCAAGGCGGGGGATGGCGTGGGGCTGGGCGCTAAGCGGCGCGGGCCACGGCGCCAGCAGCACCTTGGTGCATAGCGGGTCAAAGTGCTGTTCATGCTGGATGATGGCGCGCAGCAGGCGCGGGCCCAGGGCATAGCCTTCCGCCACGGACATGCCATCATACGCGCGGGCCAGCAGCCGGTTGACCCCTTCCGCCGCGTAAGCCGCGGCGCGTTCCAGCCGGGCAATCTCCCAGTCCGACTTTACCAGCCGCACCCGGTCCAGCGCGGCGCAGGCGCGGCCGCCCAGCTCTTGCAGCACCGTGGCCAGCTGCCACGGCGCGTTGGCGTCAAAAGCAAAGTCCGGCGGCAACAGCGGCAGCAGCCGGGCCTGCCAGTCTTCGCCCTTGGGGGCCGGGTATTCCCGGTAGCTGTGGATGTCCGGCCACTCCACGCCCCAGGCCGATTGCAGATGGGCAAACTCCAGCTGCGGCACCAGCAGATGGCGGCGGCCGCTTTCTACCTCCAGCAGCAGGAAAAAAGGCCGCTCCAGCGGCTCAAAGCTTAGCCCGGACAGGTAATACAGGCTGTCCGTGCTAAGGGCCAGATAATGGCGGATGCCCGCCTCGCGCAGCTGCTGGCGCAGCGCGTGGTCGCGCCGGGCCATTTCCTCAAAATGCGTGGAATCGTAAATCATCTTGCTGCCTCCTCTGTAATACGCCACTTGTCCAGCTTGTGCAGGCCGCATGGCGGTTTGAGAGTGCATGACTTGAGCATAGGGTGCGGTAACGGAGGCTGTGGCCAGCCATGGCATAGCGGGCGCCATTCAGGCCTGAAAACCGACCTGAACTGGCCCAATGGCCTGGCTGGCTTGCCTTTTGCGCCCGCTTTTACTGCGTCTTTTCCAGCTGATAACGCGCCTGCAGCAGCTGCTGGTAGAGCGGCATCAGCAGGCTGTACAGCTGGTGGGCCGGCAGGGCGTTTTTGTTGGCCAGGCGCAGCATGTCCAGCAGGGATTGCAGACGGTTGGTGGCGTGGGCCAGGGTGTGGGCGCTTTCCCACATGGTTTCATCCAGCTGGGCAAACAGCCTGGCCAGCCGGGCCACCGGCAGGCGCAGGTCCGCATGGGCGGGCTTGGCCAGCAGCGGCTGCAGCTGGGCAAAGGTTTGGTTCAGCTCCACCAGCGGCAAGGCGCAAGCAGGCATGGGGCGGCCACCCAGCCAGCGGGCGCGGGCAAAGGCGCGGCGGCGCAGGCGGAGCGAGGGCGTCAATACGCGGCACATGGCGCATCCTCCGGAAAGAAGGACAAGAGAAAAAAGCCGGGCCCGCACTGGGCCGGCCCGGCCAGCGCGGGTGGCTTACAGCACCTTGCTCAGGTAGCCAAGCGAGGCGGTGATCTGCCTATCCACCGGCTGCAGCAGCTCCTTCAGCCGGCTGGAAGGCAGGCGGATGTCTTCACCCAGGCAAGACAGCAGGTCCAGCAAAGCCTGCAGGCCCAGCTGGCTTTGCGCCAGCAGGCAAACAGACTCCACCACCGCGTGCTCGATCTCCCGGCACAGGTGGGCCAGCTGGGCAGCCGGCGCGCGCAGGTCTGCATGGTCTGGCTGGGACAGCAGCACTTGCAGCGCTTCAAACGCCGCATGCAGCTGGGCCATGGCCAACAGGCTGGCGTGGCTAGGGTGGGTAGACATCCCGGAATGCACCAGCCAGCGCTGGCTGTGTAATGGGCTTTGGGATACGGATGGGTGAGACGTGTTGCGGGAAATGCTAGTCATTGCAGAACCCTTTTCAAGATGGATGCTCAACCCTACCTTCCCGACGCCAATCGGGGGTGGCAGGCGCATGGCGGGATTGGCGTACCGGCCATCTTGAACCCGGCGTGTCTTGCGACACTCCCACCACGGCCCGCCATAAATTGCGCGCAGCAATGGTGTGAGGACTGGTGCTGATGCAGCAGTCCGCCAAGATGGTGTCGGGACGCCAATCCCGATGCCGCTATTGAACGGCACGGGAGCAATTATCTAGCCGGAAGGCTTGCCAGGCAAGCGAAGAAGTACGTATTAGCAAGTGAGATGGGGAACTCCAGAGAGGCTCACTAGGTATCTAGGATATGTGGAGGTGATTCGGAGAGACAGTCCAACCATGCTAGTACTGGTCGTTGCGAAAGGCTACATCTCGCGCCTGATGCGCAACGAGGCCATTTCAGGTTACCTGAAGCGCCATCACAAAGACCTGTCGGAAGAGCTCACGTCGGTCATGGAGTCGATTACCACCGACACTAGAAACCAAGAGAGGGAGTAAAGCGAAGAGATTTGAGCTGTTCTTCTATCAATGGTGCCTCTCTATTCTGTTACGGGCATAGCAGGAACTTCGAGCCTATGATAAATGAAGGCTGATTAACGGAGACTCTACTTGCTTGACCTGGTACACTTACCAGTAAGGTTGACCTTCAGAAAAATGCGTACATGACAACTTTTGTAGACCTCTTTTGTGGTGCAGGATTTGGAGCCCGGGGTGCGGTCCAGGGAGGGGGAATTCCTTTGCTCGGACTGGATGTCTGGGAGCTGGCTACCAGAACCTACAAAGCCAACTTTCCTGATGCAGATATCATCACCGAGAGAATCGAAGACGTTGACATCCCCAAGCTCGGTAAACAGTACCGTCCAGATGTTCTATTGACCTCCCCCGAGTGTACGTCCCACTCGATTGCTCGTGGATCGAAGCCTGGCCTTGAAAGTAGCCGGGAAACTGCGATTGGCATCATCCCATGGGTAGAAGCGCTTACTCCCCGCTGGCTAATTGTCGAGAACGTAAATCGCATGAAGAAGTGGGATAGGCATGACGAATTGGTTCAGACGATTGAGAAGTTAGGCTACAGGGTGAGTGATCTTCTATTGAACTCTGCTGACTTTGGTTCGGCCCAGGCCCGCAAACGGATGTTCCTGATTTGTGACAGACAAAAAACGTCTGTAAACGAGGAAGGACTAAAGGCGTTTGGAAATAATGCTCGCCTTACAGCAAATGACATCATTGACTGGAAGGCTACCTATCCATCTACTCCTTTGCACAAAGCAGGGCGCGCCAAAGCAACACTAGAGCGTGCCGAGCGTGCCATCACTGAGTTGGGTCCAAACAAACCGTTTATCATTGTCTACTATGGGTCGGACTATGCTGGAGGTTGGCAGCCTCTGACAGCTCCACTCAGGACCGTCACAACAGTGGATCGTTTTGCGCTAGTGACATGGCGAGATGGCACACCATACATGCGAATGCTGCAACCCCAAGAGCTCATGAAGGCCATGAGCTCACATCAAGATCATCAATTGCCATTTGGCACACGCCGGAACAAAGTGAAGCTATGTGGAAATGGCGTCTGCTCAGACGTGATGACGGCAATTTTCCGCTGGATAGCCTTTGCTCATCAGCAAGCCACTGAAGATGATCAAACACATAAGTTATCTGCAGCAGTACCGGCATAAGTTCTCGAGATAGCTCTAATTCTCAAGCCTCCCAACATGGGTCATCATTTGACTGCAGCCACTCTTTTGGATCGCTATCTTGAGGAATGGCTGCAGAATATCCTTCTGAAAAATAAAGGACATGAACGGGAAGCGCTAATCGAACTGGTCAGGTCAGTCGATCTTCATGCCTATCTCTAACATTCGACTATTAGTTCTCACACGTAATTCTGCACGATTTAGTGGCTCACACACTTATGACGAACGAGCTGCTTGGATTTCCTGGCCTCGACTTGTCCGACTGATTGCAGAGGCCCCAAACCATAGAGCACCTCTGGCAGCAGCTTGGCTTACCGCCAAAGGAGATATCAGACAGGAGTACAGACCATTAGGTAAATGCAGGAAATACGTTTTTCCTAATCTTCAAGTTGATGTTCACGAGTAATGTCGAATCCGTCGGAGTCTGTCATTGGAGCCCATTCAGCCAATCACTAACTAACGGCGGTGAACTGTAACCTGCTTCTCGCAATAGCCGAACGATGTCGATAGCAGTGACAAAAATCACTGGATGCCCATCATCAACTACCTCTTGATAGGCCTGCCGGTCGATAAACGATGTAGTCACAAGGACACCAAACTCGCGATGCTTGATACGACTGATCAGACGAGATACCTCACGTACGCCAACGGAGTTCTCAAGACCGTAGCATTTGGCTTCCAATGCAAAAGCCACCTCAATGGATGCCAAGCCTTGTCCTAAGCGCAGGGTTCCCACCCCATCGCGCCCACCATCTCTCCAAGGGCGGGTTAGCTCGAAGCGAGATACATTGGAGAGCAAGAGCTTGGTAATAGCCCCAGCACAAGATTCAAAACCGAAAGGATCATGTTGATATCGATCCTTGATCACATTGATTAGGGTAATATCATCATGGCTGCTTGGTAACTGATCCGCTTTGGGACGTATCTGTTGTGTTCTCGGCGCTTCCAATGGCTTTGCCATACCAGTTTCTAGCCAGGTCTGCCAAACAGGTGGTGCCTCCTTTGCACCCGGTATGCCCAGTCCCATTGCTTGAATCCATTCCCGACTAATAACCGCGGCATCAAGGATCGTGAAGACTGCACGATAGTTCTGGAAACGATCTGCCCCATCCGTCTTCCAGATGGCGACTAAATCCTCAGTCGCAGGCATAGCAGGATGTCCTGGGACTGCCAAACCTCTGAAGCGGAACGACCTTCCAGGGCCCTCGGAAGTAAAAATCAAGATAGGTGGAACTTCGTGTCGCCTACCATTGTGAGTCCGGTCAAAGAGGTCTTTCAATAACTGATTTCCGAAGCGGGGAGTATCGTGTAACTGGCGACCAGGATGCCTGTTATCACCGTAATAAACGAACCTCCCCGTTGTAGGATCCAGCTCATCTGGCCAGTCAGCCTCGGCCAAGTTGGAAGTAAGTACCAATAGAGTTGGACGGTCTCGAGTACCACGATAACGGAACCCGCCTTGCCGACTGACGCCGACCAGTGGCACCAATGGGTCTGCTATACCACCTTTGTCTGTCTTGAATCCCCTGTAGATGGCATCCACTATCAAATCTACGGCAGTCAAATCTTCACCACTGTATATGCTCACAAGCCCGTACCTAGTATTTATATTTATGAAGAGTCCCAGCCCAAACAACCTCAGGACATTGATTGACCTTGGCTTGCCGCGTCCTCCTCGGTGGAGGAAAAGGAGTCAAATGCCTTCCCGAGAATGGATTTTTGGACATTGCCTACGACGACAAGCCGCGATCGACTTCTCGAGACCCCAACGTAGCTCAGTTCCTGGTTTGATGTAACTGCATGATCGACGACCATGACGACCACAGCAGCTTCCAACCCCTTGAACCCGGCTACTGTATCCACAACTATGGCGCCAGGTTCCTGAAGCACCGCCCTAGTGGACTTCATCTTTCGCAACTTCAGGAGCTCGGCAGCCTTTATAGCTCGCTCTTCATCCGCAACCAGAAGAACAATGTCGGTGGGCAACATTAAAAACTCATGCACCATGGTCAACACTGTCTCGACTCCACAGTGCAAAGCCTCGGTTGGAGGGGACTCCAAGAGAACTGGCATATCTCCTTCAGGTCCCACGCACTGAATAAGAGGGCCCTTGTAGAGTTTTTCAGTCAGTAGGGCTATTTTCCTGGTATTTCGGAGATTCAGGCGCAATGGAAAACTACGTGCCTGTAACCGCGTCTCGAGATCGTCACGGCTGCGGTACACCGCTTGGTTGGAATCGAAGAACACACGCAGGTATCCGTGCACTGGATTTAGGGAGCTCTCTATCAAGTCCCATTGCCCCCAATCCACATCTTGCCCCTCGTCGATGAGCACTACATCCCAGATCTCGTCTGGGGCAATCTTCTTGCGTTCAGCCAAGGCAGAAAGTGTCATGATGCTCAGACCGGCTATTGTTCCGAGCCTCCTTGAAACATGTGCAGCAAGAGCAGGGCTCAAACAACAGAAAAGGATGGTCTTTCCGGTTCGGGCAGCGCGTGCAGCAAGCTCGCATCCAACTATCGTCTTTCCTGTGCCTGCCCCTCCTTCGATAACAACGCGTGAATAGCCATCGACAGAACTGATTACCAGCAGCTGTGCGCCAGTTAGAAGCTCATCCTGCATCGACATCTCGACTTCAACCTGCCGATGGAGTGGCACGGATAACCTTACTGGTGCAGCGATCGTAGCTTCAATTGCCATCAGGCCGTCGACACCAGGGCCCGATTCATTATCCCTGCTGGCATCGACATGCGATGCCAGACGGCTTTCAATCCACTTGTCCAACGCATACTTGAACTCTGTTGCACCGCAGACCAATCGTCTGTCATGTGGCCCCACCGGCCCGGACGACGGTGGGTCTCCATCAGGGAACACCGCACCATGCCTCATTCGCACTCGAGAACGCGGCCACAGAGGAGATTGTGCGAATTTCTTCAGTAACTGGTGCTTCGACGCCATCGCCTGGTTGACTGGATCCTTGATCCGATGCTCTACGCCGTTTCGGTCAGTGGAAGTCCATTGGTCGCGTACAGGGTCATACAGGATGGCCCCACCCTTCACCTCAATAACCAGAATGCCCTTCTCCGGGTGCACTACAACAAAGTCAGCCTCACCGTCTATTTCGCCCCCCCTGCTATTGATACCCCACCATGGACGCGAATAGAAAACACTCCAACGATTGTCTAGAGCAGCAGACAGGCGCTCATATACCTCCCGTTCAGCCTTGCGCCTCGGATCCTGTCTTACCCAAACTGGTAGCTGGGCGGGCCACATTACTGCCATCTATCAGTCCTCGCTAAGCATGTGTGAAAATACCCTGGCATGGCTCCGTCTCCCGAGCCGATCAGGAGAGCCCTGTCAAGGAATCGGTTGTGCAGTTCGCAGGATGTCTCAGGAACCAGAAGACAGGAGTGGCAGGCAGCAATCGAGTGAGTCTCAGGTGCGGCCATCTCTCCCTCAATACAGAGCGGATCGGACGAACACCACTGCACCGATCTCAACGCGCCTTCGATCGTAGGCCCGAGCAGATGTGGCAGTGCGCGTCGCTGTAGCCCCCCAAGGGTGCCATCCGAGTCCGACGTTGCTGTATAGATTAGGACGCCGGTCATACCATCAACACCTTCGCTGACATAGAGCCGCTCCCTCAGTGAGGCGGTCGAATAGCCACATTCAAGTGTTAACTGGCGAATCAGTGCATGAGCAAAGGCATGAATCATCAGCAGCCGGGGGGACGCCTCATAAGGGATTGGCTTATCAGGGTACCTCCGACTCCAATCCCGGATCCAAGACTCTTTGGCTGGGTGTACCCTCTGCTTTACATCTTCCCGCTGCTCCCACTGCAAGACTTCATTCTGGTCCAGCTGAATGAACACGCCCTCTCCACGCACTTCGATAGCTGGAAGCCAGTCCAGGGCGCTTTCGGAGATAGGTGCCACCTCCCCTTCTCCGTCGAATGGAGGATTGATACGGGTAAAAGCTCTTACAACCCTCACCTCTCGGAGGCGGGCCACTCGAACGACGCAGGATACACGGCTGACCAAACTTGGGGGCACTGCTTCACGGTGGATTTCGAACTCTCCCTCGTCCTCATCAACGGTATTCGTCAACACCTTGTACTCATCAAGTCGGAGGTTACTTGTATCGATCTCGTCCGCGTCGTTGACCATCTTCTCGAATCTCTCGGCAAGCTCGCGAGGCGGGATACGTTCTCTAGCAAGGATTCGCGAAAGTTGCTCAGAAGACTCGATATAACGGATGCGCCCCTCCAGCGAGGTGATATCAAGCAGCACATCCCAGAAGTCGCCGATGATGCGCTCCAGAGAGCGGGTCCATGGCGGAATGTCGAGCGCCGACTCCATGACGGGATAGTAAAGGTTTGATGCCCCACGCTGGACTGCACGGAATGTCCCTACATTGCCGTTACAACCGCAGCCATTGCTGTTGGTGCGAAGCCAAGGCCTGCTCCCCTTGCAAGACAGCTCCTTCAGTGCCTTCTCGCCGAAAGCTCCATCCATGGAACGGGATTGATTGCATGTTGGGCAGGAAAGCAAAAGTCCCGCAAGACCAGGGCCAACTGAGCTGAGCTTGAGTTCATTCCTGTTGGCACACCCCTCCTTGTGCCCGACCCACCAGTTCCATGGAAAATCATCTAGATGCCCAGCCGTGCAGGCGGCAGCAAAACGGACTGGGATTGCAAAAACCTTCGCCCCACCTGGTCTGTCATTTGAGCACTTGGGGCAAAAGCGGTATGCCTTTCCCGGGTCTTGTCCCCATCTACCAGCTGGTCGCAACATTTCACAAGACGGGCACTGAAGCCATTCAGGGAACCGCCGCAAGACTAGTGACGATAGATCAGGAGTTCCATCTGGACGAGTCGCATCCTTCTCGAGTACCGGGGGCAAACGGAAGTACTTTTTTCCAAGTTTCTTGCATAGCCGTCGCTCGATGATCTTTTGGTACTTAAGATTGCCCGATAGAGGGGCGCTCTTGTCCCACTCCTCAAGGCCTGTGCTGACCCCAGAAACAGGAGCACCATCAGCACGCATGTCGACGATTGCTCCTGGAGCATAAGTCATCAGTACTGCGCTACGGCGCAGTTCACCCACCATATTGTTAGACATTCCTATTCCTCCAGCGAGGCACAGCTGCAGGTTGCGCATTCGCCCCAGTCCCTGCTGTTGGCCCACCATCGACAGACGCACCCGAATGGCGGCGCGGGTTAGCCGAGAGGACTTCTGTCATGCGGAATGGTGTAGTGGGTTCAACGCTGCGCATATTGTTCATGGTGGGCCACGCGGCATCACGCATACGGCCAGTGGCCCGCCTCAGAGCGCTCAGGTCCGCGCTGATGAGTAACGACCGGTTGGGTTTGTACTTGTTGTAGTTGTAGCTATTTGGATTTCTGACAGACCAGTCGTTGAGAAGCGCATCAATTTCCTCTTCACATCCTGTCTTCTCGTCTTTATCTATGGCAAGGACCCTTCGCTCGATCTCATCGACCACATCGGCCAACAGTGAACTAGGGGCAAGCGAAAGGTCAGGTTTGCGACGCATTTGAGATGCCCCGTGACGAATCATCGTCACGAGAGCTGCATGCAGGGCCCGGTCGCGAGCACGCGAGGCAAATGGAGTCACACTTGTAGCTTCCACATCCCTGTAAAGTGAGGAATGCCAACCAAGAAAAGTCTCATAGTGCGATCGATCTCGTGGCTTGGCTGCATTCAGGATCGCGACAACCAAGCCGGGGAAGACGCTCCGACCTACACGGCTGGTTGCCTGGATGTACTCGGAGCGGGTCTTTGGCTGTCCGTTCAGAAGCATGGCCCCAAGGCGGGCAACATCGACGCCAACACTGACCATGTTCGTAGCAAGTACCACATCAATACAATCCGGATCCGCCGCAGTGCGTTTCAACTGGGCCAGTATCTCGATAATCTCCTTCTGCGAAGCCCGGGAAGTCAACTCCTTGGGGGGAGAAATCACTCTTGTGTTCTCGTTCCGCTGGTCGGAGTACAGTTTCATGGCATCGGGCACATCATCAAGCATCTGAACAATTGCACCCCCTAACTCTCGAAGAGAATTAAAATATGCAAGCAACGTAGCATAGCCGTCCCTCTCCTCGTCGGTCGCGCCTGTTGCAGGCCCTGAGGACTGCAGCAGTGATGCGGTGGTCGCTTGGAGTGCAAACTTTGCCGATCGCCCCGCAGTCGTCACACCAAGGTAGATTCGAGGTTCCCGTCGATCCTCTGGCCGAGCTGCAACGGCAAATCCCGAGTCATCATAATCAATGCCAGGAGGGGGAAACTGTCTGCTTTCCCTGTCGAAAAGCGCCCTTGCCTGGTCAGACGCTCTTCTGATCGTTGCTGTCGAACCGATGACCTTCGGCTTGCGGCCATCCTTCCGCAATAGCCAGTCAAAGGCTGTTTCGTACACTCCCGCAATCGTTCCAAGAGGACCACTGATTAGATGTAACTCGTCCTGGATGATGAGATCAGTCGCCTGGGGCGTTCCGAAGGCGAAAAGATCTCCAACTTCTTCCCGTGTGGGAAGCAACGCGAACTTGTCAATCGTCCCGATGAGCAAGGTTGGTCTTTGACTATATATATCGCTATCAACGGTGAAGACCGGCCAGCGACCGAATCTCTCGCCGAGAAGACACACAGAGCTTTTGCACGTCGGGTAAACCTCCTCGGAGGTTTCGTCGTAGACCCATCTAACAGGCTGCTGGCAGCAAGGGCACGCCTCAATCTGTTCTGCAGAACTTCCACCCCGATTACCCCTCTTAGCCAACGCATCCTTGAAGTTGTTTGGAGTAGCATCGCCCCCCACCCAAAGCCCGATCGAGAATGGAACGCTCCCCAGGTGCTTCAGCACCGTCTCGGCCCCCGGAGCCAGTCCACGCCTTATCAGCTCGCATGCGAGCACAAGAGCCGATGCACGCTCAAACTGCTGTGCGGTAAGGAGGCGAAGTGTATATCTCATCACCGCGGCATTCCCCGCTCCATCGTCAGGGCTCGTGACAGAGAGGCGCCGATAAAATGCAAGCATGGCGATAATAGTGAGGTAAGCCTCGGTTTTACCCCCACCAGTTGGAAACCACAGCAAATCCAGAATTTCCCGGTCCGGTGCTGAAGCCTTGCAGGCAGAACCTGCAGCCAGAAGGATAAACCCCAGCTGGAATGGCCTCCATCCGAGGGGACGACTGGACGCTTTCCATGAGTGCTGCAGGGCCATTGCCCTATTTGCGAGGCGGAATGACATCAGAAGATCTGGGTCTCTGCGCATTGCCTCGATGCCGCCCCGGATACGCTCTAACGCGTCATTGCACTTGGTCAAGTGTCCCTGTGCAATGCAGCGAAGATTCTCTGAGTCTAGGGTTTGCGCCTTCTGCGATGTTTGGTAAATCCAGTCTGTGTAGGCACTTGGCAACTCCTCCAGGCGAGCGAGAATCGATTTGTCGTCCAGAGTAGCCAGGGCTTCGGCCTCGAATGCTCCACGCATCACTAGTGGCTGAAACACTTCATGACCGTCCTCTCGGACCGCTGACACGGCTGCGTAGGGAATCCATTCACTTCGGATGGATGAAGCAAAACCTGCCGAACTCGACCAAGATGCAGAACATTGATGACCTGCTGCAAATTCGTGGCACTCGCGGTATAGAAGCTGCCCGGCTTCCTCGTCTTCATCATTGGCGGAAGACCTTGGAGGCCTAGGCACGATATGGGTACCAGTTCGAGGCTCGATCTGCAGTTCGGTCTGAAAGAGCGTCAGTGCTTCGCTTGCATCACGGTCGCCTTTCGGTGCTTCACTTCGATTGATCAGCGTAATCGTTGCAATACAACCCGATTGCATCGACTTCACCCTGACATGCAGCTCGACGGACGCATCGAGTCCATCTGCCAACAAGGGGATCGTTTCTTGGCTGTCTATAGGAAGTACGATTTTATCGACGGTGATACAGAACTGCCTGCGCGTCCATTTCGAATACGTCGTGTGTGACTTCTCCCCAGGCACACGCTCACCCTTGTAGGTGGCAAACCGGACATTTACGGCCACCTCGCAACCTTCATTTTGGCTTTCGGCACAAAAGGATAGGCCCATCGTACATGGCCTCTGCTGTCCAACCGGAGTGCTGGAACCAGGTGTATCATCATCTTCACCCTCCCCACTGCTCCCGTCATCGTCCGACGCATCCATCCGGTCACCGATTGGCCAAAGAATGCCGGTCAGGTATACATCAGATGGTCGCACTTTCCTCCCCTCGAGGATCTCATCATCTTGGTGCGGACCTACCAGATCCTCCCGGAGCCGTTCAATCACGGTTCCTCTTAATTCTGCTGGCGTCATTTCTTTTTCCTCCCGTGCTGGAAGTAGGTCTGGGGATAGCCGATGACAAGCGGGGCAAGTATGAGTCCTGAGTCTCTCCAGGGCTGATGCAGTTTCTCTCGATCTGGATCATCCCTCGAAATTGCAAACGTCCTAACCCCAAGCAAGCGAAGATGCTTGAAATACGCAGGCAGCCTCACCTGCCCAAGTTCAAGCTTTTCTGCCATGTCAAAGAGATCCCTATTCAGTACTGTGGAGAGATAGCCCAGAGGCTCATCCGAGCTCTCCAGGGTCATGACATACCGCCATTCCTTCAAGGGGCCACATATACTGGCTCGCATTTGCCGAACCCCTGAGGAATACTTCAACAGGTTGCGCTGCGCCTCAGTCACCAAAGCTGCACTCGCGAACATCTGTGTGCCAGCCAGTCCGCAGGCGTCAATGTCACGACGATGGCCAATCTCCACCTGGATTCTGTCATTGTCGTAGGAAGTGCTGAAGGCTCTCCCAGACTGTTCAAGCCGCCGGTACGGCTTGCTAGAGGCCCCTTTACCAACCTTCAACTCATGCTTGGCGCGGGTTGCACCCACAAAGAGCACCCGCGCTTCTTCACAAAGCCTGTCATCCTCTACCGATCCCGAGGGCTGCGCGGGCAAATACAACCGTACTTCGCCTGCTTCACGTCCTTTCGAACCGTGAACAGTGCCTATCACGGGCCCTAGAGTACCGAAATCCGGTGTTATGAACTGGTATGGCACAGAGCTTCCCGCCAGTCGATCCACCAGCTTTCGCACAGAAACTCTTGATTGTGATTGCCCGAAGAACCTTACGAGATCCTTCCAAGCACTTTCGCAAGAAGCCGAATCTCTGTTGACCCGAACAGACCATCGTGTCTGAAATTCAGCCACATCGATATCGTCCTTGGTCCAGTCCCATAAAATCAGAGCAATCCAGGTATGAATACAAACAGGAAGGCCAGACATTCGAAGGCGGTAGGGCCTTCGCTCGATGTAGCTTGATGCCTCAAGAGCCTCCCCCCTTTTCCTGAACAAAAGAAATGCATCGTCAAGTTGGGAGGAAAGCGCTGGAAAGTCATCCCTGAAATTTCCAACATCCGAGTGATTGGTCGATTCGATCAGTTTTCGAACTTGCTCATACCGCTCCACACTAGATGCCTTGTTAGCCGTTAGAACTTGGCGGCCTATTCCAAAGAGCTTCATGAGTACAGGATCACTCGTCCTGTGAATTTCCTTCAATTCCACACAATTGAAGTCGGGAAGGTATTTGCGAATACAGTCTGGCAAGTGACCTTCCACTTCACTCGGACTCCCCTCTTCTCCGAACATGTAGATGGCCTGGGCCTCGTCAGAGAACACGGTGACTCCTGTTTCTTTGGGAAGAGCATCAATGATGTCGAGAAGCAGCTCACATCTAGTTCCCACAATATCCTGAGCCTCATCCACAAGAAGATGCTGCACAGAACTAAGATATTCGAATACACCATCGTTCTTCCTCACGAGCTCAATGACTTTATCGATGTTGTTCTCGAAGGATCCATTCAGCTTTGCTGATGAATCGAAGCCAGAATGGATTGCCCAGGCATGCGAGTCGATAGTTGCAATCCTCAGGCCGTAGGCGGACGAAGGGTCCTTCAGGTATGAAGAGATCCGATTGCGTAGTTCGTGTACAGCGGTTCGCGTAAAGGAAATCAACCAGATGCGAGAGGCATCGGCAAATCCATTGTCGATAAGCCAGGCAATCCGGGCACAGGCAACTGCCGTCTTGCCTGTCCCCGGGCCAGCATCGACCAACAACCGTTCCTCGCTCCCTGCCGTGATGACTTGAATCTGCTCATCAGTCCATGGAACCTCGTACCTGGGCTGCTTTGAGCCGACCAGTTGCGTGGTGCCCACCTCAGCCTTCTTCATTTGTGATTTCCTCCACAAGCCGGCGCAATCTATCTTCACTACCGACTTCGCACTCCCAAATTACAGCAACCTTCCAACCAAGTGCTTTTAGTTCTCGAACCTGCCGCTCATCTCGCTGAACATTCGCGGCAAACTTCCGTTGCCAGAAGTCAGGACGCGTCGCTGGAGTTGTCGCAAATTTGCAGCCCTGATGCCTGTGCCAGAAGCAACCGTGGACAAAGATCACCGCATGCCATCGGGGTAGTACTAAGTCAGGGCGACCAGGCAATTGCTTCTTATGCAATCGGAATCTGAAGCCAAACCTATGCAAAAAACGCTTGACCACCATCTCAGGAGCGGTGTCGCGTCCCTTGATAGCTGACATCATTCGCGATCTCGTTCGCGTGTCTACTATATCAGTCACTTATCTGGTTCGTTATTAATACAAATACAAGTTAAAATACGTATTTCTCTTCATAGTAGAAATATAGTGTCACTTCACCTGTAGCAATGAGTTAAATACTTTTAACTCATTAAAAAGCATTGCACTCACGCACCGTCTCCTCAATAACTCTTAATCAACAGCTTTCTTAAAGTAAATCTCAAGCGGCTCAAAAAACTTCACTCTTGCTTCAGAATATTCCATAACTCGTTTATTTGCCTTCTCTGTCCGTCGCTGAGACTGCTTCATCATATAGACAAATCGCCGAGCTCCGTCATGAGCATCATCATTTCCACCGACGAATGTCGTTCTGCTTTGAACATTTGCTCGTTTCCAAAGTGCGGCCTCCAAACTGCCGTCAAACGTAATTTCTACTGTAATGTCTGGAGACCTCATCAGTGTCTGAGAACTTAAATCGCACAATGTGAGCAGCTCAATATCTCCCAACTCCTCTACACCATCACCCTTCGACTTTAGAATATTGAAGGCTTTCTCCTGTGGGTTGGACATCAGTCGACGGGCTTTCTTCTTGTCGCCATTTTCCCTATACATATTCTTTTCTATAATATGTATTAGCAAGAACTTGACATGCCACGGCTCAAAGTAAGTCAATTGAATTTTGGGACACTCTTCTTCAGCTAAACTGAATGGAATCCTGGTCCCATGGCCTTTCTCTCCTGCAAAATCTCTCACCCAAGACTTATTCTTTATCTCATCCAAGGCGATGCGAAGAGCCTTCTCATCACTTCGAATCCGCTTGAACATTTCTCCCAATTCCTTTGGAGCAGAGTGGCCGGTAAAGTGCGTCGCCAAGCCAACCTCTGCCATAAGAAGTCGAACTTGTTCTTCAACTTGCTTAGGGGTATGTTTTCCACGGCCGGATGCTTCGTACAAAACAACCGGACTGACACAAGCAAATACATCTAAGCAGTAGTGATCTTCCACTAGCGCTAAAAAGGCTAGGAGTGCATGAAAACGGTGGCCGCGTAGAGGCTGCTCAACATCATCCCGCAATCGAATGTCCTGCAAGACATTATTGTCGAAGAATAACAATAGCCTTTCCGAAACCGTTGCGTAATAACACGCCATCGCATCCAGTCGGAGAAGCGCTGAGAGAAAGTTTTCTTTTGCCTCCTTGTCAGCTGTAGCCAAGAAGGACTCCACTCTTTCCTAACGTTTTGTGCGAGCAATAAGTATTTTTTTATCATGTTGTGATTCGAAGCGTTGAGCGAACACAACGGTATCAGATAAAAACTTGGCTTTTATGCCATCAAACCATTTCATCTTTTATCCTGTCACATATCAGTCTATGACTTCGGCAATATCATTGCCAAGCTCTTATTTCTATCTTTCAAGAAAGCTTCTAAATCTGCACGCAAAAAAATATAGGTCGTTCCGCCATCTACGGAGGGACCGCTTATCGGATACAAACCACGATTCATCAAGGCCCGGGATGCAGAACAACGTCCAAAACCACTTCGCTCTGCAAGCTCTTTCCCCCAAACATACCGCTGTTTGAAGCGCTCCAGGGCAGCCTTACTAACACTATGCATACACTTTTACTTTTATTGATGCTAATAGTATATGAATCCATAGTCTCTAAGCCAGTACAACACGTGTTCCTTCAACCCGAGGTAGCGAGCAGCACCAGCCAAGGAAAACATATCCAGCTCTGGCTGACGCCGCTGAAACCATTGCAAGAACTGCTCTCTGGAGAGCAACAGCCCACTAATGCCATGCCGAGCAGGGTTGTATCCGACGACCGTGAGTTCGTTAGCTTGGATGGCCTGCAGGAGTTCTACCATGCCGGTCCCATTGCGGGTATATCCACGGCAGATCTGGTCAATTGAGATCAGGCTGCCGCAGTCGGGGGTGGGATGTGCGTTGACGTAGACGCTTGACAAAAACATATCCAGTTCCTGCCGTTGAAACATCCACTGCACAGTGGAGCCCCCTGCTCCATTGGGCCGATAGGCGGGCCTGATCAAACCGTGCTCACCTTGAAGTGAACGGAACTGCCAAGCGTGTAGCTTGTGCGTACCTTTCGCAGATGGGGCCTATTGCCTCGGCTCATGCTGCGGCGACTCTTCTTGCCGAGTACCGGCCACGCTTGCTGGTAATGACCGGAATCTGCGGCGGATTCTCGAAAGAAGTTTCCATCGGAGACCTGGTAATCGCCGATAAGAGCTGGGACTGGCAAGCGGGGAAATGGACGGAAGATGGGGAACTCGCACCGTCAGCTGACCCTCGAGACGGGGCAGCTGAATTAGTTGCCTATGCTCAGACCATCGGCGATGCCGTGAATCATGCTCATGAACGCTTCACTGGCCAAGGGAAACCAGTGAATGCCCCAAAGTTAGTGAAGGGCCCTATGGTTACAGGCAGTGCTGTGGTTGCGTCCCAAAATATCCAAGAAGTATTCAAAGGTCAGCACCGCAAAATGGCAGGTATCGATATGGAGTGCTACGGCATGTATTACGCAGTCTCCAACCACGCGGGAGCGTCCGTTCGTACGCTCTGCATCAAGGCGGTTTCTGACTTGGCTGACCGTGCAAAGGCCGACGATCACCAGCAATACTGCAGCTACATTAGTGCCGCTGCGATGCTTGAGGTTGTGAGCCTCTACTTCAGAAACCTACGAGCCTGACTGAGCGCGTGGTAAATTTGTGACGCCGGATGGTCTTTTGCTCCGTTGTTGGCTGCGGACTCGGTTTGAAAGTTAAACGATCGTTTGGGCGAAGTCGAACTCTATAGCGCGAATGACCGCCATTGCTACTCAGCGGTCATTCGCTCATGCAGTTGATCCATCCGATAAGGCTGATCAGCAGACGGCTTGGTCCAAGAGGGCGTCTCAAGCTAGCATAAAAAAATGGCCTCCAAACTTGTGGAGGCCATCCTTCTCACAGCGTAGGCTGCGTGTGAAATCCCAAAAATCTAGAAAAGTGGGAAAAATCTAGATCTTCACGGGATCCTACAAGAATCTGTAGGATCCCATCTTCATCTAGATGAGCCCCACGGCAAATCAACGGGGTTCTAGATGAAAGTGGGACGGAGTGGGTGCCGGCGTCCCATCTTCCTGGATGATCCTCTCCCAGGCCTTCTGCCGCTTCTACACTGAGTTCCGCCACTTAATCAGACCCCACATTCGTATCTTTCCACAGGCGCTCTTACGCATTGTCCCGAGTATATAGCAGTTAGTGGTCAGCTTCGACTGCTTCGCCTGCCCACACGTGTGGCTTTGTAGCGGCTTCTCCTGGGTCCAGGAGCGGCTAGCTAAAGCCTTCACAGCATCATGGCTCTCTGGTGGCCGCGAGTAACCTTCAGTAGAGAGACCCACTGGCTAGCAGCGAAGCTGGACTCTGAGACTGGCGGTGGACGCACCAACCTGTCGGGATGGGATTGGTCTCCATTTTGAGATTGGTGTCAATGAATTGTTGTTTTTTGTAAACGATGGTTAGGCATTTTGTGCTGTTTTTCAGTCGTCCATTTTATAAAAAAATCAATAAATACGCCTCTTTTTCAAAATAGTTTTGTTTGACCGCGGGTTACGTATTTACACTTAGCCACTTTCCGTTGCTTGATATTTAAAATGGATGAAATTTTATAAATAAATATTAAACAATTACTCTAGTTGCGTGTGATGAATCTGACCTTCCGGGCCGCCTGCATGGGCGGCTTATTGTTTCCTGCACTATCCGTTGCGGCCTTGCCCGACACTCTGCAACAACAGACCGATCAACTGCTGCGCAATCACCAGCAGCAGCTGGACTGGCAACGGCAAGATCTGCAGAAGCGGCCCGATGTCTTTGAGTCGCCAGCCCGCCCCCAAACCCCTAACCGTAGCGCGCCCGCCTCGTCGGCGCCGGCCAATTGCTTCCCGGTGGCCCGCGTGGCGCTGGACGGCGCGCCGGCCGCTTGGCTGCGCTGGTTGCAGCCGCTGGCCGACGCCAACGCCCAGGCCTGCCTGGGGCTGGACGATCTGAACCGGCTGACTGCGGCGTTGACCGACGAAATCGTGGCGCGCGGCTTCGTCACCAGCCGCGTCTATCTGCCGGAGCAGAACCTGCGCAGCGGCGCGCTGCGGCTGGTCATCGTGCCGGGGCGCATCCATGAGATTCGGTTGAAGGAAGGCGGCAGCGACGCCGGCCTGCGCAGCGCTTTCGCCACTGGCCCGGGCGAGATTCTCAACGTGCGCGATCTGGAGCAGGGCCTGGAACAATTGGGCCGGCTGCCCGGCCAGCAGGCCACCATGGAGATGGTGCCGGGCGAGACGCCGGGCGAGAGCGATGTGGTGGTCAGCCGCAGCGGCGCCAGGCCGCTTGGCGGCGCGCTGACGGTGGACGACTCCGGCCAGGACGCCACCGGCCGCCTGCAGGCCAACGGCAGCCTGACGCTGGGCGGCCTCACCGGCCTGAACGACGTGCTGTCGCTGTCGTGGAGCCAGGACGCCGAGCACGTCAGCCATCCGCTCAGCCGTTCCGCCTCGCTGTCCTGGCTGCTGGCATGGGGCAACTGGACCGGCATGGCCAGCTACAGCGGTTTCGCCTACCACCAGACGGTGCAGGGCGTGAACCAGGATTTCACCTCCAGCGGCCACAGCCGCAACACCCTGTTGTCGCTGTCGCGGCTGCTGCATCGCGACCAGAACAGCAAGACCGAACTGAAGCTCAGCCTGACCCGCAAGGCGTCGCGCAGCTATGTCGAAGACGCCGAAGTGGTGCAACAGCGGCGCGATCTCTCCATCGCCGGCCTGGAGCTGAGCCATCGCCAATACTGGGGCGAGGCGGTGCTGGACGGCAGCATCGGCTACCAGCGCGGCATCGGCGCCTGGGGCGCCCAGCCCGACACGCTGGCGGCGCAAGGCGGTCCCACCGCCCGTCACGAGCTGTATCAAGGCCGGCTCAGCCTGCAACTGCCGCTGCATGCCGGCAGCCAGGTCCTGCGTTGGAGCAGCGAGCTGCGCGGCCAGTACAGCCCGGACCTGTTGATGTCCAGCGAACAGTTCTCCATCGGCGGCCGCAGCACCGTGCGCGGCTTCAATACCAGTTCGCTGGTGGGGCAGAGCGGTTACTACCTACGCAATGAACTGAGCTGGCCGCTGCCGCCGCGCCAGGGCTGGGCCTTCGAACCGTACCTCGGGCTGGATGCCGGGCAGATCGCCCGTCCGGCGTATGACAGCGGCCCGGACCGCACCCTGTCCGGCTGGGCGGCCGGGCTGCGGCTGAGCCTGGGCCGCCACCTGTCAGCCGAACTGACCCACGAGCGCGCCTTGCACCAGCCCCTAGGCTGGGATCGGCCCGCCATCACCCATTTCTCGATCACCGCGCAGTGGTAAGCCCGCTGCCCCGTTCCGCTTAGCAGACCTCACATCATGAACAAGAAACTCTACCGGATCATATTCAATCAAGCCCGTGGCCAGTTGATGGTGGTGCAGGAAGACGCCTGCGGACAGGGCAAGGGCAACAGCGCCGAAGGCATCGGCGCCACGCTGGCGGCCAGCTGCCGCGCTTTCAGCCTGCGGCTGAGCGTGCTGCTGATCGGCCTGGGGCTGGGCAGCAGCGCCTGGGCGGCCGACATCGCCGCCGACCCGCACGCGCCGGCCGGCAAGCAGCCCGGCGTGATCCAGTCCGCCAACGGCTTGCCGGTGGTGCAGATCGCCGCGCCGACGGCTGGCGGCGTCTCGCACAACCAGTACCAGCAGTTCAACGTCGGTCCCAATGGCGCGCTGCTCAACAACAGCCCGGTCAACGTCAGCACTCAGCTGGCCGGCTACATCAGCGGCAACCCCAATCTGAAGAACGGCAGCGCCCGCATCATCCTCAACGAAGTGACGCAGCCCAACCCGTCGCAACTGCGCGGCTACCTGGAAGTGGCCGGCCAGCGCGCCCAGGTGGTGATCGCCAACCCATGGGGCATCAGCTGCAGCGGCTGCGGCTTCATCAACACCCCGCAGGCCACGCTGACCACCGGCGTGCCGCAGTTGAACGCCCAGGGCGCGCTGACCGGCTACCGCGTCGCCGGCGGCCGCGTCAGCATCGAAGGCAGCGGCCTCAATGCCGCCAACCTCGACAGCTTCGCCATCATCAGCCGCGCGCTGTCGGTCAACGCCAGCCTGTACGCCAAGCAGCTCGACATCGTGTTGGGCCGCAACCAGGTGGATGCCGCCACCCTGAAGGCGCAGCCGCTGGAAGCCAGCGCGGCCGACGCGCCCGCCTTCGCGCTCGATGTGGCGCAACTGGGCGGCATGTACGCCAACGCCATCACCCTGGTCGGCACCGAGAAGGGCGTCGGCGTCAACCAGTTGGGCACTCTGGCCGCCCAGGCCGGCGACCTGCAACTGACCAGCGCCGGCGACCTGATCCTGCGCGGCAAGACCTACAGCCAGCACGACTTGCGCCTGCAGGCAGACGGCCAGCTGCAACACGACGGCATCACCCGCGCCGATGGCCACCTCCAGGCCGAGATCGCCGGCCAGACCACGTTGCGCCAGACCCTGAGCGCCGGCGGCGATCTGACGCTGCATACTGGCGCCTTGCAAGGCGATGGCGCGCTGGCGGCCGGGGCCCAGGCCGACGGCAAACTCAGCGACCACGGCCGGCTGGAATTGAACAGCGCCGGCGCGCTGCAAAGCCGCGGCCAGTTGCTGGCCGGCGGCGACCTCAGCCTGCAGGCCGGGCAGACCGACCTGAGCCAAGCCACCGTCAGCGCCAGCCACGGCGCGCTGGACATCCATGCGCGCGGCGATCTGAATGCCCAGAACGCGCAGCTGAGCGCCGCCGCCGGCGCCCGCCTGAGCGTGGACGGCGCCCTCGACAACCGCCAGGGCCAACTGTCCGCCGCCCAGATCGAATTGCAACTGGGCGCCTTGGACAACCGCCAGGGCCAGATCGTGCAGAGCGGCGCCGCGCCGTCCGCCTGGCATATCGACGGCGCCGTCGACAACCGCAACGGCCTCATGGCCAGCGCCGGCGCGCAACTGACGCTGCGCGCCGCCAGCCTGGACAACCGCCAGGGCCAGATCGCCCACGGCGGCAACGGCACGCTGAACCTGACGACCGGCGCGCTGGACAATAGCCAACACGGCCGCCTGGCCAGCGACGGCCAACTCAGCCTGCAGGCCGCCTCGCTCGACAACCGCGCCGGCAGCCTGATCGGCAACCAGGGCGCCGCCGTCGCCGTGGCGGGGCAACTCAGCAACGACAGCGGCGTGCTGGGCAGCGACGGCCAGCTCAGCCTCGCCGCCGGTGCGCTCGACAACGCCACCGGCTTGATCCAGTCGGGCAAAGACCTGCAACTGACCGCCATCTCGCTGACCAACGCCGACAAGGGTCAGATCCTGGCCCTCGGCAAGGATGCCGCCAGCAAAGTGGATGTCACGGGCGACTTGCACAACCAAGGCAAGATCGCCGGCAATGCACAGTTGGACGTCAACGCCGCCACCGTGGACAACAGCCACGGCACCTTGCAGGCGGCCGGCGCGCTGAATCTGACCAAGCAGAGCAGCCTGACCAACGACGGCGGCCATCTGGCCGCCCAAAGCCTGAATGTGAAGGCCGACTCGCTCAGCAACCAGGCCGGCGAAATCTACGCGCAAGGGCAACTCACCAGCCAGCTGAAGACCCTGGACAACAGCCAGGGCAGCGTCATCGGCGGCCAAGGCGTCGACCTGACGGTGACGGATAAGCTGCACAACGACGGCACCCTGGGCAGCGATGGCCAGGTGAAACTGAACGCGGGCCAACTCGACAACGTGGCTGGTTCGATCCAATCCGGCAAGGATTTACAGCTCACTGCCCAAAGCCTAACCAACGCCGACAAGGGCCAAATCCTGGCGCTGGGCAAGGATGCGGCGAGCAAGGTCGATGTTACGGGCGATTTGCACAACCAGGGCAAGATCGCCGGCAACGGTCAGTTGGACGTGAATGCCGCGACTGTCGACAACGCCAAGGGCACGCTGCAAGCCGCTGGCGCGCTGAACCTGACCAAGCAGACGAGCCTGATCAACGACGGCGGCCATCTGGCGGCGCAGAGCCTGAACGTCAAAGCCGACAGCCTGAGCAACAAAGCGGGCGAAATCTACGCCCAGCAGCAACTGAGCAGCCAACTCAAAACCCTCGACAACAGCCAAGGCAGCGTCATCGGCGGCCAGGGCGTCGACCTGACGGTGACGGATAAGCTGCACAACGACGGCACCCTGGGCAGCGATGGCCAGGTCAAGTTGAGCGTCGGGGCATTGGAGAATGCTGCCGGTTCGATCCAAGCCGGCAAGGATTTACAGCTCACCGCACAAAGCCTGAGCAACGCCGACAAGGGCCAAATCCTGGCGCTGGGCAAAGACGCGGCCAGCAAAGTGGATGTCACGGGCGACTTGCATAACCAAGGCAAGATCTCCGGCAACGGCCAGTTGGACGTGAATGCCGCGACTGTCGACAACGCCAAGGGCACGCTGCAAGCGGCCGGCGCGCTGAACCTGACCAAGCAGACGAGCCTGATCAACGACGGCGGCCACTTGGCCGCCCAGAGCCTGAACGTGAAGGCCGACTCGCTCAGCAATAAGAGTGGTGAAATCTACGCCCAGGGCCAACTGACCAGCCAGCTCAAGACCCTGGACAACAGCCAAGGCAGCTTGATCGGCGGCCAGGGCGTCGACCTGACGGTGACCGGCACGCTGCACAACGACGGCACCCTGGGCAGCGACGGCCAAGTCAAGTTGAGCGCCGGGGCATTGGAGAATGCCGCCGGTTCGATCCAAGCCGGCAAGGATTTACAGCTCACGGCACACAGCCTGAGCAACGCCGACAAGGGTCAGATCCTGGCCTTGGGCAAGGATGCGGCGAGCATGCTGACCATCGCCAACGACTTGCACAACCAAGGCAAGATCGCCGGTAATGCACAGTTGGACGTCAATGCCGCCACCGTCGACAACGCCAAGGGCACCTTGCAAGCCGCTGGCCAGCTCAATCTGACCAAGCAGACGAGCCTGATCAACGACGGCGGCCATCTGGCGGCACAGAGCCTGAACGTCAAAGCCGACAGCCTGAGCAACAAAGCGGGCGAAATCTA
>NZ_PPTF01000010.1:133224-142587 GCF_002902845.1 Chromobacterium sinusclupearum
CGGCCAGTTGGACGTCAATGCCGCCACCGTCGACAACAGCCATGGCATCTTGCAGGCGGCCGGCACGCTGAACCTGACCAAGCAGAGCAGCCTGATCAACGACGGCGGCCATCTGGCGGCACAGAGCCTGAACGTCAAAGCCGACAGCCTGAGCAACAAAGCGGGCGAAATCTACGCCCAGCAGCAACTGAGCAGCCAACTCAAAACCCTCGACAACAGCCAAGGCAGCGTCATCGGCGGCCAAGGCGTCGACCTGACGGTGACGGATAAGCTGCACAACGACGGCACCCTGGGCAGTGATGGCCAGGTGAAACTGAACGCGGGCCAACTCGACAACGTGGCCGGTACCATCCAGTCGGGCAAAGACCTGCAGCTCTCCGCGACCTCATTGACCAACGCTGCCACCGGCCAAATCCTGGCGCTGGGCAAGGATGCGACCAGCAAAGTCGATGTCACGGGCGACTTGCATAACCAAGGCAAGATCGCCGGCAATGCACAGTTGGACGTCAACGCTGCAACAGTGGACAACAGCCACGGCACGCTGCAAGCGGCCGGCGCGCTGAACCTGACCAAGCAGAGCAGTCTGATCAATGATGGTGGCCATCTGGCGGCGCAGAGCCTGAACGTCACGGCGGATAGCCTGAGCAACAAAGCCGGCGAAATCTATGCGCAAGGCCAACTGACTAGCCAGTTGAAGACCCTGGACAACAGCCAGGGCAGCCTGATCGGCGGCCAGGGTGTCGACCTGACGGTGACCGGAACGCTGCGCAACGACGGCACCTTGGGCAGCGATGGCCAGGTCAAACTGAATGCGGGGCAACTCGACAACGTGGCTGGTTCGATCCAAGCCGGCAAGGATTTACAGCTCACCGCACAAAGCCTGAGCAACGCAGACAAGGGTCAAATCCTGGCCTTGGGCAAAGACGCGGCCAGCAAACTGGATGTCACGGGCGACTTGCACAACCAAGGCAAGATCGCCGGCAATGCACAGTTGGACGTCAACGCCGCCACCGTCGACAACAGCCACGGCACCTTGCAAGCCGCCGGCGCGTTGAACCTGACCAAGCAGAGCAGTCTGATCAATGACGGCGGCCACTTGGCCGCCCAAAGCCTGAACGTCAAAGCCGACAGCCTGAGCAACAAAGCCGGCGAAATCTACGCGCAAGGGCAATTGAGCAGCCTGCTGATGACCTTGGACAACACGCAGGGCAGCGTCATCGGCGGCCAGGGCGTCGACCTGACGGTGACCAATACGCTGCACAACGACGGCACCCTGGGCGGCGATGGCCAGGTCAAGTTGAGCGCCGGGGCATTGGAGAATGCCGCCGGCACCATCCAGTCGGGCAAAGACCTGCAATTGACTGCCGCCTCACTGAGCAACGCCGCCACCGGTCAAATCCTGGCCCTTGGCAAAGATGCGGCCAGCAAAGTCGATGTCACCGGCGACTTGCATAACCAAGGCAAGATCGCCGGCAACGGTCAGTTGGACGTGAATGCCGCGACTGTCGACAACGCCAAGGGCACGCTGCAAGCGGCCGGCGCGCTGAACCTGACCAAGCAGACGAGCCTGATCAACGACGGCGGCCACTTGGCCGCCCAGAGCCTGAACGTGAAGGCCGACTCGCTCAGCAATAAGAGTGGTGAAATCTACGCCCAGCAGCAGCTGACCAGCCAACTCAAAACTCTCGACAACAGCCAAGGGAGCCTGATCGGCGGCCAGGGCGTCGACCTGACGGTGACGGATAAGCTGCACAACGACGGCACCCTGGGCAGCGATGGCCAAGTGAAACTGACGGTCGGCGCGCTGGAGAACGCCACCGGTTCGATTCAGTCCGGCAAAGACCTGCAGCTCACCGCCCAAAGCCTGAGCAACGCCGACAAGGGTCAGATCCTGGCGCTGGGCAAAGACGCGGCCAGCAAAGTGGATGTTACGGGCGACTTGCATAACCAAGGCAAGATCGCCGGCAACGGCCAGTTGGACGTCAACGCCGCCACCGTCGACAACAGCCACGGCACGCTGCAAGCCGCTGGCGCGTTGAACCTGACCAAGCAGAGCAGTCTGATCAATGATGGCGGCCACCTGACCGCCCAAAGCCTGAAGGTCAAAGCCGACAGCCTGAGCAACAAAGCGGGCGAAATCTACGCGCAAGGCCAACTGAGCAGCCAGCTGAAGACCCTGGACAACAGCCAGGGCAGCGTCATCGGCGGCCAAGGCGTCGACCTGACGGTGACCGGCACGCTGTACAACGACGGCACCCTGGGTAGCGACGGCCAGGTGAAACTGAACGCGGGCCAACTCGACAACGTGGCGGGTTCGATCCAAGCCGGCAAGGATTTACAGCTCACCGCACAAAGCCTGTCCAACGCAGACAAGGGTCAAATCCTGGCCTTGGGCAAAGACGCGGCCAGCAAAGTGGATGTCACGGGCGACTTGCACAACCAGGGCAAGATCGCCGGCAACGGCCAGCTCGACGTGAATGCCGCCGCCGTCGACAACGCCAAGGGCACGCTGCAAGCCGCCGGCGCGCTGAATCTGACCAAGCAGAGCAGCCTGACCAACGACGGCGGGCATGTGGCGGCGCAGAGCCTGAATGTTAAAGCCGACAGCCTGAGCAACAAAGCCGGCGAAATCTACGCCCAGCAGCAACTGACCAGCCAACTGAAAACCCTGGACAACACGCAGGGCAGCGTGATCGGCGGCCAAGGCGTCGACCTGACGGTGACGGATAAGCTGCACAACGACGGCACGCTGGGCAGCGACGGCCAGGTGAAACTGAACGCGGGCCAACTCGACAACGTGGCTGGTTCGATCCAGGCCGGCAAGGATTTACAGCTCACTGCCCAAAGCCTGACCAACGCCGACAAGGGTCAGATCCTGGCCTTGGGCAAGGATGCGGCGAGCAAACTGGATATCACGGGCGACTTGCATAACCAAGGCAAGATCGCCGGCAATGCACAGTTGGACGTCAACGCCGCCACCGTCGACAACACCCACGGTACCTTGCAAGCCGCCGGCGCGCTGAACCTGACCAAGCAGACGAGCCTGAGCAACGACGGCGGCCACCTCGCGGCGCAAAGCCTGAACGTCAAAGCCGACAGCCTGAGCAACAAAGCCGGCGAAATCTACGCCCAGCAGCAACTGACCAGCCAACTCAAAACCCTCGACAACAGCCAGGGCAGCATCATCGGCGGCCAAGGCGTCGACCTGACGGTGACGGACAAGCTGCACAACGACGGCACCTTGGGCAGCGATGGCCAAGTCAAACTGACGGCCGGCTCGCTGGAGAATGTGGCCGGATCGATCCAGTCGGGCAAAGGCCTGCAGCTGACTGCCGCCTCGCTGACTAACGCCGACAAGGGCCAGATACTGGCGTTGGGCAAGGATGCGGCCAGCAAAGTGGATGTCACGGGCGACTTGCACAACCAGGGCAAGATCGCCGGCAACGGCCAGCTCGACGTGAATGCCGCCACCGTCGACAACAGCCACGGCACCTTGCAAGCCGCCGGCGCGTTGAACCTGACCAAGCAAACGAGCCTGATCAACGACGACGGCCACCTGGCGGCGCAGAGCCTGAATGTTAAAGCCGACAGCCTGAGCAACAAAGCGGGCGAAATCTACGCCCAGGGCCAACTGAGCAGCCAACTCAAAACTCTCGATAACAGCCAAGGGAGCCTGATCGGCGGCCAGGGCATCGACCTGACGGTGACGGATAAGCTGCACAACGACGGCACGCTGGGCAGCGATGGCCAAGTCAAACTGACGACCGGTGCGCTGGAGAATGTGGTCGGATCGATCCAGTCCGGCAACGATCTGCAACTGACGGCCAGCAGCCTCACCAACGCCGACAAGGGCCAGATCCTGGCGCTGGGCAAGGATGCCGCCAGCAAAGTCGATGTCACGGGCGACTTGCACAACCAGGGCAAGATCGCCGGCAACGGTCAGTTGGACGTGAATGCCGCGACTGTCGACAACGCCAAGGGCACGCTGCAAGCCGCCGGCGCGTTGAACCTGACCAAGCAAACGAGCCTGACCAATGACGGTGGTCACCTGGCGGCGCAGAGCTTGAACATGAAGGCCGACTCGCTGAGCAACCAGGCCGGCGAGATTCGCCAGATCGGCCAGGGCACGGCCTTATTGCAGGTAGCTCAGGACTTCCACAACCAGCAAGGCCAGGTATTGAGCAATGGCGGACTGAGCCTGACGGCCAATAGCCTGGACAACCATCAGGGCACGTTGAGCAGCCAGGGCGCGCAGCAGCTGCAACTGAAGCAGGGCTTGAACAACCAGGGCGGCACGCTGGCCAGCGGCCAGACATTGAACCTGACGCTGGGGGCCGCGCTGGACAACCGCCAGGGGCAACTGCAGAGCGGCAGTCTGCAGCTCAATGCAGCCAGCCTGGATAACCGCGGCGGCAGCGTCAAGGCGCTGGGCGGCGACGCCAACCAGCTGACCCTCAGCGGTAAGCTGGACAACTCCGGCGGCGGCGTGTTGGCCACCAATGGCAATTTGACGCTGCAAGCCAGCCAGCTGGACAACCGCGGCGGCCAACTGCAAAGCGCCGCCATCCTCAATGCGCAGCTGGCGCAGGACGCGCAGAACGGCGGCGGCAAGTTGCAGGCCAGCCAGCTGCAATTGGGCGCCGCCAGCCTGGGCAACCAACACGGCGTGATCGGCCAGGCCGGCGCGGGCGTCGCCAAGCTGGACATTCGCGGCCAGATCGACAACAGCCAGCAGGGCAAGATCACCTCCGCCGGCCAACTGCAGGTCACGGCGGGCGATATCAACAACAGCCAGGGCGTGCTGAGCAGCCAGGGCGACCTGACGCTGCGCGGCGGCGTGCTGAACAACCAGCAAGGCACCCTGGGCAGCCAGGCCGCGCTCACCCTGACCGCCAGCCAGCTGGACAATGGAGGCGGCCTGCTGCAAGCCGGGCAGACCCTGCAGCTGGACAGCGCCAGTCTGAGCAATGCCGGCGGCAAGGTGCTGGCCTTGGGCAGCGGCGACAGCCGGCTGACCCTCACCAGCCAACTGAGCAACGGCGGGCAGATTGCCGGCAACGGCAACTGGCTGCTCAGCGCGCCGCGCTTCGACAACGGCGGCGGCAGCGTATACAGCCAGGGCAACCTCACCCTCAACACTGCATCGCTGGCCAACCCCGGCAGCCTGCTGGCCGGGCAGGACCTGACACTGAGCCTGCAGGGCGACTTCATCAACAACGCCGGCACCCAGCTGCAAGCCAACCGCAACCTCAGCATCAGCGCCAGCGGCAACCTGGTGAACAACGGCCAGCTGCAAAGCAGCGGCAACCTCAGCCTAACGGGCCTTAACTGGACCAATAACGGCAGCGTCAACATCGGCGGCACGCTGAGCACCCAGTTGAGCCAGAGTCTGCTCAACTACGGCAGCCTGGGCGCCGGCGCCTTGAACCTGCACGCCGCCAGCCTCACCAACACCGCCTCGATCACCGGCGGAGATATTGCCATCCAGGCTGGCAGTCTGGACAACAGCGGCGGCAAGGCGGTCTTGGCCTCGGCCGGCAATATGGCGCTGAATATCGGCGGCACGTTGAACAACCATGACGGCGCCTGGTTATACAGCCAGGGCGATATGCATATTGGCCAAGCCGGCGCATCCGTGGGACAGGTGATCAATCACATTGCCACGCTGCAGTCGGATGGCAATATGTTTATTGACGCTGGGCGGGTGAGTAATGAGTCGAACTCAATCACTCTTAGGCAAGAGGTAAGCCAAACCTCTGAGACTAGGCCGTTACAAAAATTCTTTGAATATTGGTGTGAGCACCCTGCAACCTATGGGTGTGGTGGTTTGTATAAGGATGTGTGGCGTACGGTAGGTACGATATATATTACCAAAAAGACAACAGTCGATGTGGCTAGTGAATCGGCTGCATCAGCCCAAATATTGGTTGGCGGAAGTTTCAGCGTAATTTCTAACTCTTTTGATAATAAATATAGTCATGTTGCGGCAGGTCAGAATGTAAATCTAAGCTCTGGTTTGGTAATCAATAATATTGGGCAGGGATTATATAGCTCGACTGTGGTTGAGACTAGAAATCATTATGATGATCCTAAGAATGGATCGGATAATTATACAGTTCAAAATCAACCACCCGTCCAAACAGGGAGTTTGGATGCAACGGTCGCCGCGGGTAAGATTTTATCCTTGCAAGCCCCCACCATCATCAACGGCAAGGGCGTGGCAGGCGTGGGTGGCCAGAATCTGCAATCCGCTTTGTCCGACACCCATGTGGCGTTTGATAAGGCGCAAGGCGGTGGCGTGAGCGGCGCTGGGCAGCAGTCCGCGGTGTCGGGCCAGGCCTTGCAGGGCAAGGTCGGTCAGGCGCAGGGCGCGCAGCTGAACGGCAGCGTCGGCGGGACTGATGGCAAGGCATTGAACGGCCAGACGCAAGGCCAAGTGTCCGGACAGGCCTTGCAGGGCAATATCGGCCAGGCGCAGGGCGCGCAGCTGAACGGCAGCATTGGCACGGCCGACGGCAAGGCATTGAATGGTCAGGCGCAAGGCCAGGTTTCCGGCCAGGCTCTGCAGGGCAAGGTGGGCCAAGCGCAGGGCGCGCAGCTGAACGGCAGCGTCGGCGCGGCCGATGGCAAGGCGCTGGGCGGACAGGCCCAAGGCCAAGTTCAAGGCGCGAAGATCGCTGGCGAAGCGATGCAGGCGGTGCAGCAGCAGGTGGACACCTCGCATGACGCCATCCGCGTCTCCCCCGCCGGCCAGCTGAACCGCGTGTACGTGCCGGTGCCGGCGCAAAAGGCCATGGCGCTGGAATCGGCCGGCGCCAAGGTGGGCAATCCGGTGGCGGGCGGCTACGCCGTGCCGGACAACGGCCTGTTCCATACCCAGCCGGCGCCGCAGCAGCCGTACCTGGTGGAAACCAATCCGCAGTTCACCCAGTACAGCAACTTCGTCTCGTCGGACTACCTGCTCAAGCAGCTGAATTACGATCCGAGCAAGGTAGAAAAACGCCTGGGCGACGGCTTCTATGAACAGCAGATGGTGAGCAAGGCCATCACCGACATGACCGGCAAGCGCTTCCTGTCCGGCTACGGCAACGCCATGCAGCAGTACCAGCAGCTGATGAGCAATGGCGCGCAGTACGCCAAGGCCTTCCAGCTGACGCCGGGCATGGCCCTGTCCGCGGAGCAGATGGCCAAGCTGACTTCGGACATGGTGTGGTTGGTGAAGCAGAACGTGGGCGGCCAGGACGTGCTGGTGCCCATGGTGTACCTGGCCCATGCCGATCAGCAGTCCCTGCGCGGCCAAGGCGCGGTGTTGGCCGGCAGCAGCATGACGCTGCTGGCCGATGGAGACCTGGTCAACAATGGCACCCTGAAGAGCGACAGCACGCTGCTGGCGCAGGCCAACAATATCCGCATCGAGGGCGGCAAGGTGCAAGCCGGCGGCGACCTGGGCCTGAGCGCTAGGCAGAACCTGGTGGTCACCGACGACGCCGTCCACGGCCAGGCCGGCAGCAGCATACAGGCCGGCGGCGATTTGCAGCTGCAGGCCGGCAACGACCTGAAGCTGCAGGCGGCGGAGGTGCAAGCCGGCGGCAACGCCAGCCTGCTGGCTGGTCACGACCTGGACATCGCCAGCCGCGAAACCCGTTATAACCTGGGCGACAGCAACCGCTACAGCAGCTTCCAGTACCAGCAGGTGGACCACGCCGGCAGCCAGCTGAACATTGGCGGCAACCTGGTGCTGAGCGCCGACAATAATCTGACCTTGTCCGGCAGCAGCGCCAAGGCCGGCGGCAGCGTGCAGGCCCTGGCCGGCAACAGTCTGACCCTGGAATCCACGCTGGACAGCAAGCACGGCGCCGGCAACTGGTGGGGCGGCGGCTACGATACCTTGAGCCAGAGCCATAACGCCTCGCTGCTGCAGGGCGGCGGCGATGTGCTGCTCAAAGCCGGCGGCGACCTGAGCCTGATCGGCTCCGCCGCCCAATCCAGCGGCGGCAGCCTGACCGCCCTGGCCGGCAAGCAACTGACGCTGCAGAGCGAGGTCAATACCAGCCATGATATCGGCTACGGCTGGGGCAACAGCCACAACTGGCAGACCGACAGCCTGACCGTGGCCGGCCTGTCCGGCAAGGGCGATCTGCAGCTGCACGCCGATGGCGACGCGCTGCTCAATGGCGCCAGCCTGGCCAGCGGCGGCAAGCTCACGCTGTCTGCCGGCAACGACATCAAGTTGGGCACGGTGGCCACGGAAAGCCGCAACGACAACACCTGGGGCGAAACCGTCCGTAACCGCTACGACCTGACCCAGCACGGCGCCACCGTGCAAGGCGAAGGCGGGCTGCTCCTCAAGGCTGGGCGCGACATCAGCACCCAGGCGGCCAATCTCACCAGCAATGGGCAAGAGGCTTTGATCGCCGGACGCGACGTCAATCTGGGCAGCGCCCAGGAGCGACACAGCGACTACAGCAAGACCGTCCATCACTCCAGCGGCATGTTCAGCAGCAGCACGACCACCGACATCGTCGCCCACGACAGCACGCATGAGGCGGGCAGCACGGTATCGGCCGATACCGTCATCCTCAAGGGCCAGCGCGACATCAACATCCACGCCAGCCAAGTGGCGGGCAGCGGCGACGTGACGCTGGATGCCGGCCGCAATCTCAACATCACCTCCGGCACCGATACCAGCCGCCTGTTCCAGTACCACAAAGAGGAGACCTCCGGCCTGTTCTCCGGCGGCGGCCTGGGCTTCACCATCGGCAGCAAGGAACTGACGCAGCAGCTGGATGGCGCCGGCACCACCCAAAGCCAGAACCGCAGCCTGGTGGGCAGCATAGGCGGCAATCTCAGCCTCAAGACCGGCGACACCCTCACCCTGCAGGGCAGCGATGTCACCGCCGGCGGCAACCTGTACTTGGACACCAAGAAACAGAACCTGGACGTGGCCGTGGACACCTGGCACAGCGTGCAGAAGACGGAAAGCAAATCCAGCGGCCTGACCGTACAACTGACCAGTCCGCTGATCAGCGGCGTGCAGGCCATGGCTTCCGCGGCTGATACTGCTGCCAAGAGCAAGGATGATCGCGTCAAGGCCTTGTCCACCGCCACCGCCGCGCTGGCTGGCTACAACAGCTACGCCGCCTATCAGCAGGCGATGAGCAAGGCGGCAGAAGGGACCAAGGGGGGCATTCAACTGAGCCTGACAGTGGGAAGCAGTCACAGCGAAAGCACCACCGTCAGCGACAGCCATACCGAAAGCGGCAGCCTGCTCAAGTCCGGCGGCACGCTGGTGGACCTGGCGCATGGCGCCGGCCAGGACAGCACCATCACCGGCAAGGGAGCGCAATTCGTCGCGGGCAAAGA
>NZ_PPTF01000084.1 GCF_002902845.1 Chromobacterium sinusclupearum
GACAAGATGACGGCTGAAGAGAAGTTGCAGCGGGAGAATCTGGTCAGCGGCTTGTTGGCGGGTGTTGCGGCCGGTACGGGCGGCGCAAACACGGCCACGACGACGGTGAATGCGGCGAAGGCGGAGATGGATAATAATGAATTTGGCAAAGATGAGCTTTTAAAATTTCAAGGGCTAGTGGCAGCACAGAAAATTTGCCCAGATCAAAAGTGCCGTGATGGGTACACCAAGAAGATTGATGAGTTGATTCGAGGCCCCTCGGTTGCTCAAGTGAGACCTAGTGTCGATATCGTGGTGGGGGAAAAGGATCATACTGTCTTTTATCCGGAGAAAGCAAAACCTCGCCCTGATTATATTTCTGGTAATGTTTCAATTCCAATGATTGGTTCGTTTGGGTTGAGTGTGAATTTGTATAACTTTAATGGCTACCTTTCTATGTCCGGCGGACGAAGTTATCCTGCTCCTGATACAAAGCCTGGGGTCGGTATTGTTTTTGGGAATTTGCTCTCAGAGGCAAATGCAAGTAGTGTAGATAATTTCTTGGGTGGTGGTGGATATTCTGCCAGTATATTTTTTCCTGTTGGTGGTGTCGTAGGTGTGGGTGGAGGGGTAAACCATTCAATCGGGGGGGGG
>NZ_PPTF01000085.1:0-12518 GCF_002902845.1 Chromobacterium sinusclupearum
AGAGTCCGGATAGATTAGAGCAAGCCTACCTTGTCAGTATGAATCAGTGTTCTGGAGTTGCAAAACTCGGGCTGACCATAGATTTTTGTTTTCAGAGCGAGGGCAGGCGGCTCAGGCCGGCCGCTGTCGCTTCGGCGCGCAGCGCTTCCAGCAGCAGCCTGGCCTTGCGCGGCATATTGCGGCTGGCGAAAACGGCGTGCATCTGCGGATCGTCGCCCTGGCTTGAGACAATGCGGAAGGTTGGGCAGAGCCGGATGAGCTCGCCGCGCGCTGCCAGCGGCTCGGCCAGCCAGTCGCCCAGGCGGGCAATGCCCAAGCCGCCGCGCGCGGCGTCCAGCACGCCATTGCCGGAATTGCTGCGGTGCCAGGCACTGAGGTTCAGACTGATCGTTTCATCGCCGCAGACAAAATTCCACGCCTTCAGCACGCGCGGCGCGCTGTGCATCAACACCCGATGTTGCGGCAGCTCGCGTGGGTGAGTGGGCGCGCCGTGACGCGCAATATATTCTGGACTGGCATAAAGGTGGCGCCGGTAGCGCCACAGCGGATAACCGATCAACTCGCTGGCCGCGGGGAAGGCGCCGCGTATCGAAAAATCCAGCTTGTCGCGTATCGGCTCCAGTATCGCGTCGCTGTACAGCACCTCGAAGCGCAGGCCGGGGTGCTCTTCGGCCAGCTTGGCCAGCGTGCGCGGCAGCATCTCGCGGCCCAACGATTCCGGCGCGGAGAATCGCAGCAGGCCGCGCGGCGAGATGGCCTGCTGACTCAATTCCTCTTCCGCCTGCTGCTGCAGGTCCAGCATCTGCCGCGCCAGCGGGTAATACGCTTCGCCGGCCATCGTCAGCTCCACCAGCTTGCTGGAGCGAGCCAGCAGCATGGTTCCCAGCTCATCTTCCAGGGCTTGCAGCGCGCGTGTGGCGCTGCTGGGCGAGGTGCCCAGCTGACGCGCGGCGGCGACGAAACTTTTCTCTTCCACCACGGCGCAGAATACCCGCAGATTCCATAGCGTTTTCATGGCGATCTCAAGATTGCGATTATTGCAATATTGTATTGCAAGTATGAGGGAATTGTCGGGAGTAGAATGGGCGCCAAGGAGAAATGACGATGTTATTGAGCTTGAGTTTTTTGTGCGTGGTCGCCTTTTTCGCCGGCCTGGTCGATGCCGCGGTGGGCGGTGGCGGATTGATCCAGATTCCTGGCCTGTTCAGCGCCTTGCCCAATGTGGCGCCAGCCACGATTTTCGGCACCAACAAGCTGGCTTCGGCGGTCGGCACGCTGTCGGCGGCGCGGTCTTACCTGCGGCGAGTCCGGCTGCCGTGGAACTTGGTGTTGCCGGCGGCGGCCACGGCCTTTGTGTTTGCCTTTGCCGGCGCCCAGGTGGTGACGCTGATACCCAAGGACATCATCCGCCCGCTGGTGCTGGCGCTGTTGCTGATCATGGCCGTTTATACCCTGTGGAAGAAGGATTTCGGCAAGTTGCACAAGCCGGTGGCCATCGGCCGACGCGAGATGCTGGTCGGCATGGCCATAGGCGGCGCCATCGGTTTCTACGACGGCCTGTTCGGTCCCGGCACCGGCAGTTTCCTGATGTTCCTGTTCATCCGCTTCTTCGCCTTTGATTTTCTGCACGCGTCGGCGGCGGCCAAGGTGGTCAACCTGACCACCAATGTGGCCGCGCTGCTTTCGTTCGCCATCGGCGGCCATATCCTGTTCGCTTACGCCTTGCCGATGGCCGCCGCGAATATGGCCGGAGCCGTGGTGGGCACCCGCCTGGCCATGAAGAAAGGGGCCGGTTTCGTCCGTATCCTGTTCCTGGTGCTGACCAGCGTGCTGATCTGCAAGCTGGCCTGGGATATTTTGCACGGCTGATGGCATAAAACGGCGCGTCAAGGCGTTCGCGGTTTTGAACTATGGCGGGCGCTCCTTTATCATGTAGTCTCAATGACTACGCCACGGCCGCACTCCATGCATCCATCCCGTTGTCCGCCGCCTGCCGCGGCGCAGGATTTGCTGCAGCTGCCCAATGTCGGCGCGCGTACCGCCGCCGACCTGCGGCTGCTCGGCATCCAGACGCCGGCCGACCTGCGCGGGCGCGACCCTTACGAAATGTACCTGCAGTTGTGCGACGCCACCGGGCAGCGCCACGATCCCTGCGTGCTCGATGTGCTGATTTCGCTGAGCCATTACATGGCAACCGGCGAAGTGCGCAGCTGGTGGAGCTTCACGGCGGAACGCAAGCAAAAATGGCGGCTATGATTCCTCGCGCGCCGCGCCTTACCGCATGCCACGATTGCGACCTGCTGCTCCGGCTGCCGCCAGCCGGGGAGGCGCGCGCCGCCATACGCTGCCCGCGCTGCGGCGCGGCTTTGTACGAGCAGGGCACCGATGCGCCATCCACCTCTTGCGCCCTGCTGCTGGCCGGCGTGGTGGCGTTTGCCATCGCCAACTGCTATCCGGTGCTGATGCTGGAGGTGGCCGGCAACCGCAACGCGGCCACGCTATGGCAAACCGCGCTGGCGCTGCACGGGCAGAACATGCCGGAGGTGGCGTTGCTGGTGCTGTTCACCGGCATCGTCATGCCGGCCCTGGCCTTGTGCAGCATGCTGTATCTGCAGCTTCCCTTGCTGCTGGGCAAGGCGCCGCCGGGCTTCGCCGTCATCATGCGTTTGTACGGCATGGCGCGTCCCTGGTGCATGGTGGAGGTCTTTTTGCTGGGGGTGCTGGTTTCGCTGGTCAAGCTGGTGCATTTGGCCAATGTGCATCCAGGCATAGGCCTGTGGGCTTTCTTCGGCCTGATCGTATTGATGACGGCCAGCGCCGTCCGTTTTCGGCCCTATCGCTTATGGGAGCGTTATCAGGCATGCGCCGCTACGGAGTGAACAGCGCGGCCGAGCGCAATCTCTGCCTGTGCCATGGCTGCGGTCTGTTGTGCCGGGTCAGCCCGGGGCAGGACAGCGCCTGTCCGCGCTGCGGCGCGCCGCTGCATCTGCGACGCCCATCAGCCTTGCAGCGTTGCTGGGCCTTGCTGCTGGCGGCGATGATTTGCTATTTGCCGGCCAATCTGTTGCCCATTATGGAAACCACGGCGCTGACCGGCGTGCAGCGCGACACCATCATGAGCGGCGTGGTTTACTTATGGAACAATGACTCCTGGCCGCTGGCGCTGGTGGTGTTCACCGCCAGCGTACTGGTGCCGCTGATGAAGATCCTGGTGCTGTTGTTGCTGCTGTGCAGCGTGCAATGGCGCTGGCGCTGGGCGCCGCGTCAGCGCACCCGGCTGTATCGCATGATCGAGCTGATCGGCCCCTGGTCGATGCTGGATATTTTCGTGGTGGCGCTGATGGTGGCGCTGGTGCAATGGCAGTCGCTGGCCAGCATCAAGGCTGGGCCGGGCGCGATCGCCTTCGGCGCGGTGGTGGTGCTGACCATGCTGGCGGCGATGAGTTTCGACCCCAGAATGATCTGGGATCCGGTAGAGGAATACGATGAGCAGTGACAACCCGCAAAACCTTCCCGAGCCGGAGCTGCCGCAGGCGGTGCCGGTCAAGCGACACCGCTGGGCGCCGTCGCTGATCTGGCTTATACCCGTGGTGGCGGCGCTGATCGGCGGCTGGCTGGCGGTGCATGCCATCCTGTCGCGCGGCCCGACCATCACCATCTCGTTCCAGAACGCCGAAGGCATAGAAGCCGGCAAGACCCGCATCAAATACAAGGATGTGGAAATCGGCGAGGTGACCTCGGTCAAGCTCAGCCCAAACCGGCAGGCTATCATCGCCACGGCTCAGTTGAGCAAGGAAGCGGCCGACTATCTGGCCGAAGACAGCCGCTTCTGGGTGGTGCGGCCGCGGATCTCCGGCGGCAGCGTATCCGGCCTCGGCACGGTGCTGTCCGGCTCCTACATCGGCATGGACATCGGCAAGAGCTCAGTGCGCAAGAACGAATTTGTCGGGCTGGAAACGCCGCCTATCATCAATGCCGATTTGCCGGGGCAGGCTTTCTTTCTGCGCGCCGACAATCTTGGCTCGCTGAATACCGGCTCGCCGGTGTATTTCCGCCGCGTGCCGGTGGGCCAGGTGGTGGGGTATGAGCTGGACCCTAAGGGCGGCTTCGTCCGAGTCGCCATTTTCGTCAATGCGCCATATGATCGCTTCGTCACGGCCAACAGCCGCTTCTGGCACGCCAGCGGCGTGGATGTGTCGCTGAGCGCCAATGGATTGAATGTCAGCACCCAGTCGCTGGCTGCCATCGCGCTGGGCGGCATCGCGTTTGAGACGCCGCTGGCTGACAATGGCGGCGTGCCCTTGTCGGACCGTAACTTCATCCTGCACGATACGCGGGAGAGGGCGCTGCAGAATCCGGATCGCGAGATGCAGCCGTTCCGCCTGCGTTTCCATCAATCGCTGCGCGGCCTCAGCGTGGGCGCGCCGGTCGATTTCCGCGGCATTACGATCGGCGAAGTCACCGCCATCGGCGTCGAATACATGCGTGAACGCAAGGACTTCGACATGACGGTGGACATCCGCATCTATCCGAGCCGGCTGGATAGCCTGTCGCATGGCGGCCGGGTGTCCGGCAAGCTGTCGCCGCAGCAACTGGTGGCCAATGGCGTGCGCGCGCAGCTGCGCTCGGGCAATCTGATCACCGGCCAGCTGTACGTGGCGCTGGACTTCTTCCGCGATGCGCCGCCGGCCCAGTTGGTGGTGCGCAGGGGCGTGGCCGAGCTGCCCACCATTCCGGGCGACTTGGAAGAACTGCAGCGCGTGCTGCAGCGCATCGTCAAGAAGCTGGATGCCGTGCCGTTCGACGATATCGGCAAGGAGACGGAAGCGTCGCTGAAAGCCATGCGGCAAACCTTGGACAGTGTGAAGAAGCTGAGCGAGGGGGCGAACAACGAGACCCTGCCGCAGCTGAACAAAACCCTGCAACAACTGCAGCAGACGCTGGACGCCACGCAGAAGACGATGAAGGCCGATTCGCCATTGCAGCAGGATGTGCGCTCCGCCGCGCAGGAAGTCAAGGAAACGGCGCGCAGCTTCCGCGCGCTGGCCGATTATCTGGATCGCCATCCCGAGGCGCTGGTGCGCGGCAAGGAGGCGCAGCCATGATGAAGAATTGGATACTCGCCGCGTTATTGGCGGCGGCATTGGGAGGCTGCGCTACGCCGCCGGCCCGTTTTTACGGCCTGGATGCCGCGTCCGGGCCAGCCGCGCCATCTCGGCTGGGGCAGCGCGTGCTGCTGGGGCCGGTGACGCTGCCGGCGGCGCTGGATAGGCCGCAGCTGGTGCTGGACAATGACGAGGGCGAGCTGAGCCTGCAGGAGTTCGCGCGCTGGAGCGCGCCGCTCGACCGCTTGCTGGCGCAGAATCTGGCGCTGGGCGTGTCCCGGCACAGCGGCCTGGCCAGCGTCTATGCGTATCCGCAGCCGGGCATGGACGGCGGCGAACTGCGCTATGTGCTCGATGTGCGTCGCCTGAGCCTGCAGCCGGGGCGGCAGGTGGCGCTGGAAGCGGTGTGGCAGTTGCAGAATGTAGCGGATGGCAAGGTGTTGGCGGGCGGCAGCTTCAGCCGTGCGCAGCCGGTGACGGCTGCCGACGCGCCAACCTTGTTGGCCGCCCTGCGGACGCTGCTGGATGGCCTGTCCCTTGACATGGCGGCGCCGTTGCGGGAGCAGCCGGTACGATGAGCGCGAATCATTCTATTGTTTTGGGTATTTGCGGCACGTCCGGCAGCGGCAAGACCACGTTGCTGGAGGCCGTGCTGCCCAAGCTGCGCGAGGCTGGGTTGGTGGTGTCGGTCATCAAGCATAGCCACCACGATTTGCAGCTGGATGCGCCGGGTAAGGACAGCTTTCGCCATCGCCAGGCGGGCGCCTGCGAAGTGATGGTGGTGTCGCCGCATCGCTTCGGCTTGTTTGCCGAGACCGCCGCCGAGCTGACACTGGACCAGCAACTCTCCCGCCTGTCGCCGTGCGATCTGGTATTGCTGGAGGGGCACAAGGCGCAGCCGGTGCCTAAGCTCGAAATCTATCGGACCGCGCTGGGCAAACCGCCGCTGTTCGCGTCCGATCCTTCTATCATCGCGGTGGCAAGCGATGTCGCATTAAACGCGCCTTGCCCGGTGCTGGACCTGAACCATCCCGAAGCCGTGGCGCGTTTCATCGTCGGCTGGCTGGCGCGGCGGAAGGCTGCGGCGCCGAGAGCGTGATGTTTCATCATATGGATCTTGTCTGAAATAAATTACGAAACGCGCTGTTTTTTCTGAAACTTATTCTCGCCGGTTTGGATTTGATTGAATTATAGTGTTGCGCTGTTTTGGTATAATTCTGGCAGTTTATTCCAGTTATCGCCATGAACAACGCAACAAACAATCGAAACGCCTATCTGCTATTGGTGCTGACCATGTTGATGTGGTCCACCAATTTCATCATCGCCCGCGCCTTGCATCAACAAGTGGGGCCGTTCACGCTGGCATTTGCCCGCTGGGCCATCGCGCTATGCTGCGTGCTGCCGTTCGCCTTGCCCCGCTTGCGGCGCAATTGGGACAAGCTGCGCAAACAATGGCCGCTTTTGCTGCTGCTGGGTCTGTTCGGCATCGGTCTGACCAATACCTTGGTCTACTGGGCGGTGCAAACCACCACAGCCACCAATGCCGTGATTTTGAACAGCGCCACGCCGGTGATGGTATTGCTGCTGGGCTCGCTGTATTTCCGCCAGCGCCTGAGCAGCCGGCAGTGGCTGGGCATGACGCTGGCGCTGTGTGGCGCCTTGCTGATCGTGCTGAAAGGCAAGCTGCTGGCCATCGGCTCGTTTCATTTCGGCGCGGGGGACTTGCTGGTCTTGGCCGGGGGCCTGTGCTGGGCGATCTATACCTTGGGCCTGCGCAAGCTGAAGCCCGGGATCGATGCCATGGTACAGATGGCGGTGCTGCTGCTGGTCGGGGAGGTGGTATTGCTGCCCTTGTTCGGCATGGAGCTGGCGCAACGCGGCTTGCCGACTCTGGACGGCGCCGGCTGGGCCAGCCTGTTGTATCTGGGCGCCTTGCCGTCGGTGGTGGCTTATCTGTTGTACAACCGTGCCATCGCCATGGTCGGCACCGCCAAGGCGGCCAGCTTTTTGTACCTGATGCCGGCCTTTGGCGCGCTGCAGTCCATTGTTTTGCTTGGCGAGGAGCTGCACTGGTATCACGCGGCCGGTTTGGCCGCCATTTTTGGCGGGATTGCGTTGAGTTCCTTGACCCGGGCGCGGACGGACCCATCTGCTGCGCCGGCCTTGCGCCCGCGGGAATCGTGATTTTCCGCTAGCGAGTCAGCCGTGGTAAGCTGATGACATTAGCAGCCGGTTTGCGTTGCCTATTTTTGTTTATGCACCCGCAAAAAAACCGTTATTGGAACGATCTGCAACGCAGGGCTGTAGCGGCGCCGTGAGAACGGCGCCGCTTTTTTATGCCTATGCGAAAGTCTGGCTATGGCTTTAGGTCATGTGCAGCAACAGCGGCACGGCCCAGTCCTTCAGCCAGGTCATCAGCAAGGGGATCATCAGGCATAGCGCGCCCCAGCTGATCCAGCTGGTGCCGCACACCGGCTGCCTGCGCATCGCCAGCAGCTGCAGCCGGTAAGCCAGATAGCTGACTATGATGGTCAGCGGCGGCGCCAGCAGATAAATGGCGCGCGGCTGCTGGCTTAGCCAAGGCGACAGGCCAAGCACGCCGATATGCAGCGCCAGCTGGCTGCACAGCAGCGCGGCCAGCCGCCGGTCTTGCCCGGGGAAACTCAGCACGCGTCCGTCCACCCGCATATGCGCCGCGGCCCACATCACGGCCGTCACGCCCAGCCAGGCATAGGCGTAGACGAAGGGCAGCAGCAGGGGGGAAACCAGCGCGGTATCGACTTGCTGCCGCAACAGGGCAACCAGGATCAGGTAGGCGGCGGCAAAGCAGGCCAGCGCGCTGCCGCTGCGGCTGGTGCCCAGCCGCCATAGCAGGTGCAGGAAAAACAGGATGACGATGCAAAGCAGCAGCAGGCCGCCTGCCGTAGCCGTCATGCCGCCTCCAGCGCGGACAACAGCGCGGCGGAGGCCAATTCCCCGATCTGGGCCAGGTACTGCGTATGCATGTCGAAGGTGAAGCGCTGCGCATCGTCGCTGGCCAGCACCAGGATGCCGAAGGCCTGGCCGTCTGCGCCGCGCAGCGCCACCTGGGCGAACGATTGCAGTACCGGCTTGGCCGGGAACCAGCCCATCACCTCGTCGTTGACGTAAGGGCCGCAATACGGAGCATTCAGATTGCGCGCCAACCCTTGCACCTCGTTGCGAGCATTGTAGTGCTCGTCGTCGCCTTCGGCGGCCGGGTGCCAAAGCTTCAGCGCGACGCGGTCGAGCTGGAATTCTTCCGCCAGCGCGCGCTTCAGCGCGGCGATGCGTTCCTTCGCGCCGCGGGCAGCCAGTTGCGCCAGCGTCAGCCGGTGTAGCCTTGCCAGCAGGCGGTCGTTGTCATGGCCGCGCTCGATCAGCTGTTGCAGCTGCGCCTCCAGTTGGCGGTTGCGGTCTTTCAGTTCCAACAGCTGCCGCTCGGCGAAGGACACCACCACGCGGTCGCCGTTTTGCGGCGCCGGCTGCAGACCGTAACGCGCGGCCAATTGCGCCAGCAGCTCGGGATGTTCGTCGAGAAAAGCCAGGACCTGTTCGCTGTGCATCTGTCTTGCCCTTTCCTTGAGTGATGCAGAAATGAATTGGTGTCTTTGCTGGACTTAAAGTTCGATTTCGCCTTGGAAAACCGTTACCGCCGGCCCGGTCATGATCACCGGATGGCCTGCGCCGGCCCATTCGATGACGATATCGCCGCCGCGCGCGTGCACGGTGACGCGCGCGTCCAGCCAGCCTTGGCGGATGCCGCAGACCACCGCCGCGCAGGCGCCGGTGCCGCAGGCCAAGGTCTCGCCGGCGCCGCGCTCGTAGACGCGTAACTTGATTTCTTGGCGATTGAGTATCTGCATGAAGCCGGCATTGACCCGCAGCGGGAACCGCGGGTGGCCCCCCACCAGCGGGCCGACTTCAGCCACCGGCGCGCTATCCACATCGTCCACCCTTTGCACGGCATGCGGATTGCCCATCGAGACGATGCCGATTTCACAGGCGCGCCCGTCCAGCGGCAGCGTGTAGGTCAGCGCTTCGGCTTCGGCCAGGAAGGGCAAGTCGGCCGGGGCGAAGCGCGGCACGCCCATGTCCACGCGCGCCAGGCCGTCGCCCAGGTATTCCGGCGCGATCACGCCGCGAGCGGTTTCCACCGTGATGCGGGATTTGTCGGTCAGGCCGGCGTCGCGGACGAATTTGACGAAGCAGCGCGAGCCGTTGCCGCATTGCTCGACCTCGCCGCCGTCATTGTTGAAGATGCGGTAGCGAAAATCATGGCCGGCCTCGCGCGGCGGCTCCACCAGCAGCAACTGGTCGAAGCCTATGCCCAACTGGCGGTGGCCAAGCCGGCGAATCTGTTCAGGCGAGAGGGAAACGTTCTGGCGCACGCCGTCAATGACCATGAAGTCATTGCCCAGGCCGTGCATTTTGCTGAATTTCAGTTTCATGAGCCGATGTCTGCGCTGCGTGATGCGGGATAGCGCAGATTAGCATAGCCCCGGCGGATATACATCGGGAATGGAAGCGCGCCGCCAACCGGCGGCGCGGCAGACGCATCAGGCGCGCAATACGGTGCGAGCGCCTTCATAGCGCGGGGCGAAATAGACGTTGTCCAGCCGCGCTACGCGTATGGTGCTGTTGGTGCGCGGGGCGTGGACGAATTTGCCGTCGCCGATATAGATGCCCATGTGCGAGAACGGCCGGTTCATCGTATTGAAGAACACCAGATCGCCAACCTGGCGCTGGCTGTCCGGAATCGGCTTGGCCATATTGGCGATTTGCGCCGCATTATGCGGCAGCTTGATGCCGATGGCGTTCTGGTAGATGTAGCTGACCATGCCGCTGCAGTCGAGGCCGGCTTCCGGATTGCTGCCGCCGAAACGATAGCCGCCATCGAGCAGGCCTATGGTGTACAGCAGGATCTCGCGGCCGTCGCCATCGGCGCTGAGGCTGGACAGCGAGGTGTCGCCCGAGGGTTTGCCGGGGCGATAGGGTGGGCGCTGGCTGGTTTTGACGGGCGTGGTGCCGCAGGCGGCCAGCAGGGCGGCCAGTCCGGCCAGCGCCGCGCCGCGCAGCAACTGGCGGCGCGCGGCGCCGTCTTGGTCCAACGTGGATTCACTCATGGTTGCTTGGACTCCATTTCTTTTCATTTGACGATACAACACCATGATTTGAAATCAAATCTCAGAAACGAGAATGGGTATCCCGCACTTCCTTCCACATTGATCGATCCACCGCTTAGAGCCGCTCACAAAACCTTGTTAGAGAACCTGAGCCAAGGCGCGCCGACGCAGACAGTACAAGTCGTACGGCAAGGAGGCGCAACGCAGGATCAGGGGTTTTGTTAGCGGGCCTTAACCCGCCGCATCAGGCTGGGGCCGCGCCGTCATCGATGATTACAGCTTATTCGTATCCGGCGAGTATAGCGAAACTGCGCAGGCGAGTCAGCCGGCGCGGCGCTCAAGCAGAGCCTGAGCGACGCCTGCGGATCAAGATTTGGGCTTAGCCGTAGCGCTTTTTCGCCTCGATGGCGAGGCCGCTGCCGATGCTGCCGAACAGATTGCCCTCCACATGGTGGGCATTGGGCAGCAGCGCGCGCACGCCGGCGCGCAGCGCTGGCACGCCGCTGGAACCGCCTGTGAAGAACACCGTGTCCACTTGCTCAGCCGTGAGGCCGGCATCGGCCAGCAGCTTGCATACGGTGGTGGAGACGCGGTCCAGCAGCGCGTCTATGCTGGTTTCAAAGTCCGCGCGCGCCAGGTCGCAATGCAGGCCGCGTTCGATCGGGTCCAGCGATAGACGATGTGTATCGTTGTCGGACAGCGCGATCTTGGCGGCTTCCACTTCCATCGCCAGCCAGTGGCCGGCGCGCTCCTGGATCAGCTTGAATAGCCGGTCCAGCTTTTGCGGATCTGCCGCGTCGCGGTGCACGTCCTGCAGATCCATCCAGGCCTTGCGGGTGTAGGCGAAGTTGATGGTATGCCAGGTGGCCAGATTGAAGTACTGGCTGGACGGCATTTCCGCGTTGTTGCGCAGCCGGGTCTTGAAGCCGAACAGAGGCATCACGCCGTGCAGGCTCAGTTGGCGGTCGAAGTCCGTGCCGCCGATGTGCACGCCGCCGGTGGCCAGGATGTCGCCGCGGCGCTCGTCGTGGTGGCGGCGCTCTGGAGACAGCCGGATCAAGGTGAAGTCCGATGTGCCGCCGCCGATGTCCACGATCAGCACCAGTTCTTCCTTCTGGATGGTGGACTCGTAGTCGAAGGCGGCCGCAATCGGCTCCAGCTGGAAGGAAATATCCTTGAAGCCAACCTCGCGGGCGATGTCGGCGAGCGTGTCTTCGGCCAGCTTGTCCGCTTGCGGGTTGTCGTCGACAAAATAGACCGGGCGGCCCAGCACCACGTGGTCGAAAGCGCGGCCGGCGCCGGATTCGGCGCGGGCCTTCAGCTCGGCGATGAACAGCTTGAGCAGATAGCGGAACGGCAGGGCCTTGCCTTGCACTTCGGTCTGGCTGTCAATCAGGCTGGAGCCGAGCAGGCTTTTCAGCGAGCGCATCAGCCGGCCTTCATAGCCTTCCATGTATTCGGCCAGCGCGGCGCGCCCAAAGCAGGCGTGATCTTCCTCGTAATTGAAAAACACCACCGACGGCAGCGTGATCTTGCCGTCTTCCAAAGGCAGCAGCGCGTCATGGTCCGGGCGCAGCCAGCCAACGGTGGAGTTGGAGGTGCCAAAGTCGATGCCGCAGGCGCGGGAGGCGGTTTGGATCGTCATTCGGGCATCTCCTTGAAAATAAAAGAGGCGGGATGGTACGCGGAATGACGGAGAAAGGGAAGGGTTATGCAAACGGGTTATGTGTTGTCGCGGCGCAGTTTGTGCAACTTGCTGGCCTGATGGCGGGCGTCTTCCTCGCTGTGCAGATAGCGGCGGGTGGTTTGGATGCTGGCGTGGCGCAAGTTCTGGCTGACCAGCAGCAGCGGGACGCCGGCTTCCAGCTGATGGCTGGCGGCGGTATGCCGCAACCAATGGGTGGAGGCGCGGCGCAGTTGGTCTTTCAATTCTTCGCTGGGCGCGCTGAGCAAGGCCTGGGCGAAGATTTCCTTGCAGATCAGATAGATGGCCTTGTCCGATAAGGGTTCCGTCCGACCCTTGGCGCCAATGCGGCAGACCAGCGGCGTGTCGTCGCCGCTTGTCGGCTCCGCTGGCAGGCCCAGGCTGTGCCGATAACGCGCCAGAGCCGCCATCAGTTCGTCCGATAAGGGGATGCGCGCGGCGACATCGCCCTTGCCCAGCACGTTCCACCACCAGTTGCCATGGCGCTTGGCCAGATCAGAGGCGCGTGCTGCGGCTGCTTCAGCGCGGCGCGCGCCGGTCAGATACAGCAGGGTGAACAGCCAG
>NZ_PPTF01000085.1:12577-99929 GCF_002902845.1 Chromobacterium sinusclupearum
AGCAGCTTGAACGGATTGCCGTTGAGGTAGCCGGCGTCGTTGAGGTAGGAAAACAGCGCGCCCAGCACGGTCAGGCTGTGGTTGATGCTCTGCGGCGACAGCGGCTTGGTGAACGGCTTCCATTGGGGATGGCTGCGCGGCCGGGCCGGGCCTATCCATTGCTCGGCCGGATGCGGAGAGGCTAAAAAGCGCCGGTAGTCCTGCACGTCCTCCCGTTTCATCTGGGCCAGCGTTTGCCGCCGGCTGTCCAGCCAGAGCAGCAGGCGTTCCGCCTCCTTGCGATAGCCAGCCAGCGTGGCGGGCTTGTCAGCGTGCTCGGCCAGCCAGGTCAGCACGGCCTGGGTGTCGGATTGGGCCTGGATCAGTTGCGCCGGGCCGGGGGCGGGAGGATGAAACGTGTCGGGAAGCATGGCGAGCCATGGTAGGGCATCGGCCGGAAAATGCAAGCCGTGGCGGAGAGGCTGGCGCCCGCCGGGCGGGGCGCCGCCCGGCCATGGCGTCAGGAAACTTCTCCCAGCAGACTGCGCAGCCGCTGGATGGCTTCATCGCGCTCTGCCATTTTCTGGCGGTGCAAGCGTTCCGCGGCGATGACGTCGCCCTTGCAGTGCGGACAGGTGGTTTCGTGTTGATGGATGTATTGCTTGCAATTGCGGCATAGCGCCAGCCTTGCCGGCGGATGGCCGGTTTCCGGCGCTTTCTTGCCGCGGTTTTTCCAGCTGAGTTCTATGACTTGGCCGCTGCGGCTGATCTGGCTCACCACCTTGCCGCTGGCGATGTCTTCGGTAATCAGGTCGAAACGGCCGACGGCGAACGAATCCTGGGCGGCATCTTGCAGTTTGACGATGCGCTCGCGCAGGCCGCGCTGTTGCAAGTCCAGCGCCCGGTAGTGGCAGTACGGGTTGTTGCCGGGTTTGCCCAGCAGCGAGTGGGACGTCCAGGTGCAGCCGCCGCGACAGACATCGTTGTAATAGCAGCCGCGGCAGTAGCCCCACAAATCGTCCACCGAACGCAGCCGGCCGAAGTGGATGCCTTCGCTGTGCCGCCAGATGTCTTCCAAGGCCATGTCGCGGACATTGCCGCCGGCAAATCCCACGGTGGCCAGCGATGGACAGCCCTTGACGGTGCCGTCCGCTTCCAGCGCCATCACCGTTTGCCCCGCGCCGCAGCCGGCCCAGTGCACGCGGTCATCGCCAAAGCCGCGCCAGATGTGTTCGTAAGGGCCGTAATAGCCGATGTTGTTGCCTATGGTCATCAAGAGGCCGCGTTCCAATCCTTCCTGGTACAGGCGGGCGAGCAGCGGCATCAACTCCAGCACGCGGTATGGCTGCAGCAAGACTTCATCGTTGTCCACTGCGTTGCCCATGGCCACGGTCAATTGAATCTGCCAATGCGTGGCGCCGAGTTCGATGATGTGGTCCATCAGCGCGGGCAAATCCGGCATGGTGGCCGCGCCGATCTGGGTGTTGACGCTGACTGCCAAGCCGGCTGCCTTGGCGCGCCGCAAGGTGTCGCTGGCTTTGTCGAATGAGCCCGGCACATTGCGCAATTTGTCGTGCAGCGGCGCCAGCCCGTCCAGCGAAACGCCCACGCCATTGAGGCCGGCGTCTACCGCCTCCTGCAGCTTGGCCGGGGTTAGATTGCGGCCGCCGGTTTGGGTGGCGCAATAAATGCCATGGCCCCGGATGGCGCGGATCAGTTGAGTCCAATCCTTGCGCAGATAGGCTTCTCCGCCGATCAGCGTGATTTCGCGCGTGCCCAGCTTGGCCAGCGCGTCTATCACCTGCAGGCATTCCGCCGTGGAAAGCTCGCTGGGACGGCGATGGCCGGCGCGGGAGCCGCAATGCAGGCACTTGAGGTCGCAGGCCAGGGTGATCTCCCAGACCACGTGAACGGGATTGTAGCGTTCGAAGTCTTCGCGGCTGAGATAGCGGGCAGGGCGTTTTTCTTGGCTGTCGGACATGGGCGTTCCTTGGCGGGAAGTCCGGGCATGGCGCCCGGACTGTCTGGCGGTTCACCGCCCTCGCCGGGGCGGCTGCGGCGGGTCAGCGGCTGCCCAGTTTTTCCAGGGCTTCGTTCAGGCTACGGATCTGCGCCTCCGCTGCGGCAAGCAGTTGCCGCGCCTTGGTCTCGCCGACATCGGCCCGGCTGGCTTCCGTCAGCGCCGAAGCGTAGAGCGTGTGGAAGTGGGAGCCGGCATTGGCGCTGGTATTGGAGATATCTTCCGCCACGGTGGAGGTGGCGGCCAAATGCTGATTGACGACGTTATGCCACTCGCCGTTATAGAAGTACTTGTAGCTGACGGTGCCGTTTTGCCAGTCTGCGGACAGGTGTCCGCGCAGATGGAAGGTTTCCGCTACTTTGCTGATCGGGCTGGTGGGGCTGCCGTCCAGCACTAGGATCACTTGGTCGCCCAGGACGGAAAAATAGCCCCAGACATTGGCCTTGAAGTCCACTGGCGGATTGGTGCTCTGGAACACGCTCGCCGTGCCGGCGACCTTCTTGTTGGCGGTATCGACCACCAGATTCAGATTCAGTATTGGCGCGCCGTAAGCCGAGGTGGCGGTGGCGAGGCGAACGAGGAACAGTTCTTCGGACATGGGGAAGGCTCCCGAAATAGGGTTGGATCAAGGTGTTCGCAAAGTTTGGGGCTTAGCGCTGCAGCTTCTCTTTGAGGAGATTGGCCGCCGCCAGCAGGCTGTCGCGCTGATTGGTTGCCGATTCGCGCAGCCGGCTGATTTCGGCGGCGTCGTTCTTGGCGACGGCGTTTTGGACGGAAACCGCGTACAGCGGGGTATAGACTGGATCCGGGTAGGGGTTGACCGGCAGGCGTTCCAGCGAGCGGTTCAGATGGGCTGGTGCATTTTCCACATTGATCCAGGTCTGGCCATCGTCGTAGCTGTAGTTGGCGACACCCTCCGCCCAAGTGCGGTCAAGCAGCAGCTCGATCTTGAAGCCGATGGGAGAATTGGCGTGCGGGCCTCCATGGTTGCCTTGGGCGGTGATCAGGATGCGGCCGTCCGATGGCGGCATCACGGTGAGGTAGGTGTATTGTCCCCACACGTCATAGGCTGTGGCGGACGGATTTTGCGTGGCGACGGCCTGGGTGATTTTGGCAAAACCCACTACCGTGTCCGCCACGGTATTCACCAGCAAGGTCAGCTTCAGGGTCTGCGCTCCGGCGGCGCCAGTGGTGATGATATAGCTGACAGGGAATAGGGCATCCTGGGTGCGGCCGGCAGTGCCTTGCGCCTGTTGTAGAGCGGTGCCGTAGGGCGGCGCGGACAGGTTGGTCGATTCGCTCATGTCGTCTTCCTTGATAGAGGGTGAGGGAGGGCTGGCGTGATGGGCCGGGTCAAGGCTTGCCAGTGCTTACCGGTTTAGCAGGCGGAGCAAGACGTGTTTTGGCATTAAGGACAGGTGGGCTGGGCCGCATTTGGTTGGTTTGTTGGCAGGCATTCCATGCCTGAAACTTCCGATAAGTATAATTATCGGAAAAATATTGTAGATATGATTAAATAAATAATGATATACGTAATATATTTTATTCATTACATTTGCTACACTTTGAGGGAGACATCAAACAGGTAAACAGCACATGGCTGCGGATATCTATGCACGCATTCGCCAGGCGGCGTTTGAGCTGGTGGGCGAGGGAGCCTGGCCTACGGTGGCCGACGTGCGGGCCCGCTTGGGCAGCGGCTCCAACACCACTATCAACAACGCCTTGAAGGAATGGCGGCAGGAGTTTTTGTCCCGGGTGGCGGTTTCGTCGCGTCGGCCGGACTGGCCGCCGAGTCTGGCGGAGGCTTTTGAGCAGGTGTGGCAAAAAGCTTGCGACGAGGCTGATCAGCAGTTGGAAACGGTGCGCCAAGAGGTGGCGGAAGAGGCCGCGGCGCTGCGCGCCGAGCGCGATGGCTTGCTGCAAAAGCAGGAACAGGCGGAGGCGGAGCTGCAATCGCTGCGTCATGAGCTGGAATTGCGCGCAGCCAGGCAAGTGGAGCTGGATGGTGAATTGCGTCAGGAGCGCCAGCGCGCGGAGAAGCTACAGGAAGAACGCCAGCAACTGCTGAGCGCGCAGGAGTCCTTGCGGCAGGAGCTGTCGACCCTCCGCAAACAGGCCGATGCCCGCGAGGCTGAGCTGCAAGAAAAGCATGAGCAGCAACTGCGCGAAGCGCGCGAGGAGTCCGAGCGGAAAGAAGCGCTGGCCTATGACCGGCTGGAAGGCCTGCGCGTCAGGCTGTATCAGCAGGTGGAGGACGAGCGCAAAGACATGAAGCAACAATTGCAAAAGCTGGAAAGCGTGTTGCAGCAGGCCCGGCAGGATGCGGCCAAGATCGAGGGGCTGTGGCGCGAGCGGGTGCTGGAGCGCGAGCGCGAAAACGGCGGCTTGCAGGCCCGGCTCGACATGCAGCAACAGCAGGCCGAAGAGGCCAGGCAGCAATGGCAGCAGTCGCGCGAAGCCGCGGAAGCCGCAGAGCGGCGCTTGCGACAGCTGGCTGAGGAGCACGCGCGGCTGCAGGAGCGGCAGTCGCTGCTGCCTGAGCAGTGGCTGGAGCGTGTCTGCGCGGTTTTGCTGGCGGGCGAGTTGCCGCGGGAGCCGGAATCGGCCCGCGCCTGGCTGCGTTCACAGATGGGCTGATTGCGCGCCCATTGCGCCGCATCATGGCCAGTTGCGGCGCAATCCCCTACAATGTGCATCGACTCAATAGCGGCCTCCGCAGCGCAATGCGACCGGAGCCGCTTTTTCATTACGGAAAGACAAATGGAACCTGTACGCCTGTCAAAACGCATGGCCGAACTGGGGCTGTGCTCGCGCCGGGAGGCAGACAGCTATATCGAGCAAGGCTGGGTCAAGGTGGATGGCGAAGTGGCCATCCTGGGCCAGAAGGTGCTGCCGCACAACCGGATCGAAGTCGACAAGAAGGCTCAGGATGCGCAGTCCGCCCGCGTCACCATTCTGCTGAACAAGCCGGTAGGCTATGTGTCCGGCCAGGCCGAGGACGGTTACGAGCCGGCCGTGGTACTGGTGAAGCCGGAAAACCAATGGTCGGAAGATAGCAGCCGCAAGCGCTTCCAGCCCTCGCATTTGCGCGGTCTGGCGCCGGCCGGCCGGCTGGATATCGACTCGGTGGGGCTGTTGGTATTGACGCAGGATGGCCGTGTCGCCAAGCACCTGATCGGCGAGCACTCCGAGGTAGAGAAAGAATATCTGGTGCGGGTGGAGGGGGAACTGATCCCCAACGGCCTGGCCCTGCTGAACCATGGCCTGGAGCTGGACGGCAAGAAGCTGTTGCCGGCCAAGGTGAGCTGGCAGAACGAAGATCAGCTGCGTTTCGTGCTGCGCGAAGGCAAGAAGCGGCAGATCCGCCGCATGTGCGAGCTGGTGGGCTTGCGCGTGGTGGGTTTGAAGCGCATCGCCATCGGCAAGGTGAAGCTGGGCAACCTGCCTACCGGGCAGTGGCGCTACCTGCGCGACGACGAGCAGTTCTGATACCGATAATCAGGCGAATAAACGGAGAGGCGGCATGTTCGAACGGTGGTTGCGCAAACTGGGCCTGGACCCGCAAAGCCGACAGCGCGCTCGCGAGCAGGCAGCCCTGATCGAGCAGTTGATCGATACCTGCGACCGGCGCCTGCGCCTGCTGCCCGGCTATCAGGACGCGCTGGCGCCAGGCATGCGCATCTCGCAGACGTATTTGTCATCGCTGATGTCGCAGCTGCCGCCGGTATTGGAGCTGTCGCTGCCCAGCTTCTCGCGCGATCCGCGGCTGGGTCTGTTGTTCTCCGGCCCGGCCAGCCTGCTGGAGCTATTGGAGAGCAGCGAGACCTTGCGCGAGTTTTTCCTGTCGGCGTCCAATGGCGACGAAGCCTGGGCCTTGCTGGCCATGCAGCGCAGCGAGACCGGGCGTTTTGGCGTGTCCATGGAAAACGGCGAGCTGCGCAGCGATGTGGCGCAAGTGGTCGTCAGTTTCGATGGCCACCGGCTGATGGTGCCCAGCCCCAGCCAGGAGGCGTTCCTGCAGCGCTCCGGCGCCCACGCGCTGGATGTGCTGAGCGCGGTGATCGCGCGCCGCTTGAGCCTGATGGAACAAAGCCGGCAGCTGCTGGAATCGGAACAGGCCCGGCTGCAACTGCGCCGGTTGGCGCTGCAGTCAGAAGGTTGCACCGTGGTGGATGGGCAGGCTGACGACGATCTGCCGGACTCCGTGGCCGGAGTCGATGCGCGGCTCGCCGAACTGAAGCCGCAGCTGGCGGAGCTGCGCAGCCATGCCGGCCTGGAAGGCACGCTGGATGTGGTGCGCCAAGTGCTGGAGCGGCCGGAGGATTATTTCTGTGTGCAGACCGTGACGCTGCGGCTCAATCGCATGGGCATCAAGGTGGAGGGCGATGATGAAGGCGCCACCGATCTGATGCTGGAAGAGGTGGTGCTGGGCAAGCTGCAACCCATACGCCGCGCTCTGGTGCCGGTGCGAGTGCGGCGGGACGATATCGCCGAACTGCGGCGGCAGTTTGGCCAGGGCTGAACGGTTTCGGGCGGCACGCGCGTCAAAGCGGGCCAGCGCTCCGAGGCGCGTGCCGGAGCGGGTATTTCGCGAGCCGCTCCGAGTAAAAACAGTGCAGCTTGCGACGAACCGGCTATGCTGAATACAGCACAAGTTTCAATCGGCCTCAGGGCGGTCGGTTGAATCTGCCCCGGCCATCTGGCCGGGGTTTTTTTTGGCTCAGCGCGCGTCTTTGGTCTGCGGCCGCCCGGTTTGGCGCCGCAGGCGGCTGACATCGATGATCCCAGCGGCCCGCGCGCGCAACTGGCCGCAGCCGCCATCCACATCCTGGCCGGCGGAGTCCCGCACTTTGGTCAGCACGCCGTTATCGTGCAGATAGCGTTTGATCGCCTGCACGCGTTCGCTGGACGGGCGCTGGAAGCTGTCGCCCTCCACGCTGTTGTAGGGAATGATGTTGAGCACGCCGTACTTGCCCTTCAGCAGGCGCGCCGCCGCGTCCAATTCTTCCTGACTGTCGTTTACGCCGGCCAGCAGCGTCCACTGATACTGAATGGGATAGCCCACCTGGCGGGCGTAGGCTTCGCCGAGCTCGACCAACTCCGCCGGCGCGATGCGCGGCGCGCGCGGCAGCAATTGCTGGCGCAAATCGGCGCGGGTGGTGTGCAGGGACAGCGCCAGCGCCGGCTTGACCGGCAGCTGCGGCAAGCGTTCGAAGACGCGCGGATCGCCCACGGTGGAGAACACTAGGTTTTTGTGGCCGATATTGCCATCGGTGCCCAGCCACTGGATGGCCTCCAGCACATTGTCCAGATTGTGCGCCGGCTCGCCCATGCCCATGAATACCACTTTTTTCACGGGACGGATGCGGCGGGCGAGGGCGACCTGGGCGGCGATCTCCGCGCTGCCCAGCTGGCGCAACAGCCCGCTTTTGCCGGTCATGCAGAAGGTGCAGCCTACCGCGCACCCCACCTGGCTGGACACGCACAAGCCGTCGCGCGGCAGCAAGACGCTCTCCACCATTTGGCCGTCGTTCAATTCCACCAAGAGCCGCAACGATCCATCTTCCGCCGTGTGCTGCGAGCGGATGCGCGCCAAACCTTCCAACTGAGCGGCAATGGGCGGCAGGCCGTTGCGGACGGACAAGGGGAAATAGTCCTCGCTCTTCTGGTGGCGAGTGCCGGCATCAAGCGGCTGGCCCTTGAGCCAGGCGCGGTTGATGCGGCCGATGTGGCACGAGCGGGCGCCGATAGCGGCGAGAGCTTGATGGAATTCTTGGATACGCATGCGCTGCTTTGGATACGGTTGCCGCGCGCGTGGATATCTCCGCGCGCAATGATTCAAGCCGCGTAGAGTACCGCAAGATGAGGATAAACGGGTGGGTTTCGCGCGCCTGCGGCGATGCGGCGCGATTAAGAGAGAACCCGCTCCGCCGAAGCGGAGCGGGTGAGACGCTTGTGACAGATCAGGCGCGGGCGGTTGCCTCTTGCATGGCTTCCGCAGGCTGGATCAGCAGCCGATTGGCGAAGAAGCAGATCAGCGCCAGAATCAAGTAGACGCCCAACAATGCCGGCGCGGTGTGGACAGACAGCAGGCTCAGCAGGAAGGAGGTGGCGCTGGTCATCAGGATATTGATCAGGAACATCAGCGCGGTAGCGGTGCCGGCGATATGGCGGAACAAGGAAAGTCCGCGCCCCATCGACATCGGAAATAGCATGCCCTGGCTGAAGAACATCAGCGCGCTGATGGCGCACAGCAGCGGCAGGCTGTCCGGCCAGATATGGGACAACACCGCCCCGAGCAGCGTCACGGCCAGCAGCAGCTGCGTCATCCTTTGTTGCAGGCGGGCTACCGGATAGCGTCCAACCAGGTAGCGGCAGACAAAAGTGGCCAGCAGAAACACGCAACCCAAGCCAAACGCGATATGGCCGAAGACGAGGGGAGAGTAGTGCCAGCCTGACTGGATGATGAACGGCCCCACAGTGTTGAAGGCGATGCTCATCGAGTAGATCGCGCCCATCAGCACCACCATGCCGATGAACTGGCGGTGGCGCATCACTTCGCCCAGGTTGCGGCGTATGGTGGGCACATTCAGCGGATGGCGGCGGAAGTGTGTTTCCGGCACGAAGCAGGCCACCAGCAGCCACATCAGCGCCATCGATCCGGCGAAGAACACGAAGCAGGCCTGCCAGCCGGCGTAAACTTGCAGATAAGCGCCCAGCACCGGACCAATGATAGGACCAAGGCCGAACATGCTGCCGCTGATCACGCCCATCTTCACCAGTTCCTGCGGCGCCAGCACGTCCGGATACACCGAGCGCGCCACCACGGAAATCGTGCCCACCATCAAGCCTTGCACCAAGCGGGTAGCCAGCAGCGCAGGCAAGGTAGGCAGCCACAAAGGCAACAAGCTGATCAGCACGAAACCGGCCAGGCCGCCCAGCAGCAGCTTGCGCCGCCCCCAGGCATCGGTCAGGAATCCGGAAAAGAAATTACCCAGCGCATATCCCAGTAGATACAAGCTGATCAGATTCTTGATGGCGCCGTCCGACTCTCCCAGCATCGTCGCCATGGCCGGCAGCGATGGCGAGACCAAATCCACCGCCATGCCGAACAGCGGCATCAGCAGCAGCAACACGGCCAGCAGCCGGCGCAGTTGTTTGGGCGGTATGGCGTGAGCGTCATTTGTCATGGTCTTTGTCTTCCTGGCTTTGCGACAGATTGGTTTGCATTCTTTGCAGCATGGTCTGCATTTTTTGTTGCTCTTCCGGGCTGAACCCCTGGAACAGTTGTTGATCCACGCTATCCACCGCGGCGAGCAGCCCCGGCATCAGTTTGTCGCGGCAGTGTTCGGTCATCTCGACGAACATGCAGCGGCGGTTGGCTGCCCAGGGACGGCGTCGGATATAGCCGTCTTTTTCCAGGCCCTCCAGCGTCCTGGCCAACTGGCCTGGGTCCATGTCCAGTTGGCCGAGCAGGTTTTTCTGCGTGCAGTCGCCGGATTGATGCAGCATCAGCAGGATCTGTCGCTGCGAGCGGGTGATGCCTGTGCCCTGCAGCCGGCTGTCCAGCAAACGCCGTTTAAGGTTGACGATATGCGCCAGCGCATGGCCAAGAAAATTCAGCATAGGTTTCCAATGTTGACTATGTCAATAATTGTATTGATCAACATATGACAAAGTCAAATATTTGCGTGGCGCGCTGCAAACAGGACATGCGAAGTGACAAACGCAAAATTCCAGGTTCCGAGTTGGCCGGTTTCGGCAAGGGATGAGCGGCAGGCTGGTTTTCAGCCGGAAGACAAGGGGCGTAAAAACGCCGGCAGTCTGGGGGCTGCCGGCTGAGACATGGCGGGCTTAGGGCTTCCATCCTCTGGCGCCAGCCCTTTGGGCTGGGTTTATTTTTTCAACTTGCCATTCACCTGCGCCAGCGCCGCCGTCCAGACATTGCGCACGGACTGGCTGGCGTTGTCGCTGCAACGTTCCAGCATGCGGCGGAAATGCTCGGCGTCATGCTCCTCCGCCTGCTTGTTCACAGTCTCCTTGTGGCCATTCTTGACTACTTGGTGTTCGACGGTCTTGATTTGCACAGCGCAGTACTTGTCGCCGGCGGCCAGCGCAAATGGCGCGGCAAGACTCAATGCAAGGAATAAGGCTAAGACTTTAGGCATGGCATGGCTTTCCCCCGGCGCTGCCGGGCTTGATGCGATGTGTCGTTGAAATAAGACGGAAAATGAAAACCCAATGGCATTTTTGATCGGCATTGAGTGGTTATTCATGAGCGGCGCCATTCTATTTCAGCCAGAGGAAATGCTAAGTAAATGGTCATTAAGGTGTTTGACGGCAGGTTTTTTTGTTTACAAGGCAGGCGGATTCGAAGCGCATCGGCGTGTCGACGCAAAGCCCATTCATGCGCTTAGAGCGTTTGTTCTAATTGGATTTCCAGGCGGGATCAGCGAGCCGGAATGACATCGTTTGCGCATGCGCTTGTCGTTTACAAACTCTTGCGTTCGGGTAAATGCATGACAAAGAGAGAAAAGCAATTTCGCTTTTCCCGGGATAAAAACGATGAAGAAAACGGGCCGTCTTGGCGGACAATCAGCAATCCATCCGCTTATGGACAATGACTTTTTCCCACATGTAGTCTTGTTGTTTCAGGCTTCGAAATGGGCGGCCAGAAAGAAAGGCGTCCATTATCAATGACGCCGTTTCAGATACAAAAAGAGCCTCAACGCCGCTAATCAATCCCCTGATCCTAGGTTCGCCTCCTTGCCGTACGACGGGTACGCTGTGCGTCGGCGCGCCTTGGCTCAGGCATGCACCCCTCGGAGGAGAACATGCTTACCCTAGCAGGACTGGCCATCATCATTACCGTTGTATCGCTGTTGATCTTCCGCAAGCTGGCCCCCGTGGTCTGCTTGACGCTGGTGCCGTTTCTTGGTGCCTTGCTGGCCGGCTTTGGCTTTTCGGATATCGGCAAGTTTTATGGCGCGGGGCTGAGCTCGGTTGCCCAGGTGGCGACGATGTTCATCTTCGCCATCACTTTTTTTGGCGTGATGCAGGACACTGGCGTATTTCGCCCCATCGTCAATGGCATGGTGCGGCTGTCGCGCGGCAATCCCGTAGCCGTGGCAGTCTGCACTGCCGTGGTGGGCATGCTGGCGCATCTGGACGGGGTGGGCGCGACCACCTTCCTGTTGACGGTGCCCACCTTGCTGCCGCTTTACCGTCGCCTGGGCATGAATCCCTATTTGATGATGCTATTGCTGGCGCTTGGCGCCGGCATTCTCAATATGATGCCCTGGGCCGGTCCGCTGGGCCGCGCGGCCGCGGTGACGGATTTGGACCCGGCCAAGCTGTGGCAGCCCCTGATCCCGCTGCAATTGATAGGCGCGGCGTTGCTGGTGTCGCTGGCTTTTGCGCTGGGCATGCTGGAGGCGCGCCGCCTGCGCAAACAAGGCGTACAGGCCAGCCTCGACATGGACCCGCAGGTGGAAGCCATCGATACGCCGCATGCGCCGCAGCGTTTCATGATCAATGTCGCGCTGTTTCTGACCGTGATCGGCACGCTGATCTCCGGCATCCTGCCGTCGGGCTATGTATTCATGATTGGCCTGGGCGTGGCGCTGTTGATCAATTATCCGAATGTGGACGAACAGCTTGAGCGCATCCGCGCCCACGCGCCCAACGCGCTGCTGATGGGCGCCATCATTCTGGGGGCTGGGTCCTTTCTGGGCGTGCTGAACGGCAGCGGCATGCTAAAAGCGATTGCGGCTGACCTGGTGCGCGTGCTGCCGGACGGCGCCGCGCCGCATCTGCACCTGATTCTGGGCGTGTTTGGCTTGCCGCTGGATCTGGTATTGAGCACCGATGCCTATTATTTTGCGCTGTTGCCGGTGATTCTGGAAATCGTCTCCGCCTATGGCGTGGAAGCCACCACCGCCGTCTATGCGCTGCAGATCGGCAATGTGATCGGCACTTTCGTCAGTCCGTTTTCGCCCGCGCTGTGGTTGGGATTGGGCCTGGCCGGGCTGGATATGGGGCGGCACATCCGCTATTCGCTGCTGACGATGTGGTCGTTCTCGCTGGTGCTGATGGGGTGCGGGGTTTGGCTGGGGCTGATCGAGATGGCTTGAGCCGGTTGGCGCCGGCTGAAGGCTGCAAGTCAGCGCTTGCCTGACGAAAGACGCGACGGCCCCAATCGAGGCCGTCGCTGTCCGGCTACATCGATGCCGCAGGCTGGAAGCGCACGGCGTTTTTCAACGATTGCTCAACCTTCTCGCGTATCTGCATAGCCAAGGCCTTGTCCACTCCGGCCTGGAGGAACGCTTCTGAATCGGCGTCCAGCTTGAACGCCGGCGCATCATCGGGCGCGGCATGAAGCAAGGCCTGATCGAATCGCAGGCCAATCTCCGCCTCCGTGCAGTCCGCGAACCCCGGCTCGGCCTGCAGGCCCTGCGCCAGGCGAGCGAGCCTGGCGTCCAGCGCCTGCTGCGCCAGAGACTGCAGCGCTTCGGTCTGAATATCCTGGCGCTGGCTGATGGACACCTGCTGTTCTTTGACGCGGCGGGCGAGCGTGTCGCGCGCTTTTTGCAAGGCTTGGTCGAGAATCTCGTCGTTCAGTTCCTTCTGCACGGCCCTGTCAAGGCCAGGCATCAGCCACGATGTCAGCGTTGACCACAGGCTATGCGTGCCGAGCGCGGCAGACGCCGCCATCGCGCAGGCTGCGATGATGCCGGCTGCCGCCCAGCCCAGCGGTCCGGCCGCCAGCAGCCCCAGCAGGGCGCCGGCGGCGAGCGGCGCCGCCACCGCGGCCGCCACCAGCAGCGCTTTTTGGCCGATGCTGGCATGTTTCCAGGTTAGCGATACCTCCTTCAGCGCCCGCTCCATCGGCCCCAGTTTGCCGGCCTGGGCGATGTCCCGGCCAATGGTGCCAGCGTTGCGGAGCGCTTCGCGTTGCAGGGCATAGCTGGCCATAGACTTGAGGCGATCGCCGATGCTGGCCTCCGACCCCAACCCCATGCCGTTTAGCACCGCGTTGACGGCGACGTTGATATTCCGGTGCTCCACCACCTTGTCTGCGATGCCTTTTTCCACCTGGGTTTGCGCGGCGCCGCCCATGAATTGCAGCATCGCGGTGGCGATGCCTGCGCCGGTGCCGGCGCCAAGCAAGGTAGCGCCCACGCCGCCGGCCAGCACGCCGCCGATGTTCTGGCTCAACACGCCCTTGACGCCGCCCACGGCATACGGCGCCCAGTCGGCCATGCTGAGCAGGGCGATCAGCGCCGGCGGCAGAGTCTGGCCTTCCTCTATGCCGACCAAAGCCTCGCGCTTGCCGAACAGGGCGTCCTGCATCACGCTGTCCATCGTTCCGCGCTGCCAGGCGGTGTTGAACATGTCGCCCAGGAAGGCCGCCTTGCCGGTGGCGGTCAGCGCGTGATAGACGTGATTGAGGTTGCTGGATAGATGGGCCAGTTCTTGCGGATAGGCGCTGGCCCAGGCCAGCAGCTGGCGAGGGGTAAAGCCCAGTTCCTCCAAGGCTTGCTTGGGGTCGCTCGCCAACTTCGCCAGGCAGTTGAGCATGTCCTGTCTGGCTTCGGACATGCTTTTGCCGGTCAGCGCCAACTGATGTTGTAGTAGCAAATCGCGCGGCTTGTCCAATTGCTCGCCCGCCAGGCTGGCCACGCTATCCCCCATCATCGAGGCCAGCCAGCTGCTCCAGTACACATCCTTGGGATAGCCGCCGCCTCCCGCGCTGTTGGCGCGTCGCTCCTCCTGCTGCAAGCTGAGCAGGGCCAGCCGGAACTGCGCGCCGCGGTGGGTGATTTCCCGCTGCGCGCTGTCCAGCTTTTGCTGCAGGTTCTGGTATTTGATGGCGGCGGCCGCTTTCGGTTTTTCCTGGATGATGTCCTGGATGCGCTTGCCGCCTTGGGGATCATACGCGTCATGCAAGATGCTGGCCGCCTCATCCAGATCCTGCTGTAAATTGGCGCGCAAGCGGGTCAGGTTGGCGGTGGCCTGGATAGTGTCTTTGATGGCCTGGCTGCGCAGCTGATAAATTTTCAGATTGATGCCGGCCAGCTCTCCGGCAAAAGGCTGGGTTTCCGCCGCCAGCCGGCTTTCCCACTTGAGCGACTCGCTTTTTTGCAGCTGGCTGGCGCGCTGCAGCCTATCCACATCCGCCAGCGGCGCGGAGGCGTCCAATACCGCCTCCAGCATCTGGCTTTCCGCGCGGACGTCCTCCAGCGCCTTGGCCAGCGTCGACGGGATGCTGTCGTCGCCGTCGTCGGGCAGGCCGCTTGGCAATTGAGCCAGTTGCGCCAGTTGCGCCAGTTGCGCCAGTTTGCCCTCATAGGCCTGCAGCAATTGGGCGCGCTGCTTGAAAAACGCCAGATGTTCATCGGGATGCGCCTTGAACTGCTGCAACAGCTTTTGTTGCTCGACCGCGGCGTGAAAAGTCAGTTGGGGCAGGCCGCGATGCGCGGCTTGATGCTCAAGCTGGTGTTGCAGTTGCAGGCATTGCCGCGCCGCCGCTTGCAGTTGGCCGCGCGTCGCGCTGTCCAAGGTGGCATAAGCCTGCAAGGCTTCTGCGCCGACCTGGGTGTCCTCGGCGACAAAGTCTTCGGAATTCAGCTGCAGGCCATCGTGGCCGACGGTGGCGACGCCGCTGCGCGCCAGCAGGAACAGTACGCCATCGAGGGTGGTTTCACTGTCGTCCACCATGGCCAGGTCGTCCAGCCCGCTGATGTCGATGGAGGCTTCCAGCCCGCTGCGCGCCTTCTCCGCATGCCTTTGCGCAGAAGCGGCAGGATCGCGCCAGCGCATCAGGCAGAACCGCTCCAGCGCTGTCACCTGGATATTGCGCTGAGCGGCTGCGGTTTTGTATTCGCCGGACGCCGTGATCGCCTCTTGCTCCTTGCGCAGAGACTGCGCGGCCGCTTTGCCGGCGTCATTCAGCAGATGAAGGAAGCACAGCTTGTCATCCCGAGTTTGCAGCAGTTTGGCGCGTTGCTCGCCCAGTTGCGCGTAGCTGCCGAGATCGATGACAAAACCTTCCGCCTGCGGCAGCGGCGCCGGGTCTGGCCGCGTCTGGCTCAGGTCGGGATAAAAAGCGTCCAGCAGAAGCAGCGCCGTGTCCAGCTTGGGCGGCGGCGCGCCGTTCAGCATCAGTTTGGCCAGCGCATCGCGCAAGCTGTGCGGGGTGACCGGCTGCCGCTCGCCAAGCGCGTTTTGCAACTGAGCCAGCCAGAGCTTGTCCTGCGCGCTGAAGGTTTTGCCGGATAGCGTGGATTTGGATGCGATCTGCTCGGCCGCCGCTTCCATCCGCATGCGCCAGTTGCCGCGCGCGCCCTCTGGCGCTTCTGCCTGGCCCAGCTCCTGCAGGCTGGCGCGGAGCTCGGCCAATTGCGTTTCCATGTGGCGGGCGCTGCCCGCCAGCTCCTGTACCGCCTCTTGGCCTGCAGGCTGGCCGTCGAGGGACGCGCATTCTTGGCGCAGCGCTCCCAGCATGCTTGCCGCTTCAGACAGCGCGTTCTCCGCCTGTTTGACGCTGTCCTGCATTTCCGCGGCGGACGCATCCAGCGAGCAAGAACGGTCCTGCGCCTGGGCAAACAAGCCGGGTAGCGCGCTCAGCGCGGCATTCAAACGGGAAGCGATCTCCGCCAGCGTTTTATACGCGGGGTCCGGCAAGCCGCCTACCAGCATATCCTTGGCGCGGCCCAGCCAGTTGAAATGGTAACGCTCCATTTGCGGCAGCTTGCCGATGTCCAGCGGCGGCGGCAGCAAGGGGGCCAGCTTGATGTTCTGCCATGGCGAGGCGGCGGGCTGCTCGATCAGCAGACGCGCCGGCACCAGCATAGGCCCCGGCTGGCTGGCAGACGGTTTGCGGGATGGCAGGTCGGCGAACGCCGCGCGCGCGGTTTGCCAGTCGGCGTCGCTGATATCTTGCATTGGCAGGCGCAGCAGGAGCTGATTGCCGGCAAACAGCGCCAGTTGCGGTCCATGCGCCTCATCCTGCTGGAGCTGGCATGCCAGCGCGTCGGCCTGATGCGGCGGCGCATCGGTTTTCATCCGGCAGACAGCCGCCAGCGGATGGGCGAAGGCGCTGAGGTTTTGCGGTTTCAACAGCGGCGTCTCGCGCAGGTTCAATTGCGCCAGGGTGGGGCCGCAGGCATGGCTGCTGACGGCCTGGTCGCCTATCCGGCAAATGAAGCATTGCGACTCGGCATGGTAGTCGATGCGGAGTTTGTCCTGGTGTTCCTGCCTGGCCAGTTGGCGCAGCGCCGCCATGGCCTCCAGGGCGGCGGCGCTGTTGTCGCCGTGATGGACGATGGCCTGGTGCAGGGTTTCTGCCGCTTGCAGCTGTTCGTCCGGGAACAGCTGTTGAAAGCCGTCAGGCGGGCCGACGTGGCTGGCGCGATGGCTCTGGCCTTCGCTTGGGGCCAGGGCCTGAGAAGGGTTCAGGGGCAAGGATGCAAGCATGGATGGTCTCCCTCTGGCGATGGCGTGTTGATTGCGTCTGTCCGAGCGGATGCCGCGGAACATGAGGCGATTCTATGAAGCACGCGCGGGCGGGCGGCTCAGGTATTGACCTGAATCGGGAGAGGGGCTGCAGAAATCCGAAAGTTTTTTCGAATCAACGAATTCCGCGATGGAAGCGGCCGGCCTTGCGCAGCGTGCGGCATGGGGCAGGGAACAGGAAACCGATAATTCCCGGCGTTTTTCCAAAGTGGCGGCTTTCGCTCTGGCAGAGAATGCGGCCTCAATCGACATGCCGGGCGATGAACGGAAAGCCAAATGTCATGCGCAGCCATGGTGGTTGGATGGCTGACAGGCCTGGCGCTGAAGTCTCACCCAGCAATCACGCAAAATCATGCAAGGACCGCCCCATATGCTTAACGTTCCCGTTTCTCTCCATTCGACATCCATGATCCACAGCGCCGGCGTCACCGCCGGGCAAGACAAGCCATCGCTGACGCAGCTGGATGAAAGCGACAAGCAAACCATGCTGCAATCGCGCGGCTACAGCGAAATGCTCAAGGAGCGCACTGGTCACCATTTGTTGTTGACCGCCCATCGCGGAACCGGCCCCACCAGCGTGTTCGGCTCGACGTTTCCGGAGCGCTATTTGCCGGAAAACAGCCTGGAGGCAATCAAGGCGGCCATTTTGCAAGGCGCGGACGCGATCGAAATCGATATTTTCAAGTCGCGCGATGGCCAGGTGATGGTGACGCACGATGATGAGATCTGGCGCAATGCGTTTCAGGCGGACCGCAGCGGCGCGACGCTGCCCGATGGGGAAAGCAAGGCGTCCTATCTGGTTGGCCAAAAAAGCGTGGAAGAGCTGAAAGCCATCCCGATTGGGCGCAACGGCGAAACCATGCCCACCTTGGCCGAGGTGATGACGCTGGTGAACGACGCCAACCAGACGCTGACGCAATACGGCAAGAACCCCATCATCCTGAACATCGAGCTGAAAGACGAAACGGCGGTCAATGAGCTGTTGAATCTGTTGCAGGATGCGGCGCAGGCCACGCCGCTGAACAACATCGTGTTCTGCTCGTTCAAGCACGAGGCGCTGAAAGAGCTAAAACACCAGGCGGCGGAGCGGGGCATGGGCGGCGTGAACATCGCGCCCGGCATCAAGACGGCGGACTTGTTCGGCAAGGACAATATGAATCCGGATTTTTCCTTGAAAGACCCGAAGGCGGGCTATCACGCCTTGGCGATGGATAATTTGCGCGACCTGGTAGAGGGCAATGGCTTTCAGGGATACGACGGCATCTTGTGGGATTTGCGCGAGCCCATCGTCGATCTGGCCGTTTCCGGCGGCAAAGCGATCCATGCCTCGACATCGGATTTCCGCCAGTATGGCGACAACCGCGATTTCACTCATGTGCTGCTGGAACTGAGCAAGCGCGTGGATACGTTTTTCAAGTGCGACAATGTGGACGACGCGCGAAAAGTATTGCTGGAGTCCAGCATCCTGCTGAACGGCGTGGGCATCCAGTTGATGTACAAACAAACGCCGGATGGCGAGGACTGCTTCTATTTCTACCGCCCGAATGATCAGCAGGATATCAGCCACATTCTGCAAACCGGCGCCAGCAAGCCTATCGCGTACTCCAAGCTGGCGCTGAAATAAGCCTGCGGCTGAGGCAAGGGCCGCCGCCCTTGCGCTCATCCGCCATCCCCGGCCGGCTATGCCAGGCCGGCCATTTGGCGGAGCGCATGCCGCCAGCGTTCCGGCGCGGCCTGGTAGCAATGGTCGTGATCGCCGCCTTCGATCAGCAGTTGCTGCTTGGGCCCGGTGCTCAGGCCGTACAGGCGCTGGCCCAGCTCTACCGGAATGACCTCATCGGCCGTGCAATGGATGAACAGCTGCGGCATTTTCAAATCTTCTATCTTTTCCTTGGACAGGAATTTCTGCCGCAGCAGCTTGGGAAGCGGCAGCCAATCCGCTGTCCAGGCGCGGCCGACGTCCGCGGCCGAGGTGAAGGCGCCGTCGACCACCAGCCCGTCCAAGCGCTGCGCATGGCCGGCCAGGTCGATAGCGACGGCGCTGCCCATGGAGTGGCCGTATAGCAAACGCCGAGTCGCCTGCGGCGTCCGCTCCAGAAAACGCGCCCAAGCCAGCCGGGCATCGGTATAGACCGAGGTTTCGCTGGGCAGGCGCAGGGCGCTTTCGCCATAGCCGCGATAGTCTATTGCCATCACCGCAAAGCCGGCCTGGCGCAGGCTGAGCATCAGCCCGATATCGGTGGACAGCGTGCTTTCATTGCCATGCAAATACAGCACGGCCGGCGCGTTGGGCTTGTCCGCCGGCAACCACCATACATGCACGCGGCCGGCCCGCGTGCCGCCGCCTGCCGGCGCGTCCAGCCACTCTTCGGCATAGGGCACGCCAAAATTTTTGGGATTGACGCTGACCTGGCGCGAGGGCTGAAGGATCACTAGCCGCTGCGCCACCTGCCAGCCTATCCAGATCAGCGCCAGCAGGGCGGCGCCATACAGCATTTTGCGATAAGTGGGTTTCACAGGGTTTCTTTCCTGCGGAGCCGACGCTTAGCGAGCCTGGCAGCCAGGTTCCGCTTTTTTCCAGTCGTCCGGGTCCAGCGTGTTTTTGAGAATGGCGCAGTATTCCTGTTTCGCCTCTTTCTTGGAGATTTTCTTGTCGTCCTGGCGCAGCGTGAATACGAGATTGTACGGCTTGGTGATGTGGCGGCTGGTAGAGGTCCAGCCCGTCACGGTAAAGGTGCGCAGCGCCGGATCGAATATCCCATCCCGAGTGGAGATCTTCACGTCAGCCGATTTGTCCGTGCCGCGTCGGATGCGCGCCAGCGCGTCCTGAAGCCGCTTGTCCTTGCCTTGCAGGCTGAACTGTACGGTCTGCTCTTCCGTATTGCGCGCGGTTCCGGCCAAATTGTACTGGATCGCCTGCTTCAGGATCATGGCGCGAAAGCCAACCTGTTGGACCTTGCCGCTGGCGGTGCCGTCTATGGCTTGCTGGCTGGCAGCCTGGACTTGGACTGCCATGAGCAGTGTCAGCAGGGCGAAAACGAAGCGGCGTGGCAAGTGTGTCATGAGGGATCTCCCGGTGCGATGCCCGGCATGTCGCCTGGGCGGATGGGGCGATTATATCTTCCTGCTTGCATGCCGGGCCGGCTTGTGCGGCGGCAAAGTGAACTCTTTTGCAGCGCAAGGGTCCATCGAAGCCCGGGAGCCATGCAAGGTGGCTCCCATTCGTTCTTTAAACAATACAGAGAAGACCAAGATGCAACACGACATCCGTTTCCAGTCCGTCAATGAAGACAACTTTGAAGACATCATGGATCTGGAACTTCATCCGGAGCAGGAAGGCAATCTGGCAAGCAATGCTTACTCCGTGGCCCAGATGGCGTATTACGATAATTTTATCGGTTACGGCATTTACCTTGAGGAAGAGCCGGTCGGCTTCATCATGCATGCGGTGTTGCCAGAACTGCAGGACCCGCAGGAGCTGGCGATCTACCGCTTCATGGTGGATAAGCGCTACCAAGGCCAGGGCATAGGCACGCGCGCGCTGTGCCAGCTGATCGAGCGTTTGCCGGCCGACTTTCCCCGCGCCGAACGCATCACCATCTGTTACCACTCGGACAAGCCGGAATTGCGCGCTTTTTATCAGAAGCTGGGCTTTGTGGAAGTGGGGTTCGATCCGGATTCGTTTGGCGAGGATGGCAGCGGGCCGGGCGACAACGTAGCGGAAATCCGCCTGCGCTGATGCTGAACGGCAGGCATGGCACCGGATGTTTGCTGGTCTTTTCTGTACGGCCGCGCAGATTGCGGCGCCATGCTCAATATTCCAATGAAATTGCCGATATGGTTCATCATGACAAAAGAAAACCGTGATGAACCTATCCCCACTCTTTGGCGCGCAAAACGGTCTTGGCCGGCTGCGCGCCATCTCTTTCTCCCCCAAGCTAGGCGATACAAATGCTCCCCGCGCCGAAGCGCCCCTCTTGCTTGACAGCAAGGGCTTGCAAGTGGGGTCGCCCGAGTCCCGCTTCGGCATGAGCCGGCAAAGCCTGCAGCTGCTCAAGGCCTACGATGTGCGCAATATCTCCGGGCGCGACTTGTATGACCTGATGGACGTATTGGCGGCCAATCATGATATCGACCCGGAACTGGCGGCCGACATACGCGGCAATATCGACTCCAACGGCTGGAAAACCGGCGCAGAACGCAATGCGCTGCAAACGTATGACGATGCCCGCGATGCCGTGGTGGCGGACGTCAAATCCGGCAAGCAACTTCCGCGCTTTGCCGATCCCAATCTGCGTTATCAGGATAAGCTGCTGGGTTTGTTCAAGCAGTTGGCCGGCTTGCATGACGCGCTGCAGAAAGATGCGCGCGTGGAAACCGCTGCGGAGGGCGGGGCCCGCCAGGCCGCCAATCTGATGCGGCTGGATCGCTGGATGGCCAGCGCAGATCGAAACCAGCAACAGGGCCTGCCTTTGCCCCCCGCCAGCAAGGACACCTATTTTTCCATCACCGAGACGATGGATGCCTTGGGCATAGCCGTCAATCCGTCGCATGAGGATCTGACGCCCTCCGCCACGCTGGAGCGGGCGCGCGATGGCTACCGCAAATGGCGCGAGCAGCATCCCGGTGAAACCCTCGCCATCGAATTGCAAGCAGACAAACCCGACGATCCATCGGTCAAAACCGCCAACGCGCAGCCTTCTTCCGCGCCGCTGCCGCAGGAGGATATTCAGGCACGCGCGCAGGACGCGCGCCAAGAAAAGGCCAATTTAATGGTCCAAGCGCATTACGGCATGCCCATCGCCATGCTGCAGTTGATCAAGAGCGTGGACTTCAACAAGGTTTCCGCCCAACAGCTCAAGCAGTACGCGGGTTTGCTGCGCGATTACGGGGTGATCAGCCAGGATGATGTGGATGCGCTGACGCCGTTTATCCGGAGCGGCGAGGGAAGCCCTGCCAGGTATTTTCACGATGATCTGGCGGATGCCTCGCAGCAGGTGCAAGAGTCCATCGAGTCGCGCGACCCGGAGCTGAACAACCCGCAGGCCCTGGCGCGCCAAATGAACCGAAGCGCCAACGACAAACAAGCCTTGACGCTGATCGGCCGCATGAGTCAATTGCACCAGCAATTGCAGTTTGATGACCGGGTGCAAGCCATCTCCGGAGACGGTCTGCGCCAGGCCGAGGATTTGGCCGCCTTCCAACGTTGGACCCAGGTTGAGCAGAACCCCGTCAATCGCCCCGAAGATGTCGTGCCGGAGTTCAGCAGCAAGGACCAGGCGGAAGGCATTCTCCGCGTGCTGCAGCGCATGGGCGTGGCATTGACGCCGCTGCAGGGCAACCCCGGCCCCAGCGCCCGTCTGGAATCGGCCTGGAAAGACTACCAGGCATGGCGCAAGCTGAATCCAGCCACCCAGCCGAGCATGCCGCTTACGCCGTCCGCCAGGCTGGATGCTTATGCCTGAGGGCATCAACGTTACAAAATCTGGCAGCTATCTATCCGCAAGCCCGCCCTCCGTGCCAGAGCGATCTACATCGTAGCGTGATCTGTTCTGCCAGCGACGTCTAAGCCATCCCGAATCATGCATCTTGCAGCGCCGGCGGAAGCAGCGGAGCGGGCATGTTCTGGTAGCACACGGGCCGTAAGAAGCGCGTCATCGCGCCGATGCCAACGGAAGTGCTGCGGCTATCGGTGCATGCCGGGAATGGTCCGCCATGCACCATGGCGGGTGAGACTTCCACCCAGTTTGGAAAGCTGTTAGCGAGAATGCGGCCTGCGCGGGCCTCCAGCAGCGGCAGCAGTTCTCGCGCCAGCGGCAGATCGGCCTCGTCGAGTTGCAGCGTGGCGGTGAGCTGGCCGTCCAGGCTGGCCACGATTTCAAATAGTTCTGCCAAATCGCGGCAGGCGACGATCAATCCGCAGGGACCGAACACCTCTTCCGCTAGCTCGGGCGCGGCGAGAAAGGTCGCGCCATCGGTCTCGAACAGCGTCAGCTGCGCTGCGTGCGGCCCTGGGCTGGGCAGACCTGTGGCCAATTCCGCGACGCCGGGAAGGCTGCGCAGCCGTTGCAAGGCCTGGTGGTAATTGCTGTGCATGCCTGGCGTCAACATGGTTTCGGCTGGCTTGGACGCCGCTTTCAGCGCGGCGGAACGTTGAAGCCGCGTCAGGGATTCGCCCTTCAGCGCCAGTAGCAGCGACGGGCGGGTGCAGAACTGGCCTGCGTTCAAGGCTACTGCGTCCACCCAGCCAGCGGCGATGTCCTCCGCGCGGTCCGCCAAGGCATGCGGCAAGAGCAGCACAGGGTTGATGCTGCCCATCTCTGCGAAAACGGGTATGGGTTTGGGGCGTTGCGCGGCGGCGCGCAGCAGCGCCAATCCGCCCGCGCGCGATCCGGTGAAGGCTACGGCTTCTATGGCCGGGTGTGCGGCCAGTTTCAGGCCGATGTCGTTGCCATCCCCGATCAGCAGCGAGAACACGCCTTCAGGCAGACCGCACTCGGCAACCGCTTGCTGAATGATGCGGCCGGTCAGCTCGGAAACGCCAGGGTGCGCCGGATGGGCTTTTACCACCACAGGGCATCCTGCTGCCAGCGCGGCGGCGGTATCGCCGCCGGCCACCGAGAACGCCAGCGGGAAATTGCTGGCGCCGAATACGGCTACCGGGCCTATGGCGATGTGGCGCGCTCGCAAGTCTGGCTTGGGCGGCAAGCGGCCGGGCTGGCCCGGCTCCAAGCGCGGCCCGGCGTCCAGTCCTTGCCGGGCGGCCAGGGCGAACTGGCGCAGTTGGCCGGCGGCGCGGCCGCGCTCCATGATGAGGCGCGCCGGAGATAGGCCAGTTTCGCGGGCGGCGCGTTCCTGCAGCGCGCCGCCTTGCGCCTGGAGTCCGGCTGCGATGGCCTCCAACAGCCGCGCTCGCGTTTCGCCGGAACTGGCGCGAAAGGCGGTAGCGGCCTCGCGCGCGAGCCGGCAGGCCCGCTCCACTTCCGAGGCTCCGCCGCAGCCGAACGCCGGCTCCAGTTTTTCCCCGCTGGCGGGGTCGATGGCGCGCAGCGTGCCAGACTGGCCATATACCGAGGCCCGTCCTATCAGCATTTCCCCACGAATTTCCATCATGACTGCAGCGCCTCTCGGATGGAGCGTTCCAGCTTGTCCATCGCCTCGTCCAGTTGGGCTTCCGTGATCACCAACGGAGGCAGCAGCCGCAGCACGGCGGAATGGCGGCCGCCGGTTTCGATGATCAGGCCGTTGGCCAGGCAGCGCTTCTTGATGGCGCGCGCCAGCCCGCCGTCAGCCGGGCGGCTGCCCAGCGCATCTGCGGCCGCGCCCGGGCGGACGATCTCCACGCCCCACATCAGGCCGCGGCCGCGCACATCGCCTATCACCGGTTGACGTTCCGCCAGCCCGCGCAGCGCCGCGCCCAGCTTTTCGCCATGAGCGCGGGCGCGGGCCACCAGCTGTTCGGACTGGATCACTTCCAGCGCGGCGGCGCCGGCCACCATGGCGATCTGATTGCCGCGGAAGGTGCCGGCGTGGGCGCCCGCCTGCCAAGTGTCATATTTCTCGTGGTACAGCAGCAGGGATAGCGGGTAGCCGCCGCCCACCGCCTTGGAAATCACGATGGCGTCCGGCTCGATGCCTGCGTGCTCAAAGGCGAACATGTCGCCGGTGCGGCCGAACCCGGTCTGGATTTCGTCGATGATCAAGGGGATGTCCAGCCGCGCGGTAATGTCGCGCAGACCACGCAGCCAGCGGGCGGAGGCCGGGATCACGCCGCCTTCGCCCTGGACCGCCTCGACGATCATTGCCGCAGGCTGGGTGATGCCGCTTTCCGGATCGCTCAGCATCCGCTCGATATAGGCCAGCGAGATATCTTCGGCGCGCTCGCCGCCCACGCCGAATGGGCAGCGGTAGGCGTAGGGATAAGGCAGGAAATGCACATCCGGCATCAGGGAGGCGACATGCCGCTTGGCGGTGAGGTTGCCGGTAAGCGCCAAGGTGCCGGCGGTCATGCCGTGATAAGCGCCGTGGAAGGCCAACACTGTGCGGCGGCCGGTGGCGGTTTTGAACAGTTTCAGCGCCGCCTCCACCGCGTCCGCGCCGCTGGGGCCGCAGCTCTGGAAGCGGACGTGGCGGGCGAAGTCAGGCGGCAGGCATTCCAGCAATTTTTGCAGGAAGCGGTATTTGGTCGGCGTGGTGATGTCTAGCGCCTGGGCCACATGGCCGGATTGCAGGAATTCGATCACTTTCTGTTGCACCTGCGGATGATTGTGGCCCGTGGCCAGCGTCCCGGCGCAGGACAGGCAGTCCAGGTATTCGCGGCCCGAGGTGTCAAAGACCTGGGCCAGGTGACCACGCTCGATGACCGTGTCGATGGCGTTGGCGTAGGTGCGGGCGGAGGATTCGCGCGCCTTGACGAAGTCGTACATCTGTTGCCCGTCATCGGTATTCTGATGCGAGACCGGAGTATTGAGGCGTTCAGTTACGTTCATATGGCACCTTGTCTTGGTGGGGTGGAGCCGATTGCTGTTTGCGCCGCAGACAAACCTCCTGATCCTGCGCTGTGTTTCCTTGCCGCACGACTGATTGTCTGCATCGGCATGTTTTGGCTCAGGGTTTGTGCGAGGTTTTGGTTGCGGCTTCTAGTCGTAGCGGTGGCGTCCCAGCGCCGCTGCCGGGTCTAATAGCCGTTGCAGTCCCGCGGCAAGTTCTTGCGCGGCATCGCTAGTGTGTTTGCGGTAAAACGCCGCATTGAGCGGGCCGACGCCGTGCTCGGCGCTGAACGCGCCGCCGTGATCCGCCACCAGCCGGTATAGCGCGCTTTTCAGCATGGCCAGCCGCGCCGGGCTATAGCCTGCGGCGCATTCTCGTGGCAACAACACGATCAGGTGGCAGCCGCCATCGCCGAAGTGGCCGAAGTCGTACAAGCGCAGCGCCGGGTGTTCATCGGCCAGCCAGCGCTCGGCGGCGGCATGGAAGGCGGGCAGGCGGGAGCGCGGCAGGCCGACATCGAACGACAACGGCAGGCCTTCCGCCGCCAAGGCCAGCGGCAGACTGTCGCGCAAAGCCCATAAGCTGTCCGGCCGGCCGAAGGCGGCGTCGATCAGCAGGCCGCGTTGCAGCAGGGTGGCCAGCAATGTTTCTGCCTGCTCCTGCAACATGCTGTCCAGACCCGGCATCGCGCTGGCGATTTCCACCAGCGCGTAGCAGCCGGCCGCGGACTCGGCCAAGGGATGGCGCAAGGCAGGGAAGTGGCGCAGCGTGGCCATCAACGCCGATTCGCCCATCACCTCGAAAGCGGACAGCATCTCGCCGAAGCGCTGCTCGCAGGCGTCCAGAACATCGAGCGCCGCCGCCCGGCTGGGCAGCGCCGCGAGCAGCGTCAGCACGGAGGCGTCGCGTCGTTTCAAGTCCCAGGCTGCCGCGGTGACCACGCCGAGCGCGCCGCCGCTGCCGACAAACAGTTGTTTCAGATCGATCCCGGCGTTGCGCTTGCGCAGCGGGGCGAGCAGGTCCAGCACGCTGCCCTGTTCGTCGGCCAGCACGATCTCCAGGCCCAGCAGATTGCGGCGGACGTCTCCGTGGCGCAGCAGCCGGCTGCCGCCGGTGTTCGCGCCTATCAGGCCGCCGATGGCCGGGTCGCTGCCCACGTCTATCGGCAGCCACAGGCCATGCGGTTCCAGCAGTCGGTTCAGCTCGGACAAGGCCATGCCGGCCTCTGCCACTGCGCTGCGATTGAGCGGGTCAAAGGCGCGCAGACGGCGCATTCGCGCCAAGGACAACACGACTTGGCGGCCGGAACCGTCCGGCACCGCGCCGCCGACCAGACCCGTGCGATTGCCCTGGGGCACCAGCCGAACACGGTGGCGCACCGCGGCGCGCATCAGCGCGCTGACCGTTGCGGTATCGTCCGGCAGCAGCACGGCGGCTGCCTGGCCGCGGCAGCTGGAGGCGTCTGCCTCGTATGGTTGGCAAGCCTCGCCGCGCAGCAGGGCGCCCGTCGGCAGCAGCTTGGCAGCATCGGCCAAAAAGGCATCGAGTCCGGCGATGGGAGCAAGTATGGTGGCGTTCATCGGGTTTGCCTCGCCAGCGCCAGTTGCCGCGCCAGCCGGCCGCGGATCAGCAGCACAGCCAGCATGGGCGCCACGCCTCCCAGCATCGGGCTGTGGCGAAGCCAAAGCGCGATGGCGACGGCGATGCCGGCCGCCAGCAACAGTTGCGCCGATACGCGGCGTACCCGTTCCGGGTCCGGGTGCGGCTCCCCAATAAAACCTTGCGAAGAGAACAGCGTCGCGGCGAGGCCGATGGCAAACACCGAGGCCAGCGCCGGCGCGGCGCCGAAACCGCGCCCCCACAGATCGACCGCGTCGGCCGAAACCAGCGCCAGCAGCGCGCCGATCGCCAGGTAGAGATCAATGCCTAAGGCAATCCAGCTGCCGGCCCGCCGCTTCAACAACCAGATCATATGCGGCAGCGCCAGCGCGCCGCCGGCCAGATAGGCATCCTGCCAGCGGATGCCGGCGGCGCCGGGACCAAAACGCCCCCACATCAGAAAGCAGATGGCAGGCACGAAGGCCGCCGCATGGGCGAGATAGGAGCGTCCCAGCGTGGTGATGGACATGCTGATTTCCTCGTATGGCTATGCATGGACGCTCGCGCCGGGCTGCGGCGCGGGCGGAAACGCTCAGTCGAACAGCGCCACCTGGATGTCGCGGCTGCCCTTGAACGGGTTGCGGCCATGGGCGACCGCGATGTTGTCCAGCAGCAGCAAGTCGCCGCGCTGCCAGGGAAAGGCGATTTCCTCGGCATCCAGCGCGTCGTAGATCGGCGCGATCTCATCCAGCGTGATCGGGGTGCCGTCGCCCAGCCTGACCTCATACGGTCGCGCGGGCCGGTCGCGGTACAGCAGACGGATATATTCGTAGCCGGCCGCGCCCATCGAACGGGCGTTGTTGTGCTGGGTGCTTAGCTGGTTGAACCAGATGTCCTCGCCGGTTTCCGGGTGTCGCGCGGTGGCGCCGCCCGTGTGCGACACGGTCAGGCTGCCGTCGTCCAGCCAGCGGAAGCTCAGATTGGTCTCGCGGCACAGCTGTTCCACCCGCGCCGGGTCATCGCTCTGGAACACATCGTCCCAGGGGCGGTGGTATTCGCGCATGGTGGAGTTCTTTAGCTCGCCGTCCTGGCTGGGGCGGCGAAAATTACGCAGATACTGGATGCCGCTTTGGCGGAAGCGCTCGATCAGCGCCGGCGGCAGCCGCCGCGTGACCGCGCGCATGTCGCAAATGATGGTTTCGCCGCCGCTTTCCGACGGTTGTTTGCAGAAGAAGGCCAGTTTGCGCGGATACTGCGCCATATAGGCCTTTTCCTGGTGCAGCCCTATCTTCAGCGAGGCGGGAATCCGTGTGGACTCATACACCTTGCCGTCGATATTGCGGCGCGGCGTGGCGCCGCCGATGTAGCCGAAGGCATGCTCCGGATACAGCTGGGCGATAGCTTGGAAGTCAGCGGTGTCCCTCAGCGCGAAGCCGCGCAGCAGCACGCTGCCGAAAGCGAGCAGCGCCTGGTCCAGCACGGGCAGCCGGTTGCGGTACCAGTCGGCGAATGCCGCCGCGTTGGAACGCAAGGTCTCGTCCAGCGGCGTGATCAACAGCGGCATGCGCCACGGCGACAGCGGACGGCAGGCCACCCTGGCGTTGCCCAGCGCGTGTTGAAAGCGCAGCGCCTGATCGGCGGCGTGTTCCATCGTCATCTCCTCGGTTTTTAGACCGCCAGCGGTTTGCGGATCAGGATTTCGAAGCCGAGCGCGCCCATGCCGGCGCTTGGACTGGTCACGGCGCAGCAGTCGGCCAAGCCGGCCGCCGCCACCAAGGCGCGCGCCTCGTCCAGCGTGACCTTTTCCTCGACGTGGGTGGGCGGGTAGCCGACCGCGGCGCGCATCTGTGTGAACTTCTCCAGCAATGCCGGGGAGACATCGCGGCGCATGTCGTGGACCAAGCCGACGCCGCCTGGCTGCAGCACGCGGTACATTTCGGTCAGGCTCTTGATCTTGTCGGGCAGGTGGTGCAGCGTGGCGCGGCTGACCGCCATCGCCAGGCTGGCGTCGGCGAAAGGCAGGTTTTGCGCGTCGCCCACTTTCAGTTCGATGACGCGGTCCAGGCCCAGATCGGCGATGCGCGGCCGGCCGCCCTCCAGCATGGTTTCATCCAGGTCCAGGCCGATGAAGCGCCAGTTCTTGAATACCGGGTCGGCCGCCAGGCGCACCGGCACCACGGCGGTGGCGGTGCCGATGTCCACCAGCGCGCCGGGCGCCATGTCCCGGGCCAACTGGCGGATGCGGGTGACGAACAGCACATCCCACGGTTCCAGCGCCTGGGAGGCGAAACGGTCGTATTCGTCCGCTGGGCGAAGGTTTTTCAGTAGCATTGCGTTTCTCCATAAAAGTAAAAGCAGGATGGCGAGAGGCTGGAGCAAGGACTGAGGCAAGGCGCGCCGTCGCGGACAGTCCGATTGCGCCACGCGGCATCAGGCCTTTCCCTGGTCACGATTTTTTACAGCCAACCCACCGGAACGGTAGCCAGCAGCTTTCGTGCGGCCTTGCTGTTGACGCCAAAAGCCGGGCGGTCGCGGCGCTCTATCGCGTGCGCTACCATCGCGGCCACGCGGGCGCACAAGCCCAGGCCCACGCCCCAGCGCGGCTCCGTCACTCCAAGGTCAAGCAGGCTGGCGGCGGTGATGAAGTCGATGTTGGGCCGCAACCCTTTGCGCTCCAGCGCGCGGCGGCATGCGAGATCGAACAGCCGGATGTAGGCGCCGCCGAATCCCCATTGCGTGTACAGGGCCCGGATGTGCGGCGGGCGCGGATCTTCGACGAACAGCGGGTGGCCAAAGCCGAACAACAGCTGGCCGGGCGAATCCAGCGCGCGGTCTACCGCCGCGAACACGGCGTCGTCGCTAGCGTCCGGGCCTATGTCCTTCAGCCAGGCCAGCGCCTCCTCGGCCGCGCCCACATGTTTGGGGCCGCTGGCCATGAAGCCGGCCGCCACCGCCTGCGGCAGGGTGACGCCAGTGCCGATGGCGGTCCGCGGCACCAGCACGGTCGGCGTGATGTAGCCGAAGCCGGCGTGCCAGGCCACCAGCAGCGCATCGATGGCGCGCAGCGCGGCCGGATCGCGGTGGGCGGTGCCCATTGCCGACAACACCCGTTCGGCGTGGCTCTCGCCGCAGGCGGGGCCGGCGCCGCCGCCGAGCGCGGTCTCCAGGAAAACCGGCGCGCAAGCGATGCACACCAGCCCTTGGATGAAGTCATCCGCATCCGGCAGGCCATGTGAGGCTGCCTCGGCGCGGACGACCCGCTCCAGCGCGGAAAGGTCGGCAAGGAATCCGCAGGCGGCGGCCTGCACCATGCCGGCGCCGCAGTCCGCCACGGCGCGAATGCCGTTCAATACCGCGTGGCCTGGGAGCGCGGCGGTGGCGGCGGCTAAAGTCGCGTCCACCGCGAGGGCCGCCTCTGGCTTGGGCATGTCGCCGAACCACACCCGCCACAGCGCGCGGGAGAAATCGATGCTGCCTATCAGTTCGTTCAGATTGCTGCCGCGCACCCACAAGCCTTCGTTCGGTTCTATGGTGGCGCCATCGATATCCGTCCCGCGGTACAGCGTGCGCGGGCCGCCGAACAGCGATTGCGGCGTTGCCTCAGACGGCGGCGAGACGGTTTGCGTCATGGCTTTCCTCCTGGGCGAGTTCGGCTAGGGAGACGGCGACAGCAGCTTCCGGCAGGTTGGCGATCACCTGCTTGTGCTGATGCACCGTGGGCAGGATGTTGGCGAAGAAGTAGCGCGCAGTCTTGAGCTTGCCGTGGTAGAAGGCAGCCTCGCGCTCATCCTGGCCGCGCGCAAGCGCCTGGGAGGCCAGCGCGGCGCTTTCCAGCAAGGTCCAGCCGCAGACGGTGTAGCCGAGCATCTCAAGAAAGCGGGTGTAAAACTGGCTGCTTTCCTGCATGCGGCCCTCGCTGACGGCCTCGCCCAAACGGGACAGCGATTGCTCGACCGCAGACATGGCCGCGTCCAGCTGCAACAGCAGCAAGGCGAGCGAGGGATCGGCGTTGCCGCTGGCAAGGAAGGCGTCCAGCTCCTCGCGCAGGTATTTGATCAGCCTGGAATTGCGTCCGAAGCCCAGCTTGTCGCGCACCAGATCCTGCGCCTGGATGTAGTTGGTGCCCTCCCAGATCGACAGGATTTTCACGTCGCGCGCGTTCTGCTCCACCGGATAGGCGTCGGTATAGCCGATGCCGCCATGCACCTGGATGGCCAGCTCGCATATCTTCCACGCCTGGTCGGAGACGAAGGCTTTGCATACCGGCGTGAGCAGCTGGACCAGTTTGCGTTGCTTCTCCACCCGCATGTCGTCCGGCGCGGCTTCGGCCTCCAGCGCGAAGGCTTCGGTGGAGGCGGCGGTGAGCTTGCCGAGGAGGCCGCGGCAGCCCTCCACCCTGGCTTTCATTTCCAGCAGCATGCGCTGGATGTCGCCATGCTCGGCGATAGGCAGGCTGGGCGCGGTATGGTCCGAGGTGCGCTCAATGGCGCGGCCCTGGCGGCGTTTGCCGGCAAATTCGACCGAGTGCAGGTAGGCTGAGGAGGCGAGGCCCAGGCCGATGACTGCTGTGCTGATGCGGGCCTGGTTCATCAACGGAATCAGCTGCAGCAGGCCGGCGTTCTTGCGGTTGCCCAGCAGCACGGCGCGCGTGACGCCTTTGCGGCCGAAGACCAAACGGGTGTTGGCGCAGCCTTTCAGACCCATTTTGACCGGCAGTTCGGCGCACTCGACGAAATTCTCCTCCAGCTCGCCGGTTTCCGGGTTGGGCCAATAGCGCGGCACCAGCAGGCAGGACAAGGAGTAGGAGCCGCTGCTGCTATTGCCCAGGCGGCCGAGCACGAAGTACACGGTGTTGTCGGTGAGGCTGTGCATGCCGGCGGAAATGAATACCTTCTCGCCGGTCACCGCGTACACGCCTTCCTGCTCCAGCGGTTCGGCCTGGGTTTTGACGGCGGTCAGATCGCTGCCGGCCTGCGCTTCGGTGGCGCAGAAGCAGGCGTCCCACTCATGGTGCTGCAGCTTATCCAGATAGGTGGCTTTCTGCTCCGGCGTGCCATGCAGACGGAACAGCTTGATCGCGGGCAGGTTGAAGCCGCCGTAGGTCATGAAGGCAGGATTGGCGCCCATGAACATTTCCTGGATGGCCTGGCGGATGATGGGCGGCAGCGCCGGGCGGTGGATGTCGCCTGAATTGCCCAGCACCGGCACCCATTCCTGTTTGTAACGCTGCCACAGCGCATGGAATTCCTTGGGAATCACAACCTCGCCATTGGCCAGCAGACGGCATTCCTGCCGGTCGGAGGCTTGGTAGGCGCGTCCCAGCTCCAGCGCGAATTCGCGGGCCTGGTCCAGCAGGCGGTCGTAATGGGGGCGGTCCTTATCGTTGAATGGCGGCCGCGACAGGAATTGGCGTTCCGTCCGGTTTTGTTCCCACAGGAAGAAGCGCAGCTCGCGCAGGCTGACTTTGTAAGCGGACATATCGGTTCCCGTTATTGAAAATGGCGCCGCAGCTTCAGGCCGCGGCGGAAATCTGCGCCACCATGGCGCCTGACATGCCGCACAGCGCGGCATCCCATAGCAAGGCGGTGGCCTGTTGACCGGGTTGCAGCGAGGCGCGCAGCCGTTGCATCGCCAGCAGTGGATCGGCGCTGGAAAAATGGCAGCCTTCCCGCGCCATGCGGCGCGCCGGGGAGATGCCCAATTCGTCGCCGACGCGGTTGGCGAAGCCTTCGCCGAAACCGGCGGGCAGCATCCACTCGATGTCGGCCGGCCGCATGCGCGCCTTGTCCAGCGCCGCGCGCGCCGCCAGGATGGCTTGCGGCAGCAGCCGGTCGGCCAAGTCGTTGGGCGTGAGCGCCCATGGGTTGGCAATGGCCTCGCCATAGTCGACGGCATGGGCGTAGATGCGTCCCCAGCCCTCGCCGTCGCGACTATCCAGCAGCATGGCCGCGGCGCCGTCGCCGTAGGCCACCAGGTCGCCCCAGGCGCGGAAGAACGGATAGAGCCATTTGTCGGTGGCCACCAGCAACACGCTGGCGTCCTGATGGCAAAGCGCTTCCACCAGCGTCAGCGCGTTGTAGACGCCAGCGGTGCCGGACTGGCCGACGGCGAAGGGGAGCGCCTCGTCCAGCCCCAGCGCGTGCTGGATGCGTCCCGCCACCGATTCGTTGATGCGTTGGTTCAGCGAGGCATTGGCGACGACGATGTGGGTGACGGCGGCCAGATCTTCGGCGGGGACCTGCTCGCGCAGGCTGGCTACCGCCTGCAGCGCCAGGTCGGCGTGGCTAAGCTGGGCGCTGGCTACCGGCAGCGAAGCCGGCGAGTCCGGCATCAGCCGCAGGGTTTCCGCTTCGTCCAGCTTGCCCTTGCCGCGCGGCAGGGCGTAGGCGGCGGACGGGAACAGCAGGTGGCCGTAGCCAAGATTGCGCTCTGCGGCCTGCACGCCGTGAAAGGCGGCGCGATCCGGCACAGAGGAGGCGATGGCGCGGATTCTGAGCATGGCGTCACCCTTTTATGGTGGAAGGAGAGGCGAACAGGCCGGAGAACTGCTGCTTCAGTTGCTTGCGGTCTATCTTGCCGTTGGGGTTGCGCGGCAGCGGCTCTGAATGGAAGGACAGATGATGCGGCACCATATAGCCGGGCAAGCGCTCTCGGCATAGCCGGATCAACTCGCCCTCGGCTACGCCGGCCGCGCCGTGCAGGCTGACCACCACCGCCTCGCCCAGCATGGGGTGCGGCACGCCGTAGGCGGCGGCTTCATGGACGCCGTCCAAGGCGAACAGGATTTCCTCTACCTCAGTGGGACTGACGCGATAGCCGGAGGTCTTGATCATGTCGTCGCCGCGCGCCACGAAGTACAGATAGCCCTCGTCGTCGCGGTAGACGATGTCGCCGGACCACACGGCGGTTTCCTGCCGCGGAATCTGGCCATGCACGCCCGGCCAAGGCCGAAAACGGTGGGCGGTCAGTTCCGGGTCGTTCCAGTAGCCCAGCGTGACGAAGGCGCCGCGGTGCACCAGCTCGCCCGGCTCGCCCGGCGCGCATTCGCTGCCATCAGGCCGCAGCACGCGGATGTCGGCATTGGGCACCGCCTTGCCGATGGAGCCGGGGCGGGCGGCGGCGTCTTCCGGTTGCAGATAGGTGGAGCGGAAGGCCTCGGTCAGGCCGTACATCAAATAAGGCCTGGCCTGCGGAAAGGCCAGCCGCAGCTTGTCCAGCAGCGGACCGGGCATGTGGCCGCCGGTGTTGGCGAAGCGGCGTACGCGCGCGCCGGTGGCCGGCGGCCAGCTGGCGGCCATCAGCTGCATCCACAGCGGCGGCACCCCAGTGATGGTGGTGACGCCATGGCTTTCGCAGAAGGCCGGCACTTCGCTTGCCTGCAGGAAGTCCAGCGGGGCGTAGCAGGCGGCGCTCGCCAGCGCGGTGGTCAGCTGGCTGAGGCCGGCATCGAAGCTCAGCGGCAGAATGCCGAGGATCACATCGCGCTCATCCAGGCCCAGGTAGGCCGATACGCTGTCGGCGCCGGACACCAGATTGCGCTGCGACAGCACCACGCCCTTGGGCCGGCCGGTAGAACCGGAGGTATAGAGGATGGCGGCCGGGTCGTTATCCGTCACCTCCGGCGCGGGGGCATCCAGGATGGTGTCGGGCAACGCTTCCAGCTGCCAGGCATCCAGCGGCAGCCCATCCAGCGCTTCGCCCAGCCGTTTCAGCCTGGCGCCGGTGCTGATCAGAAGCCGGGCGCCGCTGTCAGTAAGAATGTGGCGCAGCTGGGCAGGCTTCAGTTGCGGGTTGACCGGCACCAGAATGGCGCCGCGGGCGTTGACCGCCAGCATCATGGCTACGCTGTCATATTGCTTGCCGGCATATATGGCGACCCGGTCGCCCGGCTGGATGTCGGCGGCGGCGAGCCGAGCGGCGTGGAGGCTTGTGTCGCTCAGCAGCTGGGTGTAAGTGGCGCGGATGGCGTTCTGGGCGAAAGCGGGGCGTTCGCCGTGGCGCAGCGCGCTCAGTTGCAGCAGGTGGTAGAGGCTGATGCGGGCGCGATTCATGAGGACTCTCCCGACTGATGGATGAAGGCGCCGGCCGCGCCCAGCGACAGAAAGCCGCTGACGCTGTAGCTAGGGTGGTAGGCGCCGCATTGTTCAAAAATCACCATGTCGCCGACAGACGGCGCGGCGACGGGGGCCGGCTGCCAGCCGATGACGTCCGCTCGGCTGCAGGTGCTGCCGACGTATTTCACCGGCAGCATGGGCGCGCCATCGGTGGCGGGTTGGCGGCGCAGCAGGCGCGGGCGGGCGTATTTCTTGATTGCCGACTCGGTGCGCGCCAGCAGGAAGTTGTGGCTGAGTCCGCCGTCGCATACGGCCACGCAGTGGCCGTCCAGCGTTTTTACCGCCCGTATCCGGGTGGCGAACAGTCCGGCGCCGGCAAAGATGCCGCGGCCGGACTCGTGCGCCAGCTGGAAGGTCTGGCGCAGCGGCGCCAGCCGTTGCCGGTAGGCGGCGAACAGGTCTTCGTTTTCATGAAAACGCTCGCCAAAGCCGCCGCCGCAGTTGAGCATTTCCATCGGTGCGCCGGTAGCGCGGGCGATGTCGGCGGCGAAGGCGGCCAGCGCGTGAGCGAGGTCGGCCGAATCTCCGCCGCTTTCATCCACGCGGAACTGGTGCGAACCCGCAAAACTGTGCAGGCCGATCACCGGCACGTCTGCGCGCGTAAGCGCCGCAGCGGCCAGCATGGCTTCGCGCGGGGCCATGCCGAAGTGGTCGGCCGCTTCCCGGCGTTTGCCCGGCGTCAGTTCGGCCGCGTTCAGCCGCAAGATGGTCTGCGGCGCATGCTGCTTGCCCAGCACGGCGGTCAGCCGCTCGGCCTGGCACAGGCTGTCAATGATGAAGACGCAACGCGAAGCCAGCGCGGCGCGCATGAAGGTCTCGTCCATGGACGGGTTGTTGACGTACTTGACGGCGGATATGCGGCCGACGGCGAGATCGAGCTCGCCCAGGCTGGCCAGCTCCACGCCATCGACAAAGCCGTGGCCGCAGCGGATCAGCAGCTCCAGGTTGGAATTGGCTTTCAGCGAGACGATCAGCCGGCTATCCAGCCATGCGCGCAGCCGTTGGAAGCGCGCCAGGACGATGGCGGGATCGAATACATAGCCGGGCGTCTTCACTTCCCACAGCCATTGCAGGGCGGAGTCGTCTTCCGGCAGCGGAATAGAAAGGGGGTCAATGCGCGTCATGGCGATCCACCGGGTGCAGGGTGAGGGCGGAGAAGGCGCCGCTGTTGGACTGGGTTACGCTGATCAGATGGCGGCCGGCATCCACCTCGGCCAAGCCGATGTCCGCCAGATTCACCGCCAGGTCGGAACAGCAGGCATGCCCTTTTTGCAGGATGTTGTCCGCGCGCAGGATGTCTTGCGGAATCCCCATCGCGTTGCAGATGGACTTCCAGCCCTTGTGGTCGGAGTTGTGCGGCAGCAGGCAGCCGTAGTCCTGCAGCGGCACGCCGCTGTCGGCAACCGCCTGTTGCATGACCTTGCGGGTATAGTGCCACTCCAGATTGATCATCTCGCGCTCCACCGCCGCGTTGGTGTCCGAACCCTGGTGCCACTTGCCATAGTTGCGTAGGGCCAGCGCGCCGATGCGGTTGCGGCTGCAGTTGCGGCTGACCAGCAGGCAGGCGGCGCCGTCGCTCTGGATGCCCGACATCTGGCGCAGGCGGAAGCGTTCGCCATAGACGCGGTCAGCCGATACGATGAGGACATGGTGCAGCCCGGCGTGACTGGCCATCAAGGTTTCAGCCAGGCCGATGGCGGCGGCGTTGGACGAGCAGTTAAGCTGATTGACTGAGCCCGCCCAGAAAGGGCGGATGCCAAAGCGGGACACCAGTTCCAGCGGCAGGCTGCGCGGAGCCGCCGGCACGCTGAATAATTGGGTGTGCACATGGATCACCGCGCCGATGTCGGATGGGTGCAGGCCATGCTCGTCGAACAGCCGCGCCGCCGCCCGGCAGGCCAGTTCCACCTCGTCCATGTCCGGCGCGGCGTGGAAGTGGCGGCAGCCGGAGCGGATGATGGCCTGCACGCGGGCTTCCGGCAGGTTGTGCCGCAGAGCCCAGGCCTCGATGTCCTGCAGCTCGCCTGGAAAGTGGTAGGCGGCGGCCTCGATGCCTATCCAGGCGGGGGCATGCGCGGCAGGTTTGCTAGCATTGCTGATCATGCTGGATTTCCTCGTCTGGCGGGTCAGGCCGGTAGCGGCATGGCGGCGTAATCCATCACCTGCAACTGTTCGAACACGCGTTGCACCCGCGGGCTGAGCAGGCCCATTTCGCGTATGGTGGGCACCAGGCGGCGGAAGATGGAGCGACGCATGGAGCTGGTGACCGGCGAGTTGCGCACCAGGTGTCCGCATTCTTTCTTCGACAGGCCCATGGGCTCCCAAATATCGTCCGCGCACAGGTGTTCGTGCAGCGTGTGGGCGCCTTCTGCGACAAACTCTTCGCGCTCCTTGCGCTCGGTGGCGGTCATGTCCTGATAGACGCGGCACAGCGTGATGCGGCCGATGGCGAAGTGGCGGGCCTCGTCGCGCTGGATGCGGGTGACCATGTCGCGGATGAACGGGTCTTGGGTATAGGCGACGATGCTCTGGAACAGCGACAGCGCGATGCCTTCCACCAGCACCTGCATCCCCAGGTTGGTGATGTCCAGCTCCTTGCTGGTGATGGTGTCGCCCAGCAGGCTCTTCAGCGATTGGCTCATCGGGTAGCGGATGGGCAGCTTGTCGTTGACCAGTCGGCCGAAAGCCTCGATGTGGCGGGCTTCGTCCATGATCTGGCCGGCCGCGCATAAGCGGGCCGACAGGCTTTCCTCGGCCACGGCCAGTTTGGAGGCGCAGATCAGCGCGGCCTGCTCGCCGTGCAGTACCTGCGACATGGTCCAGCCTTGCGAGTGGTGGCGCACTTCGGCGCGGCCCTTGGCGTCCAGCTTGTTCCAGACATCCGTGCCGTAGATCAGCAGCGTGCCGTCCGGCATGCCCAGCGGATTGTCCGCGTTCAGCTCGCAGCTCCAGTCCAGGTCGGTATTGACGTCCCACTGGTTGGCCTTGGCCTTTTGGTAGATGGCGTTCAGGCTGTCATCGCCGAAGTCGTAGCTTTCCGACATGAAGGCATCCAGCGCGAAGTTCCACTTGTATGGCTGAGTCGGGTCCTTGGGCGGTTCTAGCGTGGCTTGCATATCGATTCCTCTATCGCGTTGCGGTCTGGCCGTGCTCGGCCGTATCGGTAACTTGCGGCGCCATCGCATCCAGCGCGGGCAGCAGTAGGGCGGCCGGGGCCGATTGGGGGGTATTCCAGAAAGCGAGACGCAGGATGTTGTCGCCGCTGTCCAGCAAATCGCGGCGTATGCGCTCGGCGGCGATCCAGGCCACGGGCGCCGGACTCAGTCCGGCGCAACATTCGGCTTCGCGCCGGAGGCCAGCTCCCAGCAGGACGCGGGGGTCGAACAGCGCGGCCGGCAGCGCCAAGTCCTTGGCCGGCTGGCGCAGCTGAACGAAGACGCGGCAGTCCTCGCCCAGCGCCGACCAGGACTGGCGGACCAGCCGTTCCAGCAGCGCGTAGTACTGGCGATGGTTGACGAGGACTGGCGCGGCATTGTCGTGGCTATGGGCCTGGCGGCGGGCGTAGTCCTGCTCCTCCAACAGCGGCAGGTTGATGCTGGCGCAAGGCTGGACGCGGCTATGGTCTGGATTGCGGGTCAGGCGCAGCGCCAGCGTTTGTCTCGGCGTCATGCGGCCTCCAGCGCGTGGCGCAGATCCGGCGCGAAAGCCAGCTCCGCGATGGCGAAATAGCCGTTCAGCGCCAGCGAGGCCAGCACGCAGCGTCCGCCTGCGTAGTCGGCGCCGGCTTCGATCTCGGCCAGCATCGACAGCCATGGGTCGCTGCCGAAGGCATGGCCGAAACGCGAATAGCGGTCGGGGTGAGCGGCAGCGGCGTCGAAGCTCTTGAACAGCGCGCGGCGCGTGGCTTCCGGGAAAAACGGCAGCGCCACGGCCATGCCGGGGCGAGGCTCGGTAAACTGGCGCAGCGCCCGTCCCATCATGGTCAGCGCGTGGGTTTGCGGCGCGGTGCCTAGCAGCAGGGCTTCATCGTCGCCGTCCGGGAAAATGTCCAGCAGCAGCGTGGCGATGCCGAAGCCGGAGTGTCCCCAGCGGCTGGTGAGCCGCCAGAAAGCGAAGTTATGGATGTCCACATCCACGATCTGCAGCAGCAGCCGGCGCGGGCCGCTCAGCCTGGCCTTTCGCAACGCGTGGCGCAGGATGTAGCCCCAGCCTGTGCATTCGTAAGCATTGGTGATCCAGTCAGGCTCGCGGCCAAAGCCCTTGCGCATGCCGTGACGGAATGCTTCCGCTTCGACGGTGTCGTCGGTCAGGAATGGCGAGAGAACGGTGGAAGTGAGGACATAGTCGTCGACGCCGCCGTCGGCCGCGTGGCGGGCGGCCTCCGCGCCGGCCCTGCGTCCAAGTTCCGCTGCGGCCTCGGCCAGGGACGCCCCGGCCGCGACGAAAGGCGTTTCCGTCTGGCGGTAGGCGATGACGGCGACCTGAAAGGCCGGCTGCGTGCGCGGTTCGGTCATGGCGTTCCCCGGAGTCGGCGTCATCGGATCAGGCGGTCTGTTGCTGCTCTTGCAGCTGGGTGTCCAGCTGTTCCAGCGTGGTGTATTGGGTGATGTTCAGCTGCTCCGGGTCGATGGAGCCGTACAGCTGTTCGCAGAACACGATCAGCTCGACGACGTTGAGCGAATCGATGCCCAGTTCGCCCAGGCCGACATTGGTGTCCACGGTCTCTACGTTCAGGATCTTCGCGGTTTCCTTGCGCAGGGTTTCCAGGGTGTTGAGGGTTTCGGACATGGTGTTTTCTCCTTTTAGAGAGTGGTGGGAATCAGTTTTGGACGAACCGCGCGGCGGCGCGCAGCTCGTGGTAGCAGCGATATGAGCTGCCTTCCATCTTGGTGAAGGCCAACAGGTCGCGCTGGTCTGCGTAGCGCTCAACGGCGCCGCTGGCCACCAGGTGCAGCAGCAGCTCGTTGGACGCGAACTTCAGCGCCAGCACCTTATGCACGTCCTCGTTGGCGTAGGTGCCGGTCTGGGTCTTGGCGCGGGCGGCGTCGGCGATGAAATCGCGCGCTGCGCGCTCGTCTGGCCCCAGTCGCAAGCGGCCCTGGTCGTGCAGCCATTCCACATGCGCCATCAGCGCGCGAACCAGAAAAGGGCGCACGGTGGTCAGGTATTTGTTCAGGGCGGCGGGGCCGCCTGCCTTCAGCCGGTCTGCCGGGGCCACGCTGACTTCGCCGCGCACATTGCCTAGCTGCACCACGCCGTCCAGAAAGCTGTCTCCGCACAGGCTCCGCTGCAGCGTGGCGTACTGCTCCGGCCACACCAAAAAGGCGGAGGGAAAGAAGCTGCCGGGCGTGCGCGCCGCGATGATGGCCATGCCGTCCAGATTGGCGTACATGCCCCATACCTTGTCGATGCGCAGCTTGAATCCGTCGTCTTTAGGCTCCGCCACCGTGCGCCAGCTGCCCAGCGTCGGCCCTCCGGCGTCGCTCATCAGGAAGCGCAGATTGTTGCCGCTGTCTATGCAGGCACAGGCGCGGTCGTATTGATCCGGCGTCAGGAACAGCGAGAACAGGATGCGGGCGAAGGTGCGCATGAAGGGCTTGTAGTGCGGCGCCAGTCCTTCAAGGCGGATCTGCCCGAGTATGCTTTCGCTGAGCGCGTGTTCATGATGTTCCAGCGGCATCGGCGCGTGCGCGCTGGCCTCCGGCGCGGCGAAAGGCTGCGCGGTCTGGCGAATCAACATGTCCGAATCCAGCAGCCGCGCCGACGCGCGGGCCAGCATGGCGGCCAGGCCGGAAGGCAGCTCGCCGTAGCATTGCAGCCGGTGCAGCACCGGTTGGGCGGCCAGTTCAGGCAAGCCGAGGGCTTGGGCGGCGGGCATGGGCGCGCCGTCCACGATAGTGGAATGAGTGTGCATGGAGCTTCCGTCCGGTTGTGTAGGAGGAATAGGGGCGCGCAGGAGGCGCGCGGTCAGGCTATTGCCGGTTCTTCGTCTCTGTCGCGCAGGGCATGCTCGATGTAAATGTTCCGGCACTTCAGCCTTTGCAGCTTGCCGCTAGTGGTGCGCGGCAAGCTGCCATTGGCGACGAAGACGATGGCATGCGCGCCAAAGCCAAAGCGTTCTCGCAGCATGATCTGTAGCTCGGCGCGCAACTTGTCCTTGGCCTCCTCGCGTTCGAACTCGATCAGCACGACCAGGTTTTCAGTAGCCTGGGTCTCGTCGTAAATACCGGTGGCCGCAATCGCGCCGCCAGCGGCCAGCAGCGGATGACAAGCCAGCGCGTCTTCTATTTCGTGCGGGAAATAGTTGCTGCCGCGGATGATGATGATTTCCTTCTGCCGGCCCAGCACGAATAGTTGGCCGCCTGCCAGGTAGCCGAGGTCGCCGGTGGCGAACCACTCGCCAGGCTGGTAAGGCACCTCTTGGCCCTCCGCCGGCAAATAGCGCGACATCAGCGAGCTGCCGCGAAGCTGGATTTCGCCAACCTGCCGCTCGATGGCTTCGTTGCCCGATGAGGCGATCACGCGCAGCTCCATGCCCGGTATCGGTTGGCCCATGGCCAGGATCGTGTCCGCGGCATGGGTATGCTCGTTGGCGGGATGGGCCGTGGAGAAATGGGTGAGCATATTGGAATCGATTCGGTCCGCGATCAGATACGAGAAAGCCTCGCGGTCGTAATGGATGGTTGCATCGTGCATGGTCGCGGCCAGCGTGGTTTCCGCCATGCCGTAACAGGGCTGCAGGGCCGAGCGCGACAAGCCATGCGGCTCGAAGACGCGGGCGAATTCTAGGAGGCAAGCCTGATCGACGCGCTCCGCGCCGATGAAAATATTGCGCAGTCCGCTCAGATCGACCCCTTCCATGGAGGCTGCGCGATAGCGGCGCACGCAGTATTGCAGGCCGAAGGTTGGGGTAGCTGTGGTGGTGGCGCCGAAAGCGGCGATGCGCTTGAGCCAGCCCAGAGGGTTGCGGATGAATCCAGCCGGTTGCATCAGCAAGAGCGGAGCTTGGTAGTACAGATTGGAGAGTAAGGTGACCAGGCCCATGTCATGATACAAGGGGAGCCAGGAGGCGGTGGCGTCGCCGCGTGCCGGGTCATAGCCCACTGCGCCGCCTATGCCGCGCACGTTATCGACGACGTTGCGGTGACTCAATACCGCCGCTTTCGGATGGCCGGTCGAGCCAGAAGTCAGCTGCACATGATGGGCATCGTCGGGCGAGGGATAAAATAGCTGAAGCGGGTTGGCGGCAGCGGCCGCTTGTTCCACTTCTTCGGTGGTGATCACCCGCACGGGCTGGCCTGCTAACTGAATCCGCAAGCCCTCGGCATGGGCTGGCTTGGCGATCAGCAGCCGGGGGGAAAACAAGCGGCTGGCGATGTGGATTTGAGAGCGCGAGGCGTCAGCCTGCGTCCGTCCCGGCAGTGGAACGGTGCAAGGAAGGGCGCCCAATAAGGTGCAGCCGGTTTGCAGCAGCAGATGATCGATGGATGCCGGCAGAGCCAGTATGACGAGATCGCCGCGAGCGGCGCCCATATCGCGCAAGCCTGCCGCCATGGCTAATGCGCGTTGCGCCAGCTCGAAATGGGAGATTCGCTTCTCTTCGCCGCTTTCTTCCATTATGGAAATGCATTGATCACTATTTGCGTCCGAATCGTTCAGAACAGACAAAATAGCTTCCGTCATTGTTGAATGGCTTTGCAACTTATTTCCCCCTTGCGCAAAGTAAATCGCTATTTCTTGCTGGTTTGGTTTTAATTGGATTGTTGCAGTAAAGTTATCATTCGTTAGTAGCATCTGCTTGAAAAATGATACCGTCGTGACGATTGAATAAGAACCTGTCATGTCGTACAGGTGAGTCCTGATCTATTTATATGTATTTGCACGAGCCAGGCCTTCTTTGCAAATAAAACGGCAGCTTGCTTTACGAAATGATTAAAGAAAATTTGCGAAATAAATATGGCTTTATTTTGTGAAAATGCCATGGATGACTAGCATTTTTATTCATGACGATGGTTTTTTGTTGATAGATTGTTTTTGATGTTTTTCTTTTGCAATATAGCCTAGCGCGGTAAGTGCATTATTTGATTATTCGGAATGCGAAAGTATTGATGAAAATTATCAGTGCTGAGAGGCCGTTCTGCCCTATATATATGTCCGGAAGATTGATCGATTCGCCAAAAAGCATCACAAGAAAGTCGGTGAACCAAGATCTGGGGTGTTTCCTTGCTTCCTGGCCGGCATGAAAAAACGGGCGCAAATTGCGCCCGTTTTGTTTTGGTGTCGCCTTGTTCTGGCTATTTGCTGTCATCCTGCATGTAGCCCAGCAGGGACCAGGCGAAATCCAGCTTGAGCGAGCCATCAAAAGCCTTGTCCTGCAGGCTCATGTAGAAGTCCGTAGCGTAAGGTTTTTGACGATTTGCCTTGTCTTTGTAATTGGTTTTAGGGTTGTACATCGCCATATTATGGCAAGTCATGCAATTGCTCTGCACGCCATAGCGGTTGATGCTGGGGTCCGGCTTGTTGCAGTTGGTGTCGGATGGCGCGGCATAGGCCCCGCCCACGGATGCGCAGGATTGAAAAACACCGGGATCGAAGCCTGCTTCCAGATGCGGGTTGTAGGCAATGAGCGAGCTACCGGTGTTTTGTCCACCGGTGATCGGCTGCGCAGGCTGCACCATTTGATAGGCTACGGCCATGGCATAGTGATTGGCCGCTGGATCCAACGGGCTTTGTTTACGGAAGGCCGCGATTTCCGCGTTGCTGGGCAAGTAGGGCTGGTCGGAATTGGCCGACCACCAGTAGGTTTGCCAGGCCCAGCGCTTGATCTCGCGCGTGGTCACATGCATGCCCACCAAAATGATGTAGTCGCCGGAAACTACTTCTCTGCCAGTGATCTGTTTCTGCACCACCTTGGCTTCTTCGGCAGTCAACTGGTGGTGGATAAAATTGTTCAGATAGAAGGTATTGCTTGTATTAGGCCCTTTGCAGCCTTGGTCTATGCTGTTGCCACCCTGGCCCGAACCTTTAATGTTGATGTACACGCAGCTCCCCCAGTCCTGCTCCAGAAATGCTTTGGCCGGGCTTGGGGTGCCTGGCCAGCCGGGCATCACATAGAGCTTGTTGGCGTACTTCTGCGCGGAAATATGCTTGTAAACAGGCTTGATGGTGATGGCATTGCTGGGGAAGTTAGGTACCTCGGTGTAGCCGTTCTTCACATACTGATCCAGCGTTTTTTGCAAGAACAGCTTGTTGTTGACGGCATGCTGGGCGGCCGGTGGGTTATAGGCAACAGAAACAAAGATCTTGGTATCGCCTACATTGGCTTGGTCCGGCGCGGCTGCCTTCAAGCGAGGGGTGATATTCAGGAATTGGTGGGGCTGCTGCAGCTCCAGCGCCGGCAAGGCTCCCACCGTTGAATGTTTGGCTGTGCTGGCGTTGGCTTGCAGCATCTTGCCGCTGTTGATCTGGTAGAGCATCAGCGTGGGCGTGGACCAGGTTTCAAACGCTCGGACCGGCACCTTGTTGACCGTGCCCACCACATGGTTGAGCCCAGCCCAGATATCCCAGCTATGACGATACAGCTCGCTGTTGCGGCTGCTGTAAATCCACTCGTTCAACTGAGTTTCCGGCATCGGGAAACTGGCCGCGCCATGCACCTTGGGCAAGTCCGGCATGCATAACAGATTACCGTCGATATTGGCGATATCGCCATTGCGGGTGATGGAGTTCAGGCAGACGTTGAGCGCCGGCATGGAGGTGTTCTGCCAAGTGTCTTTCAGCGTTTGGCAACTGGCGTGCAGCGTATCGCCGACCACCTGAATCGCCCTACAGGACTGGGTATAGCTGCCGCCTGGGGCGGGCGTAGCGGCTTGAATGGCAGGCGCGGCCAGGGACAAGGCGAGGATCGGCCAACAGTGGCGATACCGAGAGGATGTTCTCATTGAGTTTCCTTTGGTATGAAAATTTCAGGCACAGGCGGCCATGTTTACTCTAGGATTTGGTTTCCCGCAGCCTGCTGTACCAACGGATGGTTCTGGATAGGTTTAGCGATTGAAAAATGGCGTCAATAATCTATTGGCATTTTATTGAGCCAATACCCGGCGGGGATGTTTGCCTGCTTTGGCCACCCTGCATATCAATCGGCCGGGAGTGGGCGCTCCCGGCCAAGGCTGGTTTAGCCGTTGTAGTAGTAGCCGAGATAGATGAACTTGCCGCCTGCGCCCTGATTGATGTCTTGAGCCATCACTACGGCAAACTCGCCAAAGTCGCTAAACGCGCTTTCTTTTGAATCACCGTATCCGGATTGCAAGGTGCCGATGTAGTCGGATTCTGCGCTGTTTTGGAAGCAGAGATAAATATAAAGGCCGCCTGCGCCATCGTTCAGATCAACATTGATTTTTTGCCAACCAGCCGGGGGGACTGCTTCTTTGCCGGTAATGAAGCGAATGGCGGAAACGCCTTTTCCGCTTTCGGCGGTTTGGTAGTAAATGTAGATGAACTTGCCACCGGAACCTTGGTTGAAATCCTGGGCGCTGCCATTTTTGTTAGCCACCACATTCCAGCCTGCGCCAGGAGGGAGCGAGGCGCGCCAGTTGTCGTCGTTGCGAGCTGCTGCCGAGATATTCACTACGTAAGACATGAGCGTAACTCCTTGTTAAGAGTGAATAAACTGGAGTGATTCCAGCGCTTACAGCTTAGCCTGTTAATGACGTTGTTTTACTGGTATTTAGGTCTATGTTGAGAACCGCTATTCGTGTGATATGTCGGTGCTCGAATGGGCGCAGTGAGCGTGTTTGCCGTCCCAAGCAGTAAACGACACCCATGAAAATAAAGCGGTGTCGTCCATCGCTGCGCCGCCGGCTGCGCAGGCTTCCGGCAAGAAACAAAAACACCGCTTCGCAATGCTGAAGCGGTGTTTTTTGCGATGCGCAGTCAGCTGACGAATTTGTCAATCCGCTCCGCCAAGCGCAGCTGGCAAGCCGTGGCCAGCTTGAGCAGCTCCGCGCTGGTGGCGGGCATCTTGCCGGGCGGGGCGATCAGCTCCGCCATGGCGCTGAGCGTGGAGACGTTGCTATTGAGGCCGATCAGCCTGCCGTGCGGCCAGCGCTGCTTGTTGTTGGGCGCGTAATCCAGCGCCACCACCCAGCGCGAATGCTGCCAGGTGCCGGGTTCGCGCAGCACCGCCTCCATCACCGCGCGGCTGACCTGCTGCGCCGCCTCCGCGGCGAGGGCGAGCGCCATGTGCAGGGTTTCCGCCGTGCTGGCCGCGCCGGCCTCATGCAGCAAGGCCGGGCGGGTTTCCTCCAGCCACCAGCGCCGCAGCCGCCGCGAGCCGGGTTTCTTGATGCGGCGGAACACCTCGTCCAGCTCGCCCTCGGACAGGCCCAGCACAGGCTCCGCCTCGTCCCCCAGCCGCAAGGGCCGGCCCAGCGGTTCGCCCAGCGCCTTCAGCAAATCCTTCACCTCCAGCTTCATGCACGCGGCCACCTCCGCCGCCACCAGCCAAAACCCCTCCGGCCGCCGCACCACCCGCATGGCCAAACCCTTGGCGAAATCCAGTCGCAGCGGCGTGTTCACCTGCTGATCGATAGCCGCATTCATGGCCGAACCTCCCCAAGCAAACGCGTAAACTGCGTTGCCAAAAATGCAAAGCGATACGCGGCGCGTAGTCGTAAGCAGGCGTGCGGCAAGTGACGGGGAGGGGGAATAAGGGGAGGGGAGAGAGAAACGACAAGACGAGCCTCCATAGCGATGTCTCCAAACGGCTTTGCCCGACCAAGCATTGCGAGCGCAAGCGCGCGTGTGGGATGCAATGCAAGGGCGTGTTGAACAACCACGGCTTTCGGGCGTGGGCCACCGCTAACGGAGGTGTGTTGAGCACCAGCTTTTGATTTTATTTCTCGGATATAGGCGTCTGGTGGACGAGCTGATCGAATGGTCAGGGTTTGGTGTTGCCACCTTTCCGATAGTAGAACTTCTAAAATGATTAGATTAAATGTGATGCGCCGATATACCGTGGCGCGAGCCGTTCAAAATGATGCGCCTCAGGTTTTAAGCTGCCGCCTGTTCGAGCGACGCGACGTTAGCGCGGCGCGAGTTCGGCAGCGCCTGGGGCGCGTCATTTTGAACGGGGTTTCGAAGCGCCCCGGGTCGCCTTTTCTTTGGGTTCTTTCTTTTGGCGAAGCAAAAGAAAGAACCTCGCCGGCGGGGCGAGACCCGCGAAGTTTCGCTTTTCAATGGCACTAGCTGAATCTGCGTGCTTGCTGCGTGGGCTTGGTAGCACTTAGCATGTTTGGCGGAACGCCCCGAAAGGGCCGGGGCTTCCGCCCTACGCGACAGGTGCAGATGCGCAATGAACGATATCCGGTGTACGCGGTAGAAATTCTACAGATAAATTTCGACAATGCGATGAATTAAAAATTTTAACCTCCCATATCGTGTCTGTAGTTTAATATTTTATTTTTAATGCTATTTAATTCATTAAATTTCTTCATGGCTAAATCAGTTGAAAATGCTTCTTCTGGAAGGAGTTTTTTGTGATCACTTGCCATTAGGTCGTCAGGATCCAAATTATCAAAAAAAGCATACTTCTCTGCAAATTTTACAAACTTTAACCCAGAAGGGGATAGCACATTGTAGAAGAATAATATCAATTCGCTGGCAGAAAGAGATGCTCGAAGTAGTGATATTAGTTCTAGTTTTATTTCGTAATTAATTTCTTTTGAATCGATATAGTAGATCGTTCGATATATTAATCTGAAATAATGGGCGAGGTCGTGCTCATATTTAAAATATACGGTAAGAAAAGATATTTTATGGCAATTTATGAATAAGCTTTGTCTTTGACTATCCTCCAGTTTTAATTTCTTTAATGCCTTGTCCAGGCTTGTTAGTAAACGATAGGTGCCTTGGCATGGCTGATTTTTTTTCCGGTATTCGGTAATTTTTTTTTCAATGCTGCTTTTGTAGCCAGAAGGTGATTTCTTTCGTATCTCTCTATCTACTAGTCGCATTGCATCGACCATTTTAGAAAAGGCTTCACTTCCGTAGAATTTATTCCCATTCGGCTGGGTTATGTCAATAGAGTGGACTGTATTTCTTATGTGATCGACCAATTTGAAGAAATTATTCTCCACATCCCTTATGTTATTGGCTTTTTGTTGTTCGCTATATTGCCATGTTTGATATATTAAGGATACGCCAAGAATGAATAGGGAAATTGCAGTGAGAAAAGTATTGAGTCCGCCAAACGAACTGCCAAGTTGCCCCATGTTATCAATGGTTACTTGATTTTGATCATGCAATTGCTTTTTTACTTCAATGGTGGTTGAAATGAATTTGATTGGAAATTCATTCATTAAAGAATTGAAAATTCTTGGAAATGCAATATAGGCAATAAAACATAGAATCAGCATGATTTGGAAGTGATTTTTCTTCATTCTCATCCTTAAAATAATCAATTGGCATTTTGCAATGTTCAAAAAAAGCCCACTTATGTGGGCTTTTTGTTTAATCCCAGCTCAACGCCCCGCCAGTCTGATACTCGGTGACGCGAGTCTCAAAGAAGTTCTTCTCCTTCTTCAAGTCGATCATCTCGCTCATCCACGGGAAGGGGTTGTTCACCCCCGGGAACAGCTGATCCAGACCAATCTGCTGCATGCGGCGGTTGGCGATGAAGCGCAGGTATTCCTTGAACATGCTGGCGTTCAGGCCCAGCACGCCGCGCGGCATGGTGTCTTCGGCGTAGGCGTATTCCAGCTCCACGGCTTGCTTGAACAGCTCGGTCACTTCCGCCTTGAAGCTGTCGGTCCACAGCAGCGGGTTTTCCAGCTTGATGGTGTTGATCAGGTCAATGCCGAAATTGCAGTGCATGGACTCGTCGCGCAGGATGTACTGGTACTGCTCGGCGGCGCCGGTCATCTTGTTCTGGCGGCCCAACGCCAGGATTTGCACGAAGCCGACGTAGAAGAACAGGCCTTCCATGATGCAGGCGAACACGATCAGGGACTTGAGCAGCTTCTGGTCGTTTTCCACGGTGCCGGTCTTGAATTCCGGGTTGCACAGCACGTCGATGAACGGGATCAGGAATTCGTCCTTGTCGCGGATGGATTTGATCTCGTGGTAGGCGTTGAACACTTCGCCTTCGTCCAGGCCCAGGCTTTCCACGATGTACTGGTAGGCGTGGGTGTGGATGGCTTCGTCAAAGGCCTGGCGCAGCAGGAACTGGCGGCATTCCGGGCTGGTGATCTGGCGATAGGTGCCCAGCACGATGTTGTTGGCGGCCAGGGAGTCGGCGGTGACGAAGAAACCCAGGTTGCGCTTGACGATGCGCATTTCGTCTTCGGTCAGCTGGCCGGTTTTCCACTGTTCGATGTCGCGCTGCATGTTCACTTCCTGCGGCATCCAGTGGTTGGCGCACTGCGCCAGGTACTTTTCCCAAGCCCATTTGTGCTTGAACGGTACCAGCTGGTTGACGTCGGTCGTGCCGTTGATCACCTTCTTGTCCACCACGTTGACGCGGCCGGTGCCATGGGCGTCCATGGAGGAGGGGGCGGCGGCCGGGGTGGGGAGGGTGTCTTCGAAATTCAACATGGGTGCTCCTGATTTCTGGTTTCTTGCCGCGCGGTGCGCGGCGCTTGGTTTTATGCGGTTTTCACTGCGTATTGGGGGCGTTGCGGGGCAGCCTGCGGCTGGCGCAGCTGGCTGACGGCGACGACGCTGGCCTGGCCCGGCTGCAGCGGGGTGTCCGGCGCGGGCTGGGCCTGGACGAAACAGGCGGCGGAGCCGACGTCTTGGACGGCGATGCGGCGGCCGCCGGCGCTTTGGCGCAGCAGGCAGTAGGCAGTGGCACTCATGGGGTCTCCCGGTTTAGAAGCGCAGTTGTTCCGCCAGCTGGCGGATGATGCGGCGGTCGCTGGCTTCTTCCTGTTCCATCTGTTCCTGCTGCCGGCGCAGGTCGCGCAGCTGCTGCAGCTGGCGGTATTGCCGGTTGGCGAAGGCGATGTCTTCCTTCAGCGTTTCGATTTCCTGCTGCAATTCTTCCGGCTGGCAATACACCACCAGGCAATCGCCTTCCACCCATACCTTGCGCCAGACGGCGGCGCGCGGCAGGCGGCGGGATTCGGCAAAGTAGTCTTTCCATTCGTGCGGCGGCGTGTGGCTCAGCTGCAGATACATGTTGAACAACAGGAACTGCTTGTCCGGGTTGTGCGATTTGTCTTCGCAAAGTCCGGTAATGCCGATGTTTTCAAATGTCTGCATCTGTCTCTCCTCAGGCGCTGCCTGTTGCTGTGCCGCTGCCACGGCTTGTGACTGCCAGCGCTATCCGGCGCTGTGCGCGGGCGACGGAGCCTTCGTCGCTAAGGTTTGCTGCTCCGGCTCGGTGTCGTACTGCACCAGGCCGTATATCTTCCAGACGCCGTTCACCTGCTTCAGGTGGTAGCCGGTGTGGTAGCGCCAGGGCGGGCGGCCCTGCGTGCGCTGCACGGTCCAGGCCACCAGCGCGGTGGCCACGCCGGGGCCCATGGCCATCACATTGACCAGCCGATGGCTGGCGCTTTCAAACCCCTGGCTGCGATACCACTCCAGCAGGGCGGCGGTGGTGTCGAGCAAGGACGGCATGTCCTGCCAGCCGGTCAGCTCGCCCTGGTGGATGGCGGTGAACGGCACCGTGAAGTGGCTGGCGATGCCGGCCGCGTCCAGGCGGGAATAGCTGTTGCGGTAGTGCTTGAAAAAGGCTTCCAGGCTCATAGGCGTTCTCGTCGCGTGTATGGGTCTGCTGCTTTTGCTGCGGGTTACCGTCTTGCTTTCACATCCAGAAACCGCCTGCTGGCAAGCGGCTTGAGGATGGGTCCGCCGGTTGGCGGAACGCCTCTTTGGGAGGCTTCCGCCTGATGCTCCGACTAGGCGGAACGCCCCCAAGGGGGCTTCCGCCCTACGAAATCTGCCTTATTGGCAGGATTCGCAATCAGGGTTGTCGATGCTGCAGAACTTGGCGTCGGTGGCCGGGGTGGTGTCCACCGCGGCGGCCGGCGCGGCCTGCATCTGGCTGGATACGGCGTTCAGCTCGCCGCCGCGGCCGGTGGATTTCTCGGCGCTGGTGGCGGCCAGGGTACGCAGGTAGTAGGTGGTCTTCAGGCCACGCAACCAGGCGTGCTTGTACAGCTCGTCCAGTTTCTTGCCGGAAGCACCGGCCAGGTACAGGTTCAGCGACTGGGCCTGGTCGATCCACTTCTGGCGGCGGGAGGCCGCTTCCACCAGCCAGCGCGGGTCCAGCTCAAAGGCGGTGGCGTAGATGGCTTTCAGCTCGGCCGGCACGCGGTCGATCTGGCCCAGGCTGCCGTCGAAGTACTTCAGGTCGGCCACCATCACTTCGTCCCACAGGCCGGCGGCTTTCAGGTCGCGCACCAGGTATTCGTTGGTGACGGTGAATTCGCCGGACAGGTTGGACTTGACGAACAGGTTCTGGTACGTCGGCTCGATGGAGGCAGACACGCCGATGATGTTGGCGATGGTCGCGGTCGGGGCGATGGCCAGGCAGTTGCTGTTGCGCATGCCAAACTGCTTGATGCGCTCGCGCAGCTTGTTCCAGTCCATGCGCTCGGTGCGGTCCACTTCCAGGTAGCCGCCGCGCTCCGCCGCCAGCAGGTTGATGCTGTCGTGCGGCAGCACGCCGCGGTCCCACAGGCTGCCGCTGTACGACGGGTAGCGGCCGCGTTCTTCCGCCAGCTCGGTGGAGGCCAGGTAAGCGTAGTAGGCCACCATTTCCATGGATTCGTCGGCAAATTCCACCGCGGCGTTGGAGGCGTACGGAACGCGCTTGATGTGCAGGCAGTCCTGGAAGCCCATCACGCCCATGCCTACCGGGCGGTGCTTCAGGTTGGAGTTGCGCGCCTTCTTCACCGGGTAGAAGTTGATGTCGATCACGTTGTCCAGCATGCGCAGGGCGATGCGGATGGTGCGCTGCAGCTTTTCGCTGTCCAGGCTGCCATCGGCTTGCAGGTGCGCGGCCAGGTTGACCGAACCCAGGTTGCAGACGGCGATTTCGTCGTCGTTGGTGTTCAGCGTGATCTCAGTGCACAGGTTGGAGCTGTGCACCACGCCCAGGTGCTGCTGCGGGCTGCGGATGTTGCACGGGTCTTTGAAGGTGATCCACGGGTGGCCGGTTTCAAACAGCATGGTCAGCATCTTGCGCCACAGGCTCAGGGCCGGGATGCGCTTGTAGACCTTGAGTTCGCCGCGCTCGCCCTTGGCTTCGTAAGCGGTGTAGGCCTTTTCAAAGGCTTGGCCGTACAGGTCGTGCAGGTCCGGGGTTTCCGACGGGGAGAACAGGCTCCACTCGCCGCCTTCCATCACGCGCTTCATGAACAGGTCCGGAATCCAGTTGGCGGTGTTCATGTCGTGGGTGCGGCGGCGGTCGTCGCCGGTGTTCTTGCGCAGCTCGAGGAATTCTTCGATGTCGGCGTGCCAGGTTTCCAGGTAGGCGCAGACGGCGCCCTTGCGCTTGCCCCCCTGGTTCACCGCCACGGCGGTGTCGTTGACCACTTTCAGGAACGGCACCACGCCTTGCGATTTGCCGTTGGTGCCCTTGATGTGGCTGCCCATGGCGCGCACCGGGGTCCAGTCGTTGCCCAGGCCGCCGGCGAACTTGGACAGCAGGGCGTTTTCCTTGATGCCTTCGTAGATGCCGTCCAGGTCATCGGCGATGGTGGTCAGGTAGCAGCTGGACAGCTGGCTGCGGCGGGTGCCCGAGTTGAAGAGCGTGGGCGTGGACGACATGAAGTCGAAGCTGGACAGCACGTTGTAGAACTCGATGGCGCGGTCTTCGCGGTGCACTTCGTTCAGCGCCAGGCCCATGGCCACGCGCATGTAGAAGGCCTGCGGCATTTCGATGCGGGTGCCGTCCACGTGCAGGAAGTAGCGGTCGTACAGGGTTTGCAGGCCCAGGTAGCCGAATTGCAGGTCGCGCTCGGCGTCCAGCGCGGCGCCCAGTTTTTTCAGGTCGAACTCGGCCAGCTTTTCGTCCAGCAGTTCGGCGGCGATGCCCTTCTTGATGAAGTCGGCGAAGTAGGCCGGGTATTGCGCGCCCATTTCGTCCTGGCTGACGGCTTCGCCCAGAATTTCCAGGCGGATGTTGCCCATCAGCAGGCGGGCGGTGACGTAGTCGTAGGCCGGGTCTTGCTCGATCATGGAGCGGGCGGCCAGGATGGCGGACTTGCCCACTTCTTCTTCCGGCACGCCGTCGTAAATGTTCTTCAGGGTTTCGGCCAGGATGGCGTCCACGTCGATGCCGACCAGGTTCTTGCTGGCGGCTTCGATATTGGCGCGCAGGCGGGCCACGTCCAGCGGCAGCTTGCGGCCGTCCTTGCGCAGCACGTTGATCTGCACGCTGGTCAGCGCCTCGCCGCGGGCGGCGCGCTCTTGCGTGCGCTGTTCGCGGTACAGCACGTAGGCGCGGGCCACGTCGTGCTCGCCAAAGCGCATCAGGGACAGTTCAACCTGGTCCTGGATGTCTTCGATATGGATGGCGCCGCCTTCCGGCTTGCGGCGCATCAGGGCGTTGACCACCTGTTCCGTCAATTGCGCCACTTTGTCGCGGATGCTGGCCGACGTGGCGCCCTGTTGGCCCATGACGGCCAGGAAGGCCTTGGTCATGGCGATGGAGATTTTGACGGGTTCGAACGGCACCACCGCGCCATTGCGACGGATGGTCTTGTAAAGGCTGAAATCGGCTTGCGGCGCGGCGGCGCGGCCGAGTTCTGCGGCGGTTTGCCCTTCAAAGGTGGTCAGTTGCATGTATCCCTCGATAAAGAGAAGTTTAAGTCCGGCCGCGCTGCTTCTTGGCGGGCAGGTCGGCTTGTGGACAAATCTGTTGAAAAGCTGTGTGCGAGCTGTGGGTAAACACAATATATACCGTCAGCAGCGCTAGGACTGCCCAAATTCTAGTGGTGGGACTGACGTAGTTCAAGTCTTGACTTTGTGCCGAAAGACGGAAAACCGCGCCGTTATTGGCTTTGCGGGCCATCGAAATTTTTCTGCAAAAAATCGGCGTCTGATGAGGGTGTCAGGAAATTGCAGAAAGATGGCGGTTGGCTAGCTGAGGGTGCTACAGATTCGGGCGGCACAAGATGTTGTGTACATGCACTGTTGCATGGCCGCTACGACCTTGGCGTAAAAATTACGGCGGATTGCGCGCTGGGCCGCGCGCCTGCGCAAACGCCGTCTTTATGGTATTCTTGCGCGCCTTGCTCAGCCGTGACCCGTCACCCATCAATGAAAGACCCTTGCGATCATTACACTTTCGACCTGATTGGCGGCGTCCAGAAGAAACCTGGCCGCAAGCCTCTGGGCGAGCGCGCGATGACGGTTGCGGAACGCAAGCGGCGCAGCCGGGAGCTTAGGCGCAACCGGCTGCAGGAGCTGTCGGTGACGGTGGAGCTGAGCCGCGAGGCCCAGAAGTCCTTGGACAAGATGATAGAGTGGTGGGGCGTCAGCAAGAAGGAAGCGATCAACCGCGCGTTGCTGATCGCCTGCCAGTCGCAGATGGGCCGCACCGCCAGCCTGTTTGGCTTTGAGCTGCCGCCGGAAGACAAAGCGGCCGCCCGCAAGAATAAAGACATCTGAGAACGTGTTCACGATCTTTGGGGCTTTGCATCCGCTTCGCGGATAACCGTTTTCCTTGCCGGGTCTGCCCGGCGCGCAGGGAGGGGATATTTGCTTGGCCAAATATCCCCTCCACAAGGCCACCCTGCAAGCCTGGCCTGCGGCTTCCCGCCGGGTTCCGCCAGGCCCGAGACGCGGCTGAACTCGCGATTTGCTAACGTCAAATCGCTCAAACATGCAGCCGCTTAAAACCACGGGCCTGCCACCCGACGGCAGGCTTGAAGGGACGGGAGCGCATTGAAAACGTGTTCTCCACAAGCTAGGCCCCAAAAACAAAGATCGTGAACAGGCGCTAAGGCGAAAACCACTTCACTACCGAGCCTGCTTGGAGCCCAGCCAGAGACGATTGACGCATCAATCGAATAAAAAAACGCCCTGACGGCATGAGCCGGCAGGGCGTTTCTGCTTGGTGGCGGGCCGGCCTAGCGGGCGCGTTGCTGAGCGGCTTCCAGCTCTTCCCAGCGCGCCAGCTTTTCCAGCAGCAGTTCGTCGATTTCCTCGATGCGTTGCTGCCAGGCCACCGCTTCCTTCGGCGTATCGCGGTAGCAGTTGGGGTCCAACAGCCGCTGGTTCAGATCGGCCTGTTCCGCCTCCAGCGCGCTGATCTGGTCCGGCAGGGCGGCCAGCTCGCGGGTTTCGTTGTAGGACAGCTTGCTGCGCGCGGCTTTGGGCTTGTCCTGGCGCGCTGTCGCCGCGGCCGGGGGGGCATCCTTGGCTTTTTCGGTCGGCGCCAGTTCCGCCATGCGCCGCCTGGCGTCCAGCCAGTCCTGATAGCCGCCCGGATATTCTTCCAGCCGGCCGTCTCCTTCGAAAGCGATGACCTGGGTCACCACATTGTCGAGGAAGGCTCGGTCGTGGCTGACCAGGAACACGGTGCCGGAATACTGGGCGATCACATCCTCCAGCAACTCCAGCGTGTCGATGTCCAGATCGTTGGTCGGCTCGTCCAGCACCAGCACATTGGCCGGGCGGGTGAACAGCCGGGCCAGCAGCAAGCGGTTGCGTTCGCCGCCGGACAAGGACTTCACCGGGCTGCGCGCGCGCTGCGGCGAGAACAGGAAGTCTTCCAGATAGCTCATCACGTGTTTCTTCACGCCGCCGATTTCGACGAAGTCGTTGCCCTGGCTGATGATGTCGGCCACGCTGGTTTCCTCGTCCAGCTGCTCGCGGAACTGGTCGAAGTAGGCGATTTCCAGCTTGGTGCCTTGCTTCACCGTGCCGGCGTCCGGCTGCAGCTCTCCCAGGATCAGCTTCAGCAGGGTGGTTTTGCCGGCGCCGTTCGGCCCGATGAGGCCGATCTTGTCGCCGCGCAGGATGCGGGTGGTGAAGTCGCGGATCAGCGTGCGGCCTTCAAAGCCCTTGCTGACATGCTCCAGCTCCGCCACCAGCTTGCCGGAGCGCTCGCCGGCGTCCAGCTGGAAGTTCACCTGGCCGACGCGTTCGCGGCGCGAGTTGCGCTCGCGGCGGATGGCTTCCAGCCGGCGCACCCGGCCTTCGTTTCGGGTGCGGCGCGCCTCGATGCCTTTGCGTATCCACACTTCTTCCTGGGCGTGGAATTTGTCGAAAATGCGGTTTTGCTCTTCTTCTATGGCCAGCTCTTCCGCTTTGCGCGTCTGGTAGGCGGAGAAGCTGCCCGGATAGCTGCGCAGGATGCCGCGGTCCAGCTCCACGATGCGGCTGGCGACGTTGTCCAAGAAGCGGCGGTCGTGGGTGATCAGCAGCACGCTGCCGGGGAAGTTCTTGATCAGGCCTTCCAGCCATTCGATGGCGGAGACGTCCAGGTGGTTGGTCGGCTCGTCCAGCAACAGCACGTCGGGCTTGGAGGCCAGCGCGCGGGCCAGGGCCACGCGCTTTTTCCAGCCGCCGGACAGCTCGCCGATGCGCACATCCGGGTTCAGCCCCAGGTGGCTCAGCGTGGACGAGATCAGCGCGTCGAACTGCCAGCCGCCGCGGGCCTCCAGTTCGTGCTGGATGGTTTCCATCCGGGCCAGCGCTTCTTCGTGGCCGGCATTGGCTTGCGTCAGATGCTGGGTAAGCTGGTGGTATTCAGTCAGCAGCGCTTTCAGATCGCCCAGGCCTTCGGCCACGGCCTCGAACACGCTGTGCTCGGGGTTGAATTCCGGTTCTTGCGGCACATAGGCCACCTTGACGTCGCCCTTGATGTTGACGCGGCCATCGTCCAGCGCCACCGCGCCGGCGATGCCCTTGAGCAGGGAGGATTTGCCCGCGCCGTTGCGGCCGATCAGGCCGACCGCCTCGCCCGGCTCCAGAGCGAAGTCTACGTTGTCCAGCAGCGCGTGGTGTCCGAAAGCCAGGCAGGCTTTCTCGACGGTAATCAGGGCCATATTCTGTGTGTCTTGCGGAATGAGGAAAATACCGGGGAGTTTACCACGTAGCCCCTATTGGCGGATGGGTCGCCTAGCCGCGGCCGGACTGATACAATGCGCGCCGAATCATCATTGCCAGAAAGGCCGCATCATGTATTTCGTCGACCGCGCCGTTGCCGTCATCAAACCGAAGCAACCGTTTCTGGATTGGCTGAACCAGCTGCCGGATACCGATATGGTGGATCTGTCGCTGGACAGCCTGCGCAGCGACTGCACCGCCGTGCTGCTGCCGGAGTTCATCGAGCCGGAAGAGGGCGTCGCCCACATCGACGAGATCTGCGAGCAGCTGTTCAAGATGGAGCTGGCGTCCTGGGACGAGGACGAGAGCCACTGGCCGCAGGATCTGTCGCTGAAGGCGTTCTGGGAGTGGTTCGATGTTGAGATCCATTCCATGGTGCTGGACAGCGTCGACGCCGACATCACCAACAGCCCGGCCAGCGAGCTGTAATTTCGATGCGCCGGGACCGGCCGTTGTTGCAGCCATTCGCTGTGGCGCTGCGGCCGTCCCGGTTGTGGCTGAGCCTGGTGCTGGGCGCCTTGGCCGGCTACGTCTTGCTGCTGGCTTTGTATCTGCCGGCGCGTTATCTGTTCAGCGTGCCGCTCGCGGCCTGGCTGGCCTGGCGCGCGGCGCGCGCCAACGGCTGGTGGCGGGGCGCCGCGCCGCAGCGGCTGGAAATCGATCCGCGCGGCCGGCTGTTTCTGTGCCAGTGCGGTTTGCGGCATGAGGCGGAGGTGTTGGACGACTGCTTCGTCACGCCGGCCCTGACGGTGTTGAACCTCAAGGTGGCCGGCAAGCGCCGCAGCGTGATGCTGTGGCCCGATGCGGCCGACGCCGAATCCCGCCGCCTGCTCAGAGTGTATTTGCTGTGGTTTGAGCCGCCGCAGCCTAGCGATCAAACGGAATCCACGCCATGACCACAAAAAAGACCCTGGACGACTGGCTGCGTTGGCAGGAAAGCCTGCACCTCAGCGCGATAGACATGGGCCTGGACCGCGTTTCGCGCGTCCGCGACGCGATGAACCTGAAGCCCGCCTGTCCGGTGATCATGGTGGCCGGCACCAATGGCAAAGGCTCCACCTGCGCCATGCTGTCCAGCATTTTCCATGCGGCGGGCTTCAAGGTCGGTGCCTATACCTCGCCGCATATCCTGCATTATAACGAGCGCATCGCCATCGACCTCAAGCCGGCCAGCGACGCGCGCATTATCGCCAGCTTCGAGGCGATAGACGCCGCCCGCGGCGACACCACGCTGACGTATTTCGAATTCGGCACCCTGGCCGCGGTGCATAGCTTCGTCGCGGAAAAAGTCGATGTGATCATCCTGGAAGTGGGCCTGGGAGGCCGGCTGGACGCGGTCAATATCTTCGAGCCCGACGTATCCATCGTGGTCAGCGTCGATCTGGACCACCAGGCTATCCTTGGCGACAACCGCGAGGACATCGGCTTTGAGAAGGCCGGCATCTACCGCGCCGGCAAGCCGGCCATCTGCGTCGATCCCGAGCCGCCGCGGCGCTTGCTCGACCACGCCGCCGCCATCGGCGCTGACTTGCGGCTATATGGCCGGGATTTCGGCTTTACCCGCATGGACAACCAATGGTCGTTCCGCCACGGCGAGCACGCCCGCCACGCGCTGCCGATTCCGGCGCTGCGCGGCGGCTATCAGATGGTCAACGCCTGCGGCGCGCTGGCCGTGCTGGAGGCGATCAAGGACAAGCTGCCGGTGGGCATAGGCGCGGTCAAACAGGGGCTGGTCGAAGTGGAGTGGCCGGGGCGCTTCCAGGTGCTGCCGGGCCGTCCGGCCGTGGTGCTGGACGTGGGCCACAATCCGCACGCGGTCAAGGCCATGGCGGCGGCGCTGAAGCAGCTGCCGTATGCCGAGAATCGCTACGCCGTGTTCTCCATGCTGGCCGATAAAGACATGGCCGCCGTGATCGAGCTGGCGCGCGGCGAATTCGACCACTGGCTGGTGGCCGGGCTGGACATGCCGCGCGGCCAGAGCGGCGCAGCCATCGCCGCCGCGCTGGCGCAAGCCGGCATTGCCGACGTCAAAGCCTACGACACCGTGGCGGACGCATGGAAGGCCGCCTTATCGCAAGCCGGCGACAATGATAGAATCGTCGTTTTCGGGTCTTTCCACACCGTAGCGGAAGTGGAAGCGGCCCGGCGTCACCGGGTTTGAGGAATGCATGGCACTGTCCAGCCAAGATGAACTGATTTTGTTGAGAAAGCGCGCCCGCCGGCGTCTGGTGGGCGCGGTTGTATTGGTTTCCATCGCCACCGCGGTACTGTGGAAGGTAGTGGGCCATCTGCCGGAACAGCAGATGAAGCCCGAATCGATCGAAATCATGGGTGCCGCCTCCGAACCCGCCGCGTCCGCGCCGGCCGCAGCGGTCAAGCATGCCGCCTCGCAAGCGGTGGCCGAGGCCGCGCCTGCCGCTGCGTCCGCCACCGAACTGCCGGCCAATCTGTCCACCATTACCGCGCCGACGCCGCCGGCTGAGAAGCCCGCGCCAGCTGCCGTGGCGCCCGCGCCCAAAGCCGAACCCAAGCCGCAGCCGGCCAAGCCGGAAGCCAAGCCCGAGCGCAAGCCGGAAGCGCCCAAAACGGAAAGCAAGCCGCGCCAGGCGGACCCGGCGGCGATTCTGGAGGGCCGTTTCGATCCCGACGCCCACGCCGTCAAGAGCGAGCCGGCGCACGGAAAATCCGTGATCCAGCTGGCGGCCTTGTCCGATCAGGCCAAAGTCGACGCCTTGCGCGGCAAGTTGTCGGCCATCGGCGTGACCGCCCACTTTTCCAAGGTGCAGACCAGCAAGGGTGAAGTGACGCGGGTGCGCGTCGGCCCCTTCGCCAGCCAGGCCGAGGCGCAGCAGGCGCTGCAGAAGCTGGCGCACGCCGGCATCAACGGCATCATCATCAATAAGTAGCCGCCATGACCGCCTTCGACTATATCGCAATAGCCATCGTCGCCGGATCGGTGCTGATGGCCCTGATGCGCGGGCTGATCGCCGAAGTGCTGTCGCTGGGTTCCTGGCTGATCGCCTTCTGGTGCGCCAAGCAGTTCTCGCCGGTGGTGGAGGCGTTTCTGCCGGCCAGCCTGCCGGGCGAGGGCGTGCGCATGGTGGCTGGCTTTCTGCTGGTATTCTTCGTGGTATGGCTGGCCACGGCGCTGCTGCGCGTGACCCTGACCGGCCTGGTGGATAGCATCGGACTGGGCGCGATCAACCGGCTGCTGGGCGGCATGTTCGGCTTGGCGCGCGGGGTGGCGCTGGTGACGGCTATGGTGTTGCTGGGCGGGTTGAGCAGCCTGCCGCAGAAACCCATGTGGAGGAACGCCGTGCTCTCGGCGCCATTCGAATCTTTGGCCTTGTCATTAAGGCCATGGTTGCCGCCAACAATGGCGAACAACCTGCACTACGACTCACCCGGCCAGGCGCCGGACAGTTAGGTGGAAAAGGCGGAATATCTTGATATCTTCACTTCAAGAATCCGCCTTTTTCTTTGTCTTGTCTTGATTTCAGGTAGTTGGATAGAGGGCATTAAAGATGTGTGGAATTCTAGGCGTGGTCGGTCAGTCTCCGGTCAATCAGCTGCTGTACGACGGTCTGCAAGTGCTGCAACACCGCGGACAGGACGCGGCCGGTATCGTTACCGCCAATGGCAAGACCTTTCACATGCACAAGGGCAGCGGCATGGTGCGCGATGTATTCCGCACCCGCAATATGCGCTCGCTGCTGGGCAATGCCGGCATCGCCCATGTGCGTTATCCAACCGCCGGCTCGGCCTCCTGCCTGGCCGAGGCGCAACCGTTCTATGTCAATTCGCCGTTTGGCCTGGTGCTGGCGCACAACGGCAACCTGACCAATACCGATGAGCTGAAGGCGGACATGTTCCGCCACGACCTGCGCCACATCAACACCAATTCGGACTCCGAGGTGCTGCTGAACGTGTTCGCGCATGAGTTGGCGCAGCGGGTCAAGGGGCCGGAGCTGACGGTGGATGCGGTGTTCGGCGCGGTGGGGGCGGTGCATCGTCGCGTGCGCGGCGCTTACGCCGTGGTGGCGATGATCGCCGGCTACGGCTTGGTGGCATTCCGCGACCCGAACGGCATCCGCCCGCTGGTGATGGGCAGCACCGAGGTAAGCGGCAGGGCCGAATACATGTTCGCCTCGGAATCGGTGGCCTTGGACTGTTCCGGCTTTACCCTGCTGCGCGATGTGCAGCCGGGCGAGTGCGTCTACGTCACCTTCGACGGCGACATGCACAGCCAAGTGTGCGCCGAGCATACCCGCCTGACGCCGTGCCTGTTCGAATACGTGTACTTCGCCCGCCCGGATTCGGTGATCGACGGCGTATCGGTTTACCAGTCGCGCCTGAACATGGGCGAGATGCTGGCGGAGAAAATCCGCCGCGACCTGCCCGGCCTGGAAATCGATGTGGTGATTCCGATTCCGGATTCCAGCCGCCAGAGCGCGCTGCAGCTGGCCAATGCCATGGGCCTGCCGTACCGCGAGGGCTTCATCAAGAACCGCTACATCGGCCGCACCTTCATCATGCCGGGGCAGGCGGTGCGCAAGAAATCCGTGCGGCAGAAGCTGAACCCGGTGCCGCTGGAATTCACCGGCCGCAACGTGCTGCTGGTGGACGACTCCATCGTCCGCGGCACCACTTCCAAGGAAATCGTGCAGATGGCGCGCGATTCCGGCGCCAAGCGCGTGTACTTCGCCTCCGCCGCGCCGGCGGTGCGCTTCCCCAACGTCTACGGCATCGACATGCCGACGCGCGCCGAACTGCTGGCCACCGGCCGCGACGAGCAGGACATCGCGCGCGAGATCGGCGCCGACGCGGTGATCTATCAAGACCTGGAGGCGCTGAAAGACGCGGTGCGCAGCGTCAACCCTGAGCTGAGTCTGTTCGAAAGCTCCTGCTTCGACGGCCAATACATCACCGGCGACATCACCGAGGCCTATCTGGACGCCATCGAGTGCGCGCGCCTGGACCTGAAGCTCAAGGACGGCAGCGAGCAGATGATAGACCTGAACCTGAACGTGGCTGAGCAGAACCTGATGTAGCAATGCCCGCGGCGCGGCTCGCTGGTCTATACCAGGGAATAGACGCCCGCGCGGCCTCGGACGACCGGGGCCCCTCCACATGGAGCGGGCTCCGGTTTTGCTTTGGCTGGGGGCCGCCGCGTGCTCAGAATTGCAATTACATTGCTGCTTCTTGCGGGGCTGCCGGCCTGGGCCGCCAGCCCTCTGGAGCTGGTCACGCTTCAATATCCGCCGTATCAATACCAGGACGGCGCGCAGGTCAGAGGATTCGTGGCCGATATCGTGCGCGAGGCGTTTCGACGGATCGGCGAGCCGGTCCATATTGTCATCTACCCTTGGGGCCGAGCGCTGGCCATGGCCGAGGATGGGCGCGCCGACGCCATCTTTACGCTGTACCGTACGCCGGAGCGGGAGGCCCTGCTGGATTACAGCCGCCAGGTGCTGGCGCAGCAAACGGTTTCGCTGTTCGTCCGCAAGGGGCAGGCCATTCGTTTCGACGGCAAGCTGGATAGTCTGAGCGCCTACCGCTTTGGCGTGGTTCGCTCGGTCAATTACGGCTCGGCCTTCGAGCAAGCCTTGAAGCAGGGGCACATCCACGTTGCAGAAATCGCCGCCAGCGGCGAACAGAATATGGACATGTTGCTGGCCAATCGCTTCGACATCCTCGTCAGCAACCGCCTGGGCGCCTGGGACATCCTCAAGCGCCGCCATGCCGAGCTGCAGGTCAGCGAATTGCGGCCAGCGGTGGAAGATATTCCCAGCTATATCGCCTTTTCCCGCAAACCATCGTTATCGGGCCTGAGAGACCGCTTCGACGCCGCGCTGGCGGAAATGCGCCAGGATGGCAGCTATGCCCGCATGATGAACGAGGCCGATCCCTGAAGTGCCGCTGTTTTTCGCCCGGCCGCGGGTGGGCATGGTCAAGGTGACACCAAAGCGGGCGCGCAAGGCGGATTTCTTCCGGTTCAACCTGCTGCAGCGCACTCCATTCCATCACACTGAAATTGATATTGTCTTTTTGCATAATGTTCTGATTTACTTTAATGAGGCCACCAAGCTGGATATGCTTGCCCATCTGTGGTCCCGGATGAAGAATGGCGGCCGATTTGCTGATCGGCCATTCCGATTCCTTGCATAAGCTCGATGCGCTAGACGACATATCGGCATGCCGGCCGAGGCGATCGATCAGGGCGGGGCGGATGAAGCCATGCCGCTGGATAGCATTGCGCACACGCTGGCCGGACCAGGGGCTGAGTCATGGGATATCTCGATAAATGGCGGCAGCGTTCGGTGATGGTGGTGGACGATTCCGCCACGCATCGCCTGCTTGCCGCGGGCATTCTGCAGGACTTGGGTTTTTCCAAGGTATGGGAAGCGGAAAACGGTGTGGATGCGCTGAACAAGCTGCAGGGGCTGGACAATCTCGATCTGGTGATCACCGATCTGAACATGCCGTGCATGGACGGCGTGAAACTGCTGGAGAACATCGCCGCCGCAATGAAGGGCAAGGTGCAGTTCGTCGCGGTGATGAGCAGTGTGCCGCGCGATGTACTGGACGCGGTGCAAGGCGTGGTGGACGCGTCGGATCTGGATCTGCTGGAAGTCTTTCCCAAGCCCTTGCGCCGCGAGGAGGTGGAGCGGGTTCTGGATGCCTGCAACCCGGATTGGCATTTGCCCAGCCGGGTGGGGAACAAATTCGCCATCAGCCGCGAGGAAGTCGCCCAGGCCTTGCAGATGAAGCAGCTGGTGCCGTACTTCCAGCCCAAGATAACCTTGAAAGACAATGCCTTGTGCGGCATGGAGGCGCTGGTGCGCTGGGAGCATCCCAGCTACGGCGTGCTGTCGCCATCGCTGTTTGTCGAGTACCTGGAAGACGGCGAGCTGGCGATCCGCTTCTTTTATCACTTTCTGCGCGATGTCTGCGGCGCATTGCTGCATTTCCAGGCCATGAGCCCGGAGCTGCACGCGTCGATCAACCTGCCGGTCCCGCTGCTGAGCGATCCCAATCTGGTGGACGAAATGACCACCATCGTGCAGTCCAAGGGGCTGCCCAGCCAAAGCATTGTGCTGGAGGTGACCGAAACGTCCCTTATGTCCAACCTGGCGCCGTCCTTGGGCACGCTGGCCCGGCTCAGACTGAACGGCTTTGGCCTAGCGATGGATGATTACGGCACGGGGTATTCTTCGATGAAGCAGCTGTCGCGCAGCCCGTTCACCGAGTTGAAAATCGACCGCGAGTTCGTTCACGACGCATCCAGCAGCCCGAAGAAGCTGGCCATCCTGACCGCGGCCATCGCCATGTGCCAGAAGCTGCAGTTGTCATCAGTGGCGGAAGGCGTGGAGACCGAGGCCGACCGGCAGCAGCTGGCCGCGCTTGGCTGCGACGTGGCTCAAGGCTATCACTACAGCCGGCCCTTGTCTGAGGAAATGTTCATGCTGTGGATGCAGGAAAGAGGCGCGTAGATGTATCGGCAGGGCATGAAAAAAGGGGCCGGCGGCCCCTTTTTCGCGCAGAAGCGGGATCAGGCGGCGAAGTTCTTGGCCACGAAGTCCCAGTTCACCAGCTTCCAGAAGCTTTCCATATAGTTCGGGCGGCTGTTGCGGTAATCGATATAATACGCGTGTTCCCAGACATCACAGGTCAAGAGCGGCTTCTTGTCGGTGGTCAGCGGGGTGGCGGCGTTGCTGGTGGAAACCAGATCCAGGCTGCCGTCGCTGTTCTTCACCAGCCAGGCCCAGCCGGAGCCGAAAGTGCCAACGGCGGTCTGGGTGAAGGCCTTCTTGAACTCTTCGAACGAACCCCACTTGGCCTTGATGGCGTCAGCCAGCGCGCCGGTCGGCTCGCCGCCGGCGTTCGGGGCCAGGCCGAACCAGTAGAAAGTGTGGTTCCATACCTGAGCGGCGTTGTTGAAGATGCCGCCGGAAGACTTCTTGACGATCTCTTCCAGGGAGGCGTTCTCGAACTCGGTGCCCTTGATCAGGTTGTTCAGGTTGGTGATGTAGGTCTGGTGGTGCTTGCCGTAGTGGAATTCCAGGGTTTCCTTGGAAATGTGCGGGGCCAGGGCGTCCAGCGCGTACGGCAGTTCAGGCAGTTTGTGTTCCATTATGCTCTCCTTGTTGAGAAAGTAAGCCGCATAAGCGGATGCTTTTTTCGGAGTTTACTGGAATATGGCCGGGATGGCCAATAGTTGACTAAAATGATAGGAATAAGCTTTTGCAATTTGATGTAATTGTCATTGGTGCCGGCGCGGCCGGCATGATGTGCGCCGCCACTGCCGGCCAGCGCGGCCGAACGGTGCTTTTGCTGGATCATGCCGCCAAATTGGCGGAGAAAATCCGCATCTCCGGCGGCGGCCGCTGCAACTTCACCAACGTCAATGCCCGTTTCGACTGCTATCTGTCGGCCAATCCCCATTTCTGCCGCTCCGCGCTGGCGCAGTACACGCCGCAGGACTTCATCGCCATGGTGGAGCGCCACGGCATCGGCTACCACGAGAAGAAGCTGGGTCAGCTGTTTTGCGACGACGGCAGCGAGCGCATCATCGCCATGCTGGACGAAGAGTGCCGGCTGGGCGGCGTGGACAGGCGGATGGAAACGGCCGTCCTCGGCGTAGCGCGCGGCGATGACGGCGTGTTCGCAGTGGAAACCAGCGGCGGCCGCTTCCGCTCATCCTCACTGGTTGTCGCCACCGGCGGGCTGTCCATTCCGCAAATCGGCGCCACGCCGCTGGGCTACCAGTTGGCCGAGCAGTTTGGCCTGCCCGTGACACCCTTGTCGCCAGCCTTGGTGCCGTTGACCTTCCATGTGGAAGATGCCGAAATCTTCACGCCCTTGGCCGGCGTGTCGATAGATGTGGAAGCCAAAGCCGGCAAGGGCAAGTTCCGCGAGAACGTGCTGTTTACCCATAAGGGCGTATCCGGCCCGGCCATCCTGCAGGTTTCTTCCTACTGGCAGCCCGGCATGGAGCTGTTGCTGGATCTGATGCCGGACGGCGACGCCGAACACTGGCTGGAGCTGCGGGCGGACAGCGAACAACTGATCGCCAACGCCCTGGCCGAGCTGGGCTGGTCGCGCCGCTTCGCCGACGCCTGGCTGGACCGCGTCGGCATGAACAAGCGGCTCAAGGATTTGGGGCCGAAGCAACGCCGCCAATTGGCCGAGCAGCTGCACCGCTGGTGTGTCAAACCCAACGGCACCCAGGGCTACAAAAAAGCCGAGGTCACGCTGGGCGGCGTATCCACCCAGGCCCTGTCATCCAAGACGCTGATGGCGGCCGATGTGCCCAATCTGTTCTTCATCGGCGAGGTCGTGGACGTGACCGGCTGGCTGGGCGGCTATAACTTCCAGTGGGCCTGGTCGTCCGGCTATGTGGCCGGAATGAACTGCTGAGCCGCGCCGCCAGATGGCGGCGTTTCGGGTTAGAATCACGCTTTGCCTTACGCGCATTTTTCCGCGCATGCACTCCGGGTCTACATGACACAACAGTACGATAATTTCGATAGCGAAATGGCGGCCATCCGCACGCCGCCTCATTCGGTGGAAGCCGAACAATCGGTGCTGGGCGGCCTGTTGCTGGACAACAGCGCCTGGGACAAGATCGCCGACGTGGTGACGGAAGCCGACTTCTATCGCCATGACCACCGGCTGATCTACCGCCACATCGCCAGACTGGTGGAAATGGCGCGCCCGGCCGACGTGGTGACGGTGGCCGAGTCGCTGGACAAGAACGCCGAGCTGACCGAAGTGGGCGGCCTGGCTTATCTGGCCACGCTGGCACAGAACACGCCGTCGGCGGCCAATATCCGGCGTTATGCGGAAATCGTCCGCGAGCGCTCCATCATGCGCCAGCTGGCGCAGGTGGGCACCGAGATTGCCGACGCCGCGTATTCGCCCATGGGCCGCGACGCGGCGCAGCTGCTTGACGAGGCCGAGGGCCGCGTGTTCCAGATCGCCGAATCCACCGCCAAGTCCAAGCAGGGCTTCCTGGAAATGCCGGGCCTGCTGAAGGAAGTGGTGGAGCGGATCGATATGCTGTACAGCCGCGACAATCCGGATGAAGTCACCGGCGTGCCGACCGGCTTCATCGACCTGGACGCCAAGACCTCCGGCCTGCAGCCAGGCGACCTGATCATCGTGGCGGGCCGTCCGTCCATGGGCAAGACCGCTTTCTCGATGAACATCGCCGAGCACGTGGCGGTGGAAACCCATCTGCCGGTGGCGGTGTTCTCAATGGAAATGGGCGGCGCGCAGTTGGTGATGCGTATGCTGGGTTCGGTGGGCCGGCTGGATCAGCACGTGCTGCGCACTGGCAAGCTGGGCGACGACGACTGGCAGAAGCTGACCTACGCCATCGGCAAATTGTCCGACGCGCCGATGTACATCGACGAAACTCCGGCGCTGACGGCGCTGGAACTGCGCGCCCGCGCGCGCCGGCTGGCCCGCCAGCACGGCGGCAAGCTCGGGCTCATCGTGATCGACTACCTGCAGCTGATGAGCGGCTCCGGCCGCGGCGACAACCGGACGGCCGAACTGGGCGAAATCTCGCGCGGCCTGAAGGGTTTGGCCAAGGAACTGCAAGTGCCGGTGATCGCGCTGTCCCAGTTGTCCCGTGCGGTGGAGCAGCGGCCCAACAAGCGGCCGATGATGTCCGACCTGCGGGAATCGGGCGCCATCGAGCAGGACGCGGACTTGATCATCTTCATGTACCGCGACGAGTACTACAATCCGGATTCGCCGGACAAGGGCCTGGCCGAGGCCATCATCGGCAAGCACCGTAACGGCCCCACCGGCGCGGTGCGGCTGGCCTTCATCGGCCATTACGCCAAGTTCGACAATGCCGCCAGCGTCGGCGCCGCCGGCTGGGCCGACAACGACAGCTAACGCGATATCGAGACCACGACATGAGCTTTTTCGACAAGCACGTATTCATCTGCTGCAATCAGCGCGACGCCTGTCAGGATTGCTGCAACAACCACGGCTCCAGCGAATTGCTGGGCTATATGAAAGACAAGGTCAAGGCGCTGGGCCTGGCCGGCGAGGGCAAGATACGCGTCAACAAGGCCGGCTGCCTGGGACGCTGCGACGATGGCCCGGTGATGGTGGTCTACCCGGAAGAGACCTGGTACACCTTCCTCGACAAGGAAGACATCGACGAAATCGTCCATGAGCATATGGTGAACGGCCGTGTGGTGGAGAGGTTGAAGATCTGATGTTGAAGGCTTTGAACAAGATTCAGATCGCCGGCCCCGCCGGCGCGCTCGACACCATCATCGTTCCGGCCCAGGGCGCAGCCAGCGGCGTCGCCGTGATCTGCCATCCCAATCCCTTGCAGGGCGGCACCCACACCAACAAGGTGGTGCAGACCGCCGCCAAGGCGCTGTCGCAGATGGGGTACGCCTGTTATTGCCCGAACCTTCGCGGCGTGGGCGATAGCGAAGGCGAGCACGATTACGGCCAGGGCGAGGTCGACGACGTCATCGCCGTGGTCGAATACGCCAAATCGCAGCATCCGGGCCTGCCGCTGGCGCTGGCCGGCTTTTCCTTCGGCGGCTTCGTCGCCGCCCGCACCCGCGCGCGCATCGAGGCCGACAAGCTGCTGCTGATGGGCGTGGCCGTGGGCAAATACCCGATCCCGACGCCGGACGTCCCGGCCGATGCGCTGGTGATCCATGGCGAAGAAGACGAAGTGATCCCGCTGTCCAATGTGCTGGACTGGGCGCGCCCGCAGAGTCTGCCGGTGCTGGTGTTGCCCGGCGCCGGCCACTTTTTCCATGGCCGGCTGGTGCAACTGGCGCAGATGATCCAGCGTTGCTGGTAAAGACTACAAGCAGACCGCGGTCTGCTTTTTTTGCATCTACAGAAAGAGAACAATATGCAGAACATCATCGATTTTGTGCTGGAAATCGACAAGCTCAAGCAGGTGACGCGCAAGACCAAGGTGCTGAACAGCGAGCGCTATGAAAACTCGGCCGAGCACAGCTGGCAGATCGCCCTGCTGGCGGCGTCCTTGCAGCCCTACGCCAGCGAGCCGGTGGACATCAACCGCGTCATCGGCATGCTGTTGGTGCACGATATCGGCGAAATCGAAACCGGCGACACCATCGTCTATGCGGAAGGCGGCTGGGAGGAGCGCAAGGCGCAGGAGCTGGCCTGCGTCACCCGCATTTTCGGCATGCTGCCGGCAGAACAGGGACAGCGCTTCCTGGCCCTGTGGAACGAATTTGAAAGCGGCGAAACCGCCGAAGCGCGTTTCGCCCATGCCGCCGACCGCGCCATGCCGGTGCTGCTGAACCTGGCCAACCAGGGCCAAAGCTGGCTGGAAAACGGCATCCGCCACGTGCAGGTGGTCACGCGCGTGGCGCCGCCGATACGCGAGGGCTGTCCCGCGCTGTGGGCGTATCTGGAGGGACGCCTGCAGGAAGCCAAGGAGAAGGGCTGGCTGGGTTAATATCTGCCGGTCTGCACATCCCGAAGACGCCCATGGGGCGTCTTTTTTTATTTGAAATCATGGCTTCTTGATATGCAGGATGATCAGGAATGCCCTATACATAAGCATCCCCCGGTTTGCCTGGTTTTAGACAGCCAGAAAACCTGTCGACACGCGGAGGATGGCGCTCATGCAGCAAGCGGATTCGGATTCCTCTCCCGAACTGGCGTTTCTTTCCACGCAGTCGCCGACGCGCGGACAGCGCAGGCTTGCCCTGGCGGTGGCCGCCTGGTCACTATTGGTCTTCATCGCGGCCCTGCCTTATGCCCAAACCCCTCTACCCAAAGTATGGGCCTTCATTCCTGCCTATCAATCCGCGCTGGCGGCCAACGATTTGGTGACTTCGGCATTGCTGTTCGGCCAGTTCGCCATTCTGCGCCATCCCGGCTTGCGCCTGCTGGCGGTCGGCTATCTATTCACCGCGCTGATGGCGATATGCCACGCGCTAAGCTTTCCCGGCTTGCTGACTGAGCGGGGCTGGCTCAGCGGCGGACCGCAGACCACCGCCTGGCTGTACATGCTCTGGCATTTCGGCTTTCCTGTGATGGTGATCGCCTACGCGCGGCAAGCCCCTGACAGCGCCTTTTCTAACGATGGGAGCGGTTTGAAATGGATTTTGCGCGCCATCGCGCAAACCTTTCTGGCTGTGGCCGCGCTGGTGCTGTTGGCGATATGGGGACATGACGCCTTGCCCGCCATCATGCATGGCAACCACTACACACCGCTGATGTGGGCCACGGTGTCAGCTGTCTGGGGCGTGAGCGCGCTGGCGCTGGGCATGGTGTTGCTGCGCCGCCCGCAATCGTTGCTGGATGTATGGCTGGCCGTGGTGATGCTCGCCTGGCTGTGCGACGTCGGCCTGTCCACCATGTTCAACGCCGCCCGCTTTGACCTGGGTTTTTACGTCGGCAGGAGTTTCGGCTTGATGGCGGCGAGCTTTGTGCTCTTGGTGCTGTTGCTGGAAAACGGGCGGCTGTATGCGCAACTGGCGGACAGCGCGGCGGCGCTTAGCCATGCCAAGCAGGTGGCCGAGCAAGCCACGCGCGCCAAATCGATTTTCCTGGCCAATATGAGCCATGAGATCCGTACTCCGATGAACGCCATCATCGGCATGTCCTACCTGGCCATGCGCACGGGTCTGAGCGAGCAGCAACGCGACTATATCGGCAAGATACACAATGCCGGCACTTTATTGCTTGGCATCATCAACGACATTCTGGATTTCTCCAAGGTGGAGGCGGGTCGTCTGGAGCTGGAGACGCAACCGTTCTGGCTTGACGACATGCTGGACGGGGTATCGGCGCTGGTGGCGCAAAAGGCGGCTGACAAAGGGCTGGAACTGGTCTTTGAAACCAGCCGGGAAGTGCCGCAGGCCTTGGTGGGCGATGCGCTGCGCCTGGGGCAGGTGCTGACCAATCTGGTGAACAACGCCATCAAGTTCACCGACAAAGGACAGGTGGCCGTCATCATTGGCGTGAGCGGGCGCATGGGCGAAAAAGTGCAACTGAATTTTTGCGTGCACGATACCGGCATCGGCATGAGTGAAGAGCAATCCGCGCGCTTGTTCCAAGCTTTCAGTCAAGCAGACAGCTCCACCTCCCGGCGATTTGGCGGAACCGGCCTCGGGCTGGCCATCGTCAAGCGGCTGGTGGAAATGATGGGAGGCTCGGTGCGGGTGGAGTCGGCGCCGGGCTGGGGCAGCTCCTTCATTTTCCAATGCTGGCTGGGCGTGTCCAATGACCACTCTGCAGGCAAGCGTCCGCCGTTGCCCACGGAAATGCGCGGGCTGCGCGTGCTGGTGGTCGATGACAACCAGGCCGCGCTGAATGTGCTGTGCGAACAGCTGCGCATGCTGGACTTTGCGGTCACCGATTGCGCCACTGGGGCGGAAGCCGTGGCGTTGGTGCGCCAGCATTGCCGGGATTGGCCATTCGACATCGCGCTGGTGGACTGGATGATGCCGGAAATGGACGGTCTGGAAACCATACGGCGCATGCGGCAGATCAGCCGCAAGCTGCGGGTCATCCTAGTTACCGCGTTCGGCCGAGACGAGGTGCGCAGCCAGGCCAGGGCGGCTGGCTGCGACGGCTTTCTGACCAAGCCTGTCAGCCAATCCTCCTTGTACGACGCCTTGCTGGAGGCATTCGGCTTCGGCCGCGGGGGCGATGCCGCCCCGCTGATGGGGCTGCCGGACCTGCATGGCATGCATTTGCTGTTGGCCGAGGACAACCGGATCAACCAGCAAATCGCGGTAGAGCTGCTGGAAGGCACCGGCGCCACGCTCACCGTGGTGGGCGATGGGCAGGCGGTTTTGGACAAGTTGGCCGCCTACGGGCCCAAAGGCTTCGATGCGATCCTGATGGACGTGCAAATGCCAGGCATAGACGGCATTGAGGCGACGCGCAGAATCCGCGCGCAAGACGGATTTGCCGAGCTGCCCATCATTGCGATGACGGCCGATGCGATGGGCGATGATCGGGGACGTTGCCTTGCCGCCGGCATGGTCGATCATGTGCCCAAGCCGATAGATCCGCATGAGCTGTTTTCCGCGTTGCTGCGCTGGTTGCCCGTGCAACAGATGCCGACAACAAAGGAGGCGCAAGAGCAGCCGCTTCCGCTGCCCGAAGTGGCGGGCTTGGATCAGGTTGCGGGTCTGGCGCGCGTGGCAGGCAACCGCGAGCTGTATTTGCACGTGCTTTGGCAGTTCGTTGAGGAGGAGGTCGATGCGCCGGCGCGAATCTCCACGGCCTTGGAGGAGGGCGATCGCGCGGTAGCGCAAAGAATCGCGCATACCTTGAAGGGCGCAGCCGGCAGCATAGGTCTGGAGGCGTTGCAGAACGGCGCAGCGCGCCTGGAGCGCGCATTGCGGGATGGGCAGGATGCGACGGCCGAGCTGGCGCAATTGGCGGACGATCTGGCGCGAACCATCGCGGCCTTGCGCGCGGCCTTGCCAAGCGCAAAGCAAACGGCTCAGCCGCCCAGCGCAGCGGATGAGCCTTTGCTCAATCGACTGGCGCTACTGCTGCAGCTGGGAGATGGCGAGGCGCTAGGCTTCTTCTTGGAGCACGCGCCGGATATTCGCGCCAGCTTTCCCGATGACACCTACGAGGCGTTTGAACGCAGTCTGAACAGCTTCGACTTTGTCGCCGCGCTGGAGCATTTGCGCGCGGCGGCCAAGGCGGCTGGCCTGACCTTATCGGAGCATACGATATGAGCGGAATGGCGGAGTCCAGCCTGCAGACGGTGCTGATCGTGGACGATGCGCCCGAATGTCTGGCCCAGATGTATGGCCTGCTCAAAGGGCGCTATCGGGTGTTGGTAGCCAATAGCGGCGAACGCGCGCTGCAGATTGTATCTGGCGAAGTGTTGCCGGATCTGGTGCTGCTCGATGTGATGCTGCCCGGCATCGGCGGCTACGAAGTGTGCCGGCGTCTGAAGGCCGATGACCGCACGGTGGCGATTCCAGTGATTTTCCTGACAGGGCAGGGCGAAAGCGAGGATGAGCAAGCCGGCTTCGATGCCGGGGCCGCCGATTACATCATCAAGCCGATATCGCCTCCCATTGTGTTGGCGCGCGTGCTGACGCATGTGCGGCTGAAAGCGGCAGCGGATTTTCTACAGGACAAGGCGGCCTTTTTGGAGAGCGAGGTGGAGCGTCGCACGCGCGAGGTGCAAGTGATACAGGACGTCACCATCATGATGATGGCGGCGCTGGCCGAAACGCGCGATCACGAAACCGGCAACCACTTGCTGCGGACGCAGAACTACGTGCGCGCGCTGGCGATTGAGCTGAGAAATCATCCGCGCTACCGTGCCGAACTCGACGAGCAGACCATACAGCTGCTGTACAAATCCGCGCCGCTGCATGATATCGGCAAAGTGGGCATTCCCGACCGCATCCTGCTGAAACCAGGGAAGCTGACCCCGGATGAGTTTGAAATCATGAAAACGCACACCGTGCTGGGCCGGGATGCCATCGCCACGGCGGAGAAACTGCTTGATGGTCCAAGCAATTTCCTAAGGCTGGCGCGCGAAATCGCGTATTCGCATCAGGAAAAGTGGGACGGCAGCGGCTATCCGGAAGGATTTGCCGGGGAGCAGATACCGCTGTCGGCGAGGCTGATGGCGGTGGCGGACGTCTATGACGCCCTGATTTCGCGGCGGGTGTACAAGCCGCCGTTTTCACATGAAACGGCGGTCGACATGATCAGGGAGGGGAGCGGCCGGCATTTCGACCCGGACGTGGTCAACGCTTTCATGCAGATCACGGAACAGTTCCGCCAGATCGCGCAGCGTTACGCCGATACCGAGTGAGCGGATGCGCTTAGCGGTGGAGCGCGCCGGCCGATTCCGGCTGCTCGACAATTTCCAGCACGGTCAACGCAACGCTGCCGGATGGCGTTGGCCAGTGCATGGTCTGCCCGACCGAGAGCCCTAGCAAGGCGGCCCCGATAGGGGCCAGGACAGAGATGCGGCCCAGCGTCCCATCGGCGTCTTTAGGGTAAACCAGAGTCAGCTGTTTTTCCTCGCCGCTTTCCAGTTTGACGCGAGCGGTGCTGTTCATGGTGATGACATCGGACGGAATCGCAGATGGCTCCACCACGTCCGCCCGTTCCAGTTCCGCCTCCAGGCGGCTGGCTACGGGGTGGCCGTATTCGCACGTTTCCAGTACGGCTGCCAGACGTTCGTAATCCAGCGTAGACACAATAATGGAGGGCGGGATAGGCATATGAGCTCCTTGCAGATGGACAAAGGGCACCGCAAGGGTGCCCGTTGGACAAATCCAGAATGGATTCATATATCGATCATATAGGACTCATCGTTGCCAAAACAAGTCCAAGAGCCGAGTATATATTTTGCCTCGCCGGGAACTTCTGGCTAAAAATAGCTTACCCCAGCAGCGACAAGGCAGCCTGTGGCGCGATATTGGCTTGCCCCAGCGCGGCGGCGCCGGCTTTTCCTAGGATCTGCTGGGCGGTCAGGTTGGCGGTGGCGGCGGCAAAGTCGGTATCGCTGATGCGGCTGTTGGCAGCCTGGTTGGCGATATTGGAGGTCTGCAGATTATTCACCACAGCCTCAAAGCTGCTGTTGACCGCGCCGAGGGTGGCACGCTGCGAACCTATCGTTTGCAGATCGCTTTGCGCCGATTGTTGCGCATTCAGCGCGTTGGCCTGGGTGGTGATGTCTATGGTGTTGGTCGCCGCCAGATTGGCGTTGTAGCTGTTCAAGCCGCCGGAGCCGGGCGCGGCCGACAGATTGATGCTGGGAACGGTGATCTGGTTGCTGCTGGTGCCGTTGGGGCCCACCTGGAAGGTGGAGGCGTTGCCGCCGGTCAGCAGGGGCGTGCCATTGAACTGCGTGCTTTGCACAATTTGCGAGTTGGATTGGGTCAGCTGATCCACTTGCTGCTGCAGCGCCTGGCGGTTGCCGGCATTCAGCGCGCCATCGCCTGCCTGGATGGCCAGTTCCTGGATTTGCTGGGTATTGCTCTGAATCTGGCCAAGGGCGGAGTCGGCAGTCTGCACCAGCGAAACGCCATCATTGGTATTGTTGATGGCCTGGTTGCTGCCGTTGATTTGCGCCTGCAGCTGCTGGGAAATGGCGAGATTCGCCGCATTGTCCGCAGCGCTATTCAATTGCGAGCCGGACGCAAGTTGGGCCAGAACCTGCTTGGTGGCTTGCTGCGTCTTGTTCAGCTGAGCCTGGCCAGCCAATGAGGCCAAATTAGTGTTGATGGTCAGCGCCATGATGTTCTCCCGCGTGCTGCGTGCCGATAGGGCAATAATGCTCATTCAGTTTAGAAACAAGCACTTGCCCTGGCAAGAGTAATTTAAAGCAGGAAACAATTCGCAACGAATTCGGCGGCGCAAAAATACAAAACCCCGCGACAGCAGGCGCGGGGCGATTGGGCTTATTTGAAGCTGGGCTTGTCTGGCGTGCCGGCGGACTGGGTCATGATCTCGTAACCGGTGTCGGTCACCAGCACGGTGTGCTCCCATTGCGCGGACAGGCTGCGGTCCTTGGTGACCACGGTCCAGCCGTCAGCCAGGATGCGCAGATGGCGCTTGCCCTGGTTGATCATCGGCTCAATGGTGAAAATCATGCCGGGCTGGATTTCCAGGCCGGTGCCAGGACGACCATAGTGCAGAATTTGCGGTTCTTCATGGAATTTTTTGCCGATGCCGTGGCCGCAGAACTCCTGCACTACGCTGTACCCGGCGCCTTCGGCGTAGCTCTGGATGGCATAGCCGATGTCGCCGAGCATCGCGCCCGGCTTCACTTTCTCGATGCCTTTCCACATGGCCTCATAGGTGATCTTGCACAGGCGCTTGGCGTGCGGGCTGACATCGCCGACATAGAACATGCGGCTGGTATCGCCGTGGTAGCCGTCCTTGATCACCGTGATGTCCAGATTGACGATATCGCCGTTCTTCAGCGGCTTGTCGTTGGGAATGCCATGGCAAATCACGTGATTGACCGAGGTGCAGATCGACTTGGGGTAGGGGTTGTGGCCGCCCGGCGCGTAATTCAGCGGCGCCGGGATCGTGCCTTGCACATTGACCATATAGTCGTGGCACAGCTTGTCGATGGCCTCGGTGGTGACGCCGGGCTTGATGTGCGGGGTGATAAAGTCGAGGACTTCGGAGGCGAGACGCCCCGCGACTCGCATTTTTTCGATGTCGGTCGCGTCTTTGATCTGGATAGACATGTGTGGCTTGTTTGTTTTCATCGGCTAATGAGACGTAATTCTAGCAAAATGCGGCTCCTCTGGACATGCCAAGCGTGCAGTACGCCGCGCCGGGCTTTCTATACTGGACCTAAACGGCCTTGTGGGAGAAGGAGATGCGCGCATGGATGCTGGCGTTGTGGCTTGCGCTCTTGTCATGTCAGGCCCATGCCGAGAGCGCGATGGAGGTGCGTTATATCAGCGACGCGCCGCGCTATCAGGAATACATCGAGATACTGCGCACGGCGCTGGACAAAACCATTCCGGAATACGGCCCGTATGTGATGAGCCACCCGGAAGCCGAAATGAATGAGCCCCGCTATATGGCGGATGCGGTTTCGGGCAAATCGGTCAACCTGGTATGGGGCTCCACTTCGGTAGAGCGCGAACGAACCTTGATTCCCATCCGCATTCCGCTGGGCAAAGGCTTGCTCGGCTATCGCATCGGCCTGATTCGCGCGGGCGAACAGGCGCGTTTTTCCGGAGTGAAAACGCGGGACGACCTCAAGCGCTTTACTTTCGGCATGGGGCCGGGCTGGGGCGACATCGCCATCTGCCGCCACGCCGGGCTGACCGTGTGGATTGATCCCTACGAGAAGCTATTCAAGATGCTGACTGCGGGCCGGTTCGATTTCTATTCGCGCGGCGTCAACGAGATATTCACGGAATTCCAAGCTTTCCATCTGTCCGAGCAGGGTATAGCCGTGGAAAAGGATTTGCTGTTGCACTCCATTTATCCGTTCTACTTTTTCGTCAGTCCGGCCGAGCCGAGGCTGGCCAGCCGGCTCAAGATGGGCTTGGAAAAAATGCTGAACGATGGCAGCTTCGACGCTATTTTCTGGAAGTACAATCAGGCCAATATCGAGCGGGCCGGCCTGGCGCGCCGGCGCGTGATCGAGCTGGCCAATCCGGCCCTGCCGCCCGATACGCCGCTGGATGACCATCGCTTGTGGTTCGTGCCATCGGCCCGACGGCCCTGAGTGGCGCGACATATCTCCATGGCCCCAGCGTGTGCCGATGCGGCGCGCGATTGGACGTGATGCGCGATGGACTGGCCATGAAAAAGCCCGCCGGGAGGCGGGCTTGCTGGCTTTGTGAAAGCCGGATCAGGCTTGCTCTTGATGGTAGCGCGTGACGCGCTCCACTTCCTGTTTCGAACCCAGGAATACCGCCACGCGTTCGTGCAGCTTCTGCGGCTGGATGTCCATGATGCGCTGGTAGCCATTGGTGGCCGCGCCGCCGGCCTGCTCGACAACGAAGGCCATGGGGTTGCCTTCATACATCAGCCGCAGTTTGCCGGCCTTGGCGGGATCGCGCGCATCCTTGGGATACATGAAGATGCCGCCGCGAGTCAGAATGCGGTGCACTTCGGCCACCATGGACGCCACCCAGCGCATATTGAAGTCGCGGGCGCGCGGACCGGTCTTGCCTGCCAGCAGCTCCTCGACATAACGGCGCACCGGCGCTTCCCAGTGGCGCATATTGGACATATTGATGGCGAATTCGCTGGTTTGCTCCGGCACGCGCATGTCCGGATGGGTCAATACGAACGAGCCCTGCTCACGATCCAGAGTGAAGCCATGCACGCCGCTGCCGAAAGTCAGCACCAATTGGGTTTGCGGGCCGTACACGGTATAGCCGGCGGCCACTTGATGGGTGCCAGGCTGCATGAAGTCCTGCTCGGTCGGCAGCGTCACGCCTTCGGGGCAGCGCAGGATCGAGAAAATCGTGCCGACAGAAATGTTGACGTCGATGTTGGACGAGCCATCCAGCGGATCGAACAGCAGCAGGTATTCGCCCTTGGGGTATTCGCCCGGGATGTGATACGGCAGTTCCATTTCCTCGGACGCCATCGCGGCCAGGCTGCCGCCCCACTCATTGGCGTCAAGCAGGTAGTCGTTGGCGATCACGTCCAGCTTCTTTTGAGCCTCGCCCTGGATGTTGCCGGTGCCGGCTTCGCCCAGCACGCCGGCCAAAGCGCCCTTGTTGACCGAATAGCTGATGGCCTTGCAGGCGCGTCCGACCGTTTCGATCAACAGGCGCAGTTCGGGAGGAAGCGTGCCCGCCTTGCGCTGCTGTTCGATCAGAAATCGGGAGAGGGTGATGCGGCTCATGACTTTCCTTTGGAATGGATAGGTGCGCGAATGATAATGCCGGCGGGTTGTCGGCACAACGCCGAATTATAGCGAAGATACGGGCGGAGGCGGCGGGGAGCGGCTATCAAGATAGAAAGTTCCATCCAGGAGTGCATCATGCGAGCCAGTATTTTGGGACTGCTGTTCAGCCTAGCCATCTGGTCGTCCGCCGCATCGGCGCTTGTCATCTACACCGAGGACTGGCCGCCGATCACCTTTCAACACAATGGCGTAGCCGATGGCATGGCGGTGGAAGTGGTGCGGGAAATCCAGTCCCGTATCAAGGACAACAGCCCAATTGAGGTGGTTCCCTGGGCGCGCGGTTACAAAGAGTTGCTGACCAATCCCAACGTGATGCTGTTCACCGTAGGCCGCAGCGAAGCGCGAGAGAAACAGATGACGCTGCTGGGGCCGATAGCGGTATCGCAGACCGTGCTGCTGGCGCGCAAAGGCGAAGCCGCCAAACTGCTGGCGCTGGGCGCCGGCATCTACCAGCGCCCTGTGGGCGCCTACCGCGGCAGCATCTTCGCCGACGCCGCGTCCGCAGCCGGCTTTGTCGAGGTGGACCTTGCCCCTACGCCGCAAATCACGGCGCAGAAAATGCTGCTGGGCCGCTACGACATGTGGGTGGAGGGCGGCTTCGTCGTGGCCTCGGTCCTGAAGGACATCCACCAGCCGCCCGATGCGGTGGAGGTGGTGAGGGTGCTGGAGTCGCTGGAGTTGTATCTGGCGTTTTCCCGCGGCACGCCGGGCGATGAGGTTCGGCGCTGGCAGGATGGCTTCGCCGCCATCAAGAAGGACGGCACGTTCAAGCGCATCTACAACAAATGGCTGCCACGCGACGCGGCGCCGTTGGAGATCAGGCTGATAGGCGTTCCGCCATCTCCGGCTCATTAACTCTGCGTATTTTGCGGGCCGGCATCCGCCTGAAGGCTGGACGGCCGCGGCGCCTTGCGCAACTCGGCCCACTCCGACAGCCGAATGTTTTCCGGCACGCCGCGCCGCTTGGCGATACCGACGCGTTGCGCCCGGTAGATGCCGGAGTGGCCGGAGCATAGATAAGCCACCACGCAAGCCAGCCCGGCATAAATGCCGATTTCCGGACCGAACAGCTCCATGGCCATGACCGTGGAAGCCAGCGGCGTATTGGCCGCGCCGGCAAAGACAGCGACAAAGCCCATGCCCGCAAGCAGGGGAAAGGGCAGGTGCAGCAACGGCGACAGCGCATTGCCCAGCGTGGCGCCGATATAAAACAAGGGCGTCACCTCGCCGCCTTTGAAGCCGGCGCCCAGCGTGGCGATGGTAAACGCCAGCTTGCCGGCAAAGTCATAGGAGGGCAGCGGGTGCTGAAAGGCCGCCACGATATTGGGAATGCCCAAACCCAAGTAGGCGCGGGCATCAAACAAGGAGGCGGCGATAGCGACGCAGCCGCCGCCAATCAGCGGCCGCAGCGGCGCAAACGCGACAAACCGCTTGAACAGCGCGGCCAGCGCATGGACAGATTCCGCGAACAATTTCCCAGTCAGGCCGAACACCACGCCAGCCGCCATGGCCGCGCCAAGGCACAGCGCAGTCGGTTGCGGAATATACGGAATCGCGTAATGGGTGTGCTGCACGCCCCACAGCAGGCCCACCTGGTCGCCCGCGACGGCGGCAAGCAGGCAGGGCAAGATAGCATCGTAGCGCATCCGCCCGATGGCCAGCACCTCCAGGCCAAAGATGGCGCCGGCCAGCGGCGTGCCGAAAACCGAGGCAAAACCCGCGCTGATGCCGGCCATCAGCAGCAAGCGCCGTTCCGACGTCGGCAGGCCGAACAGTTTGTGGACCTGATCGGCCAGGGCGCCGCCCATCTGCACCGCCGTGCCTTCGCGCCCGGCCGAGCCGCCAAACAAATGGGTAATGACGGTGCCAATCAGCACCAGCGGCGCCATCCGCAGCGGGATGGTCTTTTTGGGGTCGTGAATCTCGTCGATCAGCAGATTGTTGCCGCCTTCGACTTCGCGCCCAAACCATAGATACAGCATGCCGACGGCGAAGCCGCCCAGCGGCAGCAGCCAGATCAGCCAAGCATGGGCAATGCGCGTATGGGTGGCCCACTCCAGCGAGAACAGGAAAAAGGCCGAGGCGCTGCCGACAAGCGCGGCAACCAGTAGCGACAACAGCGTCCATTTGCCGATGAAAGGCAGGACGGAAAGCCGTTCGGGGATGAGTTTTGGAATCATCGTTTGTCCAGTGCAGTCAGATTGACACGCCTGGACCGTGGGTGCGGGATATGCGTACCTACAGCTTCCGGTCCAGGAATACTGTAGGCATCATCAGCCTTCGCAAAGGCGGTTACGGGAGGAATGCCATCTCCGCAGCAGATGGCCCATTGTATGGCGTTGCGGCCGTCCGCGCAACGGCGGGCGATTCATGCCGTTTTGGCCGCCTCGCTCTCCAGCCATCCGCAAAAAGCCTCCACAGTCGCATCCTCGGCTGACATCCGCGGCACGACCCAGCAGTAGTCGCGCACCGTCACCACCGGCTCCGGCAGCGGCGAAACCAGTTGCCCGGAGGCTATCAGCGCCTGAGCCATCGGCAACGGCCCCAATACCACGCCCAAGCCGTCTATGGCGGCTTGCAAGGCGAGCGAGAATTTGTCGAAGTGCAGGCTGCAAGCCGGCTTCAACTCCGGCGCGCCGGCCAGCGTCAGCCAGCGCGGCCAGGCCGTGGGGCGGGTGTCCGCGTGGAGCAGGGTATGGCAGACCAGATCGGCCGGACTATTCAGCGGCAGGCGCGCCAGCAGGCCGGGGCTGGCCAGCGGCAGCTCCCATTCCTTCAAAAAGGGTTTGGCGATATGGCCGGGCCAGTCGCCGGGGCCGCGACGAATGGCGATGTCGAACGGCGCATCCAGCCGCGATAGGTCACGGTCCGACGTGACCAGATGGAGTTCCAGATCGGGATGCCTGGCGCGGAAGCCAGCCAGCCGCGGCAACAGCCAATAGGCGGCAAACGTGGGCGTGGAATTGATGCTGAGCCGGCGCTGCCGGTTGGGCTGCAGCAGCTGGGCGGTGGCGTTGGCGATCAAATCCAGGCCATCCTGCACCTGCACCAGATAACGCCAGCCGGCGTCGGTGAGCTTGACGCGGCCGCCGCTGCGCTCAAACAGCGACACGCCCAGCCAATCTTCCAGCTGCTTTATCTGTTTGCTCACAGCGCCATGCGTGACGAATAATTCGCCCGCGGCGGCGGAGAAGCTTTCCAGGCGGGCGGCGGCTTCGAAAATCCGCAGGGAATTGAGAGGAGGGTAGGCGCTCATGCTGTGATTTTAACTCACAATGCGTGTTGCGATTACTCGTTTGTATGCAAGCGCCGAAAAGCGTAATCTTCAGCCACTACAAAGCGCATATTCGCAGCGCCCGGCGCGCGTATGATGCAGAATTACCGAGTGGAGACTGTCGGCGTTTTCGCTGGCAGGCTTGCCGACAACCAAAGCCAAGAAGGTCCCGAGTCATGCTAGAAGCTTATCGTCAGCACGTTGCCGAGCGCGCCGCGCTGGGCATTCCGCCCCTGCCGCTGTCCGCCAAGCAGGTTGAAGAACTGGTCGAACTGCTGAAAAACCCGCCCAAGGGCGAGGAAAGCACGCTGGTCGACCTGATCACCCACCGCGTGCCGCCGGGCGTGGACGACGCCGCCAAGGTGAAGGCATCCTTCCTGGCCGCCGTGGCCGAGGGCAGCGTGAAGTCGCCACTGGTTTCGCGCGAACTCGCTACCGAGCTCCTGGGCACCATGCTGGGCGGCTACAACATCAAGCCGCTGGTCGACCTGCTGGACGATCCGTCCGTGGCCAAGATCGCCGCCGCCGGCCTGAAGAAAACCCTGCTGATGTTCGACTCCTTCCATGACGTGAAGGAAAAGATGGACAAGGGCAACGCCGTGGCCAAGGAAGTGATCGAATCCTGGGCCAACGCCGAATGGTTCACCAGCCGTCCGGAAGTGGCCGAGAAAATCACCGTCACCGTGTTCAAGGTGCCGGGCGAAACCAATACCGACGACCTATCCCCGGCGCCGGACGCCTGGAGCCGCCCGGACATCCCGCTGCACTATCTGGCCATGTTGAAGAACACCCGCGCCGACGCGGCCTTCAAGCCGGAAGAAGACGGCAAGCGCGGCCCGATCCAGTTCATCGAAGACCTGAAGAAGAAGGGCCATCTGGTGGCTTATGTCGGCGACGTGGTCGGCACCGGCTCTTCCCGCAAATCCGCCACCAACTCGGTGGTGTGGGCCACCGGCCAGGATATTCCTTACGTGCCGAACAAACGCTTCGGCGGCGTGACCCTGGGCGGCAAGATCGCGCCTATCTTCTTCAACACCCAGGAAGACTCCGGCTCGCTGCCGATTGAAGTGGACGTGTCCAAGCTGGAAATGGGCGACGTGATCGACGTCTACCCGTACAGCGGCAAGATCGAGAAGAACGGCGCCGTGGTGGCCGAATTCAAGCTGAAGTCCGAAGTGATCCTGGACGAAGTGCGCGCCGGCGGCCGCATCAACCTGATCATCGGCCGCGGCCTGACTTCCAAGGCGCGCGAAGCGCTGGGTCTGCCGGCTTCCACCACATTCCGGCTGCCCAAGGCGCCGGTGGATTCCGGCAAGGGCTTTTCGCTGGGCCAGAAGATGGTCGGCCGCGCCTGTGGCCTGCCGGAAGGCAAGGGCGTGCGTCCGGGCACCTACTGCGAACCGAAGATGACCACTGTCGGCTCGCAGGACACCACCGGCCCGATGACCCGCGACGAGCTGAAAGACCTGGCCTGCCTGGGCTTCTCCGCCGATCTGGTGATGCAGTCGTTCTGCCACACTGCCGCGTATCCGAAGCCGGTGGACGTGAAGATGCACAAGGAGCTGCCGTCCTTCATCTCTACCCGCGGCGGCGTCTCGCTGCGTCCGGGCGACGGCGTGATCCACAGCTGGCTGAACCGCCTGCTGTTGCCGGACACCGTGGGCACCGGGGGCGACAGCCATACCCGTTTCCCGATCGGCATTTCCTTCCCGGCCGGTTCCGGCCTGGTGGCCTTTGCCGCCGCCACTGGCGTGATGCCGCTGGATATGCCGGAATCGGTGCTGGTGCGTTTCAAGGGCAAGCTGCAGCCGGGCGTGACCCTGCGCGATCTGGTCAACGCCATCCCGCTGTACGCGATCAAGGCCGGCCTGCTGACCGTGGCCAAAGCCGGCAAGAAGAACATCTTCTCCGGCCGCATCCTGGAAATCGAAGGCCTGCCGGACCTGAAGGTTGAGCAAGCGTTCGAACTGACCGACGCCTCTGCGGAGCGCTCCGCCGCCGGCTGCACCGTGCACCTGAACAAGGCGCCCATCGTCGAATACATGCGCTCCAACATCACGCTGATGAAGTCCATGATCGCCGACGGCTATCAGGACGCGCGCACGCTGGAACGCCGCATCAAGGCCATGGAAGACTGGATTGCCAACGGCAAGCTGCTGGAAGCCGACGCCGACGCCGAATACGCCGCCGTGATCGAAATCGACATGAATGAGATCAAGGAGCCTATCGTCGCCTGCCCGAACGATCCGGACGACGTGAAGTACATGTCCGAAGTGGCCGGCACCAAGATCGACGAAGTGTTCATCGGTTCGTGCATGACCAATATCGGCCACTTCCGCGCCGCCTCCAAGCTGTTGGAAGGCAAGGCCGACATCCCGGTGCGCCTGTGGGTGGCGCCGCCGACCAAGATGGACGCCAAGCAACTGACCGAGGAAGGCCACTACGGCGTGCTCGGCCGCGCCGGCGCGCGTCTGGAAATGCCGGGCTGCTCGCTGTGCATGGGCAACCAGGCGCAGGTGCGCGAAGGCGCGACGGTGATGTCCACCTCCACGCGCAACTTCCCGAACCGTCTGGGCAAGAACTCCAACGTGTTCCTGGGCTCGGCCGAACTGGCGGCGATCTGCTCCAAGCTGGGCAAGATCCCGACAGTAGAGGAGTATCAGGCGAACATCGGCATCATCAACGAGAAGGGCGCCGAAGTTTACAAGTACTTGAACTTCGACCAGATCCAGGAATACCAGGAGCTGGCCGCCAGCAAGGCTTGATAGCAACATCGAGGGGCTAACCATAACGACGCCGTCCATCCCGCAGGAGGACGGCGTTTTTTCATGCCTGTTATGGGAGGCTGGCCACGCTCAAGAAAGCGCCGCGTCGCGCCAGCGTGCCGAGAAGTCCATTGCTGGCAATGGCCGTCCGTAGAAAAATCCCTGAATGGCCGAACATCCCGCTTTACGCAGAAAATCCGCCTGTTCGGCGGTCTCCACGCCCTCGGCAACGGTATCCAGCGCCAAATTGGCCGCCAGCGACAGAATGCTGCGGACAATGGCCTCTCCGTCCTGCCCGCCGCCAATGCCCAGGATGAAGCTGCGATCGATCTTGAGCGTCTGCACCGGCAACTGATGCAAATAGGCCAGCGAGGAATAGCCTGTGCCAAAATCATCTATGGACAGGCGGACACCCAGTTTGCGCAAGGTCGTCAAGGCGGCGACGGCGTCATCAGCCGCCATGATCACGCTTTCGGTGATTTCCATTTCCAGCAGGGAAGGGGGCAGGGCATAGCGCTCCAGCATCGACTCAACCCGCTGCGGAAAATCCATCCTCTCCAATTGTCTGACGGAAAGATTCACCGAAACAGAAGGCACGGCGAAGCCGTCCGCCAGCCACTGCGCCAATTGGCGGCAGCTTTTGTCCAGCACCAAATCGCCCAGCGCCTCGATCAGCCCGCTTTCCTCGGCAATCGGAATGAATCGGGCCGGACCTATCTCGCCCAAGGCGGGGCTGTGCCAACGCGCCAAGGCTTCCGCGCCATACAGCTCACCGCTGTCGCACGCGATCTTGGGCTGAAAATGCACGTCGATTTCGCCGATCTCTATCGCTTGGCGCAGGTGGCGCTCAATCAATACGCGCTGCTCCAAGGCGGAAGATAGCTCAGGCGTGTAGCGGAGGCAGCGGTTTCGGCCTGCAGCCTTGGCTTGGTACATCGCCAGGTCGGCGTTGCGCAGCAAGGTGTCCCCATCGGCGCCGTCCTGCCGGGAAAAACTGATGCCTATGCTAGCGGATAGATAAATATCCTGACTGCCGATGTCGAAAGGGCGCTCGAACAGAGACAACAAACGGCCGGCAGCGGCATCAGCCGCATCCTGCTTTTCCAAGCCCTCCATCACGCAGACAAACTCGTCTCCGCCCAAACGGGCCAGCAGATCGCCTGGCGGGACATGGGCAAGCAGCCTGTTGGCCACTGCGATCAACAGCAAGTCGCCTATGTGGTGGCCCTGTGTATCGTTGACATCCTTGAACCTATCCAGATCGATAAACAACAGCGCCAAACCATGTTCGCCCATCGCGGAGCGGTCCAGCGCATGGCTCAGCCGTTGCTGGAATTGCAAGCGATTGGGGAGGCCGGTCAGGGTGTCATGGTGAGCCAAGCGATCCAAGGTCGCCTCGGCGCGGCGGCGCTCGGCAATTTCATCATGCAAACGACGATTGGCCGTCTCCAGCTCGTGGGTGCGCTCCGAGACTCTGCGATCCAGGTCTCGATTAGCGTCGGCCAACGATTTGGCCTGCTGCTCAATGATCCGGCCCGCATGGCCCACCACCAGCATCTGGGCAATAAATAGAATGCCCATCAAGGCGCAGATTGCCAGCGTTAGCCACCATAGTTGGTGCTCGGAATCCGTGACGAAGGGCGTCGCGTCGAGATACAACTCCAGCACGCCTTCGACTCGACCATCTTGTCTGTGCACCGGCACGTAGGTGGACACGATGTCGCGCTCGGTCAAGGTATGCTCAAAGGCATCTATGCTGTGATTGTGCGCCAGCTCGCTGGCCGGCACGCCTGCCGCGGCCGAGCGGAATCCGTCGTTGTCCCATTCGTTTTCGCCTATCTGCTTGGCGTCGGTGGAAAACAGCGTCAAACCATTCAGTGCGTAGACCTTCAGTTTGATCACATCCGTGCCGCGCATCAGGCCAATCACTGCTTCACGCAAATGCACCTGACGGGCAGCTTGCTGCAGCCGGTCCGGCTTGCCTGCCAGCGGCAGCAAAGACCGAAAGTCAGGCCATAGCGAATTTTCGAAAATTTGCACCAGCGATGCCGCCCGGTTTTTTTCAAGCTTCAGCAACTGCTCGGCTGAGTAATGCCGAAGGTAGCCCGCCATCAATGAAGTGGCGCACCCCATCAGCAGGAGCGATAGCAGAAAGAAATACGGAACCAGGCGGAAAGGGCGGGCGGAGGGCGAAGCGTGTCTGGCCATGACAATCTCGCAGCGCGAATGAATGTAAGTTTAGGCGATTGACTGTCAAATCGCCGCACGCTTTAGTTCGCATAATGTTTATTATGTCAAATTGCAGAAATGGGTCAAAAAGGTGGCCAAAACGATGCAAAGAAAATTGCAGAAACTGGCCTTTCGGACAGGTATCATTTTTGCAACACTTCCGATGTAAAGGGTCCGAACAACAAGCAAAACGACGCAGCAAATGTCAAAACCGTGGTGTGAGTTCCCTTGCAGCCCTGACGATCTGGTCAGGGCTGTTTCTTTTGGTGACATCGAAACCGTAGCCGCAGAAATCGGCGTGAGCGCGCAACAGTTGGCGTACTGGCGGCGCGGCCGCGAGCCTGTGCCGCGTGTGGTGTACCTATACCTACGCCATCGCGCAGAAACCACCCTTGGCGCGCAGTACGGGCCGTTCCGGGGATTCCACCTATGCGAGCGCGGTGACGCGCTGGTATGCCCAGCAACGGGCATACGAATCAACTACGTTGAAGTGGCCATGCTGCCGGAGTACCGCCGTGCAAAGCGCCTGGCTGAGGAGCAAGCGGAGCTGATAGGGCGGCTGATGAAAGAGCGGGATTTCTACCGCAAAAACTGCCTGAAGCAAGCGAAGTATGGGGCGATGCTGAACACGATATTTCCCGACCCATAGCGCAACCGATACATCAAGCATCATGTGCGGGAAGCTCAGCCTGAGCGTAACGCGCCTCTTCAAACATCTCAGAAGCTGTCAACGGGTGTTCAACCTCAAAAATGTTAATGCCGAAAATCTTGTCATGCCGATCAACAATGCCCTGCATAAGTGCATCCATCTTCTTCGGAGGCAGGCAGTAGCGAAGACGAGGCGTCAGGAACAGATGAATCTTGATGAAAGTA
>NZ_PPTF01000086.1 GCF_002902845.1 Chromobacterium sinusclupearum
GGCGTCACACCGTATACGTCCACTTTCGTGTTGGCACAGTGCTGTGTTTTTGTTAAACAGTCGCAGCCACCGATTCTCTGCGACCTGTCATAGCTTCGACCGCAAGGGTCTACACCACAACAGGCATACCTTCTCCCGAAGTTACGGTATCAATTTGCCGAGTTCCTTCTCCTGAGTTCTCTCAAGCGCCTTAGAATTCTCATCCTG
>NZ_PPTF01000087.1 GCF_002902845.1 Chromobacterium sinusclupearum
ACAAGGTAGCCGTAGGGGAACCTGCGGCTGGATCACCTCCTTTCTAGAGAAGGCGATCGCCAAGTACTTACAGCCTATCGGTTATTCAAGTTAAGGGCATTTTCGATGAAAATCTGCGCAGCTCTGCGTTGAAAGCCTCCTCGTGTACTCGATGTACACGTCGTCAGCTTTCGCCTTGATCTGCTTGATTTTGATCGAAAACGATGTGGTATCAAACGACTACTGGGTTTGTAGCTCAGCTGGTTAGAGCACTGTGTTGATAACGCAGGGGTCGTAGGTTCGAGTCCTACCAGACCCACCAGTAATT
>NZ_PPTF01000088.1 GCF_002902845.1 Chromobacterium sinusclupearum
GCCCTGGCCCAGTGGACGGCCCAGCTGATGCTGCGTCGGCCGAGCCAGGTGGTGGCGTGCGCGGTGGCGAATAAATTGGCGCGGGTGGTGTGGGCGATTCTGGCCCAAGGCGGCGAGTACCGCCCGCACCCCCGCGCCGGGATGTAAAAACCGCCGGGCGATCCCCCGGCGGTTAGGAGCAGACCTGCTTTTGCGACGACAGACCCTGATGACGACAATCGGCCAAACGGCCTGGCGGCAAACCTGACATGCAAAATAGTCTGTGCAGACTGTGGGGCTTTTGAGGACCGTCAGGCGCGGCTCACATCATGGACCGGGCGGCATTGCCCACCGAGAGTCCGGATAGATTAGAGCAAGCCTACCTTGTCAGTATGAATCAGTGTTCTGGAGTTGCAAAACTCGGGCTGACCATAGATTT
>NZ_PPTF01000089.1 GCF_002902845.1 Chromobacterium sinusclupearum
AGGCGCTGAATCAGCAGTCGAAATGATCCAGGCAGTTCGTTGCGGACATCTTCAATGAGTCCTGGAGCCTGGTTGACAATGTGGCCGATGCCTTGGGGAAGGATCAGCCCGAACTCAGCCAGCAGACCACGGATCTGGTTTGCCTGGGCAGTGCGGGCTTTGACAAAACCCTGACGTACACGGTGCAGCGCCAGCACGCTTTGCTGTTCCACATTCTTGATCGGCACAAACCGCATGTTCGGTCGGGTCACTGCCTCGCAGATGGCCTCGGCATCCGCAGCATCGTTCTTGTTGGTCTTGACATAGGGCTTGACGTACTGGGGAGCCATCAGTTTAACGACGTGGCCCATGCTCTGGAGCTTGCGAGCCCAGTGATGGGCGCTGCCACAGGCCTCCATTCCAATGAGGCAGGGCGGTAGGTTGGCAAAGAAAGCAGCCACCTGGTGTCGCGTCACCTGTTTGCGCAGCACCACCTTGCCATGTTCATCGACTCCGTGAACTTGAAACACGTTTTTGGCCAGATCCAACCCGATCGTTCTACCGTTCATGGTGACGCTCCCTTCAATTCAGTGAGGTGATAGTCATCTCACTGTGGCACTGCGATGCCGTTTAGAGGAGGGGGCGTCCATCCCATTGCCTTCGCCCAGCATTTTGAT
>NZ_PPTF01000090.1 GCF_002902845.1 Chromobacterium sinusclupearum
GCCGCCAGTGCCGGCAGCGCGCTCAGCGCGGCGGCAGCGCCCAGGACTTTGCCCAGAAATGCGCGAGTGATCTTGGTCATGGTATTTGCTCCTTTGTGTCTTGAGAGGCCCTGGTCTTAGGAGCCAGAGTCCATTTTGAAGCCGAATTCCTGTTTCAATTGGGAATTGGCCTGGCAGGTGTAACCCTGCAATGCGGTAGTAATGGCGGCTTTGAACGCGCTGCGATAACGCGGCGGAATGTCGCCGCTGAAATTGAAGCTGGCGTCGCCGCTGTATTTGCCGCTGGCGCCGACGCTGAACACCACGTTCACCACGCCCTGGATTTC
>NZ_PPTF01000091.1 GCF_002902845.1 Chromobacterium sinusclupearum
TCGAAGCCTTCGCCGCGCGGCTGGGCTTTGCCGTTGCTGCGCGGGTGGGTGAGGAAGCCCTGATTCAGCTGGGTCTTGCCGGATTCGCTACTGAGCTTGGCGCGCACTTCGCCGGGGGTGTCGTCGAACAGCAGTTCGTTGTAGCCGCCGCCCTGGTGTTCTTTGCTCTTGATGCCGGACAGCGTTTTGTTGGCGGGCAGCGCGCCGGCGCCGCTGAAGTCGGGCGTGGGGTGGCTGCCGTTGTACAGCACGCCGGTGATCACCGGCCGGTCGATGTCGCCTTCGATGAAGTCGACCAGCACTTCCTGGCCGATGCGCGGGATGAACTGGTGGCCGAAGCCGGCGCCGGCGCTAGGCATGGCCACGCGCAGCCAGCAGCTGGATTTGTCGTCGAGATTGGCGCCGAAGGTTTTATGTTCTTCTGGCCGTTGCCAGTGGAACTGCACCTTGATGCGGCCTTGGGCGTCGGTGTAGATCTCGTCGGCGGCTTGGTCCGTCGGCTCGGCCGGGCCGACCACGGTGGCGGTTTGCACGCCGAGGCTGGTCGGTTTGGCCTGCGCGGTGTGGGCGTAGGCTGGCGTCAGCGGGATGCCGCGGCGCTGGGCCTGAATGCGGGTGGTGAACGGGGCGGCCGTCTGTTCCGTGCCAAACGGCACGGCGTCGGTGGCGAGTCCGGCCGCCAGCAAACCGGGCGCCGCCAGGTTCAGCTGCTGGGTTAGATCCTGCGGCAGGTTGTTGCGCGCCTGGATGGTTTGGGCGGTGACGACGAATTCGCGGTCTTGCGCGCTGTCGGTTTCGTGCGCCGGGTGGTCGTCCAGGCGGAACCATTGGCCGGCGGTCAGACCGCGTATCGTGCCGCCACCTTCAAATTGTTTGGCCTGCAGGTCGTAAGCCTGCTGCCGCAGCTGGGCATAGCGGGCGAGCTGTTCGGCGTCGCCGGCGTAATACAGGCCTTGCGGGTCGTAGTCCTGCAGGGTGGTTTGCAGCGCCGCGCCGTC
>NZ_PPTF01000092.1 GCF_002902845.1 Chromobacterium sinusclupearum
GCTATTCAGTTCTGTTTGACTATCAAGAACCTGTTTGGACTGCCTTTGCGGCAGACCATCGGTTTCATCCAAAGTCTGCTCAAGCTGGCGGGCTTGAGCTGGGACGTCCCCGACTACAGCACGCTGTCCAGACGGCAGCAGACGCTGCAGGTCAACATTCCCTACCAGAAAAGTGCTGGCGCGCTGCACCTGCTGATCGATAGCACCGGTATCAAAATGCTGGGCGAAGGCAATGGGATGGACGCCCCCTCCTCTAAACGGCATCGCAGTGCCACAGTGAGATGACTATCACCTCA
>NZ_PPTF01000093.1 GCF_002902845.1 Chromobacterium sinusclupearum
TCCGCCGCTCAAAAGGCCCAGGCCGCCAAGGCTGACGCTTCCGCGCCGAAGGCCAAGAAGGCTCACAAGCACGCTGCCAAGAAGCATGAAGCTTCCGCTCAGAAGGCTCAAGCCGCCAAGGCCGACGCTTCGGCTCCGATGGCCAAGAAGACTCACAAGCACCATGGCAAGAAGCACGTAGCCAAGAAGGACGCCTCCGCCGCTCAAAAGGCCCAGGCCGCCAAGGCTGACGCTTCCGCGCCGAAGGCCAAGAAGGCTCACAAGCACGCTGCCAAGAAGCA
>NZ_PPTF01000094.1:0-23320 GCF_002902845.1 Chromobacterium sinusclupearum
GCCACCACCACGCCGGGTTCGGCCTGGCCGGCTTCGGCGCTGGCCATCCACAGCTTCAGCGGCTCGCCGTTCAGCGAGGTGAACGCGCCCGGCGCCGGGTTGTAGGCACGGATGGCTCGGGCGACGTCCGCCGCCGGCAGCGTCCAGTCGATCTCGGCCTCGGCCTTGCTGAGCTTCTGGGCGTAGGTGACGCCGTCTTCCGGCTGCTGTTGCGGGACGACTTCATCCAGGCGGCCCAAAGTCTCGACGATGGCTTGCGCGCCGCAGGCGGCCAGCTTGTCGTGCAGCGTGGCGGCGGTTTCGTCATCGGCGATGGCCAGCGGGTGGATGCTCAGCATGTCGCCGGTATCCAGGCCCACGTCCATCTGCATGATGGTGATGCCGGTTTCATGGTCGCCCGCCAGGATGGCGCGCTGGATGGGCGCCGCGCCGCGCCAGCGCGGCAGCAGGGAGGCGTGGATGTTCAGACAGCCGCGCGCCGGGATGTCCAGCACGTCCTGCGGCAGGATCAGGCCATAGGCGGCCACCACCATCAGATCGGCGCCGACGTCGCGCAGCATCTGCTGCGCCTCCAGATTGCCGCGCAGCTTTTCCGGCTGCTCGACGCGCAGGCCATGCGCCAGCGCCACTTCCTTGACCGGGCTGGGCTTCAGTTTCATGCCGCGGCCGGCCGGGCGATCCGGCTGGGTCAGCACCAGCGGGATCTCGTGCCCCGCGGCGATCAGCGCGCGCAAAGCGGCGGCGGCGAATTCCGGCGTGCCGGCAAATATCAATTTCATCGTTATTGCTTCCCGCTCATGACAACGGCGCCGTCACGCAGCGCCGTTGATCACCGGCTTGTCGGCCGGTCTTACATATTTTGTTTTTCGCGTTTCTTCAGCTTGCTGCGGATGCGGTTCTGCTTCAGCTGCGACAGCCGCTCCACAAACACCACGCCGTTCAGGTGGTCGATCTCATGCTGGATGCAGATCGCCAGCAGGCCATCGGCCTCCAGCTCGAACGGCTTACCGTCGCGATCCTGCGCCTTCACCTTGACGTGCTCGGCGCGGGTCACCTTGTCGTAGATGCCGGGCACCGACAGGCAGCCCTCTTCGTAGACGGTTTCGCCGTCCTTCTCGACGATTTCCGGGTTGATGAACACCCGGCGCTCATCGCGCTCCTCCGAGATGTCCATCACCACCAGCCGGTAGTGGTAGTCCACCTGGGTGGCGGCCAGCCCGATGCCCTTGGCCTCGTACATGGTCTCGAACATGTCGTCGATCTGCTGTTGCAGAGCGGCGTCAAAGACTTCCACCGGCTTGGCCACGGTGTGCAGCCTGTCGTCCGGGTAATGCAAAATGTTCAACAGCGCCATCGCTATCATTCACTCCAAGTTGTCGTATCGCCGCGCCCGCGTGGATAATAGAGCGGTTCGGCGCAGCTTCGTTCAGCCCCCGGCCGCGGCGTCTGTCGGCCGGCATCAAGAATTGGAATCCATTCATGCTTAAGCGCATTATATCGCTTGCCCTGGCTCTGGCGTTGTCCGTTACGGCATTTGCCGACGAATTGGCGATCAAGCCGGACGCGCCGTCGCGCTACACCGTTGCCAAAGGCGACACCTTGTGGGGCATCGCCGGCCGTTATCTGAACAGCCCGTGGCAATGGCCGCGGCTGTGGCGGATGAACCGCGAGCAAGTGCGCAATCCGCACTGGATCTATCCGGGCGACGTGCTGGCGCTGGACTACGTCAATGGCCAGCCCAGACTGTCGCTGGCATCGGACACGCCGCGCGAGGTCAAGCTGTCGCCGCAGGCCCGCGTCGAGGAGCTCGACCAAGCCATCGCCAGCATCCCGGCCGAAGCCATAGAGCCGTTCATGGTTCGCCCGCTGATCGTCAATCCCGAACAATTCGCCCTTGGCCCCAAACTGGTGGCCGGCCCGGACGAGCGCCTCAGCCTGAGCCCGGGCGACCGCGTTTACGCCAGCGGCGTCAACGAGACCGGCAGCTGGCAGGCCTATCGCCTGGGCAAGACGCTGGTAGACCCGGACAGCCAGCAAGCGCTGGGGGTTGAAGCGGTATATGGGGGCGATCTGGTGGTAGACAAGCTGCGCGCCGACATCCAGACCTTGCGCATCCGCAGCGTCGCCGGCGAAGTGCTGGTAGGCGACCGCCTGGTGCGCGCGCCCAAGGAGTCCTTCGTCAATTACGTGCCCCACCCTGCCGAAGACGGCATGCACGGCAAAATCATCTCCAGCTACCAGGGCGTGGACGGCGCCGCGCAGTATTCCACGGTAGCGGTGAACCTGGGCAGCGCCGCCGGCGTGGAGCCGGGCATGGTGTTCGGCATATTCAAGAAGGGCGGCGCCATCGAAATCGCCGACGCCGCCGGCAAAAAGCGCCAGGCGCAGCTGCCAACCGAGCAGGCCGGCAAGCTGTTCATCTATCGCGTCTTCGACAAGGTGTCCTACGGCCTGGTGCTGGACAGCGCGGGCGCCATCTATGTCGGCGACGGCATCGCCCCGCCGGACGCCGAATGAGCCCGACCCCGCGCGCCTGGCTGCGGCTGGCGCTGACGCCCGGCATCGGCCCCGTTGGATTCCTCAAGCTGATCGAGGCTTTCGGCTCGGCTGACGCCGCCGTATCGGCCCGGCCGGCGCAAACCGAAAAGCTGATCGGCCGCGAAGCCGCCGAGGCGCTGCATGGCGAGGCCGCGGCAGAATCAGTGGACGCCGCGCTGGCCTGGTCCATGGGCGAGGACTGCCACCTGATCACCCTGCTGGACGAGGACTACCCGTCGCAACTGGCCGAGGCCGCCTCGCCGCCGCCCCTGCTGTTCGCGCGCGGCCGGCGCGAATTGCTGGCGCGGCCGATGCTGGCCATGGTCGGCAGCCGCGCCGCCACGGCGCAGGGCCAGCGCAACGCCGGAGACTTCGCCTCCGCGCTGGCCGCGCACGGCTACACCATCGTCAGCGGCCTGGCCAGCGGCATCGACGCCGCCGCCCACCAGGGCGCGCTGGCGCATCCCGCTTCCACCATCGCCGTCATCGGCACCGGCATCGACCGCGTCTACCCGGCGTCCAACCGCCAGCTGGCGCACCAGATCGCCGAGCGCGGGCTGATCCTGTCGGAGTTCGCGCTGGGCATCGGGCCGCTGGCGGGCAACTTCCCGCGGCGCAACCGCATCATCGCCGGCCTGGCGCGCGGCTGCCTGGTGGTGGAAGCCGGCACCGCCTCCGGCTCGCTGATCAGCGCCCGGTTGGCGATGGAAAACAACCGCGAGGTCATGGCGATACCCGGCAGCATCCACAACCCGCAGGCGCGCGGCTGCCACCGACTGATCAAGGACGGCGCGCGGCTGGTGGAGAGCGTGGACGAGGTGCTGGACGAAGTGGGCCGGCTGTCCGCCGCGCCATCGGCGCCGGCCGCGGCGGCCCCACCGCAAGCCTCGCCCTTATTGGACGCGATGGGTTGGGAACCGGTGCTGGCGGACGCGCTGGCCGACGCCGTCGGGTTGACGTCGGGGGAGGTTTACGCGATGCTGCTCGAACTGGAGCTGGATGGCCGCGTGGCCAGCGTGGCTGGCGGCCGCTTCCAGCGTCTGGCGCAAAACTGAACGCGCCGCGTTCAATCTCAGAAAACTAAGCCATGTTTGACGTACTCACCTATTTATTCGAGCAATACAGCGATCCGGCCGCCTTTGGCGACCGCAGCTCGCTGACCCGCCAGCTGAACGCCATCGGCTTCGAGGAAGACGAGATCGGCGAAGCCTTGGACTGGCTGGACAGCGTCAGCGAGGCCAGCGTCGAACCGTATCTGGGCGCCGACGACGGCAGCGGCATGCGCATCTACGCCGACAGCGAGCTCGAGCACCTGCCGGCCGACGTGCGCGGCCTGCTGCAGTTCCTGGAGGACAACGGCGCCCTGACCCCGTCTCAGCGCGAAATGGTGATAGACCGCTTGCTGGAACTGGACCACGAGGACCTGGACGTCAGCAACGCCAAACTGCTGGTGCTGATGGTGCTGTGGGCGCAACAGGCCGAATTGCCCATTCTGCTGGGCGAGGCGCTGCTGGAAGCGGTGCATGGCGAGCCAACCATGCAATAACTTGTCAGGCCCGGCCCGGCGGCTTAACATGCCGCCGATTGGTCAACCCCTTATTGTGTTCAAGAGCGCCCTTGCGCTCTTGTTTCGTTTGACGGATATAACAAGATGTGTCGGCCGGGCGCGTCCGGCCTTGAATATTGCTGAAAAGATAATATGCCCACCAGCCTCCTGATCGTCGAATCGCCATCCAAGGCGAAGACGCTGAAAAAATATCTTGGCTCGGACTTCGAGGTCCTGGCCTCTTACGGCCACGTGCGCGATCTGGTGCCGAAAAACGGCGCCGTCGATCCGGAAAAAGACTTCGCGATGAAGTACCAGCTGATCGCGCGCAACACCAAGCACGTGGACGCCATCGTCAGCGCGGTGCGCGAGGCCGATCACGTCTACCTGGCAACTGACCCGGACCGCGAAGGCGAGGCCATTTCCTGGCACCTGGTGCAGATCCTCAACAGCAAGAAGCTGCTGAAGGACAAAACCGCCCAGCGCGTGGTGTTCCATGAGATCACCAAGAACGCGGTGCTGGATGCGATCCAGAACCCGCGGGCCATCGCCCAGGATCTGGTGGACGCGCAGCAGGCGCGCCGCGCGCTGGACTATCTGGTGGGCTTCAATCTGTCGCCGCTGCTGTGGAAGAAAATCCGCCGCGGCCTGTCCGCCGGCCGGGTGCAGAGTCCGGCGCTGCGGCTGATCTGCGAACGCGAGAACGAGATCAAGGCCTTTGTGCAGCAGGAATACTGGTCGGTCCATCTCGACAGCCACAAGAGCCGCACCAAGTTCTCCGCCAAACTGACCACGCTGGCCGGCGTCAAGCTCGACCAGTTCGCCATCCCCAACGAAGCGGAACAGGCTGCCGTGCTGTCCCGCCTCGAGGGCAAGCCGGCTCAGGTCGGCACCATCGAGAAGAAAAAGAAATCGCGCAGCCCGGCCGCGCCGTTCACGACCTCCACGCTGCAACAGGAGGCCGTGCGCAAGCTGGGCATGACCACCGACCGCACCATGCGCACCGCGCAGCAGCTGTACGAAGGCATGGACATCGGTCATGGCACCGTCGGCCTGATCACCTATATGCGTACCGACTCGGTGGTGCTGGCCAATGAAGCGGTGGAAGAAATCCGCGGCTATATCGGCCTGAAATGGGATGCCGACTTCCTGCCCAAGAACCCGGTGACCTACAAGAGCAAGGCCAAGAACGCCCAGGAAGCGCACGAGGCGATCCGCCCCACTTCCATCCTGCGCACGCCGGAAATGGTCAAGCCTTTCCTGACCACCGATCAGTTCAAGCTGTACGACATGATCTGGAAGCGCACCCTGGCCTGCCAGATGGCGCCGGCCAGATTCGACACCACCAGCGTGGACATCCTGGTGGGCGAAGGCGTGTTCCGCGCCAGCGGCCAGGTGCAAACCTTCGCCGGCTTCCTCGCCGTGTACGAGGAAGACGTGGACGACGCCGAGGACGAGGACAACGCCAAGCTGCCGCTGCTGACCGAGGGCGAAGACCTGCCGGTGGACAAGCTGTACGGCGAGCAGCACTTCACCCAGCCGCCGCCGCGCTATTCGGAAGCGTCCTTGGTGAAGGCGCTGGAAGAGTTCGGCATCGGCCGGCCGTCCACCTACGCCAGCATCATCTCGACGCTGAAGGACCGCGAATACGTCATTCTGGACAAGAAGCGCTTCCTGCCGACCGACACCGGCGACATCGTCAACAAGTTCCTGACCGAGCACTTCTCGCAATACGTCGACTACAACTTCACCGCCAAGCTGGAAAACCAGCTGGATGAGATCGCCAGCGGCACGCGCCAGTGGGTGCCGGTGATGGACAGCTTCTGGAAGGGCTTCAAGAAGCAGATCGACGAAAAAGAGAGCATTTCCCGCGCCGAAGTGACCACGGAAAGCCTGGACGAAGCCTGCCCGAAATGCAGCAAGCCGCTGTCGATCAAGTTCGGCAAGCGCGGCCGCTTCATCGCCTGCACCGGCTATCCGGAGTGCGACTACACCCGCAATATCGGCGAAACCGCCGAACAGGCGGCGGAAGAGGCGGAAGCGCCGACCGTGATCGAAGGCCGCGTCTGCCCGGATTGCGGCGGCGAGCTGCACATCAAGAAGGGCCGCTACGGCAAGTTCATCGGCTGCGCCAACTACCCCAAGTGCAAACACATCGAGCCCTTGGAAAAGCCGCGCGAAACCGGCGTCACCTGCCCGGAATGCAAGACCGGCCAGCTGATCGAACGCAAGAGCCGCTACGGCAAGCTGTTCTACAGCTGCAACACCTATCCCAAGTGCAAGTACGCCACGTGGAACCCGCCGATCGCCGAGCCGTGCCCGAAGTGCAACTGGCCCATTCTGACGATCAAGACCACCAAGCGCCGCGGCACTGAGAAGGTATGCCCGCAGAAGGAATGCGGCTACGCCGAGCAGATCGCGCCGCCGGAAGGCAAGGACACGCCGGCTGCAGAAGAGGCGTGAGCCTGATCAGGATCACCCAAGCCGCTCCCGCTGGAGCGGCTTTTTTGCGCCCGCCGTTGCGTTTTTGGCCCGCGCGGCCACGCCTCGCCGGCATTAGCCCCAAGCCATCAGCATCGACAAGCTGTTGATTTTATTGCGATCCCCATTGCGCAGTGCGCTATGATCACGGTGAACTTGCCGCCGGACTTCCGGCGGTCCGCGCCGCCCAGGCATGCCGGACGCAATAGCCCTGCTCCGGCCGGCGGCGTTTTATTTTTGAGATCGCCGCATCATGAAATTCAGCAGCCACTTTCTGTTCACCGGCGCCGCCATCCTCACCCTGCTCGGCCTGGCCGGACATGAATACCTGATCCTGCCTGTCGCCTTCCTGATCGCCTTCATCGGCCTGTCCGCCGCCGACCGCGAGCAGAACGCCGACATGGCCTCGCACGCCACCGCCATGCTGGTGCCCGCCTCGCAGCGTCCGCTGCTGCCGCTGGACGCCTTCCGCGGCCAGGACCTGATGTTCTACCGCGCCGGCAGCCCGGTATACCGCACGCTGATCGCGCGCGACTCGCGCTGGCAGCTCTTGGGCGAACAGGGAGAAGTGGCGGAGGAACCCGGCTGCATCCGGGTGTATCCCGGTTATCTGTACCGCCGGCAGCGCTGACATTCAGGCGGCGCGGGAGGATTCGGTCTCGCGCATCTCGCGCGCTAGGAAATAGTTCAAGGCCGTGCGCAGCACGGCGATGGCCCCGAGCTTGCCGATCTGGTCCCAGCTGGGCGCCACCGCGGTGGACAGGATGTCGGCCGCCAACTGCAGTTCCAGCGCCAGCGCCAAAAAGCGGGCGAAAGTCAGCCGCAGCTGGTTGTAATCGGGCCGCTGGCCGGACATGGCCTGCCGCAGATAGCGGCCAGCCAACAGCAACACCCCGGCGGCGATCACCAAGGCGCCGCAGGCCTCCACGCCGAGTTTCAGCCATAGCACCAGGCTTTGTACCCACTCCTCCACGCCGGCCTGTTGCGGGGACATCAGCATATCGCTCTCCTATTCCAGACAAGACAAAGGCCCCGCCAGCGGCGGAGCCTTCTTGTCAGAACCGGATCTGCCAGATCGGTTCCCTTGGCGCCTATTCACGACCTTTTAGGCTTTGCATCCGCTTCGCGGATAACCTTTTTCATAGCCGGGGCTGCCCGGCGTGCAGGGAGGGGATATTTGCTTGGCCAAATATCCCCTCCTCCCCTAAAAGCCACCCTGCAAGCCTGGCCTGCGGCTTCCCGCCGGTTCCCGTCAGGCCCGAGGCGCGGCTGAACTCGTCCCGCGCTAACGTCGCGGGACTCAAACATGCAGCCGCTTAAGACCTCGGGCCTGCCACCCGACGGCAGGCTTGAAGGGATGTAGGTGCATCGAAAACGTGTTTGTTTTTCACAAGCCAAGTCTAAAAGCCAAAGATCGTGGACACGTTCTTAGGGCCTGTTCCAGATCTTACCCAAACAACACGATGCCCCATACCAGCGCCAGATTGATCAAGCCCAAGAGCTGCGCGGCGCTGCCCATGTCCTTGGCCCGCTTGGCCAAAGGATGGCGCTCCAGCGAGGTATGATCCACTGCCGCCTCGATGGCGGAGTTGAGCAGCTCGATGATCAGCGTGGCCAGGCTGCTGGCCACCAGCAGCGCGCGCGCCAGCGGCGTGGTGTGGACGATGAAGGCCAGCGGAATCAGCACCACCGCCAGCAGCACCAGTTGGCGGAAGGCGTCTTCATGGCGGTAGGCGGCCCGCATGCCGTCCAGTGAATAACCCAAGGCATTGATCAGCCGGCGGATGCCGGTCTTGCCCTTGAACGGGCTCTCTTCCATTTTTCCCATTGCCACTCCCTGGCGGTGCCAGCCAGCCTCAGTGCTGGCAGCGGCGCTCCAGCGCGTCGAGGTACAGGCCGGCCACGTTGATGTCGGTCTGGTCCATGATCTCGCGGAAGCATGTCGGGCTGGTGACATTGACCTCGGTCAGATAATTGCCGATGACATCCAGGCCGGCCAGCAGGATGCCGCGCTTCTTCAACTCCGGCCCCACCGTCTCGGCAATCTCGCGGTCGCGCGCCGTCAGCGGGCGCGCCTCGCCGCGGCCGCCGGCCGCCAGGTTGCCGCGCGTCTCGCCGGCGGCAGGAATCCGCGCCAGGCAGTAATCGACCGGCACGCCGTCTATCACCAGGATGCGCTTGTCGCCGTCGCGGATTTCCGGGATGTAGCGCTGCGCCATCACGGTGCGGCGGCCGCGCTCGGTGATGGTTTCGATGATCACGCTGAGGTTGGGATCATCCGGCTTGACGCGGAAGATGCTGTCGCCGCCCATGCTGTCCAGCGGCTTGAAGATCGCGTCCTGATGCTGGTTGACGAAGGCGCGCAGCCGATGCGACTCGGCGGTGATCATGGTCGGCGCGATCACCTCCGGGAAACGCAGGATGGCCAGCTTCTCGTTGAAGTCGCGCAAGGCCTGGCCGCTGGTGAACACCTTGACGCCCTGTTCTTCCGCCAGCGAGAACAGCTGCGAGGCGTACAGGTACTCCATGTCGAACGGCGGGTCCTTGCGCATCACTACCGCGCTGAAGGCGCTCAGCGGCTGGCGCAGCTTCTGCCCCAGCTTGTACCAGTGCGGACGCTCGTCGGTGACGGTCAGGTCCACCGCATCCACCAGGATGCGGCCGCCCTCCACCGACAGCTGGTGAGCCTCGGCAAAGCTGACGGCGTGGCCGCGGCGATGCGCCTCCTCCATCATGGCGAAGGTGGTGTCCTTGTAGATCTTGAAGTGTTCCAGCGGGTCGGCAATGAACAGGATGCGCATCGCGTTTCTCCTGCGAAGGTTATTCGGCGTCCGGGTCGGTGGCTTCCAGTTCCAGCGAGGCGGCCAGCAGCGCCAGCCGCGAGATCACGCCGTAAGCGTAGAAGCGGTTCGGGGCGCAATCCGGCAGGCCCTTGCGGTCCGGCAGGCAGGCGGTCTCGAACGACAGCGGCACAAAGTGCATGCCCGGCGCGTTGAGGTTTTCGTCTATGCCGCGGCCGGTATGCACGCGGTAGAAACCGCCGATGACGAAGCGGTCCATCATGTAGACCACCGGCTCTGCCACGGCCTCGTTGACCGTTTCGAAAGTGTACACGCCTTCCTGCACGATCACCTCGGAGACTTCCAGGCCTTCCTTCACCACCGACATCTTGTTGCGCGCCTTGCGGTTGAGGCCGATCACCTCGTCTGGGCTCTTCACGCTCATCACGCCCATGCCGTAGGTGCCGGCATCAGCCTTGACGATGACGAAGGGGTCGTTGTCGATCCCGTATTCGCGGTATTTGACGCGAATCTTCTCCAGCATCTGCGACACCGTTTCGGCCAGTTGCTCCTCGCCGGTGCGGGCGTGGAAATCCAGGCCGCCGCAGCTGGCGAAGTAGGGATTGATGGTCCACGGGTCGATGGAGATCAGCTTGGCGAACTCATTGCAGACCTTGTCGTAGGCTTCGAAATGATGCGTCTTGCGGCGTACCGCCCAGCCGGCGTGCAAGGGCGGCAGCAGCGTTTGTTCCAGATTCTTCAGGATGTCGGGAATGCCGCCGGACAGGTCGTTGTTCAGCAGCACCACGCAGGGGTTGAAGCCATCGGCCAGCACTAGGCGGTTGCCGCGGCGCTCCAGCGGCTCCAACGTCAGCTTGTCGCCATTGGCCGTGGCCAGTTCGGTCGGCTCGGTGATTTCCGGATTCAGCGAACCCAGGCGGACCTTGAGGCCGGCCTGCTCGAAGATGTGCACCAGGGTGGCGACATTCTGCAGGTAGAAGGTGTTGCGCGTGTGGTTTTCCGGAATCAGCAGGATGCTGCGCGCTTCCGGGCACACCTTGTCCACCGCGCTCTGCGCCGCCTGCACCGCCAGCGGCAGGAATTCCGGATTCAGATTGTTGTGGCCGCCCGGGAACAGGTTCATGTCCACCGGCGCCAGCTTGAAGCCGCTGTTGCGCAGGTCCACCGAACCGTAGAACGGCGTGGCGTGGGCATGCCATTGGCTGCGGAACCAGTGCTCGATCTGCGGCTGGGCGGCCAGGATGCGGCTTTCCAGCTCGTACAAGGGAGCGGTGAGGGCGGTGGCCAGGTGCGGAACGGGTGGCATGATCTTCCCTTGGGCGTGTTTTAATCCACCTATGGTGGGGGTGGCGGCGCGCTTATTCAAGTGCGGCAAAACAAAAGGCACCGCGCGAGCGGTGCCTTGCAGATCAAGCGGCGGCGCTTACAGCGGCCATTCCTCGCCGTAAGCCTGCAGATAGATATCCTTCAGCGAGTCCCAGTCGAAGTAGTGGTTCTGGCAACCGTGCGTAGTGACCTTGATCGCGCCGATCACATTGGCCAGGCGACCAGTGACCTTCCAGTCCACGCCGCGGCTGATGCCCCACAGCAAGCCGGCGCGGAAGGCGTCGCCGCAACCCATCGGATCGACCGGCTTGATCGGCATCTGCACGCGCGGAATCAGGTGCACAGTGTCGTCGACATAGATTTCCGCGCCCTTGGAGCCGCGGGTGACGATCAGCGCCTTCACCTTTTTGCGCAGGTCGTCCACCGTCAGGCCGGCGCGTTCGCGCATCAGCTCGCTCTCGTAGTCGTTGATCGCCACATAGCTGGCCAGATCGACGATCTCGTGGATCTCGTCGCGCGACAGCAGCGGCAGCTCCTGGCCCGGATCGAAGATGAACGGAATGCCCGCAGCCGCCAGCTCCCGCGAGTGCTGGATGAAGGCGGTGTAGCCGCCCGGCGATAGAATCGCCAGCTCGATCGGGTCCGCGATATCCGACACGTGGTTCTCGGTGGCAAAATCCATCGCGCCCGGATGGAAGGCCATCAGCTGGTTGCCGTCCTTGTCGGCAATGCCGAAGCATTGCGGGGTATACTGCTTGCGGATCAGGCGGATGAAGCGATCGTCCACGCCCACGCGTTTCAGGTGCTGACGGTACGGCTCGAAGTCCTCGCCGACCACGCCCATCACGATGGGCTTCTCGCCCAGCAAGCACAAGCTGTAGGCGATATTGCCGGCCATGCCGCCGAATTCGCGGCGCATCGTCGGCGCGAGGAAGGTGGTCGAGATCTTGTGCAGCTGATCCGGCAGGATCTGGCTGTCAAATCGGCCATGGAACGAGAACAGGGTATCGTATGCGAGCGCCCCGCAGACGAGGATAGACATGCCCACTCCGCAAAGTAATCAATCGAACATTTTAACATAAAGTTTATTTTTCGATCATCCCCGGATGCACGCAAGTTGCGGAAATCCAAGACAATTCCAATGACATCACAGGAAAAGCCGATGAACTCCAAACGCCTGTTCGCCTCCCTGCTCTTGGCCGCGCTGCCGCTGGCCGCCCAAGCCGCCCCCTCGCTGGAGCAAAGCCGCTTCGCCGACCTCGACGCCAAGCCGGTGGCCATGTCCGCCTACAAGGGCAAGGTGACGGTGCTGAACTTCTGGGCCACCTGGTGCGGTCCATGCCGCGAGGAAATGCCGATGCTGAACGGCCTGCGCAAGAAGCTGGCGCCGAAGGGCGTGGAAGTGGTGGGCGTGGCGCTGGACAACAAGGAGCAAGTAGCGCCCTTCGTCAAACAGCTGAAGATCGGCTACCCCATCCTGCTGGGCAACGACGATACGCTGGACCTGATGCGCAGCCTGGGCAACAAAACCGGCGGCCTGCCGTACACGCTGGTGCTGGACCGCAGCGGCAAGGTGGCCGCCACGCTGACCGGCAAGCTGGACGAGAAAAAGCTGGAAGCGGCGGTCAAGCCTTATCTGTAAAGCAAAGGGAGCCCGGCGGCGATTCGTCATCCCGCGCGCCGGATTCGAATGGCAGCCAATCCTCATCGCCATGTTGCAGAAACAACATATTGAATCTAACGATATGTGATTTTCAGCAATTTTATTTCAAAAAGCTGACATGAAATTCTCACCAAAACAATAAATAGCATACGATCTCTTTCTAAGATTGATTCATCATGGGAAGGAGTGTCGTATGAGTATTGAGAGAAGAGATTTCTGTCGCTTTGGCTTCGGCGCGATGCTAGCGCCTATGGCAGGCTCCCTGTTGACCGCGTGCGGCGATGCCGGAGCGCAAGGACCGGCGGATCAAACCGAGAACCTGATGCTGCAACGGCTAAGCCAAGAGCTGGGCGGCGACAACGCAACGGCGCAAGCCCTGCACGCCATGATTCTGGATGCCTGCTACGCCTGGACGCCGCCCAGTTGCCCCGGCAACACCGTCAACAACATTGTTGCGCTGGCATTCGGCAACCGGGTCAGCGCCGCCGGCGAAACCACGCCGGGCCCGATCAATGAATTACTGGCGCAATCCGTACAGCAACTCCGCGCCCGCGCCCCTTACGCGCCGGTTTACGCGCAGTGGGAAATCGCGCGCTACCTCCAGCAAAAATACGGCATGGGTCAAGTCGTCTCCATCGAACCGGAGATTGACGAGAACGGACAGGTCATCTACCTAAGCACGGAAGGCGTGATAAAGAAAGCGATAGAGTTTGCAGGCGGAGATCCCGGCAAGATGGGAACAGTTGGGGTCATCGGCCACCGTGACCACATCAAGCGCTGCGTCAAGCTTGCGCGGGACTTCAAGCTGAACGCGTTCATGCCCGCCGATGTCGAGTTGCCGGTGGCTTACGATTCGCAATCGGGCCAAAAATGGACGCGACGGCGCGATCTTTACCTGGGACAAGACATGAGCGTGCAAATGTACATGCTGTCGCAAAACTCCATCGCTCAAGCCTACCCTTAAAACCCATTCAGAGCCGCTAGCCCGAGCTGATTCTGCACTGCGAGCCTGGGCAGCGGCGCTTACAACACTTCGATTTCAAAGCATGCGGTTTGCCGCCCTCATCCGCCAGGACAAAGGGCGCGGCGCAGATTCACCTGCTCCGCCAACTCCGCCATTTCCGCCGGCAACTCAGGCGTCAGCAGCCAATATCGCCGGCAATCATCGGTGCGACCCATCCAGCCGCCCTCCACCAGCTCGCGCCGGATCAAGACATGGTCGCCGAAGGTTTCCAGCGCCCGGATGGCCAGGTTGATCGCCGGCTCATCCCATTCCTCGCCTCGCGGCAAGCCGGACCATAAGGCCCACAGGCAGGCGCGCTGCTCGCTGAATTTCTTCGGCCAGCGGATCAAGCGGCCCTGTTCGTCGAAATGGCGCAACAAGCGCTGAGTCGGCGAGGACGCGGCGACCGGCTCGGCGGCGAGCGGGCGATCGTGCTCGGCGCGCAGGTGCTGGAAGTTCTGGAAGCCGGCGGCGCGCGCCAGCATATTGAGGATTTGCAGATGGCCGGGCGGCTCGGTCTGATCGGCCCATTGCTGTTTCAGGGAGCGGGCCAGCGACGAGATATCGCTGCTGTAAAACGGATAGAGCGTGCGAGACATGGTTCGAATCCTGTCTGCGTGCCAAAGTCGGGAAAGACTGCCGCGGTCGCCGTTACGGCCTGGCACGAGGTTCGAGCCAAGCAGAGATTCATGCAAGCCAAGGACAGGTTTAGCGTGGCGAAATCGCCGGCGACGCCTGGGTGAACTGTTGACCCGCCGCCATGCTAACACCATGGCGAGGCCGCCGCCAAGCGCCTCGTGGGCCAAAATGAAAAAGCCGACGCGAACGTCGGCTTTTTCCGGGGCAACAATCAGCGCATCAGGCCAGCTTGCCGTGGCACTGCTTGTACTTCATGCCGCTGCCGCACGGGCAGGGATCGTTGCGGTTGATGCGCAGGCCTTGAGCGGCCAGCGCATCCGGGGACAGCGGATTGTCCTCGTCGTCGCCCAGCGCGGAGCCGGGTTCGGCATGCTGCATTTCGAACTCGGGCAGTTGATGCGGCTCCACCGCGTCCACGTCGTCCTGGCCGCGGATCTGCACCGTCATCAGCACTTGCACCACGCTGCGCTTGATGCGCTCCAGCATGTCGGCGAACAGCTCGAAGGCCTCGCGCTTGTACTCCTGTTTCGGGTTCTTCTGGGCGTAGCCGCGCAGATGGATGCCCTGGCGCAGGTGGTCCATGGCGGCGAGGTGCTCGCGCCAGTGGTTGTCCAGCATCTGCAGCACCAGGCTGCGCTCGAACTGGCGCATCACGCCCTCGCCGGCCAGCTCCACCTTGGCCTGATAGGCGGCGGCGGCCAGCTCGATGATGCGCTCGCGGATCTGCTCGATATCGAGATTCGGTTCGGCCTTCATCCACTCCGCCACCGGCGCGTGCAGCAGGAAGTCCGACGCCAGGGTCTTCTCCAGGCCGGCCAGATCCCACTGCTCTTCCATGGTTTCCGGCGGCATGTGCAGGTCGACCAGATCGGAGATCACGCCTTCGCGCATGTTCACCACCACGTCGGACACATCGTCTTCCACCAGGATTTCGCTGCGTTGCTGGTAGATCACCTTGCGCTGGTCGTTGGCGACGTCGTCGTATTCCAGCAATTGCTTGCGGATGTCGAAGTTGCGGCCTTCCACCTTGCGCTGGGCGTTTTCGATGGAGCGGGTCACCCACGGATGCTCGATCGCCTCGCCTTCCGGCATCTTCAGGCGGTCCATGATCGCGGCCACGCGGTCGGAGGCGAAAATGCGCAGCAGCGGGTCTTCCAGGCACAGGTAGAAACGGGAAGAACCCGGGTCGCCCTGGCGGCCGGAACGGCCGCGCAGCTGGTTGTCGATGCGGCGGGACTCGTGGCGCTCGGTGCCGACGATATGCAGGCCGCCGGCTTCCAGCACCGCGGCGTGGCGTTGCTTCCACTCGGCGCGGATCGCCTCCACCTTGGCGTTTTTCTCGTCGTCGGACAGGCTGTCGTCGGCGCGCACGGCCTTGATTTCCGGCTCGGGGTTGCCGCCCAGCACGATGTCGGTGCCGCGGCCGGCCATATTGGTGGCCACCGTGATCATGCCGGGACGGCCGGCCTGCACCACGATGTCGGCCTCGCGGGCGTGTTCCTTGGCGTTCAGCACATTGTGCGGCAGCTTGGCCTCGGTCAACAGATGGGACACCAGCTCGGAGTTTTCGATGCTGGTGGTGCCCACCAGCACCGGCTGGCCGCGCTCGTGGCAATCCTTGATGTCGGCCAGGATGGCGTCGTACTTCTCCTTGGCGGAGCGGTAAACCTTGTCCTGGGCATCCTTGCGGATCATCGGCTTGTTGGTCGGGATCACTACGGTTTCCAGGCCGTAGATGCTCTGGAATTCATACGCTTCGGTGTCGGCGGTGCCGGTCATGCCGGACAGCTTGCCGTACAGGCGGAAGTAGTTCTGGAAGGTGATCGAAGCCAGCGTCTGGTTTTCGCGGTTGATCTCCACGCCTTCCTTGGCTTCCACGGCCTGGTGCAGGCCGTCGGACCAGCGGCGGCCTGCCATCAGGCGGCCGGTGAATTCGTCGACGATCACCACTTCGCCATCCTGCACCACGTAGTGCTGATCCTTGTGGAACAGCGCGTGGGCGCGCAAGGCGGCCATTAGGTGATGCATCAGCGTGATATTGGTGGCCGAGTACAGGCTGTCGCCTTCCTTCAGCATGCCCAGCTGAGTGAGGATTTCCTCGCTGCGCTCATGGCCGGTCTCGGACAACAACAGGCTGTTGGCCTTCTCGTCCACCCAGTAATCGCCTTCGCCCTCTTCGGTTTCCTGGCGCTTCAACATCGGCGGCACCGCGTTCATGCGCTGGTACATGTCGATATTGTCTTCGGCCGGGCCGGAGATGATCAGCGGGGTGCGCGCCTCGTCGATCAGGATGGAGTCCACCTCGTCCACCACGGCGTAGGCCAGCTTGCGCTGCACCTTCTCGCCCACGCTGAACACCATATTGTCGCGCAGGTAGTCGAAGCCGAATTCGTTGTTGGTGCCGTAGGTGATGTCGCAGCCGTAGGCGGCCTGCTTGTCGTCATGGGCCATCTGCGACAAGTTCACGCCCACCGACAGGCCCAGGAAGTTGTACAGCGGCGCCATGATGCCGGCGTCGCGGCTGGCCAGGTAGTCGTTGACGGTCACCACGTGGACGCCGTCGCCGGTCAAGGCATTCAGGTAAACCGGCAGCGTGCCCACCAGGGTCTTGCCTTCGCCTGTGCGCATTTCCGCAATCTTGCCGTGATGCAGCGTCATGCCGCCGATCAGCTGCACGTCGAAGTGGCGCATGCCCAGCACGCGGCGCGAGGCCTCGCGGCAAACGGCGAACGCTTCGGGCAACAGGTCGTCCAGCGTTTCGCCCTTGCTCAGGCGATCGCGGAATTCTTGGGTCTTGGCGGCCAGGGCCTCGTCGGACAGCGCCTGCATCGCCGGCTCCATCGCATTGATGCGGGCCGCGGTTTGGCGATATTGCTTCAGCAGACGATCGTTGCGGCTGCCGAACACCTTCTTGAGTAGCGAAGAAATCATGTAGTCGAATCCAGAAACCAGCGGGCCGGAAAACGTGTCCGCAAAAATGCTGAAAAGTGTAGCACATTCCCAGCCAAGGTTATGGGGGCATCCATGCGCCACATCAAGAGCAGGGTAACAGACAACTGTTGGATTTCGACTACGCTCAGATAGAGCAAACGCTCGATTCAATTGACCGAACCATTCATACGATTTACATATTCCTTGGCGATAATCCGCCATTTTCATAGCGACAGCATAAATAACCCAGGAGCAGCGATGGATAGGCGGCAATTCCTCAAGTGGGGCAGTTTTCTGACGGTATCGGCGGCCAGCGCCGGGCTAAGCGCCTGCGGCGGCGGGAGCGATGGCAGCGCAAGCGCTGCCGCTGGACAGAGCCAACTGGCCGCCGGCAAAGCCTTCGGCCTGGGCGTGGCCTCCGGCGATCCGCGACCGGACAGCATCATTCTGTGGACCCGCGTAGACGGCGGAGACGGCGCCAACTCGCTGGGCGTCACCGTTCAGCTTTCCGACAAGCAGGATTTCTCCAATCTGCTGGTCAACCAGGCGCTCAGCGCCGACCCGGCGTGGGACTATACCGTCCGCCACAAGGTCACCGGGCTGTCCAGCGCCACGACCTATTACTATCGCTTCCTCACCGGCGGCACCAGCAGCACCATTGGCCGCACCAAGACCGCGCCCGCCCCCGGCACAGCCGTTTCGCAGCTGAAATTCGCCTACATCACCTGTCAGGACTGGAGCGTCAACCACTGGGGGGCCTTCGACGAAATCGCCCAGCTGGATCTGGATTTCGTGATGCACGTCGGCGATTACATTTATGAAACCGTCGGCGCAGGCTTCCAGAACGGCAACAACGAAACCCGGCACGCTGCGCTGACGCTGCCCAACGGCACCAAGCGCGCCGATGGCGCCATCTACGCCACCACGCTGGCCGATTACCGCTATCTGTACAAAAGCTACCGCTCCGACCCGCGCATCCAGGCGGTGCACGCCAATTTCCCGGTGATCTCGATCTGGGACGATCACGAGTTTTCCGACGACTGCTGGCAAGACCGTCAGGTCTACTATCCCGGCGACGACAGCGTGCCCAACACCCCGCGCCGCCGCAGCGCCAGCCAGGCATGGTTTGAATACACGCCGGCAGATGTCAGCATCGACTTGTCCAATCCCTCGTTCCAGAACATCCAGATCTACCGCAGCTTCAGCTTCGGCAATCTGGCCACGCTGGTGATGACCGACCAGCGCCTGTACCGCTCCGACCACATCATTCCGGAAACCGCGGTGCCGAATACCGGCCTGGCCAATCTGGGCAGCCGCTACTTTGTGCCGAAATCCGCGCTGGCGCAGGCCGAGGCGGCCAAGATGGCCTCCACCGGCGGCAACCTGCTGAATGTGTCCATCCTGGGAGATACCCAGCGTCAATGGTGGCAACAACAGATGCAGGGCGCGTCCACTACCTGGAAACTGTGGGGCAATGAGGTATCGCTGCTGCGCATGGGCGTGGACGGCACCATGGCGGTGGCCGGCCTGCTGGCGCAAGGACTGATCGCCGCCCTGGCCAAGCAGGGCATGGACTTCAGCGCGGTGCAACAGCAACTGGCCGGCGCGTTGTATCAGGACCTGCTGGCGGCCGACAAGAGCGGCGCCACGCCGGTGCTGAGCTATGCCCATACCCAGCCGCTGCTGGCCACGCTCAGCGGCAACGCCATCACCGCGGCGGTGTTCAATGCGGCGCTGAAGCCGACGCTAGACGCCAACCTGCCGCCGACCATGCTGCTGGATCAGTACATCCTCAATGCCGACCAGTGGGATGGCTACAATGCCGAGCGCAAGGCGCTGATGGGCTTCCTGAAGAGCAATGGCATAGCCAACGTGGTGGGCATCACCGGCGACATCCATGCCTTCTTCGCCGGCCCGGTGATGGACGATTACGATGCGGCCAGCCCCACCCCCGTGATGGTTGACCTGGTCACCGCCGGCATCTCCAGCAACTCCTTTTTCAGCTACTTCAAGAACGTGGTGGACACCGTGCCGGCTTTCGCCAAGGCCGCGCCGCTGATCTATCAAACGGTCAATGGACAGACCGTCAACACCTTCAACAACACCCTGAAGCAGTTCAACGGCAACTGGCTCAAATACGTCGATACCGACGCCCAGGGCTACGCCGTGGTCACGCTGACGCCAGCCAAGCTCAGCTGTACTTTCCACAAGATGGCCAAGCTGGTGAACGGGGTGGCGCCCTCGCCGGCCACCGCCAGCACGCAAACGCTGGAAGTCGCATCCGGCACCCCGGCCATCAACGTGCTGTAAGCCGCCGCCGCGCCGCGTCGCCGCGCCTTGTCGGCGTGGCGGCGCGGCCGCTTCAAGCACACTTTCAGCTAGTACATTTCGTCACAAAATACCGCCTGTCCAACCGCGTTTTTAACAATGGTTTTATGGCTTCTCTGGTAGCATTCATGCCCTGACCGGAACCTTCTCGGCAATCATCTGGCGCGTTTTCCCGCGATGCCCGCCGCGGCATGGCAGCCGGCCCGCAGCATTCCAACTGGCATCGGCAGTGCTACGGTAAAGTGACGCGTTTCCCGCGTCCGGCGCCCCAGCAAAAAACGGCCCGCTCGCCGCAAGGCCGCGGGCCACCGGAACAATCCTATAAAACCGGAGAGGCCTGATGACCACCGCCGTCCGCCACTTCATGCCCGCCACCGCCCGGCGGCTGATACCCAACCGCTGGGATTTGATCGCGTTTCCGCTGATCCTCGGCTTTTTATTGCTGGCCACTACCGGCATTCGCGCCACCTGGGCGCCGATCACCGCGCTGCAAACCATTCCCATCACGCTAGACCCCGGCCATCTGCCGGAATACGCGCTGCGCACTACCTTGCGCATGCTGGCGGCGATGGTCGCGGCGCTGGTCTTCACGCTGATCTATGGCACGCTGGCGGCCAAGAGCCGCCGCGCCGGCCTGCTGCTGGTGCCGATTCTGGACATCCTGCAATCGGTGCCGGTGCTGGGCTACATCTCGTTCACGGTGACCTTTTTCATCGCCCTGTTCCCCGGCCGCGTGCTGGGCGCGGAATGCGCGGCCATCTTCGCCATTTTCACCAGCCAGGCCTGGAACATGACTTTCAGCTTCTACCAGTCGCTGCGCACCGTGCCGCGCGATCTGCAGGAAGTGTCGGTCAACCTCCGGCTCAGCGGCTGGCAGAAGTTCTGGAAGCTGGAAGTGCCGTACGCCATGCCGGGCATGATCTGGAACATGATGATGAGCATGTCCGGCGGCTGGTTCTTCGTGGTCGCGTCCGAGGCCATCACCGTCGGCGACAAGACCGTCACCCTGCCGGGCGTCGGCTCGTATCTGGCGCTGGCGATCCAGAACAAGGACCTGGCGGCCGTGGGCTGGGTGATCCTGACCATGTCCATCGTGATCCTGATCTATGACCAGTTCCTGTTCCGTCCGCTGGTGGCCTGGGCCGACAAGTTCCGCCTGGAAGACACCGCCAGCCAGACGGCGCCGGAATCCTGGGTGCTGAACCTGATCCAGCGCACGCGCTCCATCCAGCAGCTGCTCAAGCCCTTCGGCAAGCTGATCCGCCGCATCGCCCACTTGCGCCTGAATTTCAGCCTGCCCAAGGGCATCCATTCGGAAGACCATACGCCGGTGTCGCGCGGCATCGATATGCTGTGGTGGGCGCTGGTCGCCGTGCTCGCCCTCTACAGCGCCAATCTGCTGGTGCATTTCATCGCCAAGGAGGTCGGCTTCTCCGAAGTGCTGCGGGTGTTCGGCCTGGGCCTGATCACCCTGCTGCGCGTGACGCTGCTGATCGTGCTGGCCTCGGTGATCTGGGTGCCGCTGGGCGTGCTGATCGGCCTGCGTCCGGCCCTGGCGGAAAAAGTCCAGCCCTTGGCGCAGTTCCTGGCCGCCTTCCCGGCCAACCTGCTGTTCCCGGTATTCGTGGTATTCATCGTCCACTTCAAGCTGAACCCGGACATCTGGCTGTCGCCGCTGATTGTGCTGGGCACCCAGTGGTACATCCTGTTCAATGTGATCGCCGGCGCCACGGCCTTTCCCAATGATTTCAAAGAAGCCGCCGTGAACTTCCGCATCCGCGGCTGGCAATGGTGGCGCCAAGTCATGCTGCCCGGCATTTTCCCGTACTACGTCACCGGCGCCATCACCGCGTCCGGCGGCGCCTGGAACGCCAGCATCGTGTCCGAATTCGTATCCTGGGGCGACGACAAGGTGGTGGCCCACGGCCTGGGCGCCTACATCGCGCAAACCACCGCCGCCGGCGACTACCCGAAGATCCTGCTCGGCATCGTCGTGATGTCGCTGTTCGTCGTCCTGTTCAACCGTTTGCTGTGGCGCCCGATGTACGCCATCGCCGAAAACAAACTCCGTCTCAACTAAGGGGGCACGCATGACTCACGAAACCACCACCCTGGGACAAGAAATCTTCTCGCTGAAGAACGTCTGCCGCGGTTTCGCCAAGGGCGCTGATGAAATCCAGGTATTGGACGACGTCAACCTGACGCTGCGCGAAGGCGAGATCGTCGGCTTGCTGGGCCGCTCCGGCTCCGGCAAATCGACGCTGCTGCGCATCATCGCCGGCCTGATCCAGCAAAGCAGCGGCGACGTGAATTACCACGGTAAACCGTTGAAGGGGCCGGCCGAAGGCGTATCCATGGTGTTTCAGACCTTCGCGCTGTTCCCGTGGCTGACCGTGCTGCAAAACGTGGAAGCCGGCCTGGAGGCGCTGGGCGTGGAGCCGAAGGAGCGCCGCAGGCGCGCGCTGGCCGCCATCGACCTGATCGGCCTGGACGGCTTTGAAAACGCCTACCCGCGCGAGCTGTCCGGCGGCATGCGCCAGCGCGTCGGCTTTGCCCGCGCCCTGGTGGTGAACCCGACCCTGCTGCTGATGGACGAACCGTTCTCCGCGCTGGACGTGCTGACGGCGGAAACGCTGCGCACCGACATGCTGGACCTGTGGAGCGAAGGCCAGCTGCCGATCAAGTCGGTGCTGATCGTCACCCACAATATCGAGGAAGCGGTATTCATGTGCGACCGCATCCTGGTGCTGTCGTCCAATCCCGGCCGCGTGGTGGCCGAGATCAAGGTGCCGTTCCCGCACCGCCGCAACCGGCTGGACCCGGCCTTTCGCAAGATGGTGGACGACATCTACGCCCTGATGACCGCGCGCCGCAGCGCCCACACCATGCACAAGCTGCCGCTGGAAATCGGCAGCCATCTGACCGAGGTGTCGACCAACCTGATGGCCGGCCTGATCGAGGAAGTGGCGCAGGAACCGTACTTCGGCAAGGCCGACATGCCGGAGATCGCGGAAAAGCTGCGCCTGGAAGTGGACGATCTGTTCCCGGTGGCGGAAATCCTGGAGCACCTGGGCTTCGTCGAGCTGAAAGACGGCGACATCCTGCTGACCACCGCCGGCAAGCTGTTCGCCGACTACGGCACCCAGGAACGCAAGGTGCTGTTCGCCGAGCACCTGCTGCGCAATGTGCCGATGGCCGCCCACATCCGCAAGGTGCTGCAGGAACGGCCGGGCCAGCGCGCGCCGCGCCTGCGCTTCGCCCAGGAGCTGGAGGATTCGCTGTCGGACGAATCGGCCGAAGAAACGCTGGACACCGTGATCAGCTGGGGCCGCTACGCCGAAATCTTCTCCTACAACGACCATACCGAAACCTTCAGTCTGGAAGACGTGGAAGGCGGCCAGTAAGCCTTACGGCCAGCCGAACGACGGGCGCCTCAACGGCGCCCGTTTCGTTTGAGCGCAAGCCGACAGCCCGCGCGATGCTACAATACGGCATCAACCGCCCTCCCTGCTCACCTCATGTCCGGACGACCGCTCAAAGACATCACCCGCCAGGACAGCCATCTGTCGCGGCTGACCGCCGCCGCGCAGGAGCTGATGGCGCTGGACCGCGCCTTCAAGAAGCTGATTCCGTCGGCGCTGGCCGAAGCCTGCCGCGCCGTGCGCATCCGCGACGACGAGCTGGTGCTGCATGCCGACAACGGCATCGTCGCCGCCCGGCTGCGCATGACGGCGCCCGGCCTGCTGCCGCAACTGGCGGAGCGCGGCTACCCGGCGTCCAAGGTCAAAGTGAAGGTGACGCTGCAACAGGCCCAACCCAAGCGGGCGAAGTGGCTGGCCATCAGCGAAAACGCGCTGGACGGCATGGAACAGGCGGCGGACTGCATCGGCAACCCCGAGGTCAAGCGCGCGCTGGCGCGGCTGATCGCCCATCATCGCCGCAGCTGAGCGGCTTATATAAAACGCCTAAACGCCTTCAGATGTTCATTGAAGCGGAGTAAAGTGTCGGCACTTTCCCATTCCAATCGCCAAGGATAGAGGACCCTGCCATGTCGGAACACGACC
>NZ_PPTF01000094.1:23330-68386 GCF_002902845.1 Chromobacterium sinusclupearum
CAGCGCAAGCGCGGAAGCCGCGCCGGCCGCCCACGGCCCGCTCGACGCCAAGCTGCGCCAGCATGTGAAAAACGTGGTGGTGATCTATCTGGAAAACCGCAGCTTCAACAACCTTTACGGCAACTTCCCCGGCGTCAAATATCCGCTGGCGCAAGCCCCTGCCGCCGCTTGTACCCAGCTGGACCGCGACGGCACGCCGCTGAAAACGCTGCCCAAGATCTGGGGCGGCCTGGTGCAGCGCGGCCAGAATGTGGGCGGCAAGTACTATCTGATAGACGAAAACGCCATCCAGAACCTGCCCAATGCCCCGTTCCCGCTGAAGGACGCCGAAGGCCAGCTGCTGCCGGAAGGCGTGATCACCCGCGACCTGTGGCATCTGTTCTACCAGAACCAGATGCAGATCAACGGCGGCAAGAACGACCAGTTCGTCGCCTGGGCCGACTCCGGCGCGCTGGTGATGGGCTACTACAGCGAAACCGCCAAGAACCTGAATCAATGGAAGATCGCCCAGCAATACACGCTGTGCGACAACTTCTTCATGGCGGCCTTCGGCGGCTCCTACCTGAACCACCAGTTCCTGATCTCGGCCCGCACCCCGGAATACTTCCATGCCAAGGACACCGCGGCGGCCAAGAAGATCGCCGTGCTGGATGATGGCCCGCAGGGCTACAAGCTGAAAGTGAAGCAGGCCACCTCGGCGATGGACGGCCCGCCCAAGTTCGTCAACAACGGCGCCATCACGCCGGACGGCTACGCGGTCAACACCATGGCGCCGCCATTCCAGCCCAGCTACATCAAACCAGCCGAAGGCGGCGACAAGCGCTACGCCGACCCGGCCGACGCCAACACCCTGCCGCCGCAAACCTACGACACCATCGGCGACCTGCTGTCGCGCAAGGGCGTCAGCTGGGCCTGGTACGGCGGCGGCTGGCAAGCCGCGCTGGAAGGCAAGGGCGGACCGGATATCCCCAACTTCCAGTATCACCACCAGCCGTTCAACTACTTCAAGAACTTCGCGCCCGGCACCCAGGCCCGCGAGAAGCACCTGCGCGACGGCGGCCTGGGCGACAGCCCGATCAGCAACCGCTTCCTCGCCGATGCCGTGGCCGGCAAGCTGCCGGCGGTGACTTTCTACAAACCGCAGGGCAACCTGAACATGCACGCCGGCTATTCCGACGTGGAAAGCGGCGACCGCCACGTGGCCAATGTGCTGCAGCACCTGATGAGCGGCCCGCAGTGGAAAAACATGGTGGTCATCATCACCCACGACGAAAACGGCGGCTGGTGGGACCACGTGGCCCCGCCCAAGGGCGACCGCTGGGGCCCGGGCAGCCGCATTCCGGCCATCGTGGTGTCGCCGTTCGCCAAGAAAGGCCATGTCGACCACACCTTCTACGACACCACCTCCATCATCCGCTTCATCAGCCGCCTGCACGGCCTGCCGGAGCTGGAGGGCGTCAAGCTGCGCAACCAGGCCTTCCGCGAACGCGGCGCGCAGCCGCCGGGCGACCTGACCGGCGCGCTGGCGCTGTGATCGGGCGCGGCCGCGTGCCGCGCCGGCCCGTCCGTCTGCTATAGTGCATCCGCCCCCGCTGCCGGGGGCGTTTTTCCTTTGTACAGGCATATCGTCATGACCCTACGCACCACTTTGTCCAGCGCGCTGCTGCTGGGCCTGCTGTCTTCCCCCGCCCTCGCCTGCGGCGACGAGGCCGCGCAGTACAGCGGCGACTACGATCAGTGCATGAACCAGGCCGCCTCCACCGCGTCCATGCTGAACTGCATCGCTGCCGAGCACGCCCGCCAGGACAAGCTGCTGAACGACAATTACCAGAAGCTGATGGCCCAGCTGTCGGCCAAGCGCAAATCCCGGCTGCTCGCGGCGCAGCGGCTGTGGCTGCAATATCGCGACGCCAACTGCCAGGCCTATGTCGATCCCGATGGCGGCAGCTCCGAAGCGCTGGTCGGCGCCGACTGCGCGCTGCGCGCCACCGCCGAACGCGCGATCGAACTGGCCAAGATGCAGCCGGAAAGCCATTGAGCCTCTCACTGCCGCGGCCAGCTGTGAGATGATATAGGCATCGCCGGCCCCTCTAGGCCGCTGCGTGTCCTGTCGCCGGAGACGCCATGGCCCTGATCCGTTTCTGTCTGCTGTTGCTGCTGTGCCTGCCGGCGCTGGCCGCCGAGCCGCGCGCCAATCCCTCGCCGCAAGACAGCGCCCGCACGCTGGAGCTGGAAAACCAGCCCATCTTCATCTTCCAGGCCCAGCAAGCGGGCCTGACGCCTGAGCAGCGCCTGCAACGCACGCTGCAGCGCATCCGCGGACTGGACGACGACGATCTGAAGCAGACCGTGCAGTATCAGCCGCTGGCCGATCCGCGCCTGCGCGGCATGGCGCTGAGCATCAACGGCAAACCGCTGCTGACCATCTTGGATGGCGATCTCGACCCCGGCGACCAACTGACGCTGGAACAAGCGGCCGCGCGGGTGCAGGCGCGGCTCAATGGCTTGCGCCAGGCGGCCCTGGAGCAGCGGTCTCCGGAGCAAATGGCCAAGTCGGCCCTGCTGGCGCTGCTGGCCAGCGCGCTGTTCGTCGCCGCGCTGGCGCTGATCGCCCGCATCCGCGCCGCCTCGCGCCGGAGATTGGCGCGGCAGCCTATCGGCCGCCTGCCTTGGCTGTCCGGCCGTTTCGACGTGGTCCGTTTCCTGCGCGCGGCGGAATGCCAGCTGGTGGACATCACCGCGCTGCTGTCGGCGCTGGTCGCCGGCTACGTCTGGCTCAGCTATACCCTCAGCCGCTTCCCGGCCACCCGCCCGCTGGGACGCAAACTCGGCCAATCGTTCTGGCAGTTGCTGTCGACCATCGTCGACGACATCCTGTCCGCCCTGCCCGGCCTCGCCACCGTGGCGGTGATCTTCCTGCTGACCCGGCTGGCCAACCGCGCGCTGACGCTGCTGTTTGGCGCGGTGGAGCGCGGCCAGCTGGAACTGCCCGGCCTGCACGCGGAGACGGTAGGCGCCACCCGCCGGCTGGCGGCGGTGGTGATATGGTTGTTTGCGCTGATCGTCGCCTACCCCTACCTGCCGGGAGCGGGCAGCGACGCCTTCAAGGGCGTCAGCGTGTTCTTCGGCCTGATGGTCACCCTGGGTTCGGCCGGCCTGATGAACCATGCGATGAGCGGGCTGGTGCTGATCTATGCCCGCGCCTTCCGTCCTGGCGACTATGTCCGGATAGGCGAGGTGGAGGGCACGGTCAGCGAGCTGTCCACGCTGTCCACCAAGCTGATCACCGGCCAGGGCTATGAAATCACCATTCCCAACGCCGTGACGGTGGGCGGGCGCGTCAGCAACTACAGCCGGCACGGCGCCACGGCCGGCGCGATGATCGCCACCCGCGTCACCATAGGCTACGACACGCCATGGCGGCAGGTGGAGGCGCTGCTGGAGCTGGCGGCGCGACGCACGCCCGGCATCGATCCGGCCTGCCCGCCGTTGGTACGCAAGCTGGCGCTGCAAGACTTCTATATCGAATACGAACTGCAAGCCAAAGCGCTGCCTGACACCCAGGCGCCGCAGCTGCGCGACGCGCTGCACGGCGAGATACTCGACGCGTTCAACGAATTCGGCGTGCAGATCATGTCGCCGCACTTCGTCGAGCAGCCGGCCGCGCAGGTCGTCGTGCCGGCCAGCCGCTGGCGAGAGCCGCCTGCCGGACAATAACCAATCCCACCCAACCGGGCGGCTGGCCCGAGGCCCGGCTTTGGTTTAAGCTGCAAACAATTCGTAAATCGACAGCATCCAGGGCCATCCGCCATGAACGTGAAAGAATACATGCAGCAACTGGGCAAGGCCGCGCGCAAGGCGTCGCGGTTGCTGGCCCGCGCCGAGACGCAACAGAAAAACGCCGCCCTCCTGGCCATCGCCGACGCCATCGTCCGCGATCAGGACACGCTGCTGGCGGCAAACCAGCAAGACTTGGACGCCGCGCGCCGGGCCGGCCTGGACGCCGCCATGCTGGACCGCCTGACGCTGAGCGCCAAGGGCGTGCTGGCCATGGCCGACGGCCTGCGCCAGATCGCCGCGCTGCCGGACCCGGTGGGCGAAGTCAGCGAGATGAGCTACCGCCCGTCCGGCATCCAGCTGGGCAAGATGCGCGTACCGCTGGGCGTGGTGGGCATCATTTACGAGGCCCGCCCCAACGTCACCGCCGACGCCGCCGGCCTGTGCCTGAAATCCGGCAACGCCACCCTCCTGCGCGGCGGCTCCGAGGCCTTTCACAGCAATCAGGCCATCGCCGCCTGCGTGCACGAGGGCCTGCGCGTGGCCGGCCTGCCGCCGGAGGCGGTGCAGGTGCTGGAAACCACCGACCGCGCCGCAGTGGGCGAGCTGATCACCATGCCGGAATACGTGGACGTGATCGTGCCGCGCGGCGGCAAGAGCCTGATCGCCCGCATCAGCGCCGAAGCGCGCGTGCCGGTGATCAAGCATCTGGACGGCAACTGCCACGTCTACATCGACGACACCGCCAATCCGGACAAGGCTTTCGACATCGCGCTGAATGCCAAGACCCACCGCTACGGCACCTGCAACACCATGGAGACGCTGCTGGTGCATGCGGCCTTCGCCGAATTCATGCTGCCGCGCCTGGCCGACGCCTACTGGGAAAAGGGCGTGGAGCTGCGCGGCTGCGAGCGCACGCGCATCATCCTGGGCGACAAGGTAGTCGCCGCCACAGAAGAAGACTGGGCCACCGAATACCTGGCGCCGATTCTGGCGGTGCGCGTGGTGAAAGACATGGACGACGCCATCGAACACATCAACCACTGGGGCAGCCACCACACCGACGCCATCGTCACCGAAGACTACGGCCGCGCCCGCCGCTTCCTGCGCGAAGTGGACTCCGCCAGCGTGATGGTCAACGCCTCCACCCGCTTCGCCGACGGCTTCGAATACGGCTTGGGCGCGGAAATCGGCATCTCCACCGACAAAATCCACGCCCGCGGCCCGGTTGGCCTGACCGGCCTGACCAGCCAGAAATGGATCGTGCTGGGAGATGGGCAGATCCGGCAGTAAAACCCAAGGAAGAGGCCAGCGCCCTCGGCGCTGCCGCTTCGAATCCGCGCGCGGTGATGGCCAGGCCGGTCAACCCGCGCCCGCGAGGACACGCCCGCCGTTTCGCGCCATAATCGCGCTTTGTTATCCCGCTGGCTCCATAAGATGAAAACCCTGACCCAACAAGACCTGGCCGACCTGTCGGCCAAAGCCGCCTGTGCGCCGCGCCTGCGCGCCCACCACAATCTGCACGAACAGCTGGACGATGGCATCCAGCGGCTGGCCATCGCCATGGAGCCGGACACCTATGTCCGCCCGCATCGCCATCCGGGCAGCCCGGAGCTGCTGATCGTGCTGAACGGCGCGCTGGACTGGATCGAGTTCGATGCCGCCGGCGAAACCGTCGTCGCCCGCCATCGCTTGGGCGAAGGCGGCGCGCGCGTGTTCGAGATGGCGGCCAACACTTGGCACTCGGTGGTTTCCCTGCAGCCGGGCACCGTGGTGTTTGAAGTCAAACGCGGACCGTATCAGCCGATACCGCCGGCCGATCTGGCTGCCTGGGCGCCGGCGGAAGGCGATGCCCGCGTCGCGGACATGCTGGCCTTCCTGCGCGGCTGCCAACCAGGCGCGCGCTTTGCGTAACATCGCTTAACACTTGCCGCCGCCGCGGCCGGAACCAGCGGCGGCGGCATGGACACCAACCGGCATCGTCTACCACCATCCGATGCCACTCCCGATGTCCAAGTTGCGCCTGTTTTCCGTTCTATCTCTTCTGCTGATCAGTGCGTTGCAGCCGCTGCGCGCCGCGCCCGCCAACCCTGACCTCGCCTCCCGGCGCACGCCGGCCCAGGTCGCCGACTGCCTGCAGCAAGGGCTGCGCAAACTGCATATTCCGCCCGACTTCATCGAACGCGTGGACGCCAGCGACGGCAGCCACAGCCTGCGCATGCGCAATCCGCAGAGCGACGCCTCCGGCACGGCGGTGGAAATCCTGCCCAACGGCGACGGCAGCAAGCTTAACGTGGAGTTGAACGGCTTGCCGCTGAGCCCGGCATGGAAACGTCTATTGCGGCAATGCGGCGCCACGCCGCTGTGAATAACTTTCCGATCCTGCGAGCCGCTGTGGACAATCTGGATAAGCCGGGAAAACCCTGTGCACAAAGTAGCCAAATGCTGTGCACAAAGCGATTCATCCACAAGAGGCTGTGCATAATGTGGATAATTCGAGAACAAGCTGTGGGCAACGCTGACCGATTTCAGACCTAAAGCCGATGCCGGAACGGTTACACTATTCCTCATCGCCTCAGCCATGGATCTGCCCGATGCCTAATACCCTGCACCGCAAATACGAACAACACTACGCCGACGGCAAGGCGCGCCGTCAGCAATGCTCCCGTACCCGCCAGGCGGAATGCACTCTGGCGCCCAACCGCGACGTGGTGGCGCTGGTGGAATCGACTTCCATCGGCCGCGTGCCGGCGCTGGCGCCCTTGCGCTACGCCCGCATGCATGCCTCGCCGTTCGCGTTTTTCCGCGGCATGGCGATGATCCAGGCCGCCGATCTCGCGGCCAGCCCGAATAGCGGCATCAGCCTGCAGATCTGCGGCGACGCGCATTTGATGAATTTCGGCTTCTTCGCCTCGCCGGAACGGCAACTGGTCTTCGACATCAACGATTTCGACGAGACCCACCCCGGTCCGTGGGAATGGGATGTCAAACGGCTGGCGGTCAGCCTGGTGCTGGCCTCGCGCAGCCGCGGCTTCAGCGCCGCCACCGAGCGCGAAACCGTGCTGCGGCTGTGCGGCACCTATCGCCGCCGCCTGCTCGCCTTCTCCCAGATGAGCCAGCTGGACCTGTGGTACTGCCGCGTCGGCTTCGAGCAATTGCTGGCGCAAGCGTCCGACGAAGGCATGCGTCAGCAACTGATGAAAGTGGCCGACAAGGCGCGCAGCCAGACCCAGGAACGCCTGCTGCCCAAGATGACCGAGAACGAGGACGGCGTCTTGCGGCTGCGCGACAACCCGCCGGTGATCTTCCATCTGGACGACCACGACAGCCCGCTGGCCGCCTGCGACGACTGGCTAGGCGATAACAGCCTGGCCAAGGTGCAGGGCATGCTGAACCACTACATCGCCACCCTGAAGGAAGACCGCCGGGAACTGCTGCAACGCTTCCGCCTGGTGGACGTGGCGTTCAAGGTCGTCGGCGTCGGCAGCGTCGGCACCCGTTGCCTGGTGCTGCTGCTGCAGGACGACTACGACCAGCCGCTGTTCCTGCAATTGAAGGAAGCGCGCGCCTCGGTGCTGGAGCCGTTCACCCAGCAATGCGTGCACGGCAACCAGGGCAAGCGCGTGGTGTTCGGCCAGCGCCTGATGCAGGCCACCAGCGACTTGTTCCTGGGCTGGACCCACAGCGCGGACGACCGCCATTTCTACATGCGCCAGCTGCGCGACATGAAGGGCGCGCCGGCGCTGGAAACCTTCGCCAACGGCGACGAACTGGCCAGCTACGGCCAAGCCTGCGCCTGGACGCTGGCGCGCGCGCATGCCAAGTCCGGCGGCTGCGCCGCCGAGATCGCCGGCTATCTGGGCGAATCCGACAAGTTCGATCAGGCCCTGGCCGACTACGCCGTGGCCTATGCCGATCAGGTGGAAAAGGACTACGCCTTGTTCGACGCCGCCATCAAGAGCGGCCGTCTGCCCTGCGCGGCGGAAACGCGCTAGGCATCAGGTCTTGGCTGCAAGGCCGTCTGCGCCCGCATCGCGGACGGCTTGCGATGGCGCTTTGCCGCCGTCTATTTTTCGGCGGCGGCATGGCTAGCCATCAGGGAAAGTTCCAATGTTGATATTTGCACTCTGAGCTAGACTGTAACAACGAAAAAGCATAATTCAGTCGCGTGCCGCGCCGCCGCCCGGCGGAAGCGGACGCACGGCCCATCCTGCGGTCGGTTCCCTTGCTCAAGAGTGTCGAACATGCAGCTAAATACTCGCCTGATCATCATCATCGTCGCCAGCCTGGTTGCGCTGCTGGGTCTTTCCACCGTCGCCCTGCTGTCTACCCGCGCCACCCTGCATCAGGAAAAGCGCGAGCAAATCGTGCATCTCTTGAAAATGGCCGAAAACACCCTGAGCCATTTCCAACAGCTGGAAACCCAGGGCATGCCGCGCGCCGAGGCGCAAAAGCAAGCCATCGCCGCGCTCTCGGCGATGAAAGTCGATGACATCTATTTCTTTGGCCGCAACCAAGAACACACCGTGCTGTTCCACCCCAGCAAGGCCCGTGTCGGCAAGGTGGACATGGGCAGCAAGCTGCCGGATGGCCGCACCACGGTGCAAGCCTATGAAGACGCGATGCAGCAGGACCACTATGGCGTGCTGGTGATCCAGACCAAGCGCGGCAGCGGCAGCGAGGAGTTCCCCAAGCTGAACGGCGTGTTCCGCTTCGACCCCTGGGGCTGGACCGTCGGCACCGGCATCTTCATCGACGACATCGACCAGCTGTTCTGGAGCGAAGCGCGCCGCTTGCTGCTGGTGGCGGTGCTGTGCGTGGTGGTGCTTGGCGTGCTGGTGGGTTGGATGTCGCGCTCGATACTGCAGTCGCTGGGCGGCGAGCCGCGTTATGCCGCCGAGGTGGTGAAGGCCATCTCCGACGGCGACCTCAGCGTGGACATCCAGGTCAAGGGCGATGGCGACAGCCTGCTCGGCGCCATGCGCGACATGCGCGGCAAGCTGCGCGGCATGATAGAGGAAATCGGCCGCGCCAGCTCCAGCATCAACCAGTCCTGTCACCAGCTGACGCGCGACATGGACAAGGTGCATGAGGTATCCGGCATCGCCAGCTCCTCCACCACCTCGGCCGCCGCCGCCATCGAGCAGCTATCGGTCAGCATAGACCACGTCAGCGCCAGCACCCGCGACACCGAAACCGGCGCCCGCGACACCGCCGAGCTGGCGCGCCAGGGCCAGACCCTGGCCGGCGACGCCGCCGAAGGCATCCGCCGCATCGCCGACCAAGTGCATGGCGCCAGCGACATGGTGGCGCAGCTGGCCGAACGCAGCCGCAGCATCAGCAGCATCGCCGAGACCATACGCGACATCGCCAACCAGACCAATCTGCTGGCGCTGAACGCGGCCATCGAAGCGGCGCGCGCCGGCGAGATGGGACGCGGCTTCGCCGTGGTGGCCGACGAGGTGCGCAAGCTGGCCGAGCGCACCGCCAGCGCCACCGATGAGATCAGCAGCATCGTGCAGGCGGTCATCGACGAGACCGGCAACGTCTCCGGCCGGATGGACGAGATCCGCCCGGCGGTGCAGTCCGGCGTAGAGCAGGTCAAGCAGGCGGCCGACACGCTGCAAGCCATCAGCCAGCAGGCCAGCAGCGCGCTGGAAAATGTCCACAATGTGGTGGTGGCGATGGGCGAGCAGAGCCAGGCCGGCACCAATATCGCCGGCAATGTCGAGCAGGTGGCCGGCGTGGTGGAGGAAACGCAGAACTCGGTCAGCCACGCGGTGGAGGCGGTGCGCGCCATCGATCAGCAGGCTGCCAACCTGCAGCAAACCGTCGGCCGTTTCCGCCTGTAGACAGCAAGACACTTGCCGCCGCCGTTGCGGCTGGCATAATGGTTGCGGGCAAACGCTCCATGACAGCAAGAAGAAAAACTGAGGACAGACAGGAACCCCAGCACGCTTCAGTGGAGAAAAGTATGTCTGATGCCCGCATGCCGGCAGGCCTCATCGAATGGCTGCAACAGAGCAAGGCGAGGGACGTCGAACTCGCCTTCGCCGACGTACACGGTTTCCCCCGTGGCAAGACGCTGCCCGCTCCCGCCTTCATCAAAGGGCAGCAGCTGCGCATCGCCCGCGCGGTGCCGCTGCAAAGCTGTGTCGGCGAATTCCCCGACTACAGCTTCTATGGCGAACACGATCCGGACGTCACCCTGCTGCCGGATTACGATACCCTGCGTCTGGTCCCCTGGGCCAAGACGCCGCGCGCGCTGGTGATCTGCGATTGCGTCGACCACGACGGCAGCCTGTCGCCGCTGGCGCCGCGCTCCGTGCTGAAACAGCTGCTGGCGCGCTACGCCGCCCGCGGCTGGACGCCCATCGTCGCCCCAGAGCTGGAATTTTACCTGTTCGCCGCCCATGGCGATCCGGCCCAGCCGTTCCAGCCGCCGGCGCTGCCCTGCGGCCGCCGCGAAACCGGCTTCGACGCCTTCGGCTTCTCCGCCTTGGGAGAGCTGGAAGCGTTCTTCGACGACCTCTACCGCGCCTGCGAGGTATTGGGCATCGCCACCGATACCTGCGTCCACGAGATGGGCCCCAGCCAGTTCGAGATCAATCTGAAGCACGGCGACGCGCTGCAGCTGGCCGACCACACCTTCCTGTTCAAAACCGCGCTGAAGGAAACCGCCCATCGCCACGGCCTGAGCGCGGTATGCATGGCCAAGCCCCTGTCCGGCCAGCCCGGCAGCTCCATGCACCTGCACCAGAGCGTGGTGGACCGCCGCGGCGCCAACGTATTCAGCCAGGCCGACGGCTCGGCCAGCCCGGCCTTCTTCGGCTTCATCGCCGGCCTGCAGCGTTTCCTGCCGCAACTGATGCCGCTGTTCTGCCCCAATCCCAACTCCTACCGCCGCTTCGTCAAAGGCATGGCCGCGCCGGTCAATCTGAGCTGGGGCCTGGACAACCGCTCGGTCGGCCTGAGGGTGCCGGTATCGGGGCCGGAGGCGCGCCGGGTGGAAAACCGCCTGCCTGGTTGCGACGCCAACCCCTATCTGGCGCTGGCCGCCAGCCTGGGCGCCGGCCTGGCCGGCATCGAACAGGGCCTGACGCCGGACGAAGCGGCTCATGGCAATGTGTTCAAGCAGCAAGCCGCCAGCCTGCCGTCCACGCTGGACGCCGCCTGCGCCGCCATGGCGGCCGGCGATGCGGCCGAAGCGCTGTTCGGCGCCGATTTTTGCCGCGCCTATCTGGCGGTGAAGGAGGTGGAGCTGAACGACTACCACCGCCAGATCACCAGCTGGGAGCGGCAGTACCTCGGCCTGCTGGCCTGATCCCCGCTTGTCCTGGATCAAAGCCGGCGCGCGCGCCGGCTGACGCGCCCTCGCCATCAGGTTATGCTGAAGGCATCCCACCAAGCAGGTGTTTGTCAAGGAGCCGCCGATGTACAGCCACATCATCGCCGCGATAGACGGCAGCAATAATTCCGACAAGGCCTTGAACGAGGCCATCCGCCTGGCGAAATTCGCCGATTCCCGCCTGACCCTGATTCATATCGCCAGCCTGCGCGACCTGGCCGTGGACAGCCTGGGCGTCTACGCCGGCGACCCGGGCTACGACCTAGTGCTGAAACAGGGCGAGGAGGCGCTGGCGCGCGCGCAGCAGATCGCCCGCAACGCCGGCCTGACGAATGTGGTCAGCCATATGGAAAAGAGCTGGGAAGGCGGCCATGACCTGGCCGACCTGTTGCTGGGCTATGCCCGCTCGCAGCAGGCCAGCCTGATCGTGCTGGGCACGCACGGCCGCAGCGGCCTGGCCCATCTCTTCCTCGGCAGCTTCGCCGAGGACGTGCTGCGCCGCAGCCACTTGCCGCTCTTGGTGGTGCGCAGCCAGGACGACGACGACATCAGCGTCGATTAAGCCCGCCCGCGACCGACATGAAACAGCCCGCCTTGCGCGGGCCGTTTCTGGTTTCAGCGACGGACGGCGTGGACGAAGAACTCGTGATTGCCGTCGCCGCCCTTGATCGGGCTGTCGAACCAGGCCAGAACCTGCATGTTCTGCTCGGCCAGCACACGATTGATCTTGTCCTGCACCAGCGGGTACAGGCTCTCGTCGCGGACGATGCCGCCCTTGGACAAGCCCTCGCGTCCCACCTCGAACTGCGGCTTGACCAGACTGAGCAAGCGGCCGCCCGGCTTCAACAGCGGCAAGCCCGAGGGCAGCACCAGGCTCAGCGAGATGAAGGACACGTCGCACACCATCAGGTCGAAGCCGTCGCCGTCGTTGGCCGCCAACAACGCCGCATGATCCAGCGCGCGGGCGTTGACGCCCTCGAAATAGCGCACCCTGGCGTCCTCGCGCAGCCTGGCGTGCAGTTGCTCGTGCCCCACGTCCACGCCCACCACCCGGCGCGCGCCGGACTGCAGCAGACAATCGGTGAAGCCGCCAGTGGACTGGCCCACATCCAGCGCGCTCCAGCCGGTCACGGCGAGGCCGGCCGCCGCCAAGGCGCCCTGCATCTTCAGGCCGCCGCGCGAGACAAACCGGTCGGCTTCATCGGCCACGATGTCGAATGCCTCATCCGCCGGGAATTTCTGACTGGGCTTGCCGACCACCTGCCCCCGGCAGCTGACGCGGCCGGCGGCGATCAGGTTCTGCGCCGCCGTGCGCGATGCGGCAAGTCCTTGTTCCACCAGCAAAACATCCACTCGAATCATGTCCACTCCCGGCCTGGCCCATCTCATAAACGCGACAGGTTGGCGAAGCCGGCGCGGGCTGTCAAGCCGCTCTGCGCCGCACCGCCCAGCAGGCGAAATCGCAGCCGCCAGGTTTACAATAAAATGCTAATGGTGCTAGTCTAAAAATCAACAAACTGATTTTATTCATGAATTCCGCACGATAGCCATCCAGCCGCAATCCCGTTTGCCGCCACAAACAGCAAGCTTATGAATCCGTGCTGACGCTATCCATCCCGCGCCCGCTAAGCGGGCGTCCATGGCGCTCTCCTTGAGCCGCCCGTCTTTCCATTTCCAGCGGCGCGCGCCTCGCGCGAGGCCATGCCGCGCCGCCACGCATAGGAGTATTGATGGTCTTACGCCTGTCGCTATTGCTAACCGTATTATTCGCGCTGTGGGGCGTCGTCGCCCCGGAGCACATGACCCATACCGCCTCGCAGTGGTTGAGCTTCACCATTTCCCGTTTCGGCTGGTTCTACCTGATGTCGGTGTTCGGCTTCCTGGTGTTCGCGCTGTATCTGGCCTTCGGCCGCTTCGGACACATCCGCCTGGGCAAGGAGGACGACGAGCCGGAGTTCTCCCGCATGAGCTGGTTCTCCATGCTGTTTTCCGCCGGCATGGGCATCGGCCTGGTGTTCTGGGGCGTGGCCGAGCCGCTGTCCCACTTCGCCACGCCGGCAAGCGCGTCCACCGCGCCGGAATCGGCCGAGGCCGCCCGCCTGGCGATGCGCCATGTGTTCTTCCACTGGGGCCTGCATCCGTGGGCGGTATACAGCCTGACCGCGCTGGCCCTGGCCTACTTCAAATTCAACCGCGGCCAAAGGGGGCTGATCAGCGCGGCCTTCCGTCCGCTGCTGGGCAAGCGGGTCGATGGCCCCATCGGCACCGCCATCGATGTGCTGGCGGTGCTGGCCACCGTGTTCGGCGTGGCCACCACGCTGGGCTTCGGCGCGCTGCAGATCGAAAGCGGCATGCAGATGCTGTTCGGCATCGCGCCTTCGGACTGGCTGACCGTGGGCATCGTGGTCATCGCCACCGCGCTGTTCCTACTGTCGTCGCTGACCGGCCTGTCGCGCGGCATCAAGTGGTTGTCGAACCTGAACATCGTGCTGGCCATCCTGCTGTTCCTGGCCGTGGTGCTGCTCGGCCCCACCGGCTTCATCTTCGATACCTTTACCACCACGCTGGGCGACTACCTGGGCAATCTGACCAGCAGCAGCCTGCGCATGTCGCCGTTCAGCCAGGGCACCTGGATGGCCAACTGGACGCTGTTCTACTGGGCATGGTGGGTCACCTGGGCGCCGTTCGTCGGCATGTTCATCGCCCGCGTTTCGCGCGGCCGCACCATACGCGAGTTCATGGTCGGCGTGCTGCTGGTGCCGGCGCTGGCCAGCTTTGTCTGGTTCTCCGCCTTCGGCGGCACCGCGCTGGACATGCAATTGTTCGGCGGCGTCGATCTGGTCGGCGCGGTGAAGCATGACGTCTCCACCGCCTTGTACGTGATGTTCGAGCATCTGCCCGGCGGCCATATTCTGTCCTTGCTGGCCATGCTGCTGGTGATCATCTTCTTCATCACCTCGGCCGATTCGGCCACCTTCGTGCTGGGCATGTTCACCAGCGGCGGCAGCCTGAATCCCAGCCACCGCCTCAAGCTGATCTGGGGCGTGCTGCTGGCCGCCATCGCGCTGGTGCTGCTGCAAAGCGGCGGCCTGAAAGCGCTGCAGGCGGTGCTGATCGTCAGCGCGCTGCCCTTCATGCTGATCATGATAGGCATGGCGGTGTCGCTGTACCGCGCGCTAGATGAGGAGGAGCGCGACGGCCGCCGCCGCGAGATCCGCCGCCTGCGCCAACTGGAAGCGCTGGAAAAACGGCAGCAGAATTGAGCGCATGGCGGGACGAACGGCCGATTTGCTGCCATCATCACGGTATCGTCTTGCCATGGAGAAGATATGGACACGCATCAACTAGACCCGGCGGAAGTGCGCGTGCTGGGCGCGCTGGCGGAAAAGCAGGCCCTCACGCCGGACGCCTACCCGATGACGCTGAACGGCCTGTCCAGCGCCTGCAACCAGCTGACCAGCCGCGAACCGGTGATGCAGCTGTCCGAGGCCGACATCAGCGCGGCGCTGGATGCGCTGATCGCCAAGAGGCTGGTGGCCGAGCGCATGCCGGCCGGCAGCCGGGTGGCCAAGTACGAACACAGGCTCAACTACGAGTGGAATATAGAAGGCGCCAAGCTGGCGGCGCTGGCCATGTTGATGCTGCGCGGCGCGCAGACCACCGCAGAAATCCGCACCCGCTCCGGCCGCCTGTACACCTTCTCCGGCGTGGAGGAAGTGGAAACCGCGCTGAACGCGCTGGCTGACAAGTATCCGCCGCTGGTGATGAAGCTGGAGCGTCAGCCCGGCGAGCGCGAGGCGCGCTGGTGCCATCTGCTGTCCGGCGAGCCGCAAGCCGCGCCGGCGCCGTCGTGCGAAGTGATAGACGTGGGCCTGACTGGCCGCGTGGCCGCGCTGGAGGCCGAAGTGGCGGCGCTGAAGGCCATGGTGCTGTCGCTGGAGCAGCGGCTGAACAGCTGATCCGAGCCTCTGCAAGTGTCCCGCCCCCAAGCCCGGTTCTGCCGGGCTTTTTGTATTGCGCGACCGTAAGCCGCAACGGTGGCCATGCCGTTCAATGAACTTGTTTTTTAGAAATTGGTCACTATCTCTTGCGTCTGAACCTAACAGGAATTACCGCATGAAGCATTTCGCACTCGCGCTGGCCTTGGCTGGCCTGGCCGGCGGCGCCCACGCCGCCGATTACATCGCCGGTTTCGGCAACGGCACGCAGCAATTCCAGCGCACGCCGGACGGCTTCGGCATCGGCCTGAATCTGGATTACCTGCGCGACGACCACAAAGGCAGCGCCGGCGGCGCCGGCCTGGAATTCGCGCTGCCGCTCGGCCCGCTGACGGTAGCCGCCGGCGGCAAGCTGATGGCGCTGTCGCCGGACAGCGGCTCCGCCACCGCCACGCTGATCGGCGGCCGCGCCAGCTTCAATGTCTCGCCCAAGATCAAGCTGTTCGGCCAGGCCTATTACGCGCCCAGCAGCTTCGCCAGCGGCAGCGTCAACCGCGTCAACGACTACGCCGCCGGCGTGCGCTGGAACGCGTTCGGCCCGCTCAGCGTGGAGGCCGGCTACCGCTACTTCGACGTCCGCCGCGACGACGACAGCCGCAGCCGCCGGCTGGCCGACGGCGTCTATCTGGGCGCCGGCTTGAGCTTCTGAGCCTAGCGACCAGTCAGGAAAAACGGCAGCGCGAGCTGCCGTTTTTCATTGCCCCATCGATTCACCACCACAGATGGAAACGCTGCTCCGGCGGCAGGTACATCTTGTCGCCGGGCTTCACGCCGAAAGCCTGGTAGAACGGGTCAAGATTGCTGACCGTGCCGATCGGCCGCCAGATATCCGGCGTATGCGGGTCGGACACCAGCTGCTGCACCGTGGCCGCGTCTCGGCTCTTGCTGCGCCAGGACTGGGCGAAAGCGATGAAGAAGCGCTGGTCGCCAGTCAAACCGTCGATCACCGGCGCGTCCTTGCCGCCCAGGGCGATCTTGTAAGCCTTGTAGGCGATTTCCAGGCCGGCGTTGTCGGCGATGTTCTCGCCCAGCGTCAGCTCGCCGTTGACGTGGTGGCCCTTCACCGGCTCGAAAGCGCTGTACTGTTTGACCAATCGAGCCGTCACTTCCTTGAAGTGCTTCTCGTCGGCCGGCGTCCACCAATTGCGCATATTGCCGTCGCCGTCGAACTGGTGGCCCTGGTCGTCGAAACCATGACTGATCTCGTGGCCGATGGTGGCGCCGATGCTGCCGTAGTTGACCGCCAGATCGAAGCGGGGATCGAAGTACGGCGACTGCAAAATGGCCGCCGGGAATACGATCTCGTTATTGGCGGCGTTGTAGTAGGCGTTGACCGTCTGCGGCGTCATGCCCCATTCGCTGCGGTCCACCGGCTGGCCCAGCCGCTTGGCGTCGCGCAGGTAGTTGAACGCGCTGATCCGCGCCACGTTGCCGGTCAGGTCGTCGGCCTTGATCTCCAGCGCGGAGTAATCTCGCCATTTGTCCGGATAGCCTATCTTCAGCATGTACTTGGACAGCTTGGCGTGGGCTTCCTGCTTGGTGGCCGGCTCCATCCAGTCCAGCGTGTCTATGCTCTGGTCGTAGGCCTTCAGCAGGTTGTGCACCAGCTCATCGGCCTGCCGCTTGGCCTCGGGCGTGAAATATTTGGCGACATACAGCTTGCCCACCGCCTCGCCCAGGCCATCGTTGACCAGGGACACCGCCTTCTTCCAGCGCGGCCGGTCGGCGGCTCGGCCGTCCAGCGCCTTGCCGTAGAAGTCGAAATGCGCGGCCACCCATGGCTGGTCCAGATAGGGCGAGTACACGTCCAGCGTGCGCAGCGTCAGGTAGTCGCGCAGCACCGCCGGCGGCGTATGGGCCAGCAAGCCGGGCAGCTTGGCCAGATAGCTCGGCTGGTCCAGATTGACATGCGTGGCGGCGGACAGCTGCGCGCCGGCCAATAGGCGGGGCCAGTCATAACCAGGCAGGGTCTTGGGCAGGTCGGCGACGGCCACCTTGTTGTAGGTCTTCTGGATGTCGCGGTTCTCGACATTGCTCCACTGGATGCGCGCCAGCTTGTCTTCCAGCGCGTAGACCGCCTTGGCACGCGGCTCGGCATGTTTTTCGCCAGCCAAGGTCAGCAGTTGGCCCAGGTAACGCTGATACGCCTTGCGCACCTTGGCGAAGTCCGCCGATTTGCTGAGGTAGTAATCCCGCTCCATCCCCAGGCCGGACTGGTTCATCCCTGCCAGATAAACCGAAGAGTTCTTCGGGTCCTGGCCCACATAGAAACGGAACGGCGTGTCTACCGGTTGCGTCTGCAAGCCGGCCATATACGCCACCGCCTGCTGCGCGGAGGTCAGCCCGGCAATCTGGTCCAGCTGGGGGCGCAAGGCGCTCAGCCCCCGCTTGGCGATGGCGGCCTCGTCCATGAAGCTGCGATACAGGTCCGCTACCTTGCGGCCTTCCGGCGTGGCGGCGTCGGCATGCTCGATGATGTCCCGCACGCGCTGCTGGTTCAGGTCGTACAGGTACTCGGCCACGCCGGTGGACGAGCGCTCGGCCGGAATCTCGGCCCGTTTCATCCAGGCGCCGTTGGCGTACAGCGAGATGTTGTCCTGGATGCGCACCGAGCGATCAATACCCTTCAGGTCTATGCCATAGGCGCCATAATCCAGTTCATTGGCCGATCCGGCCCAGGCCGCCTGCAGGCTCAAGGCCAGAACGAGCGGCAGCAATGTCTTCAAACGCATGGTTTTCCTCTTTTTCTCATGGCCTGCGCCAGCCATGAGCCGGCGCAATGCATGACAATAACGTGAAACCTTGCGTTTGTCCGCTCTTGCCCTGCTCCGCAGGGCGTCTCCGTTCGTCCGCCCTACATCAGCCGCTGATACAGATACACCAGCACCCGCGCCAGCTCGGTGGCGGTGTCTTCCTGTCCGGCATTGCCGGCATGGCCGCCGCCATCGGTCTCGTAGAACAGCGCGTCGTGGCCCAGTTCCAGGAGCCGCGCCACCATTTTGCGGGCGTGGCCTGGGTGGACCCGGTCGTCGCTGCCGCTGGTGGTGAACAGCGCCAGCGGGTAGCGCGCGTCGGCGCGCAGATTGTGATAGGGCGAATAGGCGGCCAACGCCTCGCGCTCCGCCGCGTCGTCCGGATCGCCGTATTCATCTATCCAGCTGGCGCCGGCCAAGAGCTGGGTGTAGCGCAGCATGTCCAGCAAGGGCACTTCGCACACCACGGCCTGGAACAGCTCCGGCCGCTGCGCCATGGCCGCGCCCACCAGCAGGCCGCCGTTGCTGCCGCCTTCTATCGCCAGCTTGGCCGGCGAGGTCAAGCGGCGGTCTATCAAATCCTGCGCCACCGCGATGAAGTCGTCAAAACTGACCTGGCGCTTGCTGCCTTGCGCCGCCTGGTGCCAGTGCGGGCCGAACTCGCCGCCGCCGCGGATGCAGGCCAGCACGAAAGCGCCGCCCTGGCCCAGCCAGTGCGGGCCAAAGTTTTCGATGTAATACGGCAGCATCGGCACTTCGAAGCCGCCGTAGCCGTACAGCAGCGTAGGCGTCGTGCCGTCGAACGGCGCGTCGCAGCGACGCACCACGAAGTAGGGAATCCGCTCCCCATCCGGCGCGGTGGCTTGCCACTGCTCGGCGACATAGGGCGCGGGATCGAAGGCGGCCGGCTGGCTGCGCAGGCATTCGTGCTCGCCGCTGGCCACGTCCAGCCGGTACAGGCCGCTGGGGGTCAGGAAATCGCTGTAGCTGTAGTAGAGGATGTCGCTCTGCCACGGCTGGTCGGCGATCTCGATCACGCCGTCGGCGGGCAGATCCAGGGCTTGCGCCTGCCATACGCCATCCTGCTTGGCGAAGCACAGCATGCGGCTTTTCACGTTATCCAGCAGGTTGACCAGCAAGCGGCTGCGCGTGGTTTCCACCGCTGCCACCGCCAGCCGCGGCTGCGGCGCCTGCAGCAATTGCGGGGCCGTGCCGTCGCCGAACAGGTCCCCCAGGCCGACCGCCAGCAGGCTGCCGCTAAGATAGGTTTGGCCGCGCCAGGTCCAGTCTTCGGCCAGTTTGACGATGAAATCGCCGCCGATGTAGGCCTCGATCTCGGCCTTGGCCGGCAAGGACAGCGCGTGGGTTTCCAGGCCACCGTCCAGCAGGTGGTACGTCTTGCGGTAGAAGCCGTCCGAGGCCTCGATCAGATCGACGGCGCTGCCGTCGCTGTCGAGGAAGCGCCAGGCCGCCGTCATCATCGCGTCCTCCGGAGCGGCGAACAGCTGGGTCCAGCCGTGCTGGCCGTCCTCTGCGCGCTCCACCAGCCACACCTCGCGCGGATAGCCGGCGCGGGTCAAGGGCGCGCCCTTCCAGCCAGGGCAGACAAAGGCGCTGTCCGGATCGCGCCAGGCGATATGGTTCTTGCCTTCCGGAAAGCTGAAGCCGTTCTCGACCCAGCGCCGCGCCTCGATGTCGTACTCGCGCGCCACCGTGGCGTCGCCGCCGCCGTCGCTCAGGTGCACCAGCGCCCGCTCCGGCATCACCGTGCAATGCGATACCCCGTCCAGATACCAGTCCTTGCCATCGGCGTCGGCCAGCGCGTCGATGTCCAGCACCGTCTGCCAGTCCTGGCTGCCGGCGCGGTAGGCGTCCAGCGTGGTGCGGCGGTAAATGCCGCGCGGATGCGCCTCGTCCTGATGAAAGTTGTACAGCCAGCCGGCATGCTCGGAAAAATACGGAATCTGCCGCGTGTCGCGCAGGTGGGCCAGGATGTCGGCCTTGAGGCCGGCAAAGCGCGGGTCGGCGTCCAGCACGCTGGCGGTGCGGGCGTTCTGCTCGGCCACCCAAGCGGCGGCGCGGTCGGAGTCCAGGCTTTCCAGCCAGGCGTGGGGGTCGTGGGACGGGTTCATGGCGATGGGTATCTAGAATCTGTGAATGGCGGCGAGGGTAGCATCTGCGGACGGGGCTGCCAAATCAGGGCCTGCCATGCGCCAGCATCCAAGCGCCGGCCAAGCCCAGCACCCGGTGCTCGATGCCGTTGTAGCCGTGCCAGGCCCACGGCTCGCACGGGTCGCCCTCGTTCTTGCCGCCGTCCAGCAGCATCAGCTCCCTGGGCGCGTCGGCGCGCAGCCGGTCTATCACCGGCCCCAGGTTGTAGGCATGGCTGGCGCGGCAGTCGTCGCGGCGATGCTGGATCATCAGCACCGGGATGCTCAGCCGCTCCAGCGGCAGATGGGACAGGTTGCCGCGGCCGGCATTGATGCTGGAGGTCAGCAGCAGGCCGTCCGCCTTATCCGGCCGCAGCAGCGCGACCGATGCGGCCGAGGTGGTGCCGCGGCTGGTGCCGGCCAGCCAAACCGGCAAGGCCGCGCCCTGGCGCAGGTAATCGACCACGGCGGCGATGTCCGTCGCGTGCTCCTGGCTTTCGCGGAAATCCCCCAGCAAACCGTGCGGCATGTCGGACGGCGCATCGACGACCGCCACCCTAAAACCCATGTCCGCCCAAGCCTGGCGGGTGCGGACCAGAAAGTTGCCCCGACCCGCGCCCAGCTCGCCCGCCGCCGACAGTTTGAGCTGCCCCTCGCCCCCCATGAACAGAAGCAGATTGGCGCGCGCCGGCCCCGGCGGCTCCAGCAACAGGAAACGCAAGGTGACGCCGGGCCGCGGCGACAGCTCCACGAGTTTGTCCGCCCAAGCCGGCATGCACAGCAGGCAACACAACAAGCCTATCAGTCGCAGCATGATGATGCTCCTGGGTTCACGGCCGCTCGGCCGCGGCCGCCTTGAACCGGGCGATGACCTCGGGCGGGGTGTCCTTGTTGAAGGCGGCGTACAGCGCGCTGTCCAGCTTGTCCAGCTTGATACCGCGCACCACCAGCTCGCGCTGCAGGCCCAAGGCTTTCAGCTTGCTGGCCAGGCCGGTCTCGGTGGACGGCAGCAGGTCGCAGCGGCCGTTGACGAACTTCTTGGCGTTGAGCGTGGAGTCCGACGACACCTCCAGCCGCAGAAAACCCTCGTTCTCCAGATACTCATGCCGGTAATCATTCAGCACCACGCAGACGCTGTACTTGCGGGCATCGTCGAAGGCATGCACTTGTATGTCGCCGCGCGCGGCCAGGCGATAGAAATAGACATCGGTATCGAGAATCTTGAAGGTGAAATCCAGGAACTGCATGCGCTCGCGCGTCTTGGCGATCGGGAACACCATCGCATACGGATGACTCTTGGCCTCCTGGTAGGCGCGCGCCCACGGCGCGGCCTGCAGGGCGCTGGGCGGCACCCCGACCTTGCGCATCACTCGCGTCACCTTCTCCACCGTGGTGCCGCCCATCACTTGCCCGTCCGGGCTGACCATCACATACGGCGGATCGTCGTCGGTGTAGATGCGCACCTGGTCCAGGCCGGCAGCGGCGGCCGGCCCCAAGTGGCTCAGCGCCGCCAGCAGCGCAACGGCAATCAAGCGCATGCGGCCATGCTCCCATGGGTTTCCACCTCATGGTTATAGCCGCTGCGGCGCCGTTCAGTCGCTGAGCACGCGCTGCATCACCTCCAGCAGGCGGTCGATATCGGCTCGGCTGACCTGCCAGTGAGTGGCCAGCCGCATCGCGCCCTGGTGCGGCGGATTGGCCAGGAAGCCGGCCTGCTTCAGCGCCGACATCAGTTCGCTGGCATCGATTTCGGCATTGAAGCGGAACCACACCAGATTGATATGGACGTCGGCCGGGTCCAGATCGATGCACGGCAGCTTGGCCAAGCCTTCGGCCAAATAGCGGGCGTTCTGGTGGTCCTCATCCAGCCGGGCCGCCATCTCGGTCAAGGCCAGGATGCCGGGCGCGGCGATCACGCCGGCCTGGCGCAGGCCGCCGCCCAGCAGCTTGCGCTTGCGGCGCGCCTGGGCGATGAAGTCGGCGCGGCCGGCCAGGATCGAGCCGACCGGCGCGGCCAGGCCCTTGGACAGGCAGAACATCACGCTATCCACATGGCGGGCGATTTCGCTCGCCTCGCAGCCCAGATGCGCCGCGGCATTGAACAAGCGCGCGCCGTCCAGGTGCACCGGCACGCCGTATGCGCGCGCCAGCGCGGCGGTGTCGGCCATCGCCGACAGCGGCATCACGCGGCCGTTGCTGTGGGCGTTTTCCAGACAGATCAGGCCAGTGCGCGGCTCGTGGATGTCGTCGCCGACGCGGATGCGGCGCTCTATCGCCTCCACCGCCATCACGCCGCCCTCGCCCTCTATGGTGCGCATATGGGCGCCGGCGATCACCGCCGCCGCGCCGGCCTCATGCCAGACCAGGTGGCTATTGTCCTCGGCGATCACCTCGTCGCCGCGACGGCAATGGGTGTACAACGCCAGCTGGTTGCCGAAGGTGCCGCTAGGCACAAACAGCGCGGCCTCTTTGCCCAGCATGTCGGCGGCCAACGCCTCCAGCTTCAGCACGGTGGGGTCGTCGCCATAAACGTCGTCGCCCACCGGCGCGTCGAACATCGCCTGGCGCATGGCCGGCGTCGGCTGGGTCACGGTATCGCTGCGAAGGTCTATCCACTGCATGTGTCGCTTCTCCTCAAGGGTGTGGCTGCGCCGGCAGGCCCAGAAAGCCGGCCAACGCGTCGGTAATCAATTGTTCCAGGCCGGCCGGCGGCGTACCGGCATCCAGCAGCAGGCCATGGACCAGGCTGTCGGCCATGCGCAGCAGCACTTCGGCGCGGCCGGCCTCCAGGCCGCACGCCTGCAGCCAGGCGGCCACGCGCTGCGATAACGCCGCGTCCTGCGGATTGCTGGCGGGCGGCTCGTCGAACGCCGGCCATTCGCGCTCCAGCACCCGGTGCAGGCCAAGCTCTCGCCGATGCAGGTCCAGCGCCGCGGCCACCATGGCCGCCAGTTGCTCGCGCGGCGGACGGCCGTCGCTGGCCGCCAAGGCGGCATCCAGCGCGGCCAGCGTCTCTTCGCCATGGCGGCGATGCAGCGCCGCCACCAGCGCCTGCTTGTTGGGAAAGTACTGGTACAGCGAGCCGATGCCGACGCCGGCCAGCTCCGCCACGCGGTTGGTGTTGAACGCGGCATAGCCGTCGCTCGCCAGAATGCGAGCCGCCGCCTCCAGAATGGCGGCCACGGCATGGCAGGAACGGTTCTGGCGCGGCGCTTTGCGCGGTTGCGGGATGTCGTGCATCAAGCTAGCTAAACACGAGTTTTCGCCCATCGCAAGCCAGCTTACATTATGACAAGCGGAGCCGGCCCGCCCTTCCCTATCCCGCTATGGAGAACCACCATGTCGCAACCCATGACTTTCTTCGCGTTGATGCGCGCCCACCCCAACTGGCTGCGGCTGAGCCGGCCGGAACGCCGCCGCTTCGAGCAGGAAACGCTGAAGCCGATTTATGCGCGCTACCCCGGCGTCAAAATGCGCTGGTTCGACGCGGAGGCCTTTACCGCGCGCTGCAGCGACGTCGCCATGTTCGAAGCCGCATCGGTCAAGGAGTTCTACTTTCTGATCGACGCGCTGCGCGACAGCCCGCTGATGACCGAACCGTACTTCGAATTCGTGGACATCATCCCCGCGGTGGAGGACGGCTTCCTCGACTACGACGCGCAGCTGGCGAGATAAAAGCCGACGGCGGCCTCTGGGGCCGCCGTATTCGGTTGCGCTTGCGCGCCACAGGCAAGGAACCTGTTGGAGCCGGCCCAAGGCCGGCGCGGGAGTCAACGGATTGTGATCAAATCTTGCCTAGTGAATGCGGTACGATTGTCGAATGGCGTCAGCCTGGCGTTCAGCTTTCTGGATTTCGGGAGCGCCCATGCTGATGTCGGCGCCGCAGCGGCAGCGCAAGGCATGGTCGGGTAGCAGGGACTTCAGGTGCATCCGGGTTTCACGCCCGCACTCCTCGCAGGCAATCACCACCGTGGCGTTGTAATGCTTGTCCAAATCGATATCGAATCTTTGCTGCTTCATCGGAATCTCCCTAGTACTGAGAGTTGGCCGGCAGAGGAATCGCCGCAAGCCATTCTTGCCGGTCCCGCAACACATGCCCGGAAAAGCCGAGCACGTAATAGACAAGATACGGCCGATCGAAAAAGGTTCCAATCAATCAAGCAGTTGGATTGTAAAAAAATCTTCATGCCAGCCAGAAACGCCACAGCGCGGCGGCAAAACCGCACGCGAACTGGCACTGCGACGGCGGCTTGGTTATCCTTGGCCGTTTTTTCGCAAGCCAGGTAATACCCGATGGACCACTCTGCCGATCTCGACCGCCGCTTTGGCGGCATTGCCCGCCTCTACGGCGAAGACGCGCTGGCGCGCTTCCGCCGCGCCCATGTCTGCGTGGTGGGCGTCGGCGGCGTCGGCTCCTGGGCCGTCGAGGCGCTGGCGCGCAGCGCCATCGGCAAACTGACGCTGATCGACCTGGACAATGTGGCGGAATCGAACACCAACCGCCAGCTGCCGGCGCTGGACCCGCTGTACGGCATGGCCAAAGTCACGGCCCTGGCCGAACGGATCAAAGCCATCAACCCGGCCTGCGAGGTGGTGGAGATCGAAGACTTCGTCACCGAAGAGAATATGGACGAGCTGCTGGGCCGCGGCTACGACTACATCGTCGACTGCATCGACAGCCTGAAAGTGAAGACGGCCATGGCCGCCTGGTGCGCGCGCAAACGCCAGCGCTTCATCGTGTCCGGCGGCGCCGGCGGACAGATGGACCCGAGCAAGATCCAGCTGGCGGACCTGTCCGAGGTGACGCAAGACCCGCTGCTATCGAAGCTGCGCTACAACCTGCGCCGCCACCACGGCTTTGCCCGCGACGGCAAGAAAATGGGCGTGCCCTGCGTCTACTCCACCGAGCAGCTGGTCTATCCGCAAGCCCAGGCTTGCGACGCCGGCGAGGCGCGCGGACCGCAGGGCCTGTCCTGCGCCGGCTTCGGCGCCGGCATGGTGGTGACGGCCAGCTTCGGCCTGTTCGCCGCATCCAGAGTGCTGACGGATCTGGCGAAGGCCAAGAAATAAAACGCCCAATACCTGTCCACGATGTTTGGCGCCGTTTTTAGGCTGAAGCAGCGAGAGACCGCGTATCCGATGCGCCCCACTCCCTTCAAGCCTGCCGACGGGTGGCAGGCCCGGGGTTTTAAGCGGCTGCCTGTTTGAGCCCCGCGACGTTAGCGCGGGGCGAGTTCAGTCGCGCCCCGGGCCTGACGGGTCCCGTCGGGCAGCCGCAGGCCAGGCTTGAGGGTGGCCTTTAGGGGTGGAGGGGATATTTGGCCAAACAAATATCCTCTCCCTGCCCGCCGGGCAGCCCCGGCAATCAAAATCATCGTCCGCGCAGCGGACTCATCGCTCGAGACTCACAAAGCAGAATTCACCCCTTACGCTGAATCAAATCCCACTGATTGCCGTACAAATCACGGAACACGGCCACCGTGCCGTAATCCTGCACCATAGGCTCGCGGGTGAACTCCACGCCAGCCGCGCGGTAGCGTTCGTAATCGCGCCAGAAATCGTCGGTATTCAGGAACAGCCACACCCGGCCGCCGGCCTGATTGCCGATGGCGGCGCGCTGCGCGTCGTCGCTGGCCTTGGCCAGCAACAGGCTGGCCGCCGAACCGGGCGGGGTCACCACCACCCAGCGTTTGTCCTGCTCCGGCTGGTAGCTGTCCTCGGTCAGCTCGAAACCCAGCTTGCCCACATAGAACGCGATCGCCTCGTCGTAATCGGCCACCACCAGCGTCACCAACGCCAAACTCTGTTTCATATCCGCTCCTCATTGCCAGACGCCGCCGGCAGCCCCTCCGCCAGCCTGCGCCGCGCCTCGGCCAGGGCGCGATGATACAGCGGGTGGCTATCATCCGGCGCGGCGGATAGTAACGGTCGCCAGAAGAAGTCGAACAGCTGGCCGCCGTCATCCGCGCAAAAATGAGTCCAGCTATCCGGCAGACGCACATCAACTTCGCACAGCTGGAATGACCAACGCTGCCCCTGATAGCCAGCTTCCCACTCGCCCAAATCCTTCACAACGCGGGCATGAACAATGCCCGCCTCTTCCCGCAATTCGCGCAAGGCCGCCTGTGATGGCGTCTCGCCCGACTCTATCGTGCCCTTGACCAGCTGGCAGCCCGCCTGCGGGTGGCGGAACCATAGCAACTTGCCGCTTTGCAGCAGCAAGGGGCAGGCCTTGCTTGGAGTCATGGCTGCAAAATCTTGCAATCGTGATCCTGCAGCTCCTCCGCCGAAGCCCGATTGACCGCCAGCGCATCGGCGCGCGTCGCCAGCAGCACAAAGCCCGGACCATCCGAGAAGTCCGCCGGCAGCAAGGCCAGACCGTAGCGCCCCATTTCGTCGCGCGCGCCGGGCAGGCCGTCGGCCAGCAGGCGGAACGGATCGGCCGCAGGATCGCCATTGGCGTCGGCATCGACGCGTCGCGCCCAGTATGAATGGCCCTCCAGCTCCACAGGCAGCTGTCGCCAGCCGGTATTCAGGCTGTCATCCAGATCATCCACCTGCTGCCTCACCTTGGGAGCGACGCAGGAGATGTGGATGTGCAACTGGTTCTGGCTGCGGCCGTACTGCGAATTGATCGTCAGGGACACCGCCTGCCGCGGCAGCGGCTCGCCGCGCTTGGCATCCATGAAACGGCGCGCCTGCCAGGCCTCGCGCCAATAGGCCGGCGCGTCGTTCTGCAGCAGCCGCGGGCTTTCGATGCCGCTGACCCGGTCTGTGGGAATCAACAGGTACTGCAGCGCGCCATTGCGGTCCTTCAGCACCGCCACGCCTTGTTGCAGCTTGACCTCGGCGCAAGGCTCGGGGGCGCCCCTGGCCTGCATGTCCTGCACGCACTGCTCGCCGACGATGCGCCACAGCGCGTCGCTGTCGGCCAGGGCACGATAGGACACGCCGGCAGCCAGCAAGGCGCACAGGCTGAGACCGACAAAGATTCGTTTTTTCATCGCTATTCGAGAAGAAAGATGGAAAGACAACTCAAGAATTTCCGCGCATGGCGGCCCTATTCGATAACGCAATTGCATCAAACATGTGGTTAAAACCACAAAAATGTTTCAATAAATTTTCGTCTTTCGACCTTATCTTTCGTAAATGTGACAAACAATAGAACAAATAAATAAGTTCAATACTTAAGGACAGGTTTTTATCTGTTCATATGGCATATCTTTGCCCCGCCGCGTCGATCCCGCCGTGGCCAAGCAATCCTAATGTCATCGATGCAGAAACCGCAACAACCATGTCCGAAGAATCATTCCGTCCGCTGCTGTTCCTTTCCCGCCGCCAGGCCTTGCTATTCTGCCTGCTGCTTACCGCCTTTGAGCTATTGACCTATCTGGCCAGCGATATGGTGATGCCCGCCATGCTGCAGGTCACACGCGATCTCTCCGCCGCCAGCCACAACGTCCCCACCGCGCTAAACGCCTTCCTGCTGGGCGGCATCGCCTTCCAGTGGCTGATCGGCCCTCTGTCCGACCGCTTCGGCCGCCGCCCGACGCTGCTGGCTGGCACGCTGATCTTCGCCCTCTCCTGCCTCGCCGCCGCCGGCAGCCAGCACATCGTCTGCTTCAATCTGCTGCGCTTCGTCCAGGGCGTGGCGCTGGGCTTCATCGTGGTGGTCAGCTATCCCACGCTGCAGGAGATCTTCAGCGAACGCGACGCGGTGCGGCTGATGGCCTTGCTGGCCAATATCGCCTTGCTGTCGCCGCTGGCCGGCCCTTTGCTGGGCAGCCTACTGCTGGAAGTTCTGTCCTGGCGCCAGCTGTTCGCCGCGCTGGGCGCCGCTACCGTGCTGGTGTCGCTGGGCCTGTGGCGCTGGATGCCGGAAACGCTGGGCGCGCCGCGGCGCGATGGTCCGGCGCAGCAGCCGGTGCCGCTGCGCCTGGGCGTGGCGCTGGCCAATTACCTGGCGCTGCTCAAACACCGCGACTTCGTCTGCGGCAGTCTGGCGCTGGGCATCTTGACCCTGCCGCTGATCGCCTGGATCGGCCTGTCGCCGCTGCTGCTGATCCGCCAGCTGGGCTACAGCAGCCTGCAATACGGCCTGTGGCAGCTGCCGGTGTTCGCCGCGATGATAGGCGGCAATCTGCTCTTGAACCGGATGGCCGGGCGGATGGAATTGTCCAGCCTGCTGCGGCTGGCGCTGTGGCCGATGGCCGGCGGCCTGCTGCTGACCGGACTCGCCGCCCCGCTGTCGCCCTCGCTGCCGGCCTTGGTCGCCTGCTTGAGCGTCTACGCCTTCGGCCTGGGGCTGGGCAACGCCACCCTGTATCGGCTGACGCTGTATTGCAGCGACAACGCCAAGGGCAGCGTCGCCGCGATGCTGGGCATGTTGTCCACCGCCATGCTGGGCGGCGGCAGCGCCATGCTGGCTCTGCTGGACGCCGGCGACAGCCCGGCCCGCTTCGCCGCCGGCGTCAGCTTGGCCTCGTTGCTGGCCTTGCCGCCCTTGTGGCTGCTGCTGCGCCGCCCGCAGCTCGAGCCCGTCTCCGCCTGACTTCCGATTTCTTCATCACGGGAACCGTCATGATCACACTCCCCCATGTCGAGGCCTTGTGCGCGCTGGAACAGCCTTACCGCGCCGACGCCGAATGCGACCGTCTGTTCGACGCCGCGATGCGCGAACTGGTCGACTACCACTGCGAACACAGCCCCGGCTACCGCCGCTGGCTGGAACAAAACGGCTTCACGCCGCAGCGGCTGGCCAGCCTGACCGACTGGTCCGAATTGCCGCCCATCTTCGCCAATTACTTCAAACGCCGGCTGCTGCTGAGCAAAACCGGCGAGAACGCGCTGGAGCTGACATCGTCCGGCACCACCGGCCAGAAGAGCCGCATGCGCTACGACGAACGCAGCATCCGCGCCGCCCAGCGCATGGTGGACCGCATCTTCGACCACTACGGCTGGAATACGCCGGAGCAACCGTGCAACTACCTGCTGCTCAGCTACGAGCCGGCCGGCGCCATCACCCTGGGCACCGCCTACACCGACCAGTTCCTGTGCAAATACGCGCCGATCAACCGCGCCGTCTACGCGCTGCGCCACAACGGCAAGAGCAACGAGTTCGACCCTTTCGGCACCATACGCGCGCTGCAGGAATTCGCCGAGGAAGGCCTGCCGGTGCGCATCCTCGGCTTTCCCGCCTTCCTGTGGTTCACCTTGCAGCGGATGCGCGACATGGGTCTGCCGCCGCTGGACCTGCATCCGGAATCGCTGGTTCTGCTCGGCGGCGGCTGGAAAACCCATGCCGACCAGGCGATACCGAAGACCGAACTGTACCGCCGGCTGGGCGAGCAACTGGGCCTGCCCGACGAACGCTGCCGCGACGGCTACGGCTCGGTCGAGCACCCGGTGCCTTATAACGAATGTCCGCGCCACCGCCTGCACGTTCCCAGCTGGGCGCGCGCCTGGATCCGCGACACCGCCACCCTGGCCCGCCTGCCTTACGGCCAGCCGGGCTTCCTGCACCTGGCTTCGCCCTACATCACCTCCAGCCCGGCGCACAGCATGTTGCTGAGCGATCTGGCCGTGCTGCAGCCGGCCGAGCGCTGCGGCTGCGGCCTGGCCACCGACTGGTTCGAACTCTTGGGCCGCGCCGGCACCAGCAAGAGCCGCAGCTGCGCCATGGCGGCGTCTGAACTGATCAAGGAGTCCTGATATGTATCTGATCCATGGAGAATTGCGCAGCGACCTGGCGCTCGATGCCGCGCTCGACGCGCTGCGCCCCCGCCTTGCCGATACCCTGGCCGCGCCGCTGGACGTGGAGACGGTGCTGTCCTGCGCCGAACGCTTCGCGCAAGCCCTCATCGCGGCCGAGCACCACCCCTTGCTGGATGCGGCCTCCCGCATGCAACTGGCCGCCCTTTGCCGCCGCGAGGCGCTGCAAAGCAAACGGGAGCGGGAACTCGGCGAGCGGCCATTTTCCCTGCGCCGCCGCGACTACCGCGAGCCCCGCTTCGAAGCCTGGCGGCCGCTGGGCCTGGTGCTGCACGTCACGCCCGCCAACGCCGCGCTGCTGCCCTTCCTGGCGGCGCTGGAAGGCTTGCTGGCCGGCAATGTCAACTGGCTGCGCCCCAGCAGCAGCGATCATGGGCTCAGCGCGCGCTTGCTGGCCGAGCTGCTGCATCACGACGCCAGCGGTCGCTTGGCCGATCATATCGCCGTGCTGCCGGCAGCGAACACCGAGCTCTCGCAGCTGCTGGCCGATGCGGACGGCGTATCGGCCTGGGGCGGCGACGCCGCGCTGTCGGCCATCCGCGCCCAGCTGCCGCCCGGCTGCCGCTGGATAGACTGGGGGCACCGCATCAGTTTCGCCTATCTCGATCCCGCCGCCGCCAGCGACGAGCAGCTGGACGCGCTGGCCGACGATGTCTGCCGCTACGACCAGCAAGCTTGCTCCAGCCCGCAAGCGCTGCTGGTGGACAGCGACGATCCGGCCGTGATCCGCGGCATGGCGAGCCGGCTCTCCGCCGCGCTGCAGCGGCGCGCGCCATTGTGGCCGGCTTTGACGCCGGACTTGCAGGAAGCCGCCGAGATCAGCACCCGCATGGCTTTTCACCGCCTGGACCAGGCCTTTGCCGATAGCCAGGGGCAATTGCTGACAGGCGAAGGCTGGCGACTGGCCTGGAGTATGGATCAGGAACTGGCGCCGTCGCCGCTGTTCCGCAGCGTAGAGCTCAGACCGGCTCCGCGCGCCGCGCTCGCCCGCATCCTGCGCCCCTGGCGCACCCATCTGCAAAGCTGCGGCCTGATCGCGCCGCCCGCGCGCTTGCCGGAGCTGAGCCGCATGCTGCTGGCGGCCGGCGTCAGCCGCGTTGCCCCGGCCGGCCGCATGCACGACGGCTACCACGGCGAGCCGCACGACGGCGTCTATGCGCTGCAGCGGCTGTCGCGCCGGGTGTCGGTCAGTCTGGACGCCGCCGCGCTGCCCGGCCACGCCCATCTGGACGCCCTGCCGGTCGAGCCGGAAGGCCTGCCCCAGCTGCCGGTGATGAACAAGACCGACTTCCAGAACCAGCCGCCCAACGACAAGGCCCAGCTATTCTTCCGTAGCGGCGGCAGCAGCGGCGCGCCCAAGCTGGCCGGCGTCAGCTACCGCGACTACCACCACCATATGCGCGCGGCGGCCGACGGCATGCTGGCGGCCGGGCTGGACCCGGCCACCGACCGCGCGATGAACCTGCTGTATGGCGGCAAGATGTATGGCGGCATGCTGAGCTTCTTCACGATATTGGACTATCTGGGCGTGCCCCAGTATCCGATGGGTGGCCCGTCCGACGACGACTTCAGCGAAATCGCCCACTTCATCGTCGAACAGAAGATCAACTCCCTGATCGGCATGCCCGGCACCGTGCATAGGCTGTTCGAATGCGAAAGCGCAGTGCTGCGTCGTTACGGCGGCGTGCGCAAAGTGTTTTGCGGCGGCGAGCACATCAGCGACGGCCAGCGCGCCTATATCGGCAGCTTCGGCGTGGAGCGGATATGCTCGGCGATGTATGGCTCGGTCGACGCCGGGCCGCTGGGCCACGCCTGCGCGCACGGCGGCGACGGCGAATTCCACCTGCTGGCGGCTGCCCAGTGGCTGGAGATACTGGAAACCGACAGCGACCAGGCGGCCGCGCCCGGCGCAATCGGCCGCCTGGTGTTCACCTCCCGCGAACGCGAGGCGCAGCGCGTGGAGCGCTACGACCTGGGCGACCTCGGCCAATGGCTGCCCGGTCCCTGCCCCTGCGGCCTGGCCGCGCCGCGCTTCCGCCTGGCCGGCCGCCACGGCGCGTTGCTGCGGGCGGGCACCATCTTCATCAACCCGGCGGCGCTGAGCGAGCAGATAGGCCTGCCGCTGCAATGGCTGGTAGACCACGCCGACAACGGCGGCGACCGCATCCAGCTGCTGGCCGACGGCGATCCGCGGACCCTACGCGAACGCCTGCTGCAAGACCCCATGCTGCAAGAGGTGGTCAGCGGCGGGCTGCTCCAGCTGGACATCATCGCCACGCCAGCCGGCGAATTCCGCCGCCATTCGCACAGCGGCAAAACCCCGCTGGTACTGGACCTTAGACGCTGAAACCCGGCCGGCGCCCTGCCGCCGGCATGTACACACATAATCATGAATCCGAAACTGATCTCGCTGGTCGAACACGCCCGCACCCATTCGCCGCACTACAACACGCTGTACCACGGCCTGCCCGCCCAAGGCTGGCGCTTGGCCGACCTGCCCCCGGTCGATCCCGCCGCCTTTTGGCAAAACTCCCAGGATTTATCGCGCTGGCCGGCCCTGACAGCCGCCCCCCTCGATGGCCATGTCTTCAAGACCGGTGGCTCCACCGGCGACGGCAAATTGTCCGTATTCAGCCGCGACGAATGGCAGGCTTTCGTCCGCGCCTTCGGCGCCGGGCTGGCGCGCCAGCTGCGGCCAGGCGACCGCGTCGCCAATCTGTTCTTCGCCGGCGACCTCTACACCAGCCTGCTGTTCACCCATGGCGCGCTGTCGCATTCGCCGGTGCCGGTGCTGGAATACCCGTTTAGCTGCAATGTCGATCACGACGCGCTCATCGACGCCATCCGCCGCCATCGCATCAATGTGCTGGCCGGCGTGCCGGCCCAGCTGCTGCGCCTCGTCCATCATCTGGAACAGCTCTCGCTGACGCTGCCCGCCATCGAGACGGTGCTGTATGCCGGCGAGAGCCTATTCGGCGAGCAGATCGCTCTGCTGAAGCAGATATTCCCGCAGGCCCGCATCGGTTCGATAGGCTGCGCCAGCGTCGACGCCGGCCTGATCGGCTACGCCGACCCGGACTGCGCCCATGGCGAACACCGGGTGTTCGACGCCGACAGCATCATCGAAATCATCGACGAAGACAGCGGAGAAGTGATAGACGAGCCCGGCCGCCGCGGCCTGCTGCTGGTGACCAATCTGCAGCGCCGGCTGATGCCGGTGATCCGCTACCCCAGCGGCGATCTGGCCTGCTGGCGCGAGCCGCCCGGTCCGCAGCGCAAATTCGCGCTGCTGGGCCGCGCCGGCAACGGCCACCGCATCCGCGTCGGCACGCTGTCGCTATTCCCGGACGAACTGGGCCGTTCGCTGGGCGAGCTGCACGATTTGCTGGGATGGCAGCTGGAAATCTCGCGCCGGGACGGGCGAAACTGTCTGGAATTGTTGCTGGCGGCGCGCGCGCCATTGGATTTGCCGCGGCTGCGCCAGGCCCTGCTGGCCAGCCAGCCTGCCATCGCCGAGCAATGCGGAAAAGATCAGCTCAGCCTGGCGCTGCGGCAGACCACCCCGGAGGCGATGCGCACCCATCCGCGCTCCGGCAAGCTGCTGCGCGTGGTGGACCGCCGCGATTATCAACTGGCGGAGGCGTAGCCATGAGCGTCCGCCATCCTGAAACCGCCTGGGTCCGCGACTACCAGCCATCCGACGCCGCCGGCATCAGCGCGCTGTTCCGCGCCATCTACGACGACCGCTATTTCTACGCCGATGTCTATCTGCCCAGCCAGATCCAGCAACGCAACGCCAGCGGCCAGTGGCGCTCGGCGGTGGCAATGCAAGGCGACAAGCTGGTCGGCCACGCCGCGCTGTGGCTGAACCCGGCCTATCCGGGCCAGGCCGAACTGGCGATGAACGTGGTGGACCCGGATGCGCGCGGCCAGGGCATCGCCAGCCTGCTGGGCCGCCACCTGCGCGCCGCAGCCGCCGATCTCGGCGTCGCGCTGCTGACGATCAAGCAGGTATGCTCGCATCCGCGCAGCCAGTACGTCGCGCAGGCGCTGGGCTTTCACAATATCGCGCTGCTGCCGGACTACATCGACACGCCTTTTGCCGGTCCGGCGCCGGAGAGCATCCTGTTGGGCTGCCTGCCGCTGCAGGCGAGGCCGCTGCCGAAGCTGCCGTGGCCGGAAGAGTGGGGAACATGGCTGGCGCCGCTGCGCCAGGCTTTGGGAGAAAGCGGGAGCGCGCCAGTCGGTGCCGGCCTGCCCGGCCTAGCGCTGACCCGTTGCGGCCAGCGGCTGGAGGTGACCGCGCAACAGCCGACGCCCGCGCGGCTGGCGGAAATCGCCAATCTGCCCAGCGGGCAGCTGATCTATCTGAAATTGCCGGCCAGCGCGGAAACGCTGGCCTTGCGGGCGCAGCTGCGCAAGGCCGGCTTTCGCTTCGGCGGCCTGCTGCCGGCAGCGGCCGGCGGCTGGCAACTGCTATGGCTGCGCGGCATTTCCGGCCAGGACATCCATCTCTGCGATGAACAGGCCGCGCGCCTGTACCGGCTCTGCGCTTACAGCGGCTCCACCCGCACGGCCGTGCCGTAGCACAGCACCTCGGTCAGGCCGGCCATCACGTCGGTGGCGTCGTAGCGCATGCCGATCACGGCGTTGGCGCCCAGCGCCGCTGCGTGGTCGCACATCAGCGCGTAGGTTTCCGAGCGCGCCTGCTCGCACAGGCTGGTATAGATGGTGATGTTGCCGCCAAACAGCGACTGCAAGCCGCCGAAAAAATTGCCGATGACCGAGCGCGAACGCACGGTGATGCCGCGCACGACGCCGAGGTTGGCGGTGATCCGGTAGCCCGGCAGTTCGAAAGCGGTGGTGACCATTCTGGCTGGCAACATGGAAATCTCCTGGTGATGAAGCCCGTCCCGAACAGGATGGGCCCCATCATGATATCTGGGAAGCTCAGACCGGACGATATTCGCCGTCGCGCAACAGCGGCACGCAGCGGCTGACATCGTGCTGCGCCGCCAGCGTCACGTCCTCCGGAAAGCCGCGCTCGACCAGTTCGCAGGCCGACAGGCCCTGGCTCAGCTGGCGCTCCAGATCGTTGCGCGCCAGCACAAAGGCCGCTTCCGCCGCCAGCGCCTCCGGCGACTTGGTGCCGGCCAGATTGTGGATGATGGCGCCGGCGCCGATGAAATCTTCGTAGGCGAAACGCAGGCTGCCATCCGGATTCAGCTCGCCCGCCGCGATCAGCAGCACCGAGCCGTCCTGATCATTCAGATAGTTGGCCACCACCGAGGCGTTGCGCAGGCAGCCGGCGATGGTGCGCGTCGACTCGCTGGCCAGGCTGACGGCCGCGCCATTCGGCGACGGCAACACCAGCCGGGTGCCGAAGGCCAGCCGCTGCATCGAAGACGGCGACAGCGACGGTTGCGTGCGGCTGCGCTTGCCGGCCAGCAGCGCCTGCCGGCTGGCGGCGAAGTCCTGCGCGCTGTCGTCCTTGACCCGATACGGCAACACCACCACGCCGTTGCCGCAGGCGACATCGACACAGGTACTGAAGGACAACACATCGACGACAACGCAACTGTCCGCCTGCCGGCTCAACTGCCTCGCCGCTTCCACTCCCCACTGCAGCCGAACTGAAAATTCCTGTTGCGTATGTGGCATTCTTCGTCCCTGAAAAATGGCAAGCCGCCGGTTTGCCGGCGGCGGTTCAATGTCCGACACGGCGCGCCCTGCCCTTCCAGCCCCTTGGCAATGCGCGCCGCGCGATCCGCCCAGGCCTGCGGCCTGTCATCGGATCGAAATAATTATTATTGGAAAGGTCGAAAGCTTAACCATTGGCCATCAAAAACTCAAAGAAATCATATGAAAACGCCCCCAGATGTGGCTCCGGGGGCGTTTTTGCTGCGCGATTTCCAACAATGCGCCATCGCGCCTAGCGATTCAATCCAGCTTCAGCGTCAGCAGATATTCTCCGCCATGCTCGCCCGGACGCGCGACAATCACAGCCCTCTCATGGATCAACCATCAGCGCAATCCTGGACTTCGGAAAAGAAAAACGCCGCCGGCTCCAATTACCGGCGGCGTGGATCAAGCCAGCAGGCAGGACGACTGCGTGTCTTCGCTCAACTGGCGCAGCTTGGGCACTTCTTGCGCGCAACGCGTCTCCGCCTGCGGGCAGCGGGTGCGGAACACGCAGCCGGACGGCGGATTGATCGGGCTGGGCAAGTCGCCTTGCAGGATCTGGATCACCTTGGTCTTTTCCAGCCGCGGGTCCGGGATCGGGATGGCCGATAGCAAGGCGCGGGTATACGGGTGCGAGGGCACGTCGTACAGCGCGTGCTTGTTGGCCAGCTCCATTTCGCGGCCCAGATACATCACCAGGATGCGGTCCGAGATGTGCTTGACCACCGCCAGATCGTGGGCGATGAAGATCAGCGCCAGGCCCATCTCGCGCTGCAGTTCCTTCAGCAGGTTGATGATCTGCGCCTGGATCGACACGTCCAGCGCCGACACCGGCTCGTCGCAGATGATCAGCTTGGGCTCCAGGATCAGCGCGCGGGCGATGCCGATGCGCTGGCACTGGCCGCCGGAGAACTCGTGCGGATAGCGGTTGATCATCTGCTCGCGCAGGCCGACGCGCTTCATCATCGCCTTGACGCGCTTCATCACTTCTTCCGCCGACAGCTCAGGCTTGTGCACGCGCAAGGGCTCGCCGATGATCTGGGCGATGGTCATGCGCGGGTTCAGCGACGCCAGCGGGTCCTGGAAGATCATCTGGATATCCTTGCGCACATTCAGCCAATCCTTCTGGCTGCCTTTGCGCAAGTCCTTGCCCATCCACACGATCTCGCCGTCGGTGGCCGGGATCAGGTTCAGAATGGCGCGGGACAGCGTGGACTTGCCGCAGCCGGACTCGCCGACCACGCCCAGCGTCTCGCCGGCGCGCAGATCGAAGCTGACGCCGTCCACGGCCTTCAGCGTCTTCTTCGGGCTCCACGGCCAGGCGTCGTCGCCCTTGACCTGGAAGTGCACCTTGACGTTGCGCACCGACAGAATGACTTGCTTGTTCTCAGACATGGGTCACCTCCGCGGCGGCTTGTACCAGTTCTTCCGCCGGCTTGTGACAGGCGCGCAGAATCTTCGGATTGAGCGTGCTGGCCGCCAGTTGCGGCAGCTCGGCGGCGCAACGGGGGCTGGCATGGACGCAGCGTTCGCTGAACGGGCAGCCCTTGGGCATGTGCGCCATATTCGGCGGATTGCCCGGGATGCTGACCAGGTCGCTGCCGTCGTGGTCCAGGCGCGGCAAGGCGCCCAACAGGCCGATGGTGTAGGGATGGGTCGGATGATAGAAGATGTCGTCGGCGCGGCCGTATTCCATCGCGCGGCCGCCGTACATCACCAGCACGTTTTCGCACAGGCCGGCCACCACGCCCAGATCGTGGGTGATCATGATGATGGAGGTGCCGAAATCGCGCTGCAGGTCTTTCAGCAAGGTCAAGATCTGCGCCTGCACCGTCACGTCCAGCGCGGTGGTCGGCTCGTCGGCGATCAGCACTTCCGGCTCGCATAGCAGCGCCATGGCGATCATCACGCGCTGGCGCATGCCGCCGGAGAATTCGTGCGGGTACATGTCCACCCGGCGCGCCGCTTCGGGAATGCGCACCGCGTCCAACAGCTCGATCGCGCGTTTTTTGGCGTCGCGCCGGCTCATGCCCTTGTGCAGCTCCAGCACCTCGGTCATCTGCCGCTCCACCGTCAGATACGGGTTCAGCGAGGTCATCGGGTCCTGGAAGATCATCGAGATGCGGTCGCCGCGGATCTTGTTCAGCTGCGCCGCGCTCATGGTCAGGATGTTTTGGCCGTGGAACAGCGCCTCGCCGCTGGCTTGGCCGTTCTTGGCCAACAGGCCCATCATCGCCAGCACGGTCTGGCTCTTGCCGGAGCCGGACTCGCCGACGATGCCCAGGGTCTGGCCCTTGTTCAACTCGAAGCTCACGCCATTGACCGCGTTGACCATGCCGTCATTGGTCTGGAACTGCACCCCGAGATTGTTGACTTTCAAAATGCTCATGTCTTGCCTCATCTATCCTGGGGTCAGCGGTCTTTCGGGTCCAGCGCGTCGCGCAGGCCGTCGCCGATATAGTTGGCGCAGTAAAGCGTCAAGGACAGCATGCCGGCCGGGAACAGCAACATCCACGGCTGGCTTTCCATGGCCTTGGTGCCGTCGCCGATCAGCACGCCCCAGCTGGTCATCGGCTCCTGCACGCCCAGGCCGAGGAAGGACAGCACGGATTCCGTCAGGATCACGCCCGGCACCGTCACCGTGGTGTAGATCACCACAATGCCCAAGAGGTTGGGCACGATATGGCGGAAAATGATGGTGGGGGTGGACACGCCGATGGCGTGCGCGGCTTCGATGTATTCCTTGGAGCGGATGGCCAGCGTCTGGCCGCGCACCACGCGCGCCATGTCCATCCAGCCCAGGATGGTGATGGTCAGCACCACCAGGTAGAACTCGCGGCCCAAGAGCGTCACCATCAGGATGGCGATCAACAGGTAGGGCACGGCGTACATCATGTCGACGATGCGCATCATCACATTGTCTACCTTGCCGCCGAGAAAACCGGCGGTGGCGCCCCACAGCACGCCGATGATCACCGCGGCGATGGTGGCCAGCAGGCCGACCATCAGCGAGATGCGGCCGCCGATCAGGGTGCGCACCAGCAGGTCGCGGCCCAGTTCATCGGTGCCGAACAGGTGCAGGTTCTGGAAAGTCGGCGCCAGGCTGATCGCATCCCAGTCGGTGTCGGCGTAGCCATGCGGCAGCAGCCAGGGGCCGACGATACAGGACAAAGTGATCAGGGTCAGGATCACCAGGCTCACTACGGCGGCCTTGTTGCGGAAGAAACGGATGCGGGCGTCGCGCCAGGGGCTGCGGCCCTCGGTCGCGGCCTCGGCCAGACCGGTTTCCAGCGCCGCGGCGACCGCGGCTTGTTTACTTTTCATCATTGCGAAATCCCCCTCAGTAGCGGATCTTCGGATCGAGCAGGGCGTATGCCAGGTCGACGAGGAGGTTGAACACCACGGTGATCACCGTCACCAGCACCACCAGGCCCAACACCAGCGTGTAATCGCGGTTGGACGCGCCGTTGACGATCAGCTTGCCCAAGCCGGGCAGCGAGAAGATGGACTCGGTCACCACGGCGGAGGTGATGGACGAGATGGCCAGCGGCCCCAGCAGCGTCACCACTGGCATCAGCGCCGGCTTCAGCGCGTGGCGCAGCACGATGGTGCGCAGCGGCAGGCCCTTGGCGCGGGCGGTGCGGATGAAGTTGCTGTTCATCACCTCGATCAGGCTGCCGCGCATCACGCGGCCGATGGTGGCCACGTTGATGAACACCAGCAAGGCCACCGGCAACACCATGTAGGAAATGGCGAAATCATCCCAGCCGCCGGACGGCAGCCAGTGCAGCAGCATCGAGAAGACCAGCACCAGCACCGGGCCGATGATGAAGGACGGGAAGGCGCTGCCCATATTGCCGACCAGCATCACCAGATAGTCGATGAGGCTGTTCTGGCGCAAGGCGGCGATGGTGCCGAGCAGCACGCCGATCACCAGCGAAATCAGGATGGCGCTGCCGCCGATGGCGGCGGAAACCGGCAGCGCGTGCGCCACCAGATCATTGACGCTCCAGTCCGCGTAGCGGAACGACGCGCCCAAATCGCCATGCAGCAGGCTGTTCAGGTAATAGAGATATTGCTTCCACAAGGGCAGGTCCAGATGGTATTTGGCCTGCAGATTGGCCAGCACTTCCGGCGACACCTTGCGTTCGCCGTCGAACGGACCGCCAGGGGTCAAGTGCAGCAACAGGTAACAGACCGTCGTAACGGCCCAGACGGTTGGTATCGTCACCAACACGCGGCGAAGAGTGTAAGACCACATCGCATGAAACTCCCGTTCGCCCCGCTTCGGCGGCAGGCGGACGCCGGCCGCTCGCCCGGGGCGAGAACACCACAATCATCGGCCGGTTGCCCTTGCGGGACAACCGGCCTCGTCACGCGGAACCTCCCGCGCGGAATCGCTTAGTGCTGAATGATGTACAGGTACTTGCTGCGATAGCGGTCAACCGTGTTCTTCAGCGAGTAACCGCCGACATACGGCTTGACCAGACGCGGCAAGGTGTACTGCAGCACCGGGATCATCGGGTAGTCGTCCATCACCAGCTTGGTGGCTTGGGTCAACAGCTCGGTGCGCTTGGCCGCATCGGTGGTCTCGTTGCCCTGCTGGATCAGCGCGTCAGCCTTCTTGTTGCAGTTGAAGTTGTCGTTCTGGGTGTTGCCGCACTGCACCAGCGCCAGGAAGGTGGTGGCGTCGTTGTAGTCGGCCAGCCAGCCGTTGCGGGCGATCTGATAGTCGCCGTCATGGCGTTTCTTCAGGAATACCTTGAACTCGGTGTTGTCCATGGCGGTATTCAGGCCCAGCTTGGTCTTCCACTCGGAAGCCACGAAGATGGCCATCTTCTTGTGGTAGTCGCTGGTATTGTAAGAGAGCTTGATGGTGGTGCCCGGCTTCACGCCGGCCTGGGCCAGCAGCTTCTTGGCCTCGTCCACGCGCTTGGCCATCGGCCACTTCACCCAGTCGTAGGTGGACGGCTTGGCGCCGTGCACGCCGTTGACCATCACGCTATAGGCCGGCACCTGGCCGTCCGCGGTGATCTTGGCGGCCAAGAGGTCGCGGTCCAGCACCATGGACAGCGCCTTGCGCACGCGCACGTCCTTCATCAGCGGGTCTTTATGGTTCAGGCTGTAGTAGCGCAGGCCCAGAATGGTATTGTTCTTCAGATCCTTGGGCATTTCGCTCTTCAGCTTGGCGAAGGAGCCGGGCGGAATCTCATAGGTCATGTCGGTCTGGCCGGACAGATACAGTTTGTTGTCCGCGTTCTGGTCTTCGATCGGCAGGAAGCTGACCTTGGTCAGCTGGACGTTTTTGGCGTCCCAGTACTGCGTGTTCTTCTCGATCACGACTTTGCTGTTGACCTGCCAGTCTTTCAGCACGAACGGGCCGTTGGACACCATCTTGCCCGGCTTGGTCCAGTCCTTGCCGTACTTGTCGATCACGGCCTTCGGCGCCGGGCCCAATTGGGCGTTCGACATCAGCTCAGGCAGATACGACACCGGGAAGGCGGTCTTCACTTCCAGCGTGTACTTGTCCAGCGCCTTGACGCCGATGGCGGTATTCGGCTTCTTGCCGGCCACGATATCCGGGCCGTTTTCAAAGAAAATGCCAAAGGTGCCGGCATACGGGGCGGCCAGCTTGGGATCGACCAGGCGGCGGATGCCGTAGACGAAGTCGTCGGCGGTCACGGCGCTGCCGTCGGACCACTTGGCGGTTTTGCGCAGGTGGAATACCCAGGTGGTCGGGCTGGTCTGTTTCCAGGACTCAGCCACGCCCGGCAACAGCTTGCCATCATTGTCGGTGGCGGTCAGGCCTTCGAACAGGTCATGGGTAATGATGTTGGCGGGCACGCCCTCCACCACCATGGGATCGAGCGACTCCGGCTCGGAACCGTTGGAGCGCACCAGCTCCTGTTTAGCGGCCAGCTTGACGCCGGCCGGCACATTGGCGGCCAGCACGGAACCGGAAGCCAGGGCCAGCGCGACAGCGGCGGCGATCCCCTGCAGCGATTGCTTGTTTGTCATCTTCTACTCTCCTTGTTCTGTCTCGACGCGTGAGCAACGGGTCGCGATTCTTTTTCACTCGATTGTATCCAGAGTGGATCGCTGATTATGCGCCGAGGGTTTTGAATACTTCAAGCCCTAAAACGCGCACTATTCCATTCATTTTCCTCAACATGCAAGATTTGTCTGACAATGGACTATTCGGGCAAATCAATGGCTTGCTCATTCATTATTTTTTATACCTATTGCATTTTTGCATGCCAAATTCTGTTGCCTCAAATCAGCCAAACTCATGCCTGTCGTGCCTCGCGCCAGGATGGCGCAGGCTTGGATCGACGTATGCTAATGCGCTTGAATCATTGAAAGAAGAATTTTCCGCCGCCGCTTCGCCTGAAATGAAAAAAGCCGCTGAAAAGCGGCTTTACCATCAATTTTTCTCAACACTGACGGTGTTTTACAGTTTCATGCGCCAGCCCACGCTGTCGCCGGCCCGCAGCGGCACGAGGACATCGCCGGGATACGGCAGTTCGGCCGGCACCGTCCAGCTTTCCTTGACCAGCGTGATGCGGTCCGCGTTGGCGGACAGGCCGTAGAATGCCGGGCCATTCAGGCTGGCGAAGGCCTCCAGCTTGTCCAGCGCGCCGGCGGCCTCGAAGGCTTCGGCGTACAGCTCGATCGCGGCATTCGCCGTATACATGCCGGCGCAGCCGCAAGCGGACTCCTTGGCGCCCTTGGCGTGCGGCGCGCTGTCGGTGCCGAGGAAGAACTTGGCCGAGCCGGACGTGGCCGCCTTGACCAAGGCCTGGCGGTGCAGCTCGCGCTTCAGCACCGGCAGGCAGTAATGATGCGGCCGGATGCCGCCGACAAACAGCGCGTTGCGGTTCATCAGCAGATGGTGGGCGGTGATGGTGGCGGCGATGTTGTCCGGCGCGGCGGCGACGAACTCGGCGGCCTCGCGCGTGGTGATGTGCTCGAACACCACCTTCAAATTCGGCAGTCTGGCCAGCAACGGCTTCATCACCCGTTCGATGAATACCGCCTCGCGGTCGAACACGTCGATGTCGGCGTCGGTGACTTCGCCGTGCACCAAAAGCGGCATGCCCACTTCCGCCATCGCCTGCAGCGCCGGCATGGCATGGGCGATGTCGGTGACGCCGTGATCGGAGTTGGTGGTGGCGCCGGCCGGGTACAGCTTGACGCCGTGGACGAAACCGCAGGCCTTGGCCTTGCGGATCTCGTCGGCACTGGTCTTGTCGGTCAGATACAGCGTCATCAGCGGCTCGAAGGCGCTACCGGCCGGACGAGCGGCCAAAATCCGCTCGCGGTAGGCGGCGGCGGCTTCGACGGTAGTGACCGGCGGCTTCAGATTGGGCATCACGATGGCGCGGCCCATCTGGCGACAGGTATCGGGCAACACGGCGGCCAGCGCGGCGTCGTCGCGCAGGTGCAGGTGCCAGTCGTCGGGGCGGATCAGGGTCAGTGTCTGCATGGTGGATCGCTTGCGTAACGGTGAATGAAACGATGGCGACGGAAAACCGTCGCCATGGGCTTATTTGCGGCGCAGCACCATTCGGAACTTGCCTTCGGCTGTCGTGGTCGACTCCATCAGGCCATTGCCGGTCTGGCGGCAAAAGGCCTCGAAATCCTTGGGCGCGCCCGGATCGGTGGCGATCACCTCCAGCACGGCGCCGCTGGCCATGTCCGCCAGTGCCTTCTTGGCGCGCAGAATCGGCAAGGGGCAGTTCAAGCCGGAAAGGTCGATGTGTTTGTCGGGTGTCATGGGCCGGTGTCCTCAGCCATATCGGGTTACAATGAGGGGAACATGGCGCGGCCGCGATGCGCGGCAAGCCGTAGCCGTATAGTTTACGCCAGTCGTCAAGCCTTACCCAAATCGGTCCGTATCATGTGCATCATCGCCTTCGCCTATAAAATGCCGGGCTTGGGCCAGCTGGTCTTGCTGGCCAACCGTGACGAATACTACGCCCGCCCCACCGCGCCGCTGGATTGGTGGCCGGAATACCCCAACACGCTGGGCGGCCGCGACTTGCAGTCCGGCGGCAGCTGGCTGATGGTGGACGGCCGCAACCGCATCGCCGCCATCACCAACTTTCGCGACGGCTTCCCCCCCAAGGCGGAGCGTTCGCGCGGCGAGCTGGTGGAGCGCTTCGTCAGCGGAGACGACGATCCTTTCGCCTTCGCCGACTGGCTGCGGGCCGAGAGCCATCATTACGCGCCGTTCAATCTGCTGTTCGGCAGCAGCGCCGACCTGTTCTTCTTCCACAGCCCCAACAAGCAGATCGCCCGCGTCACGCCCGGCATCCACACGCTGTCCAACGCCACGCTGGACACGCCATGGTTCAAATGCCGGCGGCTGGCGGAATACCTGACAGAATTCGGCCGGCCGCCGACCGAAGACCAGGCCTATGCCGCACTGTCCGATCCGACGCCGGCCGGACCGGGCGAGTTGCCCAACACCCGCATCGGCATGGCGCTGGAAAAAACGCTGTCGCCCATCTTCATCCAGGGCCGCGACTACGGCACCCGCAGCTCCATGCTGCTGACCGTGAGCAATCGCGGCGATATCGGATTTTCCGAACGCAGCTGGGGCCTGGCCGGACGCGAAACCGGCCGCCGCCACTACAACCTGCGCGCCGGCACGGCGCGCTGATCCGGAGCACTCCATTGAAATTTCGTCATACCCTGCCGGCGCTGCTGGCGCTGTGCCTGAGCCTGACGGCGCAGGCGGAAGGCAAGCTGATCAAGAACAACAACTACGCCCTCGATGTGGACAAGCCATGGGAGGAACAGGCCTACTCGCTGCCCGCCTACCCGCAGACGGCCGACTGGATAGAGGTGAAGCCGGACTGGCTGCAAAGCAACCGCTTCTTTGTCGACGGCAAGACCTTGAGCGTGGGCCAGGACGGCGTGGTGCGCTTCATCAGCCGGGTCGTCAGCGGCAAGGTGGAGAACCTCAGCGTCGAAGGCATCCAGTGCAAGGACAATAAATACCGGGCCTATGGCTTCGGCGACAGCGTCAACCAGCGTTGGATAGAACCGATGCGCCCGCTGTGGCAGGACATCGTCTACAGCGACAAGCTGCGCCGCGAACTGCGCACGCTGCTGTGTCCGTTTGGCAGCGCACCGCGCGACGCCGCGCAGGCGGTGGAGTCGCTGCGCAAAGGCGACTGAAGCCCGCTGCGGATAGCCGGATGGATGTTCTAAGATAAAGCATCTGTCTTGCATTCGCGTAGGCGCCGATGGATCAGCAAACTCTGCAGGAAAATCGCGAAAGGGAATGGGTCAGGCGGCTGTTTGAGCAAAAAGGCATCGCGCCCATTGATGTCAGATCGCTGAAGTGCCCGGCGCCGGATGTCGGCGTGGCGCTGTCAGATGGCCGCTTTCTGGCCATCGAGGTGACCGAGGTGCTGGCCGGCGAGCACGCCCGCCGCAATGCCCGCAAGAAGGAAGTCCAGCAGGCCCAGCAGGCCGCCGGCGGCATCGGCTCGATGTTCACCCGGCCGGCCAACGCGCTGGACGTCGCCTGCCGCATCGAGGCCAAGGTCGGCAAGGACTACCACGT
>NZ_PPTF01000094.1:68412-78898 GCF_002902845.1 Chromobacterium sinusclupearum
ACATGCTGGCCCATTCGCGCTACCAGCACGTCTACCTGCATCTGCAGCGCGGGCGCGGCCTGTACGAGTGGAACCGCCTTGACCGCTGGCATGAGATCCACCCGCCCACGGCGCATCTGGACGGCTACCCCAGCCCGCTGCTATTGGGGCAGGAGGCCGGCAAATAGACTGCCCGCCCAGCCGGTACGCGGGCGCGGCCTCCGATAAAGAAACAATGCCCTAGCCCTCCGCCCGCCAGTTGCCGCTCTTGCCGCCGTCTTTTTCCAGCAAGCGGATGCCGCTGATTTCCATGCCGCGGTCCACTGCCTTGCACATGTCGTAAATGGTCAAAAGGCCAAGATTGACGGCCGTCAGCGCCTCCATCTCCACGCCGGTCTGGCCCGTGCACTCCGCCGTGACTTCGATGCGCACCGCAGACTCGCCATCCAGCAGCTCAAAATCCACCGCCAGCCGCGTCAGCGCGATCGGGTGGCACAGCGGAATCAAGTCCCAGGTCTTCTTGGCCGCCATGATGGCGGCGACGCGGGCGATGCCGAGCACATCGCCCTTTTTGTGGCTGCCGCTTTTCACCAGCGCGAACGTGGCCGGCAGCATGCGGATCATGCCCTCGGCCACGGCGCGTCGCGCCGTGGCGGCCTTGCCGCCGACATCGACCATATGGGCCTGGCCGGCGGCGTCGAAATGGGTCAGTCGGGTCATGGGGCTTTCCCTCAATGAAAAACGCCCGCGGCGTTTTATCAACGCAGCAGGCGGAATATGAGCCAGAAACAGGCGACGATGATCAACAGGCCGGCGCTCCAGCGGACAGTGGCCAGCACGCGGCGCAGATAGCGGCGGTCATGGGTCAGCGCAAAGCACAGCAGCGCCCAGCCTATCGCCAGTATCGTCGCCAGCAGCCACAGCCGCCAGAAGCCGAACACAGCCTAATCCTGCTGCGGCAGCTGGTGGAAGCTGGACGGCGCGTCCAGCACGTCGTCGAAGCTGACGAACTCCCAGGCCTCCGGCGTTTCCAGCAGCTTGCGCAGCAGTTTGTTGTTCATCGCATGGCCGGACTTGTGGCCGGAGAAGGCCGCGATCAGAGGATGGCCGATGATATAGAGGTCGCCGATCGCGTCCAGGATCTTGTGGCGGACGAACTCGTCCGGAAAGCGCAGGCCCTCCGGATTCAGCACGTACTCGTCGTCGATCACGATAGCGTTGTCCAGGCTGCCTCCGCGGCCCAGGCCGTGGTTGCGCATGTATTCCACCTCGTGCATGAAGCCGAAAGTGCGGGCGCGGCTGATTTCGTCGCTATACGAATGGCGGGCGAAGTCGACCACCACGGTCTGCGGCGCGCGGTTGAACGCCGGATGGTTGAACTCGATGGACAGCGTGATTTTGAAGCCGTCGTACGGGTCCAGCCGGACCCATACGCCGCGGTCTTCCACCATCACGGTCTGTTTGACGCGGATGAAACGCTTTTTCTTGGACTGCTCGACAATCCCGGCCGTCTGCAACAGGTACAGGAACGGCGCGGCGGAACCATCCATGATGGGGATTTCCGCCGCCGTCACTTCGACGACCAGGTTGTCGATGCCGAAACCCGCGAAGGCCGACATCAGATGCTCGATCGTGCCGACACGCACGCCGGTGTCCGTCACCAGCGTGGAGGAGAGGCGCGTGTCGTTGACGAGCAATGGGTCCACCTTCACATCTACCGGCTCGGGCAAGTCGGTGCGACGGAAGAGGATGCCGGTATCGGGCGGCGCCGGCAGCAGGGTGAGCTTCACCCGCTCGCCGGAATGCAGACCGACGCCCGTGGCGCTGATCGCTTGCTTCAGCGTGCGCTGCAAGATCATTTCAGGCTACTCAATCCAGACGGGAAAACCCGATTCTAGCATAGCGACCGCCTATGCTTTATTGATTGATTCGCTAGCATGAATAGCGTTTATCTATCCGCATCCCTCGCTCAGTCCGCCTGCTTGCGCAGGAAGGCCGGAATATCGTAGCTCTCGCTGACTTCCGGATTGGAAAAGTCCAGCGACTGCGCGGCGCGGCGACGGCCGGTGCGCATGATGGCCGGCGCATCCAGGTCTTCGTAGTTCACCATTTCCACGGCGCGGTCGTCGGTGCCGGTCTTGACGATCTTGATGTACTCCGGACGATCCTCGTTGCGGGTGGCCTTCTTCTGGCCCAGGCCAGTGGCGATCAGCGTCACGCGGATGGTGTCTTCCGGCATGTCTTCCACTTCGGCGGTGCCGAACTTGATCTGCGCGTCTTCGTCCGCGTACTGGCGGATGATGCCCATGATCTCGCGGTACTCGCTCATCTTCAGGCAACCCGGAGCGGTGGAGATGTTCACCAGCACGCCGCGCGCGCCTTCCAGCGTGATGTTGTCCAGCAGCGGGCTGGCCACGGCCTGCTCGGCGGCCACGCGGGCGCGGTCGATGCCGGAGGCGTAGGCGGAACCCATCATCGCCAGGCCCATCTCGCTCATCACGGTGCGCACGTCGGCGAAGTCGACGTTGATCAGGCCCGGGCAGGTGATCACTTCGGCGATGCCGGCCACGGCGCCCTTCAATACATCGTCGGCGGCGCGGAAAGCTTCGCGCATGGTGACGTCGTCGCCCAGCACTTCCATCAGCTTCTCGTTGGGGATCACGATCAGCGAGTCCACATGCTTCTTCAGGTCCTCGATGCCGTTCTGCGCCACTTTCATGCGCTTGCCTTCATGGTCGAACGGACGGGTGACCACGCCCACGGTCAGGATGCCCATTTCCTTGGCCACTTCGGCCACCACCGGGGCGGCGCCGGTGCCGGTGCCGCCGCCCATGCCGGCGGTGACGAACACCATATTGGCGCCGCGCAGGGTTTCCGCGATGCGTTCGCGGTCTTCCAGCGCCGCGCTGCGGCCCACTTCCGGATTGGCGCCGGCGCCCAGGCCGCGCGTCAGGTTGGTGCCCAGCTGCAGCTTCTGCGGCGCGCGATTGCGCTGCAGCGACTGCGCGTCGGTGTTGGCGCAAATGAATTCCACGCCGTGCACGTTGCCGGAGATCATGTTGTCGATGGCATTGCAACCGCCGCCGCCCACGCCGATCACCTTGATCACGGCCGAGTTGGCCGTCTCTTGCATCACTTCGAATACCATTCCGCTCATTTCCCTCTCCTCACATAAAAGATGAGCCAATCAAACTGCTTTGTACTGCGCCCGAACAACATTGCTTACACCGCCGGCCCTCGCCGACGGCCCGAATCTCATCAGAAATTGCTGCCGAACCAGGCCTTCATGCGCGAGAACATCTGGCCCACGCCCGCCGACTCGGTCTTCACCGGGCCGGCGTAGCCCTGGATCTGCTCCTTGCCGTACAGCAGCAAGCCCACGCCGGTGGAGAAGCGCGGCGTCTTCACCACTTCTGCCAGGCCGCCGACATACTTGGGCACGCCCACGCGCACCGGCAGGTGGAACACTTCCTCGGCCAGTTCCACCATGCCCGGCATCAGGCTAGCGCCGCCGGTCAACACCATGCCGGACGACAACATCTCTTCAAAACCGCTGCGGCGCAGCTCCTGCTGCACCAGCTGGAACAGTTCTTCCACGCGCGGCTCGATCACCTCGGCCAGGGTGGCGCGCGACATCTGGCGCGGACCGCGCTCGCCCACGCCCGGCACTTCTATCATCTGGGCCGGATCGGCCATGCCCACCAGGGCCACGCCGTGCTGGATCTTGATGTCCTCGGCTTCCTTGGTCGGGGTGCGCAAGGCCATGGCGATGTCGTTGGTGATCTGGTCGCCGGCGATCGGAATCACCGCGGTGTGGCGAATCGCGCCGCCCACGTACACGGCGATGTCGGTAGTGCCGCCGCCGATGTCGATCAGGCACACGCCCAGGTCTTTTTCGTCCTCGGACAGCACGGCGATGGCGGAGGCCATCGGCTGCAGCACCAGATCGGACACTTCCAGGCCGCAGCGGCGCACGCACTTGGTCACGTTCTGGGCGGCGGACACCGCGCCGGTGACGATGTGCACCTTGGCTTCCAGCCGCACGCCGCTCATGCCCAGGGGCTCGCGCACGCCTTCCTGGCCGTCGATGCTGTATTCCTGGGTCAGGATGTGCAGCACCTGGTGGTCAGGCGGGATGGTCACGGCGCGCGCGGTTTCGATCACGCGATCGATGTCCATCTTGGTGACTTCGCGGTCCTTGATCGCCACCATGCCGTGCGAGTTCACGCTCTTGATGTGGCTGCCGGCGATGCCGACAAACACCTCGTGAATCTTGCAATCGGCCATCAGCTCGGCCTCTTCCAGCGCGCGCTGGATCGCCTGCACGGTGGATTCGATGTTCACCACCATGCCGCGCTTCAAGCCGCGCGAAGGCGTATGGCCCATGCCGACGATATTCAGCTGACCGTCTTCCAGCACCTCGGCCACGATCGCCACGATCTTGGAGGTGCCGATATCCAGGCCGACCAGCATGTTCTTGCTTTCCTTTGGTTTGCTCACCTGTCGCTCCAACGCCTAATCACTTGTTTCCCTTGGCCGGCGGCGCCTTGTAATCAGGCATCCGCACAGCGAATCCGTTCGGATAGCGCAGATCGACGTATTCAATGTGATACGGCAATCGCGCCAACTCGCTCTTCCAGTAGGTGGCGAAGCGCTCCGCGCGCATCGCCACATCGTTACGTCCCAGCTCCAGCTGCAGCTGGTTGTCCAGCCCCACTTTCCATGCCCGCCGCGACGACAGCCACAGTTCTCGCGGGACCAGGCCCGACGGCTGCAAGGCCTGGCGCAGTTGCGTCAGCATCGCCGTCATGTCCTTCTCCGCGCCGACCGGGCCGTAGAACACCGGCAGCGGCTGGTCGCTGGCGGCGTCGAAACGCTCGCCGCGGGTGTTCACCAGACCGTTCTCTCCCCAGCGCGCCAGCGCCACGTGCTCCTCTACGGTGATATCCAGCGCGTCCGGCCAACGCCGTCTCACCTGCGCGTCGCGCACCCATGGCAACTTGCCGAAGGCAGCCCGCGTCTTGTCGATATCCAAGGTGAAGAAGGTGCCGGCCAGCTCATGCTCCGCGATGAACTTCAGCTGTTCCGCCGTCACCCGGTTCATGTCGCCCTGAATCCGTATCTTCTTCACCGGGAACACTGGCGCATGCGTCAGCCAGAATCCCCCCGCGTACAGCAACATCAGCGCTGCCGCGCCCAGCATCCAATTGGCCAGGCCCCGGAGCAACCGATGGTTATCCCACATGCACCGTATCCAATACCTTCAGACACAGGTCCTCGTATGCGATCCCTTCGGCCTTGGCCGCCATCGGCACTAGGCTGTGGCTGGTCATGCCCGGGTTGGTGTTGGCTTCCAGCAGATAGATGCCGCCGGCCTCGTCCATCAGGAAATCCACCCGGCCCCAGCCCTGGCAACCCAGCACCTTGAACGCCGTCAGACACAGTTCGCGCGCACGGCGTTCCGCCTCGCCGGCCAGGCCAGGGCAGCGGTACACCGTGTCGTCGCGGAAATACTTGGCGTCGTAGTCGTAGTACTCGGTCGCCGGTTCGATCTTCACCGTCGGGTAGGCGGTCTCGCCTATCACCGCGCAGGTGTATTCGCCGCCGCCGATGAACTGCTCTGCGATCACCACGCGGTCGTACTTTCGCGCTTCCTCATAAGCCGCGCGCAGACCGCCGGCTTGCTTGACCTTGGTCACGCCGATGCTGGAGCCCTCGGTCGACGGCTTGACGAAGATGGGCAGGCCCAGCTGCCGCTCGATCGCGTCGAAATCGCTGTCGTCGGACAACAGTTCAAACGCCGGGATCGGCAGACCCGCGCCCTTCCACAACAGCTTGGTGCGCCACTTGTCCATGCTGATGGCGGAAGCCATCACGCCGCAGCCGGTATACGGCACGCCCAAGGCTTCCAGCGCGCCTTGCAGGGTGCCGTCTTCGCCGAACGGGCCGTGCAGCACGTTGAACACGCGGTCGAATCCTTCTTCCTTCAGCGCCGCAAGCGGTTTTTCCGACGGGTCGAACTTGTGCGCGTCCACGCCTTTGCTCAGCAAGGCGGTCAATACGCCGTTGCCGCTCATCAGCGACACCTCGCGCTCCGCCGAGCTTCCCCCCATCAACACCGCCACCTTGCCGTACTGCTTCATCTGTCTATCCTCAACACGCCCGCATCGCGCGCGGGCAAAAATCCATTCAAACGGCCTGCGCCACCACTTTGGCCGGCACCGCGCCGATCGAGCCGGCGCCCATGGTCACTACCACGTCGCCGTCCTGCGCCGCGTCCAGAATGGCCTGCGGCATGTCGGCGATGGCTTCGACGAACAGCGGCTCCACCTTGCCGCCCACGCGCACCGCGCGCGCCAGGGCCCGGCCGTCGGCCGCCACGATGGGCGTTTCGCCGGCGGCGTACACCTCGGACAGCAGCAGCGCGTCGACGCCGGACAGCACTTTCACGAAGTCTTCGAACAGATCGCGGGTGCGGGTGTAACGATGCGGCTGGAAGGCCAGCAGCAACCGGCGGTCCGGGAAGGCGCCGCGCACCGCGGCCAGCGTGGCGGCCATTTCCACCGGGTGGTGGCCGTAGTCGTCGATCAGCGTGAAGCTGCCGCCATCCTTGGCCTTCACCTCGCCATAACGCTGGAAACGGCGGCCCACGCCGGCGAACTCGGCCAACCCTTGCTGAATGGCCTCGATGCTGGCGCCGCATTCCAGGCCGATGGCGATGGCGGACAGCGCGTTCAGCACGTTGTGGCGGCCCGGGAAATTCAATACCACCGGGAAGCGGGTGAGGGTGCCGTTCTTCACCACCACGTCGAAATGCATCTGCCCGGCCGAGGCGCGCACGTTTTCGGCGTAGATGTCGGCCGAATCGTCCAGACCATAGGTGGTCACTGGCTTGGTGATGCGGTCCTTGATCTCGCGCACGTTGGGATCGTCCACGCACAGCACGGCGCGGCCGTAGAACGGCATGCGCTGCAGGAAATCGACGAAGGCCTGCTTCAGCTTGTCGAAGCTGTGGCCATAGGTGTCCATGTGGTCGGCGTCGATATTGGTCACCACCGCCATCACCGGGGACAGGTGCAGGAAGGAGGCGTCCGATTCGTCCGCTTCCGCCACCAGGAACTCGCCGGAACCGAGCTTGGCATTGGTGCCGGCGGCGGTCAGCTTGCCGCCGATGACGAAGGTCGGGTCCAGGCCGGCCGCGCCCAGCACCGACGCGGTCAGGCTGGTGGTGGTGGTCTTGCCGTGGGTGCCGGCGATGGCGATGCCCTGCTTGAAGCGCATCAGCTCGGCCAGCATCATCGCCCGCGGGATCACCGGGATGCGCTTGTCGCGCGCGGCCAGCACTTCCGGGTTGTCCGCCTTCACCGCGGTGGAGGTCACCACCACGTCGGCGCCTTGGATATAGGTGGCGTCGTGGCCAAAGAATACGCGCACGCCTTCCGCCGCCAGCCGTTTGGTGGTGGCGCCGTCGGCCATGTCCGAGCCGGACACGGTATAGCCCAGACCGTGCAGCACCTCGGCGATGCCGCACATGCCGACGCCGCCGATGCCGACGAAATGTATATGTTTGACCCTGTGTTTCATGTCTGTATGTCTCTACTGGGACGCTTCTGCGGCGTCCGGTCTATCCCCGGCCAACTGCTGGCACAGCGCGGCCACCCGGCCGGCCGCGCCGGAACGGGCCAGCGCGCGCGCGCGCTCGGCCTTATCCAGCAATTGGTCTCTGTCCAGCTGCGCCAACAGGCTGGCAAGCTTGTCGGCATTCAATTCTGTTTGCGGCAAATGCCAGGCCGCGCCCGCTTGGGCCATCCACTCGGCGTTGTCGCGCTGATGGCTGGTGGTGGACACCACCAGCGGCACCAGCACGCTGGGCACGCCGGCGGCGCACAGCTCGCTGACCGTGATGGCGCCGGCGCGGCAGATCACCAGATCGCACTCGGCCAGGCACCCCGGCATGTCGTCGACGAAAGGCAGCAGCTCTACCTGATCCCGTAGGCCTGCGTCCTGATAGGCAGCTTCGACGGCGGCGAAATTGGCCTCGCCGGTTTGATGCGTCAGCTGAGGCCGCCGCTCCGCCGGCAGCATGGCCATCGCCTGCGGCAAGGTTTCATTCAAAATCCGGGCGCCCAGGCTGCCGCCCACCACCAGCACCTTCAAAGGGCCGCCGCGGCCGGCAAAGCGCTCGGCAGGCGCCGCGATGGCCTCGATCTCGCGCCGCACCGGATTGCCGGTGACCAGCGCCTTGGCGTCGCGCGCCGCGCTGCCGTCGAAGCCGCACACCAGCTTCTTGGCAAACGGCAGCAGGGCCCGATTGCTGAGCAGCAGGCTGGCGTCGGCATTGACCAGCACCAGCGGCTTCCACAGCAGACCGGTCATCACGCCGCCGGGCAGGCAGACATAACCGCCCATGCCCAGCACCACGTCCGGGCGGTGCCGGAAGATCAGCGCGCCGCTTTTGAAAAACGCGCCCACCAGCTGCAAGGCGCCTTTCAGCGAGCCCAATAAACCTTTGCCGCGAACGCCATGGAAATTCAGCCGCTCCAGCGGGATGCCGGTGGGCGGCACCAGCTTGTTTTCCATGCCGCGGCGCGTGCCCAGCCATACCACTTTCCAGCCGCGCTGTTGCAGTTCCTTGGCCACGGCGATGCCGGGGACGATGTGTCCACCCGTGCCTGCCGCCATCACCATGACCGTTCGATTCGCCATTTACCTTCTTCTTCCGTAGGGCGGAAGCCCAAAGGACGTTCCGCCATTCATCTCAAAATTGCGCCGCTTGTCGGCGGAACGTCCGGCGTGCCGGGCTTCCATCCTACGCCGCGCGCGCTGCGCGATTTTTGCTTCGCTCTTCTGCTGGTGGGACGGAGGCCAAAGGGCGTTCCGCCAATCATCACAACGCTTGCCATCCATCGGCGGAACGCCCGGCTCAGCCGGGCTTCCGCCCTACACCTTGTAGCCCCGCATAATCCTTCGGTTTTCATAATCAACCCGCAACAGCACCGCCATCGCGATCAAATTCATCAACATCGCCGAACCGCCGAATGACATCAGCGGCAGCGTCAGGCCCTTGGTCGGCAGCAAACCCATGTTCACGCCGATATTGAAAAACACCTGGATGCCCAACCAGATGCCCATGCCCTGCGCCACCAGCGCCTGGTAGTAGCGCTCCAGCTTTTTCGACTCCACGCCGATGTGAAAAGCGCGGCGCACGATCCAGGCATACAGGCCGATCAGCACGCAGATGCCGGCGAAGCCGAACTCCTCGGCGATCACCGCCAGGATGAAGTCGGTATGCGCCTCCGGCAGGTAGAACAGCTTCTCGATGCTGCCGCCCAGGCCAACGCCAAACCATTCGCCGCGGCCGATGGCGATCAGCGAGTGCGACAGCTGGTAGCCCTTGCCGTACGGGTCATCCCACGGGTCCATGAAGCCCAGCACCCGCTTCAAACGGTACGGCGACGACACGATCAGCAGCACGATGGCGACGATGGCCATCAGCGCCAGCCCGCTGAAGATGCGCATATTGATGCCGCCAAGGAATAACAGGCCCATGGCGATGGACATCACCACCATCAAGGCGCCGAAGTCCGGCTCCCGCAGCAGCAGGAAGGCCACCACCACCATGGCGGCGAACATCGGCGCGAAACCCTCCTTGAGGCTGTGCATCAGGTGCGTCTTGCGCACCGTGTAATCGGCCGCGTACAACACGGTGGCGAACTTCATCACTTCCGACGGCTGCAGGTTCAGCACAAACAGATTGATCCAGCGCCGCGAACCATTGACCACCTTGCCGATGCCGGGGATCAGCACCAGCACCAGCATCACCAGGCCGATCAGGAAAATCTTTCCCGAATACTTCTGCCAGAACGCCGTCGGCACCTGGAACGCGGCGTAGGCCACAGACAGCCCGATCACCATGAACACGATGTGGCGGATCAGGTAGAAGTAACGGTTCTGCGTCGCCGCGTCGGCCTCCGCATACGCGATGGACGCCGAATACACCATCACCAGGCTGATCGACAGCAGCAGCGCCAGCGCCCAGGCCAGCGCCTCGTCGAGCGGGGTGATCGCCGTGTAGCGGCGCGCCGGGTTGCGGATCATGTCCGTTCCGCCTTCACCGCCGCCACGGTGTCGATGAACACCTGCGCGCGGTGCGCGTAGTTTTTGAACATGTCCAGGCTGGCGCAAGCCGGCGACAGCAGCACCACATCGCCCGGCTGCGCCAAGTCCGCCGCGCGGCGCGTCGCCGCCTCCAGCGTGTCGAAGCGCTCCAGCGCGATGCCGCTGCCGGCCAGCGCGGCCTCGATCTTGCCGGCGTCGCGGCCGATCAGCAGCACGGCGCGCGCGATGCGCTGGCAGGCCGGTTTCAGCGGCGCGAAGTCCTGGCCCTTGCCGTCGCCGCCGGCGATCAGCACCACCGGCCGCGTCATGCCGGACAGCGCCGCCTCGGTGGCGCCGACATTCGTGCCCTTGGAATCATCGATAAACGCGACGCCGCCGAATTCGTCTA
>NZ_PPTF01000095.1:0-3750 GCF_002902845.1 Chromobacterium sinusclupearum
TAGTCAATGACTTCCTTGGGCAGGCTGCCCGTGCTGCCCGCATCCTTCAGTTGGGCAATGATGGAGTCCACCTGGTTGGCGGCTTGTTGGGAATCGCGGGCGCGGTCGGCCTTGGCGCTCATCTGGTCATACTTGCCCTGGGCGAGGTCCGAGAACAAAGTCATGAACTTGTACAGCACCGAGATGCCTTGCGACATGATGGAGTCGCCTTGGCCGGCTTTGTTGTCGACGTAGTTGTTGTAGTCCTGGTTGACGATGGGCGAGCTGCTGGCAAAGTTGGTGGCGAATGTCATGATGAATTTCTCCTGAATGGTCAGATGAAGTTGCGGCCCAGCATCGGGCCTGCCTTGCGAGCGGCGGCGGGCTTGTCTGCGCCGCCGCTTCCCGCTTGCTTGAGCGACTCCTCAAGCGATTTGAAATTGCCCTGCAGGCTCTCCACGCACTGGGACAGCCGTTGATTGAGCGGGGCCAGTTCGCCCTGCATGGCGCGGGACAGGCGCTCAAGCCGCTGGCGCGCCTGGGCGTCCTGCGGCGCGCGTTGTTTGAGCGCGGCGATTTCCTGCTGCAGAAGCTGAAAAGCCTGTAATTGCTCGCCCAGCCCTTGCTGGCGTTTTTGCAGGTCTTGCATCAGGTGTTGCAGCGGGTGAATAGCGGTTTGGCTCATCGTTTATTTCTCCCTTTATTGGGTAGGTTTGCCGGATGCTAGGCCGGTCCTTGTGGCTTAACTTTCGAAAAGTGGCGCTTTCTTTGGTGTTTTGCCGGCGTGGTTTGCATGCGTTTCGGTATTCATTTTTATCCGTGAAACGGGGGTGTGGGATAAGGTGAATACCTGAGATGGCGGAGGCGGGAAGGAAAAGAGTGGGCTATTTGAGTCCGGCTTTTTTTATATCGCGTCGGCGATATAAAAAAAGCCGGAAGGGTCATGTTTGCCAGGGTTTTTCTGTTTAAGCGTGTGGGAGTGCGACTAGGCTTCCATTTTCAGAGGATGAATGGCTTTGCCTGTGTCATATATTGAATGGGCTTGGTCAAGTGCTGAAACATCAGCATGTTTTCGAAAGAGGCGGCATGGCTTATGGGATAAGGAATGGCTTCAATGCATATGCTATTTTCAATCGCCAAACAATCAGGGCAAGCCATGGCGCAAGATGTCTATTTCAAAGCGCTTTCTTTCGCGGCTCAGCTCAATTAAATTCGCACCGGCATGAATGAATGGCCCAGAGTCCATGATTTTCAAAAGCGGTTTAAATCTTGATGATGCGAAAAAAACCGAGATCAACCATGGGCGGCGGTGCGAGGCCGGCGTCCGCATGATGGTGCGGGACGCTCCGGGCCAGGTCGGCGGCGTCTATGACGCCTTTCTGCGAGCAGTTGCTCAAGGACGAGAGTCAACCGCTCGGCAAGCCTCAGCAGTTCCGCCCCTGCGCTTCGCTTGCGCGCGAGGCGATGCGCACCGCCCAGCCGTCATCCAGCCGCAGCAGCTGTCCCAGCGCCAAGGTTTTGCCGTGCCGGGTAAGGTGCAGGGCGGGGTAGGCCGCGGCGCGCGGGAACAGCTGGGCTTCCGGTCTCCAGGCCGCCAGGTCGAGGGCCGAGAAACGGGCGCGTCCCGCTTCCACGACAAGACGCCACTCGCCTGCGGAGGGTTCTCCCAGCGGCAGCGCGGCGCCATCGGCGACGGCATCGCCAGACTCCCGCAATAGAATTCGCCCCGGACAGGCCTGGGGGTGCAGCCAGAACGCATCCAGCGAGTCCGCCATGCCGATGATGGGGAGGGCGTCGCCGACGGCGACATCGGCCCAGTCTGCTTCAGTCAGCACGCACCAGCCCAGGGCCAGCGCCAGCTCATGCTCGCCTTGCGGCGATGGCTGCAGCGCTGTCAGCACAGCCTGCAGCCAGCCCGCCGGCGCCTGTTCCAGGTACAGCGGCAGGCGGCGTGATCCCATGCTCAGCGTCAATCTCCAGCCGGGGGGCGGCGCGTCGCCGCTCTCGACCGCCGCGGCAGCCAGGCCCGGCAGGCCCGTGGCCTGCAGCCATCCATCCAGCGGCGACAGGGTCCAAGCCGCCAGCAGAGGCAGCAGTTCCGCATCGATCGGTCCGTGGCGCGGCACGGCCAGCTGTGGCTGCAGCCAGTCGCGCCATTCCGGTTCCGGCACCCAGAAGGCCAAGTCTTCGCCATTGCTGCGGGCGGTCAGCCGCAAGCCGTCGCCGCTAGGCTGGGCGAAGTCGCTGTCGAAACGGTAACCATCGTGTTCCGCGCTGGCGCCGATGCGGCTGAGCTCAAAAAGACTGAGCGTGACGGGCAGGCACTCATTGCTCATGATCGACCTCCAGTGTGACGTCCACGCCCAGCGCCGCCGATAGCGCAGCCTCCAGATTGCGCCTCTCTCTTTCCAGCCGCGCCATCAGCGCGCCTGGCGGGGCGGACAGCCGCAGGCCCAGTCCGCCTCCCTGCCAGCATGCCTGCACAATCAGTCCAGCCAGCGGGCCGCTGCAGGCGCGCAAAGCGAGCGTCCGCTCGTCAATGGGTTGTGGGGGCGCATGAGGGAGGGGAGCCTCAGCCCATGGGGGCAACTTGCCGGCCGCGGGCGGGCCAGCGGGCGATTCCGCTTCGTCCTGCGCGAGGGGAGGCTGCGGCAGGGGCGGACTCTGCCAGGGCATGCTCATATCGGGATGGGCCTGAGCGTCATCCAGCAGGGCGCGGAAGCGCTTGGCGTCATCCTGATGCGGCGCATGGGCGTCATGCTCTCCTTGTCCGCGCGACGATGGGCTGCTATTGGCGCTATGGCTTATCGGTGCGTACATGGTGATGCCTCATCCTGTTGGCGATTGGGGTGACGGCCTCAATGCTTGTGGTTGTGTTCGGACTCCAGCAGCAAGACGAGTTTTTCCTGTTCACGCAAATTGCGGCGCAGCAGGCTGTCTTGTTCGGCGCGCGCTTGCGCTAGCAGCGCGCGCTCAGCGGCCAGGGTTTCCAGTTCCCGCGCCAGGGTTTGATCTTCGCCTTCGAGTTTCGCCAGCGAAGAACGCAGCCTTTCCAGTCCGTGGTGATCGAAGCAGCCGCTTTGCCTGGCCAGCGATCGCCATTCTTGGTACAGCGTGTGGCGGCGCGCGTGCACCGCATCCTGGCGCGCGCACAGCGCCAGCTCCTCGTCGGCCAGCCGGGCGAGCGCGGCGCGCAGGCTGCGTTCGCGGCGGCGTTTGACGTCCAGCAGCTGATTCAACATGGCAGCCCCACGGTTTCGGCAAGTTCGGCCAACACGGCACCCAGGCCGACTTGCTCATCCACGCGTTGTCGCAGCAACTGATTGATCCGCGGGCGCCGCGCCATGGCATCGTCGGCGTCGACATCCTGTCCGGGGCGGTATTCGCCCACCCGTACCAACAGCTCTATCTCCTGCCATGCCGACAGCAGCTGGCGCAGGCGGGCGGCGGCCTCGCGGTGTGCCGGCGCCGCCACTTGATGCATGACCCGGCTGACGCTGGCGAGCAGGTCTATCGCCGGGTAGTGATTGGCCTCGGCCAGTTTGCGGGACAGCACGATATGGCCGTCCAGCAGCGATCGGACTTCCTCCGCCAGCGCATCCGCCTTGTCGTCCATCAGCACGGTGTAGAAGGCGGTGATGCTGCCGCGGGCGGCGGGGCCGGCCCGCTCCAGCAGGCGCGGCAGGCGGGCGTACAGGCTGGGCGGATAGCCGCCGGCGACGATGGGTTCGCCGGCCGCCAGCGCGATTTCGCGCACGGCGCGGGCGTAGC
>NZ_PPTF01000095.1:3760-12611 GCF_002902845.1 Chromobacterium sinusclupearum
CGCTGGCGCGCCTCGGCGCTCAACACGTGCTCCAGAAACTCCCGCACTTCGCGCCCGCGCTCGCCGATCAAGGCCAGCACCACCACGTCGGCGTCGCTGCCGGCCGCCAGCATGCCCAGCAAGGTGCTTTTGCCGCAGCCGGCCGGGGCGAAGATGCCCAGGCGCTGTCCCACGCCGACGGTGAGCGCGGCGTCGATGGCGCGCACGCCCATCGGCAGCGCGGTATCGATGACGCTGCGTTGCATCGGGTCGGGCGGGTCGCTGTCGATTTCCCTGCGGCTGCTCGCCGGCGGGGCCGGCAGACCATCTATCGGACGGCCCAGCGCGTCGACTACCCGTCCCAGCATGGCATCGCCGACGCCGATGTCGGCGCGGCGTCCGCTGGGCCGCACCAGCATGCCGCTGCACAAGCCGACGGGCTCGCGATACGGCGACAGCAGGGCCTCCTCGCCGACGATGGCGACAACCTCCGCCGGATCGTCGCCAGGCAGGGCGCATAATTCTCCCAGGCCGGCGCCGGGCAAATGGGCGCGCAGCAAGGTGGCGCCGACTTCGGACAGCCGGCCTTCCAGCCGGCCTGCGCGGCCCGTCTCCAGTTGCGGCGGCTCGATGGCGTCCAGCACGGCGAAGTAATCAGGCAGTCGCATGGGCGTCTCCTATCAGTTCCACATGGCCCAGCACCTTGAGTTCCGCTTCGTCCCCCAATTCCTGGAATGACAGGACCGGCACCGAGAACAGGTCGCGCTCGATCAGCTTGCGCACGAAGCGGCGCACATCAATCGCGGTGACCAAGGCCATGCCCGCTGCGCCGCTCTTTTCCAGCGAGGACCGTATCTCGCCGATGATGGCCTGGTTCTCCTCCGTGCTGAGCGCGGAGTAGGAGCCGGCGGAGGTCTGGCGGATCGATTCGCGTATGGTCTGCTCGATATGGCCGCCGATGACCCAGGCGCTGATCCAGGGTTGGCCGCGGCGCTGGCGGCCGACGATATGGCGGCGCAGCGCCAGCCTGGCGTACTCGGTCAGCATCACCGGGTCTTTTTCGCGCGGCGCCCACTCCACCAGCGCCTCGAACACGGCGCGCAGATCGCGGATGGACACCCCTTCGGCGACCAGGCGCTGCAAGACATCGGCCACGCGGCCCACCGGCAGCTGCCGCTGCAGCTCCTTCACCAGCTCGCCATAGCGCTGCTCCATCTGGTCCATCAGGTAGCGGGCCTCCTGCACGCCTATCAGCTCGGCGGCGTAGCGGTCCAGCGCCAGCGACACCAGATGGACCACGCGTTCGGCGTCCCGATACAGCGTGTGTCCCAGCGCGGCCAAGCCGGATGCTTGGTCCGGCGCAATCCACTGCAGCGTGATGCCGCCGAATGGCAGCGCGTCGCGCGCGGCGGCCTGCGGCAGCGCGGGGCTGGCCGCATCCAGCAGCAACATAGGGCGCAGTTCCAGTTGCAGCACCGGCTCTTGATACAGCAGGAAAACCATCTGGCGCGGCGGCAGGCTGGTGTCGGCCTGCAGCAGGATTTCCGGCAAGGGCAGGCCAAGCTGTTCCAGCTTTTGTCCCCGCAACTCGCTCAAGCTGCCTGCCAGCGCGCCGCCCTGGGCCAGTTCCGGGTGGACGCGCAGCAGCAGCGGAATGGCGCCGATGGCCGGCGCGGCGTCTGCCGCATCGCTGCCGTCCGCGCTGTCGGTTACATGGCCGGATGAGGCATCGCGCCCATCCCGCCGCGATACCCACCAAGCGGTGCCGGCCACGGCGGCGGCCAGCGCCAGGAACACCACCACGGGAAAGCCGGGCAGGCAGGCGAACAGCGCCAGCACCGCCGCCACGATCCACAAGGCCTGGCGCTGGCGCAGGATCTGCGAGGACAGTTCGGCCGCCAGGTTGCGCCGCGTTTCGCCCGGCACGCGGGTGACGATGATGCCGGCGGCGATGGAGATCAGCAGCGCGGGAATCTGCGCGATCAGCCCGTCGCCCACCGATAGGATGGCGTAGGTGGAGGCGGCCTCGCTCGCGCTCATCTCATGCATGAACACGCCTACGCAGATGCCGCCGAAGATGTTCACCAGGATGACGATGATGGAGGCGATGGCGTCGCCTTTGACAAACTTCATTGCGCCATCCATGGCGCCGTAGAGCTGGCTTTCCTTCTGGACCAGGGCGCGTTCGCGCTTGGCCTGGGCCGCGTCGATGATGCCGGCGCGCATATCGCCGTCTATGCTCATCTGCTTGCCCGGCATGCCATCCAGCGAAAAGCGCGCGCTGACTTCGGCCACCCGTTCCGAACCCTTGGTGATGACGATGAACTGCACCACGGTGATGATGGCGAACACGATCAGGCCCACCGCCAGATTGCCGCCCACGGCGAAATTGCCGAAGGTGTAGACGATCTCGCCGGCGTCGTGCTGCAGCAGGATAAGGCGGCTGGTGCTGATGGTCAGGGCCAGCCGGTATAGCGTGGTGATCAGCAGCACGGCGGGGAAGGCGGAGAACTCCATCGGCTCGCGGATATACACCGCCATCATCAGCAGCGTGATGGACAGGGCCAGGTTGATGGCGATCAGCACATCCACCAGCAGGGTGGGCAGCGGCACGATCATCATGAAGATGGCCATCAGCAGCATGGCCGCCAGCACCACATCCTGGCGCGATTGCAGGCCCTGCAGCCAGTCATTGATCTTTTTCATGCGAGTCCTCCATGACGCGGTCCATCAATCGGCGCTGTTGGCGGGAAAGGCTGGCCCAATGCTCGGCCCCGCTGTCCTGCGGGGCTGTGGCGGCCAGCCACAAACAACCGCGGGCGATCCAGGCGCGCAAAGGCACGCCGCCGCCGGCTTCGGGCTGCAGCAGGCCAAGCAGGCGCAGCAGCGTCGCCTGGCCTTGTTCGCGGCGTATTGGCCGCGATAGCGCCAGTCTGGCCCGGCCTGTGTGCTGTTCCAGATAGAAGGTGTCCCGGCCTAGCCGTATAGCCAGATTCGACGACGCCGACGCGCCTTGCGCATCCATCAGGCGTAGCCAGAGTTCCGACTGTCGTTGCCATTGCAGGTCCATCATCGCTCTCCGATTCGATGAGCTAAGCATGCCTTTGGTCTTGGCCGTGGGGGATAGGGTAAACACCTGATCTGCCGATGCGCGCAACACGGTGTGCGAGTTGGCGGTAGAACTGTGCGGGTTTTGGCTGGGGATTCAGCCGCCACGAGGCGGCTGATTGGCCTAGACGAGGGAGAGCAGAGTGTGAAGATGGGTTTGCTGGTTGACGACTGCTTGCGGAATGCCAAATAGCTTGCCCAAAGTCGTATGGCCCACAGGTTGTTGATGTAGGGCGCGCGCCACATCCGGGGCGTCCAGGGCGTAATCGTCCATCAATTGGCGCAGCGCCTCTTTTTGAGGCGTGGCGGCATAGCGCAGCATGGAGTCTTGTTCGGTAAGGTGCCCTTTGGCGCATAGATCGCGCAGATTTTGATAGTCGCCGTGCCAAAGCTCGCTTTTCAGCCGGTCGCCGCGGAATTCCATATTTGATGAAATCCGATTGGACAGCACCAGGTCTCCCGTTTTGAATCGGGCAATAAATTTGGATGGATCCGCATGCTCTGTGACAGCCAGCAGGTTCTCCCGGCCATATCGGGAATCATCCAGGCTTGACCGCAGCATTTGCTGAGTATCCGGGTCGTCGCTCATGCACTGGATATTCGACTCCATATAACTGTCCAGCGTAAAAGAATCGGGATGGTGAGCGACGAACTGGCGGAATTCCATCCCAATCTTGCCGACGCAGAAATCATTGAACGGCGTCTCCGGGGTATCGGCCAGCATGCCGGCCTGGTAGACAGTGTGCTCGGCGATGCGGAGCGCGTATCCCCATTTTCCATCCTTGCCCGGCGCGTGGACATCTACCAAGAAATCATTTTGGTGCCTGGGGTGAGCAAGCTCGGTCAGGCGTTCAAACTTTTCCAGCATTCCCAACGGTTCACGGTTTTGTTCGGAAGGTCGATGTATGCTGTTGAACAGGGTTTCTATCGCCTGCCTTTTCACGCCGCCTTGGAAGTAGTCCTTGATCTTGTCCCATAATCCCATTTTGCTTGCTTCCGCAAGCGTGTTCGCGCTGATGATTCTGTCGATGCGACTCTCATTGAAATTGAAATTTTGCTGTTTGCCGACACTGATTTCAATGGCCATGATTGCACTCTCCTTGATTGTGGCTTGTCATTTCCTATAGCTTTTTTTAATCTTTGGCTCCTGCGCAAGTGGCTTATTGCACGGTATGAGGCGTCCGGTCCTGATTGGGGGCTGTCATGTGATTGTTCTCCTGTTGGGCCTGTCTGCTATTGATAACTCAATGTGTCTATGCCGCTTGTCGGTCCAGCGGTTAATCCTTGCGGCCGTGCTTCTGCTATGGCTGAATCATCTGCCAGATACCACCTTCCATTTCTTTGCACATAAGCGGTGTAGTGACCATTATTAAAGTAAGTGAAGCCGCTTAGCTGGCTGTTTTTTGGAATATTGGCGTAGCTGATTGGCATGGATAGGAGGTAGTTGCTTTGCAGGCCAGCAGGAATGGACTGAAACATATTTGGGTAGATAAAGTCGAGATTGATATTCAAGCCGCTCGCGTCAAAGGCAAATAGATCATGGGGCGAGCCTGGACCTGTTTTTGGCACATGGGGCAGGCTACGGATATAGCTGACGACCTTTTTAAGTTCGACTTCGAGTTGAGCGGCATTGCGCGTGTCATAGGCGGAGAAAAAAGCCTCGAATCCCTGGTTTGGGTGCTGCTTCAGCACCGCTAGACGAAGTGAGGGCTGATTGACGATTAATTGCAGCGCGGCATTGATGAAGCAGCTTGCGCCAAGATTGGCCAGACCGATAGGCTGATCTTGGTCGGCGGCAAGGGTTTTGAACGCCAGCGATGCAGCTTGCGTCAACCGCTGATTGTCTTGAGTCGCTACGCTTGTGCCAATCCTGATTTGGTATTGCTTGCCAGACAGGAGCGGCTTCATGGGCAGTACGATGATATTTCTGCCATCCGCTGTAGGCGTAAGAACGTGTGCAGGCAACATGCCGCCATTGTCCGGATCGATCAATTGAATCGTATTGGAATTTTGCGTGGAAATTGCCATGTTCTTGTCAAAAAACAAGCGAATCATGCCATGGCTGGATATTCCGGAATCGATAATATTGCTGTCGCGGAACATGACTTTGAATTCATGCGGCGATGGGTTTGCTTGTGATGCTTCAGTCTGCTTGCTGGGGGCGAGGGATGGGTTTGATTCGCCGCCGCCGCCGCAGGCGCTGAGCATCATGGATAGCGTGAAGGAAATCCAGTGTCTTGAATGGGGCAGGGTCTTAATATTTTCTATCTTGTTCATGATTCATATTTAAATTAGAGCGGCCATTTGATACGGCTCATAATTGTGAGTATGAGTCATTCATTCAGCGCCGCCGTGTAGCCTCCGCCAGGCTGCATCGGGTTAGGCTGTTTTTTAAATCGGATGGCCGCATTTTTATCAGCGGAAATGGTCCTCAATGATTTGCAGCGGGGCAAACTGCCTCACCGTCGGCGAGGCAGGCTCGGATTCGATGACTTCCCAGCCATCCAGCAGCCTGCTTTCATCGATTGGCGGCGGCAATGGCGCGTTGCCGGTTCGGTAGATCTGCACGATATTGGACCCCTTGCCTAAGCCATAGTATTTGTCAAAGTCCTGCCTGCCCTTGGCTGAGTTGAGCTGGTAGGTCAGGCCGAACTGGCCATCTACGACAAAGGTGCTCTCGCCGCTGCGCACTAGATTCATGGCATGGGAAAACCCTTTGCCTTTGACCGGAACCATGATGATGTTCCGGCTGTCGGGATGGCTGCGGCTTAACAGTTGTTCAGATAAGGGAGAGGTCTGTTCCAGCGAAAACGAGCTGTAGTTTTCCGCTGCGACATTTTGCGCCAACCCGCCTTGCCCGGTGCTTTGCGCCACCCAGAAATCGTTGATCTGCCCGCTTTCCAGCGCGGCAAGATTCTTTTCCACCGCCTTGCTGCAGATGACGCAATTCTGGTTGAGGGCGCCGCTGGAAAAATAGCTCCAGGCGTTGCTCAGCATGCCTTTGATTTGATGGGGGTTCGTGTGCTTGGCGATGAAGTCGAGCGAGGCGCCTAAGCCTTGTTCGGTTTTGCTGCGGAATTCCGCCGTCCGGTATGTTTCGCGCCCCAGGCCGTCATGGAAACTTGGCGCGTCCGTGATTTTATCCAGCATCGGTTCCTGCTGAGATAGCGATAGGTCGGCGATTTCGAAGTCGTCATCGCGGGTTTGATGCAGCGATGTCGGAGAAGGATTGAAACCAAGCATGATGCGCGCTCGCAGTTGTGGAAACTGGGCCAGTATGCTGATGGGGCAAACGATACGCAGTCCGGTAAACACCTGAGTCGGAAGGAGGAGGGTTCAGGTGTAGACCCGATGGGGCATCGGCAAGGCGAAACGGACAATGGATTCCAGAAATATCTGGAGCACAATCATGTCCCTGACCGAACAACCCGTTGCGTTGATCACCTTGCTGGCCGCCTTGTCATTGCTGCCGCTGCTGGTGGTGATGGGCACATCTTTTCTGAAGCTGTCCGTGGTATTCGCCTTGCTGCGCAATGCGCTGGGCGTCCAGCAGATTCCTCCCAATATCGCCCTGTATGGGCTGGCGCTGATCCTGTCGCTGTTCATCATGACGCCGGTCGGCATGGCGGTGCAGGACCGGCTGGCCGCCTCGCCGGCGGAGCCGCAAGCCAGCCTGTTGTCCCGGCTGTCTGACAATACGCTCGACCCGTATCGCCAGTTTTTGAAAAAACACACCGCGCCGGCGCAGTTGCGCTTCTTCCGCGACGCGGCGCGCAAGAACTGGCCGGACGACATCCGCGCCCGCGTCAGCGACGACTCGCTGCTGTTGCTGATGCCGGCCTTCGCCGTCAGCCAGCTGATTGAAGCCTTCAAGATTGGCCTGCTGTTGTTCCTGCCGTTCATCGCCATCGATCTCATCGTCTCCAATGTGCTGCTGGCCATGGGGATGATGATGGTGTCGCCGATGACCATCTCCATGCCTTTCAAGCTGCTGGTTTTCGTGCTGGTGGGCGGCTGGGACCGTTTGCTGGGACAGCTCTTGCTGTCTTATCGCTGAGGAGCGCGCCATGGGACAGGCGGAAATCGTGCAATTGGCCAGCGAGTTGTTGTGGCTGGTGCTGATGCTGTCATTGCCGGTGGTGCTGGTGGCGTCGGTGGTCGGCGTGCTGGTGGGCCTGGTGCAGGCGTTGACCCAGATCCAGGACCAGACCGTGTCCTTTGTCATCAAGCTGGTGGCGGCTTGCATCACGCTGGCGCTGACCTACCACTGGATGGGCGAGGCGCTGCTGGCTTACGCCATGCGCAGCTTTGATCTGATCTCGCGCATGGGGGGCTAGGCATGGACGAGCTGAATCGCTGGTGGCCGCTGCTGGGCGTGGCGATGATGCGTCCGCTGGGCGCCATGCTGCTGCTGCCCTTGTTTGGCTCGTCCATGCTGGGCGGCACGCTTACGCGCAACGCGCTGGCGTTGATGGCCACGCTGCCGATATTGCCGTTGTTGTCGCCGCTGGCGCTGCCCGATCCCACGCAGGCGCCGGCGGCCTATGCGCTCATCCTGGCCAGCGAGCTGGCGCTGGGGCTGATGCTGGGCTTTTCCGCCGCCATTCCGTTTTGGGCGCTGGACATGGCCGGTTTTGTATTGGACACCATGCGCGGCGCGTCTATGGCCGGCGTCTTCAATCCGTTGATGGGCGGGCAATCGTCGCCGCTGGGCGGGCTGTTTTCGCAGATGGCGGCGGTGCTGTTCATGGCCTTGGGCGGCTTCCATGCTTTCCTCTCCACGCTTTACGCGTCCTACCATACGCTGCCGCCGGGTCTGGGCTGGCATTGGGCGGGCCAGTTCATCCCCATGCTGCAGCGCGAATGGCACATGCTGTACACGCTGACGCTGGGTTTCGCCATGCCGGCGATGGTGATGATGGTGCTGATAGACCTGGCGCTGGGTTTGATCAATCGCTCGGTGCAGCAGCTGAATGTGTTTACGCTGTCCATGCCGATCAAGAGCGCCGCCACCCTGCTGATGCTGGTCATCGGCTTGCAGTTTGGCTTGTCCGATGTCTTGGCGCGTTTCGAGCACTTTGATGGCGGACTGATCCGCATGCTGGAATCGGCGCCATGAGCGAGAAGACCGAAAAGCCCACGGCCAAACGCCTGCGCGATGCCCGCGACGAAGGGCAGGTGGCCAAGAGCCAGGAGGTGAACGCCGTGGTGCAACTGGGGCTGATCCTGCTATGGCTGGGCGCGGAAGGGCATGCGCTGTACGCGGGGCTGGCCGGCTTCATCCATGGCTGCATCGATGCGGTCAATCTGCCGCTGGAAAGCGCCATGGCTCAGCTGACGGGCCAATTTGCCGAGCTGTGCCTGCGCTTCGTGTTCGGCTTGGCGGGATTGCTGGCATTGGCGCTCACGCTGACCGGCTTGATCCAGTCCGGCTTCCTGTTTGCCCCCAAGGCCATCCAGCCTTCGGCGCAGCGGATCAATCCGCTGTCCAACGCCAAGCAGATGGTGTCGCTGATGAAGCTGTTCGAACTCTGCAAGATGCTGCTGAAGGTGGGCGTGCTGGGCGTGACTTTCGCCTACTTGATAGAGCGTTACGCCGCCTCGTTCGCGCATCTGCCGCAGGCCGGGCTGGAGGCCGGGTTGGCGGTGTGCGCGCAGATGGCGCAGTGGATGTGGGCCATCCTGTTGGCGGTGACGGCGGTGTTCGCCGTGGCCGATTACGCCATGCAGCATTATCAGTTGCGCAAGCAGCTGATGATGTCGC
>NZ_PPTF01000096.1 GCF_002902845.1 Chromobacterium sinusclupearum
AGCAACCCGGCCGTCAGCGCCAGCTACGCGGGTGGCGTGCTGAGCCTCGGCATTCCCGAACCCGCCAACGGCCAGGCCGTCAGCGTGTCGGCGACGCAAACCAACGCCTTGGGCAATGTCTCCGCCGCCGGCGCGGACAGCGGCACGCTGGATGTGGTGCCGCCGGACACCCCGGCCATCAGCTTCCAGCCCAATGGCCTGACCGCCCTGCTGTACGGCCTCAACGACAGCCATATCTCCAGCCCCGTCAGCGGCCAGACCGCGCTGTCCACCGTGCTGGCCGACCTGGCCAACCACAGCCCCACCGCCAGCTTCATCGCCACCGCCTTGAACTTTGGCGATCAGAACGGCGTCTGGCATGGCAACACCGACTTCGGCAACAACCTCGGCAATTCGCTGGCCAACCTCAACGCCTTCCTCGGCGGCAATGCCTCCAATCTGCAGTTGGCCAGCGGTTACGGCGTCACCACCCAATCGATCCTGACCTTGAACGGCGCCTTCAATGCCGCCGCCGGCAATTACACCCTCAACGTCAACGCCGACGATGGCTTCCAGATCATCGTCGACGGCCAGGTGGTCAGCCAGTTCGCCGGCAATGAGGCGCAGACCGAGCACGATGTCGCGCTGACGCTCGGCGCCACCGCCGGCAATCTGCACGCCATCCAGATCGTGTTTTGGGATCAGGGCGGCAACGCCGTGCTGCAGGTCGGCCTGACGCCGGCGGGCGCCCCGGCCGGCTCCGCGCCGACGCCGCTGACGCTGTCGTCCAGCACCTTGGTCGGCAGCGTGACGCTGGACAGCAATGACCAGCAGGCGCTGAGCAACCACGGCAGCCTGACGGTGACAGAAGGCGCCAGCCAGTTGCAGCTGGCGCTGAACGCCAACGGCCAGCTGGTCGATGGCAGCGGCACGGTCTACGCCTACCAGAACGGCGTGGTCTATCTGCCGCTGAGCGGCAGCGCCGCCACGCTCGCCGCCACCGTCACCGACGGCGTCGGCAA
>NZ_PPTF01000097.1 GCF_002902845.1 Chromobacterium sinusclupearum
ATGCATCGGAATGTACCGTGTAATGGGGGATAGCTCGGCGAAAGCCGGATTAATACCGCATACGCCCTGAGGGGGAAAGCGGGGGATCGAAAGACCTCGCGTTATACGAGCAGCCGATGTCTGATTAGCTAGTTGGTGAGGTAAAAGCTCACCAAGGCGACGATCAGTAGCGGGTCTGAGAGGATGATCCGCCACACTGGGACTGAGACACGGCCCAGACTCCTACGGGAG
>NZ_PPTF01000011.1 GCF_002902845.1 Chromobacterium sinusclupearum
GAATCCGGCAAGACCCAGCTGAATCAGGGCTTCCTCACCCACCCGCGCAGCAACGGCAAAGCCCAGCCGCGCGGCGAAGGCTTCGAACTCAGAACCGACCAGCACGGCGCCATCCGCGCCGCCCACGGCCTGCTGTTGTCCACCGAAGCGCAGAACGGCGCCGGCGGCAAGCAGCTGGCGCGCGAGCATGCGCAAAGCCAGTTGCAGTCCGCCGTCGCGCTGAGTCAGGCGCTGGCTGAAACCGCCACCGGCCAGCTTGCCGACACCATGGAAACCGGGCCGGATGAGATCGGCGACGACAACGCCAAGAGCGGTAAGAAGGACACCGGCCATCTCCAGCACCAGCTCGACGCGCTGGCTGCCTGGGAAGCCGGCAGCAATACCGACAAAGACGGCAAGACGGCGAACGATCAGGCTGGCCAGCAACCACAACTGATTCTGTCAGGCCCTGCCGGTATCGCCAGCGTGACCGAGCAAAGCCAAACGTTAACTGCCGGCACGAACCTCAACCTCGTCGCTCAGCGCGACGCCAACCACACCACCGGCCGGCGCTGGATTCACAATGTAGGCAAGAGCATCAGCTTGTTCGTAACCGGGGTGAAAGACAAGGTAGCGGTGAAGCTGATTGCGGCCAAGGGCAAGGTGCAAATCCAGGCTCAAAGCGATGCGATGGAGATCACGGCAGACAAGGATGTGACCATCACCTCCTGCAAGGAGCGAATCGTCGTCAACGCCAAAAAGGAAATTCTGGTAACGGCTGGCGGGGCTTACTTTCGCATAGCGGACGGCAATATCGAAGTGCATGCGCCTGGCACGGTTAGCGTCAAAGGTGTTAGTCATGATTTGAATGGCCCCGCTAGTCTAGATGCCTTGCTCCCGCAACTTCCTAAAATTGGGTTAAGTGATCAGCAACTGCATCTTATTCATCATGGAACTGATATTCCAATGCCCCACACCCCTTATCGGATTACTTTTGCAAGTGGCAGAATTCACGAAGGCGTCACCGATGAGAATGGATTTACACAAAGATTCCAGAGTGCCAAGCATGAAAGTTTTGACGTAGAAATATTTGATCACGGGAAAGATATTAGCTAGGAATTACAAATGAGTCAGAAGAAGCCAATTGCAAAGAGCAAGTCAGCGGGAAAAACTGATGGCATTGAAGGATCATTACTACGCTGTGAAGTAAATGCTAATACGGGCGAATGGATCAAGCCAAACAATTGCGAAAAGTTTCACATTACTGCCGATGCAAAATTTCCAGAAATTGTATTTGAGTTTAAGACAAGCGCACCGCCACCCTATACTCTTGAGTGGAACATCCGTTGGATTGTTCAATCTTGCAAGCAAAAGAAAAACAAACCTCGTTTCAAACCAAAGCATAGCAAAACTTATACTGCCCAAGGCAAAAAAATACTAACTGAGAATAAATGGATTGCGAACCTAGACAATCAAGTTATTGGTGGGGAGTTGACTGTCAATATAAAGGCTGGAGAGGATAAATTCAGAAGAACGATTTTTATTCTCGGAACAGAACCAGGAAAAGAGTTAGTAACTACATACCTTGACAGCAAGCCTGACCCTGATTTAGCAGAACTCGTAAAGAAAATATTCAAACAAGAAACCAGCTTTACTCACTTCTACTCAGACGAAATGCCACTGGTCTCATTTGACAATGGTTATGGTTTGGGCCAAGCAACAAATCCAGTTCCTACATTCGAGCAGGTTTGGAACTGGAAAATGCATGCTGACAGCATAATATCCATTGTTAATTCAAAACGATCCCTGGCGAAAAAATATCTCTCGCAAAACCATAGGCCATATAACCAAGATCAGTTAGACCTAGAGACTTTGGCATATTACAATGGCGCAAATCATCATTATCACACATGGGATGAAAAGTCTAAATCCTGGGTGATAAACAATGCAATAACTTGCGACCCTCAAGAATCGAACAAAGGATGGGACATAACCAAAGAAGAGAATAAAGACAAATCAGTTGAAGAATTGAGAAACAATAAGAAAAGCAAACCCATTTATACCGGACGCTGCTATGCTGAACATATTAAAAATGCGCAGTAGATTATGTTGCCTTATGCTTTTTTCAGTTTTTATTACAGCTTCCGGGAGTGCACGCAGCGCGGAAGGCTCATCAACTATAATCAAATTAAATGAAGATTACTCAGTTTCGTTTGATTACAAGAAAAAAAACAGCACGCATGTCATTTTAATAAAAAAAGGAAAACAAATAGGTAAGCTATCATTCCCTATACCCAAAGGTAGAGATCCAAAAATTATTGGGGCAGATTCTTATAATAGAACAGTCTTTTCTCAACCCATAAAAACGAACAGTGGATATGCCATACCATATCTATTCCCATTAAGAACCAACTCTGGTGATGCACAAGGGCAGTGCGGATCTGGGGTTGAGATATGGTTAAAATTAATTTCTATCAGAAATGATTCAATCTTTATTAAGAGAGACGAACTGGTGCAAAGTTGTCAGCATGACATTTACTTGCAGGACAACGGAGATGGGAAGATTGAAAATGCATTCCAACTGCAAAATAGCAAGATCATTATAAGGTGGCTAAGCCATCCTAACAATAATGGAGATAGCTATTCTGAAACGATATCGCTTGAATAATTAACTTAGATTTTGGTTGAATATCACTAAGCGGCATGTAATATCAAAAATACAACACAGAATAGACTTCATCTGTTTTGTGTTTTGTGTTTTTTTGATTTCAACTCAACACCAAAATAAAAAACTAAGCTTTAAAATTACCTATCGCCTTCATCAACGCTCTCCCAATGCAGTGCGACTGATCACTTTAGCAATTAATGGAGGCGAAATTGGACTTCCCGATAGAAAAGCACATACAGCACGTATTGAAAAAATACTCCTTGAATAGCCTTGCTTGCATAGCATTTATTGCCTCTGGAATAGCCTACGCAGACGACAGTTATCAACTACCGATAAGTAGCGGGTATACTTTCACTGCTGCCTCGAGTAATACTGTTATGGCGACGGGAGCTGGCAAGAAATGTACCATCACAAACTTAACGGCCTCAATGGGATCCGATCCCAGACTCCCACCAAGGTTAAGCAATGATGGCGAGTATGTAATACTATCCGAGCATGACTATATCGATAAAAATAAACTTATCTCCTGCACCAACAAAATAAAAGTAGAATCGATAAAGAGCTTTCTATTTGATATAAACAAAAGCAAAGGGCTAGTACTCAGTGCAGACATCTACTCAGCCACCCCCGATGGGTACTTAGCAGAACTATATGATATAAAAACAAAAAAAGACGTGATACAGGCCAAAGGTTTTTTTGATAAAAAAACGCCTGCAAAAAAACAACTAGAGAATGTATTCAGCCTAACTGACAATGGAATCATCTCAAAAGACGGAAAATATGTTTCCATCAACGGTGATCCCGACTGCACCGGCGACTCGTACCCTGGAGTGTATAACTTGAAGACAAAAAAATTAGTAAATAGAACTACACTTGGCGGACTTGATGGTGACGCTTTAGATGCCACCTGCAAGAAGCTTTTCGAATAGATTAGCCCTAATCTTATAGCTCCCCAAACAACTCAACCGTTTTAGAAAACCTCTCGACAGCATGACGCGTACCGCCAGATGAAGGGTGCTTTCGACGGGATAATCCTGTTCAAAGCACCCATTTCCCCATCTCATGGCTCGGGGCATTTTGACCAGAAGATTTTTTCAACAACTACGCAGAAAAGTTAGTTTTTTGCAGAAACTCTGCACCTGATTCGTCTTGCTACGCTGACAAGAAAGTGAAAAAAGTCTTATCTGGCAAGGAATGATTTTTTCACTAACTTTGAAAACCTACAGTTGTTGTAGAGAGGCAAAGTTATTGACAACTCAAGGCAAATAAATTGCAACTCGCTCCAAGTCGATAAAAATGCCTCCCAACCGCAACCCAAAAATCAAATTCAATGGCATGTCGTATCAAAAATACGTCCGCTCTTCCTAAAAGAAAGAACCTGATCCGGGAGTGATTCTTCATGGAATTCAAAACGGTTCTCGTCGTCGGCGGCACCGGGATGCTCGCAAAAGCGACGCGGTATCTGGCCGACCATGCGTCGCAGCTCATCTTGGTTTCTCGAGATAGTCTCGCCACCGCGAAGAGATTGGGTCTTTCCAGCGCAAACTGCGTCTCCGCGGATTGGACCACGGTTCCGGCTTTCCTCGCTGCGACGAAGCCGACAATCGATCGTTTCCCTCCCGATTTGATCATTCTTTGGATGCACGAATCCGGCCTAGGCGCGAGGCTGGGCTTGCTCGACATGGTGCGCGGCTCGAACTGCCGCATTGTCGATATCCACGGCAGCGGCAGCGGTAAAGTGCTGGACCGAGTCGCGCAGCGCCGTCTCGAGGTTGTGCAAGCCGGCTGCCGCTACACCGCCGTCGTGCTGGGGGCCGTTCAGGAGCACGACAGATCTTCGCGCTGGCTGACGCACGATGAAATTTCGCTCGGAGTCATCCAAGCAATCAAGTCCACGAGCGACTGCGTTGTGGGCTCGATTTGAGCACTGACGGCGATCACCCCTTTTCAATTACGCTATGCAAGGGGATCAGGATTAGGGTGAATCTGCCCGGAGCTGGATTCGATTACCTTATGCAATACGTTTTTTGCAAGGTATCTGCGTAAAGGTCCGATATTTTCAGTCATTCTGCACGTAAGCTCCTGCCGCAGAAGCGCATGGGAATGAAAAAGTCTTACCAGACAAGGAAGGCTTTCTTCACTAACTTTGACTCCCTACAGTAGGTTTTCAAAGTTACTGCGCACTCTTTGACACAGTTGAAATCGCACCAACATGGGACATAGCCATTGCACGCCATGCCCCTTGCTATTGCAAATAAATAAATTGGCGTATAAATCAACCCCTTCGCATCGGTAAAATGCGGGCAGGGGAATGGAGACGCGTATATTCATGAACAACACGGCAGCGCTACCGTTCAATCACGGCTCCGCCTGCGACAGGACGATAAGCTGGCATGCAATTTGGCGCGCCTGCAGGGATGCTGTCCAGCCTTGCTCCGAACGCTGCAGGCGCGTGAAAGACAGGGCCTGATGACTACATTGCGGCTGATACTGGGCGACCAGCTCAATCCCTGCCATAGCTGGTTCGCATCGACCGATCCCGACGTGGTGCATGTGATGATGGAGATCCGTCAGGAAACCGACTACGTGCGCCACCACGCGCAAAAAATCCTGGCCATCTTCGCCGCGATGCGCGATTTCGCCGCCCAGTTGAAAGCGCAGGGCCATCGCGTGCGCTATGTCGCCATCGACGACGCCAGCAACCGCCAGTCGCTGACCGGCAATCTGGACGCGCTGATCGTCCATTACGGCGCGGCCGCGGTGGAATACCAGGCGCCGGATGAATGGCGGCTGGACCGCATACTGGCAGACTGGGCCAAGGGCCTGCCCATTCCCTGCCGCATGGCGGACAGCGAGCACTTTTACACCGCGCGCGGCGAGGCGGCGGCGTTTTTCGGCGCGCGGCGGCAATGGCGGCAGGAAACCTTTTATCGCCAGCTGCGCCGCAAGCACCGGGTTTTGCTGGACGACGACGGCGAACCCGTCGGCGGGCGCTGGAATTTCGACGCCGACAACCGCCAGCGCTGGCCCGGCGACCCGCCCGAACCAATAGACCCGCGGCCGGCGCATGATCACAGCAAACTGTGGCAGACCATACAGAAGGCCAGCGTGGACAGCTTCGGCCAGCCGCAGGCGGACGCGCTGCGCTGGCCGCGCAACCGCGCCGAGGCGCTGGACTTGCTGCAAGCCTTCGTCGAACACGCATTGCCGCATTTCGGCGCCTATCAGGACGCGATGAACGCGCGCGCGCGGCGGCTGTTCCATTCGCTGCTGTCCTTCGCCCTGAATGTGAAAATGCTGAACCCGCGCGAGGCGGTGGACGCCGCCGTCGCCGCCTGGCGCTCGGGCCGCGCGCCGCTGCCCGCGGTGGAAGGCTTCGCGCGACAGATACTGGGCTGGCGCGAATACGTGCGCGGCGTGTACTGGGCCCAAATGCCCGACTACCGCAACTGCAACGCGCTGGCGCACCGGCTGCCGCTGCCGCGCTGGTTCTGGGATGGCGACACCGGCATGCAGTGCCTCGCGCACGCCATCGGCCAATCGCTGGAAGACGCCTACGCCCACCACATCCAGCGGCTGATGGTAATAGGCAATTTCGGGCTGATCGCCGGCTTGTCGCCGCAAGCTCTGCACGAATGGTATTTGGGCGTCTACATCGACGCTTTCGAGTGGGTAGAACTACCCAACACGCTGGGCATGAGCCAGTTCGCCGACGGCGGGCTGCTGGGCAGCAAGCCTTACGCCGGCAGCGCGGCTTATATCGGCCGCATGAGCGATTACTGCGCGGGTTGCCGCTACCAGCCCAAACAGCGCGTTGGCCCCGATGCCTGCCCGTTCAATGCCTTGTACTGGGATTTCTTCCAGCGCCACCGGGAGCGGTTGGCCGCCAATCCGCGGCTGGCCTTGGTCTACCGTCAGCTGGACACGCTCCCGGAAACCGAGCGCGCCGCCATCGCCGCGCGCGCTGCCGCATTGCAAGCCAATCTCGACGCACTTTGAGAAAACCATGCTGGAAAACATCTCGCGCGGTTCGCCTTTACTCTCCGGCCCCTTGCCTGCTGCTGCACCACGCCGCGGCCCGGCATCGCTCGGCGTTAGTTTTCCAGCAGGACAGCGACTAGGCGCGATGGTACGAAACCGCCCCCTGGACCACCGCTTGGAGCAAAACTTGCAGGCGGTGTGCGCTTGCCTTGCGCCGGCAATCTTTTTATCGTTCAAACATGTCTTCGCATCCATTGTCATGGAGTGTCGCCATGGAGTTGTTCGATACCGTATCCGCCCAAATCCACCATATGCGGCTGCCCTTGTTTGCGGTCAGCCTCAGCGCCGTCCCCTTTCCTGACACGCCGCTACTGCTGATGCTGCATTGGCATGGCTTCCGCCAGTCCGAAACGGGCCATGCGGAAGCGAACAAAACGATCTTCCGGCAAGTGCCGGCCTCGGCCTTGCAACTGACACGCCGTTGGAACGCGCTATCGTTGGTGGAGGAAGAGATTCTGGACGCGGCCTGGCAGCTGGGCGCGTGGAGTCTGTTGCGCGACGAGCGCCGCGGCTGCAACACCATAGGCGCTGCCGCCGGCGAGGCGCTGGCCTGCCGCCAGGCTTTCGGCGACTTGCCACCTGTAGACGGCCTGGAAAGCGTGGTGGCGGAGGCGCCCGACAGCCCGGAGCTGATGCGGCTGGCGGCTCGCCGCGGCTATGTTTCCTGGCATTTTCGGCCGGTGCACGGCGGAGTGTGGCGCGAACTGGCCGAAGACGACACCCTGGGCGCGGAAGGCCGGCGCCAGCCTCCCTGCCCGCTCGCGCCGCGCGCCTGCCGCGGCGGCAAGTCCGCCAGAACCGAATACCGTTTCGGCCGCGTCGAACGTCTGATTTTGTAGCCGGATTTTTTCTGAAAAAAACCTCTTGAAAAGCGTTTGGCCCGCCCTTACTTCGTGATTCGTCAGCCACCCAGGCTGCATTTAACCGGTAAGCGCGGGCCTTTGCGCGCCTGCGGCCAGCCGGTCTCACATACCGTTTCCAATGATCTGAATCGCACAGGAGATTGATATGCAAATCCGTCCTCTGCACGACCGGATTATCGTCAAGCGGGTCGAAAAGGTCCGCCAGACTGCCTCCGGCATCGTCATCCCCGATAGCGCCGCCGAAAAACCGGAACAAGGCGAAGTGCTGGCGGTCGGCCCCGGCAAGCGCCTGCAGGACGGCACGCTGCTGCCGATGCAAGTCAAAGTGGGCGATCTGGTGCTGTTCGGCAAATACGGCGGCCAGACCGTCAAGCTGGACGACCAGGAATACCTGGTGCTGCGCGAGGAAGACGTCTTCGGCGTGATCGAAGGCGCATCCGAGTCCGGCCGCAAGGCTGCCTGATTTCCCCCATACCTCACAGGAGTTAAACCATGGCTGCGAAAGAAGTCCGCTTCCACGACAACGCCCGTGAACGCATCGTCAATGGCGTCAATGTGCTGGCTAATGCCGTGAAAGTCACCCTGGGCCCGAAAGGCCGCAACGTGCTGCTGGCGCGCAGCTTCGGCGCGCCGCACATCACCAAGGACGGCGTGTCCGTCGCCAAGGAAATCGAACTGAAAGACCCGTTCGAAAACATGGGCGCGCAGATGGTGAAGGAAGTGGCGTCCAAGACTGCCGACGTGGCGGGCGACGGCACCACCACCGCCACCGTGCTGGCCCAGGCCATCGTGCAGGAAGGCATGAAGTACGTCGCCTCCGGCATGAACCCGATGGACCTGAAGCGCGGCATCGACAAAGCCGTCCATGCCGTGGTGAAGGAGCTGCAAACCCTGTCCAAACCGGTAACCAACAGCAAGGAAACCGCCCAGGTGGCCGCGCTGTCTGCCAACTCCGACGAGGCCATCGGCAAGATCATCGCCGACGCCATGGAAAAAGTGGGCAAGGAAGGCGTGATCACCGTCGAAGACGGCAAGTCCTTGGACAACGAGCTGGCCGTCGTCGAAGGCATGCAGTTTGACCGCGGCTACCTGTCGCCGTATTTCATCACCGATCCGGAAAAGCAGACCGCCGCGCTGGAAGACCCGCTGGTGCTGCTGTACGACAAGAAGATCAGCAATATCCGCGACCTGCTGCCGGTGCTGGAGCAAGTGGCCAAGGCCGGCAAGCCGCTGCTGATCGTCGCCGAAGACGTGGAAGGCGAAGCGCTGGCCACCCTGGTGGTGAACAGCATGCGCGGCATCCTGAAGGTAGCCGCGGTGAAGGCCCCGGGCTTCGGCGACCGCCGCAAGGCCATGCTGGAAGACATCGCCATCCTGACAGGCGGCACCGTCATTGCTGAGGAAACCGGCCTGACGCTGGAAAAAGCCAGCCTGGCCGAGCTGGGCAGCGCCAAGCGCGTGGAAATCGGCAAGGAAAACACCACCATCATCGACGGCGCCGGCGACAAGGCCAAGATCGACGCCCGCGTGCAGGCCATCCGGGCGCAGATCGACGCCGCCACCAGCGACTATGACCGCGAGAAGCTGCAGGAGCGCGTGGCCAAGCTGTCCGGCGGCGTGGCGGTGATCCGCATCGGCGCGGCCACCGAAGTGGAAATGAAGGAGAAGAAAGACCGCGTGGACGACGCGCTGCACGCCACCCGCGCCGCGGTGGAAGAAGGCATCGTAGCCGGCGGCGGCGTGGCCCTGCTGCGCGCCCGCGCCCACATCGGCGAGCTGAAGGGCGACAACGCCGACCAGGACGCCGGCATCCAGATCGTGCTGCGCGCGCTGGAAGCGCCGCTGCGCGCCATCGCCGCCAATGCCGGCGACGAGCCGTCGGTCATCGTCAACAAGGTGCTGGAGGGCAAGGGCAGCCATGGCTACAACGCCGCCAGCGGCCAGTTCGGTGACCTGGTGGAAATGGGCGTGATCGACCCGACCAAGGTGACCCGCACCGCGCTGCAAAACGCGGCTTCCATCGCCAGCCTGATCCTGACCACCGACGCCACCGTGGCCGAAGCGGCGCAGGACAGCAAGGCCAAGGCCCCGGCGGAGCTGGATTACTGATCCGCCGGTCTGGTCCTCTTTCATCATTGGCCCGCGCCCAAGCGCGGGCTTTTTTTTCGCCCGCAAAAAGTGGGCTATAAGGTAGACAACGGAAAGCCGCAAAAATGGAAGTTCTCGCTCACGCTATCCTCTCAACGGCGCCATCCAGACAGAAGCATTCACCATGCGCAACACAGTCCTTGCCCTCTGGCTCCTCCGGCTCTGCCTGATGCCGCTTTTAGCCCGCCCTGCGCTTGCCGCGGAGCCGGTCAAGAACTGGTTTCATGACCCGTTCTTTCAGGTGCGCAAGCAAGTAGCCGGCTGCCCCATGCCGCTTGGCCCATTCGGCACGGAAGAGGACATGAAAGCGCAGGCGCATTCGCGGGTGGAGCGCGGCACCAGTTGCTGGCGGGCCGGACAGTGCAAGAAGCCCAATGCCTATCTGTACGATGCCGACATCGCCAAGGATCTGCAGCGCCGCTTTGCCAAGACTAGCCGGTTTGCCGATGCCAGCTTGTGGATCACGGTGCAACGGCGCTTTGTTTATGTTGAAGGCTGCACCCGCAACAAGCAGGCCGCCTCCGGCATTGACACCTTCGTCAGGCAAACGCCGGATGTGCAGCTGGTGGTGACGAATACCATCATTGGAACAGGCAAACCGAACTATCCGGTGATGCCGGCGAAATAGCGCCCTCCCCCTTTGCCTGCGGAATCTTCACCGCGCCGCCCCGCCGGCAGCCGCAAAAAAAGGCGCGAAACTCGCGCCTTTTGCCTGCCATCAAATCGGATTACACCAGCACGGCATTCCGTTTGCGGGTGCGGCCGGAATGCAGATAACCGGCGATATAGTCCTGAGAAACTTCGCCGCAATAGCGCCCGGCCTCGTCCACCACCGGCATCCAGGTCAGGTTGTGCTCATACAGGCGCGACAGCACGACGCGCAGGTTCTCGCCCGCGCCGGCCGTCGCCTCGATCCGGTTGAGCTTGTCGCGGCAACGGCCGCCGCCGGCCTTGGCATCGCGCCGCCTGACGAAGCCCAGCGGCTCGCCCGCCGCGTCCACCACGGTCAGATGCATCAAGTCGCCATCGTCCATCATGCCGTAGGCAGCGGACAGCGGCGTGTCCAGCGTGGCCGTCAGCGTCTCCTGCAGATCGGCCACCTCGCCGGCCTGCACCAAGAGCAGGCGCTTCAAGATGCGGTCATGGCCGACGAAGCTGGCGACAAAGTCATCGGCGGGGCGCGCCAGCACTTCGTCCGCCCCGGCGCACTGCACCATCCGCCCCTGGCGGAATACCGCGACGCGGTCGCCCAGCTTGATCGCCTCATCGATATCGTGGCTGACCAGCATCACCGTCTTGCCCAACTGGCGCTGCATCTGCAGGAATTCGTTCTGGATCTGCTCGCGGTTGATCGGGTCCACCGCGCCGAACGGTTCGTCCATCAGCAGCACCGGCGCATCGGCCGCCAGCGCGCGGATCACGCCGATGCGCTGCTGCTGGCCGCCGGACATCTCGCGCGGGTAGCGCTGCAGGAAACGGTCCGGGTCCAGCGCCACCATGTGCATCAGCTCGCGGGCGCGCTCGCGGCAGCGTTTCTTGTCCCAACCCAGCATGCGCGGCACCACCATGATGTTTTCTTCGATGGTCATATTCGGGAACAGGCCGATCTGCTGGATCACGTAGCCGATATGCCGGCGCAGCGTCACGGTATCGATGCCGGCCGTATCCTCGCCGGCGATCAGCACCTTGCCGGAAGTCGGTTCGATCAGGCGGTTGATCATCTTCATGGTGGTGGTCTTGCCGCAGCCGGACGGGCCAAGCAGCACGCAGATTTCGCCTTCCGCCACTTTCAGGCTGACATTGTCCACGGCTTGCACCAGTTGGCCGTTCTTTTGGGTAAATTGCTTGCAGAGATTTTGCAGTTCTATCATCAGCGAATTCCTTTCGGTGTCAGCGCGCGCTGGGCGCGCAACAACAGCCAATCCATGGCGATGGCCAGCAGGCTGACGGCGAGCGCGCCGGCGATCAGTTTGCGGATGTCGCTCTGGCTGATGCCGTGCAGGATCAGGGTGCCGAGGCCGCCGGCGCCGACGATGGCGGCGATCGCCATCACGCCGATATTCAGCACCACCGCGGTGCGGATGCCGGCAAAAATCACCGGCACCGCCAACGGCAACTCCACCCAGCGCAGCCGCTGCCAGAAGGTCAGCCCGATGCCGCGGCCCGCTTCGCGCACGCCGGGCTCCACCTGTGTCAGCGCGGTGTGGGTATTGCGCACGATGGGCAGCAGCGAATACAGAAAAGCGGCGGTAATGGCCGGCACCGCGCCGATGCCATGGCCGATCAGCGAAAACAGCGGAATCATCAGCCCGAACAGTGCGATGGCTGGAATGGTCAACAGCAAGGTGGCCAGGCTCAGCACCGCACCGGCCAGCGCGGGAAAACGCACGATCGCCACGCCCAGCGGCACGCCCAGCAGCACAGCCAGCCCAACGGCGATGCCTACCAGCGACAGGTGCTGCTGCGCCAGCGCGCCGATATACGGCAGATTGCCCAGGATATAGCGGCCGGTTTCCAGGACCGTCTCCATCATGCGCCCTCCTTCAGCAACTGGTGGCTGCGCAGAAACTCGGCGGCCACGTCCTTGACCGGCCGGTGCCGGATATCCACCTCGGCGTTCATCGCTGACATCGTGTCGTTGTCCAGCACGGCGGCCAGCCGGTTCAATTCATCCGCCAGGCCGGGATTGCGGTCCAGCACCTCCTTGCGCACCACGGGCACGGCGGCGTAAGGCGGGAAAAAGTTCAAGTCATCCTGCAACACCAGCAGGTCGAAACCAATGATGCGGCCATCGGTGGTGTAAACCAGGCCGGCATCGACAAAGCCATCGCGGATGGCGTTGTAAACCAGACCGGCGTCCATCTGCCGGATCTGCGGCCGGCTCAACTCCATACCGTACAACTGCTGCAGAGGCTTCAGGCCGTCCGGGCGGCCGGCAAACTCCATGTCGAAGCCCAGCTGCCAGCGCTGATCGGTGCCGTTGCGCTGCTTGACCACTCGCGCCAGATCGGACAGCGTGCGCACGCCCTCGGCTTCGGCGCGGCTGCGTTTCATCGCCAGCGCATAAGTATTGTTGAGCGCGGCCGGATTCAGCCAGATCAGGCCCTTGGCATCGTCCAGCCGCTTGACGGTGGCGTAAGCCTCCTCATTGCTCATTTTCTGCTGAATGCCGTGATGGACGATCAGCCCGGTGCCGGTGTACTCCCATACCAGATCGAGCTGCCCATGCTCTTGCGCATTGCGCATGATCACAGAAGCCAAATCCTGTTTTTGGGTGATCTCGTAGCCCTTGCTGCGCAGATACTGCGCGGTCAGCTCGGACAACAGATGCTGCTCGGTGAAGTTCTTGCTGCCCAATACCAGGCCCGCCGCGGCCGGCGCGGAAAACAGAGTCAGAGCGGCGATGGCCAGGCAAATGCCGGCCAGCCTATTGCGCAGAGACGCAATCAATTTCATAAGGAATCCTCCATGCGGAGCCCGTCAAGGCGGGCCGTTGCCGACACACCGCTCAGGCGATGCCCCGCGCGGCGGCCAAGCGGCCAGCCGCGGCCACCAGTTGGTCCAGCGCCAGCGCGATCAGCGCGGTGCCGCCGGCGCCCAGCAACAAGGCGGTGTGGTTATTGAGGTAGATGCCGGGAAAGATCAGCTCGCCGTAACTGCTGGCGCCGATCAGGAAGGCCAGCGGCGCGGTGCCGACATTCAGCGCCAGCGCCACCCGCACGCCGGACAGGATGACCGGCAAGGCATTGGGCAATTCCACCTTCCACAGCCGCTGCCGCGGCGTCATGCCCAGCGCGTCGGCGGCCTCGAGCATGGCCGGCGGCAAGCCGGCCAGGCCGGCATAGGTGTTGCGCACGATGGGCAACAACGAGGCAAGAAACAAGGCGACGATGGCCGGCGCGTCGCCGATGCCCACCACCACCATGGCCAGCGCCAACACCGCCATCGGCGGCAGGGTGTTGCCGATATTGAAGACCTGCATCCAGGACTCCGCGCTGCGGCGCAAGCGCGGCCGGCTCAGCAGAACGCCGCAGGGCAGGCCCACCGCCAGCACCAAGGCCATCGACACGCCAACCAGATAGAGATGCTGCCGGCCCAGATAGACCAGATCTTCTCGATATTCCGCCCACACGGCCGGGCCAAGGCCGTAATACAACCCAGCCGCCGCCAGGGCGGCCAAGGTCAGCCAAAACATGCTGCGCTTGCCAAACGCTCTTTTGTGCATCTGCGTCCTCCTTGGCGGATAGCGACGGACAAACCGTCTGCGATCCGCTGTAATGATCGCGACAACCAGAGAGCTGCCAGTAGATTTTCAAGACACCCGGCCAGACCGGATATGGAATGCGTAAAACGCGGGAGCGGGCGTTTGCCCGACAATTGAGTGGCGCATGAAGCGCCGGCGAATTTTCGAAGACTATAACACCTCACCATTAAACATGCAAATAATCTAATATTCAGAAACATCATTAGAATATTGATATTGAAGAATTAGCAAGGCAAAAACTGTAAATATTCATCCATTTGTACTTTGAAAAGCCATCTCAGCGCGGCAGGGCAAAATGGCCTGCCCCATCTCCATTCAAGGTGGCAGAACCGGATACCACCCCGGCCAAAACCCGGCTAACTGCATGATTTTGCTGATGCCAACACCCCACTCGGGACAAGCAGCGGCTTACTCATGCTTGCCTGACTCGCCTTGCGTTGCCCATCTCGCCAAAGGCATGAAAATTTTTTCTGGCATTGCCTTTGGCTGAATGTCGACCGGCTGCACATCCGCAATTTTCCCGGTGCCATGCGCGCTTACCCTCATACGATACTGCGGCATCACAGCAACTTAACTGAGCGACCCGGTCCGGGAGGGGGCTAGCAAAATCGTCAACCGGCGCGCTGCAAATCGTCCGCTGTATCGATATCCAGCAAGATGCCGGGATCATCCAGATCCAGCCGCAAGGCCTGGCTCCAATCCAGCGCGTCGCGCGCGCCGATATCGCCGCTCAAGTCCAGCAAACCGGGCAAGCAGGCCGCGGGCAGGCCGCGCGGATGGCCAGGATTGCCGTCGTGGCACGGCAGCACCAGCCTGCCTTGCCACAAGGCCGCCGCCACCTGGCTCACGGTATGCGGCCGGACGCCAGGCATGTCGCCCAGGCCCAACACCACGCCGCGGCAATCCGGCAAGGACAGCGCCCAAGCCACGCCGCAAGCCAGGGAATGGCCCATGCCCGCGCGGTTCAGCGCGCACGGCAACGGCCGCACGCCCAACTGCTCGCACAAGGCCAAGCCAAACGCATCGTCCTCCGGCAGCACCAGCCCCACATCCCCCACTTGGCCGATAAAGGCGCCGACGCTGGCCTCCAGCAGCGAGCGGCCATCCGGCAGCAAGGCTTGGCGCTTGTCCGATCCGAAGCGGCTGCCGCTGCCGGCCGCCAACACCAGTCCGGCGATCATGCTCGACACGCCTGCGGCGCCTCGGCGGCCGCTGCGCGCTGCAAGGCGCTGCGGCTGGCGACCAGATCCGCCGCGATGGATACCGCAATCTCCGCCGGCGTGCGCGAACCTATCGCCAGCCCGACTGGGCCATGCAGCCTATCCAGCTGCGCTGGCGTCAGGCCGAAATGCTCGGCCAGGCGGGCCTTGCGCTTCAGCGTGGTCGTGGTCGACCCCAACGCGCCGACATACTGGCACGGCAGCTTCAGCGCCTCCATCAGCGCCAGGTCGTCCAGCTTGGGATCATGCGTCACCGCCACCACCGCGGCGTATTGGTCGCAAGCGAAGGCCAGCACCAGATCGTCCGGCATCTCGGCCGACAGCGGGACATCGGGCAAAGGCCAATCCTGGCGGTACTCCTCGCGCGGCTCGCACACCGTCACCGCGTAGTCCAGCGTGACGGCGATCTGCGCCAGATAACGGCCCAACTCCGACGCGCCTATGATCAGCAAGCGCCAGCGCGCGCCGTGCCGCACGCTGAAACCCGTCTCGTCCTCGACGAATGCCGCATCCGGCCCCGATTCGGCCAAGCTGGCCGAGCCGTCGCCGTAACGGACATGGCGCCACAGCGGGCGCCGCGCGCGGACCGCCTGCAGCAGGGCCGCCAGCTGCGCGGCGTCCGGCGCGCACTCCACCGCCACCCGCAGGCTGTTGCCGCACGGCAGGCGATAGCGCTGGCGCTCCTCCACGCTGACGCCGAAGCTGCGCACCCGCACCGCCGGACCGCCATCGAAGAAACCGCCGCCGGCGATCTCGCGCCGCAAGTCGTCCTCAACGCAACCGCCGGACACCGAGCCGAAAATCGCGCCGTCGTCGCGGATCAGCGCCATCGATCCCGGTGGCCTTGGACTCGCGCCATAGGTGCCCAGCACCGTCAGCAAGGCTGCGCGCCGGCCGCTTTCCAGCCAGGCCAAGGCCTGGGTCAGCACTTCCTCGTCGTTGCCGCGCATCGCCGCCTCACTTCGGGCAATAAGCGCCGTTGCCGGCCCAACGCCGCACCGCGTCGTGAAAGTCCGCCTGCGACAACGGCGGCAGCGTGCGGTTGCCGCCGGGATGCCAGGCCCATTGCACCAGCGGATCGGCTGTCATGTGCGCCACCAGCGCCGCCGTATCGCGGTTGCCGTTGGCTTGCTTGTCCACCAGCTTGCGGCACATCTGGCCGGCGCTGAGCCCTTCCCAGCCCATGCTCAGCGGCGCCAGATGCCAATTGGGCGCGCCCGGCACCAGGCCGTCGGCGGAGTTGGCCGCCTGGTGGCAGGCGAAGCACATCAGCGTCGGCGCGCCCATATTGTCCGCGCCGCGCTGAATCAATTGCGCATGCGGATGGCGATCATCGCCCTGGCGCGGAAAGCTGGTGACGGTGTGGCAGTTCAGGCAGCGCGGCGACTGCAGCACCTTGGCCACCTCGCCGAAGGCCTGGCGCGAAGCCGCGGGATCGTCGGCCGCCAACGTGGCAAATGGCAGCAAGGCCGCCAGCGCGAGGAGTCGGAATACAGTGTTCATGCCCATCTCCTCACACCGCTACGTAGCCATGCCGGCTCAAGGGCAGCGCGCGCAGGCGCTTGCCGCTGGCGGCGTGAATGGCGTTGGCCAGCGCCGCCGCCGTCGGCGCGCTGCCGGGCTCGCCGGTGCCGCCGGGCGCCTCCTCGCTGGCGATGATGGACACGTCCACCTTGGGCGCCTGGAACATCCTGACCAGCGGATAGCCATCGAAATTCTTCTGCTCCACCGCGCCGTCCTTGAAGGTGATTTCCCCAAACAAGGCCGCGGACAGCGCGAACACGATGCCGCCCTGCATCTGCGCCGCCACCTGGTCCGGATTGATCACCACGCCGCAATCGACCGCGCACCACACATGCTCCACCTTCAACTGCTTGCCCTTGACCGATACCTCCACCACTTGGCCGATATAGGAGCCGAAAGACGGATGGACGGCGACGCCCAGACCGTGCCCCTTGGGCAGCTTGCGTCCCCAGCCTGCCATGCGCGCGGCCTCGCGCAGCACGCCCTGCTCGCGCGGCGCGCCTGAGAGCAGCGCAAGCCGGTAGGCCACCGGGTCCTGCCGCGCCAGCAAAGCCAGCTCATCGATGAAGCACTCTTTGGAGAACGCGCTGTGCGAATGGCCGACGGAACGCCACCACAACACCGGCAATGCGGACTTCGGGGTATGCAGGTCCAGTTGCAGCGCCGGAACGGCATAGGCCATGCCCACCGTGC
>NZ_PPTF01000098.1:0-24107 GCF_002902845.1 Chromobacterium sinusclupearum
CGCGGAAGGTTTTCAGCCCATCCAGCAGCTTGTCCAGCGGCAGGCCTATGCCCTGGCACAGCGCCAGCGCGGCCAGCGCGTTGGCGGCGTTGTGCAGGCCTTGCAGCTGCATGTCGGCGCAGTCGAATACTTTTTCGCCGGCAACGCTGAGCCAATGGCGGCCGCCTTCATTCAGCAGAGCGTAATCGGCGTCGCCCGCGCGCGAAAACCACTTTACCGGGCGGCCCGGGCGCGCCATGGCGCGCACCAGCGCGTCGTCGCGGTTCAGAACCTGCAAGCCCTGGCCGTGGAACACCTGGGTCTTGGCATGGGCGTAGTCCAGCAAATCGTGGTAACGGTCGAGGTGGTCCTCGGAAATGTTCAGCACGGTGGCGGCGTCGGCTTGCAGGCTGTAGGTCGATTCGAGCTGGAAGCTGGACAGCTCCAGCACCCACACGTCCGGACGCTTGCCGCTCTGCTCGCGCTCGAGCAAAGCCTCCAGCACCGCCAGGCCGATATTGCCGGCGACGATGGTGTCGAGCCCTGCCGCCTGGCACAGGTGGCCGACCAGGCTGGTGACGGTGGTCTTGCCGTTGGAGCCGGTGATGGCGATCACCTTGCTGCCATCGCCCTGGATCGCCCGCGCCAGCATCTCGATATCGCCCACCACCTCGCCGCCGTTGCGGCGGAAGGCGGCGATGGCCGGATTGGCCAGCGGCACGCCGGGGCTGACCACCAACAGGTCGGCGCCGGCGAAAGTGCGTTCGTCGAATACGCCGCTGATCACCTCGGTGCCCGGCAGATGGCGCTCCAGCTCGGCCAGGCGCTCGGCAGACGGCTTGGCGTCCGCCACGCGCACGCGCGCGCCGTGGGCCGCCAGGTAGCGCGCGGCCGCCAGGCCCGAGCCTCCCAGCCCCACTACTGTCGCTTGTCGATTGGCGTAATCCATTCCCATATCCTCAGCGCAGCTTCAGCGTCGACAGGCCGATCAGCACCAGCATCATGGTGATGATCCAGAAGCGAACCACCACCTGCGTTTCCTTCCAGCCCTTCAATTCGTAGTGGTGGTGCAGCGGCGCCATGCGGAACACGCGCTTGCCGGTCAGCTTGAACGAGCCGACCTGTATCATCACCGACAGCGCCTCCATCACGAACAGGCCGCCCATGATGAACAGCACCACTTCCTGCCGCACGATCACGGCCACGGTGCCCAAGGCGGCGCCCAGCGCCAGCGCGCCGACATCGCCCATGAATACCTGGGCCGGGTAGGCGTTGAACCACAAGAAGCCGAGACAGGCGCCGCACATCGCCGCGCAGAACACCACCACCTCATGCGCGCCGGGAATGAAGGGCACGCCCAGATACTTGGAGAACACCGCGTGGCCGGCGACATAGGCGAAAATCGACAAGCCGGCCGCCACCAGCACGGTGGGCAGCGCCGCCAGGCCGTCCAGGCCGTCGGTCAGATTGACCGCGTTGGAGGTGCCGACAATCACCAGATAGGTCAGCACGCAGAAACCCACCGCGCCCAGCGGATAAGCCACGCTTTTCACAAACGGCACGATGAACTCTGTGGACGCCGGCAGCTTGGCGGTGGCGATCAGGAACACGCCGGCGCCGATGGCGATGGCCGATTGCCAGACCATCTTGAACTTGGCGGACACGCCTTTCGGGTCCTTGTACACCACCTTGCGCCAGTCGTCGTAGAAGCCCAGCGCGCCGGTGCCCAGCATCACCGCCAGCAGCAGCCACACGTATTTGTTGGACAGGTCCGACCACAGCAGCGTGGTCAAAGTGATGGACAGCAGAATCAGCGAGCCGCCCATGGTCGGCGTGCCGGCCTTGACCAAGTGCGACTGCGGGCCGTCATTGCGCACCGCCTGGCCGACTTTCAGCTCGGTCAGTTTGCGGATGACCCACGGCCCCATCAGCAGGGAAATCGTCAACGAAGTCAGCGCCGCCATCACCGCGCGCAGCGTGATGTAGTTGAAGACATTGAAGGCCCGGATATGCGAGCCCAACAGATCAGCCAGCCAAAGCAGCACCTTATACTCCTTCTTTCTTTGCTTGCATCAGGTGTTCCACCACCCGTTCCATGCGCATGAAGCGCGAACCCTTGACCAGAACGGCGGTACCCGACGCCAGCTGGCTATCCAGGCACTCCAACAACTCGTCAATCGAATCAAATCCTCGCCCCGCGCCGCCAAACGCGGCCACGGCGCGGCGAGACGTCTCGCCCAGCGCGAACAGTTGCTCGATGCCGCGCGCGCGGGCGTGGGCGCCGACTTCGGCATGCAGCTCGGGGGCGGCCTCGCCCAGTTCGCCGATATCGCCCATCACGAAGCAGCGCGGACCAGGCAAGCCGGCCAGCACGTCGATGCCGGCCTTCATCGAGTCCGGATTGGCGTTGTAGCTGTCGTCGATCACGGTCAGGCCGCGCGGGCTGCGCTTGATCTGCAGCCGGCCCTTGGCGCCGCCGAACGCGGCCAGGCCGCGGGCGATGGCTGCCAGCGGCACCTCCAGCGCCAAGGCCACGGCCGCCGCGGCCAGGGCGTTGCGCACGTTGTGCTCGCCCGGCGCCGGCAGCGCGATCTGGGTCTCGCCCGCGGGCGAAACCAATGTGAATCGGCTCTCCAGCGCGGAGCACTGCGCATCGCGCGCCGTCACGTCGGCCCCGGCCGTCAGGCCGAAACTCAGCTGACGATGGCCATCGGCTGCGCGGCGGAACAGCGCCAGATTGGCGTCGTCGGCGTTGACCACGGCCACGCCGTCGTCGGCCAGACCTTCAAAAATTTCCGCCTTGGCGCGGGCCACTTCTTCGGTGGAGCCGAAATGGCCGAAGTGCGCGCGCATGGCGTTGTTGACCAGCGCCACCCGCGGCCGGGTCAACCCGGTCAGGTAGCGCAGCTCGCCGTGATGGTTCATGCCCATCTCGATCACGGCGTAACGGTGTTGCGGCTGCAGTTGCAGCAGCGTCAGCGGCAGGCCGATGTCGTTGTTGAAGTTGCCGGCGGTGGCCAGCACGGCGTCGTCGCCGGCATGGGCGCGCAGAATGCCGGCCAGCATTTCCTTGACCGTGGTCTTGCCGTTGGAGCCGGTGACACCGATGCGCACGGCCGGCTGCGTCTCGCGCCAGCCGGCTGCCAGGCGGCCCAGCGCCAGGCGGGTGTCGTCTCCGGCCTGGATCAGGCTGGCGCCCGGCAGCTCGAAGCCGTCGCGCACCAGCGCGGCGGCGCCCTTGGCCGTCACCTCGGCGACGAAATCATGCGCGTCGAAGCGCTCGCCCTTCAGCGCGACGAACAGATCGCCCGGCTGCGCCTGGCGGCTGTCGGTGATCACGCGGCGCACTTCGCCATCGGCGCCGACAAGGCGGCCTTGGGCGAAACGGGCGGCTTGGCTCAGCGTCATCATGCTTGGGCTCCCCAGGCGGTCAACGCCTCTTCCGCGACGCGGAAGTCGGAGAACGGCCGCTTGACGCCGGCGATGTCCTGATATTCCTCGTGGCCTTTGCCGGCCACCAGCACCACGTCGCCGACCTGGGCCTGCGCCACCGCCCAGTGGATGGCGGCCTCGCGGTCGGCCTCCACGTGCGCCTTGCCGGCGCTCATGCCGGCCAGCACATCGCGGATGATGGCCTGCGGGTCCTCGCTGCGCGGGTTGTCGCTGGTGACCACCGAGACATCGGCGTATTGCTCGGCGATGGCGCCCATCATCGGGCGCTTGCCCGGATCGCGGTCGCCGCCGCAGCCGAACACGCAAAACAGTCGGCCGCCGGTCGGACGGATCTCGGACAGCGTGGCCAGCGCCTTCTCCAGCGCGTCCGGCGTGTGCGCGTAATCGATCACCACCAGCGGCTCATGAGTGCCGCCTATGCTCTGCATGCGGCCGCGCGCCGGCTGGATGCGCGCCATCACGGCGGCGGCGTCCTGCAGGCTGACGCCGTTGACGCACAGCGTGGCCAGACAGGCCAGCAGATTGGCGGCGTTGAAGCGGCCCACCAGGCCGGTGCGCACGTCCACCACGCCCCACGGCGTGGTGACGGTCAGCTGCAGGCCTTCCAGCGTGGCAGCCAGCGCCAGCGGACGCACATCGCCCTGCTCCAGGCCATAGGTCAGCACTTGGGTTTGCCGCGGATCGATCTCGGCGGCCAGTTGGCGGCCGAAAGCGTCGTCGGCGTTGATCACCGCGTGCTTCAGGCCCTCCCAGAAGAACAGCTTCTTCTTGGAGGCGCCGTAAGCCTCCATCGAACCGTGGTAGTCCAGATGATCGCGGGTCAGATTGGTGAACACCGCGGTGGCGAACTCGACGCCGTTGACGCGGCACTGGTCCAGGCCATGGCTGGACACTTCCATGGTCACCACATGCGCGCCCTGGCGGCGGTATTCAGCCAGCTTCTGCTGCACCGTCACCGGGTCTGGCGTGGTGTGGGTGGTTTCGGTCAGCTGGCCATAGAAACCATTGCCTACGGTGCCGATCAGCGCGGCCTTCTGGCCCAGCAGCGAAAACGCCTGCGCCAGCCAGTGCGAAATGGAAGTCTTGCCGTTGGTGCCGGTGATGCCGACCACTGTCAGGTCTCGCGACGGCAGCCCCAAGACGTGGGCCGCTACAATGCCGGCGCGCTCGCGCAGATTGGGCACGGCCAGGTTGGGCACCTGCCACTCGGCCTTCCAGGCGAAGCCGTCGGCGTCGTCCCACAGCACCGCGGCCGCGCCCTTTTCCAAGGCGGCGGCGATGAAATCGCGGCCGTCGGTATACTCGCCGCGGCAGGCGAGAAAGACATCGCCTGGCAGCACGCGGCGGCTGTCGGCCTCCACCCGTTTGATCGGGAGGCTCAACTGTTGCAACAAGGCCGGATTCCAATCCGGCAACGGAGTCAAACGGCTCTTCATGATCTTAGAAGTCCACCGGAACCGGCGTCGATTCCGGCAATAAAGTGTTGTTGGATGGCTCGTCCGGCGCGATATTCAATACCCGCAACGCGCCGCCCGCCACCTTGGAGAACACCGGCGCCGACACTGCGCCGCCGTAGTATTTGCCTGCTGACGGTTCATCTATCATCACCGCCACGATGACCTTGGGCGCATGGCCCGGCGCGAATCCCATGAACAGCGCGCGGTGCTTGTTGGCCACATAGCTGCGGCCCTCCAGCTTGCGCGCGGTGCCGCTCTTGCCGCCTATGCTGTAGCCGATGATGCGGCCGCCGACGGCGCCGCCGCCGGGCTGGCTGTTGGCGATCAACAAGTCGCGCATTTCGTGCGCGATTTTCTCGCTGATCACCCGCTTGCCCGGCATCGGCGTCGCCGTCCGGTACAAGGAGATCGGCAACATCACGCCATCGTTGGCGAAAATGGTGTAGGCGCGCGCCATCTGGATCAGGCTGACCGATACGCCATAGCCGAAAGACATGGTGGCCTGCTCGATCGGCCGCCACTTGTGCCAGTCGCGCAGGCGGCCGGCCGCTTCGCCGGGAAAACCGGTATTCGGCGCGCGGCCAAAGCCCAGCGCGTCGTAGTGCTTCCAGAAGTCTTCCGGACTGCTCATCAGCGCCAGCTTGCTGGTGCCGACGTTGGACGATTTCTGGATGATGCCCAGGATGTCCAGGCTGGACTGCGGCGACACGTCGCGGATGACCGCCGGTCCTATCGTGTAGCTATGGGTGTCCAATACCGTGTTGACCTTGGCCTTGCCATGCTCCAGCGCCAGCGAGATCGACAGCGGCTTCATGGTGGAGCCCGGCTCGAACAGGTCGATCACGCCGCGGTTGCGCATCATTTCCGGCGTGACCCCGGTGCGGTTATTCGGGTTGAACGACGGGTAATTGGCCAGCGCCAGCAGCTCGCCGGTCTTGGCATCCAGCACCACCACGCTGCCCGCCTTGGCCTTGTTTTCTTCTACCGCGGCCTTGATCTCGCGGTAAGCCAGATACTGGATGCGGTGATCCACCGCCAAGGCCAGCTTCTGGCCGTCGCGCGGTGGCTCGATGGCGGCGATGTCTTCAATGATGTGGCCGCGCCTATCCTTCAGCACCACGCGGCGGCCGTCCTTGCCGGCCAGCATCTTCTCGCGGGCCAGCTCCACGCCTTCCTGCCCTTTGCCGTCCACGCCAGTGAAACCGATGATGTGCGACACCACTTCGCCGGCAGGATAGAAGCGGCGGTATTCCTGCTGCTTGGCAACGCCGGGGATGCCCAGGGCGATCACCTTGTCGGCCAGCTCCGGACTGATCTGGCGCTTGATGTAGACGAATTCTTTCTTGCGGTCGGACAGCTTGGCCGCCAGCTCTTCCGGCGACAACTCCAGCAAAGCCGCCAGCTCACGCAGCTTGGCAGGCGGCACCGGCTCCATGTCGGCCGGGCTGGCCCAGATGGTCTGCACCGGCGAGCTGATCGCCAACGGTTCGCCATTGCGGTCCGTGATCACGCCGCGATTGGCCTCCAGGGTCATCGCGCGGCGAAAGCGCGCCTCGCCCTGGCCCTGCAGGAAGTCCTGCTGCGCCACCTGCAGATACATGGCGCGGCCGATCAGCGCCAGGAACAGCAGGGCCAGCACCAGCAGCACGCAACGCACGCGCGTGCTCGTCATGCGCAGGGCAGGACTCGCCGACACGGGACGCTGGCGGATGCTGTAGCTGGACCCGGCGCGCATCAGACGCCTCCTCCGGACGAAATCACCTGGATCTGGCGCGGATCCGGCGTGTGCATGCCCAGGCGCGTGGACGCGGCCTTTTCGATCACGGCGTGCGCGCCCCAGGTGCTCTGCTCCAGCTGCAACTGGCCGAACTCCACCTCAAGCTGCTGCGCGGACTTGGTTTCCTTCTGCAAATCGCTGTACAGCTTGCGCGAGACGTGAGTGGACGTGACCACCGACCAGGCGGAAAACACGGCCATCGCCAGCAGCACGCCGTTGAGCTTGTTCATGCGTCGCCCTCCCGCCACGGCGCGGCGGTGCGCTCGGCCACGCGCATGATGGCGCTGCGGGCGCGCGGGTTTTCCCGCACCTCCTCGTCGCCGGCGCGGATGGCCTTGCCGACCAGCGCGATCGGCGGCTTGGCCATATCGGCCGCGCGCACCATCGCCCAGGCCGGCAGCTTTTCCTCGCTGCTGACGTCGCGCAGGTATTGCTTGACGATGCGGTCTTCCAGCGAATGGAAGCTGATGACCGCCAGTCGTCCGCCTTCGCCGAGCAGGCGCGCCGCCTGCGGCAGCACGGCCTTCAGCTCGTCCAGCTCGCGGTTCACAAAGATCCGGATCGCCTGGAAGGTGCGCGTAGCCGGGTCTTGACCCGGTTCGCGAGTACGGACGTTTTGCCCAACGAGCACAGCGAGCTCACGGGTCGTCGTGATGGGGCTTTCGTCCCGTTGCGCAACAATGGCTGCTGCGATCTTGCGAGCAAACCGCTCTTCACCATAAGTCTTGATGACCTCTCTGATATCGGCCTCATCGGCCGTTGCCAACCACTCGGCGGCGGTCATGCCGCGCGTGGTGTCCATGCGCATGTCCAGCGGCGCGTCGAAGCGGAAGCTGAAACCGCGGCTGCCGTCGTCGATTTGCGGCGAGGACACGCCCAGATCCATCAGCACGCCGTCGACGCGGCTCACGCCAAGGCGGGCCAGCTCCGCCGACAACGTCTCGAAACCGTTGTGGACAATGTTGAAACGGGCATCTTCCGCCGCCAGTTGCTCGGCGACGGCGATGGCTTGCGGGTCCTTGTCGAAGGCGATCAAGCGGCCGTTCGGGCCGAGCTTCGACAGGATCAGACGGCTGTGGCCTCCGCGGCCGAAGGTGCAGTCGACATATACCCCATCGTCGCGGATGGCGAGCGCGTCGACCGCCTCGGTCAGCAGTACCGTGCGGTGCACGAAGGTAGGGGTGGTCACAGCGTGAAATCTCCAAGGTGTTGGGCCAATTCGGCCTGATCGAGGGCCAGCGCGTCAGCAGTCTGGCTGTCCCACTCCTCGGCGTTCCACAGTTCGAAGCGGTTGCCCATGCCTACCAGGGCAACGTCTTTGTCCAGCGCGGTCAGTTCGCGCAGGCGGGCCGGCAGCAGGATGCGGCCGGCGGCGTCCATTTCCAGCGTCTCGGCATGGCCGAGCACCAGTCGTTGATAGCGTTTCAGGGTGGGATTGCCGGTGGGCAGGGCCAACAGACGGGCCTCGACCGGGCGCCAATTGGGTTCGGGGTACAGCAGGAGGTGATCCTGGGATTCGAGGGTAACAATGAGCTTGTGGCCGAAAGCGGACAGCAGCGTCTCACGGTGTTTGGCCGGAATAGCCAAACGCCCCTTGCTATCGAGAGACAAGATGCTGACGCCACCAATCATGATTTGAAGAATCCGCTGACCGAGAAAACGGAGCCGTCGCTCCGGAGGGCAATTGCCCCACTTTCACCCACTTTACCCCACTTCTCGCCACTATAAGAAAGAACCGCCCCACGGTCAACATCGGAATTCCCTAATTCGCCTTTTGAGACAATGACTTACAGGAGGGTATAAAAATGGAATGCGTGACAAATCAGGGACTTAAATTCACCTGTAAAAGTGGGACGTGAAGATTGCGGATCAAAAGAGATGCAACATGATGGAAACAATCAATGGCGGAAGTATTTGGCGCGGCGCCATCTTAAAGAAAGATAACAAAATTAATCGCGCTATTTTCATATTGTATTTAAAAAACAACATGGCGGCTTAAATAGCCGCCATGTTGTTCAAACAAACGCTCAAGCCAGCTTTTGACGCAGAATATCCTGCACCTGCGCCGGATTGGCCTTGCCTTTGGAAGCCTTCATCACCTGACCGGCCAGGGCGTTCAGCGCCTTTTCCTTGCCGGCGCGGAACTCTTCCACCGCCTTGGGATTGGAGGCGATGGCTTCTTCCACCATCTTCTCGATGGCGCCGACGTCGGACACCTGCTTCAAACCGTCGCGCTCGATGATCGCGTCAGCGCTCAGATCGCTGTCCCACAGCGCATCGAACACCTGCTTGGCCAGCTTGCTGGACAGGGTGTTGTCGGCGATGCGCGCGATCAGGCCGGACAAGCGCTCGACCGAGATCGGGCAATCCGCGATGTCCTTGCCGTCGCGGTTCAGGCGGGCGGCGATTTCGCCATTGATCCAGTTGGCGGCCAGCTTGCCGTGGCCGGAAGCCTTGGCCACCGCCTCGAAGTACTGGGCTTGCGCCAGGCTCCCGGTCAACAGCGCCGCGTCATAGGCCGACACGCCGTAGCTTTCCACGAAGCGGGTCTGCATCGCGCCCGGCAACTCCGGCATCTCGCCGCGGATGCGGGCGATCTGCTCGTCGGAGATGCGCACCGGCAGCAGGTCCGGGTCCGGGAAGTAGCGATAGTCGTGCGCGTCTTCCTTGCTGCGCATCATGCGGGTTTCGCCGGTATCCGGGTCAAACAGCACAGTGGCCTGCTGCACCTTGCCGCCGTCTTCCAGGGTATCGATCTGCCACTGGATTTCGTACTTGGCGGCCTGCTCCAGGAAGCGGAAGGAGTTGAGGTTCTTGATCTCGCGGCGGGTGCCGAATTCCTTCTGCCCCTCCGGGCGCACCGACACGTTGACATCCATGCGGAAGCTGCCTTCCTGCATATTGCCGTCGCAGATGCCCAACCACGTCACCAGGGTGTACAGCGCCTTGACGTAGGCCAGCGCCTCGTCGACCGAGCGCATGTCCGGCTCGGACACCACTTCCAAGAGCGGGGTGCCGGCGCGGTTCAGGTCGATGCCGGACAGGCCATGGAAGTCTTCATGCAGGCTCTTGCCGGCGTCTTCTTCCATGTGGGCGCGCGTCACGCCGATGATCTTTTCCTGATCGCCGACCAGAATCTTCAGCCGGCCGTGCTCGACGATAGGCAGCTCCATCTGGCTGATCTGATAGCCCTTGGGAAGGTCCGGGTAGAAGTAGTTCTTGCGGGCGAACACGTTCTTCTGGTTGATCTTGGCGTCCAGCGCCAAGCCCAGGCGGATGGCCTTGTCCACCACGGCGCGGTTCAGCACCGGCAGCACGCCGGGCAGCGCCAGCTCCACCGCGGAAGCCTGGGTGTTCGGTTCGGCGCCGAAGGCGGTGCTGGCGCCGGAGAAAATCTTGGAGGCGGTATTGAGCTGCACGTGCACCTCGATACCGATTACGACTTCCCATTTCATGGTTGGAAAATCCTTTAAAAGCAATATTGGCCACGAAACCCACGAAAAACACGAACGGCAAACTTCAGCGAATCCAGCTCCGTTTCCAAATGATTTCGTGTCCTTTCGCGGATTTCGTGGCGAAATCGGTTGGAATTACAGCGCCGGTGCCTTGGCGTGCCAGTCAGTCGCCTGCTGGAACTGATGCGCCACGTTCAGCATCTTGGCTTCGGCGAAGTAGTTGCCGATGATCTGCAGGCCGATCGGGCGGCCGTTGGCGGCGAAGCCGGCCGGCACGCTCATGCCCGGCAGGCCGGCCAGGTTCACCGACAGCGTGTAGATATCGGACAGATACATCTCTACCGGATCGGACGACAGCTGGCCCAGATCGAAGGCGGCGGTCGGCGCCACCGGCCCCAGAATCACGTCGCACTGCGTGAAGGCGGTCTTGAAATCGTTGGCGATCAGGCGGCGGATCTTCTGCGCCTTGATGTAGTAGGCATCGTAGTAACCGTGGCTCAGCACGTAGCTGCCCACCAGGATGCGGCGCTTGACCTCGTCGCCGAAACCTTCGGCGCGGGTCTTTTCGTACATCTCCACCAAGTCCTTGTAGTCCTTGGCGCGATGGCCGTAACGGACGCCGTCGTAGCGGGACAGGTTGGTAGAAGCCTCGGCCGGGGCGATCACATAGTAGGCCGGGATGGACAGCTCGGTGTTCGGCAGGCTGATTTCCACTGCCTCCGCGCCCAGCTTCTTCAGTTCGCTCACGGCGTTATCGACCGCGCGGGCGACGTCTGCATCCAAGCCGGCGGCGAAGTACTCGCGCGGCAGGCCCACCTTCAGGCCAGCCAGCGACTGGTTCAGATCGCGGGTGTAGTCTTCGCGGGCGCGCTCCAGGCTGGTGGAGTCGCGCGCGTCGAAGCCGGCCATCACGTTCAGCATCAGCGCGCAGTCCTCGGCGGTTTGGGCGATCGGGCCGCCCTGGTCCAGCGAGGAAGCGAAAGCCACCATGCCATAGCGGGACACCACGCCATAGGTCGGCTTGATGCCGGTGACGCCGCAGTGGCTGGCCGGCTGGCGGATGGAGCCGCCGGTGTCGGTGGCGGTGGCCACCGGCGCCAGGCGCGCGGCGACGGCCGCGGCGGAGCCGCCGGAGCTGCCGCCCGGAATGGCGTTCAGATCCCACGGGTTCTTCACCGCGCCGTAGAACGAGTTCTCATTGGACGAACCCATGGCGAACTCATCCATATTGGCGCGGCCCAATGTCACCATGCCGGCGGCGGCGCACTGCTCCACCACGTGGGCGCTGTACGGCGAGACGAAGTTGTCCAGCATCTTGGAGCCGCAGCTGGTCTTCCAGCCTTCCTGGCAGAACAGGTCCTTGTGCAGCAGCGGCACGCCGGTCAGCGGATGGGCGCTGCCGACGGCGAGGCGCGCGTCGGCCGCCCGCGCCTCGGCCAGCGTCTTGTCGCGATCAACGGAGACGACGGCGTTGAGTTGCGGGTTCAGCGCCTCGATGCGATCCAGGTACTGGCTGGCCAGTTCCACACTGGAAACTTGCTTTGCCGCCAATTGTTGCGACAATTGCTTGAGAGTGGCTTGTGTCATTTCGATCAAAATCTTGCTATCCGGATAGTCGGGCCCGGTCGGCAGAATGGAGGGAACCATTGGCGCCGGGACGGCTCACAGGCTTACTCGATCACTTTGGGAACGAGGAACAAGCCTTTTTCCACTTGCGGGGCGACCGCCTGGAAACGTTCGCGCTGATTGGTTTCGGTGACCACGTCGTCGCGCAGACGCAACGACACGTCCTGCGGGTGGGCCATAGGCTCGATGCCGTCGGTGTTCACCTCCTGCATCTTTTCGATCAGGCCGAAAATGTTGTTAAGCTGATCCGCCGTGGCGGCGATTTCCGCCTCGCTCACATCGATGCGGGCAAGCTTGGCGATCCGTGCGACATCCTGGTGCGTCAGCGACATGGCTTCCTCGTTAAAACCTTTAATATTTCAAGCTTTATAGGGTATCATACCCCGTTTGATTCTCCCAAGATCGACATTGCGCCACGACGCATTCCTCAGGCATTTTTCGCCGCCAGGAATCACGCGCCGGGGCGCAGAAAAAGCAGGCCTGCTACCGCCGCCCGGGACGTTTCGGACAAGCACCGCAAAGGCCAGCCGACCGGGCGTACAATCCGCCCGCATGACGAAGCCGATTGCAGTGGTTTCATGCCACGCCAAGGGGGCCGCAGCATGGGCCGACCACAGATGAACTGGATTTACCCGAACGCCGCCGGCGTTCGCCACTGACGAAAACTGACCAGGACCGCCCAATGTTTCGTTCGCTGACCGGATACTTTTCCAACGACCTCGCCATCGACCTTGGCACCGCCAATACCCTGATCTACATGCGCAGCAAGGGCATCGTGCTGGACGAGCCCTCGGTCGTCGCCATTCACAGCGACGCGCCGACCAACAAGAAATCCATCCTGGCCGTCGGCCTGGAAGCCAAGCGCATGCTGGGCCGCACCCCGGGCAGCATCCAGGCCATCCGCCCGATGAAGGACGGCGTGATCGCCGACTTCACCGTGACCGAGCAGATGCTGAAGCAGTTCATCAAGAAGGTGAACCCGAACCGCTTCTTCGCCGCCAGCCCGCGCATCGTGATCTGCGTGCCCTGCGGCTCCACCCAGGTGGAGCGCAAGGCGATCCGCGACTCCGCTCTCGCCGCCGGCGCGCGCCGCGTCGAGCTGATCGAAGAGCCGATGGCGGCCGCCATCGGCGCCGGTCTGCCGGTGGAAGAGCCGACCGGCTCCATGGTGGTGGACATCGGCGGCGGCACCACCGAAGTCGGCGTGATCTCGCTGGGCGGCGTGGTGTACAGCAATAGCGTGCGCGTGGGCGGCGACAAGTTCGATGAAGCCATCATCAACTACATCCGCCGCAACTACGGCATGCTGATCGGCGAAACCACCGCCGAGGAAATCAAGAAGACCATCGGCTCCGCCTTCCCGGGCGCCGAAGTGCGCGAGATGGAAGTCAAGGGCCGCAACCTGGCCGAAGGCATTCCGCGCGCCTTCACTGTATCGTCCAACGAAATCCTGGAAGCGCTGACCGAGCCGCTGAACCAGATCGTTTCCGCGGTCAAGATCGCGCTGGAGCAGACGCCGCCGGAACTGGGCGCCGACATCGCCGAAAAGGGCATGGTGCTGACCGGCGGCGGCGCGCTGTTGAAGGACATCGACCGTCTGCTGGCCGAAGAAACCGGCCTGCCGGTGTTCGTGGCGGAAGAACCGCTGACCTGCGTGGTGCGCGGCTCCGGCAAGGCGCTGGAGAAAATGGATAAGATCGGCACCATTTTCACCAACGTGCCCTAAACTTCCACCAATACCACCGATAAAGCGAGCGAACCCCGCGCCGTCAAGGCGCGGCGGCTGTGCCCATGGATTTCGCCAACACCCCCAGCTTTTTCCGCTCCGGGCCGCCTGCGGGCGCGCGCCTGGCGATGAGCGTTGCCGCGTCCATCGTGCTGTTGATCGGCGACAGCCGTTACGGCTTGATGGAGCAGGCGCGCGAAGCGCTGTCGCTGGCGCTGTACCCGGTGCAGCGCGCCGTGAATCTGCCGGCGCAGGCCATGCGCCACGTCGGCGACTACCTGACCTCGCAAACCGAGCTGAAGCAGGAAAACACCGCGCTGCGCGCGCGCCAGATGCAGATGACGGCGCAGCTGAGCCGACTGCAGACATTGGAACGCGAGCTGAACGAACTGCGCCGGCTGAATGAAATCCGCAGCCAGCGCGACGACACCGCCCAGATCGCCGAGACGCTATACACAGGCCGCGACCCCTTCTCGTACAAGATCATCATCGACAAGGGCGCGGACGCCAAGCTGCTGCCCGGCCAGCCGGTGGTGGATTCGCGCGGCCTCCTGGGTCAGGTGACCCGCGTGCAGCCTTTGACCGCCGAGGTGACGCTGATCATCGACAAGAACCAGATGGTGCCGGTCATGGTGGAGCGCACCGGCGAACGCGCCATCCTGTACGGCTACGGCGGCGGCGTGGAACTGCGCTATCTGCCGCAGAGTTCGGACATCAAGGAAAACGACCGTATCGTCACTTCCGGCCTCGATGGGCTGTTCCCGGAAGGCATTCCGGTGGCGATGGTGACCAAGGTGGACCGCAATGCCGGCGCCGCCTTCACCCGCGTCAGCACCCAGCCGCTGGCCGGCGTGCAGCAGACCCGCTATGTGCTGGCCTTGCAGGCCAAGCAAACAGCGGCGCGGCCGGCGGAACCGCCGCCGCTGCCGGAGAAAAAGACCAAGGGCGGCAGAAAGTCCGCCGACGAGGAGTAAGCGCCGATGTCGTTGGACCGACCCAAGGAACTGCTCAAGCCGGTCAAGCGCCGCTTCATTTTCCTGACTTTCGTGATCGCCGTGCTGATCGAGCTGGTGCCGCTGCCGCACGGCAGCACGCGCTGGCTGCCGGATTTCATCGGCCTGCTGATTCTGTACTGGGTGATCAACCAGCCCCGCCGCGTCAGCATCGGCATCGCCTTCCTGATGGGCATCGTCGCCGACGTGTCCACCGCGGGGCTGTTCGGCCAGCACGCGCTGGCCTACTCCATTACCGCTTTCCTCGCCATGAGCCGCCAGCGCCAGCTGGTGATGTTCAATCTGGGCCAACAGGCGCTGGTGGTGCTGGGCCTGATGTTCACCAACCAGCTCATCATGGTGGTGGTGAGAATGCTGACCGGCTCGGCCTTCGTCGGCTGGAGCTATTTCCTGCCGCCGTTGATCGGCGCGCTGCTATGGCCGCTGCTGACCAAGCTGATGCTCGTACCTTACCGCCAACACTCGGCATGAAACCTGACTGATCCATGCGCCGCCCAACCCGCTTCAAGAACCCGCAGAACGACGAGGAGCAGTTCGAGCTGCGGCTAGTCATCGCCTACGCGCTGATCATATTGATGTTCCTGGTGCTGCTGTCGCGCTTCATCTGGCTGCAGGTGCTGCAGCACGATCACTTCTCCACGCTGGCGCAAAACAACCGCATTTCGCTGGTGCCCATCCTGCCCAATCGCGGGCTGATCCTGGACCGCAACGGCGTGGTGCTGGCGCAAAACTATTCGGCCTATACGCTGGAGCTGACCCCAAGCAAGATGCCGGACCTGGACGCCACCATCAATAAGCTGAAGACGCTGGCCGATGTCACCCCGCGCGACGAGAAGCTGTTCAAAAAGCTGCTGGCCGAGAGCAAGAACTTCGAATCCATCCCGCTGAAAGTCAAGCTGACCGACGCCGAAGCGGCCCGCGTGGCCTCCCACGCCTGGGAGCTGCCCGGCGTGGAAGTCAAGGCGCGGCTGTTCCGCGACTATCCGTACAAAGAGATGACCAGCCATGTGCTGGGCTATATCGGCCGCATCAACCAGAAGGACAAGGAGCGGCTGGACGACGAGGACAAGACCACCAACTACAAGGGCACCAACTACATCGGCAAGACCGGCCTCGAGGCGGTGTACGAGGATGATCTGCACGGCCAGGTGGGCTTCGAGGAAGTGGAAACCGACTCCGGCGGCCGCGCGGTGCGCACGCTGCGCCGCACGCCGCCGATCAACGGCAACACGCTGAAGCTGGCGCTGGACATCCGGCTGCAGGAAATGGCCGACAAGCTGTTCGGCGACCGCCGCGGCGCGCTGGTGGCGATCGACCCGAACACCGGCGGCGTGCTGGCCTTTCTGTCCAAGCCGGGCTTCGATCCCAGCCTGTTCATCGATGGCATCGACAGCCAGACCTGGTCCTCGCTGAACACCGACTGGCAAAAGCCGCTGGTCAACCGCGCGCTGCGCGGCACCTATCCGCCGGGCTCCACCTTCAAGCCCTTCATGTCGATGGCGGCGCTGGTCACCCATAGCATAGGCATGCACGACATCCGCCCGGCGCCCGGCTATTTTACCCTGCCCGGCTCCAGCCACCAGTTCCGCGACAGCAAGAAGGGCGGCAACGGCATGGTCAACCTGCAGCGCGCCATCACCGTATCCAGCGACACTTTCTTCTACAAGCTGGCCTGGGACATGGGCATAGACAAGATCCACCCGGTGGTCGGATCGTTCGGCCTGGGCAGCAAGACCGGCATCGACCTGGACGGCGAGGCCAGCGGCGTGTTGCCATCCAAGGAGTGGAAGGCCAAGCGTTTCGCCCGCTACAAGCCGGAAGTGCGGCGCTGGTATCCGGCCGACGTGGTCAGCGTCGGCATCGGCCAGGGCTTCAATTCCTACACCCCGCTGCAGATGGCCAACGCCACCGCCATCATGGCCAATAACGGCATCGCCTTCAAACCGCACCTGGTGCAGCAGATTGTCGACTCCAAGACCGGCGGCGTCAGGCTGATCGAACCGAAACCGATCAAGCAGCTGCCCTACCCGCAGGAATATTTCGACTACATCAAAGAAGGCATGCGCGGCGTGATGATCTCCGGCACCGGCGCCCGCGTCGGCATCGGGCTGCAGTACTCCATGGCCGGCAAGACCGGCACCGCCCAGGTGGTGGCGATCAAGCAGGGCGCCAAATACAACGCCTCCGCGCTGGCCGAGCAATATCGCGACCACAGCTGGTTCATCGCCTTCGCCCCGGTGGAAAAACCGAAGATCGCGGTGGCCATCATCGTGGAGAACGCCGGCTTCGGCGCCGCCGCCGCCGCGCCGGTGGCGCGCGGCCTGTTCGACTTCTATCTGTTGGGCAAGGTGCCCAAAGACATGAATGGCCTGCTGAAGACCATCCCGCAGGAAAACGGAGACGTGAGTGAAGACGCCGCTGATTAAGCAAATCTGGCAGCAGATCAAGGAACCGCTGGACGGCTGGTTGATGCTGTTTCTGGGCCTGCTGTTCCTGGTCAGCATGGTGCTGCTGTATTCCGCCAACAATCAGTCCTTCGACAAGATCGACAACAAGCTGATCTACACCTTCATGGCGTTGACGGTGATGTGGCTGATCGCGCGGATGCGCCCGCAGAGCGTGATGAACTTCGCGCCGCCGATCTACGCGCTGGGGGTGCTGCTGCTGGTGGCGGTGCATTTCAAGGGCATCACCGTCAACGGCTCCACCCGCTGGCTCAGCCTGGGCGTCACCCGCATCCAGCCGTCGGAAATCCTGAAGATCGCGCTGCCGATGATGCTGGCCTGGTTCTTCCAGAAAAACGAACTATCGCTGCGCTGGTGGCATTATCTGGTGGCCGCGGCGCTGATGCTGGTGCCGGTGGGCCTGGTGCTGAAGCAGCCCGATCTCGGCACCGCCTTATTGATCGCCGCCGCCGGCTTCTTTGTGCTGTTCTTCGCCGGCCTGCCGTGGAAGGTGATCCTGGGCGGCATCGTGCTGGCCGCCGCCAGCATGCCCCTGGTGTGGAACCACCTGCACGATTACCAGCGCAAGCGCGTGCTGACGCTGATCGACCCCACCACCGACCCGCTGGGCACCGGCTACCACATCATCCAGTCCATGATCGCCATCGGCTCCGGCGGGCCGTGGGGCAAAGGCTGGCTCAATGGCACGCAGACTCACCTGGATTACATCCCGGAACGCACCACCGACTTCATCTTCGCGGTGTACTCCGAGGAGTTCGGCCTGGCCGGCAACCTGGTGCTGCTCACGCTTTATCTGCTGATTCTGAGCCGCGCCATGATGATCACCGCCAGCGCGCAGACGCTGTACGGACGGCTGATGGCAGGCTCCATCACCATGTCCTTCTTCGTCTACGCCTTCGTCAATATGGGCATGGTGTCCGGCATCTTGCCGGTGGTGGGCGTGCCCTTGCCTTTCATGTCCTACGGCGGCACCGCTACCGTGACGCTGTTCATCGGCATGGGCATGCTGATGGGCATCAGCAATCTGCGCAGGCTGTAAGCCACTGGCAAAAGCCCTGATCCTGCGTTGCGCCTCCTTGCCGTACTCAGTGTACTGCCTGCGTCGGCGCGCCTTGGCTCAGGGCTTTCTCCAGCGACTTGGCGTTGAACAAGCGCGGGTCCCCGCTTGCGCCGTCCCGCCTCAGCCGCCTTGCTGGTCTCTTAACGCCGCCTCCACGGCGTCAGTCGGCAACGCGCTGTCCGGCAACGGCCGTCCGTGGCGGTCGAACAGCCTGAGCTGACGCGGCAGATCGTGCTCGTCGGCCAGCTTCACGCCGACGCCGAGCAGCCGCACCGGCCGCGCGCCGCGCGCGAAGCCGGTGCGCAGCAGCTGGCCGAACACAGGCATAGACAAGACTTGGCCCAGTTGCTCCACCGTGGTCTGGCTGAAATCGTCGAACTTCAGCTTGACCGACAAACCCTTGAATTCCGGATTGCCGTTGCGCGCCAGCCTGGCCTGCAGCCGCTCCACCAGCTCCGGCAGCTTGGACAGGCAACTGGGCAGGTCCGGCAGGTCCTGGGCATAAGTCTCCTCCACGCTGATCGACTTGCGGCTACGGTCCGGCGACACCGGCCGCTCGTCCATGCCATGCGCCATCGCCAGCAATTGTTCGCCGAAGCGGCCGAAATGGCGGAACAGGTCGGCCGGCGTCCAGCGCCGCAAATCGCCGCAGCTGTGGATGCCCAGCCGATGCAGCCGTTCCGCCGTCACCTTGCCCACGCCATGCACTTTTTCCACCGGCAAGGCGGCGACAAAGGCGTCCACATCTTGCGGCCGCACCAGGAATTGCCCGTCCGGCTTGTTCCAGTCGCTGGCGACTTTGGCCAGGAACTTGTTCGGCGCGATGCCGGCCGAGGCGGTGATACCGACCTCGTCGCGGATCTGGCGGCGGATGGCCTCGGCCATCCGCGTGGCGCTGCCCTGCTCATGCGGCCGGCCGCTGACGTCCAGATAAGCCTCATCCAGCGACAAGGGCTCGATCAGTTCGGTATAACGCTGGTAGATGGCCATGATCTGCTGACTGGCCAGGCGGTAGCGCGCCATGTCCGGCGGCAGGATCACCAGCTCCGGGCACAAGCGCAGCGCGCGCGCCGAGGCCATCGCCGAATGCACGCCGAAACGGCGCGCCACATAATTGCAGGTGGCCACCACGCCGCGCGTTTCCGGCCGCCCGCCGATGGCCAGCGGCACCTCGCGCAGGCTGGGATCGTCGCGCATTTCGATCGCAGCGTAGAAGCAGTCGCAATCGACATGGATGATCTTGCGCTGGATGGCGTTCATTGCGTTATGGTTCTCAGGAGGGGCGGTCGCTATGGCCCAGCGGCTTGTCCGGGGCGATGCGGTCGCGCAGCCGCTGCTTGAGCAGCTTCAGTTCCGGGAAGCCGTCATCCTGCTTGCGATCCCACAAGCACTCGCCGTCGACCTCGACGCGGAACACGCCGCCGCTGCCGGGGCGCAGGGCGACTTCGGACACTTCTTTTTCAAACGTGGTCAGCAGTTCCTGGGCCAGCCAGCCTGCTCGCAACAGCCAGCGGCAGCCGGTGCAGTAATGGATGACGACTCGGGGAAGGAAAGCGGGAGTGGCGGAATCAGACATGGCGGGAAGGCGACGAGACAAAACGACAGCATAACGCAGAAAAATGGCGCCGGCCCCCTGTCTTAATTTGTTTTCGGGTGCATGGCACCCGCTCCTCCATCATTCTCTTTTGTATTGGCAGACTTGGCGCAAAACCAGTTTCGGGAGCCGGCGGCCAGGGTAAAGTCTTGTTCAAAACTCGTCGCAGAACCGAGTGTGCCCAGTCGCAATCTGACTGTAAAGCGAGCTCTAAGCATATAATTCATTGCTGCAAAGCAATATGTAACTTCGGCGCAACGAAACCCGATACGCATAAAAAACAGCAGCTTGCCCGATTATCCGAAGCAAGCTGCCGTTTACCGAGATCTGGCCGGAATGGTCCGGCCGCAAGACTCAGTGGCTATGTTCCGCGGCCGCGCCGCCATCCTGCACGACGACGTCCACTTTCACGCTGCCGGCCTTCTCGAACTTCAGCGTCAGCGGGAAATGATCGCCTGCCTTCAGCGGTTGTTTCAGGCCCATCAGCATCACATGGTAGCTGCCCGGGGCGAACTTGACGGTTTTGCCCGGCGCCAGCTCCACGCTGTCCACTTTGCGCATCCGCATCACGCCGTTGTCGTTGACGTGGGTGTGCAGTTCGGCGGTTTCGGCGCGCGGCGTGCTGGCCGATACCAGCTTGTCGGCCTCCTTGCCCTGGTTTTCTAGAGACAGGTACACGCTGCCGGTGGCGCTGGTTTCCGGCATCGCGCGGCTCCACGGATGGCCGATGTGGATGGAACCGAGCTGGAAGGAATGGGCGGCAACCAGACCGGACAGGCACATGCCCAACAGGGCGGCGGCAAAACGTTTCATCGCGGACTCCATGAAATGATCGAAAATACCTTTGACTGTACCATCGCGCACCCGCCGCGGGGCGCGACAAAATGTCGCAGCCCGTCGCCGATGCAACACCTCTTCATGCCATCGTTTTAAAGCGCAGCCGCGCGCTACCCGCTGGCCGCGGAACCCTCTACAATCGCATGGCTTCTCCATCGGCCCTGCATCATGTTCAAAACGTTGTCGCTGCAATTCCTGTTTGGCGGTCTGCTCAGCCTGATCACCATCACCAATCCCTTGTCCAAGATTCCGCTGTTCATCACGCTGACGCGCGAAATGAGCGACTCGCACCGCGATTCGCAAGCCCGCCGCGCCTGCGTGTTCGCCGGCGCCATCATGGCGGTGAGCCTGTTGGCCGGCAACCTGATCATGGCCGCCTTCGGCATCTCATACGGCGCGCTGCGCATTGCCGGCGGTTTCGTGGTGGCGGTGCTGGGCTACCGCATGCTGTTCCTTTCGCAAGACCCGGGCCAGGCGCCCAAGCAATCCGGCGAGCGCGAGGACTACGCCTTCTTCCCGCTGGCCATGCCCGGCATCAGCGGCCCCGGCACCATCGCCGTGGTGATCGGCATTTCCACCGAAATCGCCGAACTGTCCACCTTGCCGGCCAAGGCCATCGCCTTTTTCATGACCTTCGCCGCCATCGGCCTGACCTGCGCCGGCATGTGGCTGACGCTGAAGTCGTCCTTGCTGATCTCGGAGCGGCTGGGCCGCGGCGGCCGCGAGGTGATGACCCGGCTGATGGGCTTTTTGCTGATCTGCATCGGCGTGCAGTTCGTCGGCTCCGGCATCCGCACCTTCATGGCGGGCTCCTGAAACGCCATTTCAACAGGCTATGACCCCTGCCGCCACGGGAGCCATAGCCTGAGCCGCACGGCTACAAGTTGTATACCAGCACCACCCCGATCAGCAGCGGCGCCAACCAGCGGCAACTCAAGCGCATCAGCGCCTCCGCCCACGCCGACAGCCGCAGCTGATCGCTGACTGCCGGCCAGGCCACCCGACCGGCAAACAAGGCGGTGCCGATGCACCCCAGCGGCAGCAAGATGTTGCAGGCGGCATAGTCCATCAGCTCGAAGATATTGCGGCCAAACAGCTTGCAATCGGCCAGCGGGCCAAAGGACAAGGCCGCCGGCACGCCGGCCAGAAACACCAGCGCCGTGACGGCGAGGGTGGCCTTGCGGCGGCTGACGCCGAATTCGTCGATAGGCAGAATCACCACCACTTCCAGCAACGATACCGCCGAAGTCAGCGCCGCCATCAGCAGCAGAATGAAGAAAACAATGGCGAACAGCTGGCCATAGGGCAGATGGTTGAACACCACCGGCATCACCATATAGGTCAGGCCAGGCCCGGCCTGCGGGTCCAGGCCGAAGGCGTAGATCGCCGGGAAAATCATCAGCCCGGCCAGCACCGAAGTCAGCGCGGTCAACCCCGTGACCCACAGCGCCGAATTGCCCAGCCGCGTGCCCAGGCCCAGATACGAACCGTAAGCCAGCATGCAGCCGGCGCCCACCGACAGCGAGAAGCAGGCCAGCCCCAGCGCCTCCACCAGCATGGCCGGCGTCAGCCTGGAAAAATCGGGACGAAACAGCGCCTCCACCCCGGCCAAGGCGCCGGGCAGCGTCAGCGCGCGCGCGATCAGCCCCAACATCAGCAGGAACAGCAGCGGCATCAACACCTTGCCCGCGCGCTCTATGCCCTTCTGCACCCCGCCCACCACCACCAGCAAGGTCAGTCCGGCGAACAGCGCATGGGTGAGCAAGGCCTCGGCCGGATTGCCGACGTACTGACCGAACAGCTGGCCCAGCGCCGACATATCATCGCTCATCACCCGGCCATCCAAGGCGCGCAGCAGATAGCCCAGGGTCCAGCCGCCCACCACGCTGTAGAAGGCGAATACCAGGAAGCAGCACAATACGCCGCTGTAGCCCAGCAGCTTCCAGCGGCGCGAACCTAGCCGGGAAAACGCCCCCACGGCGCCGCAACCGGCGGCGCGGCCGATGGCCAGCTCGGCCTGCAGCAGCGCCAGGCCCAAGGTAAAGGTAAATGCCAGATACACCAGCAAGAAAGCGCCGCCGCCATTCATCGCGGTGACGTAAGGAAACTTCCAGATCGATCCTAAACCGACGGTGGCGCCGGCCGAGGCCAGAATGAAACCGAGGCGGGAACCCCACTGCGTGCGCTGCATGAATACTCCTGAACTAGCTGAAGCTGCCGCCGCGCGGGGTGAGACTGGATACAACAAGGCCGCCCTGTGCGGCGGCCCGGAACAACAAACGACAACTCCCCTGGCGCGCCGATTAGCTGCGCCACCACCAGTTGCGGTTGAAGAAGGGAGTGGGTTTCGTTTGCATCATTTTCACAGCATGCCGGTTTTGACGACGCATCGTCAAGCCCGGCATGCCCTTCAACGATCAGGCGTTCTCGCTGGCAAGACGGGAATCGGCGCCCGATTTGCCCTTCAAGCGGAAGCCCACCCACAGCAGGCCCAGCCACAAGGGCAGCACGTAAACCGACACCGCCATGCCCGGCGTGAACAGCAGAATGCCGAGGATCATCACCATGAACACCAGGCACACCCAGTTGGAAACCGGATGCCACAGCGACGGGAACACCATTTTCAGGCCGGCCTTGGCGCGGCGGAACTTCAGATGGGTCAGGCTGATCATCGCCCAGTTGGTCACCAGCGCGGCCACCACCAGCGACATCAGCAGGCCCAGCGCCTCGCCCGGCAGCAGGTAGTTCAGCAGCACGCAGGCCACGGTGGCCAGCGCGGAGAACAAGGTGGCGTTGACCGGCACGCCGCGCTTGTCCAGCTTCTTCAGCGCGCGCGGCGCATTGCCCTGCTCGGCCAGGCCGAACAGCATGCGGCTGGTGGCGTAGACGCAGCTGTTGTAGACCGATAGCGCGGCCGTCAGCACCACAAAGTTCAGCGCGTGCGCGGTGAAGCCGGCGCCGATCTGCTCAAAAATCATCACGAAGGGGCTGCCGCCGGCGGCGACTTTGTTCCACGGATACAGCGACAGCAGCACCACCAGCGAGCCGATGTAGAAGATCAGGATACGGTAGATCACCTGATTCACCGCCTTGGGGATGGTCTTCTGCGGGTCGGCCGCCTCGGCCGCGGTCATGCCGATCAGCTCCAGGCCGCCAAACGAGAACATGATCACCGCCATCACCATGAACAGGCCGCCGAAACCATGCGGGAAGAAGCCGCCGTCATTCCACAGATTGCTGACCGAGGCCTGCGGGCCGCCGGTGCCGGACAGCAGCAAGTAGCCGCCGAACAGGATCATGCCGATCACCGCCGCCACCTTGATCAGCGCGAACCAGAACTCGGTCTCGCCGTAGGATTTGACGTTGGCCAGGTTGATGGCGTTGATGCAGACGAAGCACACCAGCGCAGTCAGCCAGGTGGGCACATGCGGCCACCAGTACTGGACGTAGGCCCCCACCGCCGTCAACTCGGCCATGCTCACCAGCACGTACAGCACCCAGTAGTTCCAGCCGGACAGGAAGCCGGCGAAATTGCCCCAGTAGCGGTAGGCGAAATGGCTGAATGAGCCGGCCACCGGCTCTTCCGCCACCATCTCGCCGAGTTGGCGCATGATCAAAAAGGCGATGAAGCCGGCGATGGCATAGCCGAGGATCATCGAGGGCCC
>NZ_PPTF01000098.1:24117-144506 GCF_002902845.1 Chromobacterium sinusclupearum
CTGGCCGAGCCGAGAAACAGGCCGGTGCCGACCGCGCCGCCCAGCGCGATCAACTGTATATGGCGGTTTTTCAGCTGGCGCTGCAAACCGGTATCAACTTCACTCACGATTTATTCTCCTGTGGTGCAGGCGGCGGGCCGCCTGTAAGGTGCAATGTGCATCTAACCACCTGCCGGGCGCACCGTCAAACCGCTGGATACAATATATATGCTCATATTATGATGATTGGTTGCATTTTAGAAATTAAAAACCATTTAATATGGTTTTTTTTGACATAAATTGCCAATAATGGCGCATCACGCTGCAAATTCCCTAGGGGCTGTTGACGTTTGGTGAGTAGATCGCGTTTGCGCCGATTTGGGCCGGAAGCAAGGCGCACAGTCCGACGCATAGTCATTCTATGCAAGGGCTGGGCAACGCAGCTTCCGGCCCAAAGCGGCCAAACCCGCAGGGCCGGGCGCCTTTCGCGCCGACTCTTCGTTGTTCCGCGCTGGCAGAGAATGACTATGCGGCGCGCGAAACGCCTCGATTCGGCGCAAAATGCATCCCGGCGCGACCGCCCACCAAACGTCAACAGCCCCTAGCCAGCGCCCTGGCCGCCCCGCCGCTAACGTTTCGTTACCCGTGGTGACAAATGCTGTACACAGTTCTTGCAACTGCCAACCGATAATCGCGTCCAAGCCATATGTGACCGCAGCGTCACTTCAGGGAGAGAATAATGAAACAGTCTGTACTCATCGCCAGCGTGCTGGGCGGTGGCATCGCGCTGGGCGCCATCGGCGTTGCCGGCATCCAGGCATTGAAACCGTCCAAACCGGAAACCGTCGCCGCAGCCAGCGCGCCGCTGGCTCAGGCATCGGCCCCGGCCGTTCAGGCACTGCCGCCGAGCACGGCCTCGTCCACGGTGGCTCAGGCTGCCGCCGTGGCGGCACCGGCCGCAGCGGTAGCGGCCGCCGCGCCGAAACCCGCGCCCAAGCCGGTCCACGCCAACCACGCCAAGATACTGGCCGTGACCCCGATCAAGGAAACGGTGAGCGAGCCGAAGCAGGTTTGCCATCAGGAACAAGTCGTCCACCAGGCGCCGGTACAGGACAATAACCGCATCGCCGGCTCGGTGATCGGCGGCGTGGTCGGCGGCCTGCTAGGCAACCAGGTCGGCGGCGGCAATGGCAAGAAGGCCGCCACCGTGCTGGGCGCGCTGGCTGGCGGCCTGGCCGGCAACAAGGTGCAGGAAGGCATGCAGGAGCGCGACCAGGTGGCCAGCACCCGGACCATCTGCAATACCGAGAACGTGGACAAGGAAAAAGTCGTCGGCTACAACGTGCGCTACTCGCTGGACGGCAAGACCGGCACCGTGCGCATGGACCAGAAGCCGGAAGGCAAGACCCTGCCGGCCAAGGACGGCAAGCTGCTGATCTGATCCAACTGACAGTAGCCCGAAAAGCACAAGGCCCGGAAACCGGGCCTTGTGCTTTATGTTCACGCCACCTGACGCGGCGCCTCGACTCGCAAGCGCTGGCGCGCCGCCACCTCTTCCGCCGCCTCCGGCGGGCCGAACAGCGACACCAGCCGGTCGCGCCAGTTATCCGCCCGCCAAGCCTCCGCCAGCATGTCGCGCCACTCCACCACGCTGACCCATAGCGGGTTGAAGCTGTTGACCGGCTTCACCGTGCCGTATTCGCAGGGATCGCTGTCCCGCTCCTCCACGAAAGTGCCGAACAGCCTGTCCCAGATCACCAGTACTCCAGCGTAGTTGTGGTCGATGTAACGCGGGTTTTTCGCATGGTGGGTGCGGTGGATGGACGGGGTGTTGAAGACGTATTCCAGCCAGCCCAGCTTGGGCACGATCTGGGTATGCACAAAGAACTGGAAGGCGAGATTCAGCAACACCACGGCCACCACCTGTTGCGGCGGAAAGCCGAGCCAGGCCAGCGGCAGCCAGAATGCCCACATGCCGGCCACCGGATACATCAGGCTCTGGCGGAAGGCCACGCTGAAATTCATGCGCGTGGAGCTGTGGTGCACGCTGTGCGCCGCCCACAGCCAGCGCACGCGGTGGCTGGCGCGGTGGAACCAGTAGTACAGGAAGTCTTGGCCTAGAAACAGCAGGAAGAAGCTCAGATAGCTGTCGGCAAAATCGAACAGCCGGTGCTGCTGGTAAATCCAGCCATATAGAGGCAGCACGAACACCCAGGCCAGCTTGTCGGCGCCCTGGTGCAGCAAACCCAACGCCGCGCAGCAGGCCGAATCGCGCCAGTCGTACACGGACAGCCGCCCCTGACGCCGCAGCCTAAACAGCTCCCAGGCGACGAACAACAGAAAGACCGGCACCAGCGCCAGCAGTATCAGTTCCACCGGAAATTTCATCGATCATCCCCTTGCCAGACAAAGCAAACACTCGATTGGAGTTTAGGCTCTATCCAGCAAGGGCTGTCAACCGCCATGTCATGGCATCCAGGCAGGACCGGCTGACTGTGGCGCGAAAACCATAGTCAGGCTATTCGCGCCTGGCCATATAAGCCGCCAGCGCGGCATCGCGGTCCGCCCATACGCGGGCCACGCTGGGCCGCTGTCCCAGGCGCTGCAGATAGTCGGCGCAACCGGACAGCCGCAGCGTCATGTCCTCGCCGAGGAAAGTCTGGCTCAAGCGTCCCACCGTCGGCAGGATGCCGGCGGCGCTGAGATCGGCGAAGCTGAAGTCCTCGCCGGCCAGCCACGGCGCCTGCCGCGCCAGCTGCGCCACCGCGCTGATGCCGCGCGCCAGGGCCTGGCGTATTTCCTCGGCCTGCTCCGCGCTAGGCTGGCTGCCTTTCATCATGTGGCCGATCAGCGGAGCCGCCGGCCGCATCACATACAGCTCCAGCATGGTCATCAGCTCGCGCGCCAGGGCGCGGCCGTTCGGCGTCGGCGGCAGCAGCGAAGCGGTGGGATATGCATCCTCCAGCCACTCCAGAATCACCGTCGATTCGGCCAGCGGGTGGCCATTGATCTCCACAAACGGAATCTTGCCCATCGGGCTCTTTTCCAGCAGCCAGTCCTCCTGCGAGGGCGGGGTCAGCACCTCCTGGAAATTCACGCCCTTCTCCAGCAAGGCGATCTTCACCTTGTTGTAGTACGGCGACAAAGACACTCCGTGCAGTTTGATCATGCCATCTCCAAAAGAACATTGGGAAAGCGGCGGGGCGGAATGCTGCCCGCCCCGCCGCGACTTGCGACATCATCGCAGCCTATAACGTTATTTAGCCAGCTCCAGGCTCTTTTGCTGCAACAATTTGCGGATTTGCGGCAGCATTTGCTGCGCCGCCTTCTCGCCTTCCAGAATAGCCTGATTGCGCGAATCAAAGTCGGCGGAGCCGATGTCCAGCACATCCGGCCGAATCACCACGTCGGCCTGCTTCAGTTCCAAGGCCAGCGCCGGGCCGTTCATGATGTTCAGGCTCTGGTCCAGCATGGACAGGAAACCAACCGCCTTGCCAGGCTTGGGACGGGCGGTGATGTCCACGGCGATGACGAACTGCGCGCCCATCTCGCGCGCCGCGCTGACTGGCACCGGGCTGACCAGGCCACCGTCGACATAGCGCTTGCCGCCTATTTTCACCGGCAGGAACACATTGGGGATGCTGGCCGAGGCGCGCACCGCCTGACCGGTGTTGCCGACGCGGAACACCACCTTGCGGCCGGAGTCCAGCTCGGTTGCCACGGCGCCGAACGGCCTGGGCAGTTTTTCCAGCGGCTTGTTGCCCACCTGGGCATTGATCCAGTTCTGCAGCTTCTCGCCCTTCAGCACGCCCTTGGTGGACAGCGTCCAGTCGGTCAGATCGGCCTGATCCAGCGCCATGGCGCGCTGCTGCAGTTGCACGCCGTTGAGGCCGGACGCGTATAGGCTGCCCACCACGCTGCCGGCGCTGGTGCCGGTGATCACGTCGGGCACGATGCCCGCGCCTTCCAGCACCTTGATCACGCCGATATGAGCGAAACCCTTGGCCGCGCCGCCGCCCAAGGCCAGGCCTATCTTCACTTTCACCGGGGCCGGGGCCGGCGCTTCCGGCACTTTGGACGTCGAACAGCCGGCCAATAGCGCGGCCAGGCCCAATGCCAGCCACGGACGCATTGCTTTCTTGCTTATCATGATTCCATCAGTCTTTCAGACATTGGCGGCCGGCAAGGCCGCCCCAACGGGCGCGGGATCGAGCATCACGTAATTGAGATGCCGCGCGCCCTCCAATTCGAAATACGTTTCGCCATGCACGGCCATGCCGACCCGGCGGTAGAAGCCGATGGCGCGCGCGTTGCCGTGCCAAACGGTCAGCCACAAGCGCGGCTGGCCGGGCTGGAGGCGCGCCCATTGCCGCGCCGCATCCAGCAAGCGCCTGCCCAGGCCTTGTCCGGTATGGCTTTCCAGCAGATAGAGCCGGTCGACTTCCATCGTCGGGAAATCGCAGCCCAGGCACGCGCCGTCCAATTTCAACAGCGCGTAGCCGAGCAGATGGCCATCCTCCTCCATCAGCAGCAGCCGGCGCGCGGGATTGGCGATCAACGCCTCGAAATGGGCCGGCGAGAATTCGGACAGCACATAATCGGCGATGCCGCGGCGGATGCCGCCGCCGATCAGATAGGTATTCAGCCACACCTGAATCGACAGGGCGGCCAGACAAGCCGCGTCATCGGGACAGGCGCTGCGGATTTCCACGTCCATAGCACAGACTCTGGTTCGCGCCGCCGGTTCGCTCAATCGGCCCGCGGCGCTTTCTTGACGAATTCGATCACCTGCCGACCGTCGTCCGTCATCTTGGCCAGCTTTTTGCCGGTGCCCTTCCAGGCATGGCCGTAGACCACCTCGTAGCTGGCAGGCAGCTTGCCGTCGCGGCGGTGGCGCTCATAGGCTTCCTCCACCTTGCGCCAGGCCTGCTTGCCCATCAGGCCGCGGCCGCGGCCGGCCGTGGCGTTGTGCGCGCCGATGGCTTTGAGGTCGCGCATCACCGCCTTGGCGTCGTCGTAAGTCAGCACGATCTTTTCCATGTCCATCACCGGCTCGGCGAAACCGGCGCGCATCAGCGCGTCGCCTATATCGTGCATGTCGATGAACTGGTTGACGTGGGTAGCGCCGTCAATGCCGGCGAATGCGCCGCGCAGCTCGAACAGCGTGTCCGGCCCCAGGGTGGAGAACATCAGCAGCCCATCCGGCTTCAACACCCGGCGCAGTTCGGCGAACATCTTGTCCGGCACATTGATCCACTGGATGGTCAGGTTGGACCAGATCATGTCCACGCTGTCGTCGGCCAACGGCAGTTTTTCGATATCGGCGTTGATCTGCCACGGCTGGCTGGGCTTGAACAGCTTCTTCAACAGGCCGTCGCCCTCGCGGGCGCGTTCGCGCGAGGCCAGCAGCATGGCGTGCGCCAGGTCCAGCTCGATCACCCGCGCCTGCGGATAGCGTTGGCGCAAATGCGCCGCGCCGTAGCCGGTGCCGGCGCCGGCATCCAGAATCACCGCCGGCTGGTGCTTGATGTAATCCAGCCGCTCGGCCATGCGGTCGGACACTTCGCGCTGCAGCACGGCGGCCGAATCGTAACTGGCCGCGGCCTTTTCAAACGAGGCGCGCACGCGCGCCTTGTCGGTGTAAAACGCTTCACTCATGCCTGGGTTTCCAGATGCTCGGCAAGCGCGCGCACAAAGTCCGGCTCATGGGACAGGAAAGGCGCATGCGACGCTTGCGGGAATTCATAAAGGACGGCGTCGCCAAGGGTGTCGGCCAGCCAGCGGCCGGCGCCTATCGGGGTGATGGCGTCGCGCACGCCATAGAACAAGGCGGCTGGGCAGCGGATGCGGCCGGCCAGCTCGCGGGCGTCGGCCTCCAGCAGCAGCTCCAGCGCCGGCAGCAGGCCCTGCGGCCGGCCATGGGCAAACAGCTCGCCGCGCAAGGCTTTCAGCGTGTCGCGCGCCGCCGGCGCGCCCATCATTTGCAAGGCCAGAAAACGCTCCAGCGTCTGCTCGAAGGCGCCGTCCAGGCTTTGCGCGACAGCCTCGATCGACTGGCGCGCCTGCGCGTGCGGCCAACTGTCGTCGCGGACGAAACGCGGACTGGTGGCGATCAGCGCCAGGCTCTTGACGCGATCCGGATGGAGGGCCGCCCAGTGCTGGGCGATCAGCCCGCCGAGCGACCAGCCCACCACATGCGCCGGCAGCGGGAAATGGGCGGCCACGATGTCGGCCACCGCATCGGCGTCGAAGCGCGCCAGCGCCGGCGAGGCGCCGTGGCCGGGCAAATCCACCAGATGGACGCAGAAGCGGGAAGCCAATTGCTCGGCCACGCGGCTGAATACGCCGCCGTGCAGGCCCCAGCCATGCAGCATGACCACGTCCGGGCCCTGGCCCAGCGTTTCGACAAACAGATTCATGAACGGTCAGATGGGGGGAAAACGCTATTTTCGCAAGAGTGCGATGTGAAGGAAACCACCTAAGCCGGCGTCTTCGTCGTGAATGCGTTGCAATTTGGTAACGGAAACGATGTCGCCGAGGCGGCGGTTGATGTCGGTGGCGACAAAGCGCGCCACGAGATTGCCGGCGCGGCGCCATAGCGGCGCGCGCGAACGGTCCGCCAGGAACTTGTCGAAGACGGCCACCCGGCCGCCCGGCTTCAGCACCCGCTCCACCTCGCGGATGCAGGCCTGCGGGTCCGGAATCACCGCCAGCACCAGATGCAGCGCCACCGCATCGAAGCTGGCGTCGGGGAAGTCCAGTTGTTGGCCGTCCATCTCCAGGGCGCGCACGGCCATGCCCAGCCGCTCGGCGCGTTCCTTCAGCTGCTGCAGCATGGCCGGCGCGATATCGATGGCGGTGACATGGCGGCAGCGCACCAGAAAATCCAGGTCCAGGCCGGTGCCGGCCCCCACCAGCAGCACCTGCTCCCCCGGCTGCGGATTGAGCAGGCCCAGCGAGCGGCGGCGTTGCGCGGCAAAGCCCTGCGCCAGCTTGTCGTACAAGGGCGCGTACACATCATAGCGCCAACGGTTGAAACGGGTCGCCCATTCACGCCGCACTGCGAATTTCCTGTTCAAAACGGGCCAAGCGCTCCCAGTCCAGACCATGCGCCGGCGCCGGGGCGGCAAAATAGAAGCCCTGCAGCTTGCTGCACCCCATCTCCTGCAGCATCGCCAGCTGTGCGGCGGTTTCAACGCCCTCGGCCACCACGTCCAGATCCAGCGCCCGCGCCAGCGCCAGGATGGCGCGGACGATGGCCGCCGATTCCTCCTTGCGGTCCAGGTCGAACACGAAGGACTGGTCTATCTTCAGCACGTCGAAACGGTAGCGGTGCAGATAGGACAGCGCGGAATAGCCGGTACCGAAATCATCCAGCGCCAGCTTCACGCCCAAGCCATGCAGCGCCTGCATCACCGTCGCCGCGGTCTCCGGCTGGTCGATCAGCGCGCTCTCGGTGATTTCCAGATGCAGCATGGCCGGCGGCAGCTGGTAATGGGCGATGCGGCCGCCTATCCAGGCGACCAAGTCCGGATCGTGGAAATTGGCCGACGACAGATTGATGTGCAGCGAAATGTGCTCGCCCACCCGCCCCTCGGCGCGCCAGGCCTGCAGTTGCGCGCAAGCCGCGTTGACCATGTAACGGTCCAGACGGTTGATCAGGCCGCTCTCTTCGGCCATCGGCAGGAACAGCGCCGGCGGGATCAGCCCGCGCTGCGGATGCTGCCAGCGCACCAGCGTTTCGAAGCCGGACAGCTTGCCGGTCTTGGCATCGATGAACGGCTGATAATAGGGAATCAGCTGCTTGTCCTCTTCCAGCGCGCGCCGCAGCTCGGTTTCCAGCGCCAGCTGGTCGGCCTGGTCGATGCGCAACTGATGGCTGAACAAGGTATAGCCCTGGCGGCCCTGCTGCTTGGTGCAGTACATCGCATGGTCGGCGTCGCGCAGCAGCTCATCGGCATTGCGGTAGTGGTCGCGGTCGGCCAGCACCACGCCGACGCTGGCGGTGGAGAATACTTCGCGTCCGGCCAGGATCACCGGCCGCTCGAACTCTCGGACGATGCGGCGGGCGATGATCTCGCAGTCTTCCGGCCCTTGCATGCCGAACATCACCACGGCAAACTCGTCTCCGCCCAAACGCGCCAGAAAATCATAGTGGCGCAAGCAGGAACGGATACGCGCGCCGGCCTCGAACAACAGGTGATCGCCGGCCAGGTGGCCCAGGGTGTCGTTGACCAGCTTGAAGCGGTCCAAGTCGATGAACAACAGCGCGAAACGGTCGCCGGAACCGGCGACGAAGCCTTCCCAGGCCCGATGCAGCGCCTTGGCGAAGTAGTTGCGGTTGGGCAGTTTGGTCAGGGGATCGTGCAGGCTGTCGAACTCCAGCTGGGCATTGACTGCGTCCAGCTCGCTGGTGCGCTCTCTCACCCGCTGTTCCAGCTCGGCATAGGCCTGCTGCAGGCTCTCCAGCGCGCGCACCCGCGCCAGCGCCGCGCCGATGTTGTTGGCGACGAACTCCAGCACTTCCTGATCGCGAAAATTGTAGCTCACCTCGCCGTCGTAGCTCTGCACCGCCAGCACGCCCAGCAATTCATGGTCGCAGTACAGCGGCACGCCCAACCAGCTTTGCGGCTTTACGCCCCCGTCTTCCACCGCGGCCGGCACCTGGCTGTACGGGTCGACCAGCAGCGGCCGTCCGCTGTGCAGCACCTGTTCGATATAGCCCTGAGCCGGCTTGCGCGGGTGCAAGACCTCGACATATTCGTCGGCGCAATAGGGAAACGTGATGCGGTCGCTCAGCTTGTCGTATAAGGCCACCACGCAATTGCGCGCCGACACCATTTCCGACAGCAGCCGGTGCAGACCGCTGAGAAAAGCCTCCAGCGACAGACTGGAGTTGGATAATTCAGCAATGCGGAACAAGGCGTTCTGGAACTTCTCCACCTGCTTGCGGCTGGCCACCTCGGCCCGCAGTCTGGCATTGGCGCCTTCCAGCTCGCAAGTGCGCAGCCAGACCTGGCGTTCCAGTTGGCTGCGGTAAAGCACCCGGTCCAATGCGAAACCGACATGGCGGGCGGCGAACATGAACAATAACTGCTCGGACGAGGTCAGCGCCGCCTGGTCCTCATAGGCATGCAGCATGACCGCGCCGATGGGATTGCCGTCGGCGTTCACCAAGGGCGCGCCCATCCAGAACGCCGGCAACACGGCCGGCTGCGCCAGCTTCTCGTCGCGGCACAGCTCGGCGATGCGCTCGCCGGTCAGCACCATGGGCTTGCCGCCGCGCAGCAGCCAGGCGGCCAATGCGGCATGCCCGTCGTCCAGCGGCAGCATCGCTTGCGGCGAAGGCGGCGCCGGATCGCGCCTGTCGACATAGAACGGAAAATGCAGGCTGGCGCCGTCGTCGCCATACAGCGCAATGGCGAAATTGCTGGCATCCATCAGCCGCTGCATCAGCTTGTGCAAGCGCGGCAGCAGCCGATCCAGGCTGGCGCACTCGCCGGCCAGGAGGCTGATTTCCAGCATGGTCTCGTTGGCCAGCCGGGCCGCCGATTGCTCGCCGCGCAGCGCGGCGCAATACAAGTGGCCGCCCAAGAGCGCGGCAATGTCGGCCGCCTCCGCCGGCGCCTGTCCGCGCCACACAAGCCAGCCCACCGTGTTATCCGCCATCCGCAACGCCAGCGCGCCGCCATCCGGTCCCGGCAGACGGCCGCTGGCCAAAGCGTCGGCGCTTGGCAAACCGTCGGCCGCCCCCAAACTGGCCAGGCGCTGCCAGGTCACGCCGGACAGCCCCCATACCGCCGCGGCGGACAACCCGCCGCCTCGCACCAACAGCGCCAAGGCGCGCTCGGCGGCTTGCGCCGGACTTTCCAAATATTCAGCCGTGCTCATCATGTCATTATCGTAGTACGAGTTAGCCGGAAAATCCGCATGCCACGCTCAGGCCGCTTCCCCACGGCCGCGCCAGCTGGCGGACATGCAAAAGCCCGGAGCATAAGCTCCGGGCCGATGGATTTGCCACTGCAGCGGGCGCGCCGCCGCCAGGGTTCAATCCTGCGCTTGCAACAGCAGATCGAGCAGCGCGTCCAGCTGCGCCGGCTCGTGCTGCGCCGACAAGGAAATCCGCAAGCGCGCACTGTTTTCCGGCACGGTGGGCGGACGGATGGCGGGCACCCAGTAGCCTTGCTGTTTCAAGCGCTCAGCCTGCCTTATGGCATGAGCATCCTCGCCTATGATAATGGCTTGAATCGGTGTGCGGGAAGCCCTGCCGGCAAAATGCGTGCCGGCCAGCCGTTCGCGGCAGCGCGCCGCCAGTTGCCGCAGCCGTTCGCGGCGGTCGTCGCCCTCGGCAATCAGCCGCAGGCTGGTTTCCACCGCGGCGGCCAGCGCCGGCGGCTGGGCGGTGCTGAAGATATAGGTGCGGCCGCGATTGACCAGCCATTCCACCAAAAGCCGGCTGCCGGCGACGAAAGCGCCGGCGAGACCGGCCGCCTTGCCCAGCGTGGCCATGTAGATCAGCCGTTCCGAGGCCAAGCCATGCTCCACCGCTGAGCCGCGGCCGCCGCCCAGCACGCCGAAACCGTGCGCGTCATCGACATACAGCCAGGCGTCGTAGCGTTCGGCCAGCGCCAGCAAGGCCGGCAGCGGGGCCTCGTCGCCATCCATGCTGTACACCGCGTCCACCGCGATCAGCTTGGTACAGGCGCGGCTCGCCGCCAGCAGCTGTTCCAGATGTTCCAGATCATTGTGGCGGAAACGCTGGAAATCGGCGCGCGACAGCAGGCAGCCATCGTTCAGCGAGGTATGGTTCAACTTGTCGGCGAACACCGCGTCGTCGCGGCCGACCAGGCTGGTGATCACCGCCAGATTGGCGGCATAGCCGGAGCCGAACAACAGCGCCGCCTCGCGGCCGACGAAGCGCGCCAGCGCTTCCTCCGCGCGCTGGTGCGCTTCACTGTGGCCGGTCAGCAGATGCGATGCGCCGCTGCCGGCGCCCCAGCGCTCGACGCCCTGCTGCAGCGCACGCACCAGGGCCGGATGATCGGCCAGCCCCAGGTAATCATTGCTGGCAAACGATAGGTAAGATTGACCTTCAATGACGATATCAACTCCCTGCGGCGACTCCAGGGTGGCGCGTCGGCGCAGGCGGTGATTCGCATCCAGTTCATTCAGGGCGGCGGACAAATCTTGCAGGCGCATGATGGTTGCACTCTTTTGCGTGGGTTGACCAAACCGCGGCGGCGAACCACCTCGGTACGACACACTATATATAGGTTCGCATTTAAGCAGACAGCGCAGAATTGCTAAAGAATATTACAGGGCCCGCAAGTCCAGTTTGGCCATCAGTGTCTGGTCGGCCAGTACATCGGGGTTGCCCGTGGTCAGCAGCTTATCACCATAGAATATCGAGTTGGCGCCGGCCAGGAAGCACAAGGCCTGGGTCGCCTCGTCCATCTCGCGCCGGCCGGCGGACAAGCGGACATAGCTCTTGGGCATGGCGATGCGCGCCGCGGCGATGGTGCGCACAAACTCGGTCCAGTCCAGCCGGCTGGCATCCGCCAGCGGCGTGCCCACCACCTGCACCAGATTATTCACCGGCACCGACTCCGGCTGCGGGTCCAGATTGGCCAGTTGGGCGATCAGCCCGGCGCGGTCGCGCCGGGTTTCATTCATGCCGACGATGCCGCCGCAGCATACCGACAAGCCGGCCTTGCGCACTTTGCCCAGCGTCTCCAGCCGATCCTCATACTCTCGAGTATGGATGATATCCGCATATTTGTCAGGCGCGGTGTCCAGGTTGTGGTTGTAGTAATCCAGGCCCGCGTCCTTCAGCTGCTCGGCCTGGCCGTCGCGCAACAGGCCGAAGGTGGCGCATGTCTCCAGCCCCAGCGCCTTCACCTCGCGCACCATGTCCAAAGTCTTGGCCAAGTCGGCATCCTTCGGCCCGCGCCAGGCCGCGCCCATGCAAAAACGGCCAGCTCCGTTGGCCTTGGCCTGCCGCGCGGCCGCCACCACCTCGTCCACCGTCATCATCGGCTGATCGGCTACCGGCGTGTCATGGTGCAGCGACTGCGGACAATAGCCGCAATCCTCCGGACAGCCGCCGGTTTTGATCGACACCAGCGTCGACAGCTGGATTTTGGTCGGATCGAAAAACTGCCGATGGATCTCTGCCGCGCGGAACACCAGCTCCATGAAGGGCAGACCGAGCAGGGCCTCCACCTCGTCCACGCTCCAGTTGGCTTGTTCCGGGTGCGGCGCCGCCGGGCGCTTGAATTCCATCGGTACAGTATGCATCGTACGCTCCATTCATCTAATGTCATTACAGGGGGACGCATTGCCCATCCCGCCAACAGGGCGGGCGGCAAAATCTTGGAGGGCCAGGCCCAGTGCTGTCAAACTTAATTACATCGATAATTGACAACTGCTCACCAATTAAGCAGAACTGCCTGCTTTGCGGACAGGCCGGCACCCGCCGCGGCCTATGCCCGCCTTGCCGCGACATGCTGCCCACCCTGCCCGCTGAACAGTGTCCGCGTTGCGCCGAACCGACGCTTGGCGGCATGCTGTGCGCCCACTGTCAACGCCGGCCGCCGCACTTCGACGCGCTACACGTTCCTTATCTTTTTGACTACCCCCTGAGCGGGCTGATTCATGCCTTCAAGTATGGCAAACGGCTGCCTTTGGCGGGGGTTTTGGGCGGCCTGCTGAGCGATTTCGCGCAGGGCTCCGGCCATGAATACGACCTTGTCATTACGGTTCCATTGGCAAATGAACGACTTGCGAAAAGGGGCTTCAATCAGAGCGGCGAGCTTGCCAAAGCGTTCGCTGGTACAATAAACACCCGTTTTTCGGATAATCTGTGTTGGCGAAAATACAACACAGCGTCGCAGGCCTCGCTCGGCCGCGCCGAAAGACTCAGAAACGTGCGCCATGCGTTCGGCGTAAAACGCCGCTGCGACGGGCTTTCCATCGCCATCATCGACGACGTCGCCACCAGCGGCGCCACCCTCTCCTCCCTGGCTCGAGAGCTCAAAAAACAGGGTGCGAAACGGGTCGACGGATGGGCGCTGGCCCGGGCGTTTTCCCCAAAAACTTGACCAAGATTTTGATTCCTTGGAACAATCCAGCCTGCCAACGATGTTCACTGTTGTTCTATTTCAGCCGGAAATTCCGCCCAACACGGGCAATGTGATCCGTTTATGTGCCAACACCGGCTGTGAACTGCATCTGGTCAAACCGATGGGCTTCCCGCTTGAGGATGCCAAGTTGCGGCGAGCGGGACTCGATTATCACGAGTATGCCCGCGTCGTGGTCCACGAAGACTGGTCTGCTTGTCTGCAGGCCCTTCACGGACGGCGGATTTTCGCCGCGACGACGAAAGGCGCTACGCGCCATGACCGGATTTCCTACCAACCCGGGGACGTTTTTCTGTTCGGTCCCGAATCCCGCGGCTTGCCGCAAGAGGTGCTGGCTGCCCTGCCGGCGCAACAAAGGATTCGCTTGCCGATGCGTCCCGAGTCGAGAAGCCTCAACCTCTCCAACGCCGTCGCTGTGACGGTGTATGAGGCTTGGCGCCAGATCGACTTCGCAGGGGGGGCATAGCAGTTCGCAAGGTTGGCCCAACAGCATAGGGAGGTTTATGCAACCTGTACTCCGATGGCTGTGGCTTGTATTTGTCAGTCTCGTGCTTGTGGCCTGTTCCACCGTGAAGACGGCCAGTGCCACAAACCAGTCGGCTACGCCGACAAACAAGAAGACCGTCGCCAAGAACGGGGCTTATTTCCAGAACGACGGTCCGGCCGATCATATCCCGGTCAACCTGAATCTGGTGCCCGACGCCGTGCCGCAAGAAGAGCCGCTGATCAAGTCGGCTAACCTGCCGTACTCGGCGCTGGGCATGAGCTTCCGTCCTGACGTGCGCGAAAAGCCTTACCACGCCACAGGCCGTGCCTCTTGGTACGGCAAACAGTTCCACGGTCGCAAGACGACCTCGGGCGAACGCTATGACATGTTCGCCATGACCGCAGCGCACCCGACGCTGCCGATCCCGAGCTATGCCCGGGTGACCAACCTGACCAACGGCAAGTCCGTGGTGGTCCGCATCAATGATCGCGGTCCGTTCCACAAGAGCCGTTTGATGGACCTGTCGTTTGCAGCCGCCTACAAGCTTGGCTTCGTCAAGCAAGGCAGCGCCAAGATCGCGGTGGACCGCGTCTGGCCGGCCGCCGACGATACTTATGTCGCTTCGGCGCAACCGGTGACCGAGCCGGTCCGCGAGCTGAAGGCAGGCGACAATCCGAAATATCTGCAGCTGGGTTCATTTACCAAGCTGGCCAACGCGGAAGCGCTGCTGCAGAAGATGCTGGACCAGCTGGATGACAAATATGACTCCAAGCTCGGCATCGTCAACCAGGAAGGCCTCTACAAGGTGCGCCTGGGCCCGTTCCCCTCGGACGAGGCCGTACGCACCGTAGCGGAGAATCTTCACGTCGAAACCGTGATCTCCAGCTTGTAAGGCTGACTGCTGAATCGTATGGCACAGGGCGAAAGGCGAAGGATGCATCCTTCGCCTTTTTTCATGCCCGCCGCCCAAGAAAAAACCCCGGCCTTTCGGACCGGGGCAATGCCTAAATATCAACGATTCAGGCCCCGCTCAGGGAGCCAAGCGGGAGGTGTGAACACCTAATGCTTAGGTGGCGGGCCGCAATCAAAGTTCCTGCGCCGGCTCGTCCACCGGCGGCAACGCGTCGAACCAGCCCTTCACGACCTGCTCCACCTGGTCCACGCCGGCCTTCTTCAGGCTGGAGAACATCTGCACGCTGACGGCCGGGTAATCGGCCAGCTCGCGCTTCACCAGCGCCAGCACCTTGGCCTGCTCCTGGCGCGACAGCTTGTCGGCCTTGGACAGCAGGATATGCACCGGACGGCCGGTTTCGCGGAAAAAATCCAACATTCTGCGATCGAGTTCCTTAAGCGGGTGGCGAGCGTCCATAATCAACAGGAGGCCGATCAGGCTCTGCCGCGTCTGCAGGTAGCGACCCAGCAGCTCCACCCAGTGCGCGCGCACCGCCTCCGGCACCTCGGCATAGCCGTAGCCTGGCAGGTCCACCAGGAAGCACTCCTCGCCCAGCTCGAAGAAGTTGATGTGCTGGGTCCGGCCCGGCGTCTTGGACACGTAGGCCAGACGCGTGCGGTTGGCCAGCGTGTTGATCGCGCTGGACTTGCCGGCATTGGAGCGTCCCACGAAAGCGACCTCGGCGCGCGTGGCCGGCAGGTCCTTCATGTGGTTGACGGTGGTATAAAATCTGGCGTTCTGAAAAATCGACATGGTAGTAAGGTTGAAATCAGTTGGTATAGAATAACAGGTTTGGAATTGCTACTTTTACAGATATTTTAGGGCTCACCCCTAAAGGAGCGACCATGAAACGAATAATGCTGTTGGCGATGGCAACCTTTTCCCTGGCCGGCTCAGCGCTGGCAGCCGCTCCGGGCCCGCAGGGCGACCCGGCGAAAGGCAAGCAGATCGTCGATACCGTCTGCGCGGCCTGCCACGGAGTGGACGGCAACAGCGTCGCGGCGGCCAATCCCTCGCTGGCAGGACAGAGTTCCCAATATCTGTATAACCAGTTAAAAGCCTTCAAGAGCGGCCAGCGCAAGAATCCGACCATGCTCGGCATGGCGTCCACGCTGTCCGACGACGATATGCGCAATGTCGCGGCCTACTTCAGCGAACAGAAGCCCAAGGAGCGCGAGGCCGCCGATAAGGCGCTGATGCCGCTGGGCGCCAAGATTTACCGCGTGGGCAACAATACCACCCATGTGCCGGCCTGTATGGCTTGCCACGGTCCGGCCGGCAAGGGCCTGCCCGACGAATTCCCGCGCCTGGGCAGCCAGCATGCCGCGTATGTCGCCAAGCAACTGGCCGACTTCAAGGCCGGCGCAGATCGCAAAAATTCCATCATGTACGACATCGCCAGCCGCATGACGGACGAGGAGATGAAGGCCGTCGCCGAATACATCTCCGGCCTGCGCTGAGCGCCATGCCCGCCCGGCACGCCTCCGCCAAGCGCGCGCAGCCGCAACTTTGCCGACCCGGCTCGTTCAAAAGGGAAGCCCCAGGCGGGCTTCCCTTTTTGTGTTCCCGACCATGAATAAAAATCAACGCCGCCATTCCACCGTCCACGCGCTGTATGAGCTGCTCAGTTCGATGCGTTTCGCCATCGGCCTGTTGACCATCCTGGCCATCGCCTCGGTCATCGGCACCGTGCTGAAACAGAACGAGCCCTATCCGAACTATGCTTTCGAGTTCGGCCAGTTCTGGTTCCAGGCCTTCGAACGGCTAGGCTTGTTCGACGTCTACCATTCCGGCTGGTTCCTGACCATCCTGGCCTTCCTGGTGCTGTCCACCACGCTGTGCGTGCTGCGCAACGGCCCGGGCTTCATCAAGCAGATGCGCTCGTTCCGAGAAAAGGCCAGCGACGGCTCGCTGGCCGCCATGGCGCACAGCACCGCTTTTACCGCCGAGCAGGCCGATCCGCAGCGGCTGTACGGCTATCTGCAGGCCCAGGGCTTCCGCTGGCGGGAGACCGAGCGCGGCAGCGGCGTGCGGCTGATCGCAGCCAAGAAGGGCGCGGCCGGCAAACTCGGTTATTTCTTCGCCCACATCGCCTTGATCGTCATCTGCGTCGGCGGGCTGATAGACGGCAACCTGCCGCTGAAACTGGCGGAAATGGCTGGCCGCATCGTGCCGGAAACCCGCGACATCCCGCAAAGCCAGATTCCCGCCGCCAGCCGGCTGAGCACCGCCAACCTGTCGTTCCGCGGCAACGTCAACATCGCCGAGGGCAAGAGCGCCGACGTCACCTTCCTGAATTCCGGCAACGGCTATCTGGTGCAGGAGCTGCCCTTCATCGTCACGCTGAAGAAATTCCATGTCGATTACTACAGCAACGGCATGCCCAAGCTGTTCGCCAGCGACATCGTGGTGACCGACAAGGCCACCGGCAAGCGCACCGAGGCGACGGTCAAGGTCAACCATCCGCTGATCGTGGACGGCGTGGCCATCTATCAGTCCAGCTTCGGCGACGGCGGCTCGCCGCTGCGCTTCAACGCCTGGAACTTGGCCTCCCCGCACGCGGCGCCGGTGCCGCTCGCGGGGGTATCGATGAACAGCCAGCCGCTGCGCGCCAACGGCAAGGACTACACGCTGGAGTTCGGCGAGCTGCGCGTATTCAATATCGAAAACATCGGCAAGCCGGACGCGGCCGACCCCACCCTGCGGCAACGCATGCAGGACGCGCGCGAAGTGAAGCACGAAAAGTCGCTGAAAAACTTCGGCCCCTCCGTCAGCTTCAAGCTGCGCGACGCCCAAGGCCAGGCGGTGGAGTACCTGCATTACATGGCGCCGATCGAGCAGGACGGCGCGCAATATCTGATGGCCGGCATGCGGCGCACCCCGGCGGAGCCGTTCCAATACCTGCGCCTGCCGCTGGACGACGATATGAAGCTGGATCGCTTCATGCGCCTGTACGCCGCGCTGCGCGATCCGGCGCTGTACGACGAAGCGGCGGCCCGCGCCACCCGCAAGGCCCAACAGGGCGGCGTGATCGACGCCAAGCTGGCCCGCCAGTTCGGCGACAGCGTCAAGGGCGTGCTGCAACGCTTCGCCGACAACGGCTTCGCCGGACTGGAGAAATTCCTGGACGAACGGGTGCCGGCCGACAAGCGCCAGGCGGTGGCGCAAACCTATATCAAGATCCTGCAAGGCGCGGTGATCGACGTGATGGCGGTGGCCGATGAGAAAGCCGGCGCCAAGCCGCTGGCCGCCGACACCGCCCACTACCGCTTCCTGCTGGACGGCCTGGTGGCCGCCAGCGGCCTGCATGACTACGGCGCGCCGGTCTTCCTGCAACTGGACGGTTTCGACCAGGTGCAGTCGTCCGGCCTGCAGCTGACCCGTTCGCCGGGCAAGATCCTGGTGTACTTGGGATCAGTCCTGCTTGTGCTCGGCATCGTGCTAATGTTCTATGTGCGGGAACTAAGACTGTGGATACGCCTGGATGGCCGCCATCTGCGGGTGGCCATGACGTCGAATCGACACAATCGCGATCTGGATACCGACTTTCAGCGTCACGTCGACGCCATCCAACACCTGACAAGGGGAGCCTGATGGAGCTTGTCAATTCCGCTTACGCCCGCGTGCCGCTATGGCAGCGACTGAACCTGTGGGACTGGGCCTATGCGCTGCTGATCGTGGCTGCCGCCGGCTATGCCTTCAAGCTGTACCACCTCAATATGGACGTATACGAGCAGGGCATCCTGGCCGGTTCGGCGCTGGGCCTGATCGCGCTGGGCTGGTTCTGGAAGGCCTGGCGCGGGTATTTCCCGCTGGCCGGCGCCTTGGCGCTGGCCGCCATCCCGCTGTACCAGCATGATCTGGCGCGCGGCCAGCAGGCGTTCTGGCTCAAGTACGCGCTGTCCAGCCAATCCGCCATCATGTGGATGTGCACGCTGTTCTTCCTCGCCACCGGCGTCTACTGGGTGGCGCTGCTGCGCCGTTCGGACTCGCTGGCGCGCATGGGCAGCGGGCTGACCTGGTCCGCCGCGGTAATGGGGCTGGCCGGACTGTTCGTGCGCTGGTATGAAAGCTATCTGATCGCACCGGACGTCGGCCACATCCCGGTGTCCAATCTGTACGAAGTCTTCGTGCTGTTCACGCTGATCACCGCGCTGATGTACCTGTACTACGAGGCCAAGTTCGCCGCGCGCCAAGCCGGCGCGCTGGTGCTGCTGGTCATCAGCGCCGCGGTACTCTTCATCCTGTGGTACACCTTCGACCGCAAGGCGCATGAGATCCAGCCTCTGATCCCGGCGCTGCAATCGTGGTGGATGAAGATACACGTGCCGGCCAACTTCGTCGGCTACGGCGCCTTCTCGCTGGCGGCGATGCTGGGCGTCGGCGAGCTGATGGCGCAGAAGGGCTGGCTGAAAGACCGCCTGCCCAGCGCCGAGGTGCTGGACGAAATGATGTACAAGGCCATCTCGGTGGGCTTCCTGTTCTTCACCATCGCCACCATCCTGGGCGCGATGTGGGCGGCGGACGCCTGGGGCGGCTACTGGAGCTGGGACCCGAAGGAAACCTGGGCGCTGATCGTCTGGCTGAACTACGCCGCCTGGCTGCACATCCGCTTGGTCAAAGGCTGGCGCGGCGCGCCGCTGGCCTGGTGGGCGGTGATCGGCCTGGCCGTCACCTCCTTCGCCTTCCTCGGCGTCAATATGTTCCTGTCCGGCCTGCACTCCTACGGCGGCTTGTAATCTTTCCCGGTTATCATGCACGCCCCGCCGCAAACGGGGCGTTTTGCATTTCTCCCGCCCGGAACGATGGCATTTGGTATCCTTGTAACGCTTTTATCGATTTTTTATCCCTTTAAGGAACGTTCTACACCATCATGGACTTATCGTGGCTGTCCGACCCCGCCGCCTGGCTGGGCCTCTTGACGCTGATCATCCTCGAGATCGTACTCGGCATCGACAACCTGATTTTCGTGGCCATCCTGGCCGAGAAACTGCCGCCGGAACAACGCGACCGCGCCCGCATCACCGGCTTGTCGCTGGCGCTGATCATGCGGCTGGTCCTCCTGGCCAGCATCTCCTGGCTGGTGACCCTGACAACGCCGCTGTTCTCAGTCTGGGGCCAATCATTCGCCGGCCGCGACCTGATCATGCTGGGCGGCGGCGCCTTCCTGCTGTTCAAGGCCACCACCGAGCTGCATGAGCGGCTGGAAGGCGTGGAACACGCCAAGGGCGCCACGCAACGCGCTTATGCCGCCTTCGGCACCGTGGTGGCGCAGATCCTGGTGCTGGACGCCGTGTTCTCCATCGACTCCGTCATCACCGCCATCGGCATGTCCGAACATCTGCCGGTGATGATGCTGGCCGTCATCGTGGCGATGATCCTGATGATCGCCGCCAGCAAGCCCTTGACCGCCTTCGTCAACGCCCACCCCACCGTGGTGATGCTGTGCTTGGGCTTCCTGCTGATGATCGGCTTCAGCCTGATCGCGGAAGGCTTCGGTTTCCACATTCCCAAGGGCTATCTGTACGCCGCCATCGGCTTCTCGGTGCTGATCGAGGCCTTCAACCAGGTGTCGCAGGCCAACCGCATCCGCTACCTGAACCGCACGCAAAGCTTCCGCGAACGCACCGCCGATGCCGTGCTGAGCCTGATGGGCAGCCGTCTGTCCGACGGCGCGGCGCCCGAGGCCAAGCCCGAAGCCGGCCCGCAGCCGGTGGAAGACACCGCCTTCGGCCACAACGAACGCGCGATGATACACAGCGTGCTGACCCTGGCCGAGCGGCCGATCCGCGTCATCGCCACCCCGCGCGCCGACATCCACCGCCTGGACCTGAGCCAGCCGGAAGCGGCCCAGCGCAAGGCCTTGCGCGACAGCCCGCACTCCCGCATGGTGGTGATCCGCGACGGCAGCATAGACGAGCCGCTGGGCATCGTCGCCCGCAAGGACTTGCTGGCGCAGCTGCTGGATGGCCGTCCGCTGGACATCGACGCCGCGCTGCGCCAGCCGCTGGTGCTGCCGGAGACCGTCACCGTGCTGAAAGCGCTGGAAAGCTTCCGCCAGCACGCCGCCGACATGGCCTTCGTCGTCGACGAATTCGGCAGCCTGGAGGGCATCGTCACCCAGAAAGACCTGATGGAAGCCATCGCCGGCGAATTCCCGGAAGAGCACGAGCGCCATGAATTGCCGGCCATCGTCGCCCATCCGGACGGCAGCTACAACGTGGAAGGCAGCCTGGAGCTGGTGACGCTGGAACAGTACCTGACGCTGGGCGATTTCGAGGATGAAGACTTCCACACCGTGGCCGGTTTGCTGATGGACTGCCTGGAACGCATCCCGCGCGAGGGCGATGAAGTGGTCGTGGGCGACTGGAAGCTGCGCGTCACCGCGCAGAAGGGCAACCGCACTGAGCGCGTGCTGATCAGCCCGCTGACCAACCATGGCGGCGACGAGCAGTAAGCCCGACAGCCAGGGCCCGCAGCGGCCCTGGTTCCTCTATGTGCTGCGCTGCGAGAGCGGCGCCTTGTACACCGGCATCAGCACCGATGTGGCGCGCCGCTACGCGCAACACGCCGCCGGCAAAGGCGCGCGCTACACCCGCCTCAATCCGCCGGTCTCCATCGAAATGGTGGTGGAGTACCCGGACCGTTCGGCCGCGCTGCAGGCCGAACACGCCTTCAAATGCCTCTCCAGCGCTGCCAAACGGGATTTCCTGGGCCGACATGGCCATGCCAAACAGGCAAGCTGATCCTGCCCGCGCCGCAATTATGAACAGTCGTAAAACAGCGGCTGTTTACATATATGTACATATGTCTTGCACCAGCCCGACTCCCTGCCTTGGCATAGGCTGAGTTCAGGTAATCCTTACCTGAACCCATTCGGGAGAACATCATGAAAAAGCTCGCTCGCAACATCCTGTCCGCCACCCTGCTCTGCGGCCTCGCCTGCGCCGGCGCGGCCCAAGCCAACGAAACCCAATGGCAGAAAGACCACCCGCGCCGCGTCGAGGTCAACAAGCGCCTGGCCAATCAAAACAAGCGCATCGACCGGGAAGAGAAAAACGGCCAGATCAGCCAGGCCGAAGCGCACAAGCTGCACCGGGAGGACCAGAACATCCGCCAGCAGGAACGCGACATGGCCAAGCTCGATCACGGCCACATCACCAAGCAAGAACAGAATGTGCTGAACCAGGAGGAAAACGGGGTCAGCCAGCAGATCAAGAACGGCAACTAGTGGTCTGAACGCCTTGCGCCGCCGGCAAAACGGCTTTGCCGGCGCGCGCCTAGCCGCCGCTCTAGCGTTCTGCCATCTGCGGCACAATCCCCGCCGATTTAGCAAATCAGGCTAGGAGCTGTTGACGTTTGCTGATCCAGGGGGTTTGGCCGAGATGTCGCGCGCGGCCTACCTGTCTGTGGAAAAAAAGCAAATTTCGGCCAGCCTGTGCATAAGTCACTCGCAAGCTGCGTGCTCAACGCCTCTCAAACAGCGCCTCCGCCTCGGCAAAGCCGTAATGGTGTTCCGCCATAGCCGTCCAGACACCTGCTCTCGCCTCGTCCGCCATCCGCCGCACCAAGCCCATCACCGCGAGCATCGGCCCTGCGCCCAGGCTGACTCGGGCGACGCCGACATCGAACCAGTCAGACGCGCCGGCCACGCCAGGCAAGGCCATCAGGTTCAGCGGGCCGTTCAAACTGGCGGCCAGGCGCCTGGCCTCGCCGGGATCGGCCAGGCCGGGCACGAACACCATGTCCGCGCCGGCCGCCAGGTAAGCATTGCCGCGCGCCAGCGTTTCGGCGAAGCGCCGCTCGGCACTCAGCCCCAAGTCCAACAAATAGGCATCGACGCGGGCATTGATCCATAGCGGCGCGTTCAACGCGTCGGCCATCTGTCTGGCGGCGGCCAGGCGGGCGCATTGCGACTCGATAGAGAACAAGGGCTGCGCCAAAGCGCCATGGCCGTTGTCCTCCAGATTGACGCCAACCGCGCCGGCCTCCATCGCCCCCCGCACAGTCACGGCGACATCCTGCGGGGATAGGCCATAGCCTGCCTCGATGTCGGCGCTGACGGGGACATCCACGCCGCGGACGATGGCTGCGATCTCGCTTAGCATCGCCTCGCGTCCTATGCGCTGAGCATCGCGCCAACCTCGGGCGTAGGCGATGCCGCCGCTGGTGGTGGCAAGGGCGGGATGGCCGGCGGCTTCGAACAACCGGGCGCTGGCGGCATCCCAGGCATTGGGCAGCAGCAGCTTGCCTTGAATGTTGAGTTGGCGGAAATGCTGGAACTGGGTCTGCGGCGCGATCATGACGACTCCTATTGTGGGAAACGCCGTCATCGTCTCTCAAGCATCGCCCGCCTGCTGGCGGATTCCGGACGTGGACAGCGCCCGCTATTCGGGTCCGAAAACCGCTGGCTGCGACGGGGAATTGGCGCGATCATCAGGCGATGGAATTCGATCCCGATACTTGCTATCGCGCGCTGGCCAGCCGCGATGTCCGCTTCGACGGCCGCTTCTTCATCGGCGTGCGCACCACCGGCATCTACTGCCGGCCGATCTGCCCTGCTCGCACCGCGCGCCGCGAAAACGTGGACTTCTATCCGACAGCCGCCGCCGCGCAGGAGGCGGGCTTCCGTCCCTGCCTGCGCTGCCGGCCGGAAGCCGCGCCGGACTCCGGCGCTTGGCGCGGCGTCTCCAACAGCGGCCACTCCCATACCGTGGCGCGCGCGTTGGCGCTGATCGAGCAAGGCGCCCTGGACGAAGCCGGTCTGTCCCTGCTGACGGATAAGCTGGGCGTGGGCGAGCGGCAATTGCGCCGGCTATTCGCGCAATATGTGGGCGCTTCGCCGCAAGCCGTGGCGCAAACGCGCCGGATACTGCTGGCCAAGCAACTGATCCATGAGACCCGCATGCCGCTGACCGACATCGCTTTTGCCGCCGGCTTCGGCAGCGTGCGTCGCTTCAACGAAGTGTTCCAGCAGCTGTATCGCCGTCCTCCTGGCGCGTTGCGCCGCGACATCGACGCCGCGGCAGCGGCGTCAGACCATATCAGCCTACTGCTGCGCTATCGTCCGCCCTACCACTGGCAAGCCATGCTGGATTACCTGCGGCGACAAGCCGTTCCCGGGTTGGAGATCGTGCGGGAAGAATCCTATGTCCGCGCCATCGCCCAGGATGGCGAATGCGGGGTGCTGACGGTAAGCCACGAGCCGCGCCAGCACGCCCTGCGTGTCGGCCTGCACCTTCCCCGTCTGCGCGCCTTGCCGCAGCTGCTGGCGCGCGTCAGGGCCATGTTCGACCTTGCGGCGGATATGGAACCGATAGAGCGTCAACTGGCGCAAGACCCCTTGTTGGCGAAGCTGGTCCCGCGGCAAACCGGCTTGCGGCTGCCCGGCGTCTGGGATGGCGAGGAAATCCGCTTCCGCCAGCTTTCGATCCCGGACAGGCTGGAGTGGCTGGAAACGCGCGGCCAGCCGCTGTCCCATCCCGCCTTTCCCGCCTTGCGCTTCGCGCTGCCGGAATCGGCCGAGCCGCCGCCGCCCGACGGGCCAGACCGGCTGCCGCCCGTGCCGGACTGGCAAGCCGCCCTGCTCGCACGGGAAGGCAAAACCGCGGATTTGTCGCCCGCCAGAATGGAAAACTGGCGGCCGTGGCGCGCCTATGCCGCGCACCACTTGCTTATGGCTGGCAACAGGGATGACGCATGCGGAACCGCCGCCCCCGCTCACGCGCCCCTGGAATACGCCTTGCGCGCGCTTTCTTGACCCGAGCGCAACACCAGCGCGGCCACGGCCAGCAAGGGCAGGCAAACCGCGTTGACCACTTGCCAGCCATAGAAGGCCATGAAGGCGCCGGCCCCGAACGAGGCCAGCACATTGGCGCTGTACACCACCAGCGAATTGATGCCCTGCGCCTTGACCCGCAGCGAGGCGGGATAGGTATTGGCCAACAGCAGGGTGCCGCCGTTGAAGATGAAGTTCCAGCCTATGCCGGACAGCGCCAGCTCCGCCATATAGACGGCGTAGCTCTGCGTGGGCAGCAGCGTCATCAGGCAACCGGCGGCGCTGATCGCGATGCCGGCCGCGACCAGCCCGCGCAATCCGAACCAGCGCACCAGCGTCGGATTGAACAGCGAGGGCAGATACATCAGCGCGAAGTGGACCTGCAACACCTGAGCGGACATTTGCACGCCGAAACCGCACATCTGCAAGGAAATCGGCGTCGCGTTCATCACCAGCGTCATCACCGCGAAGCCTATCGCGCACAGCGCGCTGGCCTTGGCGAAATCGCTGCGCAGGTCCAGCCTGCCGGAGGCGCCCGGCGCGTCCGCATGCTTGCCCAGCCCGGTCGACAGCCACATCTGCGACAGCGCCAGCAGCACGCACACCGCGGCCAGCGCGGCGAAGGCGCCGGCATACGGCACGCCGCTCAGCGCGCCGGCGAATTGCCCGCCCAGGAACGGCCCAGTCACGCCGCCGGCCACCCCGGCGCCGGTGACGATGGACACGGCGGAGGTGCGTTCTTCCGGCGTGCGCGCCGCGTCTATGGCGGCAAAACGGTAATACTGGCCGAAGGAGCTGAATATCCCCAGCAGGAAGGCGCCCAGGATCAGCGTGGCGAAACTCTGCGCCCACAAGCCCAGGCAACAAACCACGCCGCCCAGCACCCCTATTCCGGCCTTGAACATGAAGCCGCTGCGGCGGCCCATGCGCCCCATCAGCATCGACGCCGGATAAATCATCAACAACGCGCCCAGCACCGTCGCAGTGACCGGCAGCGTGCTCAGCGAGCGTTCCGGCGCCAGATAGGCGCCGGACAGGCTGGACACCGAAGTCAGCAGGGACACCACCGTGCTGGTCAAGGCCTGGCCCAGGGCCAGGACCAGGATGTCGCGGGAAGGCTTTTCCATGAAAGACATCCTCTTCAAGCGATGGCGCGGCGCCGCGCCGCGCCGGTGATGAAATCGGCCCATAGCGCCGGCAGCTCGCCCAGCGCCCCCACGGACCATGCCTCGCCGTCCAGCCCTTCGCCATAGCCATGGCGCGCGTGAATGAAGCGCATGCCAGCTGCCTGGGCGGCCTGGCGGTCTATTGCGGTGTCGCCGACCAGGGCGGCTACGTCCGGCGCCCGCCCCACCAGCTGGACCGCGTGCAATAGCGGCCGCGGATCCGGTTTCTTCCAGTCCAGGGTATCGCCGCACACGATGACGTCGAACCGGCCGGCCAGGCCCAGGCTGTCCAGCAGAGGCAACGTGAAGCGGCTCAGCTTATTGGTGCATAGCCCCAGCGCCGCGCCCTGCGCAACCAGCGCGTCCAGCGCGGCGGCGGCGCCCGGATACAAACGGGAATGCTCGGCCAGGCTCTGCGCGTAATGCTCCAGATAGCGCGCGTTGAGGTCGGCGAGCAGCGCCTCGCCCTCGCGCCCCGCTCGCGCCAGCGCGGCCCGCGGGAACGCCAATCCACCCAGCCCCAGACATTCCCGGGCCAGCGCCGTCTCCGCCTCAGGCAGGCCCAGCTCGCGCAACGCCCGGTTCATCGCCATCGCCACATCGTCCAGCGTGTCCACCAGCGTGCCGTCCAGATCGAACAGGGCCAGGCCTGCGTCCGCCGGCGTGTTCATCATGTCATCGCTCATGCCCGCTCCCGCTCAAGCCGCGGCCGAGGCGCGGCACAACGCTTGCAACAACGCCTCGTCGGCCACCGACGACAGGCACAGCGGCTGCCCCGACTCCGCCAGCCAGGCGAACACCGGATAGTCGCCCTGCGGCTCCAGGCGCACCGCCCGTGCCGGGCCGGCCCAGAATTCCGCGTAAGCGCCGAAAACGGTCTCGCCGCGCTCCCCCACCATGGCCAGCACATGCTGGGACAGCTGATTGCCGCCGCGCGGCCCCAGCGTGAAGATGGCCGGCATATCGCGCAGCTTGTCCTTCTCATGCACGGTCAGCCGCAGCGCGTTGCGGCCGCTGGCCTCCGACGCACCCGCCGTCTCGTCGCCGCCATCCATCAGGTGCAGGGCGATGTATTTGCGGGTGGACTCCCACGCCACGCTCTGGATGAAGGAGATGGCGTCCTCCAGCACGGTTTCGCTGCCTATCATGTCCAGACAGGCGGCCTGGTGGCGCGGCGAGATCAGGCTGGTGACAGCGGCCCGCACCAGGCGATTGGCATCGCCCGTCGCCAACCAGGCCGCCACGCTGTCCGGCAGCGGCAGGCCATGCGGAGCCTTTTGGCGCTGCGCCGGGTCCGGGGCGAATATGTGCTCCCAGTCGACATTCAGCAGCACGGTTCCAAACTTGGCGGCGGCCATTTCATCGGACACGCCGGCCAGCGCCTGTCGGAATTTGACGGCACGCTCGCCGGAAATGGCGGTATGGCCGCCGTCGCCCACCGCCTGCGAATAAGCCTGGAACTCGATCACGCCGGGACCGGCCAGCGCGTCGGCAATGGCTTGACGCTGCTGGTCGTAGCGCAGCGTCAGCTCCGGCCGGGTGAAAAACGCTTCGAAAAAACGGCTGCCGCCGGTCAGCACAGCCAGTTTGATGGGGCGGCCCGCCATCTTCTCCAGCGCCTTGACGATCACCAGCAAGCGGCCGATAGCGTACATTTCCGCCAGATCGGCATAGGGGCCGAAAGCTTTCAGGCCACCGGCAGAACGCTTGGGCTGGCCCCAGCCGATGACAAGAGTCGGCTCGCCGTCGCGGCCCAGCCAAGCGCGGATATTGCGCTGCAGCGCCTTGACGTCCAGCCGCCCGGCGTTCTTGCTGACGATGGGATTGCGGAAAATCTCGCATGCCTGCGCCGCCAGCAGCCAGTCAGGCTGGTCCTGATGCTCATACAGGCAGCCAGGCGGCAAGTCGGTCAGCGCGCTCGGCGCCAGCCGGGCCAGCGCGACGGCTTCCCGCTCGATGGCGGCGCGCCAGCTGCCTAGCATTTCCTTCACGCCATCGGCGGAAATGCTGGCCGACTCCGCGCGCGGCTCCAGACTGAGGCTGCCGCCCAGCTCGCTGGAGAAAACCTTGTGCAGATTGGACTCGCTCAACAACTCCCGCCCAGCGAACAAATTGCTCGTCGTCATATCATCCCTTCCTCAGCAATAAGGTGTGCATCAGGCCATTGCCGGCCAGCTCTGCCGCGGAGGCGTAGCAGATAGGTTGATCCAGCTTTTGCAGCGCGTGCAGCGCGCCGTATTTTTCCCGGTAGAAGGCCGTATCCGGCAAGCGCTCGATCAGGACTGGCACCTCGCCCAGCGACTCCCTCTCCAGCCGGTAGCGGAAAGTCAGCTTGGCGCCTTCCGCCGACGCGGCAACCCCGCCGCAGCAATGCTGGGCCGTCATATTGACATCCTGCTTGGTGGCGGACAGGAAATGCACTTCGCCCTTCTTGCCGTGTATGGTCAGCTTGATGGCGTCGCCGTCTATGCGCCGGACGACATCCAGGTCTCGGTCAGTCAGCGAGATCGCGACATAGCGGATCGCCGCCTCCCAAGCTTGCCGGCGCAGCGCGCGGAACAGCTCGCGAGTCCGCTCAGGCGGGAAATAACCCAACATGGGCAGATGCAGTCCCTGGAAGCGGTATTCGGCCAGATTGCGGTGCAGCGAGGACAGATAGGCGATATACAGCTGCTGGACCTCGTCGCCGTAATGGCGATCAGCGAAGGAATCCGTCTCGGCCAACGCGAACAGCTCCTCGTAATACACCGAGCCGACCACCGACCAGAAAGTGAAGCTCAGCTGGCCGCCGACATCGTCCAGCCGCTCGAGCGCCGCCATGCTCTCGTCCAGCGCATCCGCGTCGAAATGCGCGCCATAGCGCGCCTCCAGCTCGCGGCAGTGCGCCTGATAACGCCGAGTCCGCTCCTCGGCCAGGGCTGCCGGAATGCCGGCCGCCACCCACTGCTCGTAGTTCTCCAGCTTGACGATGTCGCCAATCGCCAGCTGTTCTATCCAGTAGCGCAAACCATCCTGGTAGGCGGCCACGAAGACGTCCGGCGTCCGACAGGCCCGGTTGTACTTGAAACCGTCCGCCAGGATGACGAACTGGCAACCAGTGGGGCTGAGCGCATGAATCACCTGGGCCGCCTCGGCGCAACGCGCCAGCGTATGCAATTCGGCGAGGTCCGGCAGCGGCCCGCGGTTCTTGACCGGACTGAACGGCTTGCGCGACAGGATGGGCAGGTGCAAGCGGATGGGCTTGCCTTGGGCGATCAGCTCGCGGACGCGGTCGCGCAGAGCCGCGCGCGACATATTGTCCTCCTTGGCCTTGAACCACCAGTTGTCGAAGAAGGCCTCGGCGATGAACTCGGCCACGCCGGGCTTGGCGACGCCATACAAACCAGCGTTCTTGCGCGCCCTAGCCACCGCCGCGCTGACCCGCTGGGCCATGGTCTCGTTCATGCCGGCGCGCAAGGCCGGCACGAAATGGTGCAGCCAGTAGTCCGCTGGCAAACGCACGGCGCGGGTATGGAATTCGGCCTTCGAATACAGATGGAAACGCTTCTGACGGACCAGGCGTATCAGGCGGTGGCCAGACGATATCTGGCTGCGCCTTTGCTCCTCGTTCAACTGGGGAGGCGCGTCTGTTTCTCCAGGCGCGCGGCGCGGCTGCGGTGACAACATATGCATTCAGTCCCTTTGCCGGCGCTGAGCCGGTGGAATCGAAGTGGATGGTTGCCTGAGCGAAGCCTCCCGCTCGATCTGATGCCGGGCGTAGAGTTATGTTTTAAGTATGATATTCACATCAATTCAATGACAATATCATTGCAAATATAGATTCGTCCACTTCCCGGTTGCGGACCGTGGCGATGAGACAACATATATGACGCAGAGTGGCTGGCTTGCTGGAACAGGCAGGAGGAAACAAGGAGGAGACAAAGCGGCCCGCTCCCGCCCGGCGGCGGGAGCGCGCGGAGATATTACATTCTGGCCAACGCTTGCTTGGCCTTCAGCGCGGCGTCGCTCTTCGGATAGAGCTTGATCAGGCGGCGATAGGTGTTCTTGGCCTGATCCACCTGTCCCAAATCGCGTTGGCAGTTGCCGATGTTGCGCAGCGCGTCCGGCGCGAAATGGTTGTTGGGGTATTGCTCGACGAAGCGGCGGTGGATGTCGATGGCGGCGTCGTACTGGCGCAAGGCGGTGTGGGCGACGCCCAGCCAGTATGCGGCCTCGGCCGCTTGCGGCGCTTGCGGGTTCTGCTGGATGAACAGCGACAGCGCGTTGACGGCATTGGGAAAGTCGCGCGCGCGCAGCAGATTCAGCGCCTTGTCGTAATCCGGCGAGGCCTGGCTGTCGCCGGCAGCGGCCTGCTGCTGAGCGGCTGCAGCCGGTTGCGAGGCATCGTGCTTGCCGGTGCCTTCCAGACGTCCCAGACGGCCGTCCAGGTCGTTGTACAGGTCGTTCTGTCGCTTCTGCGTGGTTTGCAGATTGTAGTTCAGCACTTCGATGTCGCCGCGCAGCTTGGCGACTTCGGCCTTCAGGTTGTCCACCTGGCTGACCATTTCCAGCAGCTTTTCATTGGACAGCTTGCTCTCCACCGCGGCGATGCGCGTCGTCGCCTGCTGGTTCACTTGGTCCAGTTGGCGGCGGGTGGCTTCCAGGTCGCTGGTGCTGGCGCAGCCAGCCAGCGTCAACAGCAGGGCGCTACTGATGGCGATGCGATTCATGGGCTTTCCGATGGATGAAGACTGCCGGATATCATAGCGGTTTGGCCGCCGCTTGGCAGCCCGCCCCTTGATATCCGGCAGGAGTGACAACGGCGGGCAGCCTATGCGGCCCCCCGCGGCAGGCGCTTACTGGCCCTGATAAACGATGTCGGCGCGACGGTTCTCGGCGTAATCGGCTTCGGTGTGGCCGGTAGCCTTAGGCTTTTCCTTGCCGAAGCTGACCGCTTCCAGCTGCTGTTCCTTCACGCCCAGCACTTCCATCGCGTGCTTCACGCTCTCGGCGCGGCGCTGGCCCAAGGCCAGGTTGTATTCGCGGCTGCCGCGGGCGTCGGTATTGCCCTGGATGATCACTTTCTTGTCCGCCTGGCCCTTCAGGTACTCAGCGTGGTTGGCCACGGTGGTCTTGCCTTCGCCGTCAACGGCGGAGGAATCGAAGGCGAAGTAGACGCTGCGCTTGGCCAGCGGGCTGTTCGGGTCGTTCAGCGGGTCCATCGCCGCATTGCTCTGGGTGGCCGGAGCCGTTACCGGAGCCTGGGTCTGCGGGGCTTGGGTAACCGGAGCGGCCGGGGCTTCGGCCGGTTTGGTGCTGGCGCAAGCGGCCAGCAGGGTAGCGACTGCAGAAGCAAGGGCGAGTTGTTTCAGATTCATCATTTGGCTCCCGATCAAGGATTGTTGAATGGACCCCATGCCGGGTCCTGTACATCACCGTTAAGCACTGCCAGTTTCACCTTGCTGCTGCCGTCGGCGGTGGCCGCGTACAGCACGCTGTGTCCGCCTGCGTCGCTGGAGTACAGCACCATGCGGCCATTCGGCGCGAAGCTGGGGCGCTCACTGTAACTTCCATCTGACAATAGACGCGTGTCATTAGTTGCCAAATCCTGCGACATCACACGGAAATTGCCGGCGGCGCGACGAATATAGACCAGCGTCTTGCCATCGGGCGACAATTTGGGCGAAACATTGTAATTCCCTTCCCAGGTGACGCGCTGGGCGTCGCCGCCGTTCACCGGCACGCGATAGATCTGCGGATTGCCGCTGCGATCGGACACGAAATACACCATGGAGCCGTCCGGACTGAAGGACGGCTCGGTGTCGATGCCGCCGTTGTACATCAACCGCCGCGCCGCGCCGCCGTCGGCGCTGATAATGTAGATTTGCGAATTGCCGCTTGTGGTCAGCACCACGGCCAGCTTGCTGCCGTCCGGGCTCCAGGCCGGCGCGGAATTGCTGCCCTTGAAGTTGGCAACGGCGCGACGCTGGCCGGTGGCCAGATCCTGCACCCATACCACCGGCTTCTGGCTGGCGAACGACACATAAGCAATATAGCGGCCGTTCGGACTCCAGCTAGGCGAAATGATCGGTTCGGTCGAGCGCAGGATAGTCTGGCTGCGCTGGCCGTCCACGTCGGAAATCTGCAGCGCGTAGCTGCGGCCGCTCTTCAGCACATAGGCGAGTCGGGTGTTGAAGAAGCCCTTCTGCCCGGTGATGGCCTCGTAGATCAGGTCGGCGATGGCGTGCGCCACCTGGCGGCTGCGGTCCGGCGTCACCGTGAACTCCCCGCCGGTCAGCTGCTTCTGCTGCGACACGTCCATCAGCCGGAAGCTGATCTTGATCTGGCCCCCAGCCGCGTTTTCCACCTTGCCGATGGCGATGGACTGGGCCCCTGCCGCCTGCCACAGCGGATAGCGCACGTCCGCCGGGACGAACGGCACATTGGCGACGGCGGACGGGTCCACCAGGCGGAAGGCGCCGGACAAGGCCAGGTCATTGCGGATCACCGGCGTCAGGTTGCCCTGGGTCGGCCCTTCGTCCTTGAACGGCACCACGGCAATGGCGTGGCGGCTGGCGCCGCCGCCGACGATCTCGATGTTCAGTTCGGCGCGCGCGCTGCCGGCGACCAGCATCGCCGCCACCAGCACGCCCCGCAACAGGGCTTTCAAACTGGGCATGTTTTCCTCAAGTCTTCGCTTTGTCCGTTCAACGCGGACGGAATTTCAGGACAAATGTCCGGTAACCATCATTGAAATTGGCGCCGGCCGGCAGTTTCGGAAAAGTCTTGGCTTCCCACACCGCTCTTTGCACGGCATCGTCGTAAGCCGGCACGCCGCTGCTTTTCACCAGCTGCACCGACTTCACTTCCAGCGTGGGCAGCAGCGTCACCCGCAGCTGCGCTTCCGGATTGCCGGCCATGGCTGGCGGAATCTGCACCAAGGGCGTCACCTTGGCCTTGACCATGTCGATCCAGCCGGCGCTGACGCCGGAGCCGTTGACCGCGCCGCCGGCCACGCCGTTCTTGCTGCCGGCCTGGTCGCTGCGCGCGTTCGGCTTGCCGCTGGTGCGCGTGCTGTCCAAGCTGGACAATAAATCATCCGCCTCGCTGTTATAGGCTTTGGCCGTCCGGTGTCCAGGTTTCGCCGCAGGCGGCGTCTGCGCGACCTTCGGCTCTTTCTTCTCTGGCGCCTTCTGCGCCGGCTTGGCCTTGTCGTGCGGTTTGGGTTCCGGCTCGACAGACTTGGGCTCCGGCTTAGGCTTTTTCGGTTCCGGCTTGGGTTCGGCCGGCGGCTTGGGTTCCGGCTTGACCACTTCGGGCTTGGGCGGCGTTTTCTTGCCCAGATTCACCTCGGCCGGCGGCGTCGCCACCGCTGGTTGCGGCTCAGGCGCCGGTTGTGGCGCGGGAGGCGGCGTCACCGGCGCGGTAATCGTCGCCGGCGGCGGCGGCGCGGTCGTCCACAGCTCCAGGGCCAGCGGCGCGGGATTCTGCGGCTCCGATGACTGGAAACCACCCCACAGCAGCAGGCCGATCACTGCAGCGTGAAACAGCGCCGAGGCGATCAGGGTCCAGGGGCGCAGCGAGGAAGACGATTGCGAACTCATTGCTTGGGCGTTTGTTTGACGGTCAGCGCCACGCGCTTGATGCCTGCCTGGTGCAGGCGATCGGCGATCTTCACCACTTCAGCGTATTTGAGGTTGGCATCGGCGGAGATCGCCACCGGACGCTGTTCGTTGCCGGCCAACGCCTGCAACTGGCTGGCCAGATCGTCCAGCGAGTCGACGCGGGTTTTCTGCTCGCCGTCTATCAGCTCGATCTTGCCGGTGGCGTCCACGGTGACTTCCAGCGGCCGCACATCGATGGACGCGGCTTGGGACACGCTGGGCACATCGATCACGCCGGGGGTGAACATCGGGGCGGTGACCATGAAAATCACCAGCAGCACCAGCATCACGTCGATGTAGGGCACGACGTTCATCTGGTTCATCTGGCGGCGGGGACGGCGATTCAGCATGACGGATTCAGATTCGGCTCGGTCAAATGGCCATCATAGCATCGGCAATGGTGTCGATGCTGCGGCCAAAACGTTTCAGACTGCGTGGATTCATCGAAAGTTCATGCCACGCGTTTAACGCCGCGAGCACAGCGTCAAACCATCGCCTATCGGCAGCACGCACATATTGACGCGCGGATCGGTCTTCAGGCTGGCGTTGAAGGCATGCACCAGATGCACGCCGGGCGGGTCTTCCGGCTTGGGCTCCACCACGCGGCCGGACAGGAAGATATTGTCGATGGCGATGACGCCGCCCGGCCGCACCAGTTCGAGACAGGCTTCGTAGTAATCGAGGTAGCTTGGCTTGTCGGCGTCGATGAAGGCGAGGTCGAAACTGCCGGCGCGGCCGGCGTCCAGTAGTTCGCGCAGCGTGGCGAGCGCGGGTTGCAGCCGCAAGTCGATGCGCTCCGCTACCCCGGCTTTTTGCCAATATTCGCGGGCGATGTTGGTGAAGGTTTCGCTGACGTCGCAGGCCACCACCGCGCCATCCTCTGGCATCGCCAGCGCCACGGTCAGCGCGCTGTAGCCGGTGAACACGCCGATCTCCAGATAGCGGCGCGCGCCGATCAGCCGCGCCAGCCAGCCCATGAACTGGCCTTGGTCCGGCGAGATCTGCATCTTGGCCAGGCGGTGGCCGGCGGTGAATTCGCGCAGCTCGCGCTGCACCGGATGCTCGGTGACGGCGATGTCGAACAGATAATCGGAGAGGGCGCTGTCCAGCGCCACGGTGCGGCGGGTCATGATGGGCTTTCCAGAAATGACAAAACGCCCGCATAGGGCGTCGATCGGGTCCGGCCGGGGCTTATTCCGGCTGGTAGACGTAAGGCTTCTGCGGCACGCGCGACTCCTTCCAGCGGCGCTGGTCGTCCAGGTCGACCTGGCGGTCCCACAGCGTCAGGCGCAGCTCGCGGCGCTCGTTGTCCACTTCCGGGTTCTTTTCCAGGAAGCCATTGATGAACTTGGTGAAATCGGACTGGTACATGGTACCTACCCCCTGATGGATGGATAGCGACATTTTAAACGAATACGGCTGCCGCCGCCACGCGCTTCAGTCCCCGCCCTCCTCGTACAACATGCACTCGATGCGCCGGTCCGGCACCAGCCACATCAAGGCCACCGCCAGGTACAGCGCGCCGGCCAGCCAGGGATGCCACCAGGCCGAGGCGATGGCCAGCAGATAGCACACGGGCGAGAGCTTGCCCTTGATGTCGCCGCCCAGCGCCTCCGACAGCCGCGTGCGGTTGCCCGGCAGGCACAGCAGCGCCTGCTGCATGATCCACCAGGCGATGGAGCACATCAGCAGCACCGCGCCGTACAGCGCCACCGGCAGCGGCTCGTAATGGTTCTGCCCCATCCAGCCGGTGACGAAGGGAATCAGCGACAGCCAGAACAGCAAGTGCAGATTGGCCCACAGCACGCGACCGTCGATGCGGCGGGTGGCATGGTAGAAATGATGGTGGTTGTTCCAATAAATGCCGACGTAGACGAAGCTGAGCAGATAGCTCAGAAACACCGGCAGCAACGGCGCCAGCGCCTGCCAGTCGGTGCCATGCGGTACTTTCAGCTCCAGCACCATGATGGTGATGATGATGGCGATCACGCCGTCGCTGAACGCCTCCAAACGGTTCTTTTCCATGCAGGACTCCCGAGTTGTCTCATTCAGCCGCCCGCCGGTACGGCAGGCGCAGGCGGGTATGGTAGCGGTCGCCGCGGCGCTCGGTGACCAGGCTGGCCTCGGCGTCGAAAAACAAGGCCAGGCGCTCGCGCAGATTGGACAAAGCCATGCCGCTGCCGGGGCTGGCGGCGTCGGACTCGTCCGGCACCGGGTTGTCCAGCGCCAGCTCCAGCAAGCCGCCGGCCAGGCGCGCCGCCACCCGGATCTCCACCTCGCCGGCCAGCCGTTCCGCGCCGTGATAGACGGCGTTTTCCACCAAGGGCTGCAGAATCAGCGGCGGCAGCGCCGCATCCTGCGGCGCATCCAGTTGCCACGCCACGCGCAGGCGCGGCCCCAGCCGCTCCGACTCTATCGCCAGATACATCCGCGCCAGCTCCACCTCGCGCGCCAGCGTCGACGCGCGCGCCGGGTCCGCCATCTGCGCCCGGAACAGGTCCGACAGATTCTCCAGCACGCTTTCCGCCTTGGCGGGCTGCAGCCGGATCAACGCAATCGCCGCGTTCAGCGTATTGAACAGGAAATGCGGCCGGATGCGCGCCTGCAAGGCCGCCAGCCTGGCCTCGGCCAGCGCCGGCGACAAGGCGCGCTGCCGCAGCGACAGGTAATGCAATAACAGCGCCGCCGCCAGCGCGGCTACCCACGGCGCGGCCCAGGCCTGGCCCAGTTCGCCGCGCAGCGCGTACTGGCACAGCGCGAAACTGCCGCCGGTCAGCGCCAGCGCCCACAGCGGCCCCAGCCTTTGCCTGGCCAGCCATGGTTGGGCCAACGCCAGCAGCGCCAGCGTCAACAGGCTGCCGGGCACGATGGCCAGCGCCGTCTGCAGCCAATGCCACAAAGGCTCCGGAGCGCCCAGCGCCAGCAGCCCATCGGCGCACAACAGCAGCAAAGGCAATAGCAGGACGCGCAGCATCACGCCCAGATTGCGGAAATCCGGCAATGGCGTCATCAGGGATAGCAAGCGGCCTCCTCAACCGTGGCTCATGTCGCGATCATAGCAAGCCAGCCGGCGAGCCGGCGCGACAGATTCATACGAATCAATACATTCAAACAGAAAATATTCGGCACGGTGTATAACTTTAGGATGAGTCGATCCGAACCGAGTCCGCCATGAAACTCTTGCTGGCCATCCTGCGCCTGCTATGGCTATGCGCATGGGCCGCTTCCGCGCTGGCCGCCGAGCTGCTGATCTCCACCGGAGAATACGCGCCATGGAGCGGCGAGCAATTGGCGCAGCAAGGCTTCGTCAGCCGGGTGGTGCGCGAGGCCTTCGCCCGCGAAGGCATACAGGTGCGCTTCCATTTCATGCCGTGGGCGCGGGCGCTGGAATCGCTGCGCAACGGCGACGTGGGGGCCAGCTCCTTTTGGTACGACGATCCGGCCAAGGCGCAGGAATTCCTATACAGCGAGCCGATCTCCGAGCACCGCGAATTGCTGTTCCACCGCAAGGATCTGGCGATGCCGCGCTGGCAGAAGCTGCGCGAGCTGAGCACCCTGCGCTTCGGCGCCACCCGCGGCTACACCTATACCGCCGAATTCCGGCAACTGGCCAAGCAAGGCGTGTTGTCGGTGGAGGAAGCCAATGACGACAAGACCAATCTGCTGAAGCTGCTGGCCGGCCGCATAGAACTCTTCCCCTTGGACGAATTTACCGGCTGGCAACTGCTGTCCTCCGACGCTTTCCCGCGCGGCGCGCACGATCTGGTCACCACCGAAGCCCGCCCGTTCAGCATCCAGTACGGCCACCTGCTGATGCAACGCTCGCCGCGCAACGAGCAACTGATGGCCCGCTTCAACGCGGGCCTGGCCAAGCTGCGCGCCGACGGCACGCTGGAGCGCTTCAAACTGGACCTGTATCGCGGCAGCGGCCAATAGACCGCCTCTGATCCGGCGCAAACTTTTGCGGTTTACGCGGTTTTCCCGGCTTTACACCGCGGCGGCGTGACGATTACGGTGGTTCCCCGGCGCCGCCAGGCCTCCGCGCGCCGCACAAACCAATTTTCATGATATTTGAATATCAATCCGTTTTAATCATGGCAAACCGCCTCCGCCCTGCGCCGTTTCCCGCCCTGGCCACTATGTCAGACGATATACGGTAGCCAATATATGGCTTGCATAATGCACTGCAACATGCTTTTAATCATTTTCAAACAGCCGTTCGAAAACGCCGCGCACGGCCGTTCAAGATCCTGAATTCCCATCCATTTGCAGGAGATCCAGAGATGCACATCGCCATACCAGCCGAACGGCTGGCCGGAGAACACCGTGTCGCGGCCACGCCGGAGACGGTGAAGAAACTGGCCGCCGCCGGCCACACCGTCGCGGTGGAAGCCGGCGCCGGCAAGGCCGCGGCCATCCCCGATGCCGCCTATCGCGAGGCCGGCGCAAGCATCGTCGAACAGCGCCCCGCGCTGCTGTCCGGCGCCGACATCGTGCTGTGCGTGGGCTCGCCCGACGCCGCCGACCTCGACGCGCTGAAATCCGGCGCCGTGTTGGCGGGCATGTTGTCGCCCTACCACAACCCGCTGCTGCCGCAACTGGCGGCCAAGCGCGTGTCGGCCTTCGCGCTGGAGCTGCTGCCGCGCACCACCCGCGCGCAGAGCATGGACGTGCTGTCCAGCCAGAACAATATCGCCGGCTACAAGGCCGTGCTGCTGGCCTGCCAGTTCTATCCGCGCTTCATGCCCATGCTGATGACCGCCGCCGGCACGGTGAAGGCGGCCCGCGTGCTGGTGCTGGGCGTCGGCGTGGCCGGCCTGCAGGCCATCGCCACCGCCAAGCGGCTGGGCGCGGTGGTGGAGGCTTACGATGTGCGCCCCGCCACCCGCGAGCAAGTGGAATCGCTGGGCGCCAAGTTCATCGAAGTGCCGATGAGCGATGAGGAGAAGGCCGCCAGTTCCGGCGTCTACGCCCGCGAGATGACGCCCGAGTTCCTGGCGCGGCAGAACGAACTGCTGGCCAAGCGCGCCGCCGCCGCCGACATCGTCATCACCACCGCGCTGATTCCCGGCAAGCCGGCTCCGGTGCTGTTGCCCGCCGCCAGCGTGGCGGCGATGCGGCCGGGCTCGGTGATCGTGGACCTGGCGGCCGAATCCGGCGGCAACTGCGAACTGACCCGCGCTGGCGAGGCCTGGCAATCCGACAACGGCGTGCATCTGGTGGGCCTGACCAATCTGCCTTCGATGGTGGCCGCCGACGCCTCCAGCCTGTACGCGCGCAACCTCCTGACCTTCCTCGGCCTGCTGCTGAGCGCCGAGGGGCTGAAAATCGACCTGGAAGACGACCTGCTGGCGGCCACGCTGATTACCCATCAGGGCGAACTGCGCTTCGGCACCACCGCCAAGCCCGCCGCGCAAACGAATAAGGAGCCGCAACATGGTTGACCCCTTCATCACCAGCCTCACCGTCTTCGTACTGGCCATCTTCGTCGGCTACCACGTGGTATGGAACGTCACCCCGGCGCTGCACACCCCGCTGATGGCGGTGACCAACGCCATCTCCGGCATCATCATCGTCGGCGCCATGCTGCAGGTGGTGGACATCAACGGCCAGGAAATCACCCTGACCTCGGTACTGGGCACCATCGCCATCTTCCTCGCCAGCATCAATATCTTCGGCGGCTTCCTGGTGACCCAGCGCATGCTGGACATGTTCAAGAAAAAGAACAGGGGCTAAGCGATGCAGAATATTTCAGCGATTCTTTACCTCGTCGCCGCAGTCCTGTTCATCCTGGCGCTGAAGGGGCTGTCCAGCCCGGCTTCGGCGCGGCGCGGCAATCTGTACGGCATCGTCGGCATGGCCATCGCCGTGCTGACCACCCTGCTGATCCTGGACAAGCCGGTGCTGGCGCTGATCGCCGGGGCCATCGCCGCCGGCGCGGTGATAGGCGGCTGGAAGGCGCGCACGGTGGAAATGACCGGCATGCCGGAGCTGGTGGCCGCCATGCACTCGCTGGTGGGCCTGTCGGCCGTGCTGATCGCCGTCGCCGCCATCTTCCACGCCGGCGTGGAGCACACGCCGGTGCAAAAAGTGGAGTTGTTCATCGGCGCCTTCATCGGCGCCATCACCTTCACCGCCTCGGTCGTCGCCTACGGCAAGCTGTCCGGTCGTTTTGGCGCCAAGGCGGTGAGCTTCTCCGGCCAACACCTGCTGAACCTGATCCTGGCGCTGGCCATGCTCGGCTTCGGCCTCGCCTATTTCGCCACCGACAGCCAGGCCGCCTTCCTCGCCATGCTGGCCGTGGCGCTGGTGCTGGGCGTGACGCTGATCATCCCGATCGGCGGCGCCGACATGCCGGTGGTGGTGTCCATGCTGAACAGCTACTCCGGCTGGGCGGCGGCCGGCATCGGCTTCACCCTGAACAACCCGGTGCTGATCATCGCCGGCGCCTGCGTCGGCTCATCCGGCGCCATCCTGTCCTACATCATGTGCAAGGCGATGAACCGCTCCATCGTCAGCGTGCTGCTGGGCGGCTTCGGCGCGGAAGTGGCCGCCGGACCAGCGCCCGGGCCGGGCGAGGCCAAGCCGTACAAGGCCGGCAGCGCCGAGGACGCCGCCTTCCTGATGGCCAACGCCGACCAGGTAGTGATCGTGCCCGGCTACGGCCTGGCGGTTTCCCGCGCCCAACACGCCTTGCAGGAGTTCGCCGAACTGTTGCACGAAAAGGGCGTCAGCGTCCGCTACGCCATCCATCCGGTGGCCGGCCGCATGCCGGGCCACATGAACGTGCTGCTGGCCGAGGCCGAAGTACCGTACGAGCAGGTGCTGGAAATGGAGGAAATCAACGCCGACTTCTCCACCACCGACGTGGTGCTGGTGATCGGCGCCAACGACGTGGTCAACCCGGCTGCGCAGAAGGACAAAGCCAGCCCGATCTACGGCATGCCCATCCTGGAGGCGCACAAGGCGCGCAACGTCATTGTGGTGAAACGTTCGATGAGCGCCGGCTATGCGGGGTTGGATAACGAGCTGTTTTACATGGATAAAACCATGATGGTGTTCGGCGATGCGAAAAAAGTGGTGGAAGACCTGCTGAAAAACGCCGTACATTGACGACGCCGCCCGCGCTGAGCAACGCCTGCCGCTGGCGGGCGTTTTTGCATTCTTCGCTCGACAAGAACAGGAGACAGCATGCCCTCCCTCAGCGCCCTTCTCATCAGCGGCAGCATGATGCTGCCGACGCAAGCCCTGCCCGATCTGCAACACACCGAATGGCGGCTGCAATCGCCCGCCCAGGCCGCTCCGCTGCCGACGCTGAGCATCGCCGATGGCGGCATCAGCGGCTTCGCCGGCTGCAATCGCTTCACCCTGGGCATAGACCATGACGGCAAGCACCAGGTAGCCACCACCCGCATGGCCTGCGCGCCAGAAACCATGCAGCGCGAACAGGCGCTGCTGAAACTGCTGGGCGCGCCGTTCCGGCTGCTGCCGTCCGATGACCGCCAGCACCTGACCTTGCGGGCCGGCAAAACCGAATACCGCTTCGAACGGATCGACGCCGCGGCGGCGCAGGCCGCTATCGCCGCCAAACCGGCCGCAGCGGCATGGCAGCCCGCGCCCGGAGAGCAATACTGGTACGTCACCAGCGGCGCCTGCGCCAGCGGGCCCTGCCTGCAGCTGCGCAATCGCGAAGACCAGCCATGGCAGAGCTATGCCGGCGCCATCAGCGGCTTTCAACCCGAGCCAGGCCACCGCTACTACCTGAAACTGCAGGGCGAGCCGGCGGCCGATGGCGGCCAGCCGACGCTGCAACTGGTCAAGGTGATCTATCAGGAAACGGTCACGCCGATAGCCGATTGACGGAACCCACGGCGCGCGGCGGCGTCTGACTTCCATTTACATTAGGAAAATACGATGAACCATCGCCTGATCCTGTCCGCCCTGGCGGCGGCCCTGCTGGCTGGTTGCGCCGGCATCCAAGGCCCCGCCGGCTCTGCCGCAGCGCCCACGCTGTCCCAGTTGCAAGGCGAGTGGAAGCAGCTGGATGCCGGCCCGGCCGCCGCCAGCTTGCAGATCGCCGAGCAGCGGCTGTCGATCAAGGCCGGTTGCAACGGCATGTTCGGCCCGGCCACGCTGGAAGACGGCAAGCTGCGCGCCAAGCCGCTGGCCGCCACCATGATGATGTGCCCGCCGGAGGCGATGCAGCGCGACGCCGCGCTGAGCCGCCAGCTGGAAGCGGGCATGCCGGTGCGGCTGGAACAGGGTCAGTTGCTGCTCGGCGAAGGCAAGGACGCCATGCGCTTTGAAAAGCTGCCGCAAGGCGAGATCAAGTTCATCTACGTCGCCGCCGAGCGCAAGCCATGCAGCGGCGTCGCGCCGATGCAATGCCTGCAGGTGCGGGCCGACAAGAACCAGCCGTGGCAGCTGCATTACGGCGAGATCGAAGGCTTCCAGCCGGAACCCGGCGTGGCCTACCGCCTGCGCGTCAAGGAAGTGAAGGTGAACAATCCGCCGGCCGATGCCTCATCCATCCGCTGGATTCTGGACATGGTGGTGGAGCAGGAAGTGGTGAAGCAGCCCTGAGGGCCTGCTCCAATTCTGCTTGGCAGGATTTGAACCTGTAGGGCGGGCAAGGCCCAGAGGCCTTGCCCGTGTCACCCCGGAAACGGAGCCGAAAGGCTTCAGACGCTGGCTCGGCCATAAGCGCTGCCGCGCGGGCAAGGCCTGCGGCCGGCCCGCCCTACTTGGCTTTGCATCCGCTGCATGGATGCGTCCAAAACGGATCACCGCCCCCGCTCTGCTACAATCGCGGCATTGAAATTGCAGGAGGCCTGCCATGAGCCTGATTCCCGAAATCAAACCCCAGCAATCGCTGGAGCTGCTCAAAGAGCTGCACATCGTCACCCGCGACGGCAAGATCAACCAGGACACCCGCCGCAAGCTGAAGCAGGTCTACCACCTGTATCAGTTCATCGAACCGCTGATGGCCGACGTGCTGGAGAAAAAGGGCGCGATGACGCTGGCTGACCACGGCGCCGGCAAGTCCTACCTCGGTTTCATCCTGTATGACCTGTTCCTGAAGGACAAGGCCGCGGGCCATGTTTACGGCGTGGAAACCCGGCAAGAGCTGGTAGACAAATCGCGCGCGCTAGCCGAGCGCCTGGGCTTCGAGCGCATGGGCTTTCTGAACCTGACGGTGGAGCAGTCGATCACTTCGACCGAGCTGCCGGAGCAGGTGGACATCATCACCGCGCTGCACGCCTGCAACACCGCCACCGACGACGCCATCCGCTTCGCGCTGGCCAAGGACGCGCAATACATCGTGCTGGTGCCGTGCTGCCAGGCCGAGGTGGCTTCGGTGCTGCGCCAGAAGAAAAACGAGACCTTCGGCAAGACGCCGCTGTCCGAGCTGTGGCGCCATCCCATCCACACCCGCGAATTCGGCAGCCAACTGACCAATGTGCTGCGCTGCCTGCAGCTGGAGGCGCGCGGCTACCAGTTGACGGTTACCGAGCTGGTGGGCTGGGAACACTCGATGAAGAACGAGCTGATCATCGCCAAGAAAACCGGCAAGGGCAAAGCCAGCGCGCGCGAGCGCCAGCTGGCCATTCTGGAGGAACTGAACCTGATGGACCTGCGCGAGCGCTTCGCCTACTGACCGCCATGGGACCGGCGCCGCTTACAGCCGGAAGCGCGCCGTGACGCTTTGCAGCGCGTGCGACAGCGCGTTGAGCTGGCTGGACGTGGTGGCCAGCTCTTCCACTGTGGCGCTGTTGGACTCCGCCATTTGCGATACCTGCTCCATGTTCTGAGCCAGGCTCAGGCTGGCGGTGCGCTGCTCGCCCAGCGCGCCGGTGATGGTGGAAATGGTATCGACGATGGACAAGGTGCTGCCTTCGATCTCGCCCATGGAGTCGCTGGCCTCGCGCGCGCTGCCGCTGACGGTTTCCACGCTGGACAAGCTCTGCTCCATGCTGCCCACCACCTTCTCCACCCCTTGCTGGATGGCGGAAATCATCTGCGTGATTTCCTGGGCCGAGCTGGCGGTGCGCTCGGCCAGCTTGCGCACCTCGTCCGCCACCACTGCGAAACCGCGGCCCATCTCACCGGCGCGCGCCGCCTCGATGGCCGCATTCAGCGCCAGCAGATTGGTCTGGTCCGCCACATCGCGGATCACCGTGACGATATTGCCGATGCGCTGCACCTCGCCGGTCAGCGTGCGCATTTCTTCCGATGTCGCAGCCACCGCCTCGCTGACAGAATGAATCTTGCCGACCGAGGCCTGCACCGCGCGTCCGCCGCGCGAGGCCAGCTGGCCGGCCTCCTTGGCCTGGCGCGCCGCCGCCTCGGAGTTATCCGCCACATGGTTGATGCTGACCGTCAGTTCCTCTATGGTGGCGGCCGCCTCCGCCGTGGCCTCGGACTGGCGCTGGGCGCCGGTGGCCACTTGCTGCGCCATGCTGGCCAGCTCATGGGCGGAGTCCGACACCTGGCTGGCATTGTTTTGGATGCTGGAAACCACCTCCCGCAAACCCTTGCGCATGTTCTGGATATTGCGGGCGATTTCCACCGCCTCATCGCGCGACTCCGGCAAGGCCTCATCCGCGCCGCTCAGGTCGCCCTGCTCGATATGCCGCACCAGCGCCACGGATTTGCGCAAGGGCGTGGTGACCAGATTGGCGATGGTCAAGGCGATGGCCACGGCCACCAGCACCGCCAGTCCGGCGGAAACCAGCATGATGGACAAAGCCTGGCTGTACGCGGATTTGCTTTCGTCCAGCGCCTGTTGCACCTTGTCATGCTGATAGGCGGTCAATTCATCCAGCTGCTGCAGGAAGGCGTCGATGCTGGGAGCGAAGCGTTTTTCCAGAAAGGCCTGGGCTTCAGCGTTCTTGTTGGCTCTGGCCAGCGCGTACAAAGGCTCATATAACGGCGTCAAGGCCTCGCGCGCCTGGATGGCTTTGGCGAAGACTTCCCGCCCCTTCGGGGAAACCAACGCTTTGTCCAACTCAGCCAACACGGCGGTATTCTGCGTCTTCAAACCCTCGATCTTGGCAATGCTGGCCTCGATGTCCGACGCTTTCGTCTCGATGATCGCATCGCGCATCAATCTGGAGATATTCAAGGTGGAGACGATCAGCTTGTTGCACATTTCCACCTTGGGGTAGCGATTGCCGGTGATTTCTTCCTGCCTGTCTCGTATCGCATTCAACTTGAGAATGGCGGAAATCACGATGGCGATCAGAATCAGAATCAGCAAGCCATAGCCTGCCAGTAGCTTTTGCTTGACGGTAAGCTGGGATAGCATGGTTTCCTCTCCGATACGCCGGCGGCACATTCCTCAGGGCGTGCTTAGCACCGCGTACTACCACGCCTGTCAGCTTGCAACATAGTCGCTAGGCGGTGGCGGCGCAAAATAAAACCCCTTGCCGCCTATTCGCAACGACGGGAAATGGCGCATTCCCCCTTACTTTCACAGAGCCATTGCCTAAGCTCAAACCAGTGACCGAGCAAACGGGAGAGTGCGGATGCAAGTGGCGGAGATCTTCGACAAGGCGTCGGGCAAGCTGCCGATGGTGCCCAAGGTGGTGCAGGAGCTGATGGCCAGCTTCCACCGCAACGACATCAATATCGGCGAAATCACCAATATGGTGATGCATGACCAGGTGCTGAGCGCGCGCGTGCTGCGGCTGGCCAATAGCGCCCGCTTCGGCAGCAGCCGGCGCATCGGCTCGCTGGACGACGCCGTGGTGCTGCTGGGCTTCGACAACCTCCGGGTGCTGGTCATCGCTTCCGGCATCACCGGCGCCACGCTGGGCATCACCGGCTTCGACATGAAGGCTTTCTGGCTGCGCTGCTTCGCCATGGCCAATACCTGCAAGCTGTTGGCCAAGCTGTGCGGACTGGACCCGCAGCTGGGCTATACCTGCGGCCTGCTGTCGAATATCGGCGAACTGGTGCTGTTCGTCGCCGTGCCGGAACAGGCGCAGCAGATCGACCGCATCGTCGCCGGCGGCACCGACCGCATCGCGGCGGAGCGCATGCTGCTGGGCATGGACCTGACGGTGTTGGGCGCCGAACTGGCCCGGCGCTGGAATTTCCCGGACGAAATCCAGGAGGCCATCCTGAACCAGCACGATCTGCTGAACGAGGACGCCTCGCCGTTCGCGCTGCTGTTAGGGTTGACCAGCTGCATCGTCTCCGGCTTCCGCCACGGCATGCCGACCGAAGACATGCTGGCCAGCCTGCCGGAACGGGTGCTGGAGCGGCTCAATCTGGACAGCGAGCGCATGGAAGCCTCGATCGAACAGCTGCAGCAGGCCAGCACGCTGGTGGACGAATTGTTCTAAGGGCCGCATTCCGGCGCCGCTGGCCTTGGCAACAAGAGCATGGCGGCCCGCCGCCTCTCTTGAAGCGCCGCTAAGCGCCGACGCAAAAACGCCGCCGGGCCTCACGGCGCGGCGGCGTTGTCTCGCAGTGATGAGGGATCAACCCTCCTCGTCGTCGGTTTCCGCCTCGACATGGTCCAGGCGGCCGGTGTAGCGCAGTTCTACCTCCTGCGTCAGCAAATCCACCTTCACCACCGACAGCTGCACGCGGTCGCCGCGGGCGAGTTCCGGCAAGCCCGGGATGCGCAGGCGCAGCGGCAGGCCATCGATGCGCACTAGGTCTTCCTTGATCACGGTGGCGGTCGGCGCGGTGATGTTTTCCTGCAGCAGATACTTCAGGCACCAGTAATGCTCCATCTTGTCCTGGAAGGACAGATAGGCGCCGTAGGTGGCGTCGAAATCGCGCAGGATGGCGAACAGCATGGCGTCGCCCTGAGGGAACAGCGGCTTCTCGCCGCGTATCATCGCCGCCAGCTGGCGCTGGTTGATGAAGTCGCTGGCGCGCCTGAGCGGCGAGGTGCTCCAGGCGTACTGCGCCACGCCCAGGCCCATGTGCGGCTCCGGGCGGGTGGTCATGCGCACCTTGCCCATGCTCTGGGCGCGGTACATGGCCGGAATGTCGGCCTCGGCCAGCATGCGGCCCCACTCGCTGTTGGCCAGGATCATCAGCTCGGACACCAGCTTGTCCATCGGCGCGCCGCGTTTGCGGATGGTGATGGTTACATGGCCATCGCTCACGTCGATGTTGTAGTCGTGCTGCACCGGGCGCGTCGGGTCGTATTTGCCGCGGCGCTTCTCCAGCGCCTCGGCGAACTGCCACAGCCACACCAGCTCGCGCTTGAACGGGTAGTCCACGCCCGGATCGTTGGCCAGCGTCTCTTCGTTGAACACCTGCTCCAGCTCGGCATGGCGCAGGTTGGCGGCGATATGGACTTTTTCGATGCGGTTTTCAAAGGCCACCGGCTCGAATTCCGGCGTCACTTCGGCATACAAGGAAAACGCCGGGCAGTCGCGGCCTTCCTGCAGCGTGAACGCCTGCACCACATCGTCCGGCAGCATGGTGATCTTGTCGCCGGGGAAGTAGGCGGTGGACAGGCGCGACAGCACCATCTTCTCGATGTCCGAGTCCACCGGCACGCCCAGCGTGGGCGCGGCGATGTGGATGCCGACGCGCTTGTTGCCGTTGGGCAGGTCTTCCACCGACAAGGCATCGTCGATTTCGGTCGTGTTGGCGTCGTCGATGGAGAAAGCGCGCGCGCTGGAAACCGACAGCTCCGGCAGCGCGTCCGGCGGGGCGTACTTGCCGAAGCCGGCGCCTTTGGGGAAGTACTCCATCAGGAAGCCGGCCATCAGGTAGTCCGGCACCGACGGGATGCCGCCCACCTTGTCGGCCAGCCGCAGCGGCGGCAGGCCGGTTTCGCGCGAGGCCTGGTCGAAAGCCTTGAATTCCAGCGTGTTCTTGTCCGGCTTCCACAGCAGCTGCATCAGTTGTGAACGGATGGCTTCCGGCAGCGCGCCCGCCTTCAACTCAGACACCCAGCCGTCGATCTGCTCCTGCTCGCGCTTCTTGCGTTCGATGCCGGCCAGCGCGGCCTGCAGCGCATCCTGCGGCGCCTTCTTGTAGCGGCCCTTGCCCTTCTTGTAGAAGTACATCGGCGCGCCGTGCAGGCGGCCGATCAGCGCGGCGGCCTCGACGGCGGACGGCTCATGGCCGAAGTAGTCGGCGGCCAGATCCTGGTAGCCGAATTCGTCGTCCGGGCTGCATTCCCACAGGAAATCCAGGTCGATGTCGGCCGCCAGCTTGTCGGCGGCCGGCAAAAAGTCCGCCAGCGGCGAATTGAATTCCAGGAACACGTTGGCGCTTTTGATCTTGGCGCGCTTGCCGTGCTGGGTATCCACCTGCAGGCTGGCGTCGCTGCGCGACACAATGCTGCCAACCTTGAAACTGCCGCTTTCTTCGTAAAAAACGTTCATCAAAACATGCCAGGCCGTTGAATTTAAGGGCGGATTATAGCAGTTCGCCCCACCTGCTGGCGCGGCATCTTGCCTAGGGGCTGTTGACGTTTGGTGAGCGGTCGAGCCGGGATGCATTTTGTGACGAATCGAGGCGTTTCGCGCGCCGCATAGTCATTCTCTGCCAGCGCGGAACAACGAAGAGTCTGCGCGAAAGGCGCCCCGCCCTGCGGGTTTGGCGTAGCTCAAACGCGATCCACTCACCAAACGTCAACAGCCCCTAGGCGCGCGGCAGATTCAAAAAACAAGACCCCCGCGCAAAGGCGGGGGCAGACAGGGGCGGCAAGCCGCCAGCCAAGGCCCGCATTGGGCGGCCTTGGCGCTTCTTATTAGAAGTTGTACTTGACGGTGTAGATCATCGCGTTTTCGTTGCCGGCGATGCCCAGCTTATTCACAGCGTAGCGGTACTGCAGGCCAGCGGTGAAAGACTTAGTCGGGTTCCACCACAGGGAAACCGCGCCATTCTGGCCAGTGCGCTTCTGCACGGTGCCGCCCGGCTGAGCCACAGTGGTAAAGTAGTCGGAGCGATCAAACTCGGTTTCATGCCACTGGGTCACGGCAAACGGCTGGCCGAAAGCGGTGAAGTCGAAGCCTGCCACGTAACCGGCCATCCAGCCGTTACGATGGGCGCCAGTTTGCCATTTCAGTTCTTGGTGCATGCCCAGGAACGGCTTGAACCATACTTTGCCAAAGGACAGGTCGGTGCCCAGACCCAGCACGCGGTTCTGATCGAAGAAGTTGTAGCCACGAGTATCGTATACGTGGGTGTACAGCTTAACCGGCACGCCGCCTACATCGGTGATGTTGAAACGCGCAACTACCTTGGTGGTGTAGCGACGATCGCCAGCCGGCATTTCCTTGTCGTTACGGTTCCAGTTTTCCAGATCGAAGAAACCATACAGATCGCCCCAGGAACGGCCCATGCCACCTTCAGCTTCCAGATACTGGAAGTTGCGTTTGGCGCCAAACGGCGCAGCCTGAGTCTTTTCCAGCGTGCTATCAGACCAGTTCAGCTGGTTGAAGCTGACATTGCTGAAAGTGTAATCGGCGTGAGCCAGAGTAGAGGCGGCCAACAAAGACAAGGCCAGCAGCGACTTGCGAGTATTCATTTGTTTCACCAGACTATTTTCGTGTAGTAAGCAGCCGACAAGCGTCGGCGAGCGCCGCGCAGAATAGTCTCTGAAATGGCCTTGTGCAAACGATTTGTCACACTTCTGTCGCTTTTTTGCAAAGAAATTTGTTTTTTCTGTAGCGAAATGACGTCAGAATTACAAATTGTTGGCTTAATGCCACACGAGATTATCTCCACGTGGAGATAAGTATCTGAGCCAGCGCCGCTTTCTGGTTTGTTTCAGGTCAAACTACCTCGCCCGACCACTCGCAAATCCGCATATCGACTTTGCCATTGACATGGAATGCCACATCCTCCTCCTCCAACAACACGCGCTGCCAGTCGGCCTGCTCGCTGCCGGGACGGGACAGCCGCCCGCCGGCGCCGACCACGCGGTGCCAGGGCGCGGAAATGCCTTCCGGCAAATGGCCCAGCAGGCGGCCCACATGGCGCGAGTGACGCGGATAACCGGCCAACTCCGCCAGCCGGCCGTAGGTGACGACACGCCCAACCGGCACTTGCGCAAGCAGCGCCAACACGCGGCGGGCGAATTCCGGCGGCATCAGCGGTAGCGCGGATCGGCGACGTAGGGGTTGTCGCGTTTCTCCGCGCCTATCGTGGTGAGCGGACCGTGGCCGGGGATGACCACGGTGTCGTCCGGCAGGATGAACAGCTTTTGCTGAATGGCGTCTATCAGCTGCTGATGGTTACCCATCGGGAAATCCGTGCGGCCGATCGAGCCCTGGAACAGCACGTCGCCGGCCACCAGCAGGCCGGCCGCCGGGCTGTAGAACACCACGTGGCCCGGCGTGTGGCCGGGACAGTGGATCACCTGCAGCGTTTCCTGGCCGATGGCGACGGTGTCGCCCTCTTCCAGCCAACGCTCCGGCGTCAGCGGCTCGCTGCGTGGGAAGCCGAACATCTGCCCTTGGGTGGGCAGCTGGTCCAGCCAGAAGCTCTCGGCGCGCTGCGGCCCTTCGATCTGCACGCCCAGCGCCTCCGCCAGCTTGGCCGCGCCGCCGGCGTGGTCGATGTGGCCATGGGTCAGCAGCAGTTTCTCCACTGTCAGGCCCTGGCTATCCACCCAGGCGCGAATCCGCTCGATGTCGCCGCCGGCGTCGACAATGGCGGCCTGGCGGCTGACGCTGCACCACAGCACGCTGCAGTTCTGGGCAAACGGGGTGACCGGGATCACGTGATATTTCAGGGCCATGGCAATGCTCGCGGACAAAAGTCGGAATCTGACATTCTGGCATGGCCGCCCGGGTTTGGGGAGGGGCGGCGGAGACGGTGCGGCCGGATAACGCGGGCAAGGCCTTATGGCCTACCCGCCCTACAAGACGAACCCGGCCGGGACAGCTAGGGAGGAACCCCGTAGGGCGGATGCCCCGCTAGCGGGGCGATCCACCGAACCATATCGACAAGGGAACGGCGGCAAAGGCGTAACTCCGGGCCTTAGCCGGGATTCCGCCCTACGGGGAAAAGGGCGCGACGGGAAGGCGGATCGCCCGGCCCTGCCGGGCATCCGCCCTACTGGTAGAGCGCCCGCTCGATGAAGTTGCGCGGCACCTTGGGCTTGGGCACGCGGATATCGAACCAGCCGCGCACGTCGCCATCCAGGCCGATGCCGTGCATGAAGTTGTACAAAGCCTTGTTCAGGCCCCGGCCCATCAGCTCGTGATCGGTGCCGGTGGGGTCGATGAAGCCGACATCGTTCTTGGCGAAGTTACCCGGCGGCAGCGGCACCAGCTGCACGCCGTACTCTTCCGGGTTCTGTCCCACCGGCGAATGCACGGTGCAGGCGAAGCGGTGGAAGAAGCCGGACTGGATGCAGCCGGTGTCGAACAGCTGGCGCACGTATTCCAGCGCGTCCACCGTGTCCTGCACCGTCTGTGTCGGGAAGCCGTACATCAGATAGGCGTGCACCAGCACGCCGGCCTCGGCGAAGCCGTGGGTGACGCGCGCCACCTGCTCCACCGATACGCCCTTTTTCATCAGCTTCAGCAAGCGGTCCGACGCCACTTCCAGGCCACCGGAAATGGCGATGCAGCCGGATTCGGCCAGCAGCTGGGCCAGCTCCGGCGTGAAGGACTTTTCGAAGCGGATATTGCCCCACCAAGAGATGGACACCTTGCGCCGCAGCAGTTCCTCGGCCAGCGCCTTCAGCATCTTGGGCGGCGCGGCTTCGTCCACGAAGTGGAAGCCGGTCTGGCCGGTTTCGGCGATGATGGCCTCGATGCGGTCCACCAAGAGCTCGGCCGACGCCGTCTCGTAGCGCGAGATGTAATCCAGCGTCACGTCGCAGAAGCTGCACTTCTTCCAGTAGCAGCCGTGGGCGATGGTCAGCTTGTTCCAGCGGCCGTCGCTCCATAGCCGGTGCATGGGGTTGAGCATGTCCAGCAAGGACAGGTAGCGGTCTATCGGCAGGCCGTCCCAGGTCGGCGTGCCGGATTCGGAGAACGGCACGTCGGCTTCCTGCATGTTGACGTAGCGCACCGCGCCGTCCTGGCGCAAAAAGGTGCGCGCCAAGCGGCTGACGCCGCGCTTGCCTTCGAGATGCTCCATCAGCGCCAACAGCGGCTTTTCGCCATCGTCCAGCGTGACATAATCGAAATAGTCGAACACGCGCGGCTCGGCCAGCTCGCGCAGCTCGGTGTTGACGTAGCCGCCGCCCAGGCAGATCTTGATGTCCGGCCGGTGGCGCTTGATAGTTTGGGCGATGCGAAAGGCCGCGTACACCGCGCCGGGAAACGGCACCGAAATCAGCACCAGCTGCGGCTGGTGCCGATCCATCGCCTCTAGCGTCAGCGCGGCCAGGGTGTCGTCCACCCAGTTGGGTTCGGCCGCCAGCGCGCGGGCCAGCGGATCGAAGGTCGGTTGCGACAGCGCCAGGGATTCGGCGTAGCGGACAAACTCGAAGCGCGGGTCCACCGCCTCGCGCAGCACGTCGGCGATATCGTTCAGATACAGCGTGGCCAGGTGGCGGGCGCGGTCCTGGGTACCCAGCGCGCCGAAGGCCCAGGCCAGCGGATCGCCGCCGTCCGGATCGTCCGGGTCCACGTACACGTCCAGCGCGGCGAAGCGCGGCCCTTCCGGCAGGTAGTTGCGGCCGGCGATGCGGTAGGACAGCGTGGCGTCGCGGCCCTGCAGGAAGCCGATCACCGCGTCTATTGTCGCGGCGTAGCGCTCGTAGGAGATGTCGAACTGCATCATGCAGTCCGTGCGCTGGTGCATCGGGATGCGCCGCACATGCTCGCGCAAGGTGGCCATGCCTTCCCTGGAGAACAGCTTCAACACCAGCGCCAGCGCCAGGTCCTCCTGGAAGGCCGCCACGCCGCGCGAGCGCAGAAAGCCGGTGAGGTAGGCGGTGGACGGGTAGGGCGTGTTCAGCTGCGTCATCGGCGGGATGAGCGACAGCACGCGCAGGGAAGAAACAGACATGGGGCGTGAAATCCGGCTGTGGTTCAAAAAGCATAGCCGGGCTTGCGCCCGGCCATGAAGAATTGTCCCACAGCGGACGATGCGAGACTAGGCGTGCTTGGCGCTGAACTGCTCAAAGGCGGCCAAAGCGTTGGCGGAATACATCAAGGACGGCCCGCCGCCCATATACACGGCCATCGCCAGCGTCTCTTCCACTTCTTGCTTGGTGGCGCCCAGCTTGACCAGCGCCTGGGCGTGGAAGCCCAGGCAGCCATCGCAACGCGCGGCCACGCCCAGCGCCAGCGCGATCAGCTCCTTGGTTTTCTTATCCAGCACGCCGTCTCGCGTGGCGGCGCGGGCCAGATCGTTGAACCCCTGCATGACTTCGGGCGCGTCGGCGCGCAAGGTAGCCAGGTGCTTGGAGATGGTTTGGGTCAGCTCGGGATAGTTGACATCACCGCTCATGGTTTTTGCTCCGGTTGGGATGGGGACGACGAGGCGCGGCAACTGGACCAGCCAAATGGCAAATAGGCCGGGCAGAAGCGGAACAAGCCGGTTGCCAGCGGCACCAGGCCCAGCCACCCCCACGGGCCGATCACGCCGATCGCCGCGCCGACAATCAGCGCCGCGCCAACGGCAACGCGCAGCGCTCTATCCAAACCGCCCACATTGCTTTTCATATCTGCCTCCTGTTCCGATGCGCCATCGAGAAAGTTGATATCTTGATTTATATAATATCAATTGATATATTGAAGTCAAGCCACAACACTGCAAAGCTTCGCCATGGATACACCCGTTCTTGCCCTTTCCGACATGCGCCAAGCCGCCGGCCAGGCCTGCGGCCTGCTGCGCGCGCTGGCCAATGAAGACCGCCTGCTGCTGTTGTGCCAACTGAGCCAGGGAGAAAAATCCGTCGGCGAGCTGGAGGAGATGGTAGGCATCCGCCAGCCCAGCCTGTCGCAACAACTGGGCGTGCTGCGCAATGAGGGCCTGGTGGCCACCCGACGCGACGGCAAGCGCATCTTCTATTCCGTGGCGGACGCCAATGCCCTGGCCGTGCTGGCCACCTTGTACCAACTGTACTGTCCCAAGGAGTGAGCATGGCGCTGGACTGGACCCATTTCACGCCGTGGAGCGCCCTGGCCGGCGGCGCGCTGATCGGCCTGGCCGCCGCCTGGCTGATTGTGCTGAACGGCCGCATCGCTGGCATCAGCGGCATCGTCGGCAGTCTGCTGGCTCCCGGCGCAGACAAAGGCTGGCGGCTGGCCTTTGTCGCCGGTCTGGTGCTGTCGCCGTGGCTGTACCGCGTGTTTGCCGCACCGCCGGACATCATCGTCGACAGCCGGCCGTGGCTGCTGATCACGGCTGGCTTGCTGGTAGGCTTCGGCACCCGGCTGGGCGCCGGCTGCACCAGCGGACACGGCGTATGCGGCCTGGCGCGCCTGTCGCCGCGCTCGCTGGCCGCCACGCTGACATTCATGGCGGCCGGCTTTGCCGCCGTCTGGCTAGTCCGTCATTTCGGGGGATAAAACATGAAGCGCATGATAAGCGCCGCGCTGGCGGGACTGATCTTCGGCAGCGGCCTGATCATGGCCGGCATGGCCAACCCGGCCAAGGTGCTGGCTTTCCTGGACATCACCGGCCGCTGGGATCCTTCGCTCGCGCTGGTGATGGCCGGCGCCATCGCCGTGGCGCTGCCGGCCTTCGCCTGGGCTAAACGGCGCGAGCGCTCGCTGCTGGGCGAGGCCATGCAGTTGCCGACATCGCGCCGCGCCGACCGCCGCCTGCTCGCCGGCAGCCTGATCTTCGGCATAGGCTGGGGGCTGGCCGGCATCTGCCCCGGCCCGGCGCTGGTGCTGGCCGGCAGCGGCCTCGCCGATGGCCTATTGTTTCTGTTGGCCATGCTGGCCGGCATGGCGCTGCACAGTCGGCTGCTTGACTCCTAGCGCCAAACAATCATTGGCACAACCGGAACACCACGACAAGCACGCCGCCCGCCTCTATACCTGTATCAGATCGAGACTTGATGGAGGCTCCATGCACACCGCCCGCATGATCATGACCGGATGGCTGGCGCTGGCGAGCGCGCTGGCCTGGTCCGCGCCGCCCCAGCTGGCGCAGCAACTATGCGCCGCCTGCCATGGCATTGATGGCAACGGCCCGCCGCCGACGCCCAGGCTGGCTGGCCAGCAGGCCGATTACATCGCGCAACAGCTGGACTGGATGCGGCTGGGCCAGCGCGATGACGGCGGCGCGCACAAAGCGGCGTGGGATCGATTGAAGAACGATGCCGACATCCAGGCCGTCGCCCGCTACTACGCCGCGCAAAAACCCGCTCCGCAGCCGGCCAAGTCGGCCGATCCGGCGCTGCTGGCCAGCGGCCGCAAGTTGTATACCGAGGGCAACCTGGCCGTGGGCGCGCCGCCTTGCTTCACCTGCCATGGCGAGCAGGGCGAAGGCGGCAGCGCCGCGCCGCGGCTGGCGGGCCAGCACGCCGCCTATCTGGCGCAAAGAATGAAGGTATCCGACACGCCGCAGCCGCCGGCGCGGATGGAGATGCAGGAAATCCTGAAAACGCTGAGCCAGGACGACGTCAAGGCGCTGCTGGCCTATATGGCCACGCTATAGACGGGAAAAAGAAAAGGCCACCCAGCGGCGGCCCCAAGTTTCGGAGAAAAACGGGCTCCGGCCTACACTGGCCAAGAACATGCGGGCCATGCGGCCCGCCGTTTTCCGGGGGTGATTCTAACGCCGACAAACCCCAGCGGCAATCCTCAATCGCCCAGCGCCGCCAATAGCTCGGCCTGCTGTTCGGCGATCAGCGCGTCGGTCAGCTCCTGAAGATCGCCATCCATCACCTGATCCAGTTTGTACAGCGTCAGATTGATGCGGTGGTCGGTGATGCGGCCTTGCGGGTAGTTGTAGGTGCGAATGCGCTCGGAGCGGTCGCCGGAGCCGATCAGGCTCTTGCGCTCGGCCGCTTCCTTCTGGTTCTTCTCACGCAGCTGGATGTCGTAGATGCGCGCCGCCAGCACCTGCATGGCGCTGGCCTTGTTAGCGTGCTGCGAGCGGCCGTCCTGGCACTCGGCGACGATGCCGGTGGGCAAGTGGGTGATGCGCACCGCCGAGTCGGTCTTGTTGATATGCTGGCCGCCGGCACCCGACGCGCGGAAGGTATCGATGCGCAGATCGGCCGGGTTCAGCACCACTTCGGCAATCTCGTCCGCCTCCGCCATCACCGCCACGGTGCAGGCGGAAGTGTGGATGCGGCCCTGGGTCTCGGTAGCCGGCACGCGCTGCACGCGGTGGCCGCCGGACTCGAACTTCAGGCGCGAATACGCTCCCTGGCCGATTAGCCGCACAATCACTTCCTTGTAGCCGCCCAGGTCCGACTCGCTGGCGGAAACGATCTCCACCTGCCAGCGGTTGCGCTCGGCGTAGCGGGTATACATGCGCAGCAGGTCCGCCGCGAACAAGGCCGCCTCGTCGCCGCCGGTGCCGGCGCGCACTTCCAGGAAGATGTTCTTGTCGTCGTTGGGGTCCTTCGGCAGCAGCAGCTTTTGCAGCTCGATATCCAGCGCCGCCAGCTTGTCCTTGCCTTCGGCGATTTCCGCCTGGGCGAATTCCTTCATTTCCGGATCGGCCAGCATGTCTTCGGCGGCGGCGATATCGCCCTCGCACTGCCGATAGGCGGCGAAGGTTTCCACCACCGGCGTCAGCTCGGCGTGTTCGCGGGTGAGTTTCCGGAAGGCCTCCATGTCCTGGGTGGCCGTTTCACTGGCCAGCAGGTGGGTCACCTCTTCCAGACGGTCGGCCAGCTGCGCGAGCCTGGCCGCAATAGACGCTTTCATTACGACTCCGGGTGTAAACGGTAAAGCCGCGCGATGGTTTGCACCTGCGCGTCATGCTCCGCGCCGCTGCCCGAGGACAAAGCCTGGGTCGGCGGGTGCATCAGTTTGTTGGTCAGCTGGACGGACAAGGCCTCCAGCACTTTTTCCGGCGCGTCGCCGCGCGCCAGTTGTTTCATCGCGCCTTCCAGCGCGTGGCGGCGGGTGCGCTCCGCCTCGTCGCGCAGGGCGCGGATCAGCGGCACGGTTTCCCGCTTCTTCAGCCAGTCGTTGAACTCGGCCACCCGGCTCTGGATGATGGACTCGGCCTCGGCCGCGGCCTGCTGCCGCGCCTCCTTGCCCACCTCCACGATGCCGGCGATGTCATCCACGCTGAACAGGAACACATCGTCCAGCTTGTCCACCTCCAGCTCGATGTCGCGCGGCACGGCCAGGTCCAGCATGAACATGGGACGGTGGCGGCGCGCCTTGATCGCCCGCTCCACCATGCCCTTGCCGATGATGGGCAGCTGGCTGGCGGTGGACGTCACCACCACGTCGTAGCGCGACAGCGATTCCGACAACTCGGCCAGGGTGATGGCGTTGCCGCCAAACTGCTCAGCCAGCCGCTGGCCGCGCTCCAGCGTGCGGTTGGCCACGGTGATACAGGACGGATTGCGCGCGGCGAAGTGCGTGGCCACCAGCTCGATCATTTCCCCGGCGCCGACGAACAGCACGTTCAGCTCGCTCACCGAGGGGAAAATCTGCTCGGCCAGCTTGACCGCCGCCGCCGACATCGACACCGAACTGGCCCCCACCGCGGTGCTGGAACGCACCTCCTTGGCCACCGCGAATGTGCGCTGGAACAGCCCATTCAACAGGGTGCCCAGCGTGCCGGCGCTTTCCGCGCTGCGCACCGCGTCCTTCAGCTGGCCTAGAATCTGCGTCTCGCCCAGCACCATGGAATCCAGCCCGGACGCCACGCGGAAAGCGTGGCGCGCCGCCTGGGAAGCCTCCAGCCGGTACAGATATGGCTCCACCTCGGCGCGGCTCAGCCCGTGAAACTGGCATAGCCAATCCAGCGCGGCATGCGGGTCCGGGCTTAGGCAATAGATCTCGGTGCGATTGCAGGTGGAGACGATAGCCGCCTCCCGCGCGGCCTGCGAGGCCACCAGACTATCCAGGGCGTGCGGCAGGGTTTCCGCCGGGAATGCCAGCTTCTCCCGTATCGACAACGGCGCGGTGTGGTGGTTGAGTCCGAGGGCAAGCAGATGCATGGGCGAACAATGCCGCAGACGAAAACAGGACATTTTAGCCTAACTGGGTCGCGCCGTCCCGCGCTTGCCCCTGGTCCTTGGCTTCCCTTCTGCAGTCACCTGCGAAAGATGACAAGAATGTTGCATCATCGAGACACGAGCTGGAAAATTCCCGCCTCAAACCATTAACAAAAAAACACAATTAATTTCATAGCCTTAACATTTCCCACGCAGCCTCCATCCGGCCGCACCAACAGACAATGCCAAGTAAGTACCTTGCCTTTGCCTCTTTTCAATGCCATTTTCATCAATCGCCAATGATGTTGCGGCCACGAGACTGCAACGATACGCCCCGCGCTGACACGCTACGGGCGCCGTGATGACAAAGGAAGAGAAGAAATGAAGGTCAAGATTCTGGCCCAGGCGATCGCCGCCATCGGCCTGCTGGGGAGCGGCTTCGCCCACGCCGCGGATGACTCCAACAATCAGCTGGAACGGGTGACGATTACCGGTTCCAACATCAAGCGCAGCATCAAGCAGGAAAAGGCCCTGCCGGTCACCATCCTGAAGACCGAAGACTTGGCCAAACAGGGTCTGACCACGGTGGAGCAGGTGGTCAACAGCATCGCCGCCAACCAATCCAGCCAGGGCTCATCCTATTCCGTAGGAGCCTCCACCGGCGGCGGCTCTTTCGCCAGCCTGCGCGGCCTCGGCAACCAATATACGCTGGTACTGCTGGATGGCCGCCGCATGGCCAACCAGGCTATCGACGGCACCTCGGCCGACCTGAACGCCATTCCACTGTCCGCCATCGACCGTGTGGAAGTACTGCTGGACGGTGCCTCCGCCATCTATGGCACCGACGCCATCGGCGGCGTGATGAACTTCATCACCAAAAAGTCGCTAAAGGGCTTCAGCATTGGCGGCAGCTTCGCCAACCCACAACATGGTGGCGGAGATGAAAAACGCGTCAATGCATCCTATGGTATCGGCGATCTCGCGCAAGACGGCTTCAATGTCTACGGCGCGATAGACTATCTAAAACACGATGCCATCATGGCTAGCCAACGTGATTTCTCCAACAAGATCACCGCAGACACTGGTAATAGTCCCAATGCCTGGCCTGGCAATTATGTGGATGGCGTCACCAAAAAATGGAAAGCTACCAGCACCACTTGCCAGCCGCCATTCTCTCAGTCCGTCGGGGGCATCTGCAAAGAGTACTACTCGCTTTATCCGGCCTTGTCGCCGGAAGTCGAGCAGATTTCGGGCATTGTCCGTGGCACGAAACGCCTTGGTGATAACCATGAGCTTTCCTTGCAGTACACGCGCACGGAAACCATCACCACCTCTCAGAATGCTCCGCTGCCAACCGGCGGCGACATCACCAGAGCCAATGCAACCGACCCAACCAAGCGCGACTTACTGTATGTACGGACCATTCCGCTAGGCAACCGGGAAACCGAGGCCAATTCGGTAACCCAGCGCTTGATGCTGAACCTGGAAGGCCTGGTTGCCGGCTGGGACTACCGCGCGGGCATTGGCCGCTCGGAGAACTTGGTCAAGGAAAACCTGAATTCCGGCTATGTCAGCAAAGCCAGGATGCAAGCGGCCGTGGATAGCGGCGCGCTGAATCCTTTCGACACCAGCGGCAACAATCTGGCCGCCTGGAGATCAGTCGGCATCACCGGCCAAACCAAGGAAGCTAAATCGACCATAGACTTGGCGGACGCCAAAATCAGCCGCGAATTGTTTGCGCTGCCGGCAGGCATGGTGGGCGTGGCACTTGGTGCGGAAGCCCGTCATGAAAGCCTAAGCACTGTCTATAACAAGGCCGTTACCCGTGATGCATTAAGCACAGGCCAAAACAAGACCGAAGATTCGATGGGCAGTCGTTCCGCCTACGCCATCTTCGGCGAGGCAGAAATCCCAGTCTTGAAAAATCTGGAACTGCAGCTGGCGACACGTTACGACCACTATAGCGACACCGAAAGTTCGCTCAATCCCAAGGTGGCATTCAAATTCCAACCAGATCCAAAGGTGATGTTCAGAGGTTCCGCCAGCAAGGGATTCCGCGCACCGTCGCTGTATGACATCTACCGTCCGAACCAGCTGCAGCTTACCGGCACCAAGTTTGTCGATTACGCAACGTGTCCGGATGGCCAAAATCCGCTCCCCGGTACCGATGGAACCGGTTGCAGCAAGATGCAACGCGACAAGCGGGTAGGCGGCAGCAAGAATCTGCAACCGGAAAAATCGTCCTCCCTGTCGTTCGGCATGGTCATTGAACCGACCAAGGATTTCACTGCCAGCGCCGACCTATGGTGGACCATGATCAAGGACCAAATCAGCATCTTGGATGAAACCTTGATCATCAACGATCCGGTCAAATACGCCAATCGCTATGTCCGCGATGCCAACGGCAACTATCAGTACATGATTGACGACATTTCCAACCTGGGCAACATCAGCGCCTCCGGCGTAGATCTGCGCCTGAATTGGACACTGCCGAAGACTTCATTTGGCACTTTTGTCGCCACCCTAGACGGCACCTATCTGGCTAAATTCTCATACCAGAATGAGAAAGGCGGCGATTACACCAACACCGCGGGTCAATATGTCGATGCCGGGCCTAACTTCCGCTGGCAGCACAATCTAACGCTGAACTGGATGTACGGTCCGTGGAGCGCCATCGTGTCTCAAAACTACAAGTCTGGTTATACCGACCAGAATGCGACACCGAACTCCGCAGGCAGCAACCACATGGTCAAACCTTACTCCACCTGGAATCTCTCGGCCTCCTATGCGTGGACCAAGCAGCTGACCGTGACCGCTGGCGTGAAGAACCTGTTTGACCAAGAGCCGCCTTATTCCAACCAGCAGCGCATGACTCAACAGAACTACGACCCGCGCTTTACCGATCCCACTGGCCGCAGCTTCTTCCTGAAGGGTTCATACAAGATGTAATCAGTCTAAGCCTGGCAGACATGACAACGGACAAGCCGCCCACACGGCTTGTCCGTTTTTATTTGCCAACCGGCAGCAAGCTATGACTACCCCTCCCGCCGCATATCCACATGCAGTATCCCGCCATCGTCGTACGGCTCAGACACCGGGGCGAAGCCGAAACTGGCGTATAGCGCGCTGGCATCGCACTGCGCCGACAGCATGATGGGCTGGCCGGCAAAGTGGATTTGACACTGCGCCACCGCCTGCGCCATCAGCGCCTTGCCCAGCCCCCTGCCGCGCGCCTCCGGCGCCACCACCACCCGGCCGATGGCCGCCGCGGCCGGGTATTTCTCGCCCGGCGCAATCAAGCGCGCGTAAGCCACCAGATTGCCGGCCTCATCGCGGCCGGACAGGTGCAGGCAGTGGATGTCCACGCCGTCCACATCGCCGTAGATGGACTGCTGCTCCACCACGAACACCTGGTCGCGCAATTGCAGCACTTGATAAAGCGCCAAGGGGGTAAAGCCGTCAAAACCGTGGCAATGCCACGCTATCCTGTTTGCCATAGTAGAATCCCTCCCATTCCTGACACAGCCGTCTGCGATGCTATAGCATGCACGCTGACGCCGTGCCTCAATCCAGATCAAGACGATAGCATTTAATATATGAGCGACCACGACCTCTTCGACCCGCCGGCGCCGGCCGGCGACCTCACGCCGCCGCCTCCGGCCGCGCCGGACGCCATCAGCGGCGACTGGATTCCGCTGGACCTGTACGCGGAGCGCGCCTATCTGGAATACGCGATGAGCGTGGTCAAGGGCCGGGCGCTGCCGGAAGTGGCGGACGGCCAGAAGCCGGTGCAGCGCCGCATCCTGTACGCCATGCGCGACATGGGCCTGGCCCACGGCGCCAAGCCGGTGAAGTCGGCTCGCGTGGTCGGTGAAATCCTCGGTAAATACCACCCGCACGGCGACAGCTCGGCCTATGAGGCGCTGGTGCGCATGGCGCAGGATTTCACGCTGCGCTACCCGCTGATCGACGGCCAAGGCAACTTCGGTAGCCGCGACGGCGACGGCGCGGCTGCCATGCGTTACACCGAGGCGCGGCTGACGCCCATCGCGGAACTGCTGCTGTCTGAAATCGACATGGGCACGGTGGATTTCGTTCCCAATTACGACGGCGCCTTCGACGAACCGTCGCTGCTGCCGGCCCGCCTGCCCATGGTGCTGCTGAACGGCGCCTCCGGCATCGCCGTGGGCCTGGCCACGGAAATCCCGCCGCACAATCTGACCGAAGTGGCCGGCGCCTGCGTGGCGCTGCTGGACAATCCGTCGCTGGAAACCGCCGATCTGATGCAATACATCCCCGGCCCGGACTTCCCCGGCGGCGGCCAGATCATCACCCCGGCGGCGGACATCCAGTCCGCCTATGAAACCGGCCGCGGCAGCGTGCGCGTGCGCGCCAAATGGGAAATCGACAAGTTGGCGCGCGGCCAGTGGCGCGCCATCGTCACCGAACTGCCGCCCGGCTCCAGCGCGCAAAAAGTGCTGGCGGAGATTGAGGAAGCCACCAATCCCAAGCTCAAGGCCGGCAAGAAGCAGCTGTCGCAGGATCAGCAAAACCTGAAGAAGCTGATGCTGGACCTACTGGACCGCGTGCGCGACGAATCCGACAGCGAAAACCCGGTGCGCCTGGTGTTCGAACCCAAGTCCAGCCGCCAGGACCCGGACGAGTTCATGAACATCCTGCTGGCGCAGACCAGCCTGGAAGGCAACGCCTCGCTGAACCTGGTGATGATAGGCCTGGACGGCCGTCCGGCGCAGAAAGGCCTGAAGTCCATTCTGACCGAGTGGATAGACTTCCGCCGCACCACCGTCACCCGCCGCCTGGCGCACCGCCTGTCCCAGGTGGACAAGCGCATCCACATCCTGGAAGGCCGGATGATCGCCTTCATCCATATCGATGAAGTGATCCGCGTCATCCGCGAATCGGACGAGCCCAAGCCGGACTTGATCAAGGCCTTCGGCCTGACCGAAGTCCAGGCCGAGGACATCCTGGAAATCCGCCTGCGCCAACTGGCGCGGCTTGAAGGGTTCAAGCTGGAGAAGGAGCTGTCCGACCTGCGCGAAGAGCGCGAAGGCCTGCGCCACATCCTGGACACGCCGGACGCGCTGACCCGCCTCATCCGCGAGGAAATCCAGGCCGATGCCGCCAAGTACGGCGACAAGCGCCGCAGCGAGATCAAGGCCGCCGAGCGCGCGGTGCTGACGCAAACCACCGCCGACGAGCCGGTGACGCTGATCCTGTCGCAAAAAGGCTGGATCCGCGCCCGCGTCGGCCACAACCTGGAGCTGGAAACGCTGAGCTTCAAGGACGGCGACGCGCTGGCGGCCGTGGTGGAAACCCGCACCGTGTGGTCCGCCATCGTGCTGGACAATAACGGCCGCGCCTACACCATCGACCCGGCCACGGTGCCGACCGGCCGCGGCGACGGCGTGCCGGTGGCGTCGCTGGTGGATCTGCAGGACGGCGCCAAGCCGGCGCAGCTGATCTCCGGCCGCGATAGCGACCGCTTCGTGGTGGCCGGCAGCGGCGGCTACGGCTTCATCGCCAAGATCAGCGACATGGCCGGCCGGGTCAAAGCCGGCAAGGCCTTCATCACCCTGGACGCCGGCGAGACGGTGCTGGCGCCGGTGCCGCTGCCGGCCGCGCCGCTGGAGCAGCTGCAACTGGTGGCGGCCAGCGACAGCGGCCGCCTGCTGGCCTTCCCGGCGACAGAGCTGAAAGAGCTGGCCAAGGGCCGCGGCCTGATGCTGCTGGCGCTGGACGACGGCGCGCGCATGACCGCCATCGGCCTGGTGGCCGGCGACAAGGCGCTGCTGTCCACCACCTCCGTCCGCGGCAAGGTGGCGGATGAAAAGCTGGCGCTGGAAGAGTTTGTCGGCAAGCGCGCCAAGAAGGGCAAGCTGATGCCGAAGAAATGGCTGATCAGCGCCATCCGCGAGCTGCCGATGTGATGAAACTGACAGCCCAGCCGCAAGCCCTGTCGCCGCGCGCCGCCTTGTTGTTCGTCAACGGCTTCCGCGCGCTGCTGCTGCTGGTGCTGTTCTCGCTGTCGCTGATCAACGGCGACAGCGGCCAAGCGCTGATCGAAGGCGGGCCGCATTTCTACCTGTGGAGCAGCGTCTACCTGCTGCTGATCGCCATCTGGTACCTGCTGCGCGAAGGCAGCCTGGGCGACACGCTGCAACTGACGTTGGCCATCGCCGCCGACATCGCCATGATGGTGTGGCTGATGGCGATGAACGATGGCGTACGCGGCGGCTTCGGCCTCTTGCTGCTGCCCTATCTTGCCGCCGCCGGCTTGCTGTCCACCGGCCGCTACGCGCTGTTCTACGCCTCCATCGCCACGCTGATGCTGCTGAGCTACGCCGGTTTCGAGAGGCTGCTGGGCAATGCCAGCCAGGCGGACCTGTCGTTCAGCGCGCTGCTGTCCGCCGCCGGCTTCATCACCGCCATCGCCACCTGGCAGCTGGGCCGGCTGGCCCGCGCCTCGGAAGCGCTGGCGGCGCAGCGCGGCGGCGAAATCGCCAACCTCAACCACCTGAACGAACTGATCCTGCAAAGCCAGCGCGACGCGGTTGCGGTGCTGGACGAAGCGGGCCATCTGCACCAGTTCAACCGGCAGGCGGAACGCTATTTCAGCCAGCTGCAGCGCGGCCAGTTGATGCCGGAACTGCTGCCGCTGGTGCAGCGTTGGCGGGACAACGGCTACCCGGCCCTGTCCACCTTTGTTCAACACAATGTGCGCGGCCGCCAGCTGGTGGGCCGGCTGGTGCCGGTGCCGGTGCCGGAAGGCCAGCTGCGCGGCGTGGTGCTGTTCATGCGCGACATGGCGGACATGGCGGAGGAGGCCAAGCGAGTCAAACTGGCCGCGCTGGGCCGCCTCACCGCCAACATCGCCCACGAAATCCGCAACCCGCTGTCCGCCATCAGCCACGCCAGCGACTTGCTGGCGGAAGACGAAACCGATCCGGCGCGGCAGCGGCTGCTGCGCATCGTCCAGGACAACGCCCGCCGCATCAACGGCATGGTGGAAGACGTGCTGACGCTGGGCCGGCGCGACCGCGTCAAGACCGAAACCATCGATCTGCCATCGTTCATCGCCCAGCTGCTGGAGCAATTTGCGCTGGTGCAGCCGCAATCGGCCGGCGCCATCGTCTGCCAGCTGCCGGACCATTGCAAACTGGCATTCGACCGCGGCCACCTGGCCCAGGTGCTGAGCAACCTGCTGGCCAATGCCTGGCGCCATGGCAGCCAGGGCCGCGGCTCGGTGCGGCTGGAAGCCGGCACGGCGGAACACCACCTGATCCTGCGCGTGATCGACGATGGCCCCGGCGTGCCGGAGGCCGAGCAATCCCGCCTGTTCGAACCCTTTTTCACCACGGAAAGCGCCGGCAGCGGCCTGGGGCTGTACATCGCGCGCGAGCTGGCCGAAGCCAACGACGCGCGCCTGGAGTACACCCCGCCCGGCGGCGTGTTCCGGCTGATCTGTCGGCTAGCCCATGACTAAGACACCCTTGCGCGTATTGATCGTCGACGACGAACCGGACATCCGCGAACTGCTGGAACTGACCCTGCTGAAAATGGGGCTGACACCGGTCTGCGCCGGCAGCGTGGCTCAGGCCAAAACGGCGCTGGCGGCCGGCCGTTTCGACCTGGCGCTGACCGATATGCGGTTGCCGGACGGCGAAGGCCTGGAGGTGGTGCGCCATATCGGCGAAGCCGGACTGGACCTGCCGGTGGCGGTGATCACCGCCTATGGCAGCGCCGACAACGCGGTGCAGGCGATGAAGGCCGGCGCCTTCGACTACCTGCAAAAACCGGTCAGCCTGGCCCAGCTGCGCAGCCTGGTCAAATCGGCGCTGAAAGTGGAAACGCCGTCCGCCAAACCCACCCAGCAGCAACGGCTGCTGGGCGAATCGCCGGCCATCCAGGACGTTCTGCGGCTGGTGGACAAGCTGTCGCGCAGCCAGGCCGCGGTGTATATCAGCGGCGAATCCGGCACCGGCAAGGAGCAAGCGGCGCGGCTGATCCATGAGCAAGGCCCGCGCGCCGGCAAACCGTTTGTCGCCGTCAACTGCGGCGCCATTCCGGAAAACCTGATGGAAAGCGAGTTCTTCGGCTACCGCAAGGGCGCGTTCACCGGCGCCGACGCCGACCGCGACGGCTTCTTCCAGCAGGCGCAGGGCGGCACGCTGTTTCTGGACGAAGTGGCCGACCTGCCGCTGGCCATGCAGGTCAAACTGCTGCGCGCCATCCAGGAGCGGGCCGTGCGCAAGCTGGGCAGCGCGCAGGAGGAGATGATGGACGTGCGCATCATCTGCGCCACCCATCAGGACCTGGCGGCCAAAGTGGAAGACGGCGGCTTCCGCCAGGACTTGTACTACCGCCTAAATGTGCTGCCGCTGCGCATGCCGCCGCTGCGCGAGCTGCGCGAGGACATTCCGCTGTTTGCCGAACGGCTGCTGCAGCGCTTCGCCAGCCACGGCCCCACGCCGCAACTGAGCGCAGACGCGCGCCAGGCGCTGCAGGACTACGCCTATCCCGGCAACTTCCGCGAGCTGGAAAACATCCTGGAACGCGCCGTCGCCCTGGCCGCCGGCCCCGCCCTGTCCCGCGACGACCTGCAACTGACCCCCTGCGCCGAATACAGCCCGGAACCGGGCAGCGACGAACCGCTGCAAGACTATCTGGACCGCGTGGAGCGCGAAGCCATCGTCAAGGCACTGGAAGCCACCCGCTACAACCGCACCCAGGCCGCCAAGCGGCTGGGAGTGACATTCCGTTCGCTGCGCTATCGGATGGAACGGCTGGGGGTGAAGTAAACCCCGCGCAAATCAGTTCCTCAGCCGACTTGCGCCTACGTAAAAGCACGCGCACATGACAGCAGCCACTTATAGCCTTCAACTCTAGACAAGCGATATGCCACGATGCTTGTGCAACATCTTTAGCAAATAGCATACCTTTTGTTCCGCCAGCGGATCATCCATTGCCTCCACCAACTGATTTACATCGACCATTTTTTGATTGTTGATTCGATCAACAATCTGGTCTAATCCTTGGAAATTGCGCAAAGTAACCTTTGTTCCCCGGACAAACAGGTCAAAATGGCCTAACTCCTCAGCTTCCCTGCAGACTATTTTATAGGGTAAGTCAGCATACACTCGGTCTCCCCGTTTGATGTCGACATCCTTGGATCTTGGAATTGGACGGTTCCTGAACCCGGCGTTACTGAATAAGGAATAGCGAAAATCTTTATAGATGCTACCAAGCAAAGACTTGATTCCAACATCCCCGCCACCAGGCAGATCAAACAATGATAGAATCGGCTCCACCGTGCTGATATCGTCAACAGGTTTTTTATCTGGCTTCAACATTACTCGAGAGTTTTTCAAATAATTTGACCTGAATCGTTCGAGTAATTGGTTGGCAAAATCATAGTCACAACGATTGAAAAACCAGCAAGCAATCCCAATTGACAATTCATTTTGCATGCCGAGATGGTATTTATTTTCCGGCATGAAATAGAACTCACCCTCACCAAAAGTATGCTTAGTTGCATGGGGCAGATGCTTTTCAATATTCATATTATTGAAGCGATTCTCTTCCGGCCCAGTCTTATAGTCATCATCTTCCCAAACATACATGGTCTTGGGACCCGGTCCAAGATGGAAGTGCAAAACGCTCTTACCAGCAAAATCACGATGAATCCCCAGCGGGGTCATATCGTAGTTTCCAACAAAGATCGTATACAGAATCCCCTCTGTCGGCATGCCTATTTTCTTCAAAATAGGCTCCAACATTAATGCGGTAGCCTGCGATAGCTCCTCGCTGAACTTCTCCCCTCGATTTAAAATAACCCCGAATTTTTTCTCCCCAAATGCCCGGCTTACCCACTCCTCGGCATCTTCATCAGGCCTAGGGTGACGTGAGAAATGATCCTCAAGGTCTAATACTTGCTTACCATCAATCCACAATCGGTATCCATATTTTTCCTTATGAACACACCCAACCTCGGCTAATATGTCCAAGATATACCGTCGTAAAATTCGCGTCTGCTCCCGACTGAGAGATGTCGGGAGTATAGCCGGTATCGTCATGTTCTTGGTTTTCGTCAAAAACCCATCCCACCACTCATTATTGAATTGATTCTGAAGTTGCTCCAAATCAATCCCTACAGCAGGATTATTAATTACGACTCGCTCCATTACACTTCACTCCCCATGATTTCATTTTGATGAGCTAGATGGCTAACATTCACTACTTTCACAATACCATGGTATACATGCAGCTCAGACAAGAAATGCAAGCCAACCTTCTCGCTCCACTGCGGGTCTAACAGCTTCAACAAATAACTAACTTTATGCTCACGCCCATCATTCAGCGCCTTGATCAACTCAAGCAAGCATGCATGATATTTAATCTCGAATTTATGCCCTCGCACATAAATCATCACTTTCTCCATGCCATCTATTCTTCGCGTCAGAATACGGTATGGACTTTCAATTTTGACAACATCCAGAGGAGAGAATACTTCTCGAGTTTTATTTGCAAAAGGAGGATTCCGATACCCAGCATTGCTGAAAATCTCCAGCCGCCAATCCTGATATGCCTTTTTAATCAATTCTTGAAGCGTCAAGTTTTTATATTCTTGTGGCAATTCGCAGGCTGGGAAAATATCATCTATATGACTATCATCTTGGGGAGGGCGGAGATCATGATCAATAGCATCTTTACCTGACAGGTTGATCTGCTTGTGCACATGATTCAATAACTCTTGGGTAAACCTTCCATTGGTGTGGGTGTACTGCCACACCGTTATGGCAATGGAGAGTTCTTTTTGAGCCCCAATATGGAATGTGCCTTCCGGCATGAAAAATAAGTCACCAGACTGTATATGGTAGCTCTGCGCATAAGGCTCTAAATCATTAAAATTCCCCTTGCGCAGCCCTCCCTCAGTTGTCAACTTACCGTATTCATCCTTATCCCACACATACATGGTTTTTTCACCAGGCCCAACATGTAAGTGCAAGACATTTTCACCGCGATAATCTTGGTGTATCCCAAGCGGAGTCTTGTCGTAATTTCCGACAAAGATTGAAAATTGAATCCCATCGCGAGGAAGTCCAATTTTGTCAAACAAGGGCTTCATCAAAACAGCAACGTCTTTTGAAAATTTCTGATCAAACTTTTCCCCGGAGTTTATTATTACCCCAAACTTCTTATCATTAAATACTCGCTCGCACCATTGAACAACACACTCTCCATCTAGCGGTGGATTATCATAGATATCCTCTATCTCAGATGAGCCTAGTTGGTGGCCCTCCAGATAGACTCGAAAACCATATTGAGAAGAGCGTAGTTTAGCAATGGCAGAAATAATGTTTGCAACAGCGTGCCGGTATGAAACTATTTTCTCTGCATCTAGAGGCTTACAAAAAACCGCTGGAACGCTAAGTTTTTTAGTAACATGAATGAATTCATCCCACCATTCATTGCTAAAGACAATCGGCTGATTTTCCATTTGCATCCCTGAGATTACCACCAACACCATAAAACCCGAGCACGCCTAAATACTTTTAGTCGCTACTAAAAACATGAAAGGGCCTAACTTCTGAATAGATGTTAGGCCCCTCCAAGCAAGTCATGCGCAGAGCATATCCCTACGCAATCATTGGTCCAACCTTATTCAGCAACGACATTTGCATGAATATGAGTGCTGCCAGAATCTACGTGAACAGCGCCACCAGAAACAGAAACTTCTTCCAGCGGAGACAGAACCGAAATGCCCAGAACATCAGCGATTTCTTGATCTTGTGCGAATTGTTGCGCTTGCTTTTCGTTTTGCATTTTATTTCTCCTTGACTTGATGTGATATGACCAAAATAAATGGTCGCTACTCTATTTTCACTAAATGAAGTGCCTATCACTCCAGACTGCATTACCCACATGGGTAGCGCTGGAAATGACATAATCATATTATGACTTTGACATTTGACTGTCAACGGCGAAACTTGTCATTTTTTTATTTATCATAAAATAGCGATTAAATTGCAATTAAAAGTTATAACAAACATTATTGTAGCTTTAACTTATGATTTATTAGCACCAAAATACTTAATTAAATTCTACTCTACAGCACTTTTGCAATGCTGATTTACAAATAATCTCTTTTCAATACAATGGCTTACCATGCGCCTCAAAGCGGATACTGCTTCGTACAACTATCTTTCTTGAAAAAAATGTTGCCAGGATAGAGAATGATTCCAATGACATACAAATTAAGACTACCATGCAATCTCTGTTCCGCCCTCAAGCCTTATCCCACGCGACTGTTAGCCAATATGGGAATATTATTTTATTGCGGTCAACTAGTCTTGCCTGGCTAACCGCAACGTTTTTCTTACTCTCCATTTCCATCATTCTTCTCTTTTCTTTCGCGAGTTACACTAGAAAAGAGCAAGTTAATGGCGTCCTAATGCCACTCCAAGGGTTGATTCGGCTTCAGTCACTACAACCTGGCATCGTAATCGCGGTAAAAGCAAAAGAAGGACAACAGGTACATACAGGCGATGTACTGTTTGTTCTGGCGAATGAGCGGGTCAGCGCAACACACGGCGATACTGCTAGCACAATTAGCGCCCTGCTGCAGGCGAGACGTGACAGCCTGCAAAATGAAACGGGACTGCTGCATCATCAAATGGAACAGAAAATCAATGCTCAGCAACGCAGACTGAAAGATCTCGGCAGCGAAATCCAGCGTATCGATGAGCAAGTGATGCTGCAAAAAGGCCGCATCAAACTAGCGGAGCAGGCTGTTGAGCGAAATGACAAGTTGCTATCATCGCACTTTATTTCTGCGGCGGCCTTGCAAGACAAGCAAGCGGAGCTGATAGACCAGCAAGCCAAGCTTGCCGACCTTCAGCGCGCCAAGGCATCGACAGAAAACGACCGGGATACTGCGGCGCAAGATTTGAATGATTTGCGCTTCCAGATACGTCGCGACGAGGCTGCCGCCCAGCGCAATGTCGACGCAGCCGAACAAGACCTCACCGAAAACGAAGCTAAACGCACGACGCTGATCCGCGCCACGCAGGCCGGCATCGTCAGCGGCATCGCCACGCAGGCAGGGCAAACCGTATCGAGCAGCATGTCCTTGGCTAATCTGTCTCCTATCGGCTCACCGCTCGAAGCGGAACTATATGCGCCTTCACGCGCCGCGGGTTTCGCCAAACCAGGCCAAATCGTGCAAATCCGCTATCAAGCCTACCCTTTTCAGAAGTTCGGCCAGTTTCAAGGTGTGATCCGGGAGGTGTCGCATAGCCCCATGACCAAGGATGAGCTACCCATGGGCAGCAATGCGACTGAGCCGCTCTATCGAATACGCGTCCGGCTACAAAACCAATCGGTGAAAACCTATGGCCAGCAACAACCCCTAAAAGCAGGTATGGCACTGGATGCAAGCATACTACTAGAGCAGCGCAAGCTGTATGAGTGGGTGTTGGAGCCTCTGTTCAGCATCAGCGGAAAGGTTTGATATGGCCCTACAGCACCCAGTGCTCCAATTTTTCAGCCGACGCCGTCTCCCCCTACTGCTGCAAACTGAAGCGGCAGAATGCGGACTGGCCTGTCTTGCCATGATCGCCAGCTATTGGGGACACCATATCGATCTGACCAATATGCGTCGCCGCTTCGCCGTTTCGCGCAAGGGCACGACGCTGAAAAGTCTGATCGGCATGGCTCAGGGTTTGGGCCTACAAACCCGGCCATTGAAGCTTGACATGCCATTCTTGCCACAGTTGAAGCTGCCCTGCGTGCTGCACTGGGATATGAATCACTTCGTGGTGTTGAAGCGCGTCACCGCCAAGCACCTTATCATTCATGATCCAGCCGTCGGTGAAAGAAAACTGTCGCTGGAAGAAACCGCCAAACACTTCACCGGCGTCGCGCTGGAGTTGGCTCCGGGGCACGAGTTCACGCCGATGGAGGAAAGACAGCACGTGAGTTTGCTCGCGCTGATGGGCCGAGTCGACGGCTTGGGGCGTGGCGTGACACAGCTGCTATTGCTAGGGCTGGCGCTGCAGGTATGCGTGTTGGCGGCACCCTTCTATCTGCAATGGGTGGTGGATGAGGCCTTGCTGGCAGCGGATCGCAATTTGATCACGGTGCTCGGTATCGGCTTCCTGCTACTGGTGCTGCTGCAATCCGCGATTGAAGCCGTCCGATCTTGGGCCACCACAGCCCTGGCCACTAGTCTCAATTTCCAATGGTTTGGCAACGCCTTCGCCCATTTGATGAAGTTGCCGCTCGCCTGGTTCGAGAAACGTCATCTAGGCGATATTGTCTCTCGCTTTGGCGCGATCCAAACCATACAACGCAGTCTGACCACCCAATTTGTCGGGGGCTCGATCGATGGCTTACTGGCGCTCGCTACGCTTGGCGTCATGCTGCTCTATAACGCCAAGTTGTCGGTCGTCAGCCTAATTGCCGTTTCCTTGTACACCATGCTTCGCTGGTCCATTTTCAGAGGCCTGCGCGAGGCCACGGCGGAGCAAATCATGCATGCCGCACGGCAAAATACCCATTTCATCGAGTCGGCGCGTGGCGCGCAAAGCATTCGACTATTTGGCCGCCAGGAATCCCGCCGCATTTTGTGGATGAACATGCTGGCCGATCAGTTCAACGCCGACTTGACCATTGCTCGATTGACTATCTCTTTTCAAACAGTCAACTCCCTACTATTCAACGCGGAACGCGTCATTGTGGTATGGCTGGCCGCATTGGCCGTACTAGACCACCAGTTTTCCGTCGGCATGCTGATCGCCTTTCTGAGCTACAAAGACCAATTCAGCCAGCGCATCTCCTCCCTCATCGACAAGCTGTTCGAACTCCGTATGCTGCGTCTGCATGGCGAACGGCTGGCCGATATTTTGATGGCGACGCCAGAGCCCGAATACAGTGATGTGGAAGTCGACCCGGAACAGGTGCAGCCGGCGATAGAAATACGCAATGTCTCCTTCCGCTACTCCGACGGCGAGCCCTATGTACTGCAAGATCTCAATTTGATCGTGCCTGCCGGCCAATGCCTGGCCATCACCGGGGCCTCTGGTTGCGGCAAAACCACCTTGCTTAAATTGATGCTGGGCCTGCTGGAGCCCAGTGAAGGGGAGGTGCTGGTCGGTGGCATCCCGCTGAAACAGCTTGGCCTAGCCAATTACCGCCAGCTGCTGGGCACGGTGATGCAGGACGATCAGCTATTCGCCGGTTCCATCGGCGACAATATCTGCTTCTTCGATCCCCAACCTGATGTGCGCCGCATTTATCAATGCGCCAAGTTGGCCGCCATCCACGACGAAATCATCGCCATGCCTATGGCCTACAACACGCTGTGCGGCGACATCGGCTCAGGCTTGTCCGGCGGCCAGAAGCAGCGCATCCTGCTGGCGCGCGCGCTATACAAGCAGCCCAAGCTGCTAGTGCTGGATGAAGCCACCAGTCATCTAGATGTGTGGAACGAAAAACTGGTCAACGCCGCGGTGCGCGACATCGCCATGACGCGGCTGCTGGTGGCGCACCGGCCGGAAACCATCGCCATGGCCGAGCGCGTGGTGGTGCTGGAGCAGGGGAGAATCGTTCAAGATGCCCTCAATACTTCGACCGTTACAGACGCCGTACAGACCAAGCAAGAACATCCGCTGAACGCCTCAGTAAACTGAGTTCCCTGCGCGCCCAGTCGATTGACGATAACTTTTCACAAAGACAAATTTTGAGCAGAGTAAACCCCGCGTAAAACCCCTCACGCCAGCCATCAGCAACGGTATGCTTGGGTCGGTTTGTATCCAATCGACATTGATGATGACACCTCTTCGCCACTTATGCTGGGGCGACAGCGCCGCCGGCAACCTGAAGCAACGCAACCGGCTGCTTGGCTTGTCCCAGCCGATCACCGCCATGATGGAAGACTTCCGCATTGGGGAGCTGGCCGACGCCGATGCGGCCATGCCGCGCCAGCGCATCGCCTGGCTCAAGCGCCTATGGGCCGCGCAGTGGTGGTATGAAGCGGAAGAGTACGAAACGCCGCTGCTGCTGCACCAGGCGGAGTGCCACGGCCAGTTGCTGGAGGCGCTGCAAGCGCCGGCGCCGCTGGTGATCTGGATAGGCAACAACGCGCACGACCGACTAATGCTGGCCATGGCCGCCAGCGTGGCCGCGCCCGCCACGCCGCTGCTGGCAGCGGACATCACGGGCCAGGTGGCTTTCCAGCATGAAGGGCATTACGCAGTGGCGATGTGCCCGCCGGAAGCCTTGTTGGATATCAAGCCGGTGGAGCTGGACCCCGCCGCGCGCGCCTCGCTGGCCACGCAATGGGCGCACTGGAAAACGCGCGAGGCCGGCTGGCGCGAAACCGCCTCGGACGGCGGCATCATCCAATACCCGCTGGACCATCTGGACCCGCTGCTGCTGGCCAGGCTTTCCCGCTCGCCTCAATCGGCCAGCCGCGTGGTGGGAGAGGTCATGGGAACCCATTCTGGGCTGGTGCCGGACAATTTCCTGTTCTGGCGGCTGGATGCCCTGCGCCAGGCTGGTCAGGTGGTCTTTACCCCGGTTGACGGCCCCAAGCCGCAGTCGCCCCTCGTCGCCCTGGCTTGATCTAGACATTCCACGGAAAAGACCGACAGACAATGGCGGAACGCCCTGCACAGCAGGGCTTCCGCCCTACGGGTCGATGCAAAAGCGCGAAGAAGGTCATGCCCAGCTCGGTAGGGCGGATGCCCCAACGGGGCGATCCGCCGCGCCCCGTCATGGTCAACAGCAGTGGAGCGCCCGGCCAGGCCGCGCTTCCGCCCTACGGGTCGATGCAAAAGCGGGAGAAGATCACGCCGAGTTCGGTAGGGCGGATGCCCCGTCGGGGCGATCCGCCGCGCTCCGTCATGGTCAACAGCAGTGGAGCGCCCGGCCTGGCCGGGCTTCCGCCCTACGGGTCGATGCAAAAACGCGAGAAGACACGCCGAGTTCGGTAGGGCGGATGCCCCGGTGGGGCGATCCGCCGCGCCCCGTCATGGTCAACAGCGGCGGAACGCCCGGCCTGGCCGGGCTTCCGCCCTACGGGTCGATGCAAAAGCGCGAAGAAGATCATGACCAGCTCGGTAGGGAGGATGCCCCGACGGGGCGATCAGCCGCGCTCCGTCATGGTCAACAGCGGCGGAACGCCCGGCTTGGCCGGGCTTCCGCCCTACGGCCTTACTTGCCAATACAAAAGCGGGAGAAGATCACACCCAAGAGGTCATCGGCGGAGAAAGCACCGGTAATCTCGGACAAGGCGTTTTGCGCCATGCGCAGTTCTTCGGCGAAGATTTCCACCTGTTCCCAGTCCGCTTCGGCCTGCTCCAGGTGGTCGGCGGCGCGGGCGATGGCGTCCAGGTGGCGCTGGCGGGCCAGGAACACGCCTTCGTCGGCGCCGCTGAAGCCTATCATTTCCAGCAGCTTGGCCTTGAGCAGGTCCACGCCCTGATGCGTCTTGGCGGACAGGCGCACCAGCGGGTGGCCGTCTTCGTCGGCGATGCCGGCCGGCTCCTCGGTCAGGTCCACCTTGTTGAAGACGTGCACGCGCGGCAGGCCGGCCGGGATGCGCGCCAGGATGGCTTGCACCTCTTCGGTCAGGCCGTGGCGGCTATCGGTCAGCACCAGCGCCAGGTCGGCGCGCTCCACCGCCTGCCAGGTGCGCTCGATGCCTATCTTCTCCACCACGTCGTCGGTTTCGCGCAGGCCGGCGGTGTCGATGATGTGCACCGGCACGCCGTCGATGACGATTTCCTCGCGCACCGTGTCGCGGGTGGTGCCGGCGATATCGGTGACGATGGCGATGTCGTCGCCGGCCAGCGCGTTCATCAGGCTGGACTTGCCGACATTGGGCTGGCCCACCAGCACCACGTGCATGCCCTCGCGCAGGATGGCGCCCTGCTTGGCGGTGGCCTGCACGTCCACCAGGGTGGCCCGCAAGCGGCGCAGGCGGCCGATCGCATCGGCCTGCTTGAGGAAATCGATCTCTTCTTCCGGGAAGTCCAGCGTGGCTTCCACCAGCATGCGCAGATTGATCAGCTCGTCCACCAGGCCGTGCACCTGGCGCGAGAACGCGCCCTTCAACGACTTCAGCGCGCTGCGGGCCGCAGTTTCGCTGCTGGCGTCGATCAGGTCCGCTACGCTTTCGGCCTGCGCCAGGTCCAGCTTGTCGTTGAGGAAGGCCCGCTTGGTGAATTCGCCCGGCTCCGCCAGCCGCGCGCCCAGCTCCACGCAGCGCGCCAGCAGCATCTTCATCACCACAGGCCCGCCGTGGCCCTGCAGCTCCAGCACGTCTTCGCCGGTGAAGCTGTTGGGGCCGGGGAAGAACAGCAGCAGGCCGTTATCGATGGCCTGGCCCTGCGCATCATAAAAGTCCGTATACGTGGCGTAGCGGGGCTTGGGCGTCTTGCCCTGGGAGATGGCCTGCGCAAACGGCAGCAAGTCCTTGCCGGAGACGCGGATCACGCCGACGCCGCCGCGGCCGGGGGCGGTGGCGATGGCGCAGATGGTGGCGGGGGTGTAACTGAGGTTCATTGCCATTCCTTGGATTTTTAGCCACGAAATCCACGAAAGGACACGAAAGAACGATCGCAGGCCGGAAGCCGTCCCTGCGCCGCCTCGGAGGCGATTCGCGTTCGTGTTCTTTCGTGGGGTTCGTGGCGAATTGTTTTGAGATCTTTTCCCAGATTATCCAGCAAAAAACCCGGCCAGGGGCCGGGTTTGTTCAGCAATGCCAGCGGCGCTTAGGACTGCAGCGCGGCCTTGTTGCTCTTTTCGATCTGCTTGTTGATGAACCACTGCTGCGCAATGGACAGCACGTTGTTCACCACGTAGTACAGCACCAAGCCGGCCGGGAAGAAGAAGAACAGCGCGGAGAAAGCCAGCGGCATGATCTTCATCATCTTCGCCTGCATCGGGTCAGCCGGCGGCGGGTTCAGGAAGGTCTGCAGGAACATCGTGGCCGCCATGATGGCCGGCAGGATGAAGTACGGGTCCGGGCGGGCCAGGTCGGTGTACCACAGCACCCACGGCGCTTCGCGCAGCTCCACGGAAGCCAGCAGCGACCAATACAGGCCGATGAACACCGGGATCTGGATCAGCATGGGCAAGCAGCCGCCCAGCGGATTCACCTTCTCGGACTTGTACATCTCCATCACGGCCTGCTGGAACTTCATGCGGTCGTCGCCGTATTGCTCCTTCATCCGTTCCAGGCGCGGCGCCAGGGCCTTCATCTTGGCCATGGAGCGGTAGGACGCGGCGGTCAGCGGGTAGAACACGGCCTTCACGGTCAGCGTCAGCAGGATGATCGCCCAGCCCCAGTTGCTCACCAGCGCGTGCAGCTTCACCAGCAGCCAGAACAGCGGCGAGGCGAAGATGTAGAAGATGCCGAAGTCCTTGGCATACTCCATGCCGTCCGCTACCTTGGAGATGATGTCGTACTCTTCCGGGCCGGCAAACAGCGGCACGCTCACGCTCAGGCTCTTGCCCGGAGCGATGACGGAATAGTCAACCAGCGCGGCGGCGGAGTTCAGGCCGTTGGTCTGGGTCAGCTCGAAGCGGCAGGACTTGTCGTCCTTGCACACGCTCTTGCCGTCCAGCGGCTGCAGAATCCAGGCGGACATGAAGTAATGCTGCACCATGGCCACCCAGCCGTCGGTGGTGGTCTTGGCGTAGTCGCCCTTGCCTTTGGCCAGATCGTCAAAGCTCACCTTCTGGAACTTGTGCTCGGAGGTGAACACGGCCGGGCCGGTGTAGGTGTGGGCAAAACGGCCTTCGCCTTCCGGCGCCTGGCTGTCGCGCAGCAGGCGGTAGTAAGCGGTAGGTGCAACCGGAGCGGCGCCGCCGTTCACGATGTCGTAACGCACGCCAATCTCGTAGCTGCCCTTGGTGAAGGTGTACACCTTGCTCACCTTGACGCCATTGGCGTCCGGCGCAGTCAGCTTCACTTCCAGCTTGTCGCCGGTCATTTCGTAGCTGGGCTTGTCGGCAGTGAAGACGGTTTTATGCGTCGGCAGGGCCGGGTTGCTGGCTGCGATCAGGCCGGTTTGCGCCACATAAGTGTGCTTGGCGTTGTCCTGGAACAGCTTGAACGGCTGGTTGCGGTCTTCGGCCTCGCCGTGCTTCAGCAGAGACAGCGAGCGCAGGTCGCCGCCCACGGTATCGATCTCGGCTTCAACCAGGTCGGTCTTGACGCGAATGCGCTGACCGTGGGTCAACTTGTTGGCATCGGCAGGCTGCGCGGCGCTGGAAGCGCCGGCCGCGGCCTCGGTCTTGGCCACTTGCTGTTGCGGGGTGTGCTTGGGCATGAAGAACTCATTCCACCCAAACAGGATGCCCACGGACAGTACAACAAAGATAATCAGTCGCTTGGAATCCATCTCTCGATACCGGAAAGTTCAGGGAACCGGGTCATAACCGCTGCCGCCCCAGGGATGGCAACGGCAGATGCGTCTGGCGGCCAGACAGCCGCCCTTCAGCGCGCCGTGTTTTCTCACCGCCTCGATCGCGTAGCTGGAACAGGTGGGCTGGAAGCGGCAACGCGGTGCCAGCCACGGGCTGATAGCCAGCTGGTAAAAGCGGATCAGGAGGATGAGGATGCGCGACATCGTGCCAGTTTAGCAAACAGAGCCGACAAAGCCGTGACGGCCTCGGCGCGCTGTTCGCGGGCAAACGCCGTCTTTGCTCGCACCACGTAGTCCACGCCGCCCAGCTCCTGCTGGTTCAGGCGGAACCACTCGCGCACGCAGCGCTTGATGTAATTTCGGCGCACCGCCCGCTTGGCCACCTTCTTGCCCACAACCAAACCCACGCGGGCATGGTCCAGGCCGTTGGGGCGGGCATACACCTGAAAGAACGCATTGCTGCGTTGTTGCCGCAAACTAAAAACGGATGAGAACTCATCCGTTTTTAACAGCCGGTGCGCACGGCGAAAGCGGTAAGCCACAAGGACTTAGACGGCCAGCTTCTTGCGGCCCTTGGCGCGGCGAGCGGCGATGACAGCGCGGCCGCCACGGGTCTTCATGCGGACCAGGAAGCCGTGAGTGCGTTTGCGACGGGTATTGGAAGGCTGGTAAGTACGTTTCATGATATGGGTTTCCTGTTTCGAAACGGAAATAAACGCGTGATTTGACTCGAAATCCGCAACTTTGTCAACGAGGAATTTTCTGCAGGCCTGTGGATAACTTTGCAAAAAAACGTTAGAATGTCGGGGTTTATCGCTGTCGACCGGCTGCACAACAAATGAACGCATCCAGGGCCCACAGGCCCGCCGCGTTTGCCACACCGCAGCCTGCCGGCCGCTTCATGCCGAACATCCGCTGCTTGCGCGCTGCCCTATCCGCGCCGCGAGCGGCCCATCCCGCTGTTGCAAGCCGAGCGCGCTCAGCGGGTTTTTCGCTTTCACATGCGTGTATGTAATGACCGAACTGGATCAATTCTGGCCTGCCTGCCTCGCCCGACTGGAGGCCGAACTGTCTTCGCAACAGTTCAATACCTGGATCAAGCCGCTCAACGCCGAAGCCGGCGATGAAGGCATTGCGCTGTTCGCGCCCAACCGCTTCATCATGCAGTTCATCAAAGACCGTTTCCTCGCCCGCATTGAGGAACTGGCGGTGGAACTGATTGGCGAATGCCCGGTGGAGCTGCGTCTGGGCGCGCCTTCCGCCAGGCCGCTGCAGCCGGCTGCCAGCATCCAGCCCAAGGCCAAGGAGCCCAGCAAAACCGCGCCCAGCGCGCCGGCTGCGCCGTCCCCGGCCAAGCAGGCCGCGGTCAAGGCCATTGGCGGCAGCCATGAAAGCACGCGCCTCAACCCCTCCTTCACCTTCGATACGCTGGTGACGGGTAAGGGCAACCAGCTGGCGCGCGCCGCCGCCATGCAGATTGCGGAAAATCCGGGCGACCAGGCTTACAACCCGCTGTTTGTCTACGGCGGCGTGGGCCTGGGTAAGACTCACTTGATCCAGGCCATCGGCAACCATGTGTTCCAAAAGAACCCGCAAGCCAAGATCCGCTACATCCACGCCGAACGCTACGTGGCCGACATCATGCGCGCCTACCAGCACAAGGCGTTTGACGAATTCAAGCGTTACTACCACTCGCTGGATCTGTTGCTGATTGACGACATCCAGTTCTTTGCCGGCAAAAACCGCACCCAGGAAGAATTCTTCTATGCCTTCAATGCGCTGATCGAGGGCGGCAAGCAAGTCATCATGACCTGCGACAGCTACCCCAAGCAGATTGAAGGGATGGAAGAGCGGCTGATTTCGCGCTTCTCCTGGGGCCTGACCGTGGAAATCCAGCCGCCGGAGCTGGAAATGCGCGTGGCCATTCTAATGAAGAAGGCGGAGGCGGACAGCATCAAGCTGGAGCACAACGTGGCCTTCTTCATCGCCCAGAACGTGCGTTCCAACGTGCGCGAGCTGGAAGGCGCGCTCAAGCGCGTGGTGGCCTATGCCCGCTTCACCAACCAGAACATCACGCTGGAGCTGGTAAAGGAAGCGCTGAAGGACATCCTGGCCGCCGGCAACCGCCAGGTGACGGTGGACGCCATCCAGAAAACGGTGGCGGAGTACTACAAGATCAAGCTGTCCGACATGCACAGCAAAAAGCGCAGCCGCGACATCGCCCGGCCGCGCCAGGTAGCCATGGCCCTGGCCAAGGAGCTCACCCAGCTGTCGCTGCCCAATATTGGCGATGCCTTTGGCGGCCGGGACCACACCACGGTGCTGCACGCCTGCAAAACCATTAATGAGATGCGCGAAAACGACGCCGACATCGCGCACGACTACGAAGCGCTGCTCGCGATGCTGCGCAATTAATCGAACCATGAAACGACTCTTCACCATCTACTGGGAGCCCGCCACATGCTGATCCTGCAAGCCGAACGCGATGCCCTGCTCAAGCCCCTGCTGGCAGTTACCGGCATTGTCGAGCGTCGCCACACGCTGCCGATTCTGTCCAACGTCCTGATCGAGAAGAAGGGCGGACAGGTTGGATTCCTGGCCACCGACCTGGAAATCCAGATCACCACCGCCAGCAGCGACGAGCTGCCGGGCGAAGACTTCCGCCTCACCACCTCCGCCAAGAAGCTGCAGGACATCCTGCGCGCCATTCCGGGCAATACCACGGTGACGCTGGAGCAGCTGGACGGCGGCCGCCTCACCCTGAAGGCCGGCAAGAGCCGTTTCAACCTGCAAACCCTGCCGGCGGAAGACTTCCCGCTGCTGTCCGTGGGCACCGCCTCCGACGCCAGCTTCAGCCTGAGTCAGCGCGAACTCAAGCGCCTGATCTCCCAGGTGCAGTACGCCATGGCCGTGCAGGACATCCGCTACTACCTCAACGGCCTGCTGATGCAGACCGACGGCAACCAAGTGCGCCTGGTGGCCACCGACGGCCACCGCCTGGCCTTTGCCAGCGCCGACGTCACCGCCACCCTGCCCAAGGCCGAGGTGATCCTGCCGCGCAAGACCATCATCGAGCTGTACAAGCTGCTGCAAGACAGCGACGACGAAATCAAGATTGAAGTGCTGGCCAACCAGGTGCGCTTCAGCTTTGGCGCCACCGTCATCATCAGCAAGGTGGTGGACGGCAAGTTCCCGGACTACAACCGCGTCATCCCGCTGGACAACGACAAGATCTTCCTGATCGAACGCCTGGAATTCCTGCACGCGCTGCAGCGCGCCGCCATTCTGGCCAACGAGAAGTTCCGCGGCGTGCGCCTGGTGCTGGCCCCCGGCAAGATGTCCATCCTGTGCACCAACAGCGAACAGGAAGAAGCCGAAGAAGAACTGGAAATCGCCTTCCAAGGCGATGGCCTGGAGATTGGCTTCAACATCAACTACCTGCTGGACGTGCTGACCAACCTGCCGGCGGAAACCCTGCAGCTGGCGTTTGGCGACTCCATCCGCAGCGCGTTGTTCACCATTCCGGATGTCAGCAACTTCAAGTACATCGTGATGCCGATGCGCATCTGACGCAGCAAACGGAGTCAGCGGGCGGCCTAGCGCCGCCTCCCGGATTTAAGAATGACCGGCCACGCAGCCTGTTTCACCCCGGCGGCGCGGCCATATGGAAAGTGTGAGTATGAGCGAACAAGAATACGGCGCGGACAGTATCAAGGTGCTTAAAGGCCTGGATGCGGTGCGCAAGCGCCCCGGCATGTATATTGGCGATACCTCCGATGGCACCGGCCTGCACCACATGGTGTTTGAAGTGCTGGACAACGCCATTGACGAAGCGCTGGCCGGCCATGCCGACACCATCAAGGTCACCATCAATCCGGACAACTCCGTTTCCGTGGAAGACAACGGCCGCGGCATCCCCACCGACATCCACCCGGAAGAAGGACGCTCCGCGGCGGAAGTGATCATGACCATCCTGCACGCAGGCGGCAAGTTCGACAGCAACAGCTACAAGATCTCCGGCGGCCTGCACGGCGTGGGCGTATCCGTGGTCAACGCGCTGTCCGACTGGCTGAAGCTCAAGATCTGGCGCGACGGCAAGGTGCACGAGATGGAATTCCGCCGCGGCGACGCCGTGGCCCCGCTCACCGTCACCGGCCATACCAGCCACCGCGGCACGGAAGTGACCTTCTTTGCCAGCGTGGACACCTTCGGCCACATCGAATACCACTTCGACATCCTGGCCAAGCGCATCCGCGAACTGTCCTTCCTGAACCAGGGCGTGGGCATCCAGCTGCTGGACAAACGCACCGGCAAGGAAGAAAACTTCGCCTTCTCCGGCGGCGTGGCCGGCTTTGTGGAATACATGAACCGCAACAAGAACGTGCTGCACCCCAAGGTGTTTTACGGTTTTGGCGAAAAAGACGGCATGAGCGTGGAAGTGGCCATGCAGTGGAACGACTCCTATCAAGAGAACGTCCAGTGCTTCACCAACAACATCCCCCAGCGCGACGGCGGCACCCACATGACCGCGCTGCGCCAGGTGATGACCCGCACGCTGAACCAGTTTATCGAAGAGAGCGAAGTGGCCAAGAAGGCCAAGGTGGACACCACCGGCGACGACATGCGCGAAGGCCTCACCTGCGTGCTGTCGGTCAAGCTGCCGGACCCCAAGTTCTCCAGCCAGACCAAAGACAAACTGGTATCCGGCGAAATCGGCCCGGTAGTGAACGAAGTGATCAGCGAAGCACTGAAAACCTACCTGCTGGAAAACCCCAACGACGCCAAGATCATCTGCGGCAAGATTGTGGAAGCCGCCCGCGCCCGCGAAGCCGCGCGCAAGGCCCGCGAAATCACCCGCCGCAAAGGCGTGATGGACGGCCTGGGCCTGCCCGGCAAGCTGGCGGACTGCCAGGAAAAAGACCCCAGCCTGTGCGAACTGTACCTGGTGGAGGGTGACTCCGCCGGCGGCTCCGCCAAGCAAGGCCGCGACCGCAAGTTCCAGGCCATCCTGCCGCTGAAGGGCAAGATCCTCAACGTGGAACGCGCCCGCTTCGACAAGATGCTGCAAAGCCAGGAAGTGGCCACCCTGATCACCGCCATGGGCTGCGGCATCGGCAAGGACGAATACAACCCGGACAAGCTGCGCTACCACCGCATCATCATCATGACCGACGCCGACGTGGACGGCGCGCACATCCGCACCCTGCTGCTCACCTTCTTCTACCGCCAGATGACCGAGCTGGTAGAACGCGGCCACATCTACATCGCCCAGCCGCCGCTGTACAAGGCCAAGCACGGCAAGCAGGAACGCTATCTGAAAGACGACGGCGAACTCAACCAATACCTGCTGCAGCTGGCGCTGGAAAAAGCCGAGCTAGTCCCGGCCGAGGGCGCCGCCCCGCTGTCCGGCGAAACCCTGGGCGAAATCGCCCGCCAGTTCCTGCTGGCCCGCGCGGTGATGGAACGCGAAAGCCGCGTGATCGACCCGCTGGTGCTGGAAGCCATGCTCAAAACCGGCCCGCTGTCGCTGGAAAGCCAGCAACAGGCCGACCACACCGTGGCGGAGCTCTCCAAGCACCTGCCGGCCGAAACCATAGACCTGCAACTGCTGCGCGACGAAAAGAACGACGGCCACCTGATCAAGATCATCCGCAAACTGCACGGCAACGTGCTGGTGACGGTGCTGGACCAAAACTTCCTGGACAGCGGCGACTACGCAGAGCTGAAGAAAACCGGCAGCCTGCTGGGCGGCCTGCTGCGCGAAGGCGCCCACGTCAAACGCGGCGAAACCGTCAAGCCGGTAAACGAGTTCGGCGAAGCGCTGGACTGGCTGCTGGCCGAAGTGAAAAAGGGCATGAACATCCAGCGCTACAAAGGCCTGGGCGAGATGAACCCGGAACAGCTGTGGGAAACCACCATGGACCCAGCCGTGCGCCGCCTGCTCAAGGTACGCATCGAAGACGTGATGGGCGCGGACGACGTGTTCACCACCCTGATGGGCGACGAGGTGGAGCCACGCAGGCAGTTCATCGAAGGCAATGCGCTGATTGCGCGGAATATTGATGTTTGATTCTGTAGGGTGACACTCAAAGTGAAATTTGTGTCAGGTTAGTGAAAAAATGCTGACATAGATAATGAAAAACCCACCGGATGACTTCGGTGGGTTTTTTCGTTAAAGCTACTTTAGCTCTGGCACTACCAACTTCAATCCCATTCAAAGGTCTAGCGGTGGCAGCGCCTTTACGATCTTCATGGTTTCCAAGCTAACGGTAATCACACGCAAGAACAGCTCCAACGGGTAGCGAGGGTTATTCATCGTCTCGATGGCCCAATCGTTGGCGTCGTTGACGATGCCGCTATCCTTATCGCGCTTCACGCACTGGCGCTCAACCACCCAGTTCAATGCCGGCTTACCATTAACCACATACTCATAAGCTTCTAACGGAATGCTCGTGACGGTAATTCGGCTGTTGTAGTGCAGCGTGGTAAGGTCTTTGTCCTTGCCCTTCTTGCCGTACTTCATCTGCTCTACACGATAGTCGGCAGCCATCAGAGGCTTGCCCCCGGTATCCACCTTGACCCCCTCGTACATGGGTACGGTCTCATAGTTCAGATGCAACTCGGCCAACTTACGACCAGCCTGGCTAAAGGCCCAGAAGTTGGCGGCACCTTTTACACACGGAATGCGCGGCAGCTCTTTGCCGAGGTTATCGGCAAAGCGCTCGCGGTAATCCGGTGAGTGTAGCAAGCCGTAAACGTAATAGAAGATATCTTCCTTGCTGATAGATTCGCCCGGATAAGCAGCCACGAAATGCGCCAAGCCTTCATCGGTAATAGCGTCGCGACGGATGCCGCCAACACTTGTCGCTGTGACTGGCTTAGTGTCGAACAGACCTTGCTGCTCAGGTACGAAACTTGCAGGCTTATCATCCTCATCGTACAAATATAGAGGGAAACATTGAGTCCCCCCCTTCATTGCAGCTACGCACAGCTCAGGCGGAACATCTGCCATCAGTGCACAAAACCCAGTAGTGAATCCTGGAGCCGAAACAGCAATCACCAGATTTTTTGCTGCATCATTCGGGAAGATCCGTGGCATCTGGTATACCATCTCGTTCAGTTTTCGACTGTAATACATTCCTTGCTTAAAAAATGGACGATACAAGCCAGTTACAACACTTCCGGAATCGAACGATAAAGTCCGGCCTTTCGCAAGCTCCTGTTTCAGTGCGCGTGTCCAACTGATCTTAGTTGGGTCATTATTAATAACACTATCCAATATAGTTTCCCGCTCTTTTTTGCTTAGTTCTTCCCGACCCTGATTAAATCTTTTCAACTCCGTATTGTAAAAGCTAATCATGCGTTCAATGTTCTCAGCGGCCTGACTCTTGCTGGCATTGAAGCACCAAGCATCACGCTGAGTCTTTACGCCAGACGAATAGTTGGCAAACAGGGTGAGAGCCGTATCATCGCGTTTGTCACCCAAGGAAATGAAACCATCCACGCTGCTATCCCGCTGCTTCAACCAATCGCCATGCTCATCTGGAGTGATGAACTGCCAGCCCTGGGCTTCGGTGATACCTGCCACACTGCACAGGCGGCTGATACGTTCTAGCTTTTCTTCTCGACTAAGGTAGTCACCAATGTCGTGGAAGTGGACGGTCCCCAGCTGGCTGGCTGCGGGGTTCTTCACTAGCAGAGAAATGGCAATGGGGGCACGACTACCACTGCCGAAAATCTTGCCTCCCTCACGTCGGGAACGATCGCCTGATGTGTATTGATTCCCACGCAGATGGAAAACATACAGGCTGGAGAACTCATCTACCAGACAACGCCGGATACCTGACTCTGCAATGCCATCAATCCAGCCGCCGTTGGTAACAAATCCGATAATGCCGCTGTCACCTATGCGATCACTGGCCCAGCGAATAGCACGAACATAATTGTTATAAAGCCCGTTCTTGTTTTGTCCGTTTGATCGTGCTGCATAGGTGTCCCGGATTTTTGCATCCAGACAGGGGTAGGCAAGATTTGCATTATTATCGTTTGCCTCCCCCTGTCCTTTGGAGTACGGCGGGTTTCCGATGATGACGCGGATATCCAGCGCCTTTTGCCGTTTTCGGCGAGCGCTGTTCTGGAACAGCACTTGGTCTACCAGGTCCTCCTTTTCATACATCTGGAAGGTGTCGGTAAGGCAAATGCCGTCAAACGGCACGTAGTCGCCCCCGACAATACCGTGGTACACCGCCTCGATATTGATGGCGGCGATGTAATAAGCCAGCAGTACCAGTTCGTTGGCATGGATTTCACCCTTGAATTTCTTTTTAAGTTGCTCGGGCGAGATGATGCCGCTTTGCATCAGGCGGGTAATGAAGGTGCCAGTGCCCGTAAACGGATCGATGATGTGCACACCGTCGCTGGCTAGGCTCTGGCCAAACTGGCTTTGCAGGATGTGCTCGACGCTGTGGATGATGAAATCCACCACTTCCACCGGGGTGTAGACAATGCCCAGGCGCTCGGTCATGCGCGGGAAGGCATTACGGAAGAATTTGTCGTACAACTCGACGATGATCTTTTGCTTGCCTTCGGCTTTGTCGATGCCTTCGGCGCGCAGCTTGACGCTGGCATAGAACTTCTCCAGCGTGTCGGCTTCTTTAACCAGTCGGTGCTCATGTAGGCGATCCAGCACATTCTGCATGGCCTTGGACATGGGGTTATGGCTGGCAAAACTGTAATCGGCAAATAGTGCATCGAAAACTGGCTTGGTAATCAGATGCTGGGCCAGCATTTCAATTACTTCTTCGCGGGTGATGCTGTCGTTCAGATCGTCCCGTAGTTCGGCTACCAGGCCTTCAAAGGCAACCTGCTCATCGTGATTACTGTCGTTGTTGACGATTTCTGTAATACGGGTGATATGGGTGCGGGCGATCTTGGCGATGTCGTTGGCCCAGTCTTCCCAGTGGTGGCGGTTGCCACACTTTTGTACAACCTTGGCGAAGATGGCGCGCTCGATTTCGCCGATTTCGAATTCCAGAGTTTGCTGTACGGGGTTGTTCTGGCCGTCTTCGACCTTGGCAATACTACCAATGCCATAGGTTCCTTTGCCCTTGCTCAGACTGGCTGCTGCAGCGTTCTTGTCGGCCTTTTTCTGCACCTTTTCGGTAACGGCGATGACTTCCATCTTGCTAGTGTCATTGCCGACCAGATCAAGCTTGTTGATCATGGCGTCAAAGCGATCATCGTGTGAACGCAGCGCCTGCAACACCTGCCATACCACCTTGTAGGTCTTATTATCGTTCAGCGCTTCATCCGGTGCCATACCAGCGGGGATCACCACCGGCAGAATCACATAACCGCGCTTCTTTCCTTCTGCCAAGCGCATCACGCGGCCAACAGACTGCACCACGTCCACCTGCGAGCTGCGCGGCGTCAGGAAAAGCACGGCATCCAGCGCAGGCACATCCACCCCTTCGGACAAACAACGCACGTTGCTGAGGATACGGCAGGTATCGTCCGGCACCGGGGATTTAAGCCATGCCAGCTTGCTTTCCTTCTCGCCGGCATTCATACCGCCATCAATGTGGTCGGCCTCGCACATGAGCGTGGCGCAATCTTCATCAGGATTGCTGGCCTTATACTCCTCCACCACGGCCGAAAACATGTCGGCAATTTTCTTGGAGCTGATTTTGTGAGTCTTGGCGTTGCTCTGGTACTCGATCACTTGGCAGAAAGCTACCGCGCGACGCATGGCGGCCGCGTCGTCCCCCAGGTCTTCACGGGTGTCTTGCTTGGATAGCGCCTTCCAGCAACCCACTATCTTGGCGGCATCTTCCACCTTGATTTGGTTGTCATCATCCTTCAGCAGGTTTTGCAGGCTTCGGCTGATGTGGGCCTCATCCATCGCCAGCACCAGCACTTTGTAATCCACCAGCAGTCCTGCTTTGACCGCCTCGCTGAAAGTAATGACGAACAACTCTTTACCGAACAGGGTATCGTCATCCATCGAGCACAGAGTGACATCGCCCTTTTCCGCCGTGACTTTGGCGCTATCGCCATAAATGCGTGGGGTCGCGGTCATGTAAAGACGCTTGGCAGCGCGAATGTAAGCGCCGTCGTGCACGCGAACAAAGGCGCTTTCTTCTTCGCCGTCAAAGGTCGCGCCCGTTGTGCGGTGCGCTTCATCGCAAATGATCAGATCAAAATCGGCCAGTCCATGCTCCAACTGAGCACGACTAATCACGTCGATGGAATGATAGGTGCTGAACACCACGCTCATATGCTCGTTATCGTGACGCTTGGCCATTTCCGTGGCCAACCTGGCAGCATCGGTTGTCGCCGGGTAGCGCAGCTCATGGGCAAGAGTCTGCACGACATCGTCGTCTTTCTTACGCCTCTTGCCGACATCGCTATCCGAGCACACCGCAAAACTATGGAGTGGGGTGTCACTTTCCTGAGTCCACTCGGTGAGAGTTTGCGATAGCAAAGAAAGGCTTGGAACCAAGAACAACACTCGCTTGCCTGCCCCAACCAGCTTTTCCGCGATTTTCAGGCTGGTAAAGGTTTTACCTGTGCCGCACGCCATGATGAGCTTGCCACGCTCTGCTGTGGCCAAGCCAGCTTCGACTCGGGCCAAGGCGCGAATTTGGTGATCGCGCAGCTGCTTTTTGGGTTTGAGGACGACGGCCTGCTTGGAAGCATACTGGCTCCAATCAATCTGGCTGTCTTCCAGTGCCTGCAGGTCCAACTTGGTAACGGGGGGCTGCTGACCAATCAGCGCATCTTCCGCATTTGGCCCCCAGTTATTAGTGGTGGTAACGATCAGTCGACGACTGAAAGGGTGCTTGCCCGAGGCGGTAAAGAAACTGTCGATGTCTGACTTTTGGACTTTGTAGTCTTCGGCGTAGAACTTGCACTGTATGGCGTGATACTCACCTTCTGTCGTCCTGGCTACCAAGTCGATGCCGGTATCCTTCTTGTTCCAGCCGTGACCATACTGCTCAGCCCACTCGGCAAACGTCCACACATCGCTGTAGAGATCGCGGTAAGTGGCCTCGTTCTTGAGATAGCAGATGATCAATTCTTCAAAGTAGGTGCCTTTCTCACGCTCAGTGACGGCGGCATTGCGGAAGGAAGCGAGAAGATTTTGTAAGGCAGACATGTTTTTCTTTTCAGATGTAAGAAATTATTTAGCACTGCGGCCAAATTTTACCCGTACTACATGCGGCATTGTGCGGCTATCAGGTTAGAAATCCTTTTTCGACCAAAGTGGTGTTGGTCAAGGCATATGATGACGCGAAAACCAAGCATTGTTGCATTTTGCCCAAAAATTTTCTCAGCAAAACCATGCTCACGTAACAGCATGAAAAACAACAAAAATCACTCAACATGCTGATTTCAAAATGATTTCAAACTCTACTTGCGCAGCAAACATCCTCTTTGACACTGGATTTTCACCGGCCTAGCCTGTGGTTTGATACCACCGGCTTCGGCAATTGAACATGAGTCCATTTTCCAACTTTCTGCATGAGCTGCGGTTGCGTAAACGCATCAGCCAAACGGAATTAGCCGACTTGCTCGGCTGTGGGCAAAGCTATGTGTCCGCATTGGAAGTTGGTCTCAAAGGCCCGCCCCCTGCTGAGTTCATCGCAAAGATGATCTCGGCCCTGAACCTATCTGAGAATGACCAGCTCAGGCTGCAAGAAGCCGTTGCGGCTTCCGAGCGTAAATTGGTACTTGATGTGGATGCGCCGCCGGAGGTTTACCAGTTGGTGGCGGACATGAAGCAGCGATTGGCTACGCTGCACCCTGCGCAAGTCCGCATGATTCGCGAAATTCTCGCGATGAAAGAGGTCTTGATCGAAGCGGTACCCGTACCGGCCAGGCGCTTGAAACGCCGAAAGAGGGAGGACGCCAGAATGTAAAAACGGAGCCAACTTTTCAGTGGCCCCGCTTGGTGGCATCAGCTGATACCACAGTCTAGTCAACTCAAGTATCTGCACAGCTCCCGCCAACGTCAAGCCACTGCTCATCCCCACTCACCGTTTGCCTGCCGGAATAACTCCGTCAGCAGGGCGTTGTTACGCCCGAAATCGGTGATATTCGACCCTTTTCGGTGGGTAAGTGGCCGTTGCTGCCCCTTGCCCACGTAGGAGGAGCAGTCATGCCTGCCATTTCACTCAAACGTCAGTTACTCAATCGTTCCCCAGGTGGCCTGGTCCACCAGCGCTCCCGAGAGGTGATCCACTCCACAGGCGGGATCATGCGCGGCAAATTCCCCAGCCGTAAAACCGGCCGTCTGGTGCACTACGAAGGCTTGCTTGAGCGGGATGCCATCTACCTGTTCGAGACATCCCCGCTGGTTGAAAGCTTCGCGGAGCAGCCCGAGCGCATCTACTTCCCCGATGGCAACAAGCTGCGGCGCTATACACCGGATTTTGTCCTCGATCTTCACGACGGCCGGCGCGTACTGGTTGAAATCAAGCCCGCCCGCAGCCTTCAGCAGCCCGATGTACGCCACAAGCTCGATTGTGTCGCGGCAGAGCTGGGACGAACGGGCCAAACCTTCCTGGTCTTGAGCGAAGCAGACCTTCGGCAGCAACCCCGGCTCGACAACCTGAAATGGATTTATCAGCACGCCTCCATGCGCGTCGTGTCGTTCATGCAAAGCCGTACCGCGATGGAGTCGTTGGCCGGCGGTTTCCCCATGACGCTAGATGCAGCAAGCCATGCGCTAACTATGCATGGCGTGGAGCCATTCGGCTTGTTACTGGATGGCTGGCTGCAATGCGACCTGTCTGAGCCCGTCAATTTCGATACCCCGGTTACCCTGAGCATGGAGAGCGATCATGAGTGGTTTCGCATTGCGCCAAAATATGGCTTTTGAATGGAATGGTGTCCCCCACATCATCGAGCGCCTGACGCCACAACAACAAGCCATCGTGCGCAGGGAGACGGATGGGCACACCCTCATCTGCGCATTTGATGCGCTGTTGTCCGCATACAGCGAAGGGCAGATAGCCGTGCCAGAGCATGCACTCGCCAAGAAACAGGTGCGTAGCTACAGCCGCCCGCTGGCGGACTTACCCCCTCATCTGCAAAAGGAAACCAAGCGCCGCATGGCGTATCTGGAAGGCCTGAAAGAACAAGGCAGCTATGTTCTGACCCCACAAAGCCTGGCCCCCATCATTACGCAGATTGCGCAGCAACTGGGTGACCCAAAGCCACCATCCCCTTCATCCCTCTACCGCTGGCTGAGCCGATTTCGCAATGCACAGGATATACGCGCGCTGATCCCCCGTTATGACCTGCGCGGCACCCACGCACTACGCCAGCCTGACAAGCTGCTGGAGCTCTTTTCCGAGGCCGCACAGGAAGCCTTTGCATCCACTCCTGCTGCGACAGGAGGGAATGTATATGATCGGCTGCAAATGAAGGTAGCTCAGGAAAACCGGCTCCGGTTTAACGAGAACCGCTTGGTCATGCCTTCACGACGCACCGTCTACCGCATGTTCAGCCGGATTGATGCCTACGATCTCACCGCGCTGAAATATGGCAAGAATGCTGCTGATCGACGCTTCCATATCTTCAAAAATGGCCCCGTCGTAGAGCACATCCTGCAACGGGTCGAAGTGGATCACACCCCTCTCGACTTGTTCCTGATCGATGACTTTTACCAGTTACCCCTTGGTCGCCCGACCCTGACCATTCTGATTGATGTCTATAGCCGTTTCCCGGTCGGATACTTCATCAGCTTTGGCCCACCTTCGGTGGAAGCGGTAGTTGGGGCCTTGCGCCATGCCATCCTGCCGAAGAAGGCGGCAAAGCCCGCAGTCCCAGCGGTTATTGTCGAGCATCGTTGGCCTTGCTATGGAGTGATGCAAGAACTGATCTGCGACAACGGGCTGGAGTTTCTTGGCACGACCCTGGAAGCCATCGCGCTGGACCTTGGTATCGGGCTGCAATTTTGTCCCAAACGTCAGCCTCGTTTCAAAGGCGTCATCGAACGCTTTCTCAAGACCGTCAATTACTACTTCACGCACCAAATGCCCGGCACCAGTCTGGCGCGCTTCACCGAGCGCGGGGACTACGACCCACAGAAGCATGCTGTCCTGACGCTCGGTGAATTTACCCACCTCTTCGAAAAGTGGCTGTTGGATGTGTATGCCCAGACCGTGCATCGGGGCATCGGCACGACGCCATGGGCCAAATGGCATGACGGTCTGCAACGCATGACACCGCAGTTGCCGGGAACCCTGGAAGACCTGCGCACCCGCATAGGCAAAGCTGAAGTTCGCAAGCTGAATCAGGAAGGGCTGTTCCTGATGGGTATCCGTTACGCAGGACCTGAGCTGGAGCCAATTCTGCGTACCTGGGGAAGCGGTACGCCTATACGGGTGGTGTATGACCCCTGCGATCTGGGCTCCATACTGGCTTGGCCACCCAAAGCCGAACACCCACTCACTATTGCTGCTGCCGATCCTGATTACGCGAAGGGGCTCACCGAGTTCCAGCACAAGACCATTCGCAAGATGCTCAGGGAACAAGGCAAGAAGGCTGCTAATCCACAGCGGCTGGCGGAAGCGCGTCATCAATTGATGCAGGAGGTCGATGCGCTGGTGCAAAGCCGCAAGCTCGGCAAGCGCAAACGTGCCGCCCGGCTCTCGGGTGCAAACAGCGACCAGCCTGAAGCCCGAATGTCCGCGCCCAAACCCAAACGGCAACTCAAATCGCAGCAACCTATCGCCAACCCTGCGTCGCCGCTGGCGCCGAAGCTGATTCCCTCCTTCAAGCTCCCATCGCGAAAGGACTGGAAATGATCCATCAGGAATTCATGGCGCTCAGCCAGTTCAGTCAGGAACACCTGAACTTCCCACCCTTCATGTCGGCATTCGAGGAAGTCGAGCGCGCCCTACAGCTGTATCGTTCCGGCGCAATGATCCAGAACCTGCTGATCACCGGGGAATCCGGCACCGGCAAGACCACGCTTTGTCAGCTCATCTGCCAGAAGTACCCGCGTGTCGTTCTGCCCGAACGCGATGTGCAGCCGGTGCTGTATGTCTCGATTCCTCCAGCGGCCACCATCGGCGGCGTGGCGGAAGTCATGCTGACCCGGTTGGGCGATCCACAACCCGGCCAGGGGACAGGCTCTGCCAAGACGGCTCGCGTCGCACGCTTAGCCAAGGGCGTTGGCGTCGAGCTACTGCTGATTGACGAAGCCAACCACATCCAGGACAGGGGGCAGTCGCCAACCCAGTACCTGGTCGGAGACTGGATCAAGAGTCTGCTGGATAACCTGCAAGTCCCGACCGTCCTGCTGGGGCTGCCTCGCGTGGAGAACCTGCTGCGGGTCAACGAGCAGTTACGCCGCCGCTTTTCCCGGCAGATGCGGATGGAGCTGGGGCAGAACCCGGATAAAAGCGTCGAGCAGGAATGCCTGGACCTGTTCTACACCCTGGCCAGCTGCATGCCAATTCCGTTTTCCATCGGTTCGGAAAGCTGGGAAAGCCTGGCATGCCGGGTGTACTTCGCCACCGATGGCCGCGTGGCCTACCTGAAAAAGTTGTTGATCAGCGCGATCCGCTTGGCCTTCGAGCAGTCCCTGAACGAAATCCGCCGGCAGGAGCTGGCACAAGCCTTTGAAGCCGAGATTTGGCCGCAAGGCACAGGCGCGCTCAATCCATTCAGTCGCGATTTCGTTTTCCGTCGTTTGGACCGACAGGGCGAGCCCTTTGAACAGGGCGCGCTCCGCGCCCAGACACGGGGGAGACCGGCTCATGTTTAAGCGTTCCGCCCTACCTCTTCGCCCTAGGCCAGCCATGGATGAAAGCATCGGTGGTTTTCTCCACCGGCTGTTTAGCCTTCATGGCCACCGCACACCACGATGGCTCACACGGGCGCTTTGCACGAGCCCCCGTCAGGCTGCCCTTAACGACTTTGGGGATCAGTTCTTTGATCTGCCAAGCGATTCCGCGTGGCTGCGGGCTCAGCACACGCTCAAATCGGCTATCCCGGAACCTTGGCGCAGCCGCAGTACGTCATCGCTTCGACTCTGCCCTCGATGCCTTGTGGAGCGCGGGCATCATGCCGCGTACTGGACTTTACCTTGGGTGACGGTCTGCCCTCGGCATCGCACCCAGCTACGGGAGCGCTGTCTCTGCGGCCGCACTCTGTATTGGACAACCCTGGACATGGACTGGTACTGCCTTTGTCGGCGGAGCCTGTTGGATGACGACACGGCGGAACCTACCGTACTCAACTACCGATTGTCCGAGGTGATTATCCAGCGCGCCCAGCAACATCCTGTGCGTCTATCCGCATACCTGGCATGGCTGCACTTTGCCAGCCAGTTGGTAAGCCGACTTCCGCCGACCGAAGAAAAACCGCGTGGTCCTCAGTTGCATCTGGAAGTACTGTCCCAGCCGCTGACACAACTTAGGCAATGGCTGGCGCACGGCATTCTGGCGACCTACGCCCAGCCTGGGGGGGCGTTCATCTACCTGAACTCGGAAAGCAAGCCGCTGGCCATCTCGCGCTGGATTTCTCGGCATGACCTGGGCCATACCCGACTCATGGCGCGCTATATCACGCCATTACTACACTACCCAACGCCACTCAATCATGACCGGATCACGCTGAACCCAGCCATACCGGCTCAGGCATACCAACAGCAACTGTGCCGGCTGTGGAACCAGTGGCAACATCGACCACGGCCGGCGGTTCTGCCGCAAGCGTTCCCGGCCTGGCTCAAGCACCGCCATGCACATGATCAGGATCAGCAACACATTCGTCTGCGGTTACAGCTGCTGAACCAATGGCTGGCCAACGGCATTCAGCCGGCCTTGCCTCTCTTCGCCGTACTTTCCGAGCTGCCCGGCAACGATGGCTCCCCAACGACCCTGATTCGGCAACTGGACCACTGGCTTGGTCAGCTACGTCGTTCCAGTCTGGAACATTTTGCCCAGCAAGTATTCGCCACCGATGCAAAGGAGAACCCGCATGTTGCGCTATCACGTCGCGGCTAACCGACAGCTCCCCAATTACCGCCGGACAAACCAGAAACTCCGTCTGCCGATTCGTGTGCGGCCCTATCCAGGCGAATCCGGTATCAGCTATCTGACTCGGCTCGCCTGGGCCAATGGCTATGACTCGTTCAATCCGCTGCTACGCCAACTGGCATTGCTATCCGAACAACCTGCCCGACTACGGGCCTTGCTTCATTTATCACAGGAGGAATGGCAAGGACTGTATTTGCCTTGGCCCACGCGTATGCGGCCTGCTGATGCGCAAGCCCCGGATCAGCGCGATCTAGCCATCAATTACGCCACGACCCGATGGTGTCCTGTCTGCATGCGCAATGAGCCCCATCTAGATGCGCGCTGGAGCATTCGCCTGTACTGCATCTGCCCCTACCACCACAACCTGCTGCTGGATGCCTGCCCGGAATGCGAAGCCGTGTTGTCTGCCGGACAAGTCCTGTGTGGTCACTGCCACCACTGCGGACAGTCGCTGACCGAAAAAGTCTTTGAAGCGTCCGAAGCCATCAAGATGGTTCAGAGTACGTTTCAATGCTCGGTCGAGCGTGAAAACCAAATATTCCTGTCAATCACGCCACAAGGCTGGGCACGACTGATCCAGCTTGTCGCCAATATCGAACTGAGGGCGCAAGGACAGAAAACCGGGCAACTGGCGCAGCTGCATCGCGTGTCGGTATTGGCAGCCGTCAGCCACAAGCTCGGCTCTTTGTTGGAAAACTGGCCAGACAACTTCTACCCCTGGCTCGACAAGATCAAAACCTCCGCACCCAGCTCATTCAGTCTGCGCCGCAGCTTCGGTCGCCTCTATCACTGGCTGTACGTGGAACTGGACTCTCCCGAGTTTGACTTCCTGCGCGAAGCATTCGAGGTCTACCTGAAACAGCATTGGGAAGGCCCCATTACCCTGCGCAATCATTGGCAGACGGGGCTGCATGGGCAAGGCAATTGCATCACGATTCAGGAGGCCTGCCTGAAGCTACGCGTGACGCCTGCCGAGCTAAAGCGGCTGCATGCTGCCGGCTGGTTGCAGGCCAACATCGTCACCAGCCAATGCGGACGACGATTCTGGTCGATTCCCGAAGCGCAGTTACCCCTGGTCAGGATGGAGCTAAGCGAAGGCCTTACCCTGGAAGCGACCGCCAAGTACCTGGGGTTCAGCAAAACCCGAATCCGACAGCTGGTGGCTACGCGGGTACTGCTCCCGCAATTCACGCCTGGTGAGCATGGAGCAAGTGTCTGGCGGTTTGCGCTGGATTCCCTGCGGGTTCTGGTGACGCGTTGCCAGATACGAGGCATTACGCCTTCACCAACCCAGCCAACCATCACGCTGAGCAATGCCCTGAAAACCATGCGGATTGACGGGCCATGCTTTACCGCGCTGCTGCGCGCCATCATGAAGCGCGAGGTGTTGCTTGTAGAGGGTAGCTCAGAGGCAAGCAAGCTCAGCCGCATCCTGCTCGACAAGCGAACACTTGATGACTGGTTGTCGACTTATTGGATAGAGCACGCGGGGTTGCTGACGATTCCTGAGGCGGCAAAACAGTTAGGACTCAAGGAACAGGTGGCATACCACCTGGTGCAACGCCGATTGCTGGCATCGACCCTCCGCAATCAGACCCAGCTTTGGATCACGGCCGAAGCCGTTGCCGATTTTGAACGGCAGTACGTGGCGCTCAGCACGTTAGCGCACGATGCCCAAACATCGCCGAAGACGCTGCTCGCAAAGCTCACCGTACAGCCCGTCACCGGGCCGACCGTAGATGGCTGCCGGCAGTATTTCTACCGGAGGGTGGACTTGCAAACGTAGCGCTCAGTGCTTGGGCTGACGGGGCTTTCGGTGGGCTTTACGCTGGTGGCCGGCATAGGCGGCTAAGGATGCAAAGCCGAGAACGACCACCACAAGCGCCACCAAGGATTCTGCAGGCATCAGTGTCTCCGTGAAATCAACCAAGTGCTTGTACTCAAAGCTAACCAAGGATGGAAGAGGTGGCAAGGGTTAAGTCTGGCGAGATCATGGCAGGAACGGACCCACGGCAGGTCCAGCATCAAGAGCAACCGACAACGCTATTGTCATAGATCATTCCGGCGATGGATACTACTCAGATACTATTCCCTATCACGCTTTACTTTGCGCCGTGGCTGGTGGTCTTGCTGTCGGTGGCTACCTGCATAAAGTACCAAGGCTGCAAAGAGCAGACCGAAGACTACTAGCCCAAATATCGACGCTGACGCCATATATCTTCTCCTTCTACCTGAACGCATGCGAATCATCAAATATAGTGCGTAACCATATCGAATAATTTTTGGAAAAATGGCGTTTATGACATATATAAAACATAGATCAAAAAATAGCAACTCTTGGATATCATCGATGATGATAGCAATTGCTCCTGCCTTAATAGGTATATTTGCATCACTAATTACAGCATATGCAGGCCAAAAAACGACAGCATATCTTGAAAGTGAAAAAATAATTAGAACAAATTTAGAGGATGCATACAACAAAACATTGCAATATGACAAATTGGCCACCGAATTAAATATGGCTGCATTTCCAAATAAAAATGAAGTTCAGAGCAATTTTGCCGCCATGCGCTACAACAATGCAATCGAGAATTACAACAAGCTTTTAAATTCAACTTATGCGCTTATTGATATATATGGGGATAACATAGAAGCACAGTCAAGCAAGTTGAAAGAGTGCAGCAAAGAATATGTCAACAGTGCGGCGGATATGTTCATAATGAATTTACAAATATACAAAATAACAGACTTCGGAACGCCAGCATACAAAGAGATCGCTGGAAAATATAAATTACCAGAAAAACAAAACCAATTAGTCGCCATCAGATTAAATTGCACAAAAGCTTCCGATGAAATGAGAGATTCGATCAAGCGTGAAATAAAAAGTCGTCTGACTCATAGCATTCTATAAGCAGAAAAATATATGCACACAGAACTTTCAATTGTTTATGAAGGCAATTATTCAAAACAATAAAGGGGTGAAATTGAAACACTACAGAACAAAAAAGAGATGTACATCATGTAAAGAGCTCATCCACTATCAAGCCACAAAATGCGCACATTGCGGAGAGTACCAGACAACGAGAAAAATTATAACATCCGGCCTGCCAATATTAGCCGGATTTATATTAACATCTCTTTCAATTATCACAGCATTGCCAATAAAGAATCTCATTGAGAAGCAACAACCAATCATACAGATAGCAATACTAAATAGTAATTCGCATGACATGACCTTCATGGTCACAAACGTAGGAAATCAACCAGCAGGTGTTGCAAGTGTAGAAATTGATGCGAATTTCACCAATGGTGATTATTCAACACACTATCTTCAAGTTGGAATAGATAAGGGCTTAATTGAGCCGAATAAGGCTTATATAATAAAGGCTGAAAATGGATCACCCATACCTTGGACTATGCCACCAGATATTATTCAAAACTTACCAGTAAAAATAAAGCAATCGCTCGGCAATGCATGCAAGTTATCAATAAACTATGTGAGAGTTGACGGAAGAGCAGAAAGTGCATCATTGCCATTTTCATGCATTCCGATTGGTTAATTTAAATAAACTTCACTATTTAAATGATTAAAATATATGCAAAAGCGCTATCAAGTATTTCTTAGTTCGACATTCCGAGATCTTGAAGTAGAGCGCCTAGAGGTAATGCGAGCACTCTTAGAGCTAGACTGCTTTCCGTGTGGAATGGAGTATTTTCCTGCATCGAGTGATGATCAATGGTCGTTCATAAAAGATCTAATCGATCAGTGTGACTACTACGTAGTAGTGATAGCAGGTCGTTATGGCTCTGTCGATGCAGAGGGCATTAGCTTTACAGAAAAAGAGTATCGCTATGCCCTTGAGAAGGGGATTCCTGTTTTAGGGTTTGTCCATGCAGACCCAAGCCAAATCCCCAATGGAAAGTCCGAGCTTGAGCCTGAAGCACAAAAGCGATTGGAGCAGTTTCGTGCGCTTGTGCAGACGCGACTGTGCAAGGAATGGAAAACGGCGGCAGAACTCGGTGCAGTAGTGTCGCGGAGCTTGACACAACTCATACGGCGTACTCCACGGCCAGGATGGGTTCGAGCTGATCAGTTAGCTAGCACGGAAGCTGCAGTGGAGATCGTTCGTCTCCGACAGCTCAATGATCAACTCACACAAGAGCTTGGCAAATTATCAGTCGCGCGTCCAACAGGATCGGAGGAGCTTGCACAAGACGATGATAGAGTCGAGCTTGCTTTCACTGTTACTCTCACGGATCGTAGTGAGGGATACCCGTATCAGTATCAAAGGGTCGCAAGCACCGGACTCTTCAGTTGGCGTGAGTTGCTTGTCGCGTGTGGCCCATATTTGCTATCAGAGTCAAAGCTCTCAAATATAAAATCTGCACTTAATCGCATTCTAAAAGAGAAAGCGTTCCCAGATATATCCGCCTCTTACCCCAACCTCGATTTCAGCGCAGTAGCAATTCATGAATCAAGCCTCCAACTTGTAATTGTTCAATTCACAGCACTAGGCTATCTACAAATCTCGACTACTCGAGATGAAAGTGGAAAAGAACTCCGTACTGCTGTACTTACACCTTTAGGACGGAGTGAGTTGATGGCCGCGTCAGCAGTCAGACGCGGCGTTAAAGTCACATCTGAAACTAAAAATTGAATATATTACTGTACATGACGTCGGCAGCCCGATCTTATGAGCAGTCACAGTAGAGGCTACGAGCCTGCACATCAAGGCTATTGGTGGGAGGAGAGTTCCAAACATCTCTAATGTTAGATGTTAATCTTTAAGTGATGAAAATGTCTTTACAAAGGCAGCTCAAACCAATATCTAAATATCATTAAATAAATAATATATCGATAACCGAGTACTCACGGACCAGATCATCGAAAGGTCAAAGAGTTTTTATAAAATTTTAACTTGAGTATTGCCCAACGAAAATGAACGCAAAAGAGATCGGCCGGACCGCGGGGAGAATTTTCGCCTACCATTTGCCAGCTAATTGGGTTTTCCGCAGCCAGGAAGACCAGGAGGATTATGGGATAGATGGTGAAATTGAAATTACTAGCCCAAAAGATATGGCTACTGGTTTTATTTTCAAAGTCCAGATCAAGGGGCAACAGAAGGTCTCCTACATAGATCAGGGTACATATGTCTCTTTCGACATGCCTGTAGAGCGTCTGCGTTACTACATGCTGCAGATTGAAACACCAATTATTCTAGTTGTAGTCGATGTAACCGATGAGAAGATATTCTGGGCAAGTCTACAAAATAATACGAAAATAGCCAATGACCTCGCGAAAGCTACGGAAAGTGGCCAAAAAACGGTGGTGGTTCATCTTCGGTCTGAAGATACTGTGCCAGAGCATACGACTGAACTATTGGTTGCGGTTGAGCAGAATATGAATTGGCTACGGCTACACGCTTTTGAGCGGCTGACAGGGTCAATCGACACCCTGATTAAAAGCTCTCACAGCGATGTACTCAGAGCCTTATTGGAGCAGAACAAAAAGGTCACATTTGACATCTTCAATGAACAGTTTGAACGACTCTACAAAGAGGGTAAGTTCAAGGAGCTGGTAACGTCAGCTAAACCAGTGATTAATTCTGCGACCGAGCTGATCGAAACTCGGATAAGTGCAGGGCTCTATGTTGAGCGAGTATTTGAAGCAGAAGTTGGTAGGCGAACACCTCAGGGACTTGCTGCATTTGCTGATTTGTATGCGTTAATGTTAAAAATCATTCGGAAAGAGAAGACCCCCGCATATTTGAGGCGCTACGTGATTATGCTAGTGCGTGTACTACGCCTACAGGTGGCAGTAGAGTCAGACTATCATTACTTCATTTCATCTGAGCAGTTCCCACGAGAAAGTATCACTGGGTGGATCGTATCAACCTCCAGATCACAAATTAGTGGTCGTGCTTCACGTGAAATTGAGAAAGTTATCTTGCTTATAAACAGGATGATTCTTGTTGGGGAATATCATGTTTTTCTGGATGCTCTTCCAAGATTGATAGGTGCTATTACGCTGTTTGCGCTTAGATTAAAAATAGAAAAATTTGAAAATCAGGCAGATTATATTTCATCATGGCTGAAATTCTGTCTAAATCTCGCGATGGAATTAGCTATAACTACTAAAAATCAAGATTTGCTGGCTCAAATGATTATGCAATATGCGCTATCTGAACTCGATGAAAAAGGGAAGCTAACGCGCATCGAAGAATCTTTTACGTTTTTGAACAAAATTGATGACTCTGATGTGAAAATGAGAGTTCAACAACATCTGCAAAATCTAAAAAGCCAAAATGAGCAGGAACAGCCTGAAATGACACCATCCCAGGAGATCGATGCATTTCGCTCTCGTGCATTTGCTCTTGGGTTTAATGTTGATGATCCAGATGACGAAATTGGTAAAATTATTCGGCAAGGATTAATTGACTACAACCCAGAACGAGTCGTTAGAGATTGTGAATCACTAGTAATGATCCCCTCTCTTGCACTCGGAGTTCCAGCCCAAATGGTCGGTCTCAGATCTGCAGGGATGAAGTGGTTGTACTGTTTGAAGAAAGGTCATGCCATGGCTGGTTGGCGGCTTGATGATATTTATTCATCTCCAATTCCAGGAACAGGCTTCAAACTTATTCATTGCGAATCCTGTGAATTCAGGCAGCCTAGAAGCACAAACTGGCAGTGGACAAGCAAATGGCAACAAAACCTTGCAGAGGAACACAGCGAGATATACGACCGTATTGGCCGGATTTGAGGATGCAGCGAGCCAGTACAGATCAGTTGGAGCTTAACTATAAAATCTCACTAATTGTGTCGCAAACTCAAGAAATATGCATTAATCGTGGCATATGGAAAACGTGGCAAGTCAGTGAATTTGAAAAAAGCCTTGTAAATCATAGTTAACGTTTTTACCAATCGTGTCACCCTACAGATTCTGTAGGATCCCACGAAACTCTAGATTTTTCCCACTTTTCTAGATTTTTGGGATTTCACACGCAGCCTACGCTGTGAAAGGGTGGCCTCCTAATTTTTGGAGGCCATTCTCATATTAGCTTGATGAACTCCCTGACCGAGGCGTCTACTCGGCCTACTAAGTGGGTTCTCGCTGTTGTGGCCTGGACGGCCTGCTGCCGACCCATTGCAGCCGTTCGGGTTCAAGCAATGTTTTACCCATACTAGAGTGGACGAATGATAGCTAAAACTGATGGTCACTCTGTCGCAGCTGCTAGAGTATGCTGATAAAATATAGAGCTAAAGGCTGTACTACTGCCTTGTCTAGCTTCAGGCCTACTTTTTGTTGCGTTTTCATCCAAGAGTGGGTTTAGTGAGGCCCTTGAGACTTGTGTGGGTACCAGCTTCCGAGAGGCCTTGGCCTTGCTTTCACGTAGTGAGCAAACGGATTGATCTCCAACACGGACCTCTACGATATCAACCCTAAGGTACCGACTTGCAAGGCATCTCCTGTGCACGTCCATAGTGGTGTTCCAATACCCAAAGTTATGCGGGTGAGAGTCTTTAGTCCTGAAGATTGGGAAGAGTTCATTCAGGAATGGGCTAGCTCACTCAAGACTCAATACGACAAAGTTCGTCGCTTTGGTGGCTCTGGTGATCTCGGTGTGGATATAGCAGGCTTCTGCACGGACCAGGGCTTCAGAGGCGCTTGGGAAAACTATCAGTGCAAGAGATATGATCATCCCCTTCGACCTAGTGATATCTGGGTCGAGATCGGAAAGATCATCTACTACTCCCATATTGGCGAGTACGTTTCGCCGCAGAAACACTATTTTGTATGCCCGCAGGATATCGGCACCAGCCTAGAAAAACTCCTGAATACGCCTTCAGAACTCAAGAAAAAAATGGCCGAGAATTGGGACAAGCATTGCTTGGCTGGTATTACCTCAACAACTGAGGTGCCGCTTACAGGAGCACTACTATCCTATTTTGATACCTTCGATTTTTCTGTTTTCTCATCAAAATCGCTTGTTGAGCTCATCGAAGGCCATAGCAAGACTGGTTTTCATGCTGTACGCTTTGGAGGTGGGTTACCACCACGACCTGATCCTGAGTTTCCACCGGAAACCCCAGCGGAAATCGAAAGTCGGTATATCCGACGACTTCTCGACGCTTATGGCGAGCATCTTGGCGTGAGTATGCTCGACCCAGATGCTCTCAACGCGCACACTCCGTTGAAACGCGACTACCTGCGGCAGCGCGAGCGCTTCTATCACGCCGAATCCCTGCGTAACTTCGCACGCGATACTGTGCCAGAAGGTACATTTGGTGCACTGCAAGAGGAAATTTTTTACGGTGTCATTGATGTCTGTGAAAGTAGTCACGTCAATGGCTTTGAGAGAATGAAAGCGACGGTTGCGCAGGCCTCGAGTGTCGCAGCAACATCGAACCCATTAGCTTCTGCCGTCAAGACACAGGATCGGCAGGGGATTTGCCACCAGTTGGCCAATGATGACCGCCTGATATGGGTGCAGGAAGATGAGTAGTCCGAATAGTCCTAGCCCCTTTAATAGCCCGCTCGAGACGGGCGTCCGCTCACTTGCGATTCTTGTCGCAGGATTTCCTACAGCATTCGATTTGCAGCGGCTCGTTGAAATGGACTACCTTGTCGTCCACTCTGGGGATGCTGATGGCCCAGAAAGCCTTCATGTGCCATTGCCCCTGCGCGCTGGTGAACTCCTAGTGAGGCGCGGCCTGATTGAAAAGGGACTGATCCTAATGATGAGCCGCGGCCTGATACAGCGCACCCTGGGAGATGATGGATTCAGTTATGTGGCGTGCGAAACTGCAGCCCCCTTCATCTCCTCTCTCACATCGGAGTATTCCCGTCGACTAATACTACGTGCCGAATGGGCCTTTAGTCGATTCGAGAACGTGCCAACCGAGGAGGTACGTCGTATTACGCACCGTATATTCGAAAGGTGGTCAAGCCAGTTCCAATCAACTCATCGGGCTGGGAGTGACCAATGAGCGATAACTACCTACAGCTCCGCAGGATCATATTTGAAGGACCGAGTGACCAGGCCGAGCTGAATTTCGTTTCTGGCGTCAATGTCATTTGCGGTGCGTCCGATACAGGTAAATCGTTTCTCGCTGAGTCAATCGACTTCATGCTCGGTGGTTCGGAACTCCGAGAAATACCGGAACGAGCAGAATATGGCGAGATAAAACTCGACCTAAATGTCTCCGATGGTGAGAACTGGCGCTTATGCCGGTCGACGTCGGGCGGGAATTTCAGAGCCATCAACCTCGACAGCGGTGATGCTACTGGAATCGTGCTCAAACAAGCTCATGCCCATGGAAAAACCGACAATCTTTCTGGATTCCTTCTTGAAAAGTTGGGACTCCTTGGCAAACGCATTCTAAAGAGCAGCGCCAAATCGACAACCCAAAGCCTGAGCATACGAAATCTCGCGCGGCTAGTCATTGTTCAAGAGGATGAAATCCAGCAAAGGGGCTCGCCATTCTGGGGTGGACAATATACGACCAAGACCGCAGAACTAGCAACAATAAAATTACTACTTACCGGGATTGATGACTCGGCGGTAGTCTCTTTCATTGACACAGGCCCCGAAAATGAAAAGCAGATCGCTCTTATTGATGATTTACTCGCCGACATCTCTATCGAGCTCGAGAAAATTGGAGAAACCCGGGGCGAATTAACTGCCCAGCTTGAGCGCCTCGAAATTTCAATAGAGACCCGCCGTGAGGCCCTTGATGCAGCCCAGCGCCAGCTCGATGATTTGTTGGCTCAACGGCGCAAGCTGTTTGAGGAGCGCCGGACTATTCAGGATCGTCTCGACGAGATTTCGGATCTACTTACCCGCTTCGACCTGCTTCGTGAGCACTACAACGTGGATATCGAACGACTTATAGCGATCCGCGAGAGCGGATCGTTGTTTGTTCATACCAGAGCCGTACCATGCCCGCTTTGTGGCACGCCACCTGAAGCTTTGCACCTCGAACAGTCATGCGAAGGCAATGTTGACATCATTGTGCTAGCTGCAAGTGCCGAAATTAAAAAAATAGAACGACTGCAAAGCGAGCTTAACGATATGATCGCAGATCTACGGGATGAAGCAATGGAACTCAAAGCCTTGCTTTCGGACAAAGATGCTGCATACGAGCAACTCAACATGAAAATCCAGGAGACTGTCGCCCCGGAAGTTCGCGATGTCCGTTCGTCTTTTTCAATGCTCATAGAAATACGAGCAAACGTCCAGAGAGCACTCGATCTTTACTCACGAGCAGAGAAACTCGAAAACCGGAAGCTGTCATTACAAAACGAGGATAATGGCAATGCAATAGTGGGTACTGTAACATCAGGTATCCCAGAATCCGTAGCACACGCCCTCTCCAAGAAGGTGTCTTTCATCCTCAAGGCTTGGAATTTTCCAGGTGAGTGCCACGTATACTTCGACAAACAATCCACTGATTTCGTGATCGATGGAAAACCGCGCGGCAGCCGTGGTAAGGGATTGAGGGCGATTACTCATGCAGCTGTTTCCATCGGACTACTGGAATACTGTCAGGAAAACGGGCTGTCTCATCCGGGGTTTGTTGTTCTTGACTCACCTTTGCTTGCATATTTCAAACCTGAAGGTGATGAGGATCTTGCACTCAAAGGAACGGATCTCAAGGAGCGATTCTACGAATATCTTTTAAGCCACCATGGTACCGAAAGCCAAATAATCATCATCGAAAACCAGCACCCTCCAGAGACTCTTACAGGTCAACTTGCGATGGATATTTTCACTGGCAACCCTAATGAGGGCCGTGCTGGCCTTCTGTAGGCGCGGTGGCTTTCGTGGATTCCGGAAATAAGGGAATTGGCAAGTTGCCGCCGGCCATCATCGGCACTAGTAGCTAGCGGCACCGCTAGCCAGATTTGCGAGAATCTGCATTAGCAACTTGTGCCCCTTTGGGTATACGTCCTTGACGACCTGAAACCTCAATTCCTTTACTTCGTCTGCCTCAAAGCAAAAAAGCTGACTAATATCCTGGAATTAGCGAAGGACCGCTTATGCCGGCGATCAGCCCTCACTACAACGAGCTGGCTCGCAGGCGCTGTACTTCATAAAGATCATTGCGTCCAACGTCCGATCGCAGGGCCTACCGCAGCCTCGTCATTGGGTAGATCCGCCCACCCACCAACAAAGCTTAAGTCGTTCGAGTTAGGTAGCTGCTCTGCCGTAAGCTCTCTAATCTTGATCCGCGCGGGCAGCGCCGCAGCCTCACCGACAAAAACAGCTTCACGTCGACCGAGTGACGACAACATTCGCACGATGCCGGAAAGGCTATCGGGAAGGAATCTTCGGACGTGATCTTGGTCGGCACCATTCGTAAGCCGAAGGATGATCCACGAGTTGCATTGCGACAAAACAGTGCTTTCAACATCAGAGGGTCTTTGCGATACCAGCATCAAACCCAGTCCATACTTGCGGCCCTCCTTCGCAATACGCCGAACAGCGTCTTGGGCTTCCTTATACTGTGCATCTCCTCGATCGGGAACATATCGGTGCGCTTCTTCACACACAATCAATACCGGGTCACGCTCTCGCTCAGCCCTAGTCTGCCAGACCTTGTAATTGAAGAGCAATCTGCAGACTAGTGCGGTTAGAGTCCCTGCAACCTCATTTGGTGCGCCCGAGATATCTACAACTTTGACGGTAGCCCCATCAGCTGTCGCGCCAGTCAATTGCAGGATGGCTGCCGTGAGCGTATCCGCGGCTTCATCCCTCATCAGAAACTGTAAGCGGGGATCGGTCCGAAGAACACTTAACTTATCGAGAATTGAGTCGTGGGACTTCCGCTCAGTTGCAGACAGCGAGTCTTTTCTCCCACTCTTCCTCCCCTGTACTTGGTCAATATGTCGCTGAAACTCGTCCAACGAGAAGCGAATAGGCTTATCACGATCAAACGCTACGATATCAGCATGCGTCTTGCCGTCCACAAGCACCTCGGAAAGGTCCCCGTCAGGGTCGTCGGGGATGGGCTGCACGATTCCAGCAGTAACCATCCGAGCATGTTTCAGCGCCTTGTAGACGATGTTGTTCTGAGACGTGGCTTCCGCTTCCGTCTTTCCGATGATTAGCGCTCTTAGCTCATCACCCGACATCAGCCAGTAAGGCAATCGGAGCTCAGTTCCTGGCGCATCTTGCACAGCCGACGCATACGCACGAAGGACTTGGCATTTCCCCTGGAAGGCAGCCCCATACTCACCATGGGGATCAATCACGACCATCCTTGGCCGAATTACCTCATCGCTATCTTTTTTCTTATGCTCAAGTACCGAATGAATCAGCGCAGCGACCGTGCCTGACTTCCCGGAGCCAGTAGACCCCAAGACAGCGCAATGCTGCCCAAAGAGCTTATCCACGTTTGCTCGACATACAGCACCATTACTGCCGACATAGGTCCCAATCGGAACGAGTGGCGAAACGCCGTTGGACAGCTTGGCTCGCTCCGCCGCAGCAAACAACTCGTCCAACTCATCTGCCGTAGTGAGGTACACTCCCTGCAAAGGCAAGGGATACATTTCAACCCCCCGACTGATACCTAGACCATCCCCATCGCTGCGCCAGGTCCCTTGCGCGAATAGATCCGCCTCAAGGAGGCGAGAATCATCTCCAGGCGCGATCCGCGCGGCCCCCTCTTCAATCGCAAGTTCCGATCGCATTCGCAGCATCCTGACGTAGGCGAACAGCAGCCGCCGCCCGTAATGAATTTTGATGATGCTACCCAGTTGGCCAACCAAATACACCCGTCCATCCACGACTCGTGTCAGGTCAGAGAGCTCAGCGTCAATCTCAACTCTCATCGACTCCCCAGATACTTCAACGATCTTGCCAATGCGAAGCTCAGCACGTTCTGAGAACTTGCTCATTTGATGGCTCCAGTCTTGAGGAAATTGGTGAGTCCACCGAAGGTCCACCATGGGAGATTAGCAGCAGAATCGTCGACCAAGCGTTTGCCACCTGCATACAGCGCCTTGTCGGTAGCCACGTAGATTCGTGATTTGAACGGCGCAGACTGCCATGCCTCCAAGCGGCCTGGCAGCTTGGAGACTCCAGATGAACCTACTTCGCGCACAAAGGCAATCACATTGGTTTTATTGCCTTCACGGAGCAACGCATCTTCAATTTCAAGGTTGATGTGTTCATCCCCGAAGCTGTATCCCACGACGCAAAGAACATGGCTCTCAGACGAATACAACACCCGACGAAAAGCACCAAAGAGTTCGGCAAACGGGTCCTTCTGTGTTTCGACGTACTTGGTAGCTTGCGGATAGATGAGTGTATCTTCGAGCTTAGACAGGTAATTCGTACCATACCTCGCTCGCACCAAAGTACCGTCCTGCGCCCGGAGCCAGTCAACCGACCCGTGAAGTTTAATGACCTGATGGCTGCGAGGCGGCAAACTCTCTGCATCCTCAGTACGATGCCCGGTCCAAAAGCCGATACCACCGTTAGAAAACCCATCGAAGACCCTGCGCCTTGAGAGAGACAATGCATCCTCGATCAGGGTGTCGTAGTTTGTTGTAACAAAGACAACCCGAGAGCGCGACTCCAGGTTCGCGCGCCCTGCGAACAGAGCATCCATGAAAGCCTTGTGATGCGACACTTCAACGATTGGACTCTCTAGCGACCCAACTTCTTCGGGGGCACCACTGACAGGAGATTTGTAGCCATAACGAATGGTCTCCGCGATGTGTCGGATCACCGTCGCATGCAACCCGTTGAGGGCTGCTACATCGAACTCTTGCCCCCCCAAAGAAACCTTGCCTTGTCTACCCCGCGATGCAATCGCAATAAGGTCACCAAGATGGCTCAGGACGTGTTCAATATGGGCGTCCGTGGGCAGATCTTCGCGAAGGATTTTGAGTAACTCATCGTGAGGGGGCTGCACGAGCGTCCCCACGCGCTCTGTGAGCTGATACATCAAAGGGATCTTCGCATCGAAGCTAACCCCAGCGCCCATCAGCCAGACCTGTACATTGGTTTCGAGAAGTTTCAATACCTCCTCGACGCCCTCATTAAAGTCTTTCATCCCTTCTCCTAATTAATCTGGACTCCATCCACTGCATTCGCGGAACTCAAGTGGAGTGGGGTTCGTCAAGGCTTGCTGAATTGGACGCTACCGCGCGTTTCTTCTGATGAATAGGGAGAACAGGCTTGAGCTGCCTGCACACCTGCATGATAGGATAATGGCATTTTCAAGGAGTGGCCAGCTAGGGGGGAGTATGGCATTGCCATCACTGGACGGACATTGGCATCAAAACAAACGTGGAGACGCTCGCATCTATCTATTAGATGTGCACGATAAGGATCAACCAGATGCAGGGTTCATTGCTCAACTGTTGATCGAGCAAGTGGAAAGCTCTGTGCCTGATGGGCAAGGCGGCCCGCCCTTAGAGGCCGGGTTGCAGCTGTTCTATGAGGTTATATGGCGCCACAACGCCAGGGGGCCAGCAGCGAAGGGGCACTTCCAGGCAAGTTATCGACGAGGCTTTGGTGGTGAGGAAACCGTTTCGTTAACGGGTAGCCGCGGGGCTCCTGGAGCTGTATTTCTCGACCCAGAACCGATACGCGGTCTACGAATAGGCACCTACCTGATGAATCAGGTTGTTACTTGGGCACTACGTTGGCCGGAAGCGGATGTATGCCCAATTCGCTTGAACAGCAACCAGGGCTATGAAGAAAACCGCGCACGGCGCAACCGTTTCTATGAGCGATTCGGTATAGTGTTCAATTACCGGGATGATACGCATAGCGAAGGCATATCGCAGCCAATGAAGGTGCGCGAGCTGCGGCAGGTAAATACCTGGCAGCAAAATATCCAGGAGCGTGATGTGCGAGACGGTTTAGCCATGCTACGGCTAGAAAATGAGCGCTTGGCACTGGAGCGGGATGGACGATCACGAGCGCTCGATCATGTACGAAACGAGTTGGGCCGCGCTCATCGCCATCCGCTGCTATGGGCTTTACTACAGATGTGGCAGATATATGCGCCGAGCCGCAGTCAGATCTTCCTAGCACTCTTAGCGATGGGGTTGATATGGTGGCAATTCAAGTCCTGATCAGATCTAGAGCCCGAAGCGGGTGTCTAGCTTGGACCGGTTCATGAGCCTGATCCCATTCGGTTTGAAAGATGGTGTCCTGGTCGAGGTCGGGGAGGTTTCCCAAGGGCTAGCCTGTGGCTGCATCTGCCCAGCTTGTCGCGGCCCATTAGTGGCCCGTCATGGCCAGATTAACATCCATCATTTTGCCCATCACTCGCGTGCTTCCTGCACCGAGGCGATGGGTCAAGCCATGCTGCTAGCCATTGTTGAAGCCCTGCAGGTGCCAGCTTGCAAACTCCGCTTACCGGGGCCACAACCAAGCGTCCTCATTCTTGAGGCAGTGACCCTGCCGGTGACCACGGTTCCGGGGGGGGCCGCTGTGCAGGTCTGGTACCGTCAGCATCCTCTGCAGCTGCTAGTGGAATGGGATCTGGCCTCCGGCACCGCCACACGCTCGCAATGGCGGGCGCAGTGTGTGCCCTCCATCGCGCTCAACCTAACTACTTTTATTCGCGAAATCCAACACGGGCAACAGAAGCAAATCCGCAAGCGCGATGTTCAGTTCTGGCTACAGACGGAAGGACACAAGAGTTGGATCTATCGCACCCCGCGGCCGGTGTCGGAGACACCACTCCCTGATTGTCCACAAGACGAGCATCGCGCAGTCTCCATGCCTTCACCAGTCGCATTGGCGCGACCAAGACCAACGACACCGCCGGCCATCATTCCGCGACCACGGAGTCAAACCCCACCCAGCCAGGAAGAAATTCGAGGGGCGCTGATGGCCCAGCTAGCGCATCGCACTCCTCGGGCTCCTGTTGATGTAGATCTGTTCACCTTCAGAATAGAGACCGCTATCCGGCTCGGTGTATTGGTGGATGCTGGGCGGCGCTACCTGTTCAAATCAAATCTATTACCAGCAGATGACCTTTGGGTAGGACAAGTCTTGATTCGACTCGGCTACGGGGCCGAGTGACATCAGTCCAGGGTCCTGGGTTTCTGTGTTCCCCCTAGTAGGCACCACCTCTCCCCCGTAGTTCTGCCTGCTACTATGAAATAACGAAAAGACCAAAGGAGGCTTCCGCATGCCTGCTATGCACAACCCCGCACACCCCGGCGAAGTCCTCCAGGAGTGGCTTGAAGGCATCAGTGTGACAGAGGCTGCCGATAAGCTCGGGGTAACTCGGGCGGCGCTATCGCGCATTCTGCACGGTCATGCAGGCATTAGCGCTGATATGGCCCTCCGCCTTGCAGAAGCATTAGGTACCAGCCCTGAGCTCTGGCTAGGTATGCAATCTTCCTGGGCGCTTTGGCAGGAACAGCAGAAGCCACGGCCGCATGTCGAGAAGCTGTTGATACGCTGACCAGGGGGCCTGAGCGGGCAGTCGGGCTTGGCCTGATCACCCTGTAATAAGATGGCGCCGCGCCTCTTCCGCTTCAGACCGGTAGTCCCCAAGAAATAGACTGAAGCACTCGCCTGACCATCTCGGCCCCAAGTGCGGTATCCAGCAAGCTGATGGGTGCGCAATCTAGCTCTTGGTGATAACGGGTCAACCATTCTCGAGCGTTTTCATCACTCCCCAGCGTTTCTCTCGCTTCCCTAACCATGCCTATCACCCGGAGTAGCCGTTCGCTAGCCGCAGAATCCAGATGCCGCCCCGATGCGTTTGCCCGCAAGGCCCTCTGGACCGAGATGCCGACTACATCACCGATAACCTGAGCCGGCACCTGCAACCACTCTGCAACTAGCATCAGTCGATTAGCTGGTAAACCTGCTCGAATCGCCTGGATCTGCTCCATCGGTGCCAAGCCAGTCAGATCCCACTCCTGCAATAACATACCCATCCTTCCTGTTTGCGCATGTCATGGAAAATCTCAACAACCACGAACTTGCACTCAAACCAGACCCGAGACCTACTTCTTTTCTAACTTTCCCGCCAAAAGGCTGATGGAGTCCTCAATGGCATCAAGCCTTTCCAACTGCTGCTGATGCAAAGCTTTGACTAGCTCTCCAAGGCGGTTGCCATGCTCACCACCCGCACTCTGCGGAGCCACCTCGTAAATCCAGACCGCCACCAATTTCTCCAGATAGTCTGGCAAAACCTCAGGAATATCGATGATTTTGCCGCGTATTTGGCGTATGCCATCGGTTTTATATGCCTTGCAGAAATTATCTAGCGCTTCAGGGGCCAGGGGGTCTAGCTCAGATTGTTTGCACCAATCCAAGTAACCTAATACCAGCTCGCCTTTTCTTCTTTCTTCAACCAGCCGCAAAAACCGCGTAGGGTCCTCATGTGCTAGATACGTGGACTCTCTAGCATACCGACGCCATGCGACAGCGAGCTCCCGCAGGTAATGCGCATCTACCTCATCGATGCCTGAGATAGCCTCCACCTGCCCGTTCCCTGGATTTTCGCTGTTATAAAGCTGGCAATACCCTTTGAAATTCTTCTCTTGCGTGGGCGTCTGCTCGCTGGCCCACGATTCGAAATCAAGAAGGAGCTCAACTTTTCGCATCTCAGGCGCCTGTCGAACCGCAATCGGCGAGGGGGCAAGAAACGACGCCTCAAGACGAAAAACGATCTCTGCATTCAGGGATCGTCCTGCCTCTTCGGCACTCTCCTTCAGCTGCTCATACAGGTCCCAGGGCAGCCGAAACTGGGAACGAAAGATGTCTTTGCTCATGTCTACATAGTGACATCAGATCACTACGCTGCTAAAGTGACAAAACAGTGACACATGGTAATTTATACCATTCTCCAAGGTAGAGAAACCTCGGTGAACTTGCAGGAGAGAGCACAGATGACTCACAAAACCTCCGGAATCCACCGCTCACAGTATCGCTTTCCCCAGCCTGTCGCCGACTGGCTGAAGCAACAAGCCGCCACGAACTTCAGAAGTGTAAACGCAGAGCTACTGGCAATTCTCCATGATGCGATGCAGAAGCAAATCCTAGATCCATCTCGGTCATTGAGCCATCAAGTGGACGACGAAGTCGTCACCAAGTCTTAGCAGCAAAAACGCAATGGAGAATTGTGACGAGTGAAAGCGCAGAAATCCTCGTCATCCCGTGAAGCTGGGAGCCAAGTTGACGCGCTGGGAACGCTACTCACCGAATAAATGACATTCAACTAATCTTCATTTCCACACATCACTAGATGTCGGGGAGAGGGCCGCCTACGCCACCTCCTTACTGATGAAGGAAGTGATCTATGCACAGGAGCTCTAGATATGAAAAAAGGCTAGCGTAAGTGGCTAGCCCTTTGATGCAAAAGACGAATCCTTTGCGGTCTCAAACCTAGTATCGTCCCACGCATCAAGGCGGTCAAGCCACATCCCCCCATCCCCAGCCAAAAACGTTCAGTTTCCAACTGAACGGCGGATTTTCACGTCCATTTTTGGCCAACTTTCCAACAGATGCGTGGCTGCGCAGGGAGAGGTATTGCCGGCGCAGCCGGGAGAATACGATGCGAGTACGACGAGTCGTCACCCGTAGGGGTAGGCACATCCGTGGCTATTTCCCCTCCAAAAAAATGAAGCGGATGGTTGCATGGGAGTCGCTGCTGGAACGCGATGCCTTGCTGTTGCTGGAGCTATCACCTGGTGTGGTGGCCTACCAGGAGCAACCCGAAAAATTGGCCTATTGGGATGGAGATGCCATGCGTGCCCATATCCCAGACCTGTGGGCTTCGCTACACGATGAACGGACGCTGTTCATTGAGATCAAGCCCTCATCCGAACTAACCCGCCCCAAGGTAAAAACGAAGTACCGCCAGATTGCTGAGCAATTACAGGAACAGGGTTTGGACTACCGGCTACTGACTGAAGAAGGAATCCAGCAGGAGCCGCAGTTCAGCAATCTGAAACAGCTGCTGTACCGCTACAACCATCCCGCGAGCCCCCTCCCAACCCGCAGCCAGCTGGCTGCGGCCTTCTATCTGTCCGAGTCCATCCCCTTGGCGAAATGCCTGGAGCGGTTCGGTTCAGACGTCACCGATACCCTGATCGCGCAAGCCCGGCTCTACGTCGACCTGACTCAGCCCCTCGCACCTGCGTCCCTCGTTCAACTACCTGCGGGAGAGCGCCATGCAACGATTTACTTTTAAGCGCGGCCTTGGCTTCCTCCAGGGACAGACTCGCTGGGAGCTGGACCGCCGGCTGGCCAGCGGCAAGCTTCAGTTGCTCTCAGACGAGGGCGAGGTTCTGACGCTGACCTCCGCAGAAATCCTGCAACGCTGGCAGTCGCAGACATGGATCATCGACGAGGCGTCATTGGCCAACCTCGGTGAGGCAATTTACATCGTTACGCCGCGCGACCTGTCGACCTATCCGCTCAAAATCCAGGCCATCGTTCGGCGCCGCCTGCATTATCTGCAGGGCATCGATCCCGACCACACACCGTACAGCAGGTCGGCTTGGGAGGCGCGCATCAGTCAACTGGCCAGCGAGATCGATGACAAGTCCCCGCCTTGCGCGTCGACCGTATCAGACTGGTGGCGGCGCTACCGGACCACCCGCTCCATTCTGAAACTGATTCCCTGGGGTCGGCCAGAGTCCAACCACCAGACCAAACCGGGCTATCAGTTGTTCGAGCATGTCATCGCCGAGGTTTATCTCACCGACAACAAGCTGCCAAAGCTGGCGGTCTACCAGCGGATGAAAGCGCGTACCGAGGCCATCAACCAGACGTTATCCCCTGACGAGCAGATGAAATGCCCCGGCCGCACCACGGTATTCCGCTGGCTGGAGGCGCTACAACAGGACCTGGTCGATCTGGCCCGCGAGGGCGCCGAGGCCGTGCGCATGAAATACCGCGTGGCGATCGGCCGTGTGGAGACCCAGGCCATCCTGGAACGGATCGAGATCGACCATACCCCGCTGGATATCATCATCATCGATCTGGTGACCGGCCTGGCCTTGGGCAGGCCGTGGATTACCGTGGCGATCGACCAATACTCCCGGATGATCATGGGTTTCTATATCAGCATTGGTGCCCCTTCCGCCAACTCGCTGTTGCAGTGCCTGCGGCGCGCCATCTTGCCCAAGGAGCACCTGCTCAGTCAGTGGACCGATATCAAGAATCCGTGGCCGGCCTACGGCATTCCGCAGTTGGTTGCCGTCGACAATGGCCCGGATCTGCACAGCACCGGTTTTGAACAGGCCTGCCTGGAGATGAGCATCGTGATGCTGTTCTGCGGCTCGAAAGTCTCGTGGGAAAAAGGCGCGATCGAACGGTTTATCCGGACGATGAGCGTGGACCTTATCCACACCCTGCCAGGCACTACGTTTTCCAATCCGCAGGAGCGCGGCGACTACCCATCAGAACAGCGGGCTTGCCTGGATATGGCCACGCTGACGCGTTTGTTGGTGCGCTGGATTGTCGATGTCTACAACGTCACGCCGCACCGCGGCATCAAGGGAAGGCCGCTGGACCGTTGGCAGGAGTCAGCCAACCGGACCCCGATTGCGCTGCCCACCGACCCCCAGCAACTGGAGCTGATCGCCGGCATTCCGGCGAGTCGGACGCTGTTCCACTACGGCATCGAGTTCGAAGGCCTGCATTACAACGACCATCACGTGCAGTTGATCCGCCGGCGCTTCGGCAAAAACGTTCCCGTGGAGATCAAAACCTACGAGGATGATGTCGGCCACATTCATGTACTGGATCCGGACAGCAAGGCGTATCTGCGCGTTCCGGCGCGGGACATGGAATACGCCGAGGGGCTGCCTCGGGAAATGCACCGCACCATCCGCGCCCATGCCCGCAAGCGCTTCGGCGAGCTGTGCAACACCCCGGATTTGCTGGAGGCGAAACGCGAGATCCAAGAACTGGCGCAGGCGGCGCTGCAGCACAAGAAGATGGGCTACCGGAAGTCCGGCGCGCGCCAATTCAACCTCAACAGCGAAGCGGTGCTGGAAAAACAGGATCCGCTGGTCGCCGCCAGAAAACCCGTCAAAACCCGCAAAGTCCCCGTTCCAGATGCCTTGCCGGACGGACTGCTGGATGAGCTGCCAGAGCTGTCGGTGTCAGCCAAGAAGGGAGGCGCGTGATGGATCCGCTCGACTTGATGCGGCAGTTCGCCCCGAACGCCGGCTACACGTCCGACAAGGTGCTGGGCTACAAACTGCAGTTGGAACCCATCTACCACCAACGCTTTCGCCACGCGCTGTTCCAGATCGCCGAACTGCATCACCGTCGCCGCGCGCATGGCGTGGGCGGCGGCGTGCTGTTGATCGGCCCCTCCGGCGCCGGCAAAAGCACCGTGCTTCGGGCGTATGAAGCCCAGTCACCACGCAGTTTTGAGACGCAGCGGACTCGGATTCCAGTCCTCATCGTGCGAGTGCCGTCATCGCCGACGGTGCGCAGTCTCGCCGGCGCCATCCTGGAGGCCATGGGGGACCGCAAATCGCACCGCGGCACAGCCCCCGAGAAAACCACCCGGCTGGTCGACTTCTTCTCGCAATGCGGTGTGGAGTTGCTGCTGATCGATGAGTTCCAGCATCTGTTCTATACCCCCAGCGCGACAGCATTTCGGGATGTCACCGATTGGCTGAAGAACCTGCTGGAGAGTACCGGCGTAGGCATGGTGGCGTGCGGGCTGTCGGCAGCCGAACTGGTGATCCGCAGCAACGAGCAGTTGTCGCGCCGGTTCTCGCAGTGCATCCCCATGGATCCGTTCCAGCTCGACGATGAGGCGGATTTCTTGGAATACCGGGGGCTTCTCAAAGGCATCGCCCCCTGCCTGCCGCTGGGCTGCGAGACTCCCTTGCATGAGGCCAACCTGGCACGGCGCATCCACACCGCCAGCTTCGGACTGCTCGACTACACCATCAGGCTGCTGGAGGGCGCAGTTTGCGCGGCCAACCTGGCCGGCCTCAACACGCTGTCGCTGGATGTGCTGGCCGCCAGCTTTCGCGAGCGGATCTGGAAAGACGTGCCTGACACGCTGAACCCCTTCCATCCCGAGTCGTTGCTACGTCCCCTCACTCGCCCCGGCGAGATGTTCTACCCGCATACCCGAAAGGACCCAGTCGGCTCGCCGGTAGCCATCAAGCTGGGCCTGCATCAGAGCAAAGGAGGCGTGACCCATGCATGACAGCACCATCCCCAGGCAAGATGCTCCCAGCTTGCTGATCCGGCCTCACCCAACCCGAACCGAGGGGCCTATCGGCTACCTGTTCCGGCTGGCCGAGGCTAACTTCATGAGCCTGCGAGACCTGGAACAGCTCGGCATCGCCTTCACCCCGGAGGCCTTGCGGCAGCAACAGCTGCTGCCTCCCGATTCGCTTTATCCGGAGCTGCACAGCCATGTTCGCCACGTAGCCGAGTTGGCGCGACATCAGCCCAGCATTTGGAACCGACGCTTCGCCCGGCACTGCCCGTACTGCCTGGCAGAGGAAGTCCGATGGCGGATCGGCTGGGAGCTTCTGTTTTTCGACACCTGCCCCAAACACGGCACCTGGCTGGTGGACCATTGCTCCAGCTGCGGCGAATCGCTGACCTGGCACCGAGACAGCCTGCTCCGCTGCAACTGCGGCGCCGATCTGCGTCGGGAAGTCCCGGAAGAAGCGCCTGCGGCCGCCATTCTGCTGGCGGAAACGCTAGAACAGATGCTGTTGCAGCAAACGGTTCCACACACGCATGGCTACCCTTTCCCAGGGCTCACCCTGGAGCAGGTACAGCGCCTAATCCGCTACCTGGGCACTTATCTGAATCCGGTCGCCACGCTCAAACCACTCAAAATCATGAATGCGGGCTTGCTGGAAGTGTCCTGGCCAATAACATCTTTGGCAGCGGAGATGCTGGTTTTCTGGCCCGACAAGTTCCACGCCGCCCTCGACGCCCTGCAAACGTCCAGCGGGGATCCGCAGATCAGCTTGAACACCGTATTTGAGGAGGCTTATCGCTACCTTTACGATGGCGGGCTACGCGATGGCGTTTACCACCCAGTTCGCGAAGCTTTCGAACAGTGGGTGACGCAGCGTTGGAAAGGCGGCGTGGCGAGACGGAATCGCCGGTTCACCATCGAGGTCCTGGAAAACATCCAGTGGATTCCTGGCAAGGCCGCCGCCAACCGACTTGGCATCTCCATGGCGCGGCTGCGCTACCTGATCCGATCCGGACAACTGGAGGGGCAGGAAACCATCAGCAACACAGGGCGCCGCTTCCTGATGGTGCGCAAAGACCGGCTGATCCAGGTGGAGGAAGAGCTCGCCGGAGAAATCACCATGACCAAGGCCATGGAGGTGCTGGGCCTAGGCAAAGTGCGGATGCGCCGGATCCTGAAGCTGCTGTTCCCCTCCGCCCGCCGGGTCAACGATCAGACCTTGCTGCCGTGGTGCATTTCCAGCTCGGAGGTCTACCAGTTGGCCGAGTTCGGCGAGGATCTGCCGCGGGTTTACTCCCTCGACGAAGACGAAACTTCGCTGGCCGACGTGCTGCACTATTGGCAGTGGAATGCCGATGAAGTCGTGTCGTTGGTTGAGGAAGTCCAGGCCGGCAAACTGGCCGTCTGCGCCACTCTCATCGGTAAGACCGGGATCACACGCTGGGTGTTCAAGCGCAAGGCCCTGCAGCAGTGGCGTGCCGGTCTCCCCACGGATCGGGCCAACTGGGTCACCATCCCGGAGTTGGCCGAAGTGCTGGGCGTGAAGCAGCAGGTGGCGTACTGGCTGACGCAGAACGATTACATCCGCTCGCACAAGCTGGGCAACCAGAAGCACCAAGGCTCCAGGGTGCGCAAAGCGGATGTCGACCGCTTCCTGCGGCAGTACATCTTCGGCACCGAGATCGCAGACCTGACTGGCCGTTCGCCCAGGAAAGTGATGAACATGCTCAAGCACTTAGCCATCTACCCGCTGCGCGGCACCAGCATCGAAGCTTGCCGCCAACTGGTATATGCCCGCACCGATGCGCTGGCACGATTTATCGAGAGATACCAGGTGGGGGATCCGATCAAGTGGCGGGACACGGTGCAGCGGCGGCAGAAGGCCTGGGAGAGGATAATCCAGGAAGATGGGACACCTGTGCCCGCCCCATCCATCCACGGTTTGTTTGAGCCGTAATTGTTGTGGGGGAGCTGTTCTCCTGCCCAACCTGAACGTGCGGGCAAGGCTGAATGGCCTGCCCCCTGCGTGGCTAGAAGTTGACCGGAGTGTATTGCGCCCCCTATTTCCCCTTGGTGGCGGATCGCCCTGTGCACGGGACATCCGCCCTACGCGAAATCATCCGCCGCAAGATGAACTCCCGGCAAAGCCGGGAGTTCCGCCGCGATGTCGATATCGTGTAGATATCCAGGGTACGCGGTGGAAGCGCTGGAGCGACTACCATCGCCGCGGCCTGGTGGAAACCAAGATGCATTGCTTCAAACGGTTAGGTGAAAGGGTCACGGCCCGGTGCTTCCATGATCAAGTGGCAGAGCTGCAAGTGCGTGCTGTCATCTTGAACCGCGCCAGCATGCTGGGCCGTCCGTGCATGGTGGCTGTGGCGTAAATCCGTTTGGGGAAAGGGGAAGCTCGCCCTCTCTGGGATTTGTGCAACAGAGCCCATCTAATTTAACGAAGAAAGGTAACCCTCAACACCAGAAATTATACACCGCAAATCTTCCTTCTCCACAAATACCTCTACGACACCATCTTCCCATTTAAAATCATTTTTTTCCACCATCCGTACATCAGCCCCCAAAATCCTTACCAGCCCATTATTTTCGATGGCAAAAACATAACAACCACTCTCCTCCAAATTATACGTAGACGCTTCATACAAATCAGTAGGGACAAAATCATCGGCGATCAACTCATTAGCACCCGCCAACTCCGGCAACATCGATCTTAACATAAAAACAAATGCATCACTTGCCACCATCGAAAACAAATCTTCGTCACAAGCTGGGTTTGCAAGAGCTCCATTTAAAAGGCAATACAAATCTCCACTTAGCGTAGCCACAGAGGAATTAGGCGGAAATATAACTCTACCCATTAAGAAATGAAAAATACCATTCTTATATCCGCCATCAGTACTCCAACCTGGAAGACAATCAATCAAAATAGCAAAATTATTAGGATCACCAAAAACCATATTAATTACCTCCATTTACCAGGCAAACCAAACGCTTTCTTAACATCACTAGGCACTTGACTCTTTGGCAAAGGAGCACTTTTATCCCCAGTACTTCCCGACCAATGCCATGCCCCATCATTTGCATTAGGGCCGTAGGTTGGGCTGAATAAAATGAAGCCCAACGCTTACCGAGAATGAATAGATTTCACCTTATGGGAATCATTTTACTTTTCGTGATAAACGTTGGGCTTCGCACGCTTAGCCCAACCTACGGCCCTACTTTCCTTCAACTGTGAACAACGGCGATGAACAGGCTCTTAGTGAGATCTCTGCCAAATTCCAAAAAACACCCCGCCAACAATAAAAGATATAACAAGGAAAAATATAGTCCAATAAGCCACTCTGGCCCATTTAGGTAATTTCTTATACTCCTCTTCGCTCATATTTGATGGCATCATTTCTTATCCTTTCCAGAAAATATTTTCGTCGAATAACCAGCAGGAGCCGCACCTATCCCTGGAGTAGCTAAGCCATATTCAATTGCACTCCCCCCCCC
>NZ_PPTF01000099.1 GCF_002902845.1 Chromobacterium sinusclupearum
TGATGGTGACCAGGGCGCTGCCGCCGGCGCTGAGATTGGCGGCGCTGAGATTGATGGTGGCTTGGACGTGGCCGCCCGCCAGGTCGGGGCTGGAAATCTGCTGGCCGCTGTGTTCGACGATGGCGACGGTGGGCGCATCCGGCGGCGTCAGATTCAGCGTGCCGCTGGCGCTGGCGGCATGGGAAACATTGCCGAGCGCGTTGCTTTGCGTCGCGGACACGCTGACGGCTTGGCCATTGGCCGGTTCCGGAATGCCGAGGCTCAGCACGCCATTGGCGTAACTGGCGGTCACCGCCGGGTTGCTGCTGGTCACCGAGCCGTCGCTATGGACGGTGACGCTGCTGCTCGCGCCGCCATCGCTGATCGAGACCTGGGCGCTGCCGCCGTTGGCGAGGTTGCTGGCGCTGAGGTTGACCTTGGCTTGGACGTGGCCGCCCGCCAGATCGCCGCTGCCGATCTGCTGGCCGCTGTGCTCGACGATGGCGACGGTGGGCGCATCCGGCGGCGTCAGATTCAGCGTGCCGCTGGCGCTGGCGGCGGTGGACACATTGCCCAGCGCGTTGCTTTGCGTCGCAGACACGCTGACGGCCTGGCCATTGGCTGGTTCGGGAATGCCGAGGCTCAACACGCCATTGGCGTAGCTGGCGGTGACGGCCGGGTTGCTGCTGCTCACCGAGCCGTCGCTATGCACAGTGACACTGCTGCTGGCGCCGCCATCGCTGATCGAGACCTTGGCGCTGCCGCCATTGGCGAGGTTGCTGGCATCGAGGCTGACCGTCGCCTGCACTTGGCCGTTGGCCACATCGCCGCTGGCGATTTGCTGGCCGCTGTGTTCGGTGATCGCCACCACCGGCGCGCTCGGCGGGCTCAGGTTCAAGGTGCCGCTCGTGGTCCCGGCTAGCGAGGTGTTGCCCAGCGCGTTGCTTTGCGTCGCGGACACGCTGACGGCCTGGCCGTTGGCCGGCTCGGGAATGCCTAGGCTCAGCACGCCATTGGCGTAGCTGGCGGTGACGGCCGGGTTGCTGCTGCTCACCGAGCCGTCGCTATGGACGGTGACGCTGCTGCTCGCGCCGCCATCGCTGATCGAGACCTGGGCGCTGCCGCCGTTGGCGAGGTTGCGGGCATCCAGCGTAACCGTCGCCTGCACTTGGCCGTGGGCCACATCGCCGCTGGCGATTTGCTGGCCGCTGTGTTCGGTGATCGCCACCACCGGCGCGTTCGGCGGGCTCAGGTTCAAGGTGCCGCTCGTGGTCCCGGCTAGCGAGGTGTTGCCCAGCGCATTGCTTTGCGTCGCCGACACGCTGACGGCCTGGCCGTTGGCCGGTTCGGGAATGCCGAGGCTCAACACGCCGCCCGCGTAGCTGGCGGTGACAGCCGGGTTGCTGCTGGTCACCGAGCCGTCGCTATGGACGGTGACGCTGCTGCTCGCGCCGCCATCGCTGATCGAGACCTGGGCGTTGCCGCCGTTGGCGAGGTTGCTGGCATCGAGGCTGACCGTCGCCTGCACTTGGCCGT
>NZ_PPTF01000100.1 GCF_002902845.1 Chromobacterium sinusclupearum
CTGATCAACGACGGCGGCCATCTGGCGGCACAGAGCCTGAACGTCAAAGCCGACAGCCTGAGCAACAAAGCGGGCGAAATCTACGCGCAAGGTCAATTGAGCAGCCAGCTGAAGACCCTGGACAACAGCCAGGGCAGCCTGATCGGCGGCCAAGGCGTCGACCTGACGGTGACGGATAAGCTGCACAACGACGGCACCCTGGGCAGCGACGGCCAGGTCAAACTGAATGCGGGGCAACTCGACAACGTGGCTGGTTCGATCCAAGCCGGCAAGGATTTACAGCTCACTGCCCAAAGCCTGAGCAACGCCACCTCCGGTCAAATCCTGGCCTTGGGCAAAGACGCGGCCAGCAAACTGGATGTCACGGGCGACTTGCACAACCAAGGCAAGATCGCCGGCAA
>NZ_PPTF01000101.1 GCF_002902845.1 Chromobacterium sinusclupearum
AGGACGTCGTCGACGAGTTTGTCGCCCATGGCGGAAAGGGGCTCAATATCACCCTGCCGTTCAAGAGCGACGCCTATCGCTACGCTCAGGAGCTGACCGAGCGCGCGCGCGCGGCCGAGGCGGTGAACACGCTGACGTTCCGCGACGGCAAGGTCTACGGCGACAACACCGACGGCGTGGGGCTGGTGCGCGACATCGTGGAAAACCTGGATTACCCGATCTACGGCCAGCGCGTGCTGATCCTGGGCGCCGGCGGCGCGGTGCGCGGCGTGCTGGAACCCATTCTGGAGCAGAAGCCGTCCAGCCTGACCATCGCCAACCGCACCGTGATCAAGGCCGAAGCGCTGGCGCATCACTTCGCCCGTTATGGAAAAGTGGAGGCCGTCGGCTACGACGCGCTGCAAGGCCGCAGCTTCGACATCATCATCAACGCCACGTCCACCAGCCTGAACAACGAAATGCCGCCGCTGCCGCGCGGCGTGTTCACCGCCCGCACGCTGGCCTACGACATGGTGTACAGCTCCGGCCTGACGCCGTTCCTGCAACGCGCCCAGGGCGAAAACGCAGGCATGCTGGCCGACGGCCTGGGCATGCTGGTGGAGCAGGCGGCGGAATCGTTCGCCATCTGGCGCGGGGTGCAGCCGGAAACGCGCAAAGTGACCAATATGCTCAGGGAAGTGCTGGCCTGAGCATGACGCGCTGGATCCTGAAAATTCTGGCGGCCCTGGTGGCCGCCTTTGTACTGTATAACCTGTGGGTGTTCGGCCATATCCTGTACTGGCGCAGCCATAATCCGGATGCCAGCTCCTTCATGAACGAGCAGTTGGCGAAGTTGCAGCAGGACGATCCGGAGGCCGAGCTGAGCCATAAATGGGTGCCGTACGAGCGGATATCGCCCAATCTGAAGCGGGCCTTGATCGCGGCGGAGGACGCCAAGTTCGTCGACCACGAAGGTTTCGACTGGGATGGCATCGAGGTGGCGTTCGAGAAGAACTTGAAGAAGGGGCGCATCGTCGCCGGCGGCTCCACCATCAGCCAGCAGCTGGCCAAGAACCTGTTCCTGTCCAGCGGCAAGACGCCGTGGCGCAAGCTGGAAGAAGCGCTGATCACGGTGATGCTGGAGAAGACCATGGACAAGCGGCGCATCTTCGAGATCTATCTGAATGTGATCGAATGGGGCAATGGCGTGTTCGGGGCCGAGGCGGCCTCGCGTCATTACTTCCGTACCAGCGCATCCAGGCTATCCTCCAGCCAGGCGGCCAAGCTGGCGGCCATGGTGCCGAATCCGCGCTATTACGACGATCATCGCAATGCGCCGGGTCTGGCCAAAAAGACCCGCATCATCCAGCGTCGAATGGCATACGCCGATCTGCCGTAAGGCTGGCGCTCGCTCATGATGGAACGGACGGCCGCCGCCGTCCGTTTTCTTTTTCCAGGCGCGCGATCGCGGCGGATGATGCGGCGCAATAGATGGCGCGGTTGCCGGCTTGGAGCGATTTGTTGTGGCGTGTTACAATCCGCACCGTTATTTTTGTTGCCGCGCGCCCTTGCGCGGCGAAACCGCATGGACTTGCCCAGTTACCCCGCGATTCCACCCCGCTCTACCCCTAACGAATAAATCCCGTCTCAGATAGTCAGCCCGTCTGCGCCCTCTGGGCGGAAGGAGACGTGCATGACGGTTGCCTTCAAGCAACAATCCGCCGATCGTCTGCAAGAAAGCCTCGGTCTGGTGCAGCGCCTGATCGAGCGTCAACGCGAGCTTGAATCGACCGCCGCGCGCCAGGATGGCGAGGACGCGGCCGATGCCCTGGCGCCGCGGCACAACCTCGCTGAACTGAAACAGAAGCTGGCGCAACTGCATCCGGCCGACATCGCCCATGTGCTGGAGGCGCTGCCGCTGGAGGATCGACTGCTGGCTTGGGATCAGACCGATCCTGCCCGCGACGGCGCCATCCTGCTGGAAGTGTCCGACGCGGTGCGCGAGTCGCTGATCGAGGTGATGGACCCGGATCAGCTGGTGGCCGCGCTGGCTGAGCTGGACACCGACGATCTGGCCGAGCTGGCGCCGGACCTGCCGCGCCAGGTGGTGTACGAGGCGATGGCGCGGCTGGATGAAGAAGCGCGCGGCCAGTTGCAGGAAGTGCTGTCCTATGGCGAAGACCGCGTCGGCGCGCTGATGGATTTCGAGCTGGTGAAGATTCGCGCCGATGTCAGCTGCGAGGTGGTGTTGCGCTACCTGCGGCGCTTCGACGAGCTGCCGAACCAGACCGACAAGATTTTCGTCACCGACGAGGCCGGGCGGCTGAAGGGCGTGCTGGCCATCCGCAAGCTGCTGGTGTCCGACCCCGAGGCCGAGGTGGCCGACGTGATGGCCACCGAGGTGGTGAGCTTTCATCCGGACGAGCCGGCGCTGGACGCCGCCCAGGCGTTCGAGCGTTATGATCTGGTGACGGCGCCGGTGGTGGACGAGCGCGGCATGCTGCTGGGCCGGCTGACGGTGGACGCGATGGTGGACGTGATCCGCGAGGAAAGCGACAGCGAAGTGCTGAACCTGGCCGGCCTGAAGGAAGAGGAAGACCTG
>NZ_PPTF01000012.1 GCF_002902845.1 Chromobacterium sinusclupearum
CATCCGCAGCTTCGGTTATCAGTTTGAGCCCCGTTACATCTTCCGCGCAGGACGACTCGACCAGTGAGCTATTACGCTTTCTTTAAATGATGGCTGCTTCTAAGCCAACATCCTGGCTGTCTAGGCCTTCCCACTTCGTTTACCACTTAACTGATCATTTGGGACCTTAGCTGGCGGTCTGGGTTGTTTCCCTCTTGACGATGGACGTTAGCACCCACCGTCTGTCTCCCATGCTCGCACTTTCCGGTATTCAGAGTTTGCCATGGTTTGGTAAATCGCAATGACCCCCTAGCCATAACAGTGCTTTACCCCCGGAAGTGATACATGAGGCACTACCTAAATAGTTTTCGGGGAGAACCAGCTATCTCCGAGTTTGTTTAGCCTTTCACCCCTATCCACAGCTCATCCCCTAGTTTTGCAACACTAGTGGGTTCGGACCTCCAGTGCGTGTTACCGCACCTTCATCCTGGCCATGGATAGATCACTCGGTTTCGGGTCTACGCCCAGCAACTAAAGCGCCCTATTCGGACTCGGTTTCCCTACGCCTCCCCTATTCGGTTAAGCTCGCTACTGAACGTAAGTCGCTGACCCATTATACAAAAGGTACGCAGTCACGGAACAAGTCCGCTCCCACTGTTTGTATGCATCCGGTTTCAGGTTCTATTTCACTCCCCTCCCGGGGTTCTTTTCGCCTTTCCCTCACGGTACTGGTTCACTATCGGTCGATCACGAGTATTTAGCCTTGGAGGATGGTCCCCCCATCTTCAGACAGGATTTCGCGTGTCCCGCCCTACTTCTCGTATGCTTAGTTCTTGCGATGCGTTTTCGTGTACGGGGCTATCACCCACTACGGCGGTCCTTTCCATGAACCTTCCACTAACGCAACTCATAACACATACAGGCTGTTCCGCGTTCGCTCGCCACTACTTACGGAATCTCGGTTGATTTCTTTTCCTTCAGCTACTTAGATGTTTCAGTTCGCTGAGTTCGCTTCCGCTGACCTATGTATTCAGTCAGGGATGACCCCTAAGGGCCGGGTTTCCCCATTCGGATATCGCGGGATCAAAGCTCTATTGCCAGCTCCCCCGCGCTTTTCGCAGGCTTACACGTCCTTCATCGCCTGTGATCGCCAAGGCATCCACCAGATGCACTTAGTCGCTTGACCCTATCATTTCAGTAACCTAAAT
>NZ_PPTF01000102.1 GCF_002902845.1 Chromobacterium sinusclupearum
GTGCCGCTGGCGCTGCCGGCGGAGGAGACATTGCCCAAGGCATTGGTCTGGGTGGCCGACACGCTGACCGCCTGGCCATTGGCCGGCTCCGGCAGGCTGAGGGTCAAGACGCCATTGGCGTAGTGGCCGGAAACCGTCGAGCTGCTGCTGGTGACGGTGCCATTGCTATGCACGGTGACGGTGCTGTTGGCGCTGCCGTCGCTGATGGTGACCAGGGCGCTGCCGCCGGCGCTGAGATTGGCGGCGCTGAGGTTGACGGTGGCTTGGACGTGGCTGCCCGCCAGATCGCTGCTGCCGATCTGCTGGCCGCTGTGCTCGGCGATGGTGACCGTGGGCGCATCCGGCGGCGTCAGATTCAGTGTGCCGCTGGCGCTGGCGGCGGTGGACACATTGCCCAGCGCGTTGCTTTGCGTCGCCGACACGCTGACCGCCTGGCCGTTGGCCGGTTCGGGAATGCCGAGGCTCAACACGCCATTGGCGTAGCTGGCGGTGACGGCCGGGTTGCTGCTGCTCACCGAGCCGTCGCTATGGACGGTGACGCTGCTGCTCGCGCCGCCATCGCTGATCGAGACCTGGGCGCTGCCGCCGTTGGCGAGGTTGCTGGCGCTGAGGTTGACCTTGGCTTGGACGTGGCCGCCCGCCAGATCGCTGCTGCCGATCTGCTGGCCGGCATGCTCGGTGATGGAAACCGTCGGCGCGGCCGGCGCGGTCAGATTCAAGGTCCCGCTGGCGCTGCCGGCGGTGGAGACATCGCCCAGCGCATTGGTTTGGGTGGCGGATACGCTGACGGCCTGGCCGTTGGCGGGTTCGGGAATGCCGAGGCTCAGCACGCCACCCGCGTAGCTGGCGCTGACGGCCGGGTTGCT
>NZ_PPTF01000103.1 GCF_002902845.1 Chromobacterium sinusclupearum
CGAGCCGGCTGGTGACGGAGTATCGCGATGGCCGTTTCGTTTCCAATCGCTTGTGGATCGTGCGGCACAATCTGCAAGTGATTCAGCTGGTGGACAAGAGTCGCTTGCTGGAGGCGCGCTGCACCGCCAACGCATCGGAATTCCGCACTTACCGGCGGCAGATGGAGGCGATTTGCCTCAGCGTCGCGGTGGGCAAGAAGTAGTTGCTTAGAATTGCTCACAAAACCTCGTTAGAGAACCTGAGCCAAGGCGCGCCGACGCAGACAGTGCTTGAGTACGGCAAGGAGGCGCAACGCAGGATCAGGGTTTTTGTCAGCGGGTCTGAAGTTTCATGTGGTAAAGGTCAAGACAATTGGTAGTGAGTAGCAGGTTGGCGGGTTTCCGGCTGGGTTCTGGCTGGATGGTGGTGGCGGCGATTTTTTTCGCTTTGATGGGTTTGTTCGTCAAACTGGGAGCGCAGCATTTCTCATCCACCGAACTGGTGTTCTGGCGTACCTTGATCGGCGCGCTGGCGCTGGGCGGCGCGGCCTTATGGCGGCGCGAGCGCTTCGCCACGCCTTTGTTGCGCTATCATCTGCAGCGCGGCGTGATCGGCTATGTTTCCTTATTGATGTCGTTCTACGCCATCGCGCATCTGCCTTTGGCGATGGCATCGACCCTGACCTATACCTCGCCGATGTTCCTGGCGCTGTTGTCGGTCGTGCTGCTGCGGGAGAAACTGCCTGCGCGCGCCATGCTGGGCCTGGCGCTGGGTTTTGCCGGCGTGGTATTGCTGCTCAGGCCCACCCTGTCCGGCGACGTGTGGTTTGCCGGGCTGATGGGCCTGGTGTCCGGCTTTTTGGCCGGCTGGTCTTATCTGCATGTGCGCGAACTGGGGCGGCAGGGCGAGGCGGAGTGGCGGGTGGTGTTCTATTTCGCCCTGATTTCCACTGTCGGCGGCCTGTTGCTGATGTGTCTGGAGCGCTGGCACGCGGTGACATGGGATAATGCGTGGCTGCTGCTGGGTGTCGGCGTCACGGCCACCTTGGCGCAGCTGGCGATGACGCGGGCGTACAAGGTGGGGCGCAAGCTGACGACCGCCAATCTGTCCTATCTGACCGTGGTGTTTTCCAGTTTGTTGGGCGCGCTGGTATGGGGCGATGTGCTGACGGGCGATTCGCTGCTGGCGATGGGCTTGATCGTGGTCAGCGGCATGTTGGCCAGCCGGCGCTAAAATACAGTCAAAGCGGTCGCCGCGATAACAAAGGAAGGGAGCAATACATGATCTCAATCCGTGAGCAGGACTACGGTCTGGATGTCGCCTTGTTCAATGAATTCACGCTGGCCGATTTCCAGTTGCTGGAGCAGGCCTTGCTCAAGCGGCTGGAAGAGAGGGAGAAGCCGGACATGCTGCTGGATCTGTCCGAGTTGAAGGACTTCACGCTGGACATGGCGCTGGAAGAGGTGAAGTTCATGCGCGCGCATGAGGGCAAGGTGGGGCGTGTGGCCATTGTGGTCGGCGATGTCTGGATTCGGCTCGCCACCCATATCGCCGGCCTGCTGTCGCATACCCATGTCCAGTATTTCGAATTGATAGAAGAGGCGCAAGCCTGGCTGGCGCGGCCGGTCGCGGCTTGATTTTGCGGCGGATGGCGGTACAGTAGCGTTTTTTGTTCGACGCGAAAGAATAAAAACCGATGCTGAAAAGCCTTTCCAGCCGTCTGGCGGCTGAGCTTGCCGTCCGCGAATCCCAGGTGGCGGCCACCATCGAGCTGATAGATGGCGGCGCCACCGTTCCCTTCATCGCCCGTTACCGCAAGGAAGTCACCGGAGGTCTGGACGATACCCAGTTGCGCACGCTGGCCGAACGGCTGGTTTATCTGCGCGAACTGGATGAGCGCCGCGACAGCATCCTCAAGAGCATTGCCGAACAGGGCAAGCTCACCCCAGAGCTGGAAGCCGCCCTCTACGCCAGCGACAACAAGACCACGCTGGAAGACCTGTATCTCCCCTACAAGCCCAAGCGCCGCACCAAGGCGCAGATCGCCCGCGAAGCCGGGCTGGAGCCGCTGGCTGACAGCCTGCTGGCCGATCCGTCGCAAGACCCGAACGTGCTGGCCGAAACCTACCTCAACGCCGAAGCTGGCGTCGCGGACGCCAAGGCCGCGCTCGACGGCGCGCGCGCCATCCTGATGGAGCGCTTCGCCGAAGACGCCGAACTGCTCGGCCAATTGCGCGAGAAGCTATGGAACGAGGGCGAACTGGCCGCGTCCGTGGTGGCCGGCAAGGAAACGGAAGGCACCAAGTTTTCCGATTACTTCGACCATCGCGAATCGATCAAGGCCATTCCCTCGCACCGCGCCTTGGCGCTGCTGCGCGGCCGCAACGAGGGCGTGTTGAATGTCGCGCTGAAATACCAGCCGGACGAAACGCCGATTACCGAGCGTTCCGCTTACGAACAGCTGATCGCCGCCCGTTTCGGCATCCAGGATGCCGGCCGCGCCGCCGACAAGTGGTTGCTCGATGGCGTGCGCCTGTGCTGGCGGGCCAAGATCTTCCTGTCGCTGGAGCTGGAACTGGTCTCGCGGCTGAAAGAAGCGGCCGATGCCGAAGCGATCAAGGTATTCGCCGCCAATCTGCATGACTTGCTGCTGGCCGCCCCGGCTGGCCAGCGCGCCACGTTGGGCCTGGACCCCGGCCTGCGCACCGGCTGCAAGGTAGCGGTAGTGGATGGCACCGGCAAGCTGCTGGAAACCGCCACCATCTATCCGCATGAGCCGCGCCGCGAGTGGGACAAGTCTATTGCCATCCTCGGCGCGCTGTGCGCCCGCCACAAGGTAGACCTGATCGCCATCGGCAACGGCACGGCCAGCCGCGAAACCGACAAGCTGGCGCAGGAGCTGATCCGCGCCTTCCCGCAGCTGTCCATGACCAAGATCGTGGTGTCGGAGGCGGGCGCTTCGGTGTATTCCGCGTCTGAACTGGCGGCCAAGGAATTTCCGGATCTGGATGTCAGCCTGCGCGGCGCGGTATCCATCGCTCGCCGCCTGCAAGATCCGCTGGCCGAGCTGGTCAAGATTGAACCCAAGTCCATCGGCGTCGGCCAGTATCAGCACGACGTCAATCAGAGCCAACTGGCGCGCGCGCTGGACGGCGTGGTCGAGGATTGCGTCAACGCGGTGGGGGTGGACGTCAACACCGCCTCGGCGCCGCTGCTGACCCGCATTTCCGGTCTGAACGCCACGCTGGCGTCCAATATCGTGTCCTACCGCGACCAGAACGGCGCCTTCCGCAACCGCAAGCAATTGCTGAAAGTGCCGCGATTGGGCGAAAAGACCTTCGAGCAGGCTGCGGGCTTCCTGCGCATTTCCGGCGGAGACAACCCGCTGGATGCATCGTCGGTCCACCCGGAAGCCTACCCGGTGGTGGAAAAGATTGTGCTCAAGGCGGGCCGCGAGGTGAAGTCGCTGATCGGCGATTCCGCCTTCCTCAAGTCTGTGCGCGCCACTGACTATACCGACGAGCGCTTCGGCCTGCCGACGGTGATGGACATCCTGAAGGAGTTGGACAAGCCGGGGCGCGATCCCCGGCCGGAATTCAAGACCGCCACCTTCCAGGATGGCATCGAAGACATCAAGCACCTGCAGCCCGGCATGGTGCTGGAGGGCGTGGTCACCAATGTGGCCAACTTCGGCGCCTTCGTCGATATCGGCGTGCACCAGGATGGCCTGGTTCACATCTCGGCGCTGTCCAACAAATTCATCGACGATCCGCGCAAGGTGGTCAAGGCGGGCGACGTGGTCAAGGTCAAAGTGCTTGAGGTGGACGTGGTGCGCAAGCGCATCGCGCTGACCATGCGTCTGGATGACGAAGTGGGCGCGACGGCATCTCGTGGGCCGCGCAGTGATGTCCGTCCGTCCGGTGGTCAGCGTCAGCGCGGCCAGCAGAGTGCGCCTATCGGCGATACCGCGATGGCGGCGGCGTTCGCCAAACTGCGTAAGAACTGATCGCAGCTATATATAGGTTTTGGGCGCGGGCCGGCAGCAATGCCGGCCCGTTTTTCATGGCGTGTGGGCGGTTTCGGCAGTGCTGCCTGGATGTGCTGCAAAAAGTCTGTTTTCATATCGTCTTTCCCGTCAGTTACTTGCGTGTACTTTCGGGCTGGTAGGCCCGCCGTTGCTCACTTTTTCTCGCAAAAGGTGTTGACGAGGGTGAGGCCCGGGCGTATAGTTCGCCTCCTCAGCTGACGCAGCGAACGAAACAGC
>NZ_PPTF01000013.1 GCF_002902845.1 Chromobacterium sinusclupearum
TCTGCATGGGGTGCAGAGGGTCGGAAGTTCGAATCTTCTCACCCCGACCAACAAAGCACAGTAATTTCAAGCATTTAGAGCCAGCGTTAGCTGGCTTTTTTATTGTCTTTTGTCGTTGATATTAGAAGAACTTCTAATATCATGCGCTTGTCTCCTTGGTTTTCGCCTTCTTTTTCTCCTTTGGAAGCTGCAACTGCACCTCGCTGACGGGTGTTTCCCTTAGCTTGATGTACGCTTCGGTCATGGCTTCGTCTGTATGGGCTGCGCCGATGGAAATTTGTTTGAGCGAGTAGCCGATTGCCTTGGCGTCGGTCATCGCCTTGGCTCTCAAGTCCTTCAGCGTGGCATTGCTGACGCCAGCGCGCTTGCATCCGCGTTCCCATGCGGTGCCAATGCCGTGGGCGGTGTAGGGCTCTCCGCGCTTGTTGCATATCACATATTCAGACTGCGCAATGCTTGGATATTTGTTCAGTGGCCAGGCCCGCTTGGCATTTTGTAGAACTTGCCAAACTTGCGGTGTCATCGGAACAAAAACCCTAGCGCCAGAAGATTTCTCAGTTTTGGTTGGCATGAATAAAATGCCATGCTCGCTGATGTCGCGCCATTTCAGTAGTCTAATCTCAGTGGTTCTTTGATAAAGCAGGTAGCAGAGGTCTACATAGCACTGCACTATTTGTCCACTACTATTGATTCTTCCATCTTTGCCAAATAAGAGTCCATCTCTAATGGCATGATATTCTTCGTCAGTAATATATCGCATGCGGCGTTTGACTTTTTCAATTGACACCTCTCTGACGGGGTTGTCGTTTCGATAGCCTTTCCTGCATGCCCAGCGGAAGAAATCTGATAGGCGGGAGTGATAAACCTCTGCCATGCGCCGCCCTTCCCATTGGTCAAGAAAGTCTGCTACGTCAACAGGCATGACTTCTCTGACATTAAATTCATGAAAGCCAGATTCGATTACTGTAGAATAGTTTAGTAACTGCTTGTTTCCAGTTTCATGGATTTTAACTCTAGCTGGTTCGGTTGGTTTTTCTGAATCGCGCTTTGCAATAACGCTCCCCATGTATTTTCTAAACGCTTGCGGAAAGTCTCCCTCATCCCCTTTTCTGTGGTTATGATCAAGAATTATTTGGGCAAGTCTTCGAGCTTCTGTTTCTCCATCTTTTATGGGGCATAGGCTATGCCATTTTTTGGCTTTGCCATCTTCAGGGTTGATTAGGCTTTCTGATGCGTATAAATAATATCGTTTTCCTTTGGGGTATATCCGAGAATTTGTCAATCCCTTGTTCTTTTGTCTTGGTCGGCTCATTTTCTTCTCGGTCGGATGCTGGGGCGAGTAGTCTTTGGATTGATATCATTCGATGGCTGTAGCAGGCCGCATTTCTTATTTAGTAAAGCTTGGTATGTTTGTTCGGTCATGATGGGGCCTGCATTGTCGCATGGGACTTCTACCCCGAAATGGCGCCTAAACCATCGTGCTTGTGCTGTTTTAGTTTGCAATCCGGTAAGGATTCGAAGTTGATTTTGATCCATTCGAATGCCTAACATTTTATGATTTTCCCTTTTTAAAAAATTAGGCCACTGTGCGGGTGGCCTGTAGTCGTTTGAGCTGGCTGCGCAAGTTATGGATCGCGCGCCTGTCGCTGGGGCTGGTTGGTATGCCTGTTCGCCGCCCGTTTGGGAGAATCAGGACGGCGTGTTTGCGCCCTGGTCTCAGCAACCCGCCGGTGGCGAGGATTGGCGCGATCAGTGCCATGACTTCCTTGTTCATCGGGTTGGCTCCTGTTCTTCTGCTCCCTGGTTTATCCACTTGTCTATGCATGACAGGCATAATCGATACTCGCCCCAGAATGAGCTATCTACCCTGGCGCGCTCGTGACGGTAGCGTTGTCCAGGCTCAATGTGATGGTCTTGCTTGCCCGTGAGAGTGAAGCAGAGGTGCCGCTTTCTGGCAGTCCTAATTTTGACGGTGCGGAGGATTATTTCCGCCTCGTCGCCCTGGAACGGGTCGTATGCAAGGTAATCCGCGTCGGAATATTTTTGCTGAATCGGGAGCTGGTCAGGGGGTGGCATGGTCTTTCCTCATAAGTTGAATGAGGATGGTCTGATTGGGGTGGCGGTAATTCAGAAGCCATGGCGGCGTTTTTACGACTCGTCCATTGTCGGTTACAAGCACGCGCGTTCCAATTTCTGGCATGTTCGGGTAATGCTCGTCGTATTCGTTGAGCAGTGCCGCCAGGCGCCCTTGCCACTCGTCCGGCATTGCTTCCAGAAGCACGCGCGGGATTGTGAGCCAGCTGGCGCGGCCAATGCTGAACCATTCGGCCAGCGCATTGTGCCCCTCAAGGTGTTGATGACCATCCATCATTCGCCTCCTTGCGCCGGCTGCGGCGCGGCCATTCGGTCCGCGCGCTCAATTTCGGCGACGAGCAGCGCGGCGGCGTTGATCCAGTTGCGGCGCTTATCCTGGCTGGGCTTCCACCATGTTTCATCCCATGGCCAAGGAGGTGGCGGGTCTCCTGCAGGATATGCAAGGGTGTGCATGGCGTAGCAGCCGGCAGCGCAAGCTAGGACGTATTCGCCGTATTGGTCATCATGCGCCGGTGTCCAGCCCTCGACCTCGATCTGCCGGCGGCGCTCGGCGGCTATCTCCTCGATCACGGATGGCAGCTGCCGGGCCGGCTGCGGCGCGGCGGAGAGTATGGTGCTCAGACCGCGCAAGACTTCCTCCAAGCCGCAAGAACATTGAATGTGTTTACCATCTTCGTCCAGGTCGAAGATGGCGCAAGTTACTCCATGTTCGCCAACGTCCCGTATGAAGCGATGTGCCTTTCCTGCCACGTCGCGCCACTCGTCAGACAGAACCGGCGAGGGCTGCGGCGCGTCACCATATACTAGCGGACGGATGGTGACGTCACCGCCGCGGCTTATCCAATGTGCTGCTTGTTCCGCGGCGGCAGTTTTGTGCCGGGTAATGGTTTTATGCTGGCCATGAGAGGGGTTGTTTGTGGCTACCTCATATGCCACTGCCTCGCCGTTCTGCTCGGAGGCTTGCTGCGCGGAGATGCCCAGCGCCCGCATTGCCAGCTCGAAGAACTTGTCGAAGAACTTCGGCGTCAGGTCGGCATAGTCTGGGCGCTCGTCCATCGGGAAGCCGATGACCTCATCCAGATAGCTTGTCAGCGCCTGGGTGCCATCGTGGACTGCCTGGTAGTCGTCTTCATGATGGCGGCGCACCAGATCGGGATCGCAGCCGCGAATAGCGGCGATGATGTGCCGACACAGCAGATCATGGTTGTGCGCCTTCATCGCGCCATCGCGTCGGCCCTTGGCATTGCTCATCAGGTAGTGGACGCAGTCGCGCTCCATGCCGACGAACAGCGCCCGCTTGAAAAGGGTCCACGCCGACACGATGACAGCGCGCTCGGCATCCGCCAGTTGGGTAAGGGTTTGTACTTCAGCCATTGTTGACACTCTCCAAATAGACTGCGTTCATTGCTGCTGCGTAGCCGTCTGAGTAGCCGCGCAATCCGGCCATTTGCTCCGGCGTGAAGTCCAGGCCGTCTACTCGGTTGGTTACGAGCTGCATGATTGCGAAGCTCCACTCGGTTTTTGTCTCGACAGCGTGTGTTTTCAGCATGTACTCGTCTGCTGCGCCTCTGAATTCCTCATTCAATTTGGCGTGCATTTTTTCCAATTTGCTCTGTCTTGCCATGGTCACTCCTCTGCTTTCTGGCGCGCGGCGATCATCATGTCGGCGTAGGCCCAGCGCCAGGCTATGTAGCGGCCGATGTCGCGCTGTCGGTCCCATTGCTCAGCGGCCGTTCGTGCGCGGGCCATGTGATCAGCCAGAGCTGCCACTTCGGGGTGGACGTCCTTCACGTCCAACCAGTCGCCAAGGCCTTCCAGCTGCTGGCGCAGTTCCTCGCTATTCAGCTCGAACTTGCTGGGGATGCTCGGGCGCTCGCGGTCCGGCTTCCATTCAAACCAGGCAGGGATATCTGCCGGCGCCTGGGCTGCAAAGTAATCGCGCAGTTCTGTGGTCATGGTCAAAACTCCGTGGTGGCGAACAGTTGGGGGAACGTCTCACTGGCATCGACCAGCTGCTGCAGGCGTTGGCGGAAGCTGATGGTTGGGCTGCGCCTGTCGTCGTCGATATGGAACTGCTTGGCGTCCAATTCCTGCGCGTTCAGCTCCTGCACATTCTCGAAATCCTCCGGCAAGGCGATTTCCCCGTAAAACTGGATCGCGTCCTCTTTGCAGCGCGCTGCGACCCAATCGCAGTCGTTCATTTCGAACACGTAGACGCCGTTGATGTGGTTTTTTGTCAAGGTTCACTCCTCGCCCTGGCGGGCATTAGTTGGCGCCAAGCAATGCTTGCGGTGGCGTTGATGTGCCGTGCATGGCGTGGTGCAGCTTGACCCTTTCGCCGGCCTCTCTGCCTGCTCGATATGCGGCGTGGTCTTGGCTTGAAAAGTCTCGACCTTCGTTGCGGTCGCGGCCGGCCAATTCCTCGATATCGCTGTATTGCTTGCGCATGTAAGCCCCCAGGGCGTCGCTCTTTCTCTCTGGCGCGATTTGTTTGGCTGTCTGATACACCATCCTTACCCAGCCATCGCAGAACAGATCCGCGCGGCGGGTTTTGCTTGCCCTCCGTAAGTAGCGGCATTGTTCTTCAATGAAGCGCAGGCGCTGTGATTTCAGCTGTCTGAGAAGAACGGTGAAAGCGTATTTTGCAATCTCGGCGCTGACCTCTTCTCCGACAAAAGTCCATTGCCCTTGGGATGTGCGGGATGGGAAAAACAGGATTTCGCAGCCGAAGGCTTCCGCCATGGCCATGGCCAGCCCGCTTTCGTAGTCTGCTGGCCTTCTCTTGGCGCTGGCTTTGGCGTGGATTTCCTTGATTTCGGCGATCTGGATATCGCTATCCGTTACGCCGAACTTGTTCATGAGCACCCTGGCTTGCTTGAGGGCGGTTGCTGCCTCGTGTTCATTGGCGCTTTTTGAAAGCGCGAGGCATTTCCTGATCTTCGAGATTGCGGATTTCTTGTCCATCTTTACTCCAGCGGCAGCGCGCCTTGATCCGGCGCCCCTGGTGCAATCAGGTCGCGGGCCTCGGCGATGATGGTTTGATGGGATGGCGAGTCGGCGACACACATTGACACGCCATCGGGGAATGAAAAGCCGCCATTACGGCGGCGGTGTACGCGCTGGCCGGCGAGGTGTTTCCAATCGCCTTCGGCGCCGATGACGAAAATCGTGTCAAAGGGCAGCGCGCGGGCGTCTTGGGCTGCTGCGGCCAGCTGCTCGCTGGTGCCTGGCGTCATGAGGCATGTTGCGGGTAGCTGTGCATCACGCCATCCAGCTGCAGCGCGTTCGGACTGTTGTTGAACACGAAAACCGTGGGGTGCTTGTTGGATGTGCTGGTGCGAAGGCCGCGGCGTCGAGCCAGCTCCTCAAGCTCGTTCAGTCGTATGCCTGCGACGATGGCCTTGATGTGTGCGCAGGGTTCTGGCGTCGATGCCAGGTAGACCATCTGTCGTTCGACGGCGGATCGGGGGTGGTTGTTGATGTCGTGCAGCAGTTCCACGAACTCGGCGCAGTCGCGCTTGATCTGCTCTTGCGCGTCCTGTATCGCGCAGGCCTGGCTGGTGATGGTGGCGAGAATATCCATCATGCCCCCTTGATATGGCGGCAGCGCCTGCCGCGCTGCGCTGGTTGTTGTGGTTGCCCTGCGGCTATTGCTACGCCGGCCAGCGTGGCCTTGCTAATCACCACGCCCAGCAGAATCGGCAAAATCATTGGCTTCTCCAGTAAACGGCGGGGCTGTTGATCCTGTCGCCTGTGCGCCTGGTGCTGATCATGTGGAGCAGCATCAGCTTGCGGACGACGCGCCGGCCTTGGGAGGCGTTCAGCTTGCCGCCTGTCAGATCCAGCAGCTGCTGGAATGAGTAATGCTTGCGCGGCTGCATGCCCTGGTAGATCAGTTTTTGCATCTCGCTAAGCTGATCCGTGGCCGGATTGGAGATCCTGCAGCTGGCCAGCAGCTCAGCCATTCCGGCCAGTGGCGGGATGGCGTGACGCGGTGGTGTGCTGATGGTTGGCGTCATCGCGGTATCTCCATCGCTTGTACGTCGCCGTTGGCGATCAGCAGCCGGGCGGACAATTTCAGCAGTGCGATATAGCTGTCCGGGTCATTCAGCCGTAGCTCGGTTTCGGTGGCGTTGATCAGGGCTGATTGCACCAGCTGGCCAGGTGTGATGGCGGTGCCGTCATCCAGCGTCAGCTGCATCAAGGCGGTTTCGCGGGCGAAGTCGCGCAGGGTCCGCTCGATGGCGGGTGCTGCGCGCTGGCCGATAATTTCGGTCTGGATGGTCATGCGGTGGCCTCTTCATGGCGGATGGCGGTGGCGACGCTGTCGAGTATCTGGTTCCAGACACGCAGGACGCGGAAGCCAGGCATGCCGGCGAACTTGGGATGCGCCATCGCCTCTTCGTACGTCAGGCCCAGCTCTTTCATTTCGGCCAAGTCGCGGCCGGTGGTGGCGGCGTCGTGGCGCGGCATGGTGATCGTGCCTCTGATGCGGTGGGCGCGGTCCTGGAAAATGGTGGTGTCCACCAGCGCCTTGCCGTTCTTCGCTACCGGGCCGAAATGTTCGTTCATCCAGATCACGGCCGGGGCATCTACCAGATCCATCATCATCACCATGCCGCTGGTGGTGTCCGTCAGTTCGTCGCCGCCGGCCACGATGATGTGCAGCAGCACGTCCACGCCATTCATGCGCAGGAATTCGACGGCGCCGGAGGTGGCCAGGTAGTTCATCAGCGGCAGGAAGCCATTGCTGCCTACGTCGATCACGGCGTCGTGGTCGCTTTCGATCAGTTGCGCGATCAGGTTGTCAAAGTTGCGCGGGTTGATCTGCATGCTCTCGTCCAGCAGCTCAATGGGGATCGCGCCCAGCGAGCGGGTGCGGCTGAGGGTGCGGTTTACGGCGTCGGTGTCGTAAGCCGCCGCCGTGCCCTTGAGGTGGCGCAGGGCTTGGGTCAGGTCGCTGGCGGCTTTGCTCTTGCCGACGCCGCCCTTGCCCTGGGTGATGATGTGGGCGGTGCGAGTGGTCTGGTTCTTCATTGTGCTATTTCCATTCAGGTGGGTTGTCGCGGGCCTGCTGCCATTGCTCTGCAATGCTGGACGGCTGGCGGATGGGTTGTTGTGTTCGCGCTGCTGCAGCCGGCGCTGCTGGCTGGCGTTGCGCTGGCGCGGGGGTTTGGGTCGTTTCATGTGATGCCTTTCTGAGCTGGCGGCGGGCGCGATATAGCGCGTTGCGCAGCTCGTCCAGCGTCATCTGGATGCCGGCGCCGGCCAGCGCGTTGAGGATGTCGGTCTGGCTGATGCCGCGGCGCATGGCGTCTTCAATGTCGGGCAGCAGCTGGCGGATGCGTGCCGCTTTGCTCTCGGCTGTAGGCTGCGGCCGCAGGCTGTTGAGCTGCTGCCGCGCCTGCTCATTACTGGCTAATGTGTTGCTCATTTGGCGCTAATGTCCTGCTCATGGCTTGCTCATTTCATGCTCATGAGCAGCGCGGGCAAAAAAATCAGCCAGGCAGTTTGATCACAAGGAAAACCGGCTGGCCGTTGCGAAAGTAGGGGGCTTTGATAATCCAGCCGCCCTCTCGCAGGTGCTTGGCGGCGTCGTCGGTCATATCTGTTATTTCCATGGACATGCTGTTTCTCCTGTCGGTTAGCGGTGAACCACTTGTCAGCGCCCTGGTGCAAGGCGCTGGGAGGTGGTGCCAGCTCAGTCCCATCCGTTGGCGGTGTCGGCGCGCAGATGCATGCGTTCGGCGCGGTCGTTGAGGCGTTGCCGTGTTCGGTTTTGCCGGGCCGCCAGCGTGGCGGGCATGACTGGCGGGACGACGGATCGCAGGAAGGCGTCACGGCTGCGAATGATGGCCGTGGCCGCTTGGGTGAGTGCTCGTTGCATGGTTTGCCTCGGGTTGTGTAATGGCAGTGCCCTCTGCCGGTCGGCGGTTTCAGAGGTGCGCGCGGTATTGATCGGCGCTGCCGGAAGGCTGGGCACTGCGATGGAGGCTCCGGTGGGGAAAAGGCTGCTCGCGACGCTGCTTTTCGTGGAGCCTCCATCGCAGTGCCGCCTGGTGGCGGTCTGCTTTCCATGCGGTGCGCTGCGGTGTTACGTGCAGGGCTGGCGCGTCGTCATCTGCGGTTTAAGGCCGGTGCCATCGTCTTTCGCTTTCGACTCGCTCTACTCGCTACCGGACGCGCATGGGCGCGCTGCATGGGGTTGTTGGTTGCCGCGTCGGAACGGACGCGGCTACGTGTTCGTGGGTTGTTAAAGAGCGATTAAGTGAGCTTAATTTATTCGATAAAAAAATTTCAGTCAACTTAAATTTTTAAAGTTGGCTTAACCTCCCACTTGCTGTTTAAGTGAGTGGCGAGCAACGTAGGTTTTATGAATCGGTTGACTTCTTTGTCTGTACTTAAGGACAGTTTAAGTATTTGTACTTAGGAACTTCTTTACGGACGTGGCGATAAAATCGCGGCATGACACAAAAGCAAAAAGCACCGCTCAGGGTGCCTTCGTCCGTGAAAATGCAAGTTAAGGAACTGATCAGGATTGCTTCGATGCCGCGTCGGGTGTCGGGGGTATTAGCGCCTCCCCGCGTTGGGAGTGTATGACTTGATCGTGTTCCGAAGAAAAGCCCACTTCCTCGTCATGCGGTAAGTGGGCTTTTTTTTTACGCAGCGTCAGGGCTGGGCCATGCCGCCATAAGTAGGTGAGAATTTCCGTTATGGTATTACCGGCACTTTCCCGCTCATTGCGCAGAGACATGCCCATGGGGGTGGAGAGCGCCCCGGTGGTGAGTCGATAGGCGAGGGCGTCAAGTTGGCTAGTCAGTATTTGCCGCTCAGCCTCCGGCCAGGCGGCTAGCATGTCGGCGCTGGGCAGGTTCCAGTAGAGCTTGTCGCCGATGCGCATCACCACGCCGACGCATTCCATATCGTCACTGGCAAGGTCGTACTGCCAGAATACCTGCCATGAGGTAGCCCGGATCAGCGGTTGCTGGTCCGTTTCCGGAGTGAGCCGCTTGCTGAGTTTGTCAGCCAGTTTCGACGCTTTTTTGCTCATGCGACCTTGCCTTTGATCCATTCCGGATCGCTTCGGGCTTCAATAAATCGGCAGGCTGCTTCCCGGTCTTTACGTTTGAGAAGGTCGCCCCACCAATCCATGATAGTGCCTTTCGTCTGCCGCCAGGCAGAGTCTGCGACGCGGTGGCTTTCTTCAATCGCCCGCGCGGCGGCTTTGTCGGGTACGCCGCCATAAGCCAGCTGCAGCAGCTTGTTGTGCAGGTAGCCTGCTGATTCCAGGCTTTCTGGCGTCCAGTCCTGTCCGCCTAGTATATCGGCATAGTCAATCAAGGCAAATTCATTGCCTTCTAGCCAGAGCAGGTTGCCGGCATTTGCATCGATGTTCTGCAGCCATTGATGAAACGCAATGGCATAGGGTAGCTGGTCCCACTGTTGCACGCGTTCCCGCCAGACGATGGCGTCCGCTTCGCTCACCAGCGTCAGTTTGCTGTCGTGCAGCTCCTCTGTTGCCCAGGTGGGATACAGATCGTCGTCACTGCCAGGCCATTTATGTTCCGGGAACAATTTACGGAGCTTGCGGACGTGCATCAGCAGGATGAAGGCGCGCGGGGCAGTGGTCAGCCCGCAGGCCTTGGCAAGCAAATAGCCGGCGACTTCGTTGGCAAGTGCTTTGTTGTCCGAGGGAAAGGCTTTGACGTAGGCCGTAAGAGTAGAGCCGTCCGGCGCTCGCAATTCGGCCCGATGTACGCAAGAGGAATAGCCGTCAATTCGCCGCGCTGCGTGCAAGTGATGGCCTGCACCGAGCAGGGTAATACTCATTGATTTTCAGACAATAAAAACAACAGATTGGCGATGGTAGCAGCCAGCGCAGGGCTTGGCGACGAGTTGATGAAATGTTCCAGGTTGTCGCGCAGCCGTCCCGGATCGGCCTGGTTTGGCGCCGGGTGGGGGGAGTCCATCCAGCCGCTGGCCAGGCCCAACGATTTCTCAATGTGCCGCGCGAATTGGTGCCCCATCCGGCCGCGGCCGCGCAGGTATCTGGATAGTTGGGATTCGTCTCGATCAAGGGCCGTGGCGAACGCTTGCTGGCTGGGGTAGTTGCCCGCAAGCGTCGTCAGGTTTTGGCGGCGAATGGCGAAGATATCCATGGCTGGATGCTGTCGCATCTAGGCTCAGGGAGGAATGACGCGGGAAGTCAATTCGCGTCAAGATCGCCGTTTTTATCGCTATCAGTTGGTTTGGGGTCGAGATTTAGCCCGCTTGGATTGCTCAATCGACTGCCAAGTTTCTTGGCTGTGTCCAGTCCTTGGACTCCCATGTCCCTAGCTTCAGGTGCGATGCCGAGCCGATTGGTGATCATGCGCAGGCTAGATATCAAGTTGGCATCAAGTGACTTGGCGAGCCAGGCGCGATAAAGATCGTCAAGAAGGGCTTGTAACTCATCTGGAAGGCCCGCTTGCGTGCTGGGAGTGTTCGGGGTCTTTGGGCCTGTGCCGAACATCAGCCACTCAGGGGCAACTTTCAATACCTTGGCAGCCTTTAGCAGGTTTTCCCCGGTAATGGTTTTCGTTGTGCTGTTGGTCCATTGCGTTATCGCCGCAGGCGCAACGCCAACGCGCTTGGCCAGGTCGCTGGGCTTCAGCTTCTGTTCGTCTAGGCACTGTTTCAGCCTGATATTCCAGGATTCCATGTAAGCCAGCTTAATTGAGGATTGAGTAAGCATGTTGAATCCTTTCTTTAAGTGTGCTTAAATGCGTCCATGGATCATATAGACATCATCAGAAATCTTGGGGGTGTTAGTGATGTTGCTTTGATTTGCGGCATCACGCCTTCCGCCGTTTCGCAGTGGAAAGAGTCGGGTATCCCGCGTCCTTGGCTCATGTTTTTTAAGGCGGCTTTCCCTTCTGAGTGCGGTTTGGATGCAGCACCAAATTTCCGTCAACCGCTGATGGCATCGAAGCCATGATTTCCCCACGTCCTGCGGTTGCTGCGCAGGGCGTCTTGGCCGGTCAGTCCGGCATTTTTTATTCGTTTGCCGGTGTCTCCCGGCTGAGCAAAATATAGCGAGGTTCCAAATGAATGGCATGCGGCATATTCCACATAAAACCTGGATCGGCGTGGTGCGCGATGCGGTCCAGCTATGGCGACAGCGCGAGCGTTGGACGCTGGAGGCGGTGGCGGATCAGATAGTGGCGCACTACTACGAATCCGGCGCGGATGGCGTTTGGTTGGTTGAGTTCCAGCGGACGGCATCTGGCCGTGATCCCATGCGCGCGCTCAAGACCAATGCAGAGCGCGTTGCACGTTGGTTGGACGACCAAACCAAAGACACATCGCTGCTGCCGGCAAACTTGCTGCCGGTTGTGCTGGGCGCGTTGCCTATGGACCTGCGCTTGGCCTGCGTCACTGAAATGATGGGGCCGCTGGGCTTTGATGTGGCGATTGCCAAGCCCGGCATTCCCGATGCTACGCATGCGGCATTGGTAGCTGCGGCGGCGAAGGAGGCGGGCGAAGCGGTGGCGGCATTCAGCTTGCTGGCTGACGGTATGAGTCAGCCGGTTCTGATGCGGGCGAAAGTGGAGCTGGAAGAGGGGCGCGCGGCCTTGTGCGACGCGATCAATCATGTTGACGGCCTGCTTACGGAAAAGCGCCATGAAACCCGTCTCCGTAGCTGACATGCTGCTGGCCCGCGCCGATTGGCGTGCGAGAGTGGCCAAATCCGAAGACAAGAGGACCGCGCGTCGTCGTTACCTGGACTTGTTGCTGCGAAGACTGGAGCTAGCTGCCGATGGTCGAGTGGATCAAGGAAAGCGGTGATGTCCGCCGCGATGCGGCCTACGTCGCTTTGCTGCCTACGTTGGCGATGCGTCGCAGGGAGTTGCAGCGCTTAGGCTTGGTTCATGGCGATGGACATCGCTGGAATGTAGAGCGTGCGGTTAAAGAAGATTGGGCGGGGCGCGAGGCTGGATTGCCGCCGCTGCCTTTGAGCGTGATGGACAATCCCCGACAGGCGGCCTTGTCGGCTGTGGGGGGTAAGGGGGGCTTATGGTAATTACGGATGCTGAGCTGGATGCGCTACAGGGCTTGCCATTGGGGGCGCAGATACTCTACTTGCGTGAGATTCGCCGGTATATGGATTACGCGACGGGTGTGACGGGTATAATGCGGCGCATCTCTTGGGATGGGTTGCGCGAAGTATTGGAGGTCGAGCCACGCCCGGGTATTGCGCGCTCGCTCCCTTCCAAGCAGCAAGTACGACGCTTGGCTGAATGGCTTGAGCGAGCGGGTCTTGTTCGTAATATTTCTGATATGGCGGGAAAGCAGTTGATTTTTCGCTTACCTTTGGCCATGTCGGATTCGTCCGTCCAAATAAAAGCCGACACAAACCCGACACAAACCCGACACAGCAAACCCGACACAAACCCGACACAGCTAGAACCCAATAACGACCATGGTTTCGGCGGTATTGGGGATGAAAAGCCGGCTGGCCATGGACATGTGGCTACCCCCGAAAAGCCGACACACATCCGTTATCCGTTATCCGGTGATATTGATGATGATACAGGCGCGGGAGAATGGCTTGAGGGAGAGGGCTGGCCTGCGGCACAGCAATCCAATGCGCAGCCGGATGGGTCTGCAGCCGTAGTGGCGATGTTCCGTGGGCTGCTGGGCGAAGACGCTATGCCATCCCGTCAGTTGATGGAGGCGTGCTCGACGGTGGCTGCCGTTGCGCAAATGCGGCCGGTGACGGAGGCGGAGCTGAAAGCCGCCATCCTGACGGCGCGTGGCCGTGGCGTGGTCAACATTGCGCCGTATGCGGCCAAGATCATTGAAAACGCCTCACTGGTCGCCGGCAAGGCGCGGCGACCTGGCGCTGCGATGGCAGGTGGGGATGCCGCAATGGCCTATCTGCAGGAGGTGTTCGGTGCGTGCGCATAGTGCATTGCCGGCGAGGCCTGCCGGCCAATCGGCGGTCAGCGAGTCGCGCCAGCTGGCGAACTATGTGCTGGCCAGGATGAAGGGATTGTTCCCGGATCGGTTGACGAAGAAATTGCCATCGATGGAGCTGGTGCAGCTGTTTGTGGCGACCCTGGCGGATGAAATGGAAAGGCGCGGCATTACGCGGGACATGGTGGAGGCTGGTTTGCGGCGCATTGCCTCAGAGTGCGAGTGGCCGCCGATTGATGTGCCGGTGTTTCTGCGGTTCTGCATGCCGGTGCGTGACTATGAGGCGGCATTCAGGGAAGCACAGCGGCTGGCGAGTATGCGCCACCAGAAAATGGGCGGACAGCCAGAAGATTGGAGCCACCCTGCAGTTTATTGGGCCGCCAGCCGATTCGGTTGGTTTGAAATGAGAAACTCCTCATGGCAGGCGGCATCGGCACGTTGGGTGGCAGTGCTGGATGAGGTATTGACGTGGCGACAGTGGCCGAAGATTGATCGCGTGGCGATTACGGTCGAGGGCGGTTTGCAGACAAAGGCGGTGCAACGGCGAGAATTGGCCAACATGCGCCAGATACTGGCCGGCGCTGTGGCTGGTGGAGCGGCGGCGCCGGGGTTTGAGCGCGATCGCGTGGTAGAATAGCGACTACAAAATAAGCCCGGCATGATCGGGCTAGGGGAATTCTCCGCAGCAAATCAAGGGGAGTTCACAAGATGTTCGATGTTGTTCGTAAGGCAGATTTTCCTGAGTACCTGTTCGATCGTTTCCGTAATTGGGGAGCGGTCCAGCGGGGGAGTTATCAGCCGGGCCGTGCCGGCGGATTGGAAGGGAAATACCGTTCGTGTCGTTGCGAGGGTTGCTATGAGGATGAGTCGCCATGCGGCTCATGCATTCGTGAGGCGCAATCTCAGCCGCTCCTGATGCTGGACACGGCGGATGCGGAATTGATTGAAGCTGCCTGGTCTATGTTGCCGGTATCTCGCGTGGAAAAAAAACTGCTGCGCGGGTATTTCTGCAACCGGACGTCAGAAAGCCGTTTGCTGAAGGATACGGGCGTGGACGGCCGGAAGTTCTGGTATCTCATGCTGCGTGGTGCCAAAGAAGTGGAGCAGCAGGCCCGAATCATCGCTTGCAGATCGAAAAGATCGTCGTTAGTATCTCGACCACAATCTGTTCAAACCGCCGCATGGCGTTCAGAAAAGGTGGCGTAGGCCACCTTTGTCGCGCCCGGAAGAAGCCCAAGCTCACGCTTGGGCTTTTTGTTTTTCAGCGGAATGAGTAGTTGTGGTTTCTTCTCTGTCAGGTGTGACGCGCTTTGACGCCCCGGCTTAACGGCTGGGGCGTTTCTTTTTGGAGGCGCATATGGGCGTGGTGAAGGTATCGGGCTATAGCCGGATCGGGCAGGAGATCGCTGGTCGGATTGAGCGGCCAACAGCCAAGGCGCTGACACGGACGGCGGCGGATGTGAAAGCCGCCGAGGTGGCAGAAATGAGCCGGGTGTTTGATCGGCCAACGCCCTACACCTTGCGAGGTGTCTACATGCGCGGGGCGTCTGTGGACAAGGGGCGTGACTATGCCGAGGTGTGGCTGAAGGACTTTGGCGGCAAGGGCGGGGCGGCTGCGGTGTACTTGAAGCCGCAGATCGAGGGCGGCGGACGTCCGCTCAAGCGGTTTGAGCGGGCATTGCAACGCGCCGGGGTGTTGCCGGCGGGCATGTATGCAGTGCCTGGTCGGGATGCTGACCGGGACGCCTACGGCAATATGTCCCGCGCTCAGATCGTGCAGATCCTCAGCTACTTCAATGGGCTTCATGACAGCACGCAATGGATGAGCGACAGGCGCAAGAAAACGCTGGCAAGGGATGGGAAGCGGGGGAAAGGCTTTACCTATTTCGTGCTGCACCAGCGGAAGAACAAGCTGCCGCCGGGCGTCTATAAGCGGCTGGACTATGGCCATGGCCAAGTGGTGATCCGCCCGGTGCTGATCTTTGTCCGTCAGCCAAGGTACACGGCCCGATATCGGTTTCACGATGTCGGCGGCCGGGTGGTGGCGGATCGCTTCCCCGTCCATCTGCGGGTGGCGTGGGGCAGCGGCCGGTAGGGCAACGGGTCCTTCCTGGGTGGGGGTGGCCTACGGGTGTTCGATCCCCGATACCGCGCCAGGCACTGAACTCCTGAGCTAACTAAACTGTTTAGCCTGTTTAGTCCTTAACTTTCAATTTTCTCTTTAAAAAACCCATGAAACCAGAGATCAAGAAAAGCGAGTTCGCCGCGCTGCTCGGGGTCTCGCGTGGCTACATTTCGCAGCTGGCAAAGGCCGATAGGCTAGTCCTATCGGCTGATGGCAACTTGGTTGTGGTCCAGCCCTCGCTGGAGTTGCTGGCGAATACCGCGTCAGCTGAGAAAGCTGGCGTTTCGGCGCGGCACGCGCTGGAGCGCTGGAAAGGCGGCGGCCATGGCATGACGGTTCAGGAGTCGGCGCAAGCCCTGCAGTCAACGGGCCAGGATATGGCGCCAGCCGTTGCGCCGCCGGCGCCGATGCCATCGGCCCGCGAGGTCAATCTCTTTGCTGGCGTGGACTTGAGCAACCCGATGGCCGCCTACAACGCGGCGCGGGCCTCGAACGAGATCAAGCGCGGGCACCAGATCGACATCGAGCTGGCCAAGGCTCGCGGCGCGCTCATATCCCACGATGTCACGGTGAAGCTTGTGGCCGACCTGGCCGCGTCAACGCGGGCGGCGTTTGAGCGCATCCCTGACCGGATAGGCATTCGGATTGCGGCAGAAACCGACCCGCATGTGGTTTACGCGCTTTTGGAGGAGGCAATAGACGAATGCTGCGAAACGCTCAGCAAGCAGACGGCGGAGCTGGCTAGCAAACTGACCCTTTGAGGAGATCACGATGGACATGAGCATCTACGAGCGCCAGGCGCTTGATGCAGTCACGTCCGCGTGGTCTGCAGCTTTCTCGCCGCGGGTGCGGATGCTGGTGAGCGAATGGGCGGACATGCATCGCGTGCTGACCAGCGCGGAAACCTCGATGCCCGGCCCATGGCGTACCGGCGTGGTGCCGTTCATCCGTGAAATCATGGACAGCCTCAGCGCCGGCAGCGGCGTCGAGACCGTGGTGTTCATGAAGCCGACGCAGGTTGCGGGCACCGAGAGCTTGATCAACTGGACCGGCTACAGCATCGACCAATCGCCGGGGCCGATGATGGTGGTGCAGCCGACCATCGAGCTGGCCGAGCTGTGGTCGAAACAGCGCCTGGCCAACATGATCAGCGGCAGCGAGACGCTGCGAGCCAAGATCCCGCCGGCGCGCAGCCGCGATGGCGGCAATACCACGCTGCTGAAGGAATACCCCGGCGGCGTGCTGCGGATGAGCGGCGCCAACTCCGCCATCAGCCTGCGCTCCATGCCAGTGGGCAAGCTGGGGCTGGATGAGGTGGACGCCTACCCGGACGATCTGGACGGCGAGGGCGACCCGATCGGCCTGGCGCTGGAGCGGACCAACAACTTTCCGCGCCGCAAAATCTATATGTGCTCGACGCCGACCGTGCGCGGCGCCAGCAATATCGAGAAGTGGTTCGAGCGCAGCGACCAGCGCCGCTACTACGTGCCATGCCCGCATTGCCTGCACAAGCAGCATTTGCGCCATCAGCAGTTCCGCTACAAGTTCGAGGAGGGGCGCGATGGCGACCCGGACGCGCTGACGGATGCCGTGTATGTCTGCGAGTCCTGCGAAGAGGAAATACCGGAGCATCACAAGACATGGATGCTGGAAAACGGCGAGTGGGTCGCCGCGTATCCAGACCGCAAAATCCGCGGCTATCACTTGAACAGCTATTACTCGCCGGTTGGCCTGGGGCGGACGTGGAAAGAGCGCGCGGTTCAGTTCGTGCGGGCCTCGAAAGACCCGGTAGAGCTGAAGCGATTCATCAACACGGCCTTGGCCGAAACCTGGGAGGATCGCGCCGCCAGCGTCAAGTTCAATGAGCTGATGCAACGGGTGAAGCCGTACCGGCAACGGATGATCCCTGCCAGCGTGCTGCTGCTGACCGCTGGCATCGATACCCAGGATGACCGGCTGGAATGCTACGTGTGGGGCTGGGGCCGCGATCAGCGTTGCCACTTGATCGACCGCATCATGCTGTATGGCGATCCGGCCGAGGTGGGGACGCCAGAACAGCCCAACGTCTGGCAGCGGCTGGCTGACGTGCTGAACGGCAGCTACCGCAATCTGTTTGGCGTGGACATGCACATCGAGGCCGCCGCGATCGATACGGCGGGCCACCGCAGCCAATACGCTTACCGCTTCGTCCGCAACTGGAAAGGGCGGACGCGCCTGTTTGCCGTGATCGGCCGGGCCAACAAGCCATTGATCAGCCGGCCCTCCTCTGTCGATGTAGAGGACGGCGGCGCCATGCTCAAGAACGGCCTTAAGCTGTGGACGGTTGGGGTGGATCACGCCAAATCGACGCTGTTCAGCTGGCTGATCGCTGACCGGCAAGCATTCGAGGAAGGGGGAGAGCTGTTCGTCAACTTCCCGGACGATTTGGACGAAGATTTCTTCCAGCAGCTGACGGCCGAGGTGTACGACTCGGTCAACCGCAAATGGAAGAAGCGGACAGGGCAGGTGCGCAACGAGGCGCTGGACTGCTGGAACTATGCCTACTTTGCAGCCTGCGCGCCGCCGTTGCGCATCCAGAATGCGCAGCCGGCGGATTGGGACCAGCGCGAGGCGGTGATGCAGCCGCGCGTGCTGGACCTGTTCGGCGCCAGCGGCGGCAATGCCGCTGCACCGCCTGCAGCCCAGCCAGAAACCGAAACACGCCCCGCCATGAGCGGGGCTTCTTCATCTCCGGCCGCTGATGGCGGCTGGCTGGACGATGTCAGAGAGGATTATTTATGACCACCTGGACGCTAGAAAACCTGCGCGCCTTGGAAGATGCGATCGCCAGCGGCGAGCTGGAAATCTACCGCGACGGCATGCGGGTGCAATACCGCTCGATCGCAGAGCTGCAGCGCGCCTATGACATGGTGCGCAGCCAGCTGGAACGGACAGGGCAGCTGCAAACGGCCGCTTCTTCTCTGCCGTCCGTCACCTATGCCGCATTCACTCGGGACTAAGCGATGAACTGGCTCGACAATCTGATCGGCGCAGTCATGCCAGAGCGCGCGGTTCGCCGTTGGCAGGCCCGCCAGGCGCTGGGAGAAATCCGGGCGTATGAGGGGGCCAAGCGCGGGCGCCGCACGGCTGGCTGGGTCACCAGCGGCAGTTCGGCCAACGCGGAAAACCAGATGGCGCTGCCCACGCTGCGCAATCGCAGCCGCGATCTGGTCCGCAATAACCCTTGGTGCAAGAAAGCGCTGGAGTCGTGGACCGGCAATGTGGTCGGCTCCGGCATCCGCTGCAACCTGGCCAGCCACAAGAAGCTGGGCAAGGCCTACAAGCGCTGGGCAAACAGCCGCAAATGTGATGCGGACGGCCATCTCAACCTGTACGGCCTGCAGGCGCTTGCCGCGCGGACCATGTGGGAAAGCGGCGAGGTGCTGGTGCGCGTGCGCTGGCGCCGGCCGCAGGACAAGCTCGCCATCCCCTTGCAGTTCCAGGTGCTGGAGCCGGACTACTTGGACAGCGACAAGACGCAGGATCTAGACAACGGCGGGTACATCCTGTCCGGCATCCAGTTCAGCGTGATTGGCCAGATTGAGGGCTATTGGCTGTTTGACCGCCATCCCGGCGAGATCGGCCGGCTGTCGCGCTCGCTGCAGTCCAAGTTCATTCCCGCTGAGGAGATCATCCATTGCTTCCGCAAGACGCGGCCCGGCCAGGTGCGCGGCGTGCCGGAGCTGGCGCCGGTGATCATGCGGGCGCGCGATCTGGACGACTACGAGGACGCCGAGCTGACGCGGAAAAAAGTCGAGGCTTGTTTCAGCGTCTTCATCACCAGCGGCGACAGCGGCAATAGCAGCATCGGCGCCGTGGAGCGGGAAGACAAGCCCGCCGGCCGCATGGTGGAAAAGATCGCGCCAGGCCTGATCAAGCGGCTGGGCATGGGCGAGTCGGTGTCGTTCGGCCAGCCCACGCCATCCGGCGGTTATCCGGATTACACCCGCGACCAGCGCCGCGCGTTGGCGGCCGGCGGCATGGTCACTTACGAGATGCTGACCGGCGACTACAGCCAGGTGAACTACAGCAGCTCGCGTGCCGGGCTGCTGGAGTTCCGCCGCAATGCCGAGGGCTGGCAGTGGCTGACCTTCATCCCTGGCCTGTGCGAACCGATGGTCGAGCTGTTTCTGAAAGCCGCCGCGCTGAAAGGCTTGGGCGAGCTGGAAGACGATTTCGAGCTGGACTTCACCACGCCGCGCTGGGATTGGGTGGACCCGGTCAAGGACATGATCGGCGAGCTGCTGGAAGTCGCCAGCGGCGCCAAGTCGTTGTCCGAGCTGGCACGCCGCCGCGGCGTCGATCCGCAAACCATGTGGCAGGAGCTGGCCAAGGACTACGCGGAGCTGGCCAAGCTCGGCATTCCGATCAATCTGAACAACCTGATCGCCATCGGCGCCGAGACCGACCCGCCAGATCCAGGCGACCCAGCAGACAGCAAGCAAACCAAGCCCCGCAAACGCGGGGTTTCGCATTCCAGGAGGAAAGAACATGCCTGATACCCGCACCCCGGCGGCGCCGGAGGTGATTACCCGCAATAGTCTGCCGCTGGTCAGCGCGCGGGCGGCGGTGTCCTCGGTCAATGTCGAGGCCCGCACGGTTGAGCTGGTCTGGTCTACCGGCGCCACGGTGCGCCGCTTTGACTGGAACCGCTGGCAACCCTTCGACGAGGAATTGTCGATGGAGCCGGGCGCGGTGCGGATGGGCCGCCTGACCGGCGGCGCCGCGCTGCTCAATACCCATTTCCAGCTGAGCCTGGAAGGGCAGATCGGCGTAGTCGAGGAGGCCCGGCTGCAGGACGGCGAGGGCTGGGCGCGTGTGCGTTTCAGCAAACGCGCCGATGTCGAGCCGTATTGGCAGGACGTGGTGGACGGCATCATCCGCAACGTCAGCGTGGGCTACATCGTCCACGCCTATCAGATCACCGAGGCGCCGGATGGCGGCGTGGCCCGCTATCTGGCCATCGACTGGGAGCCTTACGAAATCAGCCTGGTGCCGGTGCCGGCGGATGCCGACGCTGGCGTCCGCAGTGCCAGCCGCCCCGACAATGCGCCGGCCTATCCGGTGCGCTACCTGCAACCCGAACACGCTACACAACCCGAATCTGCCGGCGAGCCGGCATCTGAACCGGAAAACCGCAATCAACCCGAGGACAATCCCATGCCGCAAACCGAAGACAACCAAGCGACTGTTGCCGTAAACGAGAACGAGGTCCGCGCCGCCGCCATTCGGCAGGAAAACCAGCGCCAGGCGCAGATCCGCAAGTTGACCGATCTGTATCCGCAGTTTGGCGCCGATTTTGCCCGTTCCCTGCTGGACGACACCAACTGCACCATTGATCGCGCCCGCGAACTGGTGCTGGAGCGCCTGGCCGAGCAGAGCAGCCAGAACCAAACGCGCAGCCACGCCAACGTGCAGACGGTGCAGGATGAGACCGAGACCCGCCGCCGCGCCATGGGCGAGGCCATCTTCCAGCGCTCGTTTACCTCCAGCCAGCACAGCGCAGAAAACCGCGAGCTGGCCCGCCAGTTCCGCGGCATGAACCTGACTGACATGGCGCGTGAATGCGTGGAGCGCGCCGGCGGCAATGTGCGCGGCCTGACCCGCTCTGAAATCGTCGAGCTGGCGCTCAACAACAACCGCGCCGGCGGCATGCATACCACCAGCGATTTCCCGGTGATCCTGGCCAACGTGGCGAACCGCGCCATGATGCAGGGCTATCAGCTGGCGGGGCAGACGTTCTGGCCGCTGGTCCGCCGCGGCACGCTGGCCGACTTCAAGGAAAAATCCTTCCTGCAGCTTGGCAACCGTGTGGATCTGAAGGAAGTCACCGAAGCCGGCGAATTCGAGATCGGCACGCTGAACGATGCCGGCGCCGAACGCATGAAGCTGCGCACCTACGGCCGCATCATCAACATCAGCCGTCAGGTGATCATCAATGACGACTTGGGTGTGTTCAATGACCTGTCGTCCAACTTTGGCCGCTCCGCCGCCAACCTGGAAAGCAATCTGGTGTGGGGCCTGATCACCAACTCGCCCAAGCTGCGCGATGGCAAGCCGCTGTTCCATGCAGACCACCGCAATATCGGCGCGGGTGGCGCCATCAGCATCGAGGGGATTGATGCGCTGGACCAGCTGATCGGCATGCAAACCGAGCCGGGCACCGAGGAGGATCTGAATCTGTACGGCCAGTACATCCTGGCGCCGCGCAGCATGCGCCTGGCAGCGCAAAAGGCGATCGGCTTTGTCTCCGCCACCAAGGTGGACGATCTGAACCCGCTGGCAGGCCAGTACCAAGTGATCACCGAGCCGCGCCTGCAGCGCGCCGATCCCAAGTCCTGGTATTTGGCCGCAGGCCCGGAAGCTGCGCCGAGCATCGAGATTGCGTATCTGGATGGCCAGGAAGGTCTGTACACCTCGTATCAGGAAGGTTTCGAGGTCGATGGCGTGCAGGTCAAGGCGCGGCTCGATGTCGGCGTCGGCCTGATGGATTATCGCTGGATCGCCAAGAATCCGGGCGCCAAGTAAACCCGCACGGCCTGGCGGTTTGCCAGGCTGGCTCAACTGGAGAACAACATGCGAAACAAGATTTACAGCGGCGACACGCTGACCCTGCCGGCGCCGTATGACGTGGTGTCCGGTGCGCCGGTGCTGATCGGCAACCTGTTTTTGGTGGCGTCGGTGGACGCCAAGAAAGGCGAGCCGTTCAGCGGCGAAGCGGAAGGCGCTTTCTCGCTGCCCAAGGCGGTGGATGCGGTATTCGCCATCGGCGATCCGGTCTATTTCGACCCGGCCGGCCGCGTATGTGCCGCCAAGGCGGCGGGGGCGCATCTGGTGGGCGTGGCCATCGCTGCTGCCGGCAACGGCGCGGGCGCTGTCGCGGTGCGCTTGAACGGCGTCACCACCACGGTGGCGGCGTAATGCGCTCGGCGCGCGAGCGCTTGGCCAGCGCGGCGAGGCGGCTAGGCTCGCTGCGCCTGCAGGGCGAGTTGATCAAACTGGACGGCCGGGAGATTCCGGCCGTTTTTCATTGCAACGCTCAAAACGCCAGCGGGCTGGGCGGCATGGTGCTGGATGAACAGTCCAGCGCCTGGCTGATCATCCAGCCGGAAGACCTGCCGGCCGGCAAACTGACCGGCAGGCGGGTGGAGGCGGGCGGCCAAGCGTTTGAGGTGCGCGGCAAGCCCTTGCGGACCTCCGCCGGCGACTGGCGCATCGATCTGAAAGAGATCAAGCCATGAAGCGCCGCCACGATCTGCAAATGGCCGTGGCCGGTCTGATTCGGCCGCTGCTGAGTCCGGATGTCCTGTTCTGCATCGACCGGGAGGAGCCATTCGAGGCGGATCACTTGCCGGCGATCAACCTAAGCCGCTTGTCCGACTCGGTGAAGGAAGCCGCCGCGCAAGGCGGGATGGTCCAGCAGCGGCGCCAGCTGATGCTGAGCCTCGATCTCTACGCCGAGGGCGAATCCCGTTATGCGCTGCTGGATGTCATCGAGGGCGATATCTACCGCGCTCTGCTCACGCTGGGCGATGCGTGCCTGGGTCAGGGCGAGACCATCATGATAGGCGGCGCAGAGTTTGATCAGGAAACGCTGCTGGCTGTGGTTTGCGCCACCCGCATTCCCATCACCATCGACTACACCATTACCCTGTAAGGAATCGACATGCCGAAACTGTATACCTACAACGGCAAGGGCCAGCTGTACGTTGCCATCAAGGGCAGCGGCCGTTTTGTGCCGCTGTGCAATATCGAAAAGCTGGCATTCACGCCGCAGATGAAGGACGAGGAACTGCTCAACACGCAAACGCTGGCCGGCGGCCAGCTGGATGTGGTGACGGAGGTCACTGGCGTGGAAATCGCCATCGGCGGCATCAGCCAGTACAGCCCGGATGTGCTATCGCTGCTGCTCAAGGGCGCGTCTACCAATGTCGCGGCGGGCACGGCGACGGAGACCGTCAAAATCTACCGCAACTGCCTGGCGCCGGTATCCAAGCCGATTGACTGGTCCAAGCCGGTAACGGTCAAGGCCAGCGCCGGCGCCAAGGGCACGGTCAAGGACTTGACCGAGGGCACGCACTGGATGCGCAGCGGTGCCGGCATCCGCGTGCTGGACGTGGCCGCGTTGCTGGATGGCGACCCGGTAGACATCCAGTACACCTCGCTGGCCATCAGCCAGACCGAGGCGCTGACCACGCCCAACGTCGAAGTGGAGCTGCAGTTCGAGGGGCTGAACGCCGCGGACAGCGGCAATCCGGTGATCGTGCGCGCTTACCGTTGCCGTCTGGGCGCTGGCGGTTTGGACCTGTTGCAGTCCGATGGCTTCAGCAAGTCCGACCTTAGCGGCAAGCTGATGATGGACCCGAACCGTTTAGGCGTGGGGCTGAGCCAGTTCTTCACGGTGATGCAGGTTCAGTAATAGCAAAATGTCATTTCATGGTAGTCTATGCCTTCAATATGTTTAATGTGGACATTTTATGGCTACCATAAAAATTCATGCAGGTGACTTCCCGAAGGGTGATTGCCAATACTATTCGTCGATCATTTCATTCCCGTGGACGTGGGGGGATGGACTTTTTGGGAAGAAGTTAGATTTGCGAAAGGAATTGCAGCATGTAGAAGTGGCAAACGAAGAAAGTGTAAAAAAGTGGGGTGGCACTATTGGGTGGGGAGCAGTTGGTGGCGCTTTGCTTGGGCCGGTTGGTCTCTTGGCTGGTCTGTTGTTGGGTGGTAAGAAAAAAGAAGTGACCTTCATTGCAGTTATGAAGGATGGTAAAAAAATCTTAGCCACAACGGACAGTAAAACTTACACAAGTATTTTGTCATTGGCATTTAAGTAATTGGTTTTTCTTTTCAATTTAAGCCCGCCTTGATGGCGGGTTTTTTTATGGAGAATCACATGGCTTTTGTCGTGAAGCAAAACCCCACTATCCGCTGGCCGATCAGGGTGCAGCTGCTGGCCGATGGCGGCCTGACCGATAAGCACGAATTCATGGGTGTGTTCAACCGACTGCCGCCGGAACAGGTGGTGGCGCTGGCGCAAGAGGGCGTAAGCGAGGAGGCGTCCTTCCCGCAGTTGCTGCAGGCCAACGTGGACAAGTTTGCCCGCCTGCTGGTTGGCTGGGAGGGCGTAACCGATGCGGACGGTCAGCCGCTGCCGTTCAGTCTGGATCTGTTGCGCCAGTTGGTCACCGGGCCGGATGGCGCTGCGTTCAGTCGCGGCATCTGGGAGGCGATCAACGAGCTGACCTACGGCGCCCGCGAAAAAAACTGACCGAGATCGGGCGCGCGTTGGCTGGCGGCGCGTCCGATGTCGAGGTCTGGCCGGACTGTGTGCCGGCGCTGGAATTGGCGCTGGCCTGTCGCAGCCAGCTGCTGGTGGCGCCGATGGGCGGCGTGATGGGGCTGCGCTATGAGGGGGTAGAGGCGGCTATGAATATGCGCGGCGTGCCGCCGGACCAGCGCGCGGAATTGCTGCGCGACATTCAGGTAATCGAGATGGCCATGGTGGACGCCATGGCGCGGAGGTAAAGCATGGCTCAGCCCATCAGTTCCATTGTGATCGATATCCGGGCGGATACCGCCAGCATCCGCCGGGATATGAACCAACTGCAGTCCGCTGTCGATAGCGGGTTTTCGCGGATCGAGACGCGCGCCCGTTCCGGCGTGGATAGCATCGAGCGCATGTCTGCCTCGTTCAACAGGCTGAAATCTGTTGTGGGCGCCGTGGGTGGTTTCCTGCTGGCGGAGCGAGCCATCAGCGCGGTGGGCGAGGCGATGGCGCGCATCCCGCAGATGGGGGTGGAATTCGCCAACCAGATGGAAACCATGCAGGTCGGCATGGCTGGCACCCTGGCCAGCATGGCCACGCTGGATGGCAAGGCGCTGTCGATGAAGGATGCGCTGGCGCTGTCCGCCAAGCTGACCAGCCAGCTGGCGGACGATGCCGCCAAAACCGCGGCCAGCACCCAGGAGCTGGTCAGCGGCTTCAATGCCATGCTGGGGCCGGGCCTGCAGGCCAAGATGAGCATCGACCAGATCCGGCAGCTTTCCACCGTAGGCATCAACGCGGTGAAATCGCTTGGTTTGGAAGGCAGCCAGATCGTGCAGGAGATGCGGTCTATCCTGACCGGCAACATCACCAGCGATTCGCAGCTGGCGACGGCTTTGGGCATTACCAACAAGGACATTGCCAAGATCAAGCAGGATGGCGGCGACCTGTTTGATTACCTGATGAAGCGTCTGCAGGGCTTTGCCGAAAGCAGCGACTACTACTCCAAGACCATGGTCGGCCTGATGGACGCATCCAAGGAAATGGTGTCCAAGGCCGCGGCGGAAGGGATGGAGCCGTTGCGGGAGGCGGCGAAGGGCTGGCTGACCGATTTCAACGAGTCGTTGAGCAACGATGCCCAGCGGCGCCAGTTTGTGGAAGGCCTGCGCGAGATCAGCGGCGGAATGGTCAGCGTGGTCCGCTTTGCCGGCGATGCCGGCCGGGCGCTGTATGAATACCGGGGTGTCATCGAGTTGGTGGTGGGGGCGCTGGTGGCGCTGAAGGCGGCCCAAATGGCAGGCGCAGTTGGTTCAGCCGTAGGAAACCGGCTGACTCAACCCATCGGCAATATCATTGCATCGCAAGAGAAAGCGCAGCAGGCCCGGGTCGATGCAATGGCCGAGGCCAACGCCGCCGGCCTGGCCGAGCGCAGGGCGCAGGCTGACAGAGCCGCCGCGCTGGCCGAACTGGAGCGGGCGCGCGCCACGTCTGCCCGCACCGCGCAGACGGTGCTATCCCTGCAGGCGGATCGGGAAAAACTGGCGCTGGACGCGGCGCTGACTCAGGGCGCGGTGCGTCAGATTGAGCAGTCTGGAAGCCTGGCGACGGCCAAGGCCATGGTGGCGGAAGCCGACATGGCGGCCAAGGCGGCGGCACTGGAATTGTCCGCCGCCGAGCAAGCGCGCAGCGCGCAGACGGTGGGCAGCGCCGCTGCCTATGAGCGGCTGCAGCTGGCCCAGGCGGTCAGCACCAAGGCGGCTGCGGATCTGGCGGCGGCCAAAGCCATCGAGGCGGCCGAGCAGGATCGGCTGTCGCAGGCGCAGAGCCGCGCGCTGGCGATGGCCAATGCGCTCACGGAAGCGGATGCCCGGCTGGCGGCGGCTGAGGCGGCAGCGGCTGAAGCCGCATCCGCGCAAACGGCCGCGGTCGGTCGGGCGGCTGTCGCGGCGGAGGCGGCCAGTGTCGCGCAGCGCCAGCTTGCGGTAGCAACGCAACAGGCGAGCGTGGCATCCCAGGCGGCCGCCGTGGGGCTGAATGTGGCGCGTGGTGCTATGTCGTTGCTGGGTGGGCCGATTGGTGTCGCTACGATGGCCATCGGGGCATTGATCATCTACTGGAACGATGTCGCTGCCGCCGCCGGCAATGCTGCGGCCAAGCACGAGCAAGCCGCTAAACGCATTCAGCAGGCTGCGATAAAGGCCAGCATCCCCGCAATCAAGGATGAGATCGCCGCAGCGCAAAAGCTGGTGGATGAGTACGGCAAGAAGTACGACGACTATATCCACAAGGGCAAGGTCAATCCGCAGGCCACGGCCGAGCATCTGAAGCGGATCAGCGAGGCTACCACGCTGCGAGATGAGGCCAAGAAAGCGCTGGAGCAGGCCAAGCAGAAGCAGGCTGACGAAGCGCTGAAGTCTATCGACAAGTATTCCGGCGAGCGCCGCGATACTGCTGCCGGGCAGCAGGTGGTCAAGCCGAAATTCAACAACGCTCTGCAGAACTACCTGGAAGACGGCAAGCATAAGACCAAGGAGGAGAAGTACAAGCAGGCGCTGGAGGAGGAAAGCGCTGCATTCCGTGGGGCGGTGGACGGGCTGGATAAGGGTAGCGCCGAGTACCAAGACGCGCTGAAGCACCACAATGCGCGCATCGCTGAGATCAAGGAAGAGCACAGCAAAGGCGCGGAATCTGCCGCCAAGAAGGCCGCGCGCGAGGCCGCCAAGGAGATGGAGCAGGTCAGCGACCTGATCAACAAGAGCGCAGGCATCAGCCCGACCTACAACAACAAGCTGGCTGTGCTGCAGAAGGTATTCGGGGAAGGCAAGATCACGCTGGATCAATACCGCGCCGCGGTAGAAAAGCTGATCGCCACCGAGACGGATCTCGGCAAAGAGGCCGACAAGCTGGTCAAGCGCCAGAAGGAGGTGCTGGCCGGCCTGGACGCCCAGGCGCTGGAGCAGGCGCAGGTCAATCAGCGCGAATATGCAGGGCTGGGCCAGGGCGATCGCTTCCGCAAGGAAAGCGAGGCGCTGGACCAGATCAGCAAGCACGCGGTGGACGCCAAGAAGCGGCTGGCCGAAGACCTGGACCTGAATCTGATCGATCCTGCCGCCTATCAGCGCGCCCTGGACGCGATCGACGCCAGCACTGGCCGCATGGTGGCGGACCAGCGGGCGCACTTCGCCGCCATGCAGCAGGCCGCTGGCGACTGGTCGCTGGGCGCCAGCCGCGCGCTGGAAAACTACGCTGATCACGCCCGCGATGTGGCGGGGCAAACCGAGGAGATGTTCAGCCGCGCATTTGGCGGCATGGAGGATGCGCTGACCAAGTTTGTCATGACCGGCAAGCTGTCGTTCGCAGATTTCGCCAATAGCGTGATCGAGGATCTGATCCGCATCCAGATCCGCCAGAGTATGGCGGGTATGTTGGGCGGCGGGCTGAACAGCATGATGGCAGGCATGTTCCAGACCAGCGGCCCGGCGGCGCCAATCGTGGCGGGCACGTTGGGATTTTCGACGGGTGGTCCGGTTTTTGGCCCGGGTTCAGCAACCAGCGACAGTATCCCGGCCATGCTGTCGAACGGCGAGTTCGTGGTGCGCGCCGCGGCGGTGGATCACTATGGCCTCGGCACGCTGCATGCGCTCAATGCCAAAAAGCTGGCGACGGGCGGCGGGGTGGGGCGGGCGTCCGGCAATGCTGGGCGGTATGTGGCGCCGGATGCGCCGCAGGTGCCGGCCAGGGCCGCGCCTGAGTCGATCCGAGTGGAGCTGGTCAACAAGGGCGGCCAGCCGCTGCAGGCTACCAGCGCCCAGCCGCGGTTTGATGGGCGCGAGATGGTGATCAGCGTGGTGCTGGAGGATATCCGGCGCGGCGGGCCTATCCGCGAAGCAATCAAGAATGTGAGGTAAGCATGCCAATACCGCAATTCCCCGGCTATGCGCTGATGCTGGCCGAGGGCTACGCCGAGGAGGCGAACTACGGTGTTCAGCGCACTGAAATGGACGGCGGCCTGCCCAAGCAGCGCCGCCGTTTCTCTGTGCCGCTGGTCAGCCGGTCACTGACCGTGAAGTTGCGTAGCGACGCCGATCGGCTGCGTTTTGATGCCTGGCTGCGGGATGATCTGGCCGGCGGGGTGGAGTGGTTCAGCTTCCCCGATCCGGTGAGTGGCCAGGTCAAGCGAGGCCGGCTGACGGGCCAGCCGGCCTGCCGCTGGCAGCGCGATGGGCCGCAGAAGTGGAAGGCGCAGCTGCAAATTGAAACAGTCGGGTAGTGCATAGGACGAGATGGGTGTGTAGTGCTATTCTTATGGCATGCGCGTGTTTCTTCATGTCTACTTCGAGGCTAATATGATTTCTGTTGCTAATGAAATTGAGAAGTTAGTTGAACTGAAAGAGAGGGGTGTAATTTCTCAAGAAGACTTTGAGGTCCAAAAAAGGAGATTGCTTTCTGGTGATAATGTTTCGGAAGAGAAAATATTTTTCTCTGGTGATGGTGTTAAAATTACAACTACATTATTTTCATTGCCAAATAATACTAGCTTTGCAATGAGTGGTGTGACCGCTGTAAGATTACACAAGCAATCGCCTAGCAAGTCACTTCCATTACTACTCATCATTGTTGGATTTTTTTTCTTTTTTGCAGGGGTTAAGACTGGTGCCTCAAGCTTTGGTTCTGTTCTGATTACTATTGGTGTTGTCGTGGCTGCCTTGTCGAAGCCAACATATATTGTTGTGCTTAGTACGGCATCTGGTGAGACACAAGCTTTGAGAAGTAAAAATGAAAAGTGGATGTTGAGCGTGGTAGAGGCATTAAATGCCTGCATTGTTCGACGAGGATAATAAGTTATATTTTTTAGAAAATACCCGCTTCGGCGGGTTTTTGTTTTTCAGGAGACTGAAACATGGCCAGATCCTACTCCCAGCGCGCCCGCGAACAGCTCAATGCCACCAGCGCCGACGACATCATGTTGGTGCTGCTGGAAATCCGGCACCCGCAGCTGGCGGTGCCGGTGCGGGTGGTCAATGACACGCAAAACATCGTAGTCGAGGGCAATGAGTTCATCGCTTGCGCGTTTGACGTCACCCTGCCGGACGATTCAGACAATCAAGTTCCGCAGGCGCGGCTGGAGATCGACAACATCGGCCGCGAGCTGACGCAGTGGCTGGAGCAGTCCGGCGGCGGCGCCGGCGCAACCTGCCGCTTTATTCAGGTGATGCGGTCCACGCCCAATCTCATTGAGTACGACATCACGCTGGATCTGACCGGCTTGTCGATGGACCAGACCAAGGTTTCCGGCACGCTTGGCTATGTCGATTTCCTGAACCAGCCCGCCGTCACTGTCTATTACCGGCCGGAGACCGCGCCGGCCCTGTTCTGATTCGAGGTGTTCCATGCATTGGTCTGATCGCTATGTCGGCCTGGACTATGTGGCCGATACGGCTGACTGCGCCGTTTTGGCGTCCACCGTCGCGCGCGACGTGTTGGGGCGCGAGATCGAGCTGCCTGGCGAGCGGCGGCCGGGGCCGTTTGGGCGCAACGCGCTGATCCAGCAGCATCGACAGGAATTAGCCCGGCGCATCGATGAGCCGATGGAGGCTCAGCCGGTGCTGCTGATCAGCCGAGGCCGCGCGCAGCACATCGGGGTGATGTGCCGGCTGGCTGGGGAGTGGTGGGTATTGCACGCAGACGAGGCCGCGGGGTTCGTGCTGCGCCAGCGGCTGCGCGATTTGCCGCGGCAGGGATATCAAGTGGAGGGGTTTTACGAATGGCTGTGACAAAACCGAATCTGGTGCATTTGCCGCACCCGTTGACCACGGCAGGGCGGCGCGTGGTGTATGAGGACCATCTCCGCAACGAAACGCTGGGCGGCTATTTGCGCCGGCTGCAGATCGAGGTCGATCGCGGACCATTGGCGGTCTGCGTCAATGGCAAGCCGGTGGCGGACTGGCGCGGCTACCGTCTGCGCAGGGGCGATTATGTCGAGGTGCGGGCGGTGGTACAGGGTGGTGGCGGCGCCCGTAAGGTTTTACGCACGGTGGCCATGGTGGCATTGGTGGTCACGGCTGCGGCATTCGGCCCTGCTGTGGGCGGCTTCCTCGGCTTCTCCACTCAGATGGGCGCCATGGCGGCTGGCACGGGCTTGATCATGCTGGGCGGCTCGATGCTGGTCAATGCATTGCTGCCGCCGCCCATGCCGGAGATGCCGAATCTGACCGGCCGCGGCGATGCGTCGTTCAGCCAGAACTATGCCTTATCCGGGGCGCGCAACCGCGCCCGCGTGTTTGCGCCCATGCCGCTGGTGATTGGCCAGCGGCGGTTTGTGCCGGATGCGGGCGGCAACCCGTTTACCGAGTTCGCTGGCCAGGATCAGTATCTGTATCAGGTCTACCACTTCGGCCTGCAGCCTGATCTGCAGCTGTCCGATTTCCGGATTGGCGATACGCCGATCGGCAATTACCAAGGTGTCGAGGTCATGCACGCTGGGCAGGATGGCCGCCTGCCGCCGATTTTTGCCAACGTCAATACCGAAACCGGGCGCGAAGTGCGCAATGCCGATGGCTGGGTGGTGCGGACTTTGGCGCGGGATACCGTAGGGATCGGCGTGGATCTGCAGGGGGTGGCTTATTACGCCAATGACCGTGGCGAAATGGAGGCGCGAAGCGTCAAGGCGGAACTGCAGTACCGCCAATTGCCAGATGGCATGTGGCAGCCGTATGGGGGAGATCCGCGCGGCCAGTACACCCTGAACGGCAACAGCATCACGCCGGTGCGTCAGACGTTGATGCATGGTTTGCCGTCAGCGCAATACGAGATCCGAGTTCGCAAGACCAGCGGCGACATCAGCAGCTCACGCGAGCGCAATGAGTTTGCCCTCGCCGGTTTGCGCGCCTATCGCCAGGATACGACCAACTACGCCGGCCAGCGCCGCGTAGGTCTCAAGATCAAAGCCAGCAGCCAGCTCAACGGCGCGGTGGATGAGTTGAGCGCATACGCGGCGGCTAGCTGTCCGGTGTGGACCGGCTCTGCCTGGGTGACGCAGCAGACTACCAATCCGGCGTGGTGGTTCCTGTGGTGGGCGCGCGGCGCGTTCGATGGCCAAGGGCGCCGGATGTATGGCGGCGGCCTGCCGGATGCGCGGATTGACATCGAGGGGATCAAGGCCTGGGCGGCGTGGTGCGACGCCAAGAAGTTGTCTGTCGGCCTGGTGCTGGACCGCGCGTACAGCATTGCCGATGTGCTGACGTTGATCGCACGCTGCGGCCGTGGCCGCTACACCTGGCAATCTGGCCGTCTGGGCGTGATCTGGGATGCGGCCAATCTGCCGGTGGTGGCGGTGTTTGGCCCGGCCAACATCCGCGCTGGCTCGTTCCGGATCGAATACAGCAACGATCGCACGGCGGATGAGGTCATTGTCAATTTCTCAAATCGGGACAAGGGCTACGCCGTTGATCAGGTGCGAGTGCCAGTGCCTGGCGTGCTGACGCCGACCAATCCTGTCACGCTCGATTTCGTGGGCTGTTGCGATGCCGACATGGCGGGGCGAGAGGCCAATCTGATCGCCGCTTCGCAGCTGTATCACCGCCGGCGAGTTAGCTGGGAGACTGATTTCGAGGGCTTGGTGGCCACGCGCGGCGACGTGGTGCTGCTGAGCCACGACCTGGCCAGCTGGTCCTATTCGGGCCGGCTGCTGGGTGGCGGGCGTGGTCAGCTCAAGCTGGACCAAGTGGTGCCGCTGGGCGGGAGCGCCTGGGTCGGTATCCGTTTCCCGGATGGCCGTTATGCCACGTATCGGGTGAAGCCGGGCAGCGGCGCCAGCGATACGCTGCAGCTGCGCGACCTGATCCCGGCGTCCGACGCCGGCGGCCCGCTGCCGGTGCCGGATGAGTCGCCGGATGCCGTGCCGTATGACTGGCTGTGGTTTTACGATGCGGCTACCCAGCCAGGGCGGCGCGTCAAGATTGTGGATGTGAAGCCGGCCAGCGATGGCGTCAAATTCACCGCGATTGACGATCGGCCGGAGTATTACGCGGCCGAGGGCGGCCAGTTTGCCTCTGGCGGCGCGGCGCCCGGCCTGCCGCCGGCGCTGGGTTTCCTGCGGCTGTCCGAGTCCAGCCGGCTGACCGGCGATGGCCGGCGCGTGGCCGTGGTGACGGCGGTTTGGCCGCCGTTGCGCGGGGCCATCAACTACCAGCTCAAGTTCCGCCGCGCCGGCGGCGCTTGGGCGGCTGTGGTGGTGCCGGACGCGGCGTATAGCTGGGATGTGGACCCGCAGGATCTGGAAGTATCGGTGTCTGCGGTGCTGGCAGACGGCACGTTGTCGGCGCCGGCCGTTGCCGCGCTCAAGGTGCAAGGGCATGCGGTTCCGCCGCCGCGCGCTGCCGCGTTCCAGGCGATTGGCGAGCTGATGCAGATCACCCTGCGCTGGTCCTATCCCGAGCGTGCGGACCTGCGCGGCGTGCAGATCGATGCCAGCACCGATGGCAAGACGTGGTCGCGGCTGGTCGAACTGGCCTACCCGACCGTTGTCTGGACGCACCTGGGTCTGGCGATCGGCACCACGGTGCAATACCAGCTGCGGCTGGTGGATAGCTGGGGCAATGTGGGCGATCCGGTAGCGGCTTCCGCCACGGTGGTGAGGGACGTCAATATTCTGCTGGATGCCTTGCAGGGCGCTATCGACAAGGGGCAACTGGCGGATAGTTTGCGCCAGCCGCTGGAGCGTTTGCCGGAGCTGGATGCGCAAGTCCAGTCCGCGCAGCAGTTGGGATCGCAGGCGCTCAATGCGGCGATGCAGCGCGTTCTGGAAGCGGATTGGGTGGATGCCGAGAACAAGCAGCGTTTCGCGGTGGTGCGGCAGGACATCAGGAAGGTGCAGGACGATGCCCAGCAGGAAGTCGCGGCACGTCTGCAGCTGGCGGCCAAGCTGGATTCGACCCAAGCCGGGCTGGAGGATGAGAAAAAGGCCCGCGCCGATGCGGTCAGCGCGGTCGCCTCGTCGGTCGAGTCCCTGGCGGCCAAAACCGACAAATCCCTGGCCGGCGTGCGAGTGGAGATCAAGGCAGCGGCCGACCAAGCCGGCGCGGTGTCGGGCCGTTTGGAGGAGTTCAAGAGCCAGACGGCGCAAAACCTGTCCGGCGTCACCCAGCAGATCAAGAGCGCAACCGATGCGCAGTCGGCGACTGCCCAAAAACTGGAAAGCTACCAAGCGCAAACCGCGCAGCAGATTGCCGGCGTGCGCAACGATATCAGCGCTGCGACCGGCCCGGACAGCGCCCTGGTGCGCGATATGCAGCAGCGTATCGCCAAGGCCAGGGATGATGCCGTCGCCTCGGCCAATAGCCTGACCGAACAGCGTACCGGGCCGGGCAGCGCATTGTCGCAATCCATCCAGCAGCTGGGCAGCCGCGTGGGGACGAGCGAGACCACCATCCAGCAGCAAGCGCAGACCATCAACGGTCTGATGGGGCAATGGACGGTAAAAATCGACCGGGTGCAAAACGGCATCGCCTACTCCAGCGGGGTGGTGCTGAACAACGGCGCCAACGGCAGCGCGTTCGCGGTTCTGGCGGATAAGTTTTATGTCGCCCAGCCGGATGCCAGCGGCGCGCGCCAGGTGTTCACGGTCGGCTCCATCAATGGCCGGCCCGCCGTAGGCATTTCGGGCGATTTGATCGCGGATGGCACGATCTCGGGCCGCCGTGTCATCGCGTCCGAGTCCATCGACGCCGGCCAGATCAACAGTCGAGGCCTGACGATCAAGGATGGGTCCGGCAATGTCGTGGTCAGCATGGACGGCATGGGCGCCGGCTACATCAAGGGCAAGCTCAATGTCGGCCAGATCGACACCGAGGGGCTGCGCATCACCCGCAACGGTGCCACGGTGGTGGACGCCACGGGCATGGATGGCGCGTATATCCGCAATCTGATGGTGGACACGCTGCAGATCAAGGGCGAGGCCGTCACCAAGAACGATATCAGGACCGCCGGTTATAGCGGAAATGGTAACGCAGGCAACAATACCGTTGAGTTTTGGTTTTACTGCTCGGATAGCGGCAACCTGCTGGTTTATGGTGATCAGCCAACCTTGATGTATGGCACTACGCCAGTCGTTTCAACTTTGTTTGCTGATGATCGCAAGGTTCCGCTCAACAACAGCGGACTGATGTTGATGCCGGTTAGCGCGGGGCAATCGGTCAGGGTGCGTTTGCAAGTCCCGTTGTTCAGTCTGAGTGGCTATGTGTATGTGCGCTACGGTGCGATGCTTTTGCGGAGATAGAAATGAGCCGTATATCCATCATCGAGTACGACGAAGCGGGTTGTATCGTACAAGTTGGAATTGCCCCGCTTGAGAACGTGGAGCTGGAGTTCGCCATGGGCAAGGCATTGCTGCAGGGGGAGGCTGATCCGGCGCAGCATTATGTGAGGGATGGGGAGATATTGCTCCGCCCGGACAATCCGGCTCGGCTTGATGGGCTTACGCTGCATAGCCTCCCGGTGCCATGTCGAATCATCATCGATGGCCAGTCTTACGACTGCGCGGACGCAGAATGCGAGTTGTCGTTTGCCCATCCTGGCCGACACTCCATCACGGTCGAGGCCTGGCCTGCGCGTGCTGCGTCCTGGGAGGTCGAATCGTGATGCAGATCCACCATGTTGGCGATCATCGCCCGCTGCGCGCGGCGGAATACCCAGCAATAGGCGATCAGCTAGACGTGCTGTGGCGCTGGGCGGCGGCATTGCCGGCCGCGCTGCGCACGCCGGAGCTGGAGGCGATGCTGAGCCATATCGAAGCAGTCAAAACCAAATACGAGAAAGGGGGCGAGGATGCCAGTGGATAGCAGCTGGCTGCGCCAAGGCGCAGTCAATGTGAAGCAAGGCAGTGCGGATATCGTCGGCGTCGGGACGCTCTGGAATGGGCAAACCACTGCCGGCGATTTGTTTTTAGGGCCGGATGGCGCGTGGTATGAAGTGGCAGCGGCTGCGGCCGACACGTCGCTGCAGCTGCGTACGCCGTACAAGGGCGCGACGGCGGGCAATCAGCCTTATGCCATCGTCCGCAATTTCACCGCCCAGCCGTGGAGCGATACCGCGTCGCGGCTGTCGGAAATGGTCTTGCTGTGGCGCATGACGCTGAAGGGCTTCAACGATGTGCTGCGCAGCGATGCACCGACTGTCACGCTCTATGACGAGGCTGGGGCAGGTTTCCCGGTGATGTCGTGGAAGGCGGCAGACAAGGCCATCAAGGATGCGCTGGCGGGCATGGAGGCAGCGCGCAAGGTGGTGGTGGATGGTTCTGCTGATCTGCTGGCTTACCGCGATGCGGCCGGCGCGAGCGCCAAGGCGGCGAAGGCGAGCCAGGACGCGGCGGCGAACTCGGCCAAGGCGGCGGCGGCAAGCGCCACGGCGGCGGATGGCAGCAACAAGGCGGCTAAGGCCAGCCAGGACGCGGCAGCGGGATCGGCAGGCGCGGCGGCCGGCAGCGCGGCGGCAGCGGATGATAGCGCCAAGAGCGCCAAGGCCAGCCAGGATGCGGCAGCGGCCAGCGCCCAAGCAGGGGCGGGCAGCGCATCGGCTGCCGATGCCAGCGCCAAGGCGGCGAAAACCAGCCAAGACGCGGCGGCGAACTCGGCTAAGGCGTCAGCGTCGAGTGCAAGCGCGGCCGAAGCGAGCAACAAGGCGGCAAAGGCCAGCCAAAGCGCAGCGGCGGATTCTGCGTCTGCTGCGGCGGCCAGCGCGACGGCCTCCGACGCCAGCGCCAAGGCGGCGAAGGGGAGCCAGGATGCGGCGGCCGACTCGGCGTCTGCGGCGGCGGCCAGCGCTACGGCATCGGATAGCAGTGCCAAGGCGGCTGCGAACAGCGCAAAGGCTGCAGCCAACAGCGAGGCCAAGCTGAAAGACGCGGCGGCGGCGGTGGAGGCGGCCAAGCAGATTGCTACAACCAAGGCGGACAAGGCGACGACGCTCGCCGGCTACGGCATTGATGATGGTCCGCTGTGCGTCTTCCGTGGGGAGTTGCCTGGGCAGATTGATCTCAATGACTGCAGGCTGAATGGTTGGTATCGGCAGGCCGCAAATGCGAATGCGGCATCTGGCATGAATTATCCACCAGCCAAAGATGCCGGCGCGCTGACGGTCCAAACCGCTGGCAACATGACGTTCCAGCAGTACCAGACGTACAGCTACAGGAATACGCAGTTGTATTTCCGGAGCCTGTACAACGGGCAGTGGGGCGATTGGCGCAGGGTCTGGCACGATGCCAATTTCGATCCGGCCACCAAGGCGGATAAGGCCACCACGCTGGCCGGCTATGGCATTACCGACGCCCAGCCGCAAAGCGCCAACCTGGCCGCGCTTTCTAAGTTGGATGCCGTGGGCCTCTACGCCAGTACCGGAGCGGGTGGCGCAACCGTCAGGACGCTGACTGCTGGCCAGGGCATCAGCGTGGTGAATGGCGATGGGAAGGCGGGCAATCCTACAGTGTCCCTCTCTCCCGAGAGTGCGCAGGCCGTGAAGCGGGTCGCGGGGACCATTAAGTCGGTGTATGTGCCGGGTGATCGTGACACATTTTATCCGATTGGCGTAGTGCCCACGGATTCCACGATTTATGGCGGTTACGTGATGAAGCTCCGGGTATTCCGCCACGATGTGCATGCTGGAGAACCGAATCTCGGGTCATATAGCGCTGATATTTGGGCGCGCGTCAGCAGCTGGGGCCATGCCGTGGGAGAGGTTTTCTCGGTTATGCAGCGGCAAGGCAATGGCAACTATAACTGGGGGCTGGGGCGGGTGGAGCCACGAGGGCGAACTGCGCGGCTGATTCTTTGGTTGCGAGGTGGCATGACTCACATGCTGCAGCTGGAGGATATGGTGGCGGATCTGGATATTCTGATGCCTGGCAAAGATGGCAAGCTGCTAGCCATGGAGAATGCCCAATATGGCAATGAAGTCTGGGAGCCATTGAAGGGGGACGACAAGCAACCCTTGTTTAGCGCACTGAATGTTGAGGTTCGGCCGCAGGCTCCGTTGAAGTTCGAGTCGCTGGAGAAGGCTGACCAGATATTTGTGCCGCGACCGGCGACGAACGTGGCCGGGGCTAATGGTTATCTGATTCCGGGTGCGTATCGTGTCGAACTGGGTGGGCAGTCTGCGCTGTTGGCTGACATTCAGTGTGATGGCGGCAGTACCCCGCGCTTGCAGTTGATTGCGCTCTATGGGAATGAGTTGTGGTTTCGTACAGCGCGAGATCGTAATGAAAACTGGGATGGCGTCGGCTTCCAGCAAAACCGCATCTGGCACAGCGGTAATTTTGATCCTGGCGCACCGCGCATGGCCGCGCAGTTCACCCGAAGCACGCTTCCTGCTGCCGGCTCCATGCCTGGCGGTATCGCCTACATCACTGATGGCCCTAGCGGCCCGACCCATGTTTTCAGCAATGGCCAAAAATGGCGCGTCCCCGCGCTGACCGATCTGTAATCCATCCGAGGTGAAGAATGGAAAAATCCTATTTGTATGAGTTCCTGGTGCGCGGCACGCCAAGCGGCATCGCGGGCGCGCATGTGATCTATGCCGCCGATGCGAAAAACACGCTGACTGGCGAGGCGCGAACAGAGATTGGCGCGGCCCAGCCGGTGGCGCTGATCGCAGGCAAGCCGGGTTGTCCGATTGCCGATGTGGTCGGTGCGGTCAATGTGGCGGCGCTGGCCGAAATCGAGCAGCTGCGCGAACAGGTTCGGGCGCGTGATGCGGAGCTGGCCGAGGCAAAACAGCAGCTGCAGCGCCAGGCGGACGAACTGGCGGCGCTGAAGGCCAGGCCGGTCTATCCATCCATCGCGCCGGCTCCTGCTGGGGAATCGGCATGACGACGGCGCTGATCGTCCTTTGCGTCTTGCAGCAGTTGCTGGACGTGGCGACTACCTGGCATGTGATCCGCCGGGGCATCGGGCGCGAGGTCAATCCGTTGCTCAATGCGGTCATGGCGCGCATCGGCATCCTGCCGGCGCTGCTGCTGACCAAGCTGGCGCTACTGGCGGCCTGCTGGTGGTTACGGCCGCCATGGCCGGCCTATGCGCTGCTGGTGGCGATCTATCTGCCAGTGCTGATCAACAATTTCAAAGTTATCCAACAGGGCCGGGAAAACCGGCCCTGATTCATTTTGGGGAAGGGCATGCAGGAACACGAAAAAGGGATTTTGGCGCTGGTGGTAGTGGGCGCGTTTGTCGGCCTGGGCAAGTTGCTAGTCAGCAATGAGCAGATCACGGCACGCCTGGCAGTGGGCCGCGCCATCCTGGGCGGCGCCACGTCCAGCGTTGCCGGGGTCGCGCTGGCGCAGTTTCCAGATATGCCGCTGCCGGCGCTTGTTGGCGTAGGGGCGGGCCTGGGCATCCTGGGCGCGCAGTATCTGGAAGCCTGGTTGAAGCAGAAGGCCGACAAGATCGGCCGTTGAGCAAAAGCAGTTTTGAACACAAGCCCGCCTCGCGCGGGCTTTTGCTTTTATAGGGGGTAACACATGGCAAGGATTTCTGAGCAAGAAGCCGGCGGCCGCAACGTACTGGCGTTTCTGGACATGCTGGCATTCAGCGAGGGTACGGCCGGGCGAGGCGACGATGGTTACAACGTCGTCGTGGGCGGTGGGATGTTCGATAACGGGTTTGTCGATCATCCGCGCCGGCTGGTCGAGCTGCCGCGCCTGGGTATCAAATCGACGGCCGCCGGCCGTTACCAGCTGCTGGCGCGCTACTACGACGCTTATGCGCGGCTGCTAGGACTGTCCAATTTCGGGGCGATGAATCAGGACCGCATCGCCATCCAGCAAATCCGCGAATGCCGCGCGCTGGAGGATATCCGCGCCGGCCGATTGGCGGCGGCCGTGACGAAGTGTGCGCGAATTTGGGCGAGCCTGCCTGGCGCGGGCTATGGCCAACGGGAAAACCGGCTATCTGATCTGCAAAGTGCTTTTGTGAAGGCGGGCGGGGTGCTGGCATGAATGCGGGCATTTTACGGGCAGCTGGCGGCCTGCTGCTGGTTGCGGTGTGGGTTGGCTCGATGGCTTGGGCCTATGAGCAGGGCGGCCAGCGCGAGCGGCTGGAGTGGCAGCTGAAAGACGCCACGCGGGAGGCTGGCCAGACAAAAGCAGATTTCGATGCCTACCGGCAGGAGACTGAGCGGCTGCATGGCCTGTCGCAGATCATCGAAAGCAAATTGGACGCGCTACGGAATGCGCAGCCGAAAATCATTGAAAGGTATAACCGTGTTGTTGAGAAAAATCCTCTGCCCGCTGATTGCCGCCCTGGCCCTGACCGCCTGCGCGAACTCAATGCCGCCATCGAGGCCGCAAACGCCGCCATTGCCAGTCAACCTGGCCAGGCCTTGCGCGGCATTGAAGCCGGTGACGGTGGATAGTTGGGATGCTGTGGGGGCTGGATATATAGGCTTGGTGTTTCAGTATGGGGTGTGTGGTGTAGTTAAGTAAAGAAAGCCCTGCGAAAGCGGGGCTATTCTAGGTAATGATTCTGTATTCTGTTGGGCATAGTTGTGCTTGTTTAATTTTAAGTTGCGGAAGCCTTTTTTCCATTCTTTTTTTATTTATCTCCAGGATGTAATTTCTTGTCTCCTCCGATGCTTTTGCACCAATTATGACGCTTTTTAGGAAATTGTCGCCGAATGGTACGGATAGTCCGCATTGTCTACCAGTTATAAGTCGCCATTCATCCTCATATCGCCATGATTCGGCTTTCTGAAGAAGATTTAAGTCGAAATCATTTGACTGTACTTTAATCATTGGGTTGATTTGAGGTCGACTGTTACTGTACTCAACTTTGAATAGAAGATTCGATAGATGTAGTTCTTCGGTAAGGTCAAATTCCACGCATATGCCTTGATGGTTGAATGCGTAGTGCGACCACATGAGAATGTTTTCTGCATTTGTTGTGAAGCAGAATATTCCCATTTTTTCCATTGTTTTGCGAAGGCTTATAATTGTTTCGCTGATGAATTGTTCTCTGTTTACTAATACTTCTTTTAGGCGTTTATTAACTGCGGCTTTTAGTTTGTTTCCGCGCAGATTTTGTAGTCTTTGGAACGATCCCGTTATTGAAGAGTGTATCTCTTTCCCGGTGGCATCTGTTTTGTAGCTAGGGAATACGTCGAAAGGGTCGTTGAATTGTGTGTGAGATGAAAGATAAAGCTCGTGATTGATAAGGATTTTTTCTAGCCATTCTTTCCGTTTTAATATCTCTGTATTGTCTTTAAAGCAAAGTGGGGATGGAAAATATTTATAGATGTATGTTGGAATAGGAGGGGTTCTGGATTGAAAGAGTTTTTCCTTGTTTTCTCTTGAGAGCGCATTAAACCCGTCAATAATTTCCGCATCCCGCTTTGTTGGAATTAATGCATCTCTCGGTGTTGTAAGGCCATATGTTTGTATTTCTTGCAATAGTTCTTGGGATGGTTTTATTGTTGATGGCATGTCGAACTCCTCTTTTTGACGTAAGAAAAATTCCTCAGAGGTGAGAGTTTTAGGCGGCTTGCTTGTGCAGTTTTATGCGAATCAGAACTTCGGATACTTTGTCCTTGGCCTGCTCCATGTCGTAATGGCTTTGTAGATTAATCCAGAACTCAGGCTCAACACCAAAGAATGCGCCAAGGCGCAGTGCTGTATCCGGGGTAATCGCACGTTTTCCCTGGACAATTTCATTGATTCGTCTTGCTGGAACTTCAATCGCCTTCGCCAAAGCATACTGCGAGATGTTCATGGGTTGTAGCCAGTCAAGGTTTAGTATTTCGCCAGGGTGTGCCAGTGGTACTTCACGCATATTCAATTCTCCAATGGTCGAGAGCCGGGGATTGCTCCCCGGCTATGACTACTAATGGTAATCAACAATCTCTACGCAGGTTGCGTTTCCATCCTCAAACTTAAAGCATATGCGCCACTGGTCGTTAATGCGTATGCTGTATTGTCCGATTCGGTCGCCCTTGAGTGCTTCCAGTCTGTTGCCCGGCGGCACTTTCAAGGTTTCAATGGTTGTTGCTGCGTTCAGTTGCTGCAACTTCCTGATTGCCACGTTTTCGATGTTGACGAATCGCTTGACTCGCTTCCCTGAGAACAGCGATTCAGTGTCTGAACACTTGAACGAAGTAATCATGTGCAAATAGTAACGCAAGGCGTTATTAACGTCAAGCGTTACTATTTTTGATCAAGCGAGGCATGCGCGGACTGTGGCGGGCGAGGTCATCTGTCGCGGGGATTGTGATGATATAAACTCTGGGACGTGGCTCGACTTTGTGGCCGATCATCTGCGGGCTGGAGATTGCTGCGCCTTGAATGACAAATCCGTCTGCTATGTTGATCCAATGCTCTTTGTCTTCGCTGTCTAGCAGTAGAAAGGCGCGGGCGGGTATTTTCACCGGCTTGGGATGGAAGCGCGCCCACTTGCGGGCGCGTATGTCTTCCAGCGGCAACAGGCCGCCGCTTGGCGTGCTTGTGGTCCATGCAACGCCAGGCCTGCCCCATTGGCACCATTCAACCGAGCCATCGCGCATCAGGACAGGCAGTATGGGGTGTTGGTCGGCCCAGCGGATGGGCTGGCCATTAAACTCTATGCCGGCACACATACCATGCATCCACATAGGATATCATGGTCGATTGTCCGTCAATTGTATGTCTTTGGGCTGTCATGCTTTGGTTCTGCCTTGGCATTTTGACAGCCTTACGGTTCTAATTCCGCTTCCATCTTCCTGTTGAAGATCATGGTGTGCTTCGCTGGCATTGTATATTTCGCCCTCAATTTCAAATTGTACTACCCAAGGAAATACTTCCTTTGCGCTTTCAGATGGCATGTAAAGTTTACTAGCGTTTATCTGGTGGTCAGGATTGTGGGTTATTCTAATTGCTTTGATTTTTACTTTTCTCTGACCGTTATCATTTATGGCGGTTACGATCATTTCCATATTACTCTCCTTGTCACTTGTTAAATTACATTATTCACCTGGTAGACTAAATGTAGGTGCATCATCGCGTTTTATATATAAAGAAAACCAGTTCTTTGGGTACTCTGTATTGCTGTCGTATTCCTTTTTAAGAACGCCGAACACTAAAGTCAACGGGGTCGAGTTTCTAGTGGTGGAAAATTGATAAAAAGCTGCAATTCGGGCGTTTTCAGCTAAAAACTTGCCATGGTCTCGTTCGGGCGATAGGTCTGGCTTTATCAGGTTTGATTCTATGTCTGAGAGTGTGAATTTTTGGACGAACTTTAGATTCAGTGCCTTGTAGTCATTGCTGTTGAAATTGGTGAGCGCTGTGGTTTTGCTACTAACATCCATTTCTATATTGCTGTACGACCATGGGGATTCATCATCTTTCCGGTTCATGGCGCTGTAGAATTCACCATAAATACCGTTTGCAGTTGTTGTTTTATTTTTGATTATATAGGTGTATGTCAAATAGCCGCGCTGGATGGGTTGAAGAGGCAATTTTGGCGTGTGCAGTTCCAAAACTAAATTTGGATCTGTTTTGTCAATCGGTGAAGCGCTATCTTTGCTGGTTAGTGCTGCAATGTTTATGTCTACAAAGTGCAGCAGTTCCTTTTTGTCTTGCTGGGATAGGGTGAAATTTTTTCTATCCATTTCAGAGAAAAGATTGTATCCAGTCTGGATGCTGTCCTTTGTTTTGCTAACCTTTTTCTCATCGCTATGAGTCATCTTTAAAATCCAAATTGTTATCAGAACAATAAGAAGTAACAGGGGAGTTGTTTTACGCAGCATGATGCTTAGTCCCCGCCCAACCATGTTGATGGATTAAGGGTTGGATCGTCCTCTGCCTTGCCTGTGTTGCTATTTGACATGATGCGTTGCCATTTCTTTTCTTTGGCCGCTAGTTGTATTTCCGAACCTTTATACTTCGTGCTGATATCATCATAGAATGCATAGGGATTGACAACATCCTCCATGACGACACCCTTCCCAATAAAGCTCCCGCCTCTTGGAACATTAGGCCATCCTGCAGTAATGATATCCCTTGCACTTCTGGCGCAAGTAAAGTTGTGGAAAATGTTGTAGTAGCGTTTTCCAGCTAGAACATCGGCGCGGTACTCTTTCCCCTTTGAAAGCATTTGGTCATGTTGCGCTTTACTGATGTTGAATCTGAAAAGACGAGTAGCCCCAGGTATTTTATATTCTGGAGTACCTAGCCCATAGGCTCGTTCTCTTGTTGATGCTCCAGGGTGCGGGCCTAAGCTATAAAAAAATGTAATCTTGCCATTTTTGGTTAGATACATGAAGGTATGCCCAGGGTCTTCCAGGACATAGTGGACTTTTCGCATTCCGTTCGGGGCGACATAGACCTCACGATATGCATTAGGGTCATTGACTTCAAATCCTATGATAAGATTAAAGAAGTCTTCCTGATGCTCGGCGACTGCATTCTGATCCTTCGGCTTCGTCTTTGCTGTTGTTTGTTTTGCTTCTGCCATATTAATTAATCTTCCAAACTATTTCCAAGTGCATCATGATCTAGACGCACCGACAAATCATTTGGTGTGCTGGTATGTATCCGTTGAGTCCTGCCTTTGTTGTCTGTTATGCCTTTGATCGTCTGGCCCTTGCCATCCTTGATGATATAGGGTTTATTCTTCTGGATATTTCCTTCGGCGTCCTTCACTACGAATGAAAGACTGTTATAGTCCGCCGATGGCATGCCTTGCATATTCATGCCGATTTGCGCCGGCCCTGAGAGCGCGATATTCTGCCCACGGATGCTAACTTGTCCAGGACAATGAATTTCAATATTGCCCCCTGCTATTCTGATGTAACCGCCGCCTGACATTTTGCCCTCCAGGGTAGGATAGTTCGGATTAGAAAATCAAATACATCATTCGATCAGCATGACATTCATCATTGCAATGCAGGCCGAAGACAGCCTTATCGTGTCGGCCGACAACACGACGGTCGCGTTCAGCAATCGCACAGCCTTCAGGCGGAACATCGCCTCGAAGAAGCTCCTCGACTGGCCAGGCGGCGTATTCACCGGCACCGGCGAGTATGGCGTCGTTCAGCGCACGCTGGAACACCTTATCCGCGGCGCCGCCCTATCGTCACTGCCGGCGCTGCTGGCGCACGAAAAGGCGTATCGGCGCCAGGAGGCCGGCCCGAACGAGCAGATCGACATCACACGGTTGATCCTGTCAGCGCCCACGCCAGAAGGCCCGCGGCTGCACATCGTCACGGATGACGCCATCGAGCAGATCGGCCCAGGCGAGCTGCTGATGTTCTTCCCCCTCGACTATGACTTCTTCGCGGCCTCGTCAGAGGCAATCCGTGACCTGAACGCTGCGCTCTGCCCCCAATCTGTTTTTGCCACGCCTGATGAGTGGATCGGCTTCTATGCCGAGAAGTTCGCGCATATCTACGCGCTGCAGAGCCAGAACAACGAGCTGATCAGCAGGAGCTTCAATATCCACTTTCAGACCGAAGAGCAGTCGCTGATGTTCTTCGCTGAGAATCCAGCCTAACGCACCGCCGCTGTGGTCGGTCAGATCGCCGAGTCGGATATGAAGTTGTCGCTAAAGAAAAATTCACACAATAGCAGCATGATGGGGGCTTGCCAGCTGGCTGATGGTGTAGGTCTATAAGGATAGTCTGGTCGACAAGAATATTTCAGACATCCTGCAGTACGCAACACGTAATGCAGGATTCTCGAAGGTGGGCTTTGCTTGGTGCTTGCACTTTCTCATGGGGGAAATAGTGCTTGGAGTGTGTTTTGGCGCAAAGTTAAAAATAATTCAATTTAAGTTTTTTTATATTTGATGTCACCAATTCATTATCGGGAGATTGTTACCAAACACTATTGATAGTGAAAGATTTATAAAAAATATATAACAAGAATGGTAAAAGTAAAGAGAAGGGAAAGAGTAATCAGTAAGAGTTTCCTTTCATTTTTTAGTTGACCAATTTCTCCTTGAAGTTGGGATTCTGTTTTTTGAAAGGTGGTCATTTTTTCAAGAAGATTAGAGCTTAAATTTTCATTTTCACTTTTTATCTTTTGATATAAATTACTCTGGGTTGAAATTTTATTTTCCAATGATTGATATGCGGCATTTTGGGTGAGGGTCTCATTGGTTAATAGTTCAATTTTGTTGTTTAGTTGTTGAATTTCTTTCTCCTTTGTTTTGATAATGTTTTGTTGTTCTTCTACCAAGTCTTCAAGGTATTCGATGGAGCTGGGATTGCTAATGGCCATGGCTTTTAAAAATCCTTTATCACTTTCTATGATTCTTTTGACTCTCTTGAAGTATTCTTCAATATCTTTGTCTGTTGCTTGTTCTTCTGGAATGGTGAATTTAAAAATATCCGGTATAGTTATCTCAATGGTTGGTAGCCTTTCGGCATTCAATCTGGCTTTTTTTTCTTTGTGTACTGCATTCGTTCTATGTACTTCAATATAAACCTCCCCAGACCACTTTTTTTCTAGCGCGGAGTCTGAGCGGAATTTTCTATATGCATCTATTCTATATTCATTTTTTCCTATTGTTACTTCGGTCTCTCCTTCGTAAAATTCAACCTTAAAGTTTCCCATTCCTGGTATTACTAAGGTTGTCTCTTTAATGAGTAGGAGCGCATCTTTAAATAGGCGATGAGCAAGAGATTCTCCACCGCCATCGTTTCCATTTGGATTGCCAGTTGGATTGCCAGCCCCATTTTTATAGTAAAATAAAGGTTTGCCATTTTTCGATACTCTGTGGCGCATTGGTTTTCTTGGCCAATCAGAGCTGTAATAATCAATATCAAATGGTTTGCCATTATTTTCTAGGTCGCGTTTTCTTTTTAACGCCTCTGCCGTAATCCACGCGCCGCCAGTTGGGTAGAGGTATGCCCAGGGATTTTCAACGGATTTAACTACTTTATCAAAGCGTTTGCTCTCGATGTGTGTCATTTGTCAAGTTATCCGCTATATATTGTATAAGGAGAGAACGAAAGATATTGTGTTCACGATATTATGATAAGTCAATATGAATATTGTTGACCTAAGTGTTCGAGTAACAAGTTTTATTTTTCATTATCTATTAAATTATTTTAAATTACTTTTACAGGATGACGATGGAATTTTCGTGTTGCAGTTGTGACTTGATGAAACAAGAGTCAAGAGTGATGTGTGGTTGGTGTGGGAGTGTGGTGTCTGTAGAAAAGGAAAAGCCCGCCAAGGGGCGGGCTTTGGGTGGCAGCTACGCAAGTGTGCATTTCGAACGGATGATGTAATGGGTGGCAAGAGCATCCAGACGGGGTGTGACTCGCGTCGCCGTATTGGTAAGAATACCGCAGTTGGGCTGTGATGGGGAAGGCGACTTAAGGGCTGTCGTAAGGGGGAGGAGTCTTCTAAAACTGCTATCGTCCTCCCTTGTACAGCAAGGGAAAAGCGCCGTGGTATCTACCCTTCAATATTAGACTCTCTATCTTGCAAAGCCTGAAAAAACAATGTATTGTGATTGTCTGCGGGTCTGCATGGGGTGCAGAGGGTCGGAAGTTCGAATCTTCTCACCCCGACCAA
>NZ_PPTF01000104.1 GCF_002902845.1 Chromobacterium sinusclupearum
GCCGCCTCGCTGGGTCTGGTGCCGCGGCAGCACTCGACAGGCGGCAAGGCCAAGCTGCTAGGCATCAGCAAGCGCGGAGACAAATCGCTGCGCCGGCTGCTGGTGCAATGCGCGCATGTGATCATGCAGCGAGCGGCGCAATGGGACAGCGCCCTGGCCCAGTGGACGGCCCAGCTGATGCTGCGTCGGCCGAGCCAGGTGGTGGCGTGCGCGGTGGCGAATAAATTGGCGCGGGT
>NZ_PPTF01000014.1 GCF_002902845.1 Chromobacterium sinusclupearum
GCCGACCTGGCCGATCTGGGCCGGCCGCTGCCGCAGCTGCAGGATGCGCCGATCAGCGAAACCCTGGACGTCGCCACCGCGATGGGCTGGCTGTATGTGGTGGAAGGCTCCAAGCTGGGCGCCGCCATCCTGTATAAGCTGGCCGGCAAACTCGGATTGGACGAGCACTGCGGCGCCCGCCACCTGGCCGGTCATCCGGATGGCCGCGCCCGCCACTGGCGCGCTTTCACCGCCGTGCTGGACGGCCTGCAGCTGGATGAGGCGGCGGAGGCCCGCGTCACCGCCGGCGCGGTGGCGGCCTTCGCTTGCATGAATGGCCATCTGGACCAGGTGTACGCTTGAGCCCTGGGCAGTATCCGGCGGTGCGCTGGTTTTACCTGCTAAGCGGCGTCTTGATGGTCGGACTGGGCGTGATCGGCGCGCTGTTGCCAGTGATGCCCACCACCATTTTCCTGATCCTGGCGCTGGCTTGTTTCAGCAAATCATCGCCGCGGCTGGAGCAGCGGCTGCTGGACCATCCGCGCTTCGGCCCCGGCCTGCGCCGTTGGCGCGAACAGCGCATCGTGCCCGCGCGCGCCAAATGCTTCGCCGCGCTGGGCATGGGGGCCGGATTCGTTGCCCTGTTGCTGGCCAGGCCGCCGCATTGGGTGCCATGGCTGGTGGCGGCGATCGAGCTGTCGGTGCTGCTGTATCTGCTGAGCCGGCCGTCGAAGCCATAGGGGCTGTTGACGTTTGGTGAGCGGTCGCGCCGGGCGCAAACGCAATCCACCCAGCACACTTCAACAGCCCCTAAGAATGCGCGGCGAAGATGCAAGCATGTCGTCAGAAGCGGGCTTGCCGCATAATGTGGGCTTGGCGGCCGCTTGGCCGAAGAAGGGGGAACCATGAAGATGCTGACGAAGAGCGGGCTGTTGCTGGCGGCCCTGTGGTCTGGCGCTGCGCTGGCGCAAACCGTCGATGAGCAATTGCTGGCGGCGCAGATGGCGTTTCAGCAGGCGGAGAGCCAGCAGCGAACGGCCGACAAGCGATTGAAGGACGCGCAGGACGCCAAGGCGTTGGCCGAACAAAAACTCGCCGGCGCCCAGGCGGCCTTGGACAAGGCCAGCGCCGATCTGAACGAGGCCACCACGGCCCAGGGCAACGCGCAGCAGACCTTGCAGCAGGCTACCCAGGCGCTGCAACAGGCCTGGCAGCGCAAGGAAGGCGGGCAATAATAGCCGCGCAAGCCTGACGAGCCGCGCTATTTGCCGCTGAGCTGGCGGTAGCGCTGCAGGTCCTGCTGCATTTTCTGCTGGTAGTTGTTGATTTCGGCGCGCTTGGACGCCATCAGGGCCTGTAGGTCTTTCTGTTCGCGTTGCAGCACTTGCAGATTGTGCAGCGTGGCGGCGGGCGGTTTTTGATGCTGCTTGTTGTGCTGTTCGAGGTCTTGTTGCAAGTCGCGCTGCTGGATGGCCAGGCCCTGGGCGCGCAGCTCCAGCGCGCGATAGGCCGACTGCAGAACGGAGAGCTGCTTTTCGCGGTCGGCCTGCAGCTCCGCCAGCGTGGAGTAGCTCTGCACCAGCGCCTGGTCATGGCGCGCGGCATCCTGCTGCTTTTGCAGCAGCTGCCTGGCGGCGGCGGCCGAGGCTTCGCGGCTTTGGCGCTGCGCCTCGGTTTCGGCCGGCTTTTTCACCATGCCCTGCTTGCTCAGCTGCGCCACGCCGCGGCTTTGACCTTGCAGCGGCGGCGCGTCGCTGTAATGCGTCTTGCCGGACTCGTCCACCCATTTGTACACGTCGGCGTGAGCCAGCGAACACAACAGCAGCAGCAATCCGGCAAGCGCTTTCATCAGTAGTCGACTCCGTACTGGGCGCGATAGGCGCGCACCGCGTCGAGGTGGGCGGCCAGCTCCGGGCTGTTTTCCAGGAAGCCCAGCACGTCTTTCAGCGTGGCGATGGCCACGACCGGCAGGCCGTGTTGCTGCGCCACTTCCTGCACCGCGGACAATTCGCCCTGGCCGCGCTCCATCCGGTCCAGCGCGATGGCCACGCCGGCTGGGGTGGCGCCGGCGGCGCGGATCAGCTCCACCGATTCGCGCACCGAGGTGCCGGCGGAAATCACGTCGTCTATGATCAGCACCTTGCCCTGCAGCGGCGCGCCGACCAGGGTGCCGCCTTCGCCGTGGTCCTTGGCTTCCTTGCGGTTGTAGGCAAACGGCACGTTGCGGCCCTGTTCCGCCAGCGCCATGCCGGCGGCGGCGGCCAGGATGATGCCCTTGTAGGCCGGGCCGAACAGCATGTCGAACTGAACCTGGCTGTTCAGGATGGACTGGGCGTAGAAGCGGGACAGCTTCAGCGTGGATTCGCCATCGTTGAACAGGCCGGCGTTGAAGAAGTACGGCGATTTGCGTCCCGCCTTGGTGATGAACTCGCCAAACTTCAAAACCTGCTTGTCGAGCGCAAAACGAATAAACTCTTGACGGAAATCGCTCATCTTCACTCCTTGATGAAATCGTTAACAGACCCTAAATTGCCGCAAGCATAACACGGGAGATACCCTTGCTTCGAATCGTTTCCGCCAACCTGAATGGCATCCGCTCGGCGGACAAGAAAGGCTTTTTCGACTGGCTGGCCACCATCCACGCCGACTTCGTCTGCGTGCAGGAACTGAAGGCGCAGGCCGGCGATCTGTCGGATCGGATGCGCAATCCGGACGGCCTGACCGGCTATTTCCATTATGCCGAGAAGAAAGGCTATAGCGGCGTCGGCCTGTATACCCGCCGCCAGCCGGACGCGGTGGTGGAGGGGTTGGGCGTGGACTGGATCGATGCCGAAGGCCGTTTCCTGCAGCTGGATTTCGGCAATCTGTCCGTCATCTCGCTGTACTTGCCGTCCGGCTCCAGCAGCGATGAACGGCAGCAGGTGAAGTTCGATTTTCTCGATGTGTTCATGCCGCATCTGGAGAAGCTGAAGGCGGCCGGCCGCGACATCGTGATCTGCGGCGACTGGAACATCGCCCACAATGAGATCGACCTGAAAAACTGGAAGGGCAATCTGAAGAATTCCGGCTTCCTGCCGGAGGAGCGCGCCTGGATGACCGACCTGCTGGGCCGCGTCGGCTGGCGCGACGTGTGGCGCAATCTGTATCCGGAGGCGCCAGGCTATACCTGGTGGAGCAATCGCGGCCAGGCCTACGCCAAGGACGTGGGCTGGCGCATCGATTACCACATCGTCACGCCGTCGCTGCTGGAGCTGGCCCAATCCGCCAGCGTGTACAAGGATGAGAAGTTCTCCGACCACGCGCCCTTGATCGTCGACTACCGCCGGAGCCTGTGATGTGGGACGACGATGACGTCACGCTGCTGACGGTGCCGGGCTGGGGCAATTCCGGCGACACGCACTGGCACGGCTATTGGGAGAAGACCTATCCGCTGGCGCGCCGCGCGGAGCAGCGCGACTGGCTATACCCGACCCGCGACGAATGGGTGGCCGGTCTGGATGCGGCTATTGCCGCGATTCCCGGCAAACTGGTCATCGCCGCGCACAGCCTGGGTTGCCATACCGCCGTCGCGTGGCTGCTGCAGGCTTCGCTGCAGCAGCAGAGCAAGGTCAAGGGCGCGCTGCTGGTGGCGCCGCCGGCGATTCCTTTGACCGACGAGCGGGCCCGCGCCAGCGGCGAACTGCCGGCAGGCGCGCCGCTGCCGACTTTCGCCGGCTTCGAGACGCTGCCGGAGCGCAAGCTGCCGGTGCCGGCGTTGCTGGTGGCCAGCCGCGACGATCCGTTCTGCGAGTTTGAAGAAGCGCGGCGGATGGCCGCGCTGTGGGGCGCGGAGTTCATCGACGGCGGCATGGCCGGCCATATGGGCAGCCACGCCGGCCTGGGCAGCTGGGCGGCCGGACAGCGCCTGCTGCAGCGCTTGATTCTGGCTTGACGCGACGGGCGCGCCGCTTGTCAGCGCGCCACCGGCCGCGCCGGGTCGCTGCACCATTCGCTCCACGATCCGGGATAGAGCCGGCTGCCGGAAAAACCGGCGATCTCCATCGACAGCAGGTTCTGGCAGGCGGTGACGCCGGAACCGCATTGGTGGACGATGGCGGCGGGGTCGAAACCTTGGCCCAGCAGCGCCTCCCATTCCGCGCGCAATTGCGCGGCCGGCTTGTAGCGCTGTTCGGCGTCCAGATTATTCATGAAGAAGCGGTTGGCCGCGCCCGGTATGTGGCCGGCCACCGGGTCTATCGTCTCGCCTATGCCGTGGAAGCGCTCATTGCTGCGAGCGTCCACCACGGTGAAGGCCTGTGTTTGCAGATTGGCCAGCACGGCGTCGACATCGACGGTTGCCGCCAGCGACGGCCGGATGGCGAAGCGGCGCGAGCGGCGGGCCGGCGGCGCTTGATCCAGCGGCAGGCCGGCGGCTAGCCAAGCTTTCAGGCCCCCATCCAGCACCGCCGCCTTGTCATGGCCCAGCCAGCGCAGCAGCCACCAGGCGCGCGCGGCGTATTGGCTGGAACCGTCGTCGTAGGCTACCACTTGCGTAGCCGCATCCACCCCTATCGCGCCCAGATCCACCGCCAGCCGCTGGCCATCCGGCAAGGGATGGCGGCCGTTGCGGCCGTTCTTGCTGGAGGACAGATGGTAGTCCAGATGCAGGTAGTGGGCGCCGGGCAGATGCCCTTGTTCGTAGGCGGCGGGGCCGTAGTCGGGATTGTCCAGCTGGAAGCGGCAATCCAGCACGACCACCTCGGCAGGCGGCAGGCTAGACAGTTGTTCCGGCGTGATCAGCGTGGTGTACATGGCGTCTTCAGCGTAATCGTTGGACGTTCAGGCTAATGGCAGGATGTGAATCCTGGCAAGTGTGCTAAAACATTAACATTCTTCATTTCGATTGTTTAATTGGCAGAGTAAGCTGAGATGACAGGCTGTCGCCATGTTTAGGGACGGCCAATCAAAACAATCCAGTATTGGGGATGGACATGTTTAATACTTTGACTATTGGCCAGCGCATTCTGCTGTTGGCGTGCAGCTTGCTGCTCGCCATGTTTGTGCTGGGCGGCGGCACCTGGTGGACGATGAATAATCTAGAGGCGGAGCTGAAGGTGCTGGTCAACGAAAAGATCGCCTTCCGCCACCAGTTGGACCGCATGCAGCGCACCATGATGCAGATTCGCCAGGATGAGAAGAATATCTTCATCAGCATAGGCAACCCGGCGAACACCGATCAGAGCATCCAGACCAATAAGCAAGCCCTGGACAAGAGCATCGCCAAGCTGCGCGATCAGGTGGGCGAAGCCAAGGCCATGGCGATGGCCGGCGATCATCAGGCGGAGTTCGATGGCGTGCTGTCCGGTCTGGATGGCTACGCCCAGGGCATGGCTGGGCTGTACCAGAAGATAGAAAAGGGTGAAATCACCGCGGCCAATGTCGCCGACGCCAATATCATTCCCTTCAAGCCCAAGCTCTACGCGGCGCGGGACACGCTGATCAAGCTGCGGGAGCTGGCGGACAACACCGCGAAAGAATCCGAAGACGCCATGGTGGCGGCGATGGAGCGCGCCGCCGCTTTCCTGTTGACGCTGCTGCTGGCGGTGCTGCTGGGCGGCGCGGCATTGGCTTGGGTGATCGCCCGCTCCATCACCAAACCGCTGGACTCCATGCAGGAGCGGATGCGCTTTGCGGCCGAACACAACGATCTGACGGTGAAGATAGAGCAGCATGGCCGCGACGAGGTCAGCGAAACCGGCCGCGCGCTGGCGCAACTGCTGGGCAATCTGCGCGCCTTCATCGACCGCACCCGGCAAGATTCCAACCAAGTCAATTCGACGGCGGCCTCGCTGTCGCAGGTATCGCAGCGCATCGCCGAGGCGTCGCGGCAGCAGACCGACGCCTCATCGTCTACCGCCGCCGCGGTGGAGCAGATGACGGTCAGCATCAATCTGGTGGCTGAGCACGCGGTGGAAATGGCCAGCGAGGCGCGCAGCAGCATGCAGGAAGCGGTCAGCGGCAGCCAGGTGGCGGGCGATGCCGCCAGGGAAATGCAGGAAATCGCCCGGGTGATAGGCGAGTCGGAGACGGTGATCAACTCGCTGAACCAGCGTTCCGACGAGATCGGCAATATCGTAGAGGTGATCCACGACATCGCCGAACAGACCAATCTCCTGGCGCTGAACGCTGCGATTGAGGCCGCGCGCGCCGGCGAAATGGGCCGCGGCTTCGCGGTGGTGGCGGACGAAGTGCGCAAGCTGGCCGAGCGCACCGCTCAGGCCACCGGCGAGATTTCGTCCAAGATCCAGGCGGTGCAGGGCGACACCACCACCGCCGTCACCAGCATGCGCGAGGCCGCCAAGCGGGTGGGGAGCGGCGTGACGCTGAGCGAGCAGGTCAGCGAGAAATTGGCGCAGATACGCGAGCTGTCGTCGGGGCTGCTGGAAAAAACCAGCGAGATCGCCGGCGCGATGCGCGAGCAGAGCACCGCCAGCAACGATGCGGCCAAGAACGTGGAGCGCATCGCCAGCATGGGCGTGGAAAACGGCCAGTCAGTCGAGTCCTCGTCCGAAATGGCGCAGCAACTGTCGCAGCTGGCGCATGGCCTGGATCAGGCGATCAGCCGCTTCCGCACCGCCTGAGCGGGCATCAGCCGGCCAGGGCGGCGCGCAACTGCGCGGCCAGCTGCGGCAGGCCGTGATCGGCGCCGGCACGGCGCGGCGCGGCCCAGATCGGGCTGGGGAAGTGGGCGTCGTCGGCAAAGCGCGGAATCACATGCCAGTGCAGATGCGGCACCATATTGCCCAGGCTGGCCAGGTTGATCTTGGCCGGCCGCATCACCTGGCGCAGCGCCGTCTCGGTGCGGTAGACCCAATCCATCAGATGCTGGCGCTGATCGGGCGGGAGGTCGGTCATTTCGGCGACATGGCCGCGCCAGATCACGCGGCAGAAGCCTGGATAGCCGGGTTCGTCGACCAGCAGCACCCGTAGCCAGGCGTCTTCGAACAGCAGCTCTCCGGCGGGAGCCTGACACAATTCACAATCCATGATGCGTTTCCTGTTGCTATCGTGGCGTCGATTCTACCCCCGCTATGCGCAATGGGGCAGTCATGGCGGTCTGTTATACTGACAGCGTCGGCGTTGCAGCGCTCAATCCGGCCCGGCAGCGCATCTGCGTCAAGGCGCGTCCGCGCCAGCCGTACCATCATGATGGCTGGGCGGCGAGGGATCGGGTTGGGTCGACGGCGCCAAGCGCCGACAGGCGTTCCAGAATCATAAACAGTCGGGAATCAATGTGAGTTTTGCCAATAGTCTTTTTGTCATCGGCCTGCTGATTGCGGCCAGTGCCTTTTTCTCGGTGTCGGAAATCTCTCTGGCCGCCGCGCGCAAGATCAAGCTGCGCCAGCTGGCGGAAGAGGGCAATGCCAGCGCCGAGCGGGTGCTGGAGCTGCAGGAACAGCCGGGGCACTTTTTCACCGTGGTGCAGATCGGCCTGAACGCCGTGGCCATCCTGGCCGGTATCCTAGGCGAGGCGGCCTTCACGCCGTATTTCTCCGCCATGCTGCATCTGGTGTCGCCGGCGCCGTGGGTGGAGCATCTGAGCTTCATCCTGTCCTTCGTCACCGTCACTTCCTTGTTCGTGCTGTTTGCCGACCTGATGCCCAAGCGCCTGGGCATGGTGGCGCCGGAGCGCATCGCGCTGTTGGTAGTGCGGCCCATGCTGTTCTGTGTGCGGGTGTGCAGCCCGCTGGTGTGGCTGTTCAACGGCCTGGCCAATGTGTTTTTCCGCCTGTTCGGCGTGCCCACCGGCCGGCCGGATGATCTCACCTCGGCCGATATCGTGGCGATGATGGATGCCGGCGCCGAGGCGGGCGTGCTGCAACAGCGCGAGCACCACTTGATCGAAAACGTGTTCGAGCTGGAAAGCCGCACCGTGCCGTCATCGATGACCGCGCGCGAAAGCATCATCTACTTCACGCTGCATGAAGATGAAGCCAGCATCAAACAGAAGATCGCCGAACATCCGCATACCAAGTTTCTGGTGTGCGACGGCGTGATCGACTCGGTGATCGGCTATGTCGATTCCAAGGACATCCTGATGCGGCTGATCAACCAGCAAAGCCTGTCGATGAAGCGCGAGCTGACGATACGCAATGTGCTGATCATTCCGGATTCGCTGACCCTGTCTGAGCTGCTGGAGCGCTTCAAGGCCTCGCGCGAGGACTTCGCGGTGGTGATGAATGAATACGCTCTGGTGGTGGGGGTGATCACCCTCAACGATGTGATGAGCACGGTGATGGGCGACCTGGTCAGCCAGTTCCAGGAGGAGCAGATCGTCAAGCGCGATGAGCGCTCCTGGCTGGTGGACGGCGCCACGCCGGTGGAGGACGTGCTGCGGGCGCTGGATATCGAGGCGTTTCCGGATGATGAGAATTACGAAACCATCGCCGGCTTCATGATGTACATGCTGCGCAAGATTCCCAAACGCACCGACAACGTGGAGTTTGAAGGCTACAAGTTTGAAGTGGTGGACATCGACAATTACCGCATCGACCAGCTGCTGGTGACGCGGATACCGCCGGCGGTGGCCGAGATCGAATCCGCGCGCTGATATTACGATTGGTTACACCCGCTTACATGGGACTCACAGACGGAATAGGGCGGCCTGCCTAAGATGAGTTCAAGGATGCGCCGAGTGGCGCTCCAGACAACAATCCCCTACCTGGATTCGGGAGACTGACCATGAAAAAACTGACCGCCCTCCTGTTGGCCGCTACCCTGGGCCTGACCTCCGTCGCCACCTACGCCGCGGACGCTTCCGCTCCGGCCGCCAAGGCTGCCGCGCCTGCGCACCACAAGCATCATCACAAGAAGCATGCCAAGAAGGCCAGCTCCGCTCCGGCCGCGCAAAAGGCCCAAGCGGCGAAAAAGCACCACCACCACAAGCATCACAAGAAGCCGCACCACGCTAAAAAGGCGGGCTAAACGGTCGGGTCCATCTCGATAACAGCAAAAAGGAGGCGCAAGCCTCCTTTTTTGTTGCCTGGCTTCTACTCCAGACCAGCTGACCTAAATGACAGGTAGTTAATTTTCTCCTTGTATTCTGCAGTGGAACTTTCGATTCTGATACCAATGTAATACCACATGATGCATTCATCATCGGGTTTGCAGGGTCAGGGCGCCGCATGCGCCGCATCATCATCGAATCGAGGAGAACCACCATGCTGCATTTCCCCTTGTCGCGCACGCTGCTGGCCATCGGCGCCGCCTTCGCGCTGACCCAGGCGGTTTGGGCCGCGCCCAGCTGCTCGCCGTGGAGCAGTTCCCAGGTTTACAACGCCGGCGATTACGCTACTTTCAGCGGCAAGACCTGGCGCGCCAGCTGGTGGACCCAGGGCGAGCAGCCGGGCAGCAGCCAATGGGGCGCCTGGCAGGAGCGCCCGGCCAGCGAGTGTTCGCCGGCAGATCCAGGCCAGCCCAGCAGCGGCGTGCCGCCGGAACCCACGCCGACCGTGGGCCGCAATGTCGGCTCCTACTTCACCCAATGGGGCATCTACGATCGAAACTACAAGGTGTTCAATCTGGTGAAGGCCGGCGGCGACAAGCAGTTGACCTTCCTGAACTACGCCTTCGGCAACGTCTACGCCAACGGCCAGTGCGGCATGGTGACCCGCGCCGAGAACGGCAATGGCGATGGCGGCGATGCCTGGGCCGACTATCAGCGCGCCTTCGCCGCCAACGAGTCGGTGGACGGCAAGGGCGACAACTGGAACGATCCGCTGCGCGGCAACTTCAACCAGCTGCGCAAGCTGAAGCTGGCCAATCCGCAATTGAAGGTGCTGATCTCGCTGGGCGGTTGGACGTGGTCGAAGAACTTCGGCCAATTCGCCGCCACCGACGCCGCCCGCAAGACCTTGGTCAGCTCGTGCATCGACCTCTACATCAAGGGCAACCTGCCCAAGGACCAGGATGCCGGCGGCGCCGGCGCGGCGCTGGGCGTGTTCGACGGATTCGACATCGACTGGGAATATCCGGGCGGCGGCGGCTTGCCGACTAATAGCGTGGACCCGAACGACAGGCAGAACTTCACCTTGCTGCTGGCTGAATTCCGCAACCAGCTGAATGCGCTGTCCACCCAGAACAAACGCCGCTACTACCTGACCGCGGCCATCGGCTCCGGCGTCGACAAGATCCGCAATACCGAACCGGCCAAGTACAGCGCCTATCTGGACTGGCTCAACGTGATGACCTACGACTTCCACGGCGGCTGGGAAGCCAAGGGTCCAACCAACTTCCAGTCCAATCTGTACCGCGATCCGGCCGCGCCGGTGACTGGCGATCAGGTCTATTACACCGTCGACGACGCGGTGCAAACGCTGGTCACGGCCGGCGTGCCGCGCGCCAAGATCAACGTCGGCCTGCCGTTCTACGGCCGCGGCTGGGCTGGCGTGGCGGCGGGAGCTAAGGGCGATGGCCTGTATCAGGTGGCCACCGGTCCGGCCAAGGGCACGTATGAACAGGGCATCGAGGACTACCGCGTACTGGTGAACCGCAGCGCCAAGCAATTTGTCAGCCCGGTGGCCAAGCAGCTGTGGACTTACGACGGCAACGAGTTCTGGAGCTATGACGATCCGGCCACCATCCGCGGCAAGCTCGACTACGTGCGCTCGCAACAGCTGGGCGGCGTGTTCAGCTGGTCGCTGGACGGCGACGACGCGCAGGCGACGTTGCTGAAGACCAGCGCCGAGGTGCGGCAGGACGCCGCCACCGCCGCCAAGCGCCGCGCGGCGGCCGCTGCCGCGGCGAAAGCCAAGGCGGTGAAGAAGTAAGCGGGCGCGGATGAGAAAACGGCGGGGCTTGCTCCGCCGTTTTTCATGGCCTGCCCGGATTCACAGCTCGGCCGCCGGCAGTACCCGCAGCGGTTGCGGCGTGGCGCTGGTGGCACTCCATGCGGCGTTGAAGTGGTCTATCACCTGCTCGCCGCTGAGCGCGAAGGCGCTGACCGTGGTGTGGGCGTCGCCGATGACGGTGACCTGGTAGCCGCGCGACACCGCGTTGCGCAGCGTGCTGTCTACGCAGAAATCGGTGGCGGCGCCGCTTATCCACAGCTTGCTGACGCCATGAGCTTGCAGCAGCTGCGCCAGATCGGTTTCGCAGAAGCTGTCGCCGTAACGCTTGAATACGAGCAGGTCGCCGTCTTGCCGCGCCAGCTTGGGATGCAGCTGCCAAGCGGCCGAGCCATGCGGCAGATCGTCTTCCTCATGCTGGACGAAGATCACCGGCATGCCGCGCTGGCGGGCCTTGGCGAGGGCGAGGTTGAGATGGTCTAGCACCGAATCGAGACGGGCGGCGCGCAACTCGCCTTCGACGACGCCGACTTGGACATCGATGATCAGCAGGGCGGTATCGGACACAGGTTTCTCCTGGTGGAATGCGGCCGGCTGACAGCGGCCAGCCGATGGATTGTCAGATCAAAGCTTCCGGGTTCAGCACATGGCTGGTATCGCCCTGGAAAAAACGCACCGCGTTGCGATAGGCGATCTCCAGATACTGACGGTAGCTGGCCGCTTCGGCGTAACCGAGGTGCGGCGTGCACAGCACATTGGGCCGGCGCAGCAGCGGGTGGGCCGTGTCATAAACCGGTTCCTGCTCGAAGACGTCCAGCGCGGCGAAGCCGGGCCGGCCGGCGTCCAGCGCCGTCTCCAGCGCCCCCTGCGCGATCAACTCGGCGCGGCTGATATTGACCAGCAGCGCGTCGGTTTTCATCCGCATCAGGTCGTCCAGCGTGATATTGCCGCTTGTCGCCGCCACTAGGCGCTGGTGCAGGCTGATCACATCGGCCTCGGCGAAGAAGGCTTCGCGGCTGGCCGCGGCCTGATAACCCAGCGCCTGCGCTTCTTCGCGGGCGCGCTCGCTGCCCCAGACCAGGATCCGCATGCCGAAGGCCTGGCCGTAGCCGGCCACCAGTTTGCCTATCTTGCCCAAGCCCAGGATGCCCAGGGTCTGGCCGCGCACCGACTGGCCAACCGGGCCTTGCCACTGGCCTTGGCGCAAGCTGTCGATATTTTCCGAGAGCCGGCGGCGGGCAGCCATGATCAGCAGCCAGGCCAGTTCGGCCGGCGCATACGGCGAACCGCTGCCTTCCACCACGGCCACCCCGGCGCGGCTGCAGGCTTCCACATCGATATTGCGCGCCAGCTTGCCGGTCTGGCTGACCAGGCGCAGCCGCGGCATGCGCGCCAGCAGGGCCTCGTCGACTACCGTACGCTCGCGGATCAGCAGCAGCGCCTCGGCCTGCGCCAGGGCTTCGCCGGCGTCGGGCGCGCGGGACAGGTCGCCCAGGCTGCGGCAGGCATAGGCGGGGTCTTGCTGCAGTTCGGCCAGTTGCGGGCCGATGTGCTGGTAGTCGTCGGGAATCAGCAGTTGGATGGCGGGCATGGGGTTCTCCGTAAGATAGTCGTTCAACCGCGCAGCGGCATCGCCAGATACAGGAAGTGCGGATCATCTGGGTTGGTGACGAGCAAGCCGCGCTGGCCGGCGCCGAGGCCGAAGCGCAGATGCTCGGCGGGAAGATGGCTCAGCACGTCCAGCAGGTATTGCAGATTGAAGCTGGCGTCCAGCGGCTCGCCCTGCCAGTCGGCGGGCAGAATCTCTTCCGCCTCTTCGCGCTCCGCGTTGCGGCAGCGCAGCGCCAGCTGTCCGGGGCGGACCGCCAGCTCCAGTTGGCGGATCTTGGCGTGCGCCAGCACCGCCACCCGCTGCACGGCTTGCAGCAGGCTCAGGCGCGGCAGCGTCAGTTCGCAGTCATGGTTGTCCGGCAATAGGCGCAGGTAATCCGGCGCGCGGGCATCCACCAGCTTGCAGCGCAGCCGCGTGTCGCCCAGCCGGCAGTCGAGCTGGCGCGCGCCCAGTGCCAGCGTGATCGCCTCGTCCTGGTCCGTCAGCAGTTTGGCCAGCTCCAGCGCGGCCTTGCGCGGCAGCAGCATTTGCCGCGGCGCCTGGGCGTGCGGCAGCGGGTAGCGCTGCAAGGCCAAGCGGATGCCGTCGGAGGCGATCAGCCGCAGCGCCTCGCCATCGAGTTGCAGCAATAGCGCGTTCAGGTAGGGCCGGATGTCGTGGTCGGCCATGGCATAGAGGATTTGGCCAAGCTTGCGCTTCAGCTCGCCTTGGCTCAGCGCCAGGTCGCTTGTGGCGTCGTCGTCGGCCGCCAGCAAGGGGAAGTCTTCGGCCGGCAGGGTTTGCAGCTGGAAGCGGCTGCCGGCGGCCTGCAGCAGCAATTGGCTGCCCTGCTGTTTCAGCTGCAGCTCGCACCCGGCGGGCAGCGCGCGCAGGATGTCCAACAGCTTGCGCGCCGGCACGCATAGCCGGAAGGTTTGTTCGGCAGGCGCTTCGCGCCGGCTTTCCACCTGGATGTCCAGATCGCTGGCGGTGAAGGCGAGCGCTTCGCCGTCGGCTTGCAGCAGGGCGTGGGACAGGATGGGCAGGGTGTGGCGGCGCTCCACCACGCCGCAGACAGTGGCCAGCGGCGAGAGCAGGGTATCGCGGTCGGTGCGCAGCAGCATGGTCGGATTTCCACGGCAGTTCAATCCGCCATTTTATCACGACGTACTATGCTGATGTGCTGGCGTTGAGCGGGCCCCGGCCAGAACTGGGCATGGATCGGCCGGGGCTGGCGCTTATAAAAGCACCCGCTCGATGCCGCCGTCGCGCGCGCGCGCGACGTATTCCGGCAGCCAGTTTTCGCCCAGGATGTGACGGGCGATTTCCACCACGATGTAGTCGGCTTCGGTGCCGGTATCGTCGTTGTAGCGCGACAGACCCTGCAGGCAGGATGGGCAGGAAGTCAGGATTTTCACCGGTTTGGCCGGCGCGTCGCCGCCCGTCAGCGCCTGCAGATTGCCGCGTATTTCTTCTTCCTTGCGCGCGCGCACCTGGGTGGCGATGTCCGGCCGGCTGGCGGCGAAGGTGCCGGCCTCGCCGCAGCAGCGGTCGGACAGCGGCACGCCGCCGCCCATCAGCTCATTGACCACCTTCAGCGGCTGGTGGGTCTTCATCGGGGTGTGGCACGGGTCGTGATACAGATATTGCTGGCCTTCGATGCCGTCCAGCTTCACGCCTTTCTCCATCAGGTATTCGTGGATGTCGATAACGCGGCAGCCGGGGAAGATGTCCTCGAAGCGATAGTGCGCCAGCTGGTCGAAGCAGGTGCCGCAACTGACCACCACGGTCTTGATGTCCAGGTAGTTAAGCGTGTTGGCCACGCGGTGGAACAGCACGCGGTTTTCGGTGGTGATGGCGTCGCCCTTGTCCTGGTAGCCGGCGCTGGTTTGCGGGTAGCCGCAGCACAGATAGCCCGGCGGCAGCACCGTCTGCGCGCCGACGTGCCACAGCATGGCCTGGGTGGCGAGGCCCACCTGGCTGAACAGCCGCTCCGAGCCGCAGCCGGGGAAGTAGAACACCGCCTCGGCGTCTTCCGCGGCCTTGGGGTTGCGGATGACCGGCACGATGTGCGGATCTTCCACGTCCAGCAGCGCGCGGGCGGTTTTCTTGGGCAGGCCGCCCGGCATCGGCCGGTTGATGAAGTGGATGACTTGCTGCTTGATCGGCGCCGGGCCGACGGTGGACGGCGGCTGCTTCTTTTGGCCGCCGATCAACCCCAGCCGCTTGCCGAGCTGGTTGCCCAGCCGCTGCGCCAGGTAGCCGACGCCGACCAGGCCGGCGCGTATGGTCTTGACCGTGGCCGGGTCCTTGGCGGTGAGGAAGGCCATGCCCAGCGCGGTGCCGGGATTGAACTTCTTCTTGCCGGACTTGCGCAGGAAGTTGCGCATCGCCACCGACACGTCGCCGAAGTCGATCTTGACCGGACAGGGCTTGACGCAGCGGTGGCACACCGTGCAGTGGTCGGCCACGTCGGACAATTCCTCGAAATGCTTTAGCGACACGCCGCGGCGGGTCTGCTCCTCGTACAGGAAGGCCTCGGTCAGCAGGCCGACGCCGAGGATCTTGTTGCGCGGGCTGTACAAGAGGTTGGCGCGCGGCACATGGGTGGAGCACACCGGCTTGCACTTGCCGCAGCGCAGGCAGTCCTTGATCGAGTTGTTGATGTCGCCGATGTCGGACTGCTCCAGGATCAGCGATTCGGCGCCGAGCAGGGAGAACGACGGCGTGTAGGCCAGACGCAGGTCCGCGCCCGGCAGCAGCTTGTCGCGGTTGAAGTGGCCGTTCGGGTCCACTTGCTGTTTGTAGGTACGGAACGGGGAGATTTCGTCCTCGGTCAGGAATTCCAGCTTGGTGATGCCGATGCCGTGTTCGCCGGAGATCACGCCGCCCAGCCGGCGCGCCAGCGCCATGATGCGTTCCACCGCGTGGTGGGCCGTTTGCAGCATGCGGTAGTTGTCGGAGTTGACCGGCAGGTTGGTGTGCACATTGCCGTCGCCGGCGTGCATGTGCAGCGCCACGAACACCCGGCCGCGCAACACGTGCTGCTGCAGCTCGCGGATGGCGGCGCGGATGCCGGCGGCGGCAGTGCCGGAGAAGATCTGTTCCAGTTCGGCCAGCACCTCGCGCTTCCAGCTGACGCGCAGGATGAAGTCGCGCAGCGCGTGGAATACCGTGTCCGGCTGCTCGGCGGCGTCTTCCCGCGGCGCGTCGGGCCAGCGGCTGGCGTATTCATGGAACGGCGCGTCCATGTGGTCCAGCAGCCATTGCCAGCGGTCTCGGTTGACGGCCAACAGCGACAGCGCGGCGGCGCGCCGGTCGCCGATCAGCTCTTCCGACGGCAGGTTGGTGTCCATCTTGTCCACCGGCAGCCGGCCGTGGAAGTACTCGGTCAGGGTGTCCAACAGTTCGATCTTGTTGGCGATGGACAGCTCGATGTTGATGCGTTCGATGCCGTCGCTGTAATCGCCGAGGCGCGGCAGCGGGATCACCACGTCTTCGTTGATCTTGAAGGCGTTGGTGTGCTTGGCGATGGCGGCGGTGCGGCTGCGGTCCAGCCAGAAGGTCTTGCGCGCCTCCGGCGTCACCGCGATGAAGCCCTCGCCGTGGCGGGCGTTGGCGATGCGCACCACCTGGCTGGCGGCCTCGGCGGCGGCGTTCTCGTCGTCGGAGACGATGTCGGCGATCAGCACCATCTTGGGCCGGCCCTTGCTCTTGGCCTTGGTGGCGTAGCCGACCGCGCGCACATAGCGCCAGTCCAGGTGCTCCAGGCCTGCCAGCTGCACGCCGGCGGCCAGACAGGCGCCGCCGGGCTTGAACAGGTCGGTGATCTCGACGATGGCCGGCGTGGCCTCTGCCACGGTGCCGAAGAACTCCAGGCACACGGTGCGCGTGTGCTTGGGCATTTTGTGCAGCACGAAGCGCGCGCTGGTGATGATGCCGTCGCAGCCTTCCTTCTGCACGCCGGGCAGGCCGGCCAGGAATTTGTCGGTGACGTCCTTGCCCAGGCCCACCTTGCGGAAGGCGCTGCCGGGAATGATCAGCTCGCGGCTGCTTTCCACGGTCTGGCCATCGTCGGCCAGGCGCGAGACGCGGAAGCGCGCTTCTTCTACATCGTGGATTTTGCCGTAGTTGTGGCCGATGCGCTCCACCAGCTGCCAGCGGCCGTCCGGGTCCACCATTTTCCAGCTGGCCAGATTGTCCAGCGTGGTGCCCCACAGCACGGCCTTCTTGCCGCCGGCGTTCATGGCGATATTGCCGCCGATACAGGAGGCTTCGGCCGAGGTCGGGTCTACCGCGAACACCAGTCCGGCGGCGGAGGCCGCTTCGGACACGCGGGCGGTGACCACGCCGGCGCCGCAGGAAATGGTGGCGCGCTTGCCCGAGAGGCCGGGCAGTTCGATGTGCTCGACGCCCAAGTGGCGGTCCAGTTTTTCGGTATTGATCACCGCGCTCATGCGGTCCAGCGGCACCGCGCCGCCGGTATAGCCGGTGCCGCCGCCGCGCGGAATGATGGTCAGGCCCAGCTCGATGCAGGCGCGCACCAGCGGCGCCATTTCCGCTTCGCTGTCTGGGCTCAGCACCACGAACGGGTATTCGACGCGCCAGTCGGTGGCGTCGGTGACGTGGGCGACACGCGACAGGCCGTCGAACAGAATGTTGTCGCGGCGGGTCAGCCGGGTCAGCTTCTTCAGCACGCGGGCGCGCAGCTCGCGGGTTTGCTCGAACTGGCGTTCGAAGTCATCCACCGCCTCGCGCGCGGCGGCGATCATCAGCTGGACTTTATCATTGCCGTCGCGGCGTTTCTCGATCTCCGTCAGCCGATGGCGCATCGCCTCCACCAGCGCGGACAGCCGCTTGGGATTGTCCAGCAGGTCGTCCACCAGATACGGATTGCGGTCCACCACCCAGATATCGCCCAGCACTTCGAACAGCATCCGCGCGGAGCGGCCGGTCTTGCGCTGGCCGCGCAGATCGTCCAGCAGTTTCCACATTGGTTCGCCCAAGAGGCGAATCACGATTTCGCGGTCGGAGTAGGAAGTATAGTTATACGGGATTTCCCGCAATCGCTGTTCGCTGGTGATGGCTGTCATTTGTCCGCAAGCTGGATTTTATTAGAGGAATGCCTGCCAGTTTAGCCTAATTGCTGCGATGCGAAAAACATGAGTTGAATAGGGATTTTTCCTCTTTAGATCAAGAGATTGCCGGCACCCATGAGGCGGGTGCATGGCTGGAGCGCCCAAAAAGTCACGGCGTCTAAATGATGGAGCATGGATTGGCTTGACGTCATTTTATGCTGCGCTCTGGCATGTCTATGAGTTTTTCCGATTACCGGCATGGCTCTGTTTTTCGGTAAGCTATGGCTTTGGGATGTTTGCCCTTGTGGATAATTGCGATATGGAAAGGATGGCGAGGATGTGGAAGAAACTGTTGCTGGTGTTTACCCTGGCGGCTTCGCTGAGCGGTTGCGGCTATAACGCGATGCAGTCTCAGGATGAGGCGGCCAACGCCGCCTGGTCCGAGGTGCTGAACCAGTACCAGCGCCGCGCCGACCTGATTCCCAATCTGGTGAAGACGGTACAGGGTTACGCCACGCACGAGAAGGATGTGCTGACTCAGGTGACCGAGGCGCGCGCCCGTGTCGGCAGCATCCAGATGGACGCGGCATCCGCCACGGACGAAAACAAGCTGAAGCAGTTCACCGCCGCGCAGAATCAGCTGGGCTCGGCGCTGTCACGCCTGTTGGTGGTGTCGGAGAACTACCCGCAGCTGAAGGCGGACCAGTCGTTCCGCGATCTGCAGGCGCAACTGGAAGGCACGGAAAACCGCATCGCGCTGGCCCGCAAGCGCTATATCGACGCGGTGCAGGTTTATAACGTCACCGTGCGCAGCTTCCCCAACAATCTGACGGCGATGATGTTCAGCCTGAAGACCCGCCCCAACTTCACCGTGGAGAACGAGAAGGCGATCTCCGCGCCGCCGCAGGTGAACTTCGACCAGCAAGGCAAGTGAGATGAGCCGCGCATGGGCCTGGCTGTGGCTCGCGTTGTGCCTAATGGCGGGCGCGGCCCGCGCCGAGCTGGCGGTGCCGCCGCCCACCTCGCCGGTGATCGACCAGGCGGCTTTTCTGACGGATGACGAGCGCGGCCAGCTGGAAAAGCAGCTGCTGGACTTTCACCAGCGCAAGGGCAGCCAGCTGGCGGTGCTGATCGTGCCGTCGGTCGAGCCGGAAACGCCGTTTGATTACGGCACGCGAGTGATGGAGAGCTGGAAGCTGGGGCGCAAGGGCGTGGACGACGGCGTGCTGCTGCTGATCGTGGCCGATACTCACAAGACTCAGCTTTTGGTGGGGCGCGGGCTGGAGGGCGCGATTCCGGACATCTACGCCAAGCGCATCCTGCAGGACACCTTGCGGCCTTTGTTCAAGCAAGGCCTGCGCTTGCAGGGCATCCAGGCTGCTGCGACGCAGATCGAGGGCCTGATCGACGGCGAAAAACTGCCGGAACCCAAGCGGCAGGCCGCGCAAGGCGACGGCTGGGCGGACAGCTGGCCGCTGCTGGCGTTTTTCCTGCTGGTCGGTTCCGGCGTGGCCGGCCGGCTGTTTGGCCGCTTGATCGGCAGCTTCATCATGGGCTGCCTCAGCGTGGCCGCTTCCCTATTGCTGGGCGCCGCCACCGTGACCGCCTTGTTGATCGGCGTGGTGGCGGCAGGCTTGTGCCTGGTGCTGGGCGAACATGGCCTGTCCCTGGCTAGTTGGGGCAATTGGGGCGGCGGCGGAGGCGGCGGACGTTCCGGCGATGGCGGCAGCGGCTGGTCCGGCGGCGGCGGCGATTTTGGTGGCGGCGGGGCTTCGGGAGACTGGTGAAATGAATCGATGGCAACGCGTTTGGCGCCACCTGAGCAGCACCGGCTGGCAGGCGCGCCGGCAGTTTCCGGCCCGGCAGCTGGCCAGGCTGGAGCGGCATATCGCCGAATCCGAGCAGGCGCACTGCGGGCAGCTGCGCTTCGTGGTGGAGTCTGCGCTGGACTGGCGGGCCGCCTGGCGCGGCATGAGCGCGCGGCAGCGGGCGCTGCAGTGGTTCGGCGAGCTGCGGGTGTGGGATACCGAGGAGAACACCGGCGTGCTGGTCTATCTTCTGCTGGCGGAGCGGCGGATCGAGATCATCGCCGACCGCGGCATCAATCGCCGGGTGCCGGCGCAGGATTGGGCCGACATCTGCGCGGCGATGCAGCAAGCGTTTGCGGCGCGCGATCATGTGGCGGGGCTGGAGCTGGGGCTGAAGCGCATACACGCGCTGCTGACCCAGCATGCGCCGCGCCGCGGCGAACCCTTCGTCAATGAGCTGCCGGATCAGGTGATTGTGCGCTGATCCCTGGCGATCTTCGCTGGCTACGAGTACCTAGCCGCGGCGGGAGTGTATGGCCAGCTGTTCCGCCAGCTGCACCGCCTCGACCAGGCTGCCCGGATGGGCGCGGCCGCTGCCGGCCAGGTCCAGCGCCGTGCCGTGATCGACCGAGGTGCGGATGATGGGCAGGCCCAGCGTGATATTGATACCGGCGCCGAAGCTGGCGTGCTTCAGCACCGGCAGGCCCTGGTCGTGGTACATGGCCAGCACCGCGTCAGCATTGGCGAGCTTGTCCGGGTTGAACAGCGTGTCGGCCGGCAGCGGGCCGATCAGATGCATGCCTTCGGCGCGCAGCTTGGCCAGGGCCGGTTCGATGATGTCGATTTCCTCTCGCCCCATATGCCCGCCTTCTCCGGCGTGCGGGTTCAGGCCCGCGACCAGGATGCGCGGCGCGGCGATGCCGAATTTGCCCACCAGATCGGCATGCAGGATGCGGATGACTTCGTCCAGCAACAGCGCGGTGATGGCGTCGGCGACGTCGCGCAAGGGCAGGTGCGTGGTGGCCAGCGCCACGCGCATGCCGCCGCCGGCCAGCATCATCACCACTTTTTTGGCGCCGGTGCGTTCGGCCAGGTATTCGGTATGCCCGGTGAATGGCACGCCGGCATCGTTGATCACGCCCTTATGCACCGGCGCGGTGACCATGGCGGCGAACTCGCCAGTCATGCAGCCGTCTATCGCCGCATCCAGCGTATCCAGCACATAGCGGCCATTGGTCGGATCCAGCTGGCCGGGCGTCGACGGCGCAGCCAGCGGCACATGCAAGACTTCCAGCGCGCCGGCCGGAGCCGGCTGATCGCGGCGGTAGTCGACCAGCGTGATCGCTAGCCCCAGCTGCGCCGCGCGTTCGGCCAGCAGGCCCCGGTCCGCCACCACCACGCAGCGGCTGCGCGGCGCCAGTTCAGGCAGCCGCAGCGTCAGGTCCGGCCCGATGCCGGCCGGTTCTCCGGCGGTGATGGCCAGCACGGGGCGGTTCATCACTTGTCGTCCAGGTGTTCTTCGACGAAGGCGGAGTCGCGCAGCTGGCGCACCCAGTCGGCGTAGGCCTGTTCCATCTTGCGGGCGCGGATTTGCTGTTTGACCGCCATCTTTTCGTGGTCGCTGGACACGTCCTGATTGCGCTTGCCTTCGACCAGGATCAAGTGCCAGCCGAACGGCGAACGGACCGGTTCGGATACTTGGCCGATCGGCAGGGCCACCATCGCCTTCTCGAATTCCGGCACCAAATCGCCCAGATTGACCCAACCCAGGTCGCCGCCCTTGGCGTTGCTGCCGTCTTCGGAGTACAGCTTGGCCATGTCGGCGAACTTGGCGCCGCGCAGGATGCGGTCGCGCACTTGGTCGATGCGGGCCTTGGCGTCGGATTCGGACACGGCCTCGTTGGTGCGGATCAGGATGTGGCGCGCATGGTATTGCTCGACCAGCATCGGCGTGCCGCCGCTGCGCTTGTCCTGCAATTGGAAGATGAAGAAGCCTTGCTGGGTGCGGATCACGTCGGTGTAGCCGCCCGGCTTCAGTTGCTCCAGCATTTGCACGAACTCCAGCGGCAGCGAGGTGGCGGGACGCCAACCCATATCGCCGCCCTTCAGCGCATTGGGGGCGTCGGAATAGGCGGCAGAAACCTTGGCGAAAGGCTGGCCGGCATTCAGCTCGGCCTGGGCTTTATGCACTTTCTGCGACAACTGGTCGATCTGCTTGGCGTCGGCGCGTTCCGGCACGCTGACCAGGAGGCTGGCCAGATGGTATTCGGTGCGGTTGGCGCTCTGCGCGCTCTTCAGTACCTGTTCCACTTCGCTGTCGCTGACGGAAACGCGGGAAGCGACTTCGCTGTCGCGCAAGCGGGAAATGGTCAGCTCGCGGCGGATATCGCTGCGCAGCCGGTCCATGGTGATGCCGTCGCGGGCCAGTTGGGCCTTCAGGCCGGCTTCGGTCAGCTTGTTTTGTTTGGCCAGGTTGGCGATCGCCTGGTCGATGGCGGATTCTTCGATGCGCAGGCCGCCGCTGGCGGCGTACTGCAGTTGCACTTCCTCGGTGATCATCTGCTCCAGCAACTGGTGCTGCAGCACATCGCGAGCCGGCGGCGTCACTTTTTGCGCCTCCAGCTGTTTGATCGCCTCGTTGACGCGGGCCTGCAGTTCCTGCCAGGTAATCACATTCTTGTTGACCACGGCGACGATGCGGTCGACTTCGCGGACCGGCAGCGGCGCGACGGGCGCCGAAGCGGAGGCGGCGGGGGCGGCCGGCGCGGTTTGCGCGGCGCAGGCGATCAACAGGGCAAGCAGAGTCTTTTTCATGGTCAGGCTTTATTGCTCGTTAGTCTTGGTGTAACCGGGGATGGCCAGGCGCAGCGTGTCCTGCACGCCGCCGCTGCCCAAGGCGCCCAGTCCCCTCAGTTCCAATTGGAAGAACAGCGAATTCTTGGTGGTCTGTGGATCGGTGACGAAGCGTTGGCTGAACAATCTCGCCGACCAGCAGCCATCGTTGTACTCGAAGCCGGCCAGCTGCTCAATAGGCTTGCGTGTGATCAGCGAGTAATTGTAGCGGCCGATGGCGTACCAGCGGCGGGCGATCGGCCATTGCGCGGCAACGTCCACCTGACGCAGCGGACCGTAGGTGGCGGAGTTGTCCAGCTGCTCGTAGCGGCCATAGCGCCAGCGCACGCTGGCTACCTTGCCGGCTTCCGGGCTATAGCGCAGCTGGACATTGTAGCGCTCGGTTGTGCCGAGCTGCTGATTGTATTGGTAGCTGCTGTCGAAACGCCAGGAACGGGTCAGATCGCCGGCGGCGCTGAGCAAGAGGTCGGAGCTGGGTTGGTTGACGTTTTGCGTGATGTCGTCCGACAGGTAGAAGCGCTTGCCGATGGCGAGGCGCAGGCGTTCCAGGCCGTTGGTCTGGTCGATGAAGCGGCTGGTCAGCGCGGTGGTGACCTGGTTGGCGCCATTGATGCGGTCGTAGCCGGAGAAACGGTTTTCCGTGAACAGCTGGGCGAAGTTCAGGTCGTTAACCGTGGTGTCGAAATTAGGCAGGTCATCCTGATACTTGTTTGGGATGTTGACGTAGAACAGCCGGGGTTCCAGCGTCATCAAGTGGTCCTTGCCCATGAATTCGGTATCGCGGTCGAAGTACAGGCCGGCGTCGGTGCTGAAGATCGGCAGCGTCCGCGTCCGCGTGCCTTGTTGCTGGTTCGGGAACGCGTTGAGGTTGTACTCGGTGAAATTGACGCCCAGCTTGGGACGGATGAAGCCCCAGCTGCGGTCGAAGCTCCAGCTGACGCTGGGGTAGGCGACGAAGCGGTCGCCGGTCTGCAGGCTGGGATGATCGAAACGCGTCAGATCGGTCATCAGATTGGCGCTGAAGCCGGCAGGCAGGCTTTGGCTGGCGTTGAACGTTAACTGCGGCATCCGCGCATAGGGGATGTCGGTCGGAACCGGATTGAGCGTCAGGTTCTGGTAATGCTGCACGCGCAAGGTGGCATTGCCGGAGCCGCCGGTCCATCCCATGCCATAGCTCAGCGTCGCCTCCTGGTTCAGGTTGACGTTGGAGGCGATGGCCACCTGGTCGCCGAAGTCGCTGAAGTAAGTGCGGTCAGATACTGAGTTGTAACTGAGGCCAAATGTCAGCCCATGACCCAGGTTCTGCGAGTGGTTGACGCTCCAGGCGTTGCGGGCTGTATTGGTGACCTTGTCATTGGGCAATTGCTCGGTATAGATGGTGCCGCTGTAGTTAGGCTCCAGATAGCGGAACTCGCCGGCCAGCATATTGCCGTGCTTGGTGTTGATGTGCGGCGTGATGGTCGCGTCGTAATTAGGCGCGATATTCCAATAGTACGGCAGCGAGAACTCGGTGCCGGCGGTGCCGGTTTTGAAGGTGGGCGTCAGGAAGCCGGACTTGCGGTTGCTGTTGAGCGGGAAGTCTATCCACGGTGAATACAGAATCGGCACGCCGTAGAACTGCATCCAGGCGTTGCGCGCCACGCCGACGCCGCTGTTGTAGTCGAGGTCAGTGCTGGCCGCGTGCAGATACCAGGCGTCGTCGCCTGGATCGCAGGTAGTCATGCGGCTGCCGTAGACGCGGTATTGGTTCTGCCCCTGGAAGTCGATCTGGCTGCCGTCGCCGCGCATGGTGACCGGTTTGGGGCCGCTTGAGACAGTCGACACTGGCGGCGTCGTGGCCTGCGGCTTCGCCGCCGCAGGGCTTTGCTTCGACATCGTGAACACCGGATTCATGCCCGTGCCGGTATAGTCGTTGACGTTGTAGTCCAGCGTGGTGCCGGTGATCACGTCCCCGCTGCGGGTCAGCCGGAAACGGTCGCCCGCCTTGGCGAGGCTCTTGGCCTGGTAGTAGTCCAGCCAGTCGGACTCCAGTTTCTGGTCGTCGCGCGTCGCCACGACATTGCCTTTGGCGTGCAGCACCACATCGGTTTCGCCATCGATATTGTCTGCGACGACCTTGGTCTGGCCTTGTTGCGCGGGCGGGTTCGGTACGGCAATGGGCGCATCGTCTTCGGCGCGCGCCGCTTGGGTGTTCAGGGCAAAGGCGGCGGCCAGGGCCAGCGCCAGCGGAGTCGGTTTTTGTATGGGCATGCACAAAGCCATATCGTGGGGCCGGGGCCTGTTGACGCTAATTTTGACACAGCGGCCGGACATTGCCGGATGCAGCGCGCGAAGGGCAACTCTGCTAAGCCGCCCGCTGTCGCGTTGTCGGATTCGCGCTTGGAATCACCAAGCGCCGCATCCTCCGCCTTGCATTGCGCGGCTTTTCAGCGTTGCGCTGGGTCTAAATTAGCGTTAACAGGCCCCCATGGGCAGTATAAAATCGCTCAATTCTATCAGCACCACGACAAAGCGACATGCAAAGACTGGAACAGCTCAAGAAATGGCTGGCGCAGCAATATCCTGGCGACGTCATCCAAGTTGAATTCGCCGCCGCCGACGCCGACTTTCGCCGCTATTTCCGCGCGATCTGGCCGGACGGCGCCACCCGCATCGTGATGGACGCGCCGCCGGAGCATATCGGCACCGACGCCTACGTTCAGGTTCGGGACATCTTCTCCATGGTCAAGGTGCCCAGGATAGACCTGCGCGACCGCGAGCAGGGCTTCATCGTGATGGAGGATCTGGGCAAGGTGACTTATCTCGCCGCGCTGCAGCATGACGAGCGCCCGCTGGTGCACCGCCATCTGCTGGAGGAGGCGCTGGATACGCTGGTGGAGATTCAGAAAGCCAGCCAGCCGGGTGTGTTGCCGGAATACGACGAGGCGCTGCTGACGCGCGAACTGAATCTGTTCCCGGAGTGGTTCTGCGCCAAGGAGCTCGGCAAGCCGCTGAACTTCAAGCAGCGCCAATTGTGGGACGCCGGCGTCAAGGCTTTGCTGCCGGCGTTGCTGGCGCAAGCTAAGGTCTATGTCCACCGCGACTTCATCGTGCGCAATCTGATGCTGACTGCCGGCGCCCCCGGCGTGCTGGATTTCCAGGATGCGGTGTACGGCCCGATCAGTTACGACGCAGTGTCGCTATTACGCGACGCTTTCATCGAGTGGGAAGAGGAATTCGTGCTCGATCTGGCCATCCGCTACTGGGAGAGGGCGCGCGCCGCCGGCCTGCCGGTGCCGGATGCCTTTGATGATTTCTACCGCGCTTTCGAGTGGATGGGCGTGCAGCGCCATCTGAAAGTCGCCGGCATCTTCTCCCGCCTCTATCACCGCGACGGCAAGGACAAATACCGCGCCGAAATCCCGCGCTTCATCAAGTATCTGAAGCGGACCACGCGCCGCTACGCCGAACTGGCGCCGTTCTACCATTTGCTGGTGGAACTGGTGGGCCGCGACGCCACGGACGAGGAGCTGCAGTCCAGCTACCCGGTGCTGGGCGTGAAAGGCAACTGATGCGGGCGATGATACTGGCGGCCGGCCGCGGCGAACGGATGCGGCCCTTGACCGACCATACGCCCAAGCCGCTGCTGATGGCTGGCGGCAAGCCGCTGATCCAGTGGCATATCGAACGGCTGGCCCGCGCCGGCGTGAGCGAGCTGGTGATCAACCATGCCTGGCTGGGCGAGCAGATAGAAGAAGCGCTCGGCGATGGTTCGCGCTTTGGCGTGTCGATTGCCTATTCGCCGGAAGACCAGGCCTTGGAAACCGCCGGCGGCATTGCCACCGCCTTGCCCTTGCTGGGCGATAAGCCTTTCCTGGTGCTGAATGGCGATGTGTTGTGCGACTTCCCGCTCGCGCGATTGCTGACGGCCTCCGCCAGTCTGGATGGAGAGTCTGCCCTGGCGCATTTGGTATTGACGCCGAAGGCCGGCTACAAGACCGGGCGCGACTTGACGTTGCGCAGCGACGGCAGCGTCGCGGCTTGCGGAGACGGCGACACGCCGTATACCTTCTGCGGCCTGGCCGCCTACCATCCGGCTTTCTTCCGCGAGGTGCCGCCGCGCGTCTCCAGCCCCTTGCTGCCGTGGTTGCTGGCGGCGATGGAGCAGGGCAAAGTCAGCGGCCAAGTGCAGCAGGGCCTGTGGCTGGATGTCGGCACGCCGGAGCGGCTGGCCGAGGCCGACCGCATCGCCGCCGGCTGGACGGCATGAGCCGGCGCATCCTCGGCATCGATCCCGGCAGCCGTATTTGCGGCTTCGGCGTGATAGACGTGGTCGGCAATCAGCGCCATTACGTCGCTTCCGGCGCCATCCGCACGCCGCAAGGCGCCAGCCTGGCCGAGCGGGTCAAAGTGATCGTCGATGGCATCCATCAGGTGATCGCCACTTATCAGCCGACCGAGGCGGCGCTGGAGCAGGTGTTCGTCAACGTCAACCCAGCCGCCACGCTGATGCTGGGCCAGGCGCGCGGCGCCTGCATGACGGCGCTGGTGTTGAAGGATCTGCCGGTGGCGGAATACACCGCGTTGCAGGTCAAGCAATCCGTCGTCGGCCAGGGCAAGGCGCCTAAGGAGCAGGTGCAGTATATGGTGGTGCGCATGCTGAACCTGTCCGGCACGCCGCAGGCCGACGCGGCTGATGCGCTGGCGGTGGCGCTGACCCACGCCAACCATAGCGGCGGCGCCATCGGCCAGCTGGCGCGGCGCGGCCTCAAAGTGCGAGGCGGGCGGCTGGTGTAGGGCGGAAGCCCGTCCGTGCCGGGCGTTTCGCCGAGTCTCTGCCCAGAATGGCGGATCGCCCCTTTGGGGCATCCTCTCTACCGTTGAATCACAACGAATACACAAGAAAGAATCATCATGATCGGACGCCTGACGGGCAAATTGATAGAGAAACAGCCGCCGCAGGTGGTGGTGGATGTGGGCGGCGTCGGCTACGAAGTCGATGTGCCGATGACCACTTTCTACCAACTGCCCGCCTTGGGGCAGAACACCACGCTGTTCACCCATCTGGTGGTGCGCGAGGACGCCCACTTGCTGTTCGGCTTCGCCAGCAAGGAAGAGCGGCAGACTTTTCGCCAGTTGATCAAGGTGAGCGGCATCGGCGCCAAGATCGCGCTGGCCATCCTTTCCGGCATGACCGCCGACGAGCTGGCCATCGCGGTGGCCAGCGAAGACATCAAGCGTTTGTCGTCGGTGCCGGGCATCGGCAAGAAAACGGCTGAGCGGCTGGTGCTGGAGCTGCGCGGCAAGCTGGCCACCGGCGGCAACCTGACGGTGCCGGGCGGCCTGCCGTTCGCCGCCACCCCGGATGAGAAAAGCGACATCGTCAACGCGCTGCTGGCCTTGGGCTACAACGACAAGGAAGCGTCGGCCGCGACCAAGAGCCTGCCTGCCGACGTCACCGTCAGCGAAGGCGTGCGGCTGGCGCTGAAGAGTTTGATGAAGGGTTGAGGCGGACGAATCAAAAAAGGGCGGCTCAGGCCGCCCTTTTTGTTGCCGTCGTTTAGGCCGGCAGCGCCAGGACGGGCCGGCCGGCGTGAGCCGACTGCGGCCCCAGCAGCTCCATCAGCGCGCTCAGTTTTTCCTCCAGTGCTTCGCGCGTCGAATCCACCAGCACCTGCGTGTGCCGCTCGATTTCCAGATTGAGCCGGTCTCCCGGCTTTTTCTCGCCCAGCGTGGTGGCGCGGCGGGTTTCCGGAATCAGCCACACTTCGAACCAGCCCTCGCGCTTGTCGATGGCGGCGATGGTCAGGCTGATGCCGTCCAGCGCCGCATAGCCCTTGGCGAACAGGTAGCGCAAGGCGCCCGCCGGCACCGTCAGCCGCAGGCACAGGTTGTCGCCGTGGCGGCGCGTCTGCTCGACCTTGGCCTGGTAATCGACATGGCCGGACAGCGCGTGGCCGCCGTTTTCCGCGCCATCGGCCAGCGCCCGCTCGACGTTCACCGCGTCGCCCACCCGGCAACTGGCCAGCGTGCTGGTGATCAGCGTCGGCAAGATCAGGTCGAACTCGGCGTTGTCTTGGCGGGGCGGCGCGGCCACAGTGAGGCAGGCGCCATTGACGGCGATGCTGGCGCCCTGCCGCAGCCCCTGGCAGAAACCAGGCGCGAAGGCCAGCGTGAGCCGCCGGCTGCCGTCGCCGTCCTGGATGGCGATGACGCGGGCGATGCTTTGGGTGATGCCGCTGAACATGGTCCGTCCTTTCATGCCTGATTGCGTTGCAGCCATTCGGCCAGTTCGGCGACGGACAGCTGCGGCAGGCCGTGGCGTTCGGCGTAGTCCTGCACTTGCTGGCCGCGCATCATGCTGCCGTCCGGGTTCATCAACTCGCACAGCACGCCGGCCGGGCTGAAACCAGCCAGCCGCGCCAGCTCCACCGAGGCCTCGGTATGGCCGCGCCGCTCGCGCACGCCGCCGGCGCGGGCGACGATGGGATAGACGTGGCCTGGGCGCACCAGATCGCTGGGCTTGGCGTCCGGCGCGATGGCGGCGCGTATCGTGGTGACGCGGTCGGCGGCGGAGACGCCGGTGGTCACGCCCTCGGCCGCCTCGATGGCGACGGTGAAGTTGGTGCCGTAACGGCTGCCGTTCTGCGCCGCCATCGGCGGCAGTTGCAGACGCTCGGCATGCTCCGGGGTGAGGCACAGGCAGACGATGCCGCTGCAGTCGCGGATCAGCCTGGCCATTTCCGGCACGGTGAGGGCATCGGCGGCCAGGATCAAGTCGGCCTCGTTCTCGCGGTCGGCGTCGTCGGCGACGATGACCGGCAGGCCTTGGCGCAGGGCGGACAGCGCGGTTTGGACGCGCAGGGACAGGATATCGGTGTTGGCGTTCATGGAAACGGTCCTCAAAAACAAGATTGAGAAACACGTCTCTTGGGCGTGAAGCGGATAGCGCATGGCTATCCGGCGCGATAAACGCGCGGATACGACACAGGGCTCCGCCCGCGGGCGCGGGTGGGGCTGGCGTCGTCTTCTTTCATCCGGACTATGACCGTCGGCTCTGGAGTTGCGCCTATTGCCGGGCTTTCCTGGGGAAAGATCGCCAATAGGCCTTACCAGATCTGCTGACCCTTTGCCGTGAGGCAAAGGCGCTCGCGGGCTCGGCGCATCGTGCGCCATACCGCCGGTGGGGAATTGCACCCCGCCCCGAAGACGTTAGCTTTTGGCCGCGTGTCGCGCGGCCAGCGGCGAGTATAGCGCGGTGTTAGAATGTCGGCAGCAAGAATCCGCCACCAAGAGTCCCCGATGATAGAAACCGACAAGCTGTTCGGCGCCGCGCCGGAGCGCCGCATCGTTACCCCGCAACGCGCCTCCGATCAGGAAGAGGCGCTGGAGCGCGCGCTGCGGCCCAAGCTGCTGGACGAGTACGTCGGCCAGAAGAAGGCCCGCGAGCAACTGGAAATCTTCATCGAGGCGGCGAAGAAGCGCGGCGAGGCGCTGGACCACGTGCTGTTGTTCGGCCCGCCTGGCCTCGGCAAGACCACGCTGGCGCACATCGTGGCGCGGGAGATGGGCGTCAACCTGCGCCAGACGTCCGGCCCGGTGCTGGAGCGCGCCGGCGATCTGGCGGCATTGCTGACTAACCTTGAGCCGCACGATGTGCTGTTCATCGACGAAATCCACCGCCTGTCGCCGGTGGTGGAGGAAATCCTCTACCCGGCGCTGGAGGATTACCAGATCGACATCATGATAGGCGAGGGGCCGGCGGCGCGCTCGGTGAAGCTGGACCTGCCGCCGTTCACGCTGGTTGGGGCGACCACCCGCGCCGGCATGCTGACCAATCCGCTGCGCGACCGTTTCGGCATTGTCGCCCGGCTGGAGTTTTACACCGCTGACGAGCTGACGCGCATCGTCAGCCGTTCGGCCGGTCTGCTCAACGTCACCCTGTCCGACGACGGCGCGTTCGAAGTGGCCAAGCGCTCGCGCGGCACGCCGCGCATCGCCAACCGCCTGCTGCGCCGCGTGCGCGACTACGCCGAGGTGAAGGCCGACGGCGTGGTGACGGCGGCCGTGGCGGACGCCGCGCTGGCCATGCTGGACGTGGACCCGGCCGGCCTGGACGTGATGGACCGCAAGCTGCTGTCGGCCATCCTGGAAAAGTTTGGCGGCGGGCCGGTGGGGCTGGACAATGTCGCCGCGGCGATAGGCGAATCCACCGACACCATAGAAGACGTGATCGAACCATTCCTGATCCAGCAGGGTTACCTGCAGCGCACGCCGCGCGGCCGCATGGCGACGGCCCAGGCCTATCTGCACTTTGGTCTGCCGGTCAAGGACGCCTGAGTTTGCGCCACGGCAAACGCGGATGCCGGTGGCGGGCATGCGAATCGCGTACAATGAATTTATTTGCACCGTAAGCGAGAGATCATGTTCTACGTGTTGTTCGCCACCATCCTGATCGTGGTGGTTGTGGCCGCTGTCGCCGCCGCCCGCTTCTTCGACCCGGCCGTGGCCAAGATTCTGGGCCGCACCTTGGGCCAGGAGCTGGCCGATGCCTGGCGCAAGTATGTGTTCTTCGCCATTGTCGTCAGCGGTATTTCCGGCGGCGTGCGGCCGTGGTCGCTGGAGCGCTACCTGGCACCGGCGCCGGGCAAGGGCAGCACTCAGTTGGAGCTGAGCGGCCAGCGCTGGATGCTGGAACTGTACACCGCCGGCATTGAAACGCTGCGCTCCATCGCCTGGGTGGTGCTGTTGTTCTTCCTGTTCGCGATGCTGGCCTATGTGATCATGCGGGCGGTCGAGTTCCGCCGCCAGGAAGCGGAAGGCCGTCGTCCCCACGAGATGGAGTGAGCTGCCGCAAGCCTGTCAGGGAACGCTGCGTTCCCGTCAGGCGTGTTTGGTTGTGACGTCGGAAGCCCGCAGCCTTCATGGGCGATAAGGCGCTGGAAAAACAACCCCGTCCATGGACGGGGTTGTTTCATAAGCGCGGGCTTAGCGGCCGATCTTGATCTGCGACCACAAGCGGTTCAGCTCGCGGCGGGACTTCACGTCCAGATCTTTCAGCGCCACGTACTTGCCCTTGGCCGGCTCCAGCATGATCACCCGATTGGCCTTGATCTGCGGCTTGAAGAAGGCTTCGGCCGCCTTGACCGGATTGGTGGCGCCGATCTGGTTGGAGATTTCCGAGGCGTTCTTGCCATCCAGCATGAAGTTGATGAACTTGTGCGCCAGGTCCGGACGCGGCGCGTCCTTCAGGATGGTCATATTGTCGATGGCCAGCACATTGCCTTCCTTCTGCGGCTGGTAGGCCAGCTCGAACGGCCGCTTGGCGTTCTTCGCGTCCTGCTGCGCCTGGAACAGGTCGTTGGAATAGCCCAGCGCCACCCAGATATTGCCGACCGTCAGCTCTTTGATGTAGCTCTGGTTGTTGAACGCAGCCCAGTACGGCTTGGCCTGGCGGATCACTTCCGCCGCGGCCTTCCAGTCCGCCGGATTGGTGGAGTTGGCGTCCTTACCCAGATACATCAGCGCGGCGGCCATCAGCTCGCGCTGGCTGTCCAGCACCGTCACCTTGCCCTTGATCTTGGCCAGCACGGCCGGATCGAAGACCAGCGCCCAGCTGTTCGCCTTGTCGGCCACGCCGGCCTTCTTCAGCTGGGTGGCGTTATAGCCCAGCAGCGTCAGCGACACCACCGTGGGCGCGGCGTAGCGGTTGCCTGGGTCAAATGGCTGGTTCAGGGCCAGATAGCCGCTGTTCAGGTTTTTCCAGTTGGGCAGTTTGCTCTTGTCCAGGGGCTGCAATTTGCCCTGCTTGAGCAGCGTGTTTACGGCGAAGGCGGTGGGGAACACCATATCGTAGCCCTTGGCGCCGGCGGCCAGCTTGGCCAGCATTTCCTCATTGTCGCCGTAGTAGTCCTGCACCAGCTTGCAGTTGCAGGATTGCTCGAAACGCTTGGCGGTGTCCGCTGACAACGCGTTGTTCCAGTTGTAGATGTGCAGCACATCCGCGGCGGATGCCGAACCCCAGGCTAGTGTCATCAGCGCCGAAAGAGCCAGCTTGTTCATACCATGTCATCCTTGTGATAGCGAAAAATGAAACCCCGGCCAGACACTGGCAGGGGTCGGGAAAACCTAGCGCCTCCCGCGGCGGGGAGGGCGCGGTGTGCTTACAAGGCCACCATATTGTCGCGGTGTATCAATTCCGGCTCGACGATGTAGCCGAGCGCGGCTTCGATCTCGCGGGTGCCCTTGCGCATGATCTGGCGCGCCTCGTCCGAACTGTAGTTGACCAGGCCGCGCGCCACTTCGTTTCCTTCCGCATCGACGCACGCCACCGCCTCGCCGCGCAGGAAGTCGCCCTCCACCGCGCTGACGCCCACCGGCAGCAGGCTGGTGCCGCGTTCGCGGATGGCGCGGGCGGCGCCGTCGTCCAGCAGCAGGCGGCCGGCCAGTTTCAGGTGATCGGCCAGCCATTGCTTGCGCGCCGCCATGCGGTTGGTGGCGGCGACCAGCTGGGTGCCGATGGCTTCGCCGTCGGCCAGCCGCGACAGCACATGCGGCTCGCGGCCGCAGGCGATCACGGTGGCTGCGCCGCTGCGCGCGGCGCGCTTGGCGGCCAGGATCTTGGTGATCATGCCGCCGGTGCCGACGCTGGAGCCGGTGCCGCCGGCCATTTCTTCCAGCCGGGGATCGCCGGCCTCGGCCTCGTGGATGAACTCGGCGTCCGGGTGCTTGCGCGGATCGGCGCTGAACAGGCCCTGCTGGTCGGTCAGGATCACCAGCGCATCGGCCTCGATCAGGTTGGTCACCAGCGCGCCCAGCGTGTCGTTGTCGCCAAAGCGGATTTCGCTGGTGACCACGGTGTCGTTCTCATTGATGATGGGCACCACATTGAGATTCAGCAGGCTCACCAGCGTGGAGCGGGCGTTCAGATAGCGGGTGCGGTCCGCCAGGTCTTCGTGGGTCAGCAGAATCTGCGCCGTCTGCAGGCCAAAGGCGCGGAAGGCGCTCTCGTAGGCCTGGCACAGGCCCATCTGGCCGACGGCGGCGGCGGCCTGCAGTTCGTGCACGCCCTTGGGCCGCACGGTCCAGCCCAGCCGCTGGCAGCCTTCGGCTATGGCGCCGCTGGAAACCAGCACCACCTGCTTGCCGCGGCGTTTCAGTTCGGCGATTTCGGCGGCCCAGCGCGCCAGAGCGGACAGGTCCAGGCCCTTGCCGTCGTTGGTCACCAGGCTGGAGCCGACCTTGACCACGATACGGTCGGAAGCGTGAATCACCGAATGCATCGACAGACCTCTCTATTAAAGCAAATGATTATAGAGAGCTCAGTGTACCCGAAAAAGGGCTGGGCTTGAGCGAGGCTTGAGCCAAGTCAAAACAGCTCGCTGGGGCGATATTCCATCAGCTGGAAATACGGCGATTGCTGATGCAGCTTGCTTGCGCGGATCAAACGCTCGCCGTCGGCGGCGCGCAGCCGGAACTCGCGCAACTGGCTGAACGGCCGCCCCACCATTTCCAGCAGCTCTGGATGGTTGCCGTGCGGCGGCAGCAGCAGGCAGCGCTGATACGTGTCGCCGTGGTAGGTGATGCTGGGCATGACCAGGGCAGGCGCAGGCGCGGGGCAGAGAATCTCCACGCCGCATTCGATTTCCTTGCCGGTCGGCTGCATCAGCACCCAGCGCACGGCGCATAAGCGAGCGGCCTCTGGCTGGTCCGGCGGGTTGATCAGCAGGATTTCGCCGGCGCGCAGCGGTTGTTCGCGCGGCACGCCGCGCAGCAGATAGCCGCTGTCGCTGTGGTTGACGATGGTCATCAGGCAAGGTAGCGGCGGGGGGCGCAAGCGCGAGGTTTCTTCGGTCGCGCCGGCGCCGGGCAATTGCCAGCTGCCGCCATTGACGCGGTGCCAGATCTGGGCGGTGCCGGCGATGACTTCCACCACGCCCTGTGAGGATTCGCGGCTGTGTTTGCGCCGCCGCGGACGTTGCCAGGCTTCGCTGAGTTGGGTCAGTACGTGGATTTCTTCGTTGACCTGCCCGCCGGAGGCCGTAGCGCCGGCTTTCTGCAACTGCTCCAGGCTGCGGCGCATGCTGGCCAAGGCGCCCGCCATTTCCAACAAGTAGCAGGCGTGCGGCAGCGCGGCGGCGCTGGCCAGCAGGTAGCGCGGCGGCGCGTCTTCCTGCGGGTCCAACAGGTAGCCGTGACGGTTTTCGTCCAGTTCGCCCACCGGCAGCAGCGTCACCTGCTTGGCCAGGCTGTAAACCAGTTGCCGGGCCAGCTGCATTTCGGCAGGCGACAAGCGATTGGTGGCGGTCAGCCCCAGCAGCAGGATCTGTCGGTAGATGTCGCCCAGGGTGTCGTCGTTGGCCAGCGAGCGGTCTTGCCAGCCCTTTTCCCGCGCGATCGCATACAGCTGATGGCACTCCAGCCAGAAGCCGTCCGGCAGCGGGCAATAGTATTGCTGATAGATGTTCAGGCACTGCCGCCCCGCCATCATGGTATACAGCAGCAGTTCCACTTTGGGCTGTTCGCGCTCCAGCAGGCTGGGGCGGGCCAGCTTGTCCTGCAGCGCCTGTTTGAAGCCGATGAACAGATTGGAAAACAGCTTGACGCCCACCACCGCCAACTGGCGGCTCTTGGGCGAGGACAAGATGTCGCTGTGCTGGGTTTCGCCTTCCAGCAGCGGGTAATAACGGTCCAGCGCCTTCAGGTACAGCATCAGCAGCTTGTAGCGCAGCATCGGCTCCAGCGGCGTGCGGCCCAGGTGGTATAGCGCCTGCGCCAACAGACGGCCGCATTCCAGCAAGTCGGTGTAAGGCAGCCGCTCCAGCCAGGCTTCCACGCTGGCTGGCTGGGTGTCGACGAGTTGCGGGTCCATATTCCTCTTTGGCAAGGCAAGCCACAGCATCCAAACCAGGCTCCGGTATCGGGATGCGGTATGCTATTGGTATTGCATGGCCGCGGCAAGGATTTCATGGCAGAGCGGTGGCATCGCCCTCCGTGCGGGCATCGCCGGCCTGCACCTCGTCCAGCGCCTCCAGGCTGGCATTGACCAGCCACTGCATTTCTTCGCTGCGCAGCGTGTACGGCGGCATGAAGTAGACCGTCTTGCCGATGGGCCGCAACAGGCATCCGCGTTTCAGCATGGCCGAAAAATAGGCTAATGCAAAGTCCGCGCGCGAAGTATCCACGTCGAAGGCCCAGATCATGCCGCGCTGGCGGAAATGGCGAACATCCGGCCGCTGGCGCAGCGGCCGCATGCGGCGGGTAAAGTCCTCCGCCTGGATGCGGTTGGTTTCCAGGACATTTTCGTCCTCGAAAATATCCAGCACCGCCAGCGCCGCCGCGCAGGCCAGCGCGTTGCCGGTATAGCTGTGCGAGTGCAAAAAGCCGCGCGCCACGTCGTCGTGGTAAAAGGCTTGGTAGATATCGTCCCGCGTCAGCACGCAGGACAGCGGCAAAAAGCCGCCGGTGATGCCCTTGGACAGGCACAGGAAGTCCGGCGTGATGCCGGCCTGCTGGCAGGCGAAGAAGCTGCCGGTGCGGCCGAAGCCGACGGCGATCTCGTCGGCGATCAGGTGCACCTGGTATTGATCGCACAGCTGGCGCAGTTCCGTCAGATAGACCGGATCGTACATCGCCATCCCGGCCGCGCCTTGCACCAGCGGCTCCACAATGACGGCGGCGATCTCATGGCTGCGTTTGGCCAGCAGATTGCCCAGCGATTGGGCGGCGCGGCGAGCCATGTCGGCAGCCGACTCGCCGGGCGCGGCTTGACGGGCATCCGGAGAGGGCGCGCGCAGGCTGGGTTTCAGCAGATCGGCGTAGGTGGACGAGAAAATCGGCACATCGGTCACCGCCAGCGCGCCGACGGTTTCGCCGTGGTAGCTGTTTTCCAGGCTGACGAAGCGCGTTTTTTGCGGCTGGCCGCTGTTTTTCCAATAATGGAAGCTCATCTTCAGCGCGATTTCCGTCGCGCTGGCGCCGTCGGAGCCATAAAAAGCATGGCCTAGGCCGGACAGCGCGGCCAGCCGCTCCGACAACTCCACCACCGGGCGGTGGGTGAAGCCGGCCAGCATCACGTGCTCCAGGCTGTCCAATTGCTCGCGTATCGCCTGCTTGATGCGCGGATGGCCGTGGCCGAACAGATTGACCCACCACGAGCTGACGCCGTCCAGATAGCGCTTGCCGTCAAAATCGGTCAGCCACGCGCCCTCCGCGCTGGCGATGGGGACGATGGGCAGGCTTTCGTGGCGCTTCATCTGCGTGCACGGGTGCCATACGGCGGCGCGGCTGCGTTCCAGCCAGGCTTGGTTGCTCATGGGGGCCTCCTGTGGGGTGATGGTCGATCCTAACACAGGGCGGCACAATGGCCGATGTGACGAAAAACGTCAGTTTATGCCGTCTGGCGGCCGATCAACTGTCATGCGCGCAGCGTAAAATCACGGCGAAGCAGGGTGGCATGCTTCCTGCTGTATTGTTTGACAGAGAAAGAAGACGCGCAGCACGCGTCCGTTTTTTTGAAGAAGAGGCGGGCAAGCCGCGCGGATTGCGTGGCGCCTTGCCAGGCTAAAGCTTGACTAGACCATGGAGTTCAACATGAAGAGAAGACAAATCCAGCAGGGTTTCACCCTGATCGAGCTGATGATTGTGGTGGCGATTATCGGTATTCTGGCGGCGGTAGCCATCCCCGCTTATCAGAACTACACCGTGCGCGCACGCGTAACAGAAGGTTTGACGCTGGCAGACACTGCTAAACTTGCTGTGGCTGAGAATGCGGCGAGTGGGGCAAAATATTCCAATGGTTGGAATGCTCCGACGGCAACTAAGAATGTTTCCACCGTTGGTATTACGGATACAACTGGGGTTATTACCATTACGTATCAGGCCAACGTTGCGGCGTCGAATGCCAATACGCTGGTTCTGATTCCGTATACTGTCGCGAGTGGCGGTGCTGCTACGGCATTGCCTGATAGCACAACTTCTTTCACTCCGCCGTCTAGTAACATTGTTTGGCAGTGTGCTTCTAAGAGTACCACCGCAAAGGTTGGCTCTGTCGTCGGTACCTTGGATTCCAGCCTGGTTCCTGCTGAGTGTCGCTAAGATTAATTTAATATAATTGGAAAACGGTCAGCTTTGCTGACCGTTTTAATTTAAGGCTTCCTATGTTTAAAGCGTTGCCTTACTGGTTGCTTGCGGCATTAGTCGTATTGCCGTTTTTCAGTCCTTGGCATTTCCAACCAGCGGGCGATTGGGTGACTACAGCAGTTTGTTTGGGCCTTGCTGGCATGAGTGCGCTGGTGATGTCGTTTCAGTCCGAAAGTGGCAAAACCTCGAATTGTCCGCCGGCATTTGTTTTTTTGCTGCTTTTCAGTCTGTTGCAACTGCCTCGCCTCCAGTACAGCCTGCCTTTTTCTGCGCTGGCGCTGTTCCTGTGTGGCGTGTTCAGTCTAAGTCTGGGGCAGAACGATAAGGCGCAGCGCGATAGGCTGATAGCCTGCTTGGCGTCGCTGATTCTGGCAACGGCCTTGCTGCAGGCCATGCTGGGCTTTGTTCAAGCGTTGGGGCTGGCGCCGCAGACCCATGGCTGGGTGTTGTTCAACCCAGGCGCTAGCGATGTGATGGGGAACTTCGGCCAGCGCAACCAGCTGGCGCAGTTTTTGGGTTGGGGAGCCGTTTCCGCCGCCTACCTGTACGCTACGGGCCGCATGGGGCGAGTGGCGACGGGCAGCGCGGTGCTGGTGCTGGCGCTGCTGATGAGCTGGACCGGCGCGCGGCTGCCGCTGGCGTACGGCTTGGGCCTGGCCTTGCTGGCCTGGTTCTGGCATCGACGCGTGCCGCAGGACGAGACGGTGGCGCGCATGGCCCGCGCCTTGGCTTGGTCGGTGCTGGCCCTCGCCGTGATCCAGATATTCAACCAGCAGATTGATAGCGTTTTGCACGCCATCGGCTTGCCCATCCATGTGCAGAGCGGTTCCGACCGCTTGCTGGACGCTGGTTTCGGCGCGCGCCGCCGCATCGAATGGAGCAAGGCCTGGGAGGTGTTCACGCAGCATCCGTGGCTTGGCGTGGGGCTGGGCGGCTATGCCTGGCATTCCGCTTGGCTGGAGGCGTACGGCGGTTGGCCCAAGGTGCCGGAGAGCTGGCTGTTTACCCATTGCCATAATCTGATTTTCCAGCTGCTGGCGGAAACCGGTCTGGTTGGGACTTTGCTTGTGGTGGGTGGTTTGCTGTATTGCTTGCTGCCGTATTTCCGGCGCGGCGAGCAGACGGCGGACAATCTGCTGCTGATCAGCATCGCCATGATGTTGCTGGGGCATTCGATGTTTGAATACCCGTTGTGGTATCTGCCCTTCCTGCTGATGCTGGTGATCATTTGTACGCTGAGCCCTGCCAAGGGGTGGACGGTGCAATTGAGCGGGCGCTTCCGACAGGTTCTTGGCGTGAGCGCCGGTGTGCTGGCACTGGCCTACGTGGCGACTGGCATCCAGCCTTATTGGCAGCTGATCCAGAATTTCACGCCGCGCAACGAGAATACCTTGCAGGCCAGTTTGGACAATGCCAAGCGCTCGCTGAAACTGTCCGAGTTGTCGCGCAATCCGTTGTGGAGCTGGGAAGCGGATTTGGGCATGGTCAACTATTTGCAGCCGGACGGCATCATGCGCGATTTGCAACTGGAACTCGCGGAGCGCGTGGCGCGCTACCAGCCGTTTCCGACCGTGCTGATCAAGCTGTCCATCCTGCGCGCCTTGAATGGCCAGGCCGAGCCGGCCAAGCAGGCGCTGACGATGGCGATTGCCAATTACCCGGATTACACGCCGGTGTTCCAGCATGAGCTGGCGCGTTACCGCCAGCCGGAATTGCAGCCATTGCAGGCGCTGGCCTCCAAGGCGGTGAAAGCCGGCGCGGCGCAGGGCGGCGCCACTGACGCCGGCCGCCTCGCCGCCGTGATGACTGTCGCCTCCCCGGTGACGCGCCAGCCTATCTTCTGAGCCTTGTAACAGCCCGAAACATATGGCGTGTTCAATGGAGCCGGCGCATGCGGTATGCTGCCGGCTCCGCTGTTTCCAACCTCTGGTCTGCCATGACTTTTCAGAAACTATCCGAGCGCCTGGCGCTGCTGGCGCTGGGCTTGATCGCCATCGTGCCGTTCGCCTCGCGCGTGCACTTTGTGCCGCTGCCGCAATGGTTCGGCGAAATCAATGTGATCTGGCTGCTGCTGGCTGCCGGCGTGTTGCTCATGCCATCCGGCCGCTTGTTCGACGCGGTGCCGCGCGCCAGCTGGTGGTGTCTGCTGCTGGCGGCGGTGTGGGCGCTGCAGCCGCAATTCGTCCATCTATTGTTCCCCGGCATGAGCTACGTCACTGCGCTGGGTTGGTTGTCGCTGGCCTTGCTGGCCTCGGTGACGGCGTCGCTGCGCGGCGCGTTCGGCGAGCGGGAATTTGCGATATGGCTGGCCCGCGCCATCATCGTGGGTGGGCTGGTGCAGTCGCTGATCGGGACGGCACAGGTGAGCGGGCTGGCCCCGGTGCTGGGCCTGTTCTATGACAGCTCCCACCCCACCAGCAATATCTTCGGCCATATCGGCCAGCGCAACCAGTATGCCCATTACCTGATGTGGTCGGTGGTGTCCGGCGTCTATCTGTTTGCCGTGGGCCGTCTGGGCCGCAACTGGCTGATCGCGCTGGTGCTGTGGATGTCGCTGATGCTGGCTTGGGCCGGCTCGCGTTCCATCCTGCTGTATCTGGTGGCGATGTCGGCGCTGGCGGGCCTGTGGTACTGGCGCAACCGCGATGAAGCGCTGGGCCGGCTGATGACGGCGATGTGGCTGACCAGCGTGGTGATCGTCGCCGCGCAGTTCGCCTTGCCGCTGTTCAATCATTTGATCTCCCTGCTGACCCACACCGACGTGGAAAACGCTTCCGGCGTGGCGCGGCTGGCGGCCAATGGCGACGATATGGGCGCGCGCCGCTTCGCCGAGATGCACAAGGCCTGGCTGACTTTCCAGGCGCATCCGCTGTGGGGCGTGGGTTGGTCGCAATACGCTGCGGAGAGCGTGCGCTTGCAGCCGCTGCCGCAGTTCGCCGCGGCCGGCTACAACAGCGGCTTGTTCACCAACGCGCATAATCTGGTGATGCAGCTGTTGGCGGAAATGGGCGGCCCGGCCACGGCGCTGGTGGTGGGCGGCTTCCTGTGGGTGGTGCTGCCGTTCTTCCGCCGCGCGGCGACGCCGGAGGGCGTGCTGGCCTTGGGCTGCGTGGCGGTGACCTTGACCCATAGCATGCTGGAGTACCCGCTGTGGTACTTCTACTTCCTGGCGATGCTGGTGATCTTCGTCGCCATGGCGCCGCGCGACGAGAAGCTGCCGTCGCCCTGGTTGCGCTTGCCGCTCTTGGGCGCGCTGGTGTGGGTGGGTTGGTTGTCCATCAGCACCACGCCGATGTTCTGGGAGCTGGTCAATCTGTATACGCCCACCGGCAACGCGCAAAAGGATGCCAAGCGCAGCGAGCGGCTGATCGAGATTATCGAAACCAAACCCCTGTTCGCCTATCACGCCCTGTACACGCTGGACGATTATTTGCCGATCACCCGCGACAATCTGAAGCAGAAGCTGGCGCTGGAGGACAGGCTGACCGCCTTCCGCCCGTATCCGGACGTGATGCTAAAGCGCGCGCAGATGGAGATTCTGGCGGGCCAGAGGGCCAAGGCGGAGCAGACGCTGCGCACCACGCTGGCGTCCTTCCCCACTTACGCCGGCCAGTTCATCGAGACGCTGGGCGACGCCAACCCAGAATGGGAGCCGCTGCGCAAGATCAGCCGCGAAGCCTACGACAAGTTGCCGGCCAAGTTCCGCACCTTGCAGGAGTGATAGGCATGCGCCCGCCGGATGGCGGGCAAATAAAAAGCCGCTCGATGGTTCGAGCGGCTTTTTTTCGGGCGGTGAGCGCGGCTTAGTTGTCCAGCACCACGCCTTCACTCAGCGCGGTTTTCATTTTGGTCAGCGCCTTGGCTTCGATCTGGCGGATGCGTTCGGCGGATACGCCGAATTCCGCCGCCAGCTCGTGCAGCGTGGAGCCGCTGTCGTCGGTCAACCAGCGCGCTTCGACGATGCGGCGGCTGCGCGCGTCCAGCGTGGACAGCGCGTATTCCAGGCCTTCGGACTGCAGATGATCGAAGGCGCGGCGTTCCAGCGCGCGCGTCGGCTCGCTGTGGCTGTCCGCCAGCCAGTCGATCGGCGCGTAGCTGTCGTCGTCGTCGGAATCGCCGATCAGCGAGACGTCCTGGCCGTTCATGCGGATTTCCATCTCGCGCACTTCCTCGGGCTTGACGCCGAGATCGGCGGCAATGGATTTCGCTTCCTGTTCGGACAGGGCGGAGAAACCGCTCTTCATGCTGCGCAGGTTGAAGAACAGCTTGCGCTGCGGCTTGGTGGTGGCGATGCGCACCAGACGCCAGTTGCGCAGGATGAATTCGTGGATCTCGGCCTTGATCCAGTGGATGGCGAACGAGAACAGGCGCACGCCGCGGCCCGGTTCAAAGCGCTTGACCGCCTTCATCAGGCCGATATTGCCTTCCTGGATCAGATCGGCTTGCGGCAGGCCGTAGCCGGCATAGCCGCGAGCGACGGACACCACCACGCGCAGGTGCGACAGCACCATTTGCCGCGCCGCTTCCAGATCGTTTTCCTGCTGGAAACGGGTTGCGAGCTCGGTTTCCTGCTCCTGCGTCAGCATCGGCACGCTGTTGACCGCCTGGATGTATTGTTCCAGGCTGCCGCTGGTCGACGGGACGGGAAGGGCAAATGTTGTGTTCATTGCGATGGCTACCTCCTTGGGTAGTGCTATGTTAGCACTCGAGTATTGAGAGTGCTAGCAAGGAAAGGTTCCCGAGTCAATGATTTTTAACAATCGGCTCGATAGCCATTTTGTTTATTTGGGTTCGACCTTGCGCAGATGGTGGTCCGCGGCCAGCCGCGCGCCCAGCATCGCCAGCAGCGCGGAGATGCCGATCAGGGCCGCCAGCTCCAGCGGCGTCAGGACGCGCAGTTCCACCCGTTCGCCGTACAGCATGGCGAATTCGCGGATCGACGGATTGGCCATCGACGACAGCCAGCACGACAGGCCCCAGGCCAGCAGGGCGGCCAGCACCCCTTGCCACAGCGCATGGTACATGAAGGGACGCCGGATAAAGCTATCCGTGGCGCCAATCAGCTTGGACACTTCGATTTCATCCTGCCGCGCCAGAATCTGCATGCGGATCGCGTTATGCGTCACCAGCACCAGCGCCAGGCCCAGCGCCGCGGCGAGGAAGGCGGTCAGCTTCTGGCCCATCTCCACCATGCCGTACAGCCGTTTGGCCCAATGGGCGTCGAACTGCGCCGTTTCCACCATCGGCAGGCCGGACAGCTCCTTCTGCAGCATTTCCATTTCGCGCGGCTCCAGCGTCTTGGGCGTCACCACGAAGGCGTCGGGCAGCGGGTTGCCTTCCAGTCCATCGGACAGGCCGGACAGGCCGTTGCGCTGCTCCAGATCTTGCAATGCCTTGCCCTTGCTGACGAAAGTGAAGCTTTTCACCTTGGGGTGGTGAGCCAGCGTGGTTTGCACGGCGGCGATGTCCGCCTCCTCGGCCGACAGCTCCATGAACAGGGTGATCTGCGGCGTGGCAGTCAGGCGGCCCACCCAATCCTGCACGCTGCTGACGGCCAGGTACAGCGACAAGGGCAGGGCCAGCGCCAAGGCCAGCATCAACAGCGTCAGCATGCTGCCGAACGGCTGGCGCAGGATTTTGATCAGCGCCAGCTTGGCGCTTTGCCAGTTCAGATAGAGAAAGTGTTTCATGCGGCGAACTGTCCTTCCCTCAGGCGGATGATGCGGCGGCCGTAGTCTTCCATCAGCGTTTCATCGTGGGCGGAGATCAATACCGTCACGCCCACCTGGTGGAAGGATTTGAACAATTCCATGATGTCCAGCGCGTAGGCGCGGTCCAGGTTGGCGGAGGGCTCGTCCGCCAGCAGGATGCTGGGGCGGTGCACCACGGCGCGGGCGATGCACAGCCGTTGCTGCTCGCCGCCGGACAGGCGGATCGGCATGGATTTTTCCTTGCTCAGCAGGCCCACCTTGTCCAGCGCGGCGCGCACGCGCTTGGCGGCGTCGCGGCGGTCAAAGCCTATGATGTCCAGCGGCAGCATCACATTGTCGAACACACTGCGGTCGAACAGGATTTTGTGGTCCTGGAAAACCATGCCCAGATGCTGGCGCACATACGGCAGCTGGCTGCCGCGCAGCTTGGACAGGTTCTGGCCATTGACCAGCACGCCGCCGCTGGTGGCGCGCTCGATGCCGGCGATCAGCTTGAGCAGGGTGGATTTGCCGGCGCCAGAGTGGCCGGCCAGAAACACCATTTCGCCGGTTTCGATGGTGAACGACAGGTTCTTCAGGGCTTCGTTGCCACCAGGGTAACGCTTGGTGACCTGGTCGAACTGTATCATTGAGGTTTCCCGCTTGTTGGCTGAGAAAGGCGGCTGCATCCGCGGCCGCATTTATGTTATTCGAACAGCGCGTCAATGTAGTCGCGGCTATTGAACGGCCGCAGGTCGTCTATGCTCTCGCCCACGCCGATGAAGCGCAGCGGAATCGGCCGCTGCTTGGCGATGGCGGCGATCACGCCGCCCTTGGCCGTGCCGTCCAGCTTGGTCAGGATCAGGCCGGTCAGGCCCAGCGCATCGTCGAAGGCCTTGACCTGGTTGACCGTGTTCTGGCCGATATTGGCGTCCAGCACCAGCACCACCTCATGGGGCGCGTCCGGCAGCGCTTTCTGGATCACGCGCTTCACCTTCTTGATCTCTTCCATCAGGTGCAGCTGCGTCGGCAGGCGGCCGGCGGTGTCGGCCAGCACGATGTCGATGCCGCGTGCCATGGCGGCTTGAATCGCGTCGTAGCATACCGCGGCCGAGTCGCCGCCCTGTTGCGCGATCACCGTCACGTTGTTGCGCTCGCCCCAGGCGATCAGCTGTTCCCGCGCGGCGGCGCGGAAGGTGTCGCCTGCGGCCAGCAGCACGCTCTTGCCTTGGCTTTGATAATACTTGGCCAGCTTGCCGATGGAAGTGGTCTTGCCGGCGCCGTTGACGCCGGTCATCATGATCACGAACGGCTTCTTGCCTTCCACGTTCAGTGGCACCTGCAGCGGGCCGATCAGGTCCTGCAGCGAATCCTTCAGCGCGCCCTTCAGTTCCGATGCGTCCTTCAGGCCCTTCAGCGACACGCGCGCGCGCACATCCTTCAGTAGATGGACGGTGGCATCCATGCCCATGTCGGCAGTCAGCAGCACCGTTTCCAGGTCTTCGTACAGCTCCTCGTCGATCTTGCCGCCGCCGAACAGGCCGGCCAGCTGCTTGCCCAGCTTGTCGCGGGTTTTGGACAGGCCGGCTTTCAGGCGTTCGGTCCAGCTCATTTTCTTCAGCGGCACGGCTTCCTCCGCCGGCTGGGACGGGGCGCTGACTGCTACCTCTTCGGCTGCCGGGGCGGCAGTCTCGACGGGGGCGGGCGCTGCGACGGCCGGCGCCGGCGTTTCCGCCGCGGGCTGCGGGATGGCGGGCGCTACGTCTTCGATAGCGGCCGTTGGCTGGGCCGGGGTCTCGATTTGCGGCGTTTCCGCCGGCTTGGGCTTTTTCTTGAAGAAGCTGAACATGCGTAAATGAACCAGGGAAAAGCGATAAATGGCTAAATTGTATCCTCAAACGGCTTCTCGTACAGGCTTGCACGCACGGGATCGAAGCGATTCACGCAAAACATATATAAGGAATAGGCTGGAATTTCGTCGGACACGCGACAGATTTGCCGGCAAAGCAGCGTGAAAGAGGCGCTAAAGTGCTGATCGGGTTAAACTCCTGCCCTTGTTTCAAAAAGACGAGAGTCATGAGTCAGTCACGTAACAAGGTCCGAATCATTGGCGGCGAGTACCGACGCCGCATGTTGCCTTTTCCCGATGCGGCCGGACTGCGGCCGACGCCGGATCGCGTCCGCGAGACGCTGTTCAACTGGTTGGGCCAGGATTTGTATGGAAAAAACTGCCTGGACTTGTTCGCCGGCAGCGGCGCGCTGGGCTTTGAAGCCGCATCGCGCGCGGCGCGGCGCGTGGTGATGGTGGAAAAGTCGCGGCAAGTGTGCGAATCGCTGCAGGCGAACCGGCAGTTGCTGCAGGCTGGCGCGTTGGAAGTGATGAGCGGCGACGCGCTGCTGTATTTGAAGAACTGTCGCGAGCGCTTCGACGTGATTTTCGTCGATCCGCCGTACGACTCCGATTTATTGCAGCAGGTGCTGCCGCTCTTGGCGCAGTGCCTGTCCGAAGACGGCGTGGCGTACGTCGAGGCCCGTCAATGGCCGGACGCGCTGCCGGAAGGGCTGACGCTGCTCAAGCGCGACAAGGCCGGCATGGTGCAGTACGGCCTGCTGGGGCTGGCCTCGGCCTAGCGCCTTCAGTCCCGCGCCCGTCTAACGATATAACCAGCGCGCCCTTGCGACTGGCGGCGGTGGGTGACAGAATTCACGATGTGGAATACTTGAGGAAATTACTATGTCTTTGATCATTACCGACGAATGCATCAACTGCGACGTCTGTGAGCCGGAGTGCCCCAATAACGCGATCTCGCAAGGCGAGGAGATCTACCAGATCGACCCCAATCTGTGCACCCAGTGCGTCGGCCACTACGATGAGCCGCAGTGCCAGCAGGTCTGTCCGGTCGATTGCATCCCGCTGGATCCGTCGCATCCGGAGACCAAGGATGAGCTGTACCAGAAGTATCTGAAAATTTCCGGCCAGGCTTGATTTTGGCAAGTGATTGATTAAAAAGAAGATGCCCCATCCTGGATGGGGCGTTTTTTATTTTCAGGCCGGAAACTGTAATTTTTTTCGCAAAAGGTGTTGACGGCCTGCAAGGCCATCTATAATATTCGGGTCTCTTTCAGGAGGGATTCCCGAGCGGTCAAAGGGATCAGACTGTAAATCTGACGGCTCTGCCTTCGAAGGTTCGAATCCTTCTCCCTCCACCAGATTTAGAAAAGCGCTTGGCAGTGAAGCATCGCTGTCTAGTTGTGAAGCCAGGCGGGTGTAGCTCAATGGTAGAGCAGAAGCCTTCCAAGCTTACGACGAGGGTTCGATTCCCTTCACCCGCTCCAAGCGTTTGATATAGCCTGTTTAGGGCCCATGTAGCTCAGGGGTAGAGCACTCCCTTGGTAAGGGAGAGGTCGGCAGTTCAATTCTGCCCATGGGCACCACCGTTTAAATTTAGCTTGTTTCGTATTCAGGAAATTTGCCATGGCTAAGGAAAAGTTCGAGCGGACCAAACCGCACGTAAACGTCGGCACCATCGGTCACGTTGACCATGGTAAAACCACTCTGACCGCCGCTATCACCACCATTCTGTCCAAGAAGTTCGGTGGCGAAGCTAAGGATTACTCCCAGATCGACAGTGCGCCGGAAGAGAAGGCTCGTGGTATTACCATCAATACCGCGCACGTTGAATACGAAACCGAAGCGCGCCACTACGCTCACGTAGACTGCCCGGGTCACGCTGACTACGTTAAGAACATGATTACCGGTGCTGCCCAGATGGACGGCGCGATCCTGGTTTGCTCGGCCGCTGATGGTCCGATGCCGCAAACCCGTGAACACATCCTGCTGTCCCGTCAGGTTGGCGTGCCGTACATCATCGTTTACCTGAACAAGGCTGACCTGGTTGACGATGCCGAGCTGCTGGAACTGGTGGAAATGGAAGTGCGCGATCTGCTGTCTTCCTACGACTTCCCGGGCGACGACACTCCGATCGTGATCGGTTCCGCGCGTCTGGCGCTGGAAGGCGACCAATCCGAAATGGGCGAACCGTCCATCTTCCGTCTGGCTGCTGCTCTGGACTCCTACATCCCGACTCCGGAACGCGCCATCGACAAGCCGTTCCTGCTGCCGATCGAAGACGTGTTCTCGATCTCCGGCCGCGGCACCGTGGTGACCGGTCGCGTTGAGCGCGGTATCGTGAAGGTTGGCGAAGAGCTGGAAATCGTGGGTCTGAAGGCTACCGCCAAGACCACCTGCACCGGCGTGGAAATGTTCCGCAAGCTGCTGGACCAAGGTCAAGCCGGCGATAACGTGGGCGTGCTGCTGCGCGGCACCAAGCGTGAAGACGTCGAGCGCGGCCAGGTTCTGGCCAAGCCGGGTTCCATCACCCCGCACACCGAGTTCCAAGCTTCCGTGTACGTGCTGTCCAAGGACGAAGGTGGCCGTCACACCCCGTTCTTCGCGAACTACCGTCCGCAGTTCTACTTCCGTACGACCGACGTGACCGGCGCGATCAAGCTGGCTGAAGGCGTGGAAATGGTAATGCCGGGCGACAACGTGGAAATCTCCGTTGAACTGATCGCACCGATCGCCATGGAAGAAGGTCTGCGCTTCGCTATCCGCGAAGGCGGCCGTACCGTCGGCGCCGGCGTGGTTGCCAAGATTCTGAAGTAAGGTTTATAGGCCAGTAGCTCAATTGGTAGAGTATCGGTCTCCAAAACCGAGGGTTGGGGGTTCGAGACCCTCCTGGCCTGCCAATTAAGACCAGCCGGCGCTCTGCGCCGGTTGGTCTTTTGTCGCATATGCGAGAGAAGATTCGACATGGAAATGCAAGATAAGATCAAGTTGTACGTAGCTGGTCTTGTAGTTGTTGCCGGCATCGTCGGCTTTTACCTGATTCCGGAAGGGCAGGGGCTGCTGCGCGCGCTGGCGTTCATCGTATCTATTTTGCTGGCTGCTGGCGTAGTATGGACGTCTGCTCCTGGCAAGGGGCTGGTGGTCTATGCCAACGAGTCGATTGTCGAGGCTCGTAAGGTGGTATGGCCGACGCGCAAGGAGGCGACTCAGGTAACGCTGATGGTGTTTGTATTCGTCGCGGTGCTGGCGCTCTTCATGTGGCTGGTGGACTCCAGCCTGTCCTGGCTGTTTTACGATGTGATTCTCGGTCGAGGTAGATAATGGCAAAGCGCTGGTATGTGGTACACGCTTATTCGGGTTTTGAGAAAAGCGTGCAAAAGGCGCTGCGTGAACGTATCGAGCGTTCCGACATCGCAGACCAATTTGGTCAGATTTTGGTGCCGGTGGAAGAGGTTGTGGACGTCAAGAACGGCCGCAAGTCCATCACCGAGCGCAAGTTCTTCCCTGGCTACGTGCTGGTGGAAATGGAAATGACCGACGATACCTGGCACTTGGTCAAGAGTACGCCCAAGGTGACCGGTTTTGTCGGCGGCACGGCCAACCGCCCGGCGCCGATTTCCAAGAAGGAAGTCGAAGCCATCATGCAGCAGATGCAAGAGGGCGTGGAAAAGCCGAAGCCGAAAGTCTTGTTCGAAGTCGGTGAGCGCGTGCGCGTCATCGATGGTCCGTTCAATGACTTCAACGGTTCGGTGGATGAAGTCAATTACGAGCGCAACAAGTTGCGCGTGTCGGTGCAGATCTTCGGCCGCGACACGCCGGTTGAGCTGGAGTTCGGTCAGGTCGAAAAGCTGTAATATTTCGCTTGGCAAGATTTTTGAAAGCGTGTAAGATGTTGCGCTTTCGTCCGGGGAGCGAAGTCCTCTTCGCGCTATACCCATTTTAGGAGCTTTAATCGTGGCAAAGAAAATTGTCGGCTATATCAAGCTGCAAGTGCCCGCTGGCAAGGCCAACCCGTCGCCTCCGATCGGTCCGGCACTGGGTCAGCGCGGTCTGAACATCATGGAATTCTGCAAGGCGTTCAATGCTCAAACTCAGGGCATGGAGCCGGGCATGCCGATTCCGGTTGTGATCACCGCTTACGCAGACAAGTCCTTCACCTTCACCATGAAGACGCCGCCGGCGACCTTCCTGCTGAAGAAGGCTGCTGGCATCAAGTCCGGCTCCGCCAAGGCGCATGTGGACAAGGTTGGTAAAGTGACCCGCGCTCAGCTGGAAGAAATCGCCAAGACCAAGCAAGCGGATCTGACCGCTGCTGATCTGGACGCCGCTGTTCGCACCATCGCCGGCTCCGCCCGTTCGATGGGTCTGGAAGTGGAGGGCGTATAACATGGCTAAGATCTCCAAGCGCATGCAAGCGCTGAAGGCTACCGTTGATCGCAACAAGCTGTACGCTGTTGACGAAGCTATCGCCCTGGTTAAGGCTGCCGCCACCGCCAAGTTCGACGAGTCGATCGACATCTCCGTGAATCTGGGCGTGGATCCGCGTAAATCCGACCAAGTGGTTCGTGGTTCCGTGGTTCTGCCGCGCGGCACTGGCAAGTCCGTACGCGTTGCCGTATTTGCTCAAGGCGCCAACGCCGAAGCCGCCAAGGCTGCCGGCGCTGAAGTGGTCGGTTTTGAAGACCTGGCCGAGCAAGTGAAGGCCGGCAACCTGGACTTCGACGTGGTGATCGCTTCCCCGGACGCGATGCGCGTTGTGGGTCAGCTGGGCCAGATCCTGGGTCCGCGTGGCCTGATGCCGAACCCGAAGGTTGGCACGGTTACCCCGAACGTCGCCGAAGCTGTGAAGAACGCCAAGGCCGGTCAGGTGCAGTACCGTACCGACAAGGCTGGTATCATTCACGCCACCATCGGCCGCGCTTCCTTCGAAGCTGAAGCTCTGCGTGAAAACTTCTCCGCTCTGGTTGATGCCCTGGTGAAAGCCAAGCCGGCAGCTTCCAAGGGCGTGTATCTGAAAAAGATCGCCGTTTCCAGCACCATGGGCATCGGCGCTCGCGTAGATACCGCTACCGTCAGCGCCTAATCGCGTTGCCGGAGCATGATCGGGCGGCGAAAGCCGCCTGGTTAAAGGCTTTGGGCTGGCAGGCTTGCCTGCCAGATTGTCAAAGACCGTAGGTGCCGCAAGGCTTAATAGCAGATTGGCCGGTACGGAAATCCGCATCCTACGCAGATGGTGTACCCGAAACAGGCTTCTTAAGTTCAAGGCTCATGTAGCTCAGGGGTAGAGCACTCCCTTGGTAAGGGAGAGGTCGGCGGTTCAATTCCGCCCATGAGCACCAGTTCTTTTTGATGTCTCCTGATACAGGTCGCCGCTGCAAAGCGAGGCGAAAATCCTTTCGTCTCATTTCAGTCTAGGAGGTAGACCTTGAGTCTCAATATCGAAGATAAAAAGGCGGTAGTCGCTGAAGTATCTGCCCAACTGGCAGAAGCTCAGACCCTCGTTATCGCTGAATATCGGGGCATCGAGGTTAGCAGCATGACCAAACTCCGCGCTCAGGCGCGCGAGAACGGCGTTTACCTGCGCGTTCTGAAGAACACGCTGGTGCGTCGCGCTGTGGAAGGCACTCCGTTTGCTGGCCTGGCTGACCAAATGGTCGGTCCGCTGGTTTACGCCGTTTCTGCCGACCCGGTTGCTGCTGCCAAGGTGCTGCATCAATTTGCCAAGGCTGACGACAAGATCATCGTCAAGGCCGGTTCCTACGATGGCAAGGTACTGAACGCTGCTCAGGTTGCTGAGCTGGCGTCCATCCCGAGCCGCGAAGAACTGCTGTCCAAGCTTCTCTACGTTATGCAGGCTCCGGTCGCTGGCTTCGCCCGCGCGCTGGCTGCATTGGCCGAGAAGCAAGCCGAAGCCGCTTAACTTATTTGATTCTTATAGAATTCAGGAGATTTTCACATGGCAATCACCAAAGAAGACATCCTCGAGGCCGTTGCTGGTCTGACCGTGATGGAACTGAACGACCTGGTTAAGGCGTTCGAAGAGAAGTTCGGCGTTTCCGCCGCTGCCGTAGCCGTTGCCGGCCCGGCCGCTGGTGGCGCTGCTGCTGCTGAAGAGAAGACCGAGTTTGACGTTATCCTGTCCGCCGCTGGCGACAACAAGGTTGGCGTGATCAAGGTTGTCCGTGCAATCACCGGTCTGGGCCTGAAAGAAGCCAAGGACCTGGTTGACGGCGCTCCGAAGTCCGTGAAGGAAGGCGTTGCCAAGGCTGAAGCCGAAGACATCGTTAAGCAACTGACCGAAGCCGGTGCCAAGGCTGAAATCAAATAATCTTCTTTGAAAAAAGAAGGTGAGGCTGGCGGAGAAATCCGCCAGCCTTATTGCGCTTGTAGTTGGCGGAAACGAAGAAGGTAAAAGCCAGCAATATACTTGGCGTGGCTGCTGACTTTTGGTTTCTTGCGCCACCCACCTCGATGGAGACTCTATGAGTTATTCGTTTACTGAGAAGAAACGTATTCGTAAGAGCTTTGCGAAACGTGCCAGTGTTCTCGACGTCCCCTTCCTGTTGGCGACCCAGATTGATTCCTACACCGAATTTCTCCAGCTGGGTGTGTCGCTGGATGAGCGCAAGGATGTGGGTCTTCAGGCTGCGTTCAAGTCGATCTTTCCGATCGTCAGCCACAACGGCTATGCGCGTCTCGACTTTGCCCACTATATTCTGGGCGAGCCGCCGTTTGACGTACAGGAATGCCAACTGCGCGGCATCACGTTCGCCGCGCCTCTGCGCGCGCGCATCCGCCTGACGATTTTCGACAAGGAATCGTCCAAGCCGGTCGTGAAGGAAGTGCGTGAGAACGAGGTGTACATGGGCGAGATTCCGCTCATGACCGCCAATGGCTCCTTCATCATCAACGGCACCGAGCGCGTGATCGTCTCCCAGCTGCACCGCTCCCCGGGCGTGTTCTTCGAGCACGACCGCGGCAAGACGCACTCGTCCGGCAAGCTGCTGTTCTCGGCTCGCGTGATCCCTTACCGCGGCTCCTGGCTGGACTTCGAGTTTGACCCGAAGGATCTGCTGTACTTCCGTATCGACCGTCGCCGCAAGATGCCGGTGACCATCCTGCTGAAGGCGCTGGGCTACACCAACGAAGAGATCCTGTCCGAGTTCTACAGCTTCGACACCTTCTACCTGACCAAGACCGGCGTATTCATGCGCGTGGTGCCGGAACGTTTGAAGGGCGAAGTGGCCAAGTTCGACATCGTGGCCGCCGATGGCAAGCTGATCGTCGCCAAGGATAAGCGCATCACCGCCAAGCACATCCGCGACATCCAGACCGCCGAGCTGGACCGCATCGAAGTGCCGGCCGACGCGCTGCTGGGCAAAGTGCTGGCCGTCAACGTGGTGAACCAGAACACCGGCGAAGTGATCGCCCGCGCCAACGAAGAAGTGACCGAGGAAGTGCTGGCCAAGCTGGCGCTGGCCGAAGTGGATCAGGTCGAGGTGCTGTTCACCAACGATCTGGACCAGGGCGCGTACATCTCGCAAACCCTGCGCACCGACGACATCCAGGACCAGACCCAGGCTCGCGTCGCGATCTACCGCATGATGCGTCCGGGCGAACCGCCGACCGAAGACGCGGTGGAAGCGCTGTTCCAGCGCCTGTTCTTCAGCGACGAAACCTACGATCTGTCGCGCGTGGGCCGCATGAAGTTCAGCTCGCGCACCTACCAGTACAAGTTCGACGACAAGACGCCGGAGTGGTTCAAGACCCTGATCGGCGAGAAGTTCGCTTCGCGCCGCGATGTGACCGAAGGCACGCTGTCGACGGAAGACATCGTGTCCGTGATCGCCATCTTGACCGAACTGCGCAACGGCCGCGGCGAAGTGGACGACATCGATCACCTGGGCAACCGTCGCGTGCGTTCCGTGGGCGAACTGGCCGAGAACCAGTTCCGCGCCGGTCTGGTGCGCGTCGAGCGCGCGGTGAAGGAACGCCTGAATCAGGCCGAGTCCGACAACCTGATGCCGCACGACCTGATCAACGCCAAGCCGGTGTCGGCCGCGATCAAGGAATTCTTTGGTTCCTCGCAGCTGTCCCAGTTCATGGACCAGACCAACCCGCTGTCGGAAATCACCCACAAGCGCCGCGTATCGGCCCTGGGTCCGGGCGGTCTGACCCGCGAACGCGCAGGCTTTGAAGTGCGCGACGTGCATCCGACCCACTATGGTCGCGTGTGCCCGATCGAAACGCCGGAAGGTCCGAACATCGGTCTGATCAACTCACTGTCGGTCTACGCCCGCACCAACGAGTTCGGCTTCCTGGAAACCCCGTACCGCAAGGTCGTGGACGGCAAGGTCACCAACGAGATCGATTACCTGTCCGCGATCGAGGAAGGCCGCTACGTCATTGCTCAGGCCAACGCCGAGCTGGATGGCGAAGGCCGCCTGGTCGACGAGCTGGTGACCTGCCGCGAGAAGGGCGAAACCATTCTGGCGACGCCGGATCGCGTGCAGTACATGGACGTGGCCACCGGCCAGGTGGTGTCCGTTGCCGCCTCGCTGATTCCGTTCCTGGAGCATGACGACGCGAACCGTGCCTTGATGGGCGCCAACATGCAACGTCAGGCCGTACCGTGCCTGCGTCCGGAAAAAGCGTATGTCGGCACCGGCATCGAGCGTTCCGTGGCGGTTGACTCCGGCACCACCGTAGTCGCCCGTCGCGGCGGCGTGGTGGATTACGTCGACGCCGGCCGCGTGGTGGTCCGCGTCAATGATGAAGAAGCGACCGCTGGCGAAGTGGGCGTGGACATCTACAACCTGACCAAGTTCACCCGTTCCAACCAGAACACCAACATCAACCAGCGTCCGATCGTGAAGGTGGGCGACCACATCGCGCGCGGCGACGTGGTGGCCGACGGCGCCTCCACCGACCTGGGCGAGCTGGCGCTGGGTCAGAACATGACCATCGCCTTCATGCCGTGGAACGGCTACAACTACGAAGACTCGATCCTGATCTCGGAAAAGCTGGTTGCAGAAGACCGCTACACCTCGATCCACATCGAAGAACTGTCCGTGGTTGCCCGCGACACCAAGCTGGGACCGGAAGAAATCACCCGCGACATCCCGAACCTGTCCGAACGCATGGCAGGCCGTCTGGATGAGTCCGGCATCGTATATATCGGTGCGGAAGTTGAGGCGGGCGACGTGCTGGTGGGCAAGGTCACGCCTAAGGGCGAAACCCAGCTGACCCCGGAAGAAAAACTGCTGCGCGCGATCTTCGGCGAGAAGGCTTCCGACGTGAAGGACACGAGCTTGCGCGTGCCGACCGGCACCGTGGGCACCGTGATCGACGTGCAGGTGTTCACCCGCGAAGGCATCGAGCGCGACAAGCGCGCCCAGTCCATCATCGACGCGGAACTGAAGCGCTATCGTCTGGACCTGAACGACCAGCTGCGGATTTTCGACAACGACGCCTTCAGCCGTATCGAGCGTCTGATCGTCGGCAAGGTCGCCAACGGCGGTCCGAAGCGTCTGGCCAAGGGCACCGTGATCGACCAGGAATACCTGGCCGGTCTGCCGACCAAGCATGATTGGTTCGACATCCGCATGAGCGATGAAGACATCGCCAAGCAGTTGGAACTGATCAAGGAAAGCCTGGCGCAGAAGCGCGAAGAATTCGACCTCAAGTTCGAAGACAAGAAGCGCAAGCTGACCCAGGGCGACGAGCTGCCGCCGGGCGTGCAGAAGATGGTCAAGGTTTACCTGGCCGTGAAGCGCCGCCTGCAGGCCGGCGACAAGATGGCCGGCCGCCACGGTAACAAGGGTGTGGTATCGCGCATTCTGCCGGTGGAAGACATGCCGTACATGGGCGACGGCCGTCCGGTGGACATCGTGCTGAACCCGCTGGGCGTACCGTCGCGTATGAACATCGGTCAGATTCTGGAAGTGCACCTGGGTTGGGCCGCCAAGGGCATCGGCGAGCGCATCGACCGCATGCTGAAGCAGCAGCAGTCGGCTGCCGAAATCCGCGGCTACCTGGAGCGCATCTACAACGAAACCGGCAAGCCGGAGCAGATCGCCAGCCTGAGCGACGACGAAGTGCTGCAACTGGCGCAGAACCTGCGCAAGGGCATGACCTTCGCCACGCCGGTATTCGACGGCGCCAAGGAGGCCGAGATCAAGCACATGCTGGATCTGGCTTACCCGGATGGCGACGAACTGACCGAAAAGATGGAGTTCAACGAGTCCAAGACCCAGATGACCCTGTTCGACGGCCGCTCCGGCGAAGCCTTCGACCGCAAGGTCACCGTAGGCGTGATGCACTACCTGAAGCTGCACCACTTGGTCGACGACAAGATGCACGCCCGTTCCACCGGCCCGTACTCGCTGGTGACCCAGCAGCCGCTGGGCGGTAAGGCCCAGTTCGGCGGCCAGCGTTTCGGTGAGATGGAAGTGTGGGCGCTGGAAGCCTATGGCGCCGCCTACACCCTGCAGGAAATGCTGACGGTGAAGTCTGACGATGTGACCGGTCGTACTAAGGTCTACGAAAACATCGTCAAGGGCGAGCACAAGATCGATGCCGGCATGCCGGAATCCTTCAACGTGCTGGTGAAGGAAATCCGTTCGCTCGGCCTGGATATCGACCTGGAACGTTATTGATTGGGTCCATGGGCGCGGCAAGATTGACGCCGCGCCTGTCCCCTGACTGGAGACGCAATGAAAGCTCTGCTCGACCTCTTTAAGCAAGTCACGCAAGAAGAAGAGTTTGATGCGATTAAGATCGGCATCGCCTCGCCTGACAAGATCCGTTCCTGGTCTTATGGCGAAGTCAAAAAGCCGGAAACCATCAACTATCGTACCTTCAAGCCGGAACGCGACGGCCTGTTCTGCGCCCGCATCTTCGGACCGGTGAAGGACTACGAATGCTTGTGCGGCAAGTACAAGCGCCTGAAGCATCGCGGCGTCATCTGCGAGAAGTGCGGCGTGGAAGTCACGCTGTCCAAAGTGCGCCGCGAGCGCATGGGCCACATCGAGCTGGCCAGCCCGACCGCGCACATCTGGTTCCTGAAGTCGCTGCCGTCGCGTCTGGGCATGGTGCTGGACATGACGCTGCGCGACATCGAACGCGTGCTGTACTTCGAAGCGTTCGTCGTGACCGATCCGGGCATGACTCCGCTGCAGTACCGCCAGCTGTTGACCGAAGAGGACTTCCTGGACAAGGAAGACCAGTACGGTGAAGAGTTCGTCGCCATGATGGGCGCCGAGGCGGTGAAGGAACTGCTGAAGAAGCTGGACCTGGACAGCGAGATCGAGAACCTGCGCCGCGAGCTGGAAGCCACCAACTCCGACACCAAGATCAAGAAGATCGCCAAGCGCCTGAAAGTGCTGGAGGCCTTCCAACGTTCCGGCATGAAGCCGGAATGGATGATCCTGGAAGTGCTGCCGGTGCTGCCGCCGGAGCTGCGTCCGCTGGTGCCGCTGGACGGCGGTCGTTTCGCGACCTCCGACCTGAACGACCTGTACCGCCGCGTCATCAACCGTAACAACCGTCTGAAGCGTCTGCTGGAACTGCGCGCGCCGGACATCATCGTGCGCAACGAAAAGCGCATGTTGCAGGAATCGGTTGACTCGCTGCTGGACAACGGTCGTCGCGGCAAGGCCATGACCGGCGCCAACAAGCGTCCGCTGAAGTCGCTGGCCGACATGATCAAGGGTAAGGGCGGTCGTTTCCGTCAGAACCTGCTGGGTAAGCGCGTGGACTACTCCGGTCGTTCCGTGATTACCGTGGGCCCGACCCTGCGTCTGCATCAGTGCGGCCTGCCGAAGAAGATGGCGCTGGAACTGTTCAAGCCGTTCATCTTCCACAAGCTGGAAGTGATGGGCCTGGCGTCCACCATCAAGGCGGCCAAGAAGCTGGTCGAACAGGAAGTGCCGGAAGTCTGGGACATCCTGGAAGACGTGATCCGCGAGCATCCGGTGCTGCTGAACCGCGCGCCGACGCTGCACCGCCTGGGCATCCAGGCGTTCGAGCCGGTGCTGATCGAAGGCAAGGCCATCCAGCTGCACCCGCTGGTTTGCGCGGCGTTCAACGCCGACTTCGACGGCGACCAAATGGCCGTCCACGTCCCGCTGTCGCTGGAAGCGCAGATGGAAGCCCGCACCCTGATGCTGGCCACCAACAACGTGCTGTCCCCGGCCAACGGCGAGCCTATCATCGTGCCGTCGCAGGATATCGTGTTGGGTCTGTACTACATGACCCGCGACAAGGTGAATGGCAAGGGCGAGGGCATGGTGTTTGCGGACACCAAGGAAGTGCATCGCGCCTACGAAACCCGTCAGGTCGAGCTGGCTACCCGCATCACCGTCCGTCTGAAGGAATGGGAAAAGGACGAGCAGGGCGAATTCCAACCGGTGATCAAGCGTTACGACACCACCGTGGGCCGCGCCATCCTGTCCGACATCCTGCCTAAGGGCCTGCCGTTCGAGCACATCAACAAGGCGCTGAAGAAGAAAGAAATCTCGAAACTGATCAACGTTTCGTTCCGTCGTTGCGGCATCCGCGACACGGTGATCTTCGCCGACCAGCTGATGTACACCGGTTTCGCCTACTCCACCCGCGGCGGCATCTCCATCTGCGTGGACGACATGCAGATCCCGGCCAAGAAAGTTGACCTGCTGGGCGAGGCCAACAAGGAAGTCAAGGAGATCGAGGAACAGTACCGTCAAGGTCTGGTGACCCAGGGCGAACGCTACAACAAGGTAGTGGACATCTGGGGCCGCACCGGCGACAAGATCGCCAAGGCGATGATGGACGAGCTGTCCAAGCAGAAGGTGCTGGACCGCGACGGCAAGGAAGTCGATCAGGAATCCTTCAACTCCATTTACATGATGGCCGACTCGGGCGCGCGGGGTTCCGCAGCCCAGATCAAGCAGCTGGCCGGCATGCGGGGTCTGATGGCCAAGCCGGACGGTTCGATTATCGAAACGCCGATTACCGCGAACTTCCGCGAAGGCCTGACCGTATTGCAGTACTTTATCTCCACCCACGGTGCGCGTAAGGGTCTGGCGGATACGGCCTTGAAGACCGCGAACTCCGGTTACCTGACGCGTCGTCTGGTCGACGTGACCCAGGATCTGGTGGTGATCGAGGACGATTGCGGCACCACCAACGGCTTCACCATGAAGGCCGTGCTGCAGGGCGGCGACGTGATCGAAGCGCTGCGCGACCGTATCCTCGGCCGCGTGACCGCGGTTGACGTGGTGGATCCGTCCACCGGCGAAACCGTGATCGAAGCCGCTACGCTGCTGGACGAGCAGATGGTCGATCTGATCGACAGCCTGGGCATCGACGAAGTCAAGGTCCGCACCGCCATCACTTGCGACACGCGCTACGGCCTGTGCGCCAAGTGCTATGGTCGCGATCTGGCGCGCGGCAAGCAGGTCAACGCCGGCGAAGCCGTGGGCGTGATCGCTGCGCAGTCGATTGGTGAGCCGGGTACCCAGCTGACCATGCGTACCTTCCACATCGGTGGTGCCGCGTCTCGAAACGCAGCCGCCAGCCAGGTGGAAGGCAAGTCCAACGGTACCGTGCGCTTCTCCAGCCAGATGCGCTACGTGGCGAATACCAAGGGCGAGCTGATCGTCATCACCCGCTCCGGCGAAGTGGTGATCCACGACGATATGGGCCGTGAGCGCGAGCGTCACAAGGTGCCGTACGGCGCGACCCTGATGGTGACCGACGGTCTACAGATCAAGGCAGGCACCGTGCTGGCCACCTGGGACCCGCACACCCGTCCGATCATCACCGAGTACGCTGGCCGCGTGAAGTTCGAGAACGTCGAAGAAGGCGTGACCGTAGCCAAGCAGACCGACGAAGTGACCGGCCTGTCCACGCTGGTGGTCATCGACCCGAAACGCCGCGCTGGCGCCCAGTCGAAGATGCTGCGTCCGTTGGTGAAGCTGCTCGACGACAGCGGCAACGAAGTGAAGCTGGCCGGTTCCGATGCGTCGGTATCGATCACCTTCCAGGTCGGCGCCATCATCACCGTGCGCGACGGTCAGGATGTGGGCAAGGGCGAAGTGCTGGCCCGTATCCCGCAGGAATCGTCCAAGACCCGCGACATTACCGGTGGTCTGCCGCGCGTGGCCGAGCTGTTCGAAGCCCGTTCGCCGAAGGATGCCGGCATGCTGGCCGAAGTGACCGGTACCGTATCGTTCGGTAAGGACACCAAGGGCAAGCAGCGCCTGATCATCACCGATCTGGAAGGCAGCGGCTACGAAAACCTGATCCCGAAGGACAAGCACGTGCTGGTCCACGACGGCCAGGTAGTGAACCGCGGCGAATCCATCGTCGACGGTCCGGTCGATCCGCATGACATCCTGCGTCTGCAGGGTATCGAGGCGCTGGCCCGCTACATCGTTCAGGAAGTGCAGGAGGTGTATCGTCTGCAGGGCGTGAAGATCAACGACAAGCACATCGAGGTGATCATTCGCCAGATGCTGCGTCGCGTGGTCATCTCCGACAGCGGCGACACCGAATTCATCCAGGGCGAGCAGGTGGAGCGCGCCGACGTGCTGGAAATGAACGACAAGATGATGGCGGAAGGCAAGGAGCCGGCGCAGTACGAAAACGTGCTGCTGGGTATCACCAAGGCTTCGCTGTCCACCGACTCGTTCATCTCCGCGGCTTCCTTCCAGGAAACCACGCGCGTGCTGACCGAAGCGGCCATCATGGGCAAGAAGGACGACCTGCGCGGTCTGAAGGAAAACGTGATCGTCGGCCGTCTGATTCCGGCCGGCACCGGTCTCGCCTACCACCGCACCCGTCGCCGTCAACACCTGGGCCTGGACGCTGGCGATTCGCAGCTGTTCGATCCGGCTCCGGCCGCGCTGGAAAGCGACGACTAAGCTGGGCCTCGCGGCCAAGTGTTGAAAAAACGCTGCTCCATCAACGGTTAACGTTGCTGGGGCGGCGTTTTTTATTTGACGGTAAGCCGTTGACTAAAATATAATCCTCCGTCCTTTCTGGAGGCGTGTTGCTTCCGGGAAGCTTCAACTAGGAACTGATAGTAATGCCAACCATTAACCAACTCGTTCGCAAGGGCCGCGTCGCCATCACGGCGAAGAGCAAGGTGCCTGCGCTGGAAGCCTGCCCGCAGAAGCGTGGCGTGTGCACCCGTGTTTACACCACCACTCCGAAGAAGCCGAACTCGGCTCTGCGTAAAGTGTGCAAGGTTCGTCTGACCAACGGTTTCGAAGTCATTTCGTACATCGGCGGTGAAGGCCACAACCTGCAGGAACACTCCGTGGTGCTGATCCGCGGCGGTCGTGTCAAGGACTTGCCGGGTGTGCGTTACCACACCGTGCGCGGTTCCCTGGATACCGCTGGCGTGAAAGACCGTAAGCAAGCTCGCTCCAAGTACGGCGCCAAGCGTCCTAAGTAATTGGGACGTACTCAAGGCGGCCTGATCAACACTCAGGGTCGTCTAGTAAGTGACTGCTCCGTTGGGTAGTCATGAGCAAGTAGAGCTCAACTGAATAATTAAGGAAGTAACATGCCACGTCGCAGAGAAGTCCCCAAGCGTGAAATTCTGCCGGATCCGAAGTTCGGTTCCCAGGATCTCTCCAAATTCATGAACGTCGTGATGATCGACGGCAAGAAGTCTGTTGCAGAACGCATCATCTACGGCGCGCTGGAACAGATCGAAAAGAAAACCGGCAAGAACGCTATCGAAGTGTTCAACACCGCACTGTCCAACGCCAAGCCGGTGGTGGAAGTGAAGAGCCGCCGCGTAGGTGGTGCAAACTATCAAGTTCCTGTTGAAGTCCGTCCGTCCCGTCGTATGGCCCTGGCCATGCGCTGGCTGCGTGACGCTGCGCGCAAGCGCGGCGAAAAGTCCATGGACCTGCGCCTGGCTGGTGAGCTGATCGACGCGGCTGAAGGCCGTGGCGGCGCGATGAAGAAGCGTGACGAAGTGCACCGCATGGCAGAAGCCAACAAGGCCTTCTCGCACTTCCGTTTCTAAGCTAGTTCACTTTTTAAGGTGTAAACCGTGGCACGGAAAACCCCCATCGAGCGCTACCGTAATATCGGTATCTCCGCTCACATTGACGCCGGTAAGACGACTACTACCGAGCGTATTCTGTTTTACACCGGTGTGAACCACAAGATCGGCGAGGTTCACGACGGCGCCGCTACCATGGACTGGATGGAGCAAGAGCAGGAGCGTGGCATCACCATCACCTCCGCCGCCACCACCACGTTCTGGAAGGGCATGGGGATGCAATTCCCCGAGCACCGTTTCAACATCATCGACACCCCGGGACACGTGGACTTCACCATTGAGGTGGAGCGTTCCATGCGCGTTCTGGACGGCGCCGTGATGGTGTACTGCGCTGTGGGCGGCGTGCAGCCGCAGTCTGAAACCGTATGGCGTCAGGCTAACAAGTACAAGGTTCCGCGTATTGCCTTCGTGAACAAGATGGACCGTCAAGGCGCCAACTTCTTCCGTGCCGTAGAACAGGTGAAAACCCGTCTGCGCGGCAATCCGGTGCCTATCGTTGTGCCGATCGGCGCTGAAGACGGTTTCAGCGGCGTGGTTGACCTGCTGAAGATGAAAGCCATCATTTGGGACGAAGCCTCTCAAGGCATGAAGTTCGAATATGGCGAAATCCCGGCCGACCTGGTTGCCGTTGCCGAAGAATGGCGCGAGAAGATGGTCGAAGCCGCTGCCGAAGTCAGCGACGAGATGATGGACAAGTACCTGGGCGGCGAAGCGCTGACCGAGGAAGAAATCATCGCCGGTCTGCGCGAGCGTACCCTGAAGTGCGAAATCCAGCCGATGCTGTGCGGTTCCGCGTTCAAGAACAAGGGTGTTCAGCGCATGCTGGACGCCGTGATTGAGCTGCTGCCGTCGCCGGTTGAAGTTCCGGCGATCAAGGGCGAAACCGACGGCGTGGAAGCCGAGCGTCACGCTTCCGACGAAGAGCCGTTCTCGGCTCTGGCGTTCAAGCTGATGAACGACCCGTACGTGGGCCAGCTGACCTTCTTCCGCGTCTACTCCGGCGTGGTGAAGTCCGGCGACACCGTGCTGAACTCGGTCAAGGGCAAGAAAGAGCGTATCGGCCGTATCGTGCAGATGCACGCCAACGACCGTAAGGAAATCGACGAAGTGCGCGCCGGCGACATCGCCGCCGCCATCGGCCTGAAGGAAGTCACCACCGGTGAAACCCTGTGCGCCGTTGACGCCGAAATCATCCTGGAGCGCATGGAGTTCCCGGATCCGGTGATTCACGTAGCCGTTGAGCCGAAGACCAAGGCTGACCAGGAAAAGATGGGTGTGGCCCTGAACCGCCTGGCCAAGGAAGACCCGTCGTTCCGCGTGCGTACCGACGAAGAATCCGGCCAGACCATCATTTCCGGTATGGGCGAACTGCACCTGGAAATTCTGGTTGACCGCATGAAGCGCGAATTCGGCGTGGAAGCCAACGTCGGCGCCCCGCAAGTGGCCTACCGCGAAACCATCACCAAGACGGTTACCGATGTTGAAGGTAAGCACGTTAAGCAGTCTGGTGGTAAGGGTCAGTACGGTCATGCCGTGATCACGTTGGAACCGTCCGGCGAAGGCCAGGGCTACAAGTTCTTCGACGAGATCAAGGGTGGCGTGATTCCGCGTGAATTCATTCCGTCCGTCGACAAGGGTATCCAGAACACTCTGGGTAGCGGTATCCTTGCCGGCTTCCCGGTGGTGGACGTGACTGTGCGTCTGACCTTCGGTTCCTACCACGACGTCGACTCCTCGCAGATCGCGTTCGAACTGGCAGGCTCGCTGGCATTCAAGGAAGCCATGCGCCGCGCCGGTCCGTGCATCCTCGAGCCGATGATGGCCGTGGAAGTGGAAACTCCGGAAGAGTACATGGGTGACGTGATGGGTGACCTGAACCGTCGCCGCGGCATGGTTCAAGGCATGGACGATGACGGTTTGGGTGGCAAGAAGATCAAGGCCGAAGTACCGCTGGCCGAGATGTTCGGTTACTCCACCGACCTGCGTTCCGCGACCCAAGGCCGTGCTACTTACTCCATGGAGTTCAAGCACTACTCCGAGGCTCCGAAGCACGTTGCTGAAGCCGTAATGGCCGCCAAGAAGTAATGCGCGCTGAGGCTGGCCGGCATCTCGATTTGTCCGGCCAGTCCCGATCTAATGTTCTTTAATTAAGGATTTTTGCAAAATGGCAAAAGAAAAGTTTGAGCGGACCAAACCGCACGTAAACGTCGGCACCATCGGTCACGTTGACCACGGTAAGACCACCCTGACCGCCGCTATCACCACCATTCTGTCCAAGAAGTTCGGTGGCGAAGCTAAGGATTACTCCCAGATCGACAGCGCGCCGGAAGAGAAGGCTCGTGGTATTACCATCAATACCGCGCACGTTGAATACGAAACCGAAGCGCGCCACTACGCTCACGTAGACTGCCCGGGTCACGCTGACTACGTTAAGAACATGATTACCGGTGCTGCCCAGATGGACGGCGCGATCCTGGTTTGCTCGGCCGCTGATGGTCCGATGCCGCAAACCCGCGAACACATCCTGCTGTCCCGTCAGGTTGGTGTGCCGTACATCATCGTTTACCTGAACAAGGCTGACCTGGTTGACGACGCTGAGCTGCTGGAACTGGTGGAAATGGAAGTGCGCGATCTGCTGTCTTCCTACGACTTCCCGGGCGACGACACCCCGATCGTGATCGGCTCCGCTCGTCTGGCGCTGGAAGGCGACCAATCCGAAATGGGCGAACCGTCCATCTTCCGTCTGGCTGCTGCTCTGGACTCCTACATCCCGACTCCGGAACGCGCCATCGACAAGCCGTTCCTGCTGCCGATCGAAGACGTGTTCTCGATCTCCGGTCGTGGCACTGTGGTGACCGGTCGCGTTGAGCGCGGTATCGTGAAGGTTGGTGAAGAACTGGAAATCGTGGGCCTGAAGGCTACCGTGAAGACCACCTGCACCGGCGTGGAAATGTTCCGCAAGCTGCTGGACCAAGGTCAAGCTGGCGACAACGTGGGCGTGCTGCTGCGCGGCACCAAGCGTGAAGACGTTGAGCGCGGCCAGGTTCTGGCCAAGCCGGGTTCCATCACCCCGCACACCGAGTTCCAAGCTTCCGTGTACGTGCTGTCCAAGGACGAAGGTGGCCGTCACACCCCGTTCTTCGCGAACTACCGTCCGCAGTTCTACTTCCGTACGACCGACGTGACCGGCGCGATCAAGCTGGCTGAAGGCGTGGAAATGGTAATGCCGGGCGACAACGTGGAAATCTCCGTTGAACTGATCGCACCGATCGCCATGGAAGAAGGTCTGCGCTTCGCTATCCGCGAAGGCGGCCGTACCGTCGGCGCCGGCGTGGTTGCCAAGATCCTCAAGTAACGGAAGCGGAGATTTTTCATGTCTAGCCAAAAGATCCGCATCCGCCTGAAGGCGTTCGATTACAACCTGATCGATCGTTCCGCTCAGGAAATCGTTGAAACCGCTAAGCGTACCGGCGCCGTAGTCAAGGGCCCGGTTCCGCTGCCGACCAAGATCGAGCGTTTCAACGTTCTGCGCTCCCCGCACGTGAACAAGACTTCCCGCGACCAGCTGGAAATCCGCACTCACCTGCGTCTGATGGACATCGTAGACCCGACCGACAAGACTGTTGATGCTCTGATGAAGCTCGACCTGCCGGCCGGTGTGGATGTGGAAATCAAGCTGCAGTAATCGCTTAAGTTCAAGGGTTTGCAAGCTAAGTGCTTGCGATTCTTGAATTTTCTGTGATACATTAGCGGACTCGCCATTTAGGCGAGTCCGTTTTTGTTTTTTATGTCGTGTTTTTTATGCCGGTCAATCGCAATCGGCGCCTGAAAAAGGAAATAAACATGAGTTTAGGTCTTGTCGGTCGCAAAGTCGGCATGACCCGCATTTTTGCCGAAGATGGCGCAACCATCCCGGTAACTGTGCTGGACATGTCCGCTAACCGCGTCACGCAAATCAAAACTGCAGAAACTGACGGCTACAATGCCGTTCAGGTCACTTTTGGCTCCAAGAAGGCCAATCGTGTAAACAAGGCTGCAGCCGGCCACTTCGCCAAGGCTGGCGTTGAAGCAGGTGAGGTTCTGGTAGAGTTCGCTCTGTCCGCCGAAGCTGTCTCCAACCTGAAGCTGGGCGATGCTGTCGCTGTTGAAACCTTCTCCGTTGGTCAACTGGTTGATGTGACCGGTACCTCCAAGGGTAAGGGCTTCTCCGGTGTGATCAAGCGTCACAACTTCTCTTCCAACCGTGCTTCCCACGGTAACTCGCGTTCGCACAATACGCCGGGTTCCATTGGTCAAGCTCAGGATCCGGGTCGTGTATTCCCGGGCAAGCGCATGGCCGGTCAGTACGGTAACGTCAAGAGCACGGTTCAGTGCCTCGAGATCGTTCGTATCGACGCCGAGCGTCAGCTGATCCTGGTTAAGGGCGCAGTCCCGGGTGCCAAGAACGGCGACGTAGTCGTGCGTCCTAGCGTGAAAGCGGGTGCGTGATGGAATTGAATGTAATCAATACCCAAGGCAAGGCTGTTGGTAGCCTGCAAGTGTCCGACTCCCTGTTCGGCCGCGACTACAACGAAGCTCTGGTACACCAAGTTGTTACCGCGTTCCTGGCGAACGCCCGTAGCGGCAACCGTGCCCAGCTGACTCGTGCCGAAGTGAAGCACTCGACCAAGAAGCCGTTCCGTCAGAAGGGCACTGGTAACGCTCGTGCAGGTATGACTTCCACCCCGAACCGTCGTGGTGGTGGCCGCGCCTTCCCGAACAAGCCGGACGAGAACTTCACCCAGAAGATCAACCGCAAGATGTTCCGTGCTGGTATGGCAGCTATCCTGTCGCAGCTGGTGCGTGACGAGCGTCTGATCATCGTGGACGAGCTGAATGTAGCCAGCCCGAAGACCAAGGAATTCGTGGGCACTGTGCAGCCGATGGGTCTGGAGCAAGCTCTGTTCATCACTGGCGAGCTGAACGAAAACCTGTATCTGTCTTCGCGTAACCTGCCGAACGTGCTGGTTATCGAAGCTCAACAAGCTGACCCGTACAGCCTGCTGCGCTTCAAGAAGACCGTGATCACCCGCGACGCCGTGAAGCAACTGGAGGAGCAGTGGGCATGAACCAAGAACGTCTGTTGCAAGTAATCCTTGCTCCGATCGTTTCCGAAAAGAGCACCATGATTGCTGAGAAGAACCAGCAAATGGCGTTCCGTGTTGCTAAAGACGCAACCAAGCCGGAAATCAAGGCCGCTGTTGAAATGCTGTTCAACGTAAAAGTTGAAGGCGTTTCCACTGTGAACGTCAAGGGCAAGGTTAAGCGTTTCGGCCGTAGCATCGGTCGTCGCAGTGACTGGAAAAAGGCCTACGTTAGCCTGGTTGAAGGTCAAGAAATCGACCTGACCGCTACCCCGGCCGCGGCGGAGTAAGGAGATAGAGCATGCCTATCGTTAAGGTAAAACCGACTTCCGCGGGTCGCCGTGCTGTCGTCAAGGTGGTAAACCCTGACCTGCACAAGGGTGCTCCGCACGCTGCCCTGGTTGAGAAGAAAAACTCCACCGGTGGTCGCAATCACAATGGTCACATCACCACGCGTCATCGCGGTGGTGGCCACAAGAAGCACTACCGTCTGATCGACTTCCGTCGCAACAAGGATGGCATCCCGGCAAAAGTGGAACGCATCGAATACGATCCGAACCGCACTGCCCACATCGCTCTGTTGTGCTACGCCGATGGCGAACGCCGCTACATCATCGCCCCGCGTGGCGTGAAGGTTGGCGCGGTTCTGCTGTCCGGTTCCGAGGCTCCGATCAAGGCCGGTAACGCTCTGCCGATCCGCAACATCCCGGTGGGTACCACTATCCACTGCGTGGAAATGCAACCCGGCAAGGGCGCTCAGATGGTTCGCTCCGCTGGCGCTTCTGCAATGCTGCTGGCTCGTGAAGGCGTGTACGCTCAACTGCGTCTGCGCTCTGGCGAGATCCGCCTGGTGCACGTCGATTGCCGTGCGACCGTTGGCGAAGTGGGTAACGAAGAGCACTCCCTGCGCAAGCTGGGCAAGGCCGGTGCTACTCGTTGGCGCGGCATCCGTCCGACCGTTCGCGGTACGGCGATGAACCCGATCGATCACCCGCATGGTGGTGGTGAAGGCCGCACTGGCGAAGGCCGCGTACCGGTGAGCCCATGGGGCACTCCGGCTAAGGGCTTCCGTACCCGTCGCAACAAGCGTACCGACAACATGATCGTACGCCGTCGCTATTCCAACAAAGGGTAATTGACAATGGCACGTTCGCAGAAAAAAGGCCCGTTCGTTGACCTGCATCTCCTGAAGAAGGTGGATGCGGTACGGGCAACCAGCGACAAGCGTCCGATCAAGACCTGGTCCCGTCGTTCGACCATCCTGCCGGACTTCATTGGTTTGACCATCGCTGTACACAACGGTCGCACTCACGTTCCCGTCTATGTTTCTGAAAACATGGTCGGCCACAAACTGGGTGAATTCTCGCTGACTCGCACCTTCAAAGGCCATGCTGCCGATAAGAAGGCGAAGAAGAAGTAAGGTGAAGCGATGAGAGTATCTGCAAATCTGAAAAGTGTTCGCCTGTCGGCACAAAAGTGTCGTCTGGTGGCCGATCTGGTCCGCGGCAAGCCCGTTGATCAGGCGCTGAATATCCTGGCCTTCTCCCCGAAGAAGGGCGCGGTAATCATCAAGAAAGTGCTGGAATCTGCAATCGCTAACGCCGAACACAACGAAGGCGCTGACATCGACACCCTGCGTGTCACCAGCATCTTTGTTGACAAGGGCGCTAGTCTGAAGCGTTTCACTGCCCGTGCTAAGGGTCGTGGCAATCGCATCGAAAAGCAGACCTGCCACATCTCGTTGACCGTTGGCAATTAAGGGGTAAGAAATGGGTCAGAAGATTCATCCGACGGGATTCCGTCTTGCCGTTAACAAAAACTGGTCTTCCAAGTGGTTCGCGTCTTCGCAGAACTTCCCGGAAATGCTGAAGCAGGATATCGAAGTTCGCGAATTCCTGAAGAAGCGTCTGGGTCACGCTTCGGTTGGCCGCGTAACCATCGAGCGTCCGGCCAAGTCCGCCCGCATCACCATTCACAGCGCCCGTCCGGGCGTGGTGATTGGCAAGAAGGGCGAAGACATTGAAGTTCTGAAGCAAGAACTGCAAAAGCGCCTGGGCGTGCCGGTTCACGTGAACATCGAAGAAGTTCGCAAGCCGGAACTGGACGCGCAAATCATCGCCGACGGCATCGCTTCCCAGCTGGAAAAGCGTGTTATGTTCCGTCGCGCCATGAAGCGCGCCATGCAAAACGCCATGCGTCTGGGTGCCGAAGGCATCAAGATCATGTCGTCCGGTCGTCTGAACGGTATCGACATCGCGCGTAGCGAATGGTACCGCGAAGGCCGCGTTCCGCTGCATACCCTGCGCGCTGACGTGGATTACGCTACCTCCGAAGCCAAGACTACCTACGGTATCATCGGCATCAAGGTATGGGTATACAAAGGCGAGCTGAAGCCGGGCCAAGTTGTGGCTACGCCGGCAGCTCCCGAGAAGAAAATGAGAAAGGGTGCCCGCAATGCTGCAGCCAACTAGACTCAAGTACCGCAAACAGCACAAAGGCCGTAACACCGGTATCGCCACTCGTGGCAATAAGGTGAGCTTTGGTGATTTCGGTCTGAAGGCTGTTGGTCGTGGTCGTCTGACCGCGCGTCAGATCGAAGCTGCGCGTCGTGCGATGACTCGTCACATCAAGCGTGGTGGCCGCATCTGGATCCGTATCTTCCCGGACAAACCGATCACCTCCAAGCCGGCCGAAGTCCGTATGGGCGGGGGTAAGGGCTCTCCGGAGTACTACGTGGCTGAGATTCAGCCTGGCAAGATGCTGTACGAAATGGATGGCGTATCCGAGGAACTCGCTCGCGAAGCTTTCCGTCTGGCCGCAGCTAAGTTGCCGATCGCCACTGTGTTCGTAACCAAACAGGTAGGTCAGTAATGAAAGCGTCCGAACTGAAAGCCAAAACTGTTGAAGAGCTGAAGGCGGAACTGCTGAGCCTGCTGAAGGCCCAGTTTGCGCTGCGCATGCAGCACGCTACTCAGCAACTCGCCAAGACCTCTGAACTGAAGAAAGTGCGTCGCGACATCGCTCGTGTTCGTACCGTTCTGAAAGAAAAGGCAGTTTAAGATGAGCGAAACCAAAGTGGTACGTACGCTGACCGGCGTTGTGGTCAGCGACAAGATGGATAAGACCGTGACCGTACTGGTCGAGCGCAAAGTAAAGCACCCGATCTACGGCAAGATCATCCGTCGCTCCAAGAAGTTCCACGCACACGACGAAAACAACGAGTTCAAGGCTGGCGACATCGTAGTAATCAGCGAGTCCCGCCCGCTCTCGAAGACCAAATCGTGGGTGGTAACTGGCCTGGTTGAGAAATCTCGCCAGGTATAAAGCTTGCAGAGGACCTCGGTCCTCTGTATAATGGCCATCTCCTGCACTCTTCGTGCAGGAGTTCCGCCCTTACGGGGTCCAAAACTGGCCGTTTGATACGCCACAGAATGATCTGTGGCGTTTCCGCTGTTCGAGCCTGGCATCGCGCCCAAGCTAACGGCAGTGGAAAGTGACGGATAAAGTTGGATTAGAAAGGTAATCTCAAATGATCCAAATGCAGACCATGCTTGAGGTCGCTGACAACACTGGTGCGCGTCACGTTATGTGCATCAAGGTGCTGGGTGGCTCCAAGCGTCGCTATGCTAGCGTAGGTGACATCATCAAGGTGAGCATCAAGGATGCCGCTCCGCGTGGTCGCGTCAAAAAAGGCGACGTATACAACGCGGTCGTGGTACGCACTGCCAAAGGCGTGCGCCGTCCGGATGGCTCTTTGATCAAGTTTGACAGCAATGCTGCCGTACTGCTCAACAACAAGCTTGAGCCGATCGGCACACGTATCTTCGGGCCCGTTACGCGTGAACTGCGTACCGAACGCTTCATGAAGATCGTATCGCTGGCTCCTGAAGTGCTGTAAGGAGGTCACATGCGCAAAATTCGTAAAGGTGATGAAGTCGTAGTAATCACCGGTAAAGACAAAGGCAAGCGCGGTACCGTCCTGCGTGTTCTGGAAACCAAGCTGGTAGTTGAAGGCGTGAATGTCGCCAAGAAACACCAGAAGCCGAACCCGGTACGTGGCGTAGCTGGCGGCATCGTCGAGAAGACCATGCCCATCGATGCTTCCAACGTCGCGATTTTCAATCCGGCAAGCCAAAAGGCTGACCGCGTAGGCTTCAAGGTTCTTGAAGACGGCCGCAAGGTGCGCGTGTTCAAGTCCAGCGGCGAAGTTATCGGCGCCTAAGGAGCTAACATGGCACGTCTCTACGATTTCTACAAAGACAGCGTAGTGCCAGAACTGATGAAACAGTTCGGCTACAAGTCGATCATGCAAGTTCCGCGTATCGAGAAGATCACCGTGAACATGGGCGTGGGCGAAGCCGTTGCCGATAAGAAGGTAATGGAATTCGCCGTGGGCGACCTGGAAAAGATCGCCGGCCAGAAGCCGGTTGTCACCACCGCTCGCAAGTCCATCGCAGGCTTCAAGATTCGCGACAACTACCCGGTAGGTTGCAAGGTAACTCTGCGTCGCGAACGCATGTACGAGTTCTTGGACCGCCTGGTAACCATCGCTTTGCCGCGCGTTCGCGACTTCCGTGGTGTATCTGCCAAGTCCTTTGATGGCCGTGGCAACTACAACATGGGCGTTAAAGAACAGATCATCTTCCCGGAAATCGAGTACGACAAGATCGATGCTCTGCGTGGTATGAACATCACTATCACCACCACGGCGAAGACTGACGAAGAGGCCCGCGCTCTGCTGGCCGCGTTCAAGTTCCCGTTCAAGGGTTAAGCACATGGCACGACTTGCACTGATTAACCGTGAAGAAAAGCGCGTCAAGCTGGCCAATAAGTTTGCTGCCAAGCGTGAAGCCCTGATCGCCACCATCAACAACCAGAACCTCTCGGAAGAAGAGCGTTTCGCCGCCCGCCTGCAACTGCAGCAACTGCCGCGCAACGCTTCTCCGGTTCGCCAGCGTCGTCGCTGCGCCGTGACCGGTCGTCCGCGTGGTGTGTTCCGTAAATTCGGCCTGGGTCGCAACAAACTGCGTGAGATCGCCATGAAGGGCGAGATTCCGGGTGTTGTGAAGGCCAGCTGGTAATAGGAGACACATAGAATGAGCATGCACGATCCTATTTCCGATATGTTGACCCGCATCCGCAACGGCCAAACCGCTTCCAAGGTCAAGGTTTCCATGCCTTGCTCGAAGCTGAAGGTTGCGCTGGCGCAGGTGCTGAAGGAAGAAGGCTACATCGAAGACTTCGCCGTTGCCGGCGAAGAGAAGAAGCCTGTTCTTGATATCCAGCTCAAGTACTACGCTGGCCGTCCGGTGATCGAGCGCATCGAGCGCGTATCCCGTCCTGGCCTGCGCGTGTACAAGGGCTCCACCGAAATCCCGAAGGTCATGAATGGTCTGGGCGTGGCGATTCTGTCCACCTCCAAGGGCGTGATGACCGATCGCAAGGCACGCGCAGCCGGTATCGGCGGCGAACTGCTCTGCGTCGTGGCGTAAGGGGGTCAAATGTCTCGCGTAGCTAAGAATCCGGTAGCCATCCCGGCCGGCGTCGAAGTGAAGTTCGGCGCTGCAGAAGTGACTGTTAAGGGCGCCTTGGGCTCCCTGAGCACCGCTCTGTGCAACGACGTGGAAGTGAAGCTGGACAACAACCAGCTGACTTTCGCTGCCAAGAACGACAGCAAGTTCGCACGTGCCATGTCCGGCACCCTGCGTGCCCTGCTGAACAACATGGTGAACGGCGTATCGAAGGGCTTCGAGAAGAAGCTGCAGCTGGTCGGCGTGGGCTATCGTGCCCAAGCCCAAGGCGATACCCTGAACCTGTCTCTGGGTTTCTCGCACCCGGTGGCTCACAAGATGCCCGAAGGCATCAAGGTTGAGACTCCGACTCAGACCGAGATTCTGGTCAAGGGCGCTAACAAGCAGCTCGTTGGTCAGGTCGCAGCCGAGATCCGCGCTTACCGCTCGCCGGAGCCCTACAAGGGCAAGGGCGTTCGTTATGCCGACGAGGTTGTGGTTCTGAAAGAAACCAAGAAGAAGTAACTGAGGCACTGACATGGACAAGAAACAAGCTCGACTCCGCCGCGCACGTAAAACCCGTGCACGGATTGCGGAGCTCAAGATGGTGCGCCTCTCTGTGCATCGCACCAATAGCCACATTTATGCCCAGATCATTGACGAGACCGGCAGCAAGGTACTGGCCAGCGCTTCTTCGCTGGAAGCAGAAGTCCGCGCTGAGCTCGCCAATGGCGGCAACGTGGCAGCTGCGGCCGTGATCGGCAAGCGCATTGCCGAAAAGGCAAAAGCCGCTGGCATCGTGAACGTGGCCTTCGACCGCTCCGGTTTCAAATACCACGGTCGCATGAAGGCCCTGGCTGACGCCGCTCGCGAACACGGCCTCGTATTCTAATTCGGAGTGAAGAATGGCTAAGCACGAAATGGAAGATCGCGGCGACGGTCTGGTCGAGAAAATGATCAGCGTCAACCGCGTCACCAAAGTGGTTAAGGGCGGCCGTATCATGGCTTTCTCCGCCCTGACCGTGGTTGGTGATGGCGACGGCGGTATCGGCATGGGTAAGGGCCGTTCCAAGGAAGTTCCGGTTGCCGTACAAAAGGCAATGGAACAAGCCCGCCACAACATGGTTAAGATCCCGCTGAAGAACGGTACGCTGCAACACACCGTTATCGGCAAGCACGGTGCCACCACCGTCTTCATCCAGCCGGCCAAAGAAGGTACCGGCGTGAAGGCTGGCGGCCCGATGCGCGCGATCTTTGATGCAATGGGTGTTCACAATGTTTCGGCCAAGATTCATGGTTCCACCAACCCGTACAACGTGGTGCGTGCAACCCTGAATGGCCTGAGCAACATCAACACCCCGGCGCAAATCGCTGCCAAGCGTGGCCTGAGCGTCGAGGACATCCTGGGGGTGGGTCATGAGTAACGCCAAGACTGTAAAGGTCACTCTGGTAAAGAGCCTGATCGGTCGCCTGGAGTCTCACAAGGCCTGCGCCCGTGGTCTGGGTCTGCGCAAGATCCGCCAGACCGTTGAAGTGCTCGATACCCCTGAAAACCGTGGCATGATCAACAAGATCAGCTACCTGCTCAAATTCGAGGGCTAAGAGATGCTGCTGAACACCGTACAACCGGGCGTCGGCGCCAAGCATGCCAAGCGCCGTGTCGGCCGTGGCATTGGCAGCGGCCTGGGCAAAACTTGCGGCCGCGGCCACAAGGGTCAGAAGAGCCGTGCCGGTGGTTTCCACAAGGTAGGCTTCGAAGGCGGTCAAATGCCGCTGCAACGTCGCCTGCCGAAGCGTGGCTTCAAGTCGCTGACCGCTCGCAAGGTTGCTGAGGTTCGCCTGTCCGAACTGAACCTGCTGCCGGTTAACGAAATCGATCTGCTGTCTCTCAAGCAAGCTGGTCTGGTATCCGCTCAAGCCCTGGTGGCCAAAGTGGTTCTGTCCGGCAAGATTGAGCGCGCAGTGAAACTGCGTGGTATCGGCGCTACCGCCGGTGCCCGCGCTGCCATCGAAGCTGCCGGCGGCAGTATTGAATAAGGCATTTATCTGTGGCGAATACTTCTCTAGTGGCAAATGCCAATAAGTTTGGTGATCTGAAACGTCGCATCTGGTTCCTGATTGGCGCGCTGATCGTTTTCCGTATCGGTGCCCACATTCCGGTTCCGGGCGTCAATCCTGCCGAGCTAGCGAAGTTGTTCCACACATCGCAGACGGGCCTGCTCGACATGTTCAACATGTTCTCGGGCGGTGCCCTCTCGAGGTTTACCGTGTTTGCCTTGGGCATCACGCCGTATATCTCGGCTTCCATCATTCTGCAGTTGGCGGCGGAAGTGATTCCGACGCTGAAACAGCTGAAGAAGGAAGGCGATGCGGGACGTCGCAAGATAACCCAGTACACGCGTTATGCCACTGTGGCGCTGGCGACTTTCCAAAGTTTCGGCATCGCGGTGATGTTGTACAAGCAGCCAAACCTGGTGATGACTGCTCAGTGGGAGTTTTATCTGACATCCGTAGTGTGTCTGGTTACCGGTACCATGTTCTTGATGTGGTTGGGTGAACAGATCACCGAGCGGGGTATCGGCAACGGTATCTCGTTGATCATCTGCGCGGGTATCGCTTCAGGTGTTCCGGCTGCCATTGGTAAAACCCTGACTCTGACCAGTCAGGGCTCTTTGCCCATTCCGTTTGCCATCTTGCTGTTTGTCGCAGTGATCCTGGTGACTTTCGTGGTGGTCTACGCCGAGCGTGGCCAGCGCAAAGTTCTGGTGAACTATGCCAAGCGTCAGGTGGGCAACCGCGTCATGCAGGGCCAGAGCACGCATTTGCCGCTCAAGCTCAACATGGCGGGGGTGATTCCTCCGATCTTCGCCTCCAGCATCATCCTGTTCCCTGCCACCGTTATCGGCTGGTTTGGCCAGGGCGAGCACATGTCTTGGTTGAAGGGCGTGGCTGACAAGCTGCATCCGGGTCAGCCGATCTATGTGCTGCTGTACGCGGCGGCGATCATCTTCTTCTGCTATTTCTACACGGCGCTGGTTTTCAGCCCGAAGGAAACGGCTGACAACCTGAAGAAGAGCGGGGCGTTCATCCCGGGCATCCGTCCAGGTGAGCAGACTTCTCGTTACATTGAGAAGATCATCCTGCGGCTGACACTGATCGGTGCGATCTACATCACGCTGGTCTGCCTGATGCCGGAATTCCTGATCCTGAAGTGGAACGTACCGTTCTACTTCGGCGGTACATCGCTGCTGATCATGGTGGTGGTGACGATGGACTTCATGGCGCAGGTGCAGTCCTATGTGTTGTCGCATCAATACGAGAGCTTGCTGAAGAAGGCTAACTTCAAAGGCAATGCCCTTACCCGCTGACACACGAGTTCACACTGGGTTATATGGCTAAGGAAGACACTATCCAGATGCAAGGCGAGATCTTGGAAAATTTGCCTAGCGCAACTTTCAAGATCAAGCTCGAAAATGGACACGTGGTACTCGGGCATATCTCTGGGAAGATGCGGATGCACTACATCCGCATCCTGCCAGGTGACAAGGTGACTGTGGAGTTGACTCCATACGATCTGTCCCGCGCCCGAATTGTGTTCCGCGCGAAGTAACGCATTCGCTCTTTTAGGATTTGAAAGGATCTGAACATGCGAGTACAGCCTTCTGTAAAGAAGATTTGCCGTAATTGCAAAATTATTCGTCGCAATCGCGTGGTTCGCGTGATCTGCACGGACCCGCGTCACAAGCAAAAGCAAGGCTAACATTTGTTAGACCTGGATTTGCGTGATACAATCGCAAACTTTTCAAGGTCTTAAGGCTTAAGGAAAGAGTATGGCCCGTATTGCAGGGGTAAATATCCCCAATCATGCGCATGCCGTTATCGGCCTGCAGGCAATTTTCGGCATCGGTCAGACTCGCGCGCAGCAAATTTGTGCTGCTGCTGGCGTGAATCCCTCCACCAAGGTGAAGGATCTGACTGAAGCTGAAATGGAAACTCTGCGTGATCAAGTGGCTAAGTTCACCGTTGAAGGTGACCTGCGTCGCGAAATCACCATGAGCATCAAGCGTCTGATGGACATGGGCTGCTATCGCGGCTTCCGCCATCGTCGCGGCTTGCCGTGCCGCGGTCAGCGCACTCGCACTAACGCGCGTACCCGTAAGGGACCGCGTAAGGCGATCGCCGGCAAGAAGTAATTTTAAGGAACACAGAGAATGGCTAAAGCAAACACAGCTGTCCGTGTACGTAAAAAAGTGCGCAAGTCTGTTAGCGAAGGTATCGTGCACGTGCACGCTTCGTTCAACAACACCATCATCACTATCACCGACCGTCAAGGCAATGCACTGTCTTGGGCTACCTCTGGCGGCGCTGGTTTTAAGGGCTCGCGCAAGAGTACACCCTTTGCCGCTCAGGTAGCTGCAGAGCACGCTGGTAAAGTTGCCCAAGAATACGGTGTGAAGAACCTCGAAGTTCGTATTAAAGGCCCGGGCCCGGGTCGTGAATCCGCTGTTCGCGCACTCAACTCGCTGGGCTTCAAGATCACCAGCATCTCCGACGTGACGCCGGTACCGCACAACGGTTGCCGTCCGCCCAAAAAACGTCGTATTTAATTCGGAGAGTGTGAGAACATGGCACGTTATATTGGCCCGAAGTGTAAGCTCGCTCGTCGTGAAGGCACCGACCTTTTCCTGAAGAGCGCGCGTCGTGCACTGGATTCCAAATGCAAACTGGACACCGCTCCTGGTCAGCATGGCGCCCGTCGCGGCCGCCTGTCCGACTACGGCGTTCAGCTGCGTGAAAAGCAGAAAATCCGCCGCATCTACGGCGTACTCGAGCGTCAGTTCCGCAACTACTTTGCGGAAGCTGTTCGCCGCAAGGGCTCCACGGGTGAAAACCTGCTGAAGCTGCTTGAGTCCCGCCTGGACAATGTTGTATATCGCATGGGCTTTGGCTCCACTCGCGCCGAAGCGCGCCAGCTGGTCAGCCACAAGGCTATCGTTGTGAACGGCCAGGTTGTGAACATTCCGTCCTACCAGGTTAAAGCCGGTGACGTAGTGTCCGTCCGCGAAAAGGCCAAGAAGCAGGCTCGTATCGTCGAAGGCCTGGCTCTGGCTGAGCAAGGCGGCTTCCCGACTTGGGTGTCCGTTGACTCCAAGAAAATGGAAGGCGTCTTCAAATCCGCTCCGGAACGTTCCGAACTGTCTAGCGATATCAACGAACAACTCGTTGTGGAATTCTACTCCAAGTAATCGCTAGCTCTTAGGGAATGACTATGCAAAACAGCGCTTCGGAATTTCTGAAACCTCGTCTGATTGACGTACAGCCGGTTTCCGCCACCCACGCTCGCGTGTCGATGGAGCCGTTCGAGCGCGGCTACGCCCATACCCTGGGCAATTCGCTGCGCCGTATTCTGCTGTCGTCGATGCCGGGCTATGCTCCGACCGAAGTGACTATCGCTGGCGTTTTGCATGAGTATTCCGCACTTGATGGCGTGCGGGAGGATGTCGTTGACATCCTCCTCAACCTCAAGGGCGTAGTGCTTAAGCTGCATGGTCGCGACAGTGTCGTGCTGACCTTGAAAAAGGAAGGCGAGGGCGCTGTCTTGGCTAGCGATATCGAGCTGCCGCACGACGTGGAAGTGATCAATCCGGAACACGTGATTTGTCACATCTCCGCTGGCGGCAAGATCGACATGGAGGTCAAGGTGGAGAAGGGCCGCGGCTATCAGCCGGTGTCCGTCCGCACCAGCCATGACGACAACCGTTCCATCGGTACCATCCAACTGGACGCTTCCTTCTCGCCGGTTCGCCGCGTGAGCTTTGCTGTGGAAAGCGCCCGTGTGGAACAGCGTACCGACCTCGACCGCCTGGTTCTCGACATCGAGACCAACGGCGTCATCGAGCCGGAGCAGGCTGTGCGCAACGCAGCCCGCATCCTGATGGATCAGCTGTCGATCTTTGCTGATCTCCAAGGCACAGCGGTTGAAGAAGTCGTTGAAAAGGCGCCGCCGATCGATCCGATCCTGCTGCGTCCGGTAGACGATCTTGAACTGACGGTCCGTTCGGCCAACTGCCTGAAAGCAGAGAACATTTATTACATCGGCGATCTGATCCAGCGTACCGAAACCGAGCTTCTGAAGACACCGAACCTCGGCCGCAAGTCGCTGAACGAGATCAAAGAAGTTCTCGCTTCCAAGGGCCTGACTCTCGGCATGAAGCTCGAGAACTGGCCTCCGGCTGGTCTGGAAAAGCCGTAAGTTTGAGACTAAAGGACATTAACAATGCGTCATCGTTACAGTAATCGTAAACTGAACCGCACGACCAGCCATCGTCTGGCGATGCTGCGCAACATGGCCAACTCGCTGCTGAAGCACGAAGTTATCGTGACCACGCTGCCGAAGGCCAAGGAACTGCGTCGTGTGGCCGAGCCGCTCATCACGCTCGGCAAGAAGCCGTCTCTCGCCAACCGTCGTCTGGCGTTTGACCGCACCCGTGACCGCGAAATCGTGGTTAAACTCTTTGACGTGCTCGGCGCGCGCTACGCTACCCGCAACGGTGGTTACGTGCGTATCCTGAAGTACGGTTTCCGCAAGGGCGACAACGCCCCGATGGCTCTGGTAGAGCTGGTGGACCGTCCGGAAGATGCCGTTGCCGTTGAAGACAACTCCGCTGAGTAATCGACGAAGTTGCAGAAAAAAGCCAGCTCGCTTGAGCTGGCTTTTTTCATGCCTGTATGCGCCGCGCCAATCTAGAAAATCGATAAGCCCGTTCGCGTCGTGAAGCGGTCCAGCGCTTCCAAACCCAGCACCGAATTGCCGCGGCTGTCCAGTTGCGGGCTCCATACCGCAATGCTCATCTTGCCTGGGATCACCGCCAGCAAGCCCCCTCCTACGCCGCTCTTGACCGGCAAGCCAACGCGATAAGCAAATTCGCCAGCGGCATCGTAGGTGCCGCAGGTCAACATGACGGCATTCACCTGTTTGGCCTGGCTGCGGCTCAGGTATCGTTCACCGGTCAGTGGCGACACGCCATGGTTGGCGAGAAATAGCCCGGCGCGTGCCAGCTCGCGGCAAGTCAGCGCGATGCTGCAGCTATCGAAGTATTGCGCCAACACGGTCTGCACCGCGTGATCGATATTGCCGTAACTTTTCATGAAGTGGGCCAATGCCGCATTGCGGTCGCCGTGCTCGCGCTCCGATGCGGCAATGACAGGATCGGCATCCAGCTTGGGGTTGCCGGTTTCCTGGCGCAGCCAATGCAGCAGATGGCGATGGGCATCGCCGAAGTGGCCCATGGCGCGATCGGTCACGACCAGGGCGCCGGCATTGATGAAGGGATTGCGCGGGATGCCGTGCTCGTATTCCAGCTGCACCAGCGAGTTGAAGGGATTGCCGGACGGTTCCTTGCCGACATGGCGCCACAGCGTCTCCCCGTCGACTTGCAGCGTCAGCGCCAGCATGAAGGCCTTGCTGATGCTTTGCATGGAAAACGGCGTGTCGGCGTCGCCGCAGGCGAATTGCTGGCCATCCAGCGTATGGATGGCGAAGCCGAACTGGTGCGGAGCGACCGAGGCCAGGGCAGGGATGTAGTCGGCTACCTGGCCTTGATCGTAGAAAGGCAGCACTTGCTGCCGGATATCTTCAATAAGCGCTTGCAGATTCATCGACAGATTTTAATCATGGCGTGGGCCGGCAGTCTAGAAGCTGTAACGCTCGCTGAGGATTTCGACGGAATCGCCTAAGGTCAGGATGCCCTCATTGCAGGCGCGCAGATTGACGCCAAAGCAGACGCCCTCTTCCCGCCGGCGCGTGCGCACCAGCGTCTGCAGCGGTTCGCCGCCGGGATCCTTTTCACCGCTTTGCGGATCGACCGTGGTCAACACGCAGCGCGTGCACGGCCCGGTGATTTCAAATTCGACTTCGCCGATGCGGATGCGTTGCCATTCGTCCTCGATCCACGGGTAGTCGCCATCGACGACCAGATTGGGCCGAAAATGACGCAGGCTGACGGGGTGCTGCAGCTCGCGGTTGAGCGCATCGAGCGAGGCTTGGTTGACCAACAGATACGGGTGGCCGTCGGCAAAGCTCATTTTGTCCGAGTCATCCAGGTAGGGGCGCTGGGATTCGGCGCCCAGCCAGAGCAAGCGGCAGTCGGCGCCGACAATGTCGGACAGCCAAGCATCGACGCGGGCATCGCCGTGGCAGGCAGCGAAGCTGTCCTTCCATACCTGCGCGGGATGGGGGTGGGTGTAGACGGTGGCCATGGCGAAAATCGGCGGCTTGTCCGGATAGTGCAGCAGGATGCCGCCCGGCAGTAGCTCGACTTTCAACCTGAGCAGGTGCGGATGGGTGCGGGCGGTGATCTGTTTCCCATCGGGGCTGACGATCAGCCATTCACGGTCATGCAGCAGGCCCAGTTTGCCGGCGTAGGCGCGGGTGGTGGCGATGCCGCGTGTCGATTTAAGCGGGTGGACAAACAGGGATGTCAGTTGCATGGCGTGGCTCCATCGATTTGCTGCGATGCTATCAGCTCATCAGGCGGATGGGTAGTTGCGGGGACTGCAAGTGGCAGAAAATGGCTATGACAAAATCTTTAACTAAAACACATGGTTTGTTGCGGTAGGTTTGTAAGAGAACCATTGCATATATTTCACCGGCAATTTACATTGGGGGCGCGGCAGATTGTCGGACGATTTCTGCGGAAGTGCTTGGCAGGCCGGTACGGACACTAAATGGCGCCAAGCTGCGAGGAAAGATGGTTGTGTTACGGTTTATCCGTTGAGCTTTGCGCGATTACGGGCTAAACCTGAGTAGGTAAAGACATGATAGATGGTGCCAGACACGGCGAAGTTCCAAGCTGTGATGGCTTCGCAAGCGATTGGGGATCTGGAGGAAGTGGTATGCGCTCTTTGCGAGTCAAGCTGATTGCTTTTATTGCCCTGCTGCTGGTGGTGCTGGGCGTTGTGATCACGATCCTGGTTTACGGCCAGATGCGCAATGAAATCATCCAAGGCGTGGAGAATGAGCTGGATGGCACCTCGAAGGGCTATGCCGGCTTGGTGGCCAGCTGGTACAAGAGCAAGGTGGGCGTGGTGATCGCGGCCAACCCGCTGGTGGCTGATCAGGATCCTCGGCAAACGCTGGCGCGGCTGAGCCAGGCTGGCGGCTTCGACATGACCTATATCGGCACCGCGCAGCACGTGATGATACGTTCGGACATGAAGCCGCAGCCGCAGGGTTATGACCCGGTGGCGCGGCCGTGGTATCAGCAGGCGGCGGCCAGCGGCAATCCCGGCGTATCCGATCCCTATGTGGACTTCGACACCAAAAAACTGGTGGTCACCTTCGTCTCCCCGGTCAAAGACGGCAGCGGCTTGAAGGCGGTGGTGGGCGGCGACATCTTCATCGACGACCTGGTGAAGACCGTGTTGTCGGTGAAATTGCGCGGCAACGGCTATGCCTTCCTGGTCGACAAGACCGGCAAAGTGATCGCCCACCCGGACGGCAGCCTGACGCTGAAACCGCTGACCGAAAAAGTACCTGAGCTGACCGGCGAGCGCTTGACGCAGTTGGCGGCGAGCAACGGCATGGTGCCGGTGCAGATCGGCGGCGAGAACAAGTTGGTGGAAGTCCAGCCGGTGGAAGGCACCAACTGGCTGCTGGGCGTGGTGACTGATGAGTCGGTCGTGACCAATCCTTTGCGCACTCTGCTGTTGACCATCATCGGCCTGGGCGCGGTGTGCGTCGCCATCCTGGCGGTCGTGGCCAGCGTGATACTGAGCAAGATGCTGTCCGGCTTGGGCCGACTGCGCGGCGCGATGCTGGAAATTTCCCAGGGCGAGGGCGACCTGACTCGCCGCATCCAGGTTAGCGGTCAGGACGAAATCGCCGAAACCGCCACCGCCTTCAACCGCTTCATCGATCAGCTGCAGAAGATGTTCCTGGCGGTGAAGGAAGAGGCCGAGCGCGTGACCAACGGCGTCGAAAGCGTCACCCACACGGTGGACAAGGTGGCGCACGACTCGCGCCAGATCGCCGACGTGTCAAGCTCCAACGCCGCCACGCTGGAGGAGATCACCGTCAGCATCTCGCATATCGCTGATGCGGCGCGCGAAGCGGACACGCTGGTCAATCACACCGGCGATGTCTCCAGCGAGAGCGCCAGCGGTATGCTGCGCATCTCCAATGAGATGAACAGCACGGTGGATGCGGTCAAGGGCCTGTCCAGCATGCTGGTTTCTCTGGACCAGCGCTCTCAGCAAATCAGCGGCATCACCAATGTGATCAAGGACATTGCCGACCAGACCAATCTGCTGGCGCTGAACGCGGCGATCGAGGCCGCCCGCGCCGGCGAGATGGGCCGCGGCTTCGCCGTGGTGGCCGACGAGGTGCGCAAGCTGGCCGAGCGCACCGGCCAGGCGACGGTGGAAATCTCCGGCATGGTCGGCACCATACGCGAGGAAACCAGCCAAGCGGTGAACAATATGCAGCGCACCGTCAACTCGGTGGATGGCGGCGTGGAGCTGACGCAGAGCGCGGTGGAGCGCATCGAGCAGATCCAGCAGGCGATGCAGGAAGTCATGGCCAAGATGAACGAAATCACCTTGTCCACCAGCGAGCAGCACAAGGCCACCACCCTGATCGCGCAGAGCACCGAGCAGATCAACGGCCGCATCGTGGACAGCGACGACGCTTTGCAGACGGTGCGCGACACGCTGTCCAGCCTGACGCAGTCGGCCAACAATATGCGGCAGCTGTTCTCGAGTTTCCACGTATGAGCCAGCGCCGCGACTGACGGCGGAAAGCCCGGATTATCCGGGCTTTTTTACACCAGGGGACGGTGCCGCGCGGGGGCGCGGTGTCCAGGCTGCGCGTAGCCTGGCTGTGGATAGAACAATAAGCGGCAGGTGGGTGGGAAGGAGCGGGCGATGGAAAAAGCGACGGGATTGAGCCTGAAGGTCCGTCTGCAGGGGTTGATGCTGATTGCGGTGTTGGTGGTCTGTGTGCTGGGTGTGATCAGCGTGTTCAACCAGCGGCATAGCATGATGCAGGACCGGCAGGATAAGGTGCGCAACTTGGTGGAAAGCGCGGTTTCCCTGGTGAGCGCCTACGAGCAGCTGGTGGACAGCGGCAAGATCAGCGAGGCCGATGCCAAGCGCACGGTGTCCAAAGTGCTCAGTTCGATGCATTACGACAAGTCAGACTATTTCTTTGCCTATGATGCCGACTGGACCTATGTCGCGCATGGCGCCAAGCCGGAATTGATCGGAAAGAATCTGGCGGGGGTGAAAGACCCGAATGGCGTCGAGCTGAAGACGCTGTTTCAAAACGCGATCTCGTCGCCCGGCGGCGGCGGATTCGGCGAGTATGTGTGGAGCAAGCCGGGCTTTTCTACGCCGCAGCCCAAGCTGTCCTATGTGACGACCACGCCGCGTTGGCATTGGATCGTCGGCTCCGGCATCTATCTGGATGACGTCGAGGCCGCGTTCCGGCATGAGCTGTTGTGGCTGGGCGGCTTGATGCTGCTGGCGCTGCTGCTGTTGCTGAGTTTGGGCGGCATGATTCTGCGCAATGTCCTGGGGCAGCTGGGCGGCGATCCGCAAGATACGGTGGCGGTGGTCAAGCGCATCGCGGCCGGCCGCTTGTCAGAGCCGGTTGTGGTCCGCGCCGGCGACAGCAGCAGCCTGATGGCCGCGGTCAGCACCATGCAGCAGGAGTTGCAACGGCTGGTGCGCGACATCGTGGATGGCGCCCATCAGCTGTCCCTGGTCAGCAAGGAAGTGACCAGCGAGGCGGAGGCCGTCGGGCGCGGTTCAGAGCAGCAAAGCTCGGCCGCCACGGCGATGGCGGCGTCGATTGAGCAACTGACGGTCAGCGTCAATCATATTTCCGACCGCTCGCAGGACGCGCGCGATCTGGCCAAAGAGTCCGGCACATTGTCCAAGAGCGGCGGCGCGGTGATCGCGGAGGCGGTGGATGAGATGCGCCGTATCAACGACGCGGTCGATCAGACTTCCGGCATCATCACCAGCCTGGCCGGCAAGACGCAGACCATTTCCAGCATCATGCAGGTGATTCGCGACATCGCCGATCAGACCAATCTGCTGGCGCTGAACGCGGCGATCGAGGCGGCGCGCGCCGGAGAAATGGGGCGCGGCTTCGCCGTGGTGGCGGACGAGGTGCGCAAGTTGTCCGAGCGTACGGCGCAGGCGACGCAGGAGATCGCCGCCATGATCCAGGATGTGCAGCAGGGTGCCGAGCATTCCCGCCACAGCATGGAGGAGGCGGTGGCGCGGGTGAAGTCCGGTTTGGGTCTGGCCGAACAGGCCGGGGCGGAGATCGCGCGGATTCAGGACAGCGCCAATGGGGTGATCGATGTGGTGGGAGACATCGCCTTCGCGCTGCAGGAGCAGAGCGTGGCCAGCCAGCATATCGCCGAGCATGTGGAAAAAATCGCGCAGAGCGCCACCAGCAATGCCGCGGCGTCGAATGCGGCTTCGCAGGCCATCCACAATATGCACCAATTGGCGGCCAATCTGCGTCAGCTGGTATCGCGCTTCAGCGTCGATAAGTAAGGCAGCCGCTTCCCCGGATGGGGAGCGTGTCATGGAAAAAGCGGCGGCGCGTTGAGGGACGCGCCGCCGCTTTATGTTTTCATGCCCTGGCTCAATAGCGGCCGCGCCGGCGCCAGCCCAGGGCGAGCGCCAGCAGCAGCAAGGCGCCGCAGCCGGCCACCACCGGCAGATTGCCAACTTGCATATACGGCGTCAGCCCCTGGCGGCTCTCGGCGAAGCCGGTCAGCACCTGGGTGGTGAACGGCGCGGCGATGGCGGAAATCTCGCCGTCCGGCCGGATGATGGCCGTCATGCCGTTATTGGTGGCGCGCAGCATGTAACGGCCGGTTTCCAGCGAACGCGCCTGCGACAGCTGCAGGTGCTGGCTCATGGCCTCGCTCTTGCCGAACCAGGCCAGGTTGCTGACGTTGGCCAACATGCCGGCCTTGGAGGCGGGGCCGATCAGCTCTTCGCCGAAACTGTCCTCATAGCAGACGTTGAACGCCACCTTGTGCCCGGCCAGCTCCAGCGGCGGCTGGTTGGCGCCGCCGCGGCTGAAGCCGGAAAGCGGCATGTCCATATGCTGGTAGATCCAGCCGATCAAGCCCGGCAGCGGCACGAACTCGCCGAACGGCACCAGATGGTCCTTGGCGTAGTAGGGCATCTTCGGGTCGCTCAGCGCCACCACGGCATTCAGGTAGCCGCGGCCGTCATTGGTGCGGCGCGGCACGCCGCTGGCCAGCGCCATGCCGGAACGCTTGGCCTCGCCGCGCATCATGGTCAGATAGCCGGACGGCAGATCGTCCAGAAACAAGGGCAGCGCGGTTTCCGGCAGGATCATCAGGTCGGCGCGGGTTTTCGCCACTTGGCGGTAGTAGGTCAGCAGCGATTGCTCCAGATTCTCCGGCGACCACTTCATCTCTTGCGCGATATTGCCTTGGGCCAACGCCACGGTGATGGGCTTGCCGTCCGGGGTGGTCCACTCCCGGTCGCGCAGCCAGAAGCCGCTGCTCCATACCAGCGCGGCGGCCAGCAGTATGGCCAGCCGCTGGCGCATGCCGCCTCGCGCCAGCATGACCAACCCGCCGGCCGACAGCGCCACCAGATAATTGACCAGATGGATGCCGCCGATAGGCGCGTAGCCGGACAGCGGGCTTTCCGTGATCTGGGAGTAGCCGGCGGCGGCCCAGGGGAAACCGGTCATCACCCAGCTGCGCAGCCACTCGCCCAGTTCCCAGGCTGCGGGAAAGGCGATCAGCCAGCGTACCGAGGGGCGCGAGTCGATGCGGCAGGCAATCCACGATGCCAAGCCGGGGTACAGTCCCAGATAGGCCGGCAACAGCAGCACCAGCGGCGCGGCAATCCAGGCCGGCAGGCCGGCCACGTCATGCAGGCTGTCGTAGATCCATTTGAAATTGCTGGCATAGGCGGAGAAGCTCCAGACATAGCCTATCCAGAAGGCGCGGCGCGGTTCGCGCTGCAGCAGCTCGATCAGCGCGGCCAGGCACAACGGCATCAGCCAGAACATCCGATAGGGGGCGAAGGCGAACAGGGTCAGGGCGCCGGCTAGCGCGGCGGCCAGCAGCAGGAACAGGATTCTCATCGGCTAGCGTATCGTGTGCAGTAGTGGGGAGGCGGCTGGCCGAAGCCAGCCGCTTTCAGCATAGGCCTTATTCCGACATGCCGACAGAGGCCTGGATGCGCTCCACCAGCAGCGTGTCCAGGCGGCGGCTGTCGGCGCGCAGCACGGTGAAGCGCAGGCCGGCGGCCTCGATCTTCTCGCCGCGCTTGGGCAGGTGGCCGGTCAGCGAGATGACTAGGCCGCCGACGGTGTCGACGTCGTCATCGGAATATTCGGTGCCGAAGTAATGGTTGAAGTCTTCGATCTCGGTCAGCGCCTTGACGCGGTAGCGCTCGTTGCCGCGCACCGGGACGATGTCGTCTTCCTCGTCGTCGATATCGTATTCGTCTTCGATGTCGCCGACGATCTGTTCGATCACGTCCTCGATGGTGACCAGGCCGCAGACGCCGCCGTATTCGTCCACCACCACCGCCATGTGGTTGTGGGTGGCGCGGAAGTCGCGCAGCAGCACGTTCAGCGGCTTGGATTCCGGCACAAACACGGCCGGGCGCAGCACATTCTTCAGATTGAAGGTGGCGGGCGCATGGAAGTAACGCAGCAATTCCTTGGCCAGCAGGATGCCTTGCACATCATCCTTGCTTTCGCCTATCACCGGGAAGCGCGAGTGGCCGCTGTCGATCACAGTCGGCAAAAAACGCGAGATCGGATCGTCGATGTTGAGCACGTGCATCTGGCTGCGCGGGATCATCACGTCCCGGACAGTCAGTTCGCTGACTTCGAGCACCCCCTCGATCATGCCGAGGGCTTCGGCATCCAGGAGGTTGCGTTCGAAAGCGTTGTGCAGCAGCTCGATCAGATCCTCGCGGTCCTCCGGCTCGCGCATGAGCATGGTGGACAGGCGTTCAAGCCAACTGGGTCGCGGTTTACTGGGGTCTTCCATTTCTTAGAGGTGCTCCTCGTGGTAGGGATCGGGATATCCTAGCTGTTTAACGATGACGGTTTCAAGCGCTTCCATCACTTCGGCCTCGTCGTCCGCCTCGTGATCGAAGCCTTGCAGGTGCAACATGCCGTGCACCAAGAGGTGGGCATAATGCGCCATCAGGTCCTTGTTTTGCTCGGCGGCTTCTTTTTCGACGACCGGCGCGCACAGCACCAAGTCGCCGAACAAGGGCAGGCCTGCCACCGTTTCGCCCTCGTTCAGCGCGAAGGACAGGACGTTGGTCGCATAATCCTTGCCGCGGTAGTCCTTGTTGAGCTGACGGCCTTCAGCGGCGTCGACGATGACGATGCTGACCTGGGCGTGTTTGACGTCGCGCTGCAGGGCGGCCTGGCAGGCGCGGCGGATCAGCGCCGGCTCCGGCAGCTGGACGGCGTCGCTGCGCACGTCCAGAGTCAGCTCCAGCCGCGCCGCCAGACGGGCCAGCAGCGGGTTGCGTTTAGCTTTTTTCATCTTGCTTGCTTTGGTATTGATCGTAGGCATCGACGATTTTCTGCACCAGGGGATGGCGCACCACGTCGTGGCTGGTGAAATGATGGAAATGGATGCCGCGCACCTGGCCGAGGATGCGCTCCACTTCGACCAGGCCGCTCTTTTGATGGCGCGCCAGGTCGATCTGGGTCACGTCGCCGGTGATCACCGCCTTGGAGCCGAAGCCGATGCGGGTCAGGAACATCTTCATCTGCTCAGGCGTGGTGTTCTGCGCCTCGTCCAGGATGATGAAGGCGTGATTCAGCGTGCGGCCGCGCATATAGGCCAGCGGCGCGATCTCGATCAGGTTTTTCTCGAACAGCCGGGTGACGCGGTCGAAACCCATCAGGTCGTACAGCGCGTCGTATAGCGGCCGCAGATACGGGTCCACCTTCTGCGCCAGATCGCCGGGCAGGAAGCCCAGCTTTTCGCCGGCTTCCACCGCCGGGCGCACCAGCACGATGCGCTTGACCGCGTCGCGCTCCATCGCGTCCACCGCGCAGGCGACGGCCAGATAGGTCTTGCCGGTGCCGGCCGGGCCGATGCCGAAGGTGACATCGTGCTGCTGGATGGCCTTGATGTAGCGCGCCTGGTTTGGCGTGCGGCCGCGCAGGTCGCCGCGGCGCGTCGCCAGCACCGGCGATTCCTCCTGCTCGGCGCTGGAGGGCTGCTGGCGCAGCTCCACCAATGACAGCTGGACATCGTGGATGGAGATGTCCTGCTCCGCGGCCTGCAGATAGAGGCGGGTTAGCGCTTCCACCGCCTGCTTGGCGGCCGGGCCCTGCACGCGGAAGGCTTCGCCGCGGCGCTGGATGATCACATCCAGTCCGGTTTCGATCTGTTTCAGGTTTTCGTCCAGCGGGCCGGAAAGGCGGGCCAGCCTGTCGTTGTCCACCGGGTTGAAGCTCAGGGATTCGCTCGTGCTCATGCGTTGTGCAATTGTTGGCTTAACTGTTCAAAAACGATGGCGTGGCGGCCGTGTGAGACATGGCGGGCCGCCATGCCCAGCTGTCGCGCCGGGGCGATGTCGCGTACCGGATCGTCGCCCACCATCAGGCAAGCGGCCGGCGCCAGGTTTTCCAGCGCCAGCGCATACCGGAAAAAACGCGGGTCGGGCTTGGCCGCGCCGGCCTCGTCCACCGTGACGACATGACGGAAGTGATGAGCGATGCCCAGGTGCCGCAGTTTGGCTCGCTGCTGTTCCGCGCTGCCGTTGCTGACGATGATGCGCGTCAGGTGGCGGGTGGCGTCGAGAAAGGCCGCGGCGCCGGGCGTGAGCCGACGATGGCGGCGATAGGCGTCCATGTAAGGCTGAAACAGCCGCGCGGCTTCGTCTTCCGCCAGCTGCGGCAGGCCGAGAAAATCGCGCAGCCGTTCATGGCGCTGCTGTTTTATCGTCAGCTCGCCGCTTTCGAAACGCCGCCAGTGGCGATCGACGCAGGCGCGCCAGCGGCGCAGCAGCTCGGTTTCGGATTCGGCGAAGCGGGCGGCGTGCGGCGCGATGAAGGAGGCAAAGGCCTGCGTGGTGGCATGGCTGTCGTCGAACAGGGTGTCGTCCAGGTCCAGCAACAGGGCCTTGATGCCGCTCGCCTTCATGCTTGCTGCAGGCTTTCCAGGCCGGGGGCGACCATGCTCGGCGCAAACTCGATGATGTCGTAACGCGCCACGCCGCCCTTGGCGAACGGGTCCTGCGCCAAGCGGGCTTCCAGCGCGGCGCGTTCGCCGCGCGCCAGGATCACGCCGCCGTCGCGCGGCACTTTGCGGCCGGAGGCCAGGAACAGGCCGTCGGCGTAAGCTTGCTGCAGCCAAGCCGCATGGGCCGGAAGCAGGGCGTCCACGTCGGACAAGGGGGCGGTATAGGTCAGCGAAACGATGAACATGCTTCATCCTCCGTGCGGGAAACCGGCCCAGCATACGCCACGCAATCTGCGTTGCCTAGCAAGCCGAGCCGGCGCACGGTCAGGCGCTTTCGCTGGTCACCACCTCGCCGGCCAGCGAATGCGGGAAGGCGGCGGTGATCTTGACGTCTATCATCTGGCCCAGCAGGCGCGGGTGGCCGGCGAAGTTGACCACGCGGTTGTTCGCGGTGCGCGCCGCCAGCATGGAGGCATCCCGCTTCGATACATTTTCCACCAGCACGCGCTGCACGGTGCCGACCATGGACTGGTTGATGGCGAAGCCCTTGGCCTCGATGACCTCGTTCAGCGCTTCCAGACGGCGCACCTTCTCTGCATGTGGCGTGTCGTCCGGCAGGTTGGCCGCCGGCGTGCCGGGGCGCGGGCTGTAGATGAAGACGAAGCTGAAGTCGAACTCGCAATCGCGCACCAGTTTCAGCGTCTGTTCGAAGTCCGCCTCGGTTTCGCCAGGGAAGCCGACGATGAAGTCGGAGCTCAGGCACAGGTCCGGCCGGATGGCGCGCAGCTTGCGGATGATGGACTTGTATTCCAGGCCGGTGTAGCCGCGCTTCATCGCCATCAGCACGCGGTCGGAGCCGCTCTGCACCGGCAGGTGCAGGTGGGAGACCAGCTTGGGCAGCTTGGCGTAGCAATCGATGATGCGCTGGGAGAACTCGCGCGGGTGGCTAGTGGTGAAGCGGATGCGCTCCACGCCCGGCACTTCATGCACGTATTCCAAGAGCAGGGCGAAGTCGGCGATCTCGCCGTCGCTCATCATGCCGCGATAGGCGTTGACGTTCTGGCCCAGGAGGGTGATTTCCTTGACGCCCTGGGCGGCCAGGCCGGCGATTTCGGTCAGCACGTCCTCGAACGGGCGCGACACTTCCTCGCCGCGGGTGTACGGCACCACGCAGAACGAGCAGTATTTGGAACAACCTTCCATGATGGAGACGAAAGCCGCGCCGCCATCCACCTTGGCCGGCGGGATGTGGTCGAACTTCTCGATTTCCGGGAAGGAGATGTCCACCTGGGAGCGGCCGCTTTGCTGGCGGCTTTGGATCAGGTCCGGCAGCCGGTGCAGCGTCTGCGGGCCGAACACCACGTCCACGTACGGCGCGCGCTTGACGATGGCTTCGCCTTCCTGGCTGGCCACGCAGCCGCCCACGCCGATGATCAGGTTGGGGTTGGCCTCCTTCAGCGGGCGGATGCGGCCCAGGTCGGAAAACACCTTTTCCTGCGCCTTTTCGCGCACGCTACAGGTGTTGAACAGGATGACGTCGGCTTCTTCCGGATTGTCCGTCTTGACCATGCCTTCGGCGCTGCCCAGCACGTCCGCCATCTTGTCGGAATCGTACTCGTTCATCTGGCAGCCGAAGGTCTTGATGTATACCTTCTTCATTGCTACTCGGGTTTCCAGCTGTATTCGGTTTCAGGGAGAGGTCTGGGCCTGGCGCTGTTTCTGCGCCTCGATTTCCTCATCGCCCAGCACCCAGATGCGGTTGATGTTGCCTTGCTGATCGAAGGTCACACCGACGGTGCGGCCGTTCAGGTGGTTCAATTGCCCGCTCAGCAGGAAGCGGTTGTGGTCATCGAGGATGCGCACGCCCGGCGCCAGCGCAAAATGGCTGGATTCCGCCGCGATCAGCGCGCCCAGCCGCTGCAGCAGCGTGCGGTCGCCGCGGACGAAATCAATGCCGGTTTCGTCCATGGTGCCCAGCGTGCCGACCACCAGGTTGTCGGGCAGCAGGCGGCCTGCCGAAACCGGCAGGACCAGGCACAGCAGGCAGAAGGCGGCGATGAGTTTTTTCATAGCAAATTGAACATGTTGCGCGCGATTCTACCATAGCTGGCGGCTGCGCCGTTCAATTGTTTTTTTGAGTGTTCAGGCTTTGGCCGTCGATCTGGCGGCATAGCGCTCCGCCAGCGCGAACATCATCGGGTTGAGCAGGATGGAAACAATGGCGCCGGCCAGAATCAGCGCCTGGCCCCGCGCGCTGAGCAAGCCGAGCGAGATGCCCAGGCCGGCCAGAATGAACGAGAATTCGCCGATCTGCGACAGGCTGGCGGCGATGCGCAGGCTGGTGTGGTGGCTGCGGCGGAACAGGCGCACGATGCCGTAGGCCATCGCCGACTTGCCGATGACGATGATGAAGACCGTGGCCAGCAGCACGGCGGTATCTTTCAGCAACACCTCCGGGTCCAGCAGCATGCCGACCGAGACGAAGAACAGCACGGCGAAAGCCTCGCGCAGCGGCAGCGACTCCTCGGCGGCGCGATGGCTGAACGGCGATTCGGCCATCACCATGCCGGCGAAGAAGGCGCCCAGCGCGAAGGAAATCTGGAACAGCTGGGTGGCGCCATAGGCCACGCCCAGAGCGGTGGCCAGCACGCCGAGACGGAACAGCTCGCGGTTGCCGGTATGGACGATCTGCTCCAGCATCCACGGAATGAAGCGGCGTCCCACCAGCAGCATCAGCGCGACGAAAGCCGCCACCTTGGCCATGGTGATGGCCAGCGTCCAGCCCAGCTGCGACCAGGACAGCGCGATCTGGCCGCCGTTCAGCATGCCGGCGAAGGCGGGTAGCAGCACCAGGGTGATCACCATCACCAGGTCTTCCACCACCAGCCAGCCGACGGCGATCTTGCCATCCTCGCTCTCCAGCCAGCCGTTTTCCTCCAGCGAGCGCAGCAAGACCACGGTGCTGGCCACGGACAGCGCCAGGCCGAATACCAGGCCTTCGCCCGGCGACCAGCCCAGGAAGTGCGACAGTCCCATGCCCAGCAGCGTAGCGAAGGCAATCTGCGCCAGCGCGCCGGGCACGGCGATGGCCTTGACCGCCAGCAGATCCTTGATCGAGAAGTGCTGGCCCACGCCGAACATCAGCAGAATGACCCCCAGTTCCGCCAGTTCCGGGGCCAGCACGGTATCGGCCTGGAAGCCGGGCGTGAACGGGCCGACCAGAATGCCGGCCGTGAGATATCCCACCAGCGGCGGCAGACGCAGGCGTAAGGCCAAGGCGCCAAGCGCGAAGGCAAACACCAGGCCGCCGACGATGGTGGTGATCAGGGGGGTGTCGTGATGCATGGGCAAAGTTCCGCGTGAAAGACTGAATAATATAAAGACGGTATATCAGAAGGCTAGTTCCGATAAATTTGCTTATATTAATCCGGCGTCATGCAGGCCGTCGCGACCGCATCGGAGCGGCTTGCGAACTAAAAGCGCTCGAAGGGCTGCAGGTAGCGCCATTCTCCCGGCTGCAGGCCGGACAAGGCGAGGCGGCCGATGCGGATGCAGCGCGCGCCTTGCAGGCGGACGCCAAGCTGGCGGCTGATTTCATCGAAGAAGCCGGCGCCCGGAGAGTAGACGACGCAGCGCAGTTGATGGTCGCTTTGGCGGCTGATCTTGCACTGGCGCAAGGGCTTGCCGTCCAGGCGGATGGCCGCGACGCGCGCTTTCAACTCCTCCGCGGCGGGTGCGCGTTCCACTTGCAGCAGGAATTCCATTTCGCATTCGGCCAGGCGGCGCGGCAGCTTCTTGTCCTGGGTCAGGACAACCAAGCCGTGGCACAGCTCATCGACGGCGCCGATGCTTATCAGGTGCTGGCGGTGGCGCGACAGCCAGACTTGCTCGGAGACATCTTGCGGCGAGCGGCTGTCCGGCCCCACTCGCTGCGCCGGCGGCTCGATGTCGCCGGCTGGGCGGTTCAGCAGCAGGGTGACCGGCAACGTCGCCAGCGCTTGCGGCTGGCCGGCCAGCGTGATCTGCTGTTCCGGCAGCACGCGCGCGCCCAGCGTGGTGACGACGGCACCGTCCACCTTGACCAACCCTTGCTCGATGCAGGCGTCGGCCTCGCGCCGCGAGCATAGTCCCAGTTCCACCATGCGCTTGGACAGGCGCACCTTCATTTCGTCCATGGTTTGCATCCTCGTCAAACGGACGGCGATTATCCGCCCGCGGCGGCGGGCTGACAAACGACTTAGCTTGAGCGCGAGGGCAGCGGCTGAGCCGGTTTGCGCCAGGCTGGGCCGATGGCGAGATTGCACAGCACGATGCCGGCGATGGCCAGCGCGCCGCCGGCCGCCATGGCGGGCGTCAACCGCTCGCCCAGCAGCGCCGCGCCCAGCAGCACCGCCGTCAGCGGATTGAGGGCGATGAAGGCGCCGGAGCGGGTGGGGCCTATCTGCTTGATGCCGTCGTAGTACCAGATATAGGCCAGCGCGGAACCGAGCGCGCCTAGATACAGCAGCCCGGCCCACTGCGCCGGCGTCAGCCGGGCGATGGCGGCCACATCGGCGGCGCCCTGCGCCCAGGTGGCCGCCCACAGCATGGCGGTGCCGAGCAGGATGGACCAGGTGACGGTCTGCAAGGGCCCAAGGCTGCGCGATAGGCCGCGCGAGCCGACGCTGTACACCACCCAGCTGGCCACGCAGCCCAGGATCAGCAGATCGCCGGCCCAGCCGCCGGCCAGCGCGTTGCCGTTCTTGCCGATGATGACCAGCCCGGCGCCGGCCAGGCATAGCGCCACGCCAGAGAGTTTGACCGGCGGCAGCGCTTCTTTCAGCAGGATGAACGACGCCAGCGCGATCATCGCCGGATTCAGCGCGACGATCAGCGAGGCGCGGGCGGCGCTGACGTGTTGCAGGCCGTAGAAGAAGCACAGGTTGTAGCCGAAGATGCCGAAGAAGCCCAACAGCAGCAGCCGCAGCGCCTGTCGGCTGTCCGGTCGGACCAGCGGCGTGCGCGTGGCGGCCAGGAAGGCCAGCAGCGTCAGGCTGGCGATGCCGAAGCGCAGGCTGGCGGCCAACAGCGGCGGCATGCTGCCGGCCAGCAGACGGCCGGCGATGAAGGTGCCGCCCCAGATCACCGAGACCAGGGCCAGTTGCAGATAGAGGCGGGGCGAGGCGTGGCGGTCAGGCATGGAGGGCGGCATCCGTGGCGCGGGCGGCGGCGCGGCGTTGTTCGCAGGCCTGCAGCGTCAGCGGCAGCAGCTCGCGCTGGGCGCGGCTGCCGCCCAGCACGTCCCAGCGGGATTGCTGATCGCGCAGCCGCCGCTGACAGTCGTCGTAGCGGCCATGAGCGAAGTCCAGGATGGCCTGCAGCACGGCGATGCCAGTCTGATGGGTGGCCGCGTCCAGGCCGAAACCGTCGCTCTCTGCGATCAGTTTTTCGATCAGAAACGGCTGCTCGCTGGCGGCGAAGGCCAGCGCGGCGTGCAGACGGTGGAAGTAGGACATCGACGAGCCGATGCTGCCGCTCCACAGGCCTGCCAGCTTGCGCCATTCGCTGTCGAAACGGCGGTCCTCCGGGTGGCGCAGCCGGTATCGCCACAGGAAGGCGACGGCGTCCAGGTCCTGCTTGGCGAACAGGCTGTCCTTCAGCGCGTACATCTCATGAAAGGTTTCGACCGAGCGTTCGGCCTGCTCGCTCTTTTCGTAGGCGATGGCCAGATGCCAGTAGACGTGCATGCGCATGCCGGCATTGTCTATCCACTGCGCGCGGCATTGTTCCAGGAAAATGCACAGTTCCTGCCAGCATTCGCGCTCATGCAGCGCGTGTGCCACCGCGTGGATGCCGTAGATGTTGTCAGGACAGTGGCGCAGCGATTCCAGTCCCAGCTTCAGCGCCGGCTGCGGCTGCCCGGCCTCGACATGGACGAAGGCTTTGATGCCCAGATAGTACGAATACAGCGGATGGCTGGCGTCGATATGTTCATCGAACAGCGCCAGGTCTGGCATCAGTTCCGGCGTCTGGCTGGTGCAGAAGTCGAACATGTGGGCGCAGAACAGCGCGACCACGTCGGTGGGGTATTGCCGCAGATGCTGGCGGAACTGCCGGCGCGCCGCGGTGTAATCAAAGCAGACCCACGCCTGGAAAGCCGCCACCAGTTGCCGCAGCTCCGGGCGCTGGATTTCGTCTTTGTCCAGCTGCTGCAGACAGAGGGTGAACTTGTACAGATCCTTCAGTTCGCAGGAGGTGATGGCGTCGAAACCGACCAGAATCTGGCGGTAGACGGCCTGGCCGCGCTCTTGCGGCTGCAGGCTGTCCGGGATGCCCCGCAGCGACAGGAAGTGGCCGTTGATCTCGGGCCACAGCGTCGAAACGCCGTCGGTGGCGGCGAAAGAGGATGCATTCATGGTGTCCGGCTCCGTGACGGGCATGACGGCATGGCCGTGTCCGGGCGGGCGGGGCCGCCGGCATGCTGGTAGTGGTGATTGTTCTGCTTGTAATTGCATATTTTTATGCCGAATGCGAGTCATGGTAAAATGAGCTTTTACTCATGACCTGGGGCGCAACCATGACGCTGACCCAGCTGCAGATTTTCTCGCTAGTGGCCGAGCTGCAGGGTTTCACCGCCGCTGCGGCGCGGCTGCGCATCTCGCAATCGGCGGTGTCGCACGCCATCCGCCAGCTGGAGCGCGAGCTCGATGTCGAGTTGTTGCAGCGCCGGCAGGGCCGGGTGGAGTTGAGCGACATCGGCCGCCAGCTGTTACCGCGGATGCGCGGCATGCTGGGTCTGGCGGAGACGGTGCGGCAGGAAGCCGCCGACGCGCGCGGCATGCGCCAGGGCACGCTGCGCATCGGCTCGTTTGGCCCCACCTCGTCGATGCGGCTGCTGCCGGCCATTCTGGCCCACTACCGCGCGCAGTATCCCGGCATAGAAATTCATATCGACGAGGGGCCGGACCGTCTGGTGCTGCAATGGCTGCAGGACCGGCGGATCGACGTCGGCTTCGTGGTGCTGCCCGAGCCACGGTTCGATACTTGCGTGCTGCTGGAGGACCAGATGGTGGCGGTGCTGCCGGCCCATCATGCTTTGGCGGAAAGGCCCGCAGTGACGCTGGCCGAGCTATGCGGCGATCCCTTCGTGCTGACTGAGGCCGGCTCCGCCGAGCTGGTCAGCCATCTGTTCCAGGCGGCCCGTCTGCGGCCGAATATCCGTTACCGTTGCGCCCAACTGCTGAGCACGCTGGAAATCGTCGCCAGCGGCGAGGCGGTGACGCTGGTGGCCGAAATGGCGCTGCCCAAGGTACCGTATCCGGCCGGTTATGTCAGCCGGCCTTTGTCGCCGCCGGTGAAGCGCCGCGTCGGGCTGGCGGTGTTGAGCGAGAGCGAAGCCACGCCGGCGGCGCGGGCCTTCCTGCAGCTGGCGGCGCGTTTGCAGCGCGAGGGGCGGTTGGGCGTGTGACATCCCGCCTGCGCCGGCAAGGCCAACACAGCAAGCCAGGTCAAGAAGCCCGCTGCGCGCTGCGGCATAGTGGCGGCCATGGAGGACGGACATGGACAAGACGGACCGCTACGCGCGGCGCTTCGGCACGGTGTTGAACTACATCGAACGACACCTCGACCAGCCGCTCAGCGTGGAACAGTTGAGCCGGGTGGCCCATTTTTCGCCCTTCCATTTTCACCGTCAGTTCTCGGCGTATCTGGGCGTGAGCGTGGCGCGCTATATCTCCTTGCAACGCTTGCGCCGGGCATCGTACTGGCTGGCGTTTCAGCCGCAGCGCGCCATCACGGCGATCGCCCTGGACTGCGGTTTCGACAATCCCGAGTCATTTTCGCGCGCCTTCAGGCAGGCGCTGGGGCAATCGCCCAGCGAATTCCGTCGCCGTCCCGATTGGGCCGGCTGGCATGCGCGGATGACGCCCCCCGTCAGTGAGAGGATGGAAGAAATGGAAGTCAAAATCGTTACCGTCGCGCCTGTCATGGTCGCCGCGCTGGAGCACCAGGGACCGCCGGAGCGGGTCAACGACAGCGCGCTGCGCTTCATCGAGTGGCGCAAGGCGAGCGGCCTGTCGCCGATTGCCAGCAGCCAGACCTACGGCATCGCCTACGACAACCCGGAAACCGTCGAACCGGAGCGATTCCGTTTTGACATTTGCGGCAGCGTCGCGGCGCCGGTGCCAAGCAACCCGCAGGGCGTGGTCACCAAGCAGATTCCCGGCGGCCGCTGCGCGGTGGTGCGCCACCAGGGATCGCACCATCAGTTGGGCGAAAGCGTGTGGTATCTGTACCGTTCGTGGCTGCCGGCCAGCGGCGAGACGCCGCGCGATTTTCCTGTGTATTTCCATTATCTGAACCTGGCCAGCGACACGCCTGAGCATTTGCTGTTGACCGACGTGTACCTGCCGCTGCGCTGATGGGCTTTGGGCCGGCTGTGCCGCTCAGCCGCATCCACTATGCTGAAACCATCAGGCAACACGTTCATTTGGGCGCCGCCGCCGGCGGCGCTTTCCTTTGGAGCGGCGCATGAGTTGGCAGACCCATCAGGTAAGCAATCAATACGACGAGTTACGCGACTACAACCTTTTTGTCACCGACAACGCCCTGCGCGAGGTGCTGGCGCGCACAGGCGGCGGCTGGGCCGAGCCGTGGCTGGTGGGGTATGGCGACCAGCTGGGCCGGGCGGAGACGTTTGAGCAGGCAGAACTGGCCAACCATTTTCCGCCGCAGCTCGCCGCGTTCGACAGCCGAGGACGGCGCATCGACCGGGTCGACTTTCACCCGGCCTGGCATGAGCTGCTGGCGTTGTATCGCAGCCAGGGGCTGGTGTCCCTGCCATTCGATAGCGAGCGGAACGGCCGCTGGGCGGCCTTCCTGGCGGGTTTTTATCTGCATGGCCAAGTCGAGGCCGGATCGTTGTGCCCTGCCACCATGACCGAGGCCGCCATACCGCTGCTGCAGCGGGAGCCGGTGTTGTGGTCGCAGCTCGGCAGCAAGCTGTTCAGCTATGGCCACGACAGCCGCGACGTGCCGCTGGAGGACAAGGCTTCCGCCTGGATAGGCATGGGCATGACCGAAAAGCAGGGCGGTTCCGATGTGCGCGCCAATGCCACCCAGGCCTCGCCGGTCGGGCTGGGCGGGCGCGGCGGCGAATATCTGCTGCGCGGACACAAGTGGTTTTTTTCCGCGCCGATGAGCGACGCCCATCTGGTGGTGGCCAAGACGCCGGATGGCGCGCCGTCCTGCTTCTACGTGCCGCGCTGGCGGCCGGACGGCAGCCGCAACGCGGTGGCGGTGCAGCGGCTGAAGGACAAAGTGGGCAACCGCAGCAATTCCAGCAGCGAAGTCGAGTTCCAAGACGCCTGGGGCGTGCTGATCGGCGAGGCAGGCCGCGGCATTCCCACCATCATCGAGATGGCCACTTATACCCGGCTCAATTGCGTCATCGGCAGCGCCGCCTTGATGCGGCAGGGCGTGGTGCAGGCGCTGGCCTATGCCCGCCAGCGAATGGCTTTCGGCAGGCGGCTGGCGGAGCAGCCCTTGATGCGCGCGGTGCTGACGGAGCTGGCGCTGGAAAGCGAGGCGGCCTTGTGGCTGGCGGCGCGGCTGGCCCAGGCCTTCGAGCGCGATGAGGCGGCGTGGAAGCGGATTGTGTTGCCGGCCGCCAAGTTCTGGGTATGCAAGCGCGCGGTCGAGGTTTGCGGCGAGGCGATGGAGGTCTTCGGCGGCAACGGCTATGTCGATGCCGGGCCGATGGCGCGGCTGTACCGCGAAGCGCCGGTCAACTCGATCTGGGAAGGTTCCGGCAATGTGATGTGCCTGGACATGTTGAAGTCCATCCATCGCGAGCCGGAGGGGTGGCAGCGTTTGCTCAGCGAGTTGCGGATGCTGGCGGGGGACGATGCGGACTTGCGCACGGCGCTGGCGGATTTGCGCGATTTGTCGGCCTGGCCGGCGGAGGAGCTGGAAATCCAGGGACGGCGCTTGGCCCAGTCCCTGGTTCTGACGGTTCAAGGCTGCCTGTTGCGCGCCTATGCGCCGCAGCAGGTGGCCGACGGCTTCATCGTCAGCCGCATCGCCGATGCCTGCTGGGGACCGGTGCTGGGGGCGCTGGACGCCCGACGGATGGATGTGGCCGCCTTGTTGCGGCGGGCGTTTCCAGAGTGAAGCGCCAAGCGCTTTGGCATCGCTCCCCTTGCCCGCCAATGTCCGCAGGAGACTCAGATTAGGAATTGTCCCCCTAACGCCAAGTGCAGCGATACGCGGTTGTCCAAGCGGGTGCTCTGCAAGCGAAGCAGGCTGGCTTGGACCGCCGCAAGGCTCAGCTTCTGCTGCAACAACTGGTAATTGTCTATCCTGCCTACCTGTTTTTGCAGCGACGCGTACTGTACCGAGCGCGCCAGCGAGTCGGCTTGAGTTTGCAGCGCGCGCTCGCGTTGCTTCAGCATTCGTTCGCCAGTCAAGCTGTTTTCCACTTCGGCCAGCGCGTTCAGCGCGGCCCGGTTGTAGGCGGCCAGCGCCTCGCGTTGCTTTCCGTTCTGCGCCTCTACCTGGGCCGCCAGCTGTCCCCCGGTGAATATCGGAGCCAACAACTGGCCGGTAACCGCCCAAAGCGGGTTGTCTATGCCGGACTTGAGCAGAACTGCCGAGTCCTCTATGTAAGCCACCCCTCCCGTCAGTTTGAGCGAAGGCAGCCGCGCGCGCTTGGCTGCCTCCACGCCATAGAAAGCTGCGGCAAAACGCTGTTCGGAAGCCAAAACGTCCGGACGGCGGCTCAGCATTTCAGATGGGATGCCGGCCGGGAGGGCGTCCGACGCAGCAGGCAAGGGGCCGAGCGTGGCCAGCTCTCCTGACGGATACCGGCCCAGCAGCACCTCCAGCGCGCGGCGAGCCTGATATTGCGCTTGTTCGAGGGTCAGCAACTGCTGGCGTTGCGCCTCCATTGCGGCCTGATGCAATGCCACATCCTGACGCGTGTTGCGCCCCACTTTCTGGCCTACCTCGATCAAAGCCAGCTGCTGCTGCGACATGTCCAGCATCTGCCGGGCGATTTCCAGCTGCTGCGCATTTTCCTTGAGCGCGATCCAGCCGCGGACCACATTGGCCGCGAGTGATTGCCGGGCATAGAGCAGATCCTGCGCCGATGCCTGGAAGCGGGAATGGGCCGCGTTTTGCTCTGCGGACAGCCGTCCCCAAAGATCCGCCTCCCATGTGGTGACCAACCCGATGCCGGAAGTGCTCATGCTGGAAGTCGGCAGCGTGGAGTTGCCGACTTGCCCGCCAAGCGCCACGGTCGGCAGTTTGGCCCCGGCAGCCGCTTTGAGCGCGGCCTGCGCCTGCTCGGTTCTGGCCGCAGCCTGCTTCAAGTCCGCGTTGTAGCGAATGGCTTCTTCTATCAGCGCGCGCAGCTTGGCGTCGATGGCAAAACCGAGCACGGCGGCGTCGAACTCCCCGGATGCCGGCGAGCTCCAGCGCGAGGGCAGCTGCGCGTGTTCTAGCGTCAATGATTGACGCTCCGGAGGAGAGACGGCGCACCCCATCAGCGCCAGGCCGACGAGGCCGGGTAGTAGCATTGTTGCCTTGGGCATCCCGATCTCCTCAGTGCAGCTTCAGCACAAGATAGTTGAACAGGGATTGCGCGCGGATCATCACCATGCGCAGCAGGTGCAGCGGCGCGAGTTTTTCGGTGTAGACGGCCGCTCCGCCCCTGGCGCCCATGGGGATGACCGCTTGTTCTTCCCCTTCTTGCTGAATGGGCGTCAGTTTGACTGCGTACTTTTGCGCCAGAGGCGCGGGCGCCATTTCTACCGGCGCATTGGGCACCTGGCCGGACTGCAGCAGCTGGCCCTGGCCATTGGCCCAGACGATGCTGTCCACCTTGGCCTTCACCAGTTGGCCTGGTAGCGTCTGGAAGGCTATTTCGGCTTTGTCGCCGGGCTGGATGTAGCGCAGTTCGTTCTGTGCGAAGAACGCCAGAATGCGTTGCTCGCGTTCCACAAAGCTCAAGGCAGGCTTGAACGGCATGGGAACCAGATAGTTGCCGGGCCGCACGGAGACGTTGATCGGGTAGCCATCAGCGGGGGCCCGGATCACGGTGGAGCGCAAGTCGTAGCGGGCCGAATCCAATTGGGCTTTGATCTGCGCCACGCTGGCCAAGTCGGGACCGACCGTGGCATCCAGCCGGATTTGCGCTTTTGCTTCGCCGCTTTTCGCCGAGGCCAGCGCGGACTCGGCCTTCTTCGTTTCGGTTTGAAAGTTCTCCACATCGTATTCATTGCCTGCGCCCGCCTTGGCCAGCGTTTTGGCCTCCTGCAGACGCTTGCTCATCAGGTCCAGATGCGCCTGAGCCGCCAAGGTGCTGCTTTTCGCGCTATCCAGATCCTGTTTCAGGGTTTTGGCGGAGGCGATGGTATCCGCCAGCTTCGCTTCCAGCTCCCTGACACGCAAGCGGTAGGGCGTATCGTCGATCTCCAGCAGCACGTCGCCCTTTTTAACCAGCGTATTGCCCTCCACCGCCACCCGCGTAACCGTGCCGGCGACGCGCGGGACGATTTCCGAAACGTAGTTGATGACGCGCACGTCGTTGGAGGAGGGGGTGACTACGTTGATCGTGAAAATAATGGTGGCCGCAAGCGCCAGCGCGCCGGTGGCGGCGCCGACCTGGGTTTTGATGTTCCATGGGAACCACTTGAGCTTGATGAATACCAGCCAAACCAGCGCGCAGTATCCGCCGATGATCATTTCAAGCATGATCGCCTCCTTCGGCGCGACTGGCCTCGCCTGCTATTTTCTCCTGCGACGCCATAATCAGAGCGCGCTTTTTCGACAGCTGCTGCAGCTTTTCCTGCAGCAGCACGATTTCATCATCGACAATCGCCAAGTCCAGTGGTTGTCCGCCATGGGCTCCATCAGGCTTGAGGAAAAAGTCGTCATGCTTGTCCGTGCCGTAAGCCGCTTTGTAGGAGGTGGGTTTGGTGAACGCCCACAGCCAGGCGAGCGGCCACAGCAAGCCACCGAAAGCGAGCGACAACAGGCACAGTACCTGGATGGCGCGTTTTTGCGGGTGGTGGTGTTTTTCCGCGAAGACTTCAGGCAGTACGTGTACCTTCCAAAATAGATACAGGGCGGCAAGTGGTACGGCCACCACGACAACCCATACCATCACGTCGGCTATTTTTTCCTCCATCCCGGGGGGCATGGCCCAGACGGGCTGGGACATCAGCGCGCAGCTGCCAGCTGCGAGCAGGAACATATATCTGCCAGCGACTCTCATCGGTCTCTCCATAATCAAAAAGTGTTCGGATCCGTCTGTTTGCATTCCGGCCAAAGCGCCAGGCGGTCAGCGCATCACCATCGCCGGAGGGCTATCCAGGAAAATATTTCGCAACTGCGCCGTCAGCCACTGAATGCCCTGATCATTTCCCTGGCTGCCGTGGATGCTGAGATAAATGGGCACGCGCCGCAGAGGGAATGGCAGCGGCAGAATGCGTAGCGCCAGGGTGTCTTCCCATAATCTGGCCAGGCGGGCGGTGGTGACGCATAACAGCTCGCTTCGCGCCGCCGCCGCCATCACATGCAGCAGGGAGTCGCTGCGGTAGCGCACATTGCGCGTGGGCAGCGGCGCATCGCACAGTTGATACAGGTACAGACTGCCGCAGCGCCCTTCGGTCAGCGTGGCGTGATTCTCGATGAAGAACTGATCCAGGCTCAGGCCGCCGCCAATTCTCGGGTGGCTGCGCGAGCAGGCAACGACCAGTTCTTCCTCTCCCACGCATTGCTGCAGGATCGAAGGGTGGTTGATGGGCAGCGAGCCCAGATAAATGTCGGCCTGCCGCTCGGACAACATCTCGATCGGTTTGTGGAAATTATCTTCTTCCGCCCGGAAGGTGATGCGCAAGCCAGGCGCCTCCCGGCTCCACGCGGAACAGTGGGCCAGAAAAATCTGATCGAAGTAACTTTGCCCGGCCAAAACGAACTGGCGTTTGCTGCGAGCCGGGTCGAAATCATCGTCCATGCCCAAGGCGTTGGCGATGCGGTACAGCTCCTCGCATACGGACGCGTGCAGCTGGTGCGCATAAAGCGTGGGCGCAATGCCCCGGCCCTTCCTGACAAACAACGGTTTGCCCAGCGAGTCGCGCAGCCGCGACAGCGCGAGGCTAACGGAAGCCGGGGTCAGCTCCAGCTTTTCCGCCGCCTTGGCGACGCTGCCTTGCTGCATCACGGCGTCGAAAACAGTCAGCAGGTTCAGGTCATGGGCTCGCGTTGCCATCGATCTACCTTATGAGGCTTCAATGTCCTTCTGTTTCAGGTGGGCATTGACAGGGGAAAGCGGTTTGGCCACCGGCTTGACAAGGGCACGAGCGGACTAGGTCATAGCCTCTGCACGTACTGCAGGCTCAGGAAATATAGCTGAGGGTGAGGATAGCTTCCTTTGTACAATGGGTTTGATACCTGGGCATTGTCCGATGTCAGATACTCAAGCGATAGGCCGATGCTGGACGATGACGTCGCTTGGTACTGCCCGCCCAGGCCGAAACGCCAGGATTTCCCCGACGGCATCGTCAGCGCGGTATTGCTTTGATCGCGATAGAAACTGCTGTCGAAAGCTACGCCGGCATTCAGGCGCAGCTTGGGCTTCCATTGATATTGCGCGCCCAGCGAAGCATGCCAGCTATTGCGCAGCCTACTCTCGTTGGGAACCGAGGCCGAGGCGATGTCCAGTTCGCTGTCGCCGAAGCGGCTCCAATTCTGCCAACCGGCGCTGCCGAGAATGGCCAGTTGCGGCGAGAGCTGCCGGAAACCGCTCAACATCACTTGACTCGGCGCGTTGACCTGCGCGTTTATCGGCAAAGACAGGTTTCCGAATGCCGCGTCGGCCTGGTAATGGAAGCGGGTTTCGCTTGAGTAGTTCAAACCGACCCGCGTCCGTTCGTCCGGCTTGTAGAGCACCCCCAGCTTGCCGCTCAGCGCCCAGTCGTGGTCTGCCTGGCGGCCCTGTCCGCGCCAGGCATCGCGTTCGAAGGAAAACACGCCGTAATTGACGCCTATCCCGCCCCCTATCGACCACTGCTCATTGAGTCTGTAGGCCGCGCTGGGCTGCAGCGTGACACCCAATAAGGTGCTTTCCCGGATAGCGCCGCTGGCTGCCCAATCGCCGAAATCCAGACCTATGCCGAAATTGCCGTACAAACCTATGCCCAGCGCCAGCCTGTCGTCCATTTGCCGGCTATAGAAAATGCTGCCGCTGGGATACCAGCCCAGCACATTGCCGGGGCTGCCCTCCGCGCGCGGCCTGTCTTTGTCCAGCGCATAGGGGATATCGCCGTAGAGCGCTTGTCCATTGATGCTGAGCTGGCTGCCGCTCAGTTCGGTCATTCCTGCCGGATTGCTCGCGATGGTGCTGGGGTCCTGGGCGCGGGCCGCCGCGCCGGCATTGGCCAGCCCGACGTCTTCGGAGCCCAGCTCGTACAGGTACAAACCCGCGGCCGCGCACTTGCAAACAGGCAGCGCGCCTCCCAAGAAGGCGAGAAATAGCAGTCGTTTCATCTTGAAGTCAGCGTGATGCTTTGAGAGTGGATTCGAGGAACAGATGCGCCGCCCGGTTGACGGACGGCGCTGGCGAGCAGGGTTTTACGGCGTGACGATGGGGAACCAGAACTGGAATGTATCCATCATGGACATCAGTTGCGGCAGGGCCTGCTGGTTACCCGTGATGCGGATCTTGCGTTGGGAAATGGCCTCTTCCAGCGTCATCTCCCGCAGCAGAATCGCATTCAGCGTCGTTTTGCTCAGCGTGATGTCTGCATCCGCCTTGCGGTTCAGCTTCCGGCTGTGATTGAGCACGCTGTTTTCCAGATTCAGCCCGCGGTGAATGCCAATGTCGGGGAAGTGAACGTTCAGCGATAGCGTCCGGCCTTCGGCCTTTTGCGGCAACAGGCGAACCGCCAGATAGTCGAACAGCATGTCCGGTGTCATTTCGCGTATGGTGTCCGGCGAGCTGGATTTGGTCGCCGAGCCGGTAGGCAGGCCTTTGCGCAGTTCGCTGGCGCCCTGCAGATAGATGGAGCGCCACGGGCCGGATTCGGCCTGGTAGCCCAGCTGTTCGTAGGCGTCGGCCAGCAGCTCCTTGGCCGGCTGGTTTTTCGGATTGGCGAACACGACATGCTTCAGCACCTCAGCCACCCAGCGGTAATCGCCTTTCTGATAGGACTCGGCGGCTTTTTTCAGCACCGCGTCCTCGCCGCCCATGAATTGAACGTATTTGGGCGCGACCATTTCCGGCGGTTCGTTGTTCAGGCTGGAGGGGTTGCCGTCGTACCAGCCCATATAGCGCTGATAAACAGCGCGGCTGTTATGGCGCAGCGTGCCGTAGTAACCGCGATTGGGCCAGTAGTGGCTCAAGGAAGGCGGCAGCTGGATGGTTTCCGAAATTTCCTCGCCCGTCATCCCCTGGTTCAGCATCCGCACCGATTGGTCGTGAATGTATTTGTACAAATCGCGCTGCTTCTTCAGACCGTCCACGATATTGGCGTTGCCCCAGCTCGGCCAGTGGTGGCTCTGGAAACGGACTTGCACTTGGTCTCCCCAGGTCTCGATGGTGGTGTTCAGCCCGTCCGACCATTTGATCGGGTCGCGCACTTCCGCCCCGCGCAAGGTCAGCAGATTGTGCATGGTGTTGGTGACATTTTCCGCCATCCACAAGGCCTTGAACTGGGGGAACCAAGTATTCATCTCTGCCGGGGCCTCGGTTCCTGGCGTCAACTGGAATACCATTTTCACGCCGTCGATCTCCATTTCCTCGATGCTCTGCTTGATCTCATGCGTCGGCAGCAACAGGCTCACCTGTCCGGACGAGATGGTCTGGCCCAGGCCCGCGTTGATGCTGCCGCGCTCGCCGCGTTCCAGCATCGCGCCGTACATATAGACGGCGCGACGGCTCATCGCATTGCCGGCGATGACGTTTTCCTTGATCGCGTGCTCCGAAAAATGTTCGGGGGCGATGATAGGCACCTTGCCGGACAGCACGTCAGCTTCGCTCACCATGCCGCGCACCCCGCCGTAGTGGTCGGCGTGCGGGTGGCTGTACACCACGGCGACGACCGGGCGCTCGCCCAGCGTCTTGTTGATGAAGTCCAGGGCGGCTTTGCCGGTTTCCTGCGACAGCAGCGTGTCGAATACGATCCAGCCGGTTTTGCCTTCGATGAACGTCGCGTTGGAGAGGTCGAAGCCGCGTATCTGGTAGATATGGTCCGCGACCTTGTACAGGCCGTATTCCATGTTCAACTGGGCATTGCGCCACAGGCTCGGGTTGACGGTGTCCGGCGCGGATTTGTTGCTAGAGATGAAGCGCTTGTAGCTCTCCATGTCCCACACCACATTGCCCTTGTCGTCTTTGATTTGCATGAAATCCGGGCGGGCGATGAATCCCCGGCTGGCGTCGACAAAGTCGCGGGTATCGTCAAACGGCAGCTCGGCCAGAACTTTCCGGTTGGCCTCCCGGGTGAATTCGGTTGCCGGCTTGGGTATCACGTCAGCCATGGCGGCACCTGCCAGATTCACCGATATCAGCGCCAGGCACAGCGTTTTCATTTTATTCATCGCATCGCTTTCCATGTAAATTTAGAAATACGATGCTAACGACGCGCGCGCGATTGATCGATGCGCGTCGCCATATTCAATTCTTTAAGAAAATTTAATATTCATCGCATTCGCCATGCCTGAGGCATGGCGGTTTCCCTAGGGCATCTTCCGATGAGCTACAGATGTAGGGAGCAGCTTCCTGCCAAGCCCGCTCACGGCTAAGCCTTTTCAAAACAGCCTGTTAGCGCAATGAACAGCGAAGCCGAGGCTCGCTTTTCGCAGCCTTGAGCGGGATGCCGGTCCGCGGCATTCAGACTTGGCCGGTTTGGGATGATCCCCTATGCAGACAACGATTATGCTGAGCATGACTTCGACCCGCTTGCGCTGTGGGGCGCGGCGCTGTTCCGGAAGCCGATGGCTGTGCGCCAGAAAGCGAACGGTCTGGGAAATGCCGGGGGCTCTGATTAACCGGCGTTCGCCGGCGCTGGCGGAGCGGCATGGGGGAGTGAATGATCCGAGGGACGGCGAGAGTGGCGTCGGGATGGATTTTTGCGGGCAAGGCGTCAAATGCATCAAGGGGTTGCAAGAAAAATCTTGCAACCCCTTGATGTTATTGGTGGCGAATCAGGGACTCGAACCCCGGACCTGCGGATTATGATTCCGTCGCTCTAACCGACTGAGCTAATTCGCCGTGAGAACCCGCTTGCGCGTTTTCTCTAAACTGTGGTGGCGAATCAGGGACTCGAACCCCGGACCTGCGGATTATGATTCCGTCGCTCTAACCGACTGAGCTAATTCGCCACGTTTTCGATGCGCTTGCACCGAGACGCGAACTATACGCAGCGACTAATGGGCTGTCAAGTCCGCTTCCGAAAAAATCACAGCGTGTAGCAGCGGTCGCCGCGGGTGAAGCCCAGCCAGTCTATCGATACGCCTTTGCCGAAGCCTATCGCCTTGAAGGTTTCGCCCATTTCCTGCGGCGACAGCAGCCGCTGCGCGGCCTTGGCCACCGGCAGATAGGTTTTGACGTCGTTGGCGTCCCATTGCTGCAGCAGATCGGTCAGGCCGCAGTTGAGCAGGAACTGGGCCTGGCTGGTGTAGCCAATCAGGTCCAGACCCGCGTCTATGCCGCTCTGCGCGACGGCGGTGAAGTCGACGTGGCAGGTCAGGTCCATCAGGCCGGGCAGGTAGAACGGGTCCTGTACCGTGTGGTGGCGGTAGTGGCCCAAGAGCGTGCCCATGCTGCGTTCCGGGTGATAGTACTCGGACGCCGCATGGCCGTAGTCGATCATCACCATGGCGCCGCGCTTCAGCGCGCCGGCCACGGTGGCGATGAAGCCGCGGTTGGCCAGGCTGATTTCGGTTTCGTAGCGCGGGATGTCCGGCAGCAGCTGCGCGGCCAGCTCAGCCAGGCGGGCATCGGCGAAGTCGCGGTCTTCGTAGCAGAGGGCGCCGTCGCGTATCGTCACCCCGCGCTGGCGCAGCTGGCGGTTTTCGTCGCGGAACACCATTTCGCAGGGCATGGCGTCCAGCAATTCGTTGCCGATGACGATGCCGTCGATGGCGTCCGGCAGCCGGCTGGCCCATTCGACGCGATCCGCCAAGTGCGGCAGCGCGGCGCGGATATTGTCTCGCTGGCGGTCTATCAAGTCCGGCGACAAGTCCAGGATGACGTATTTCTGCGGCAAACAGCCCAGCGTTTCCAGCGCGGCCAGCAGGTCTATCGCCAGCCTGCCGGTGCCGGCGCCGAATTCGTAGATCGCGCCGGCCGTTTGCGGCAGCAGTTCAGCCAGCTGGCGCGCGAGGCATTGGCCAAACAGCGGCGTCAGTTCCGGCGCGGTGATGAAGTCGCCGGCTTCGCCGAGCTTGCGGCTGCCGGCGGCGTAGTAACCCATGCCGGGCGCGTACAGCGCCAATTCCATATAATGCGAAAACGGTATCCAGCCGCCCGCTTGCGCTATCGCTTCGCGGATGCGGCCGCACAGGGCCTGGCTGACGGCCAGCGCCTCGGGGCTGGCGGCGGGTAGGGTGGTCATGGTTTTCGTCCTGCTACAATGTGGCGCGATTGTGGTGCAAAGCGCCGTCCCCGTGAAGGGGCAATTCGAAATGAGGAAGCAATGCTAACAGAGCAACAACAAGATGAGCGTGTGGTCCTGATTACCGGCGGCGCGCGGCGGGTGGGGGCGGGCATCGCCCGTTTGCTGCATGGCCGCGGCCTGCGGCTGGTGCTGCATTACCGCGGCTCTCGCGCCGCGGCCGAGGCGCTGGTGGCGGAGTTGAACGCCAGCCGTCCGGATAGCGCGAAGCTGGTCCAGGCCGATTTGCTGGACACGGCGGCGCTGCCGGCTTTGGCCGAGGCGGCGGTGGCGGCGTTTGGCCGCTTGGACGGGCTGGTGAACAACGCGTCCAGTTTTTTTCCGACCGAAGTGGGCCAGATCGACGAGGCGGCCTGGCACGACCTGATGGGCAGCAATCTGAAAGCGCCCTTGTTCCTGAGCCAGGCACTGGCGCCGGAACTGACGCGCCGCGGCGGCGCCATCGTCGGCATCGCCGACATCCACGTCGACCGGCCGATGGCGCGCCATGTGGTGTACAACCTGGCCAAGGCCGGCCATGCCCAGCTGATCCGCAGCCTGGCGATCGAGCTGGCGCCGGCGGTGCGCGTCAACGGCGTGGCGCCCGGCGTCAATCTGTGGCCGGAGGATGAGGCATCGTTCAGCCCGGAGGCGCGCGCCAGGATAGAAGCCACCATTCCGCTGCAACGCACCGGCGTGCCGGAAGACATCGCCCGCGCGGTGGCTTTCCTGCTGCTGGACGCCGGCTATGTCACCGGGCAGATCCTGGCGGTGGATGGCGGACGCAGCATCGTGCTGTAACGGTTTTTCGCCGCCATGGATTTTGGCGGCGGAAAACGGTAAAATCGCCTGTTTTTCAATTTCTTAGCCGCATCCCGATGTCCGAACAGAACGCCGTGCTCGACGACAAAGCCAAGAAGGCCGCGTTTGAAGGCAACAAGCTGGCCAAGCGCCTGCGTCACCATGTCGGTGACGCCATCAATGATTTCAATATGATCGAAGAAGGCGACCGGGTGATGGTCTGCCTGTCCGGCGGCAAGGACAGCTATACCTTGCTGGACATCCTGCTGGGCTTGCAGAAGTCCGCGCCTATCCACTTCTCCATCGTCGCGGTCAATCTGGACCAGAAGCAGCCGGGCTTCCCGGAGCATGTGCTGCCGCAGTATCTGGAGTCCATCGGCGTGGAGTACCGCATCGTCGAGGAAGACACCTACTCCATCGTCAAGCGGCTAGTGCCGGAAGGCAAGACCACCTGCAGCCTGTGCTCGCGCCTGCGCCGCGGCATCCTGTACCGCGTGGCCGACGAGTTGGGCGCCACCAAGATCGCGCTGGGCCACCATCGAGACGACATCCTGCATACGCTGTTCCTGAACATGTTCTACGGCGGCAAGATGAAGTCGATGCCGCCCAAGCTGGTGTCCGACGACGGCCGCCACATGGTGATCCGCCCGCTGGCCTATTGCCGCGAAAAGGACATCATCCGCTACGCCGATTGGAAAGCGTTCCCGATCATTCCGTGCAATCTGTGCGGCTCGCAACCCAATCTGCAGCGCCAGGTGGTGAAGGAAATGGTCAACGACTGGGACAAGCGTTTCCCAGGCCGCGTGGAGAGCATGTTCCGCGCGCTGCAAAACGTCGTCCCGTCGCATCTGGCCGATCCGACGCTGTTCGACTTTGTCGGTTTGAAGACCGGCGACGCGCCGTTCGCCGATGGCGACACCGCCTTCGACAAGGAAGAGTTCCGCGATCCGGCGCCGGATGCGGATGACGTTGATGAGGCACCGAAGAAGCGCACCATCAGCATTCTGGACTCCCGTCCCAAGGAAGACAGCTGTGGCGCGTAGGGCTTTGCATCCGTTCCGCCGCCGCGTGCGCGCCGCGGTGGAGGAAATGCCGGAAGTGGAAATCTCGGAAGAGGGCAATATCCGCTCGCTGCACCTGGGTTCGGAAACCATCCAGAGTTCGATGGACCTGGACGATCCGGCCGATCTGGTGCTCAGCTACAGCCGGGCGATGATGGGTTTCCTACTGTGGAACGACAACCCGCAGCACATCCTGCAGATCGGCCTGGGCGGCGGCTCGTTCGCCCGCTTCATCGACGAATATCTGCCGGACGCGGTCAGCGTGGCGGTGGACATCAATCCGCAGGTGATCGCGGTGGCGCGCGCGTTTTTCCAGCTGCCGGAGGAGGGCGATTTCTTCGAGATCGTCGAGGCCGACGGCGCGGACTACGTGAAGATCTTCCGCGGCTCCACCGACGCCATCCTGGTGGACGGCTTCGACGGCCTGCAGATCGTCGACGCGCTGACCACGGAGGACTTTTTCGAGGACTGCAAGCGCGCGCTGAGCCCGAAGGGCGTATTCGTCACCAATTGGTGGAGCGGCGACAAGCGCTACCACAGCTTCATCGAGCGTCTGTTGAACGTTTTTGAAGGTCGGGTGATCGAATTGCCTGCGGCCACTCACGGCAACGTCGCGGTCATGGCTTTCCGCCAGAGCCCGACGCTGACGCAGTGGGAGGCGCTGAAGAAACGCGCTGACGAGCTGGAAGGACGCTTTGGCTTGGAGTTTGGCGAATTCGTCAACCGGCTGAAGCAAACCAACCAGCAGACCGCCGGCCACCTGCTGATCTGAGCCAGGACAAATCCGCCGCAAAATCGGCGGATCGGTTACGTTTGCTTACCCAAAAGCCGGCGCGGCGCGGCGTATAATGCCAAGCTGCATGCGCGTTGCGCGCCGGTTTCGGGCTGCGGGCCCGGGTCAGACGTGGCGGGACAATACAGTCAGTACCGAATGACCGGGCGGTGGACGGGCGTCCGCCGCTCAAGCTTTTACATCCTGTTGGGACATTCATCGTGATCAAGCAGCAACTGCTCAATCGTATCGCGGACAAATCCGCTGTGATCGGCATCGTGGGGCTGGGCTATGTCGGCCTGCCGCTGATGCTGCGTTTCGCCGAAGTCGGCTACAAGGTGCTGGGCTTCGACATCGACCAGAGCAAGGTCGATGCCTTGATGGCCGGCAAGAGCTATATCGAGCACATTTCCGCCGACAGCATCGCCACCGCCCTGACCCGCGGTTTCGAAGCCACCACCGACTTTTCCCGCGCCGGCGAAGCCGACACCCTGATCCTGTGCGTGCCGACCCCGCTGAACAAATACCGCGAGCCGGACCTGTCCTTCGTGCTGAATACCATCGACAGCCTGGTGCCCTTCCTGCGCGAAGGCCATCTGGTCTCGCTGGAGTCCACCACCTATCCGGGCACCACCGACGAAGAACTGCTGCCGCGCATCGAGTCGCGCGGCCTGAAGATCGGCGAAAACGCCTTCCTGGTGTTCTCGCCGGAGCGCGAAGATCCGGGCAATCCGGACTTCACCACCCGCACCATTCCCAAGGTATGCGGCGGCGTGACCGAAGCCTGCCAGGAAATCGGCGTGGCGCTGTACGGCGCGGTGATCGACAAAGTGGTGCCGGTGTCGTCCACCCGCGCCGCGGAAATGACCAAGCTCTTGGAGAACATCCACCGCGCGGTCAACATCGGCCTGGTCAACGAGATGAAGATCGTCGCCGACAAGATGGGCATCGACATCCACGAAGTGATCCGCGCCGCGGCCACCAAACCGTTCGGCTTCGTGCCCTACTATCCGGGCCCGGGCCTGGGCGGCCACTGCATCCCGATCGACCCGTTCTACCTGACCTGGAAGGCGCGCGAATACGGCGTCAACACCCGCTTCATCGAGCTGGCCGGCGAAGTGAACTCCAATATGCCGGACTATGTGGTGTCCAAGGTGGCGGCCGCGCTGAACCTGCGCAAGAAGGCCATCAACGGCAGCAAGGTGCTGGTGCTCGGCATCGCCTACAAGAAGAACGTCGACGACATGCGCGAAAGCCCGTCGGTGTTCCTGATGGAAAAACTGCGCGATCTGGGCGCGGAAGTGTCCTACAGCGACCCGCACGTGCCGGTGTTCCCGAAGATGCGCGAGCACCACTTCGAGCTGTCCAGCGTGCCGCTGACCGCCGAGTCCATCGCCAGCTATGATTGCGTGCTGCTGGCCACCGACCACGACAAGTTCGACTACGAGCTGCTGAAGGCCAAGGCCCAGCTGCTGGTGGACAGCCGCGGCAAGTACCTGCAGCCGGCCGACAATATCGTCAAGGCTTGATTTTTTTGCCACGAAACCCACGAAATCCACGAAAGCCAAACCCGGAAGCGGGGCGGTTTTCGTGTTTTGCAGTGGGTTTCGTGGCTCATAAAGGTATCGCGTAATATGCAAACCCTGCACCTTCCCCCGATCACCGACCGCAAGATCCGCTTCGCCCTGGTGGGCTGCGGCCGCATCGCCAACAACCATTTCGGCGCGCTGGAAAAGCACGCCGACCGCGCCGAGCTGGTGGATGTTTGCGATATCGATCCGGCCGCGCTGAAAGCCGCCGTCGAGCGCACCGGCGCCCGCGGCCATGCCAGCCTGACTGATATGCTGGCGCAAACCAACGCCGACATCGTCATCCTGACCACGCCGTCCGGCCTGCATCCGACGCAGAGCATCGAGTGTTCCGAGGCGGGCTTCCATGTGATGACCGAGAAGCCGATGGCCACCCGCTGGGAAGATGGCCTGGAAATGGTCAAGGCGGCGGACAAGGCAAAGAAATACCTGTTCGTGGTCAAGCAGAACCGCCGCAACGACACGCTGCAGCTATTGAAGCGCGCGATGACGGAAAAGCGCTTCGGCCGCATCTACATGGTCAACGTCAATGTGTTCTGGACCCGTCCGCAAGAGTATTACGACGCGGCCGGCTGGCGCGGCACCTGGGAGTTCGACGGCGGCGCCTTCATGAACCAGGCCAGCCACTATGTCGACCTGTTGGATTGGCTGATCGGCCCGGTGGAGAGCGTGCAGGCCTACACCGCCACCTTGGCGCGCAACATCGAGGTGGAAGACACCGGCACCGTCAGCGTCAAGTGGCGCTCCGGCGCGCTAGGCAGCATGAACGTCACCATGCTGACCTACCCGAAGAATCTGGAAGGCAGCATCACCATCCTGGGCGAAAAGGGTTCGGTGCGCGTCGGCGGCGTGGCCGTCAACGAAATCCAGCACTGGGAATTCGCCGAGCCGCATGCCATGGACGACGAGATCAAGAATGCCAGCTACGCGACGACCAGCGTGTATGGCTTCGGCCACCCGCTGTACTACGACAACGTGATCAAGACCATGCGCGGCGAAGCCACGCCGGAAACCGACGGCCGCGAGGGCTTGAAGTCGCTGGAGCTGCTGATCGCGATGTACCTGTCCGCCCGCGACGGCCGCCGCGTCAGCCTGCCGCTGGATTACTGATTATCGTTTGGCCACGAAAACCACGAAAGAACACGAAAGCATGCTCGAACAGGAACTTTGTTATCGGATACAAGGTTGTGTGTTTGAGGTTTACCGTGAGTTGGGGCATGGATTTCTGGAAAAGGTATACGAGCGGGCCTTGTTCTCCGAGTTGAAAAAGCAAGGTTTGGCCGTCCAGGCGCAATGTCCTCTGACGATCTGCTACAAAGGCGAAGAGGTTGGCGAGTATTGTGCCGATCTGATTGTGGAGGACCGCGTTTTGTTGGAGTTGAAAGCGCAATCCAAAGTTGGCGATGCTCACCGGGCGCAGGTGCTTAATTACCTGAAGGCGACCGGAATCCGGGTTGGATTGCTGGTGAATTTTGCATACCCGAAAGCGGAAATCATTCGTGTAGTTTTGTAGTTTCGTTCGTGTTTTTTGTGGTTTTCGTGGCCAATGAAGGGTTTTTAGAAATGAACTACACCATCCACCCCAGCGCCATCGTCGACGAAGGCGCGACCATAGGCGAAGGCACCCGTGTCTGGCACTGGGTCCATATCTGCAGTGGCGCGCAGATCGGCAAGGGCTGCTCGTTTGGGCAGAACGTGTTCGTCGGCAACGATGTGCGTATCGGCGACAACGTCAAGGTGCAGAACAACGTGTCGATCTACGACGCGGTGACGCTGGAGGACGATGTGTTCTGCGGCCCTTCCATGGTGTTCACCAACGTCAACAATCCGCGCAGCCACGTCAACCGCAAGAACGAGTACCGCCGCACCGTGGTGAAAAAAGGCGCGTCGATTGGCGCCAACGCCACCATCGTCTGCGGCCATACCGTCGGCGAGTACGCCTTCATCGGCGCGGGCGCGGTGGTGACGCGGGATGTGCCGGCCTACGCGCTGATGGTGGGCGCGCCCGCCAAGCGCATCGGCTGGATGTGCGCCTGCGGCGAGCGGCTGTCCAACGATATCGGCACCCACCCGTGTCCGACTTGCGGCATTCATTACGAGGTCGGCGGCAATCATTGCACGCCGGTTTGATAGTTTTTAGCCACGAACCCCACGAAACGACACGAAAAATAGTAGATCGGACGCGCAGGTGCGCAATTTGGAAGTTCCGCGCTTATTTTCGTGGATTTCGTGGCAAAAGAAGGTTTAAAGCATGTCCATCCAGTTCATTGATCTGAAAGCGCAATACCAGCATCTGAAAGCCGACATCGACGCCCGCATCCACACGGTGCTGGACCATGGCCAGTACATCATGGGGCCTGAAGTCAAAGAGCTGGAGGAGCAACTGGCCGCCTACTGCGGCGCCAAGCACGTCATTGGGGTATGCGACGGCACCAAGGCGCTGCTGATCGCGATGATGGCATTGGGCATCGGCGCCGGCGACGAAGTGATCACCACCCCGTTCACCTTCATCGCCACCGGCGAGATGATCGCGCTATTGGGCGCCAAGCCGGTATTCGTCGATATCGACCCGGTCAGCTACAACCTGGACCCGGCGCTGCTGGAAGCGGCGATCACGCCGGCTACCCGCGCAATCATGCCGGTCAGCCTGTATGGCCAGGCCGCGGACTTTGACGCCATCAACGCCATCGCCGCCAAGCATGGCATCCCGGTGATCGAGGACGGCGCGCAGAGCTTCGGCGCCAGCCAGCACGGCAAGAAGTCCGGCAATCTGTCCACCATAGGCTGCACCAGCTTCTTCCCCAGCAAGCCGCTGGGTTGCTATGGCGACGGCGGCGCGGTGTTCACCAGCGACGACGCGCTGGCCAAGAAGATCCGCGAAATCCGCGTGCATGGCCAGGATCGCCGCTACCATCATCCGGTGATCGGCCTGAATGGTCGCCTGGATACCATTCAGGCCGCCGTGCTGCTGGCCAAGCTGCCGAGCTTCCCGGATGAAGTGGCCGCCCGCGAGCGCATCGGCGCCCGCTACAGCGCGCTGCTGCAGGATGTGGCCCGCGTGCCGGTGATCCAGCCGGGCAATACCCACGTTTACGCCCAGTACACCATCGAGGTCGATCATCGCGACGATGTTCAGGCCAAGTTGAAGGAACTGGGCGTGCCGACCGCTGTGCACTACCCGATTCCGCTGCACCTGCAACCGGCCTTCGCCCACCTGGGCCTGGCCGAAGGCAGCTTCCCGCATGCAGAAGCCGCAGGCAAGCGCGTGATGAGCCTGCCGATGCACCCCTTCCTGACGGAAGACGCGCAAGACGCCATTGTGGCCGCTGTCAAGAAGGCGCTGGGCTGAGGAGCATGCTGACCTTGTCGTCGCTGCGCGTGCCGAAAAGCGGCTTTGTCCGCCACGTCATCACCCTGGTCACCGGCGCAGCCGTGGCCCAGGTGGTGCCGCTATTGGTGTCGCCGCTGATCACGCGCCTGTACAACCCGCATGAGGTCGGCATCCAGACCGTGTACGTGTCCTGGATGTCGACCCTGGCCGTGCTGGCCACCGCGCGCTATGAGATGGCCATCGTGCTGCCGGCCGACGACAAGCGGGCCAGCAATCTGATGGGCTTGTCCATCCTGTGCGCCGGCGCTTTGTCGCTGCTGATCGCGCTGGTGGTGCTGCTGGGCGGACATTCGCATATCGCCGCCCACCTGGGCGCGCCGGCGCTGCAGTCGTGGCTGGCCTTGTTGCCGCTGTCGGTGCTGCTGGCCGGGTTGATGCAGGCCTGGACCAACTGGAACAACCGCCATCGCCGCTATCAGGCCAATGCCAATGGCCGGATGGCGCAGTCGTTCGGCATGGCCGGCACCCAGGTGCTGGCCGGTTGGCTGGGCGCCGGCGCCGGAGGGCTGATTCTGGGCCAGTTGGCCGGCCAGCTGGGTTCGCTGCTGGCGCAGGCTTGGGCCGATCTCAAGGCCAAGCTCGCCTGGCGCCGCGACGTCAACCGCCAGGACATGCGCAGCGCCGCGCTTGCCTATATCGAGTTTCCCAAGATCAACGCGCCGCATGCCCTGAGCACGGCTTTGTTGGATTCGGCCACGCTGGTGGTGTTGACGGTGCTGGCTGGCACCTCCGCCGTCGGCATGTATGGCCTGATGATGCGGGTGCTCAAGCTGCCGGCGGCCTTCATCGGCCAGGCGGTGGCGCAAGTGGCCTACAAGGAACTGGCGGAGGCGCGGAATCAAGGGCTGCCGCTGCGGCCCATTTTGCGCAAGATGATGCTGACTTTGTTCGGCATGGCGATGTTTCCCTTCCTGGTGATCCAGATTTTCGGCGAGCCCTTGTTCTCGCTGGTGTTCGGCGCCAACTGGAGCGAGGCCGGGCGTTACGCCGAGGCGATGTCGCTGTTCATCCTGTTCCATTTCGTCGCCTCGCCGCTGGGCATGGTGCCGCCGGTGATCAATCGGCAACGTTTCGCGTTTTTCCTGTCCCTGGTGCAGGCCGTGCTGTTCCTGGGGTCGCTATGGTTGGGCTTCCATATCTGGCAGGATGCGGTGGCGACTTTCCAGCTGGTCTCGGTGGTGATGGCCGGCTATTTCATTGCTTATTTCACCTGGCTTTATAAGGCGGCACGATGAATTGGCATGGATTATTCAGCCGCATCCGTTTCCGGCTGTCAGCCTGGATCCGGCCGCGCATGGTGTATGGCTTCCGTCGCGGCGACGGCGCGTACCTGAAGCGCACCCGCGTCTCCAACATGACGCGGATCGAGCACATCGACAAGCTGATGGTCGAAGACAATGTCTATATCGGCCATTTCAACCTGATCGACTCCTCCGGCGGCCTGTACATAGGCGAGGGCTGTCAGATCACCAACTATGTGTCCCTGCTGACGCACTCCAGCCATGTGGCGATCCGGCTGTACGGCCGCGAATACCTGGACCGCGGCAATCATGCGGGTTATCTGAAGAAGCCGACCAAGCTCGGCAAATACAGCTTCATCGGCCCGCATTCGGTGTTGATGCCTGGCGTCGTCTTGGGCAAGGGCAGCATCGTGTCGGCCTATAGCTTCGTGCAGGCGGGCGACTATCCCGATTTCGCCATCCTGGCCGGCAATCCGGCGCGGGTGGTCGGCGATACCCGCGATACCGACGCAGAATGGTTGGCGCAGCATCCAGACTTGCATCCGCTGTATGAGGCCTGGGCCAATGACTGATCGCATCGCCCGCCTGCTGGTGGTGGGTTCGGCCTCGATTCATACCTGGCGCTTCCTGTCCGGCATCGCGCCGCATGTGGACGAGTTGTATCTGGCCTGCAACGGCGAGGTGCCGGCGGATAAGCGGCCGGCCAATCTGAAAGCTGTGCTGCGCGTGGACTTCAGCCTGAAGGCCTGGTCTTCCGCCGGCCGGCTCAAGGCCTGGATCGCCAAGGTGAAGCCAGACGTGGCCCACGTCCACCAGGCCAACAGCGTGGCCTGGCACGCGCGCCGCGCGCTGCGCGGCTCGAGCATCCCGATGCTGCTGACTGCCTGGGGGTCCGATGTGCTGCTGCTGCCGGACCAGAACCGGCTGATGCGGGCCATGGTGCGCGGCAATCTGCAAGCCGCGGCGGCCATCACTTCGGACTCGCTGTACATGGCGGCGAAAATCCGCGAACTGGCCGGCGATTGCCGGATGTCGCTGCTCAATTACGGCATCGACGCCTTGCCGCCGGCGCCGATCATCGCGGCCAAGCAGAAGCAAGTACTGTCCTGCCGGCTGCACAAGCCGCTATACCGCATCGACGCCATCCTCAAGGGCTGGGCCGAGGTGGAAAGCAGCGGCCGCTTCCACGACTGGAATCTGGTCGTCGCCGCCAGCGGCAGTGAAACGGATGGCCTGAAACAACTGGCGGCGGCGCTGGGCCTCAAGCGCGTGGAATTCACCGGCTTTGTCGATAGCGCGACGCTGGGCAAGCTGTATGCCGAATCGCGCGTTTTCGTCAGCGTGCCGCGGTCCGACGCCACCAGCATCAGCCTGCTGGAAGCGATGGGCCATGGCTGCTTCCCGCTGCTGTCCAATCTGCCGGCCAATGGCGAATGGACGATAGACGGCCTCAACGGCGCGATCGCTGAGGATGTCGCCCGTCTGGGCCCCGAGCTGTGCCGCGCCATGGCCCGCGCCGAGGATGACGCGGCCTTGCAGGCTATCGCCGAGATGAATCGCGGCCTGGTGGCGGCCAAGGCGCTGCATCAGGCCAATATGGCCGGCTTTGCCGCGTTGTATCGAGAGTTAATTTAATTTTTTGCCACGAATGACACGAAAGGACACGAAACCATTAGCCAGCATCCAGAACCCGAATTGGCGCAGGTTCAATAAAATGTTTGGCACGCGTTCGTGTGGTTCGTGGCTCAAAGGGTTTGGTCTGTTTGGGGTGGCCAAGCAACAAATAAAGGTTTGAAACTGTAATGAAAATCGCCCACCTGACCTCCGCCCACCCGCGTCACGACATCCGCATCTTCGTCAAAGAATGCAGCTCGCTGGCGGCGGCCGGCCATGAGGTGACGCTGATCGTCGCCGATGGCCTGGGCGAGGAAATCCGCAACGGCGTGCGCATCCACGACGTCGGCCCCAAGACCGGCGGCCGTTTCGCTCGCATGACCGGCACCGTCAAGCGCGTCTACCAGGCCGCGCTGAAGCTGCGGCCTGACGTGGTGCATTTCCACGATCCCGAGCTGATTCCCGCCGGCGTGCGGCTGAAACAGGCCGGCATCAAGGTGGTGTATGACGTGCATGAGGACGTGCCGCGGCAGATCCTGGCCAAGCACTGGATACCCGGCGCGGTGCGCCCGCTGGTGTCCGGCGGCTTCGAGACGCTGGAAGACTGGGCGGCGCGCCGCTTCGACGCCATCGTCACCTCCACCCCGCACATCCGCAAACGCTTCGAGAAACTGGGCGCCAACGCGCTCGATGTCTGCAACTTCCCGATTCTGGAAGAGCTGGTGCGCGACACGCCGTGGGAAAGCCGCCGCAACGAGGTGTGCTATATCGGCGGCATCAGCCGCATCCGCGGCATCGAGCCGATTGTCGCCGCCTTGCCTGACACCTCCACCCGGCTCAATCTGGCCGGCCCATGGAGCGAGAGCGATCTGAAGGCCAAGCTAACGGCCCAGCCGGGCTGGGCGCGCGTCAACGATCTGGGCATGCTGGACCGCCAGGGCGTGGCCGAGGTATTGGCCAAGAGCAAAATCGGCCTGGTGACCTTGTTCCCCACGCCCAATTACGTGGACGCGCTGCCGATCAAGTTATTCGAATACATGGCCGCCGGCATGCCAGTGATCGCCAGCGACTTCCCGGTTTGGCGCGAGATCGTAGCCGACGCCGGCTGCGGCGTGCTGGTCGACCCGCAGGATGCCGCGGCCATCGCCACCGCCATCAACGAACTGCTGGGCGATGAGGACCGCATGCGCCAGCTGGGCGAATCCGGCAAGCGGGCGGTGCTGAGCAAATACAGCTGGGCGGCGGAAGCCGACAAGCTGGTGGCGCTGTATGCGTCCTTATCATCCTGATTTTTAGCCACAAAATCCACGAAAGAACACGAAACAAGGAAGTCATTTTTAAACGAGCTTGCGAATGTATTTCGTGTCTTTCGTGGGTTTCGTGGCGATATCGAATAATGAAAATACTCTACATCAACCACTACGCCGGCAGCCCGCGCCACGGCATGGAATTCCGCCCCTACTATCTGGCGCGGGAATGGGTGAAGGCCGGGCACGAAGTGAACATGCTGGCGGCCGATGTGTCCCACCTGCGGCAGACCCACCCGCAAGTGCCGGGAAAATATCTGGACGAAGACATCGACGGCATCCGCTACACCTGGTGCAAGACGCGTCCTTACGAGGGCAACGGCGTGGGCCGGGTGCTGAACATTTTCAGCTTCCTCGGCAAGGTGATGGGCCTGTCCGGCCGCTATCTGAAGCAATGGAAGCCGGACGTGGTGATCGCCTCGTCCACCTATCCGCTGGACACCATCCCGGCGGCGTGGATTGCCGGCAAGACCGGCGCGCGGCTGGTGTACGAGGTGCATGACTTGTGGCCGCTGACGCCGGTGGAAGTGGGCGGCATGTCGCCGAAGCACCCCTTCATCCGCCTGCTGCAATGGGCCGAGGACTTCGGCTACAAGCGCGCGGACACAGTAGTGTCCATGCTGCCCTGCGCCAAGGACTACATGATGGCGCGCGGCATGGCGCCGGAAAAATACGCGGTGATTCCCAACGGCGTGGACGTGACGGAGTGGCAGGGCGAGGCGCAAGCCTTGCCGGCGGAGCACCGCATGAGGCTGGCCGAACTGAAAGCCCATGGCCGTTTCGTCGTCGGCTACGCCGGCGGCCACGGCCTGGCCAATGCGCTGGATTATCTGCTGGAAGCGGCGGCGCGGATGCAGGACGCGCCGGTGACATTCGTCTTGGTCGGCGACGGCCCGGACAAACCAGCCCTGGTGGCCCGAGCCGCCGAGCTGAAGCTGAACAATGTGCTGTTCCTGCCGTCCATCGGCAAGCGCAGCGTGCCGGCCTTCCTGGCCGAGTGCGACGCGCTGTACATAGGCTGGCGCAAGCTGCCTATCTACCGTTTCGGCATCAATCCGAACAAGCTGTTCGACTACATGATGGCGGGCAAGCCGGTGATCCACTCGGTGGAAGCCGGCAATGACATGGTGCGCGATGCCGGCGCCGGCATCAGCATCGGCGTGGAAGATCCGGCCGTGATCGCAGACGCGGTCAAGCGCATGGCGGTGCTGCCGCTGGCCGAGCGCGAGGCGATGGGTGCGGCGGGCAAGACCTATGTGCTGGCCAACCACGATTACGCGGTGCTGGCGCGACGCTTTCTGGCGGCGGTGAAGCTGTGATTTTGGCGTAGGGCGGAAGCCCGCATAGCGGGCGTTCCGCCGATGCCGTTGCAAGAGATAAATGGTAATGGCGGAACACCCCTTTGGGGCTTCCGCCCTACGCAAGATTTTGCAGGCCGCGCGCGAGGCGCGCGGCGATGGACATGGACGGCGGCCATGCTAGGCCGCGCAAAGACGAAAGACTGGGAAATGAGCGAACAGAAATTTTTGCCGTTTGCCTTGCCGGACATCGGCGAGGAAGAGATCAACGAAGTCGTCGACGCGCTGCGTTCCGGCTGGGTGACGACTGGGCCCAAGACCAAGCAGTTCGAAGCCGATTTCGCCGCCTTCCTGGGCGACGGCGTCGAGGCCATCGCGGTGAATTCCGCCACCGCCGGCTTGCATTTGGCGCTGGAGGCGATCGGCATCAAGGAAGGCGACGAGGTGATCGTGCCGTCCTACACCTTCACCGCCACCGCCGAAGTGGTGCGCTACCTGGGCGCGCACCCGGTGTGCGTGGACGTGGACGCCGCCACCTTCAATATCCGTCCGGATGCGATCCGCGCCGCGATCACGCCCAAGACTAAGGCCATCATGCCGGTGCACTTCGCCGGCCTGGCCTGCGACATGGACGAAATCATCGCCATCGCCCGCGAGCATGGCTTGAAAGTGGTGGAAGACGCCGCCCACGCCATGCCCACTTACTACAAGGGCAAGCTGGTGGGCACGCTGGATTCAGACGTCACCGTGTTCAGCTTCTACGCCAACAAGACCATGACCACCGGCGAAGGCGGCATGGTGGTGTCCAAGCACAAGGACATCATCGCCCGCTGCAAGGTGATGCGCCTGCACGGCATCAGCCGCGACGCCTTCGACCGCTACGTGTCCAAGACGCCGGCCTGGTTCTACGAAGTGGTCGCGCCGGGCTACAAGTACAATATGCCGGACACCGCCGCGGCGATGGGCATCCATCAGCTGAAGAAAATCCGCGGCTTCTACGAAAAGCGCGAAGTCATGGCCCAGCGCTTCGACCGCGAGCTGGCTGGCCTGCCGCTGATCCTGCCGGCGCGCGCCAAGGACGAGGGCAGCAACCACGCCTGGCACCTGTACCCGGTGCGCCTCAAGCCGGAGGCCGGCATTTCGCGCGACGACTTCATTGCCAAGATGGCCGAGAAGGGCATCGGCTGCTCGGTGCATTTCATCCCGCTGCACCGCCAGCCGGTATGGCGCGACGGCTACCAGCTGACGCGCGAGCAGTTCCCGGTGGCCGACGCGGCGTTCGAGGCCGAAGTGACGCTGCCGCTGTACACCAAGATGACGGACGATGACCAAACCCGCGTCATCGCCGCCGTGCGCGAGATTCTGGGCGCATGAGCCAGCGGTTGGAAAAAGAGGGCGGCGAGCTGTTGCCGCCTTGCTGCCGGCCGCGCCGCCACGGCTCGCGGCTGATCAAGCGGCTGTTCGACATTGCGGCGTCCAGCCTGGGCTTGGCGGTGCTGGCGCTGCCGCTGCTGGCTGTCGCCTTGTGGGTGAAGCTGGATTCGCCGGGGCCGGTGTTCTTCCGCCAAGTGCGGGTGGGGCGCGGCGGCACGCTGTTCCGAATCCACAAATTCCGCACCATGCAGGTGGATACCGAGAGGCAGGGCCAACTGACCGTGGGCGCGGACAGCCGCGTCACCGGCGCCGGCCGCATCCTGCGCAAGACCAAGCTCGACGAGCTGCCGCAATTGATCGACGTGCTGTTCGGCGACATGAGCCTGGTCGGCCCGCGTCCGGAGGTGCCCAAATACGTGGCGCACTATCCGGAGGATGTGAAGGACATCGTGCTGTCGGTGCGCCCCGGCATCACCGATTGGGCGTCGATCCGCATGATCGATGAAAACGAAATCCTGGGCCGCGCCGACGACCCGGAACGCGCCTATATCGAACAGGTGTTGCCGGAAAAGCTCAGCTATTACGTGCGCTACGCCGAGACGCACAGCTTGTTCGAGGATATCCGCATCATCGTCGCCACCCTGATGAAGATTGTGACTCGATGACGCTGTCTATCCGCGAGGGCCGGCTTGCCGACGCGGATGCGCTGGCCGCCATCTATTTGGCCTGTCGCCGGGAAATGCCTTATGCGCCGCTGGCGCACGATGAGGCGTCGGTGCGCAGCTGGTTTGCCGATGCGTTGTTGCAAACCAGCCAGGTCTGGCTGGCTGAGCGTGATGGCCAGATCGCAGGCTTTGCCGCCTGCTCCATGCAAGATGGCATGCGCTGGCTTGACCAGCTGTATGTCGCGCCTGGCCATCAGGGAAACGGCATAGGCCGCGCCCTGCTGGGGCAGGTATTGTCGCCGTCGAAACAGGCCTGCCGCTTGTTCGTGTTTCAGGCCAATGCCGGGGCGCGTCGTTTTTATGAGGCGCATGGTTTTACACTGTTGCGCCTGAGCGATGGCCAAGATAACGAGGAGCGTTGTCCGGATGTGCTGTACCAATGGTTGCCGGATACGAAAGAATGACCATGTTTGAAAAACTGCTAGCCTTCTCCCGCCATAACAAGATGGCGATGCTGGCGCTGATGGACGCGCTGCTTTTGCCGCTCGCCTTGTGGAGCGCTGTGTTCCTGCGCCTGGGCGGCTATTGGGACCCTAAGCTCAACGCGCATTTGTGGGTCTTCATCGTGCCGCCCTTGTGGGCGATTCCCATCTTCATCAAGCTCGGACTGTACCGCGCCGTGCTGCGCTATCTGGACGACAAGATCATCTACACCGTGTTCAGCGGCGTGACTTTGTCCGTACTGGTGCTGCAGGGCGTGATCCAGATGTTCCACATCTGGGCCATGCCGCGCACCTCGGTGATCATCTTCTGGGTGTTCGCCATGGCTTATATCGGCGGCAGCCGCTTCCTGCTGCGCGGCCTGGTGCGGCGCATCGACGCCACCGAGGCCCCGCGCGATCCGGTGATCATCTACGGCGCGGGCCAGGCAGGCCTGCAACTGATGCTGGCCTTGCAGGCCGGACGAGAATACCGGCCTATGGCTTTCGTCGACGACAACCCGGATTTGCATCGCCGCACCTACCGCGGCGTGGCGGTGCACGCGCCGGACGAGCTGCCGGCCCTGGTCAAGGACACCCAGGCCAAGTGCATTCTGTTGGCCATGCCCTCGGTTGGCCGCGGCCGCCAGCGCGAGATACTGGAATCGCTGGAAAAACTGCGCGTGCCGATCAAACGACTGCCCGGCATGGCCGATCTGGTGTCCGGCGAGGCGCGGGTGGAGGAGTTGAAGGAGGTCGAGATCGAGGACTTGCTGGGCCGCGATCCGGTGCCGCCCAAGGCCGAGCTGCTGGCGCGCAACATCCGCGACAAGGTGGTGATGGTGACCGGCGCAGGCGGCTCCATCGGGTCGGAGCTGGCGCGGCAGATCGTCAAGAACCGCCCGTCGCGCATCGTGTTGTTCGAGCTGTCCGAGTTCGCCTTGTATAGCATCGATCAGGAGCTGGCGCAGATCGCGCCGCGGATTCCGCGCACGCCGCTGTTGGGCTCGGTGACGGATTACCAGCGCTTGACCCAGGTGATGCGCGCCTTCAAGGTGGAGACGGTCTACCATGCCGCGGCCTACAAGCACGTGCCGATGGTGGAACACAATCCCATCGCCGGCATCGTCAACAACGCCTTCGGCACCGACACCACGGCGCGCGCGGCGGAGGACTGCGGCGTCGATACCTTCGTGCTGATCTCCACCGACAAGGCTGTGCGTCCCACCAATGTGATGGGCGCCACCAAGCGCCTGGCCGAGCTGACGCTGCAAACGCGTCATGCCCGCGGCAGCCGCACGCGTTTCGTGATGGTGCGCTTCGGCAACGTGCTGGGCAGCTCCGGCTCCGTGGTGCCGCTGTTCCGCCGCCAGATCAAGGCCGGCGGCCCGATCACGCTGACGCACGCCGACATCACGCGCTACTTCATGACCATCCCCGAGGCGGCGCAGCTGGTGATCCAGGCCGGCGCCATGGGCGACGGCGGCGACGTGTTTGTGCTGGACATGGGCGAGCCGGTGAAGATCATCGACCTGGCGCGGCGCATGATCCACTTGTCCGGCCTAGAGGTGAAGGACGAAAACCAGCCGGACGGCGATATCGCCATCCGCGTCACCGGCCTGCGTCCGGGCGAGAAACTGTACGAAGAACTGCTCATTGGCGACAACGTGCAGCCGACCGACCACGCCCGCATCATGCGCGCTCAGGAATACCATCTGTCCGAAGCCGAAATGGCGTCCTTGCTGGCGCGTCTGCAGGACGCTTGCCAGTGGCTGGACGCGCCGCAAGCCTTCGCCCTGATGCAGGAGGCGGTGCATGAGTTCCAGGCCGCGGAGGCGACGCAGGACTGGGTGACGCTGCAGGGCTGATCGCACCCTCTCCCTAAATCAACGGCTGCAAGCTACCACTTGCAGCCGTTGTCTTTATCGAAAGCGTCTTTCAGCAGCATGGGCGCGGCGAGCAAACCCAGGTTGGCATAGGCCTTGGCGCAGTCGGCGCGCTCGGCGCGATTGATATTGCGCGCCAGCCGGGCTTTTTCCGGATCTTCGCGCAGAGGTTTGGCGTTGGCGTTTTCCGGTTCCAGCTGCCGCATCTGCTGGCGCAGCCCCTCCATGGTGAGGCGTGGCTCCGCGCGTGCGGCGCTGGCCGTGGCTTTTCCCTGCCGCGCCGGCCGGGCGGCCATTTCAACGGCTGCGGCATGGGCCGGACGTGGCGATCTCCCGGCGGGCGCCGGCTTGGCCGAAACGGTCCGCGATGGCGGGTCAGGCGGGGGCAGGGTGATGGGCACCATATTGACCCGCAGCGGCTGCGGCGCGGCAGCAGGCTGCTGTTGCGCGGCTTTCAAGGCGAACAGCGCCAGCGCATGCAACAGCAGGCTTGCGGCGATGGCCAGCGGCCGTCGTGGCAGCGGCGAAGGGCGGGGAACGGTAAGCGCGCTCATATCTGTAAAATAAATGCGGACCTTTGCCATGTTGATGGCATTGTTGTTTGCGTTTGGTGCATGGCTTGTGACATTGCGGCGGCGGGACTCATGGTAGAGTGCGCGCGCGCCGCAAAGTGCCCCGGCGGTGTACCATCTGGCATCCGCAATCTGGACCTTGAGCGATGGAAACCCGCTGGCTGGAAGACTTTCTGGTGCTGGCCGATACCGGCAGCTTCACCCGTTCCGCCGAACTGCGCCACCTGACGCAGCCGGCTTTCTCCCGGCGCATCCGCGCCTTGGAGAGCTGGCTGGGCGCGGACCTGATAGACCGCACCACCTATCCGACCAAGCTCACCGCGGCCGGCAAGCTGCTGCAGCAGCAGGCGGTGCCGCTGTTGGCCCAGCTCAACACCACCCGCACCATGCTGCGCGGCCTGCAGCCCTTGCCGCAGGGCACGCTGGAGTTCGCGGTGCCGCACACCTTGTCCTTTTCGTATTTTCCCAAGTGGCTGACCGTGGTCGAGGACGGTTTCGGCCAGCTGTCTTGCCGCCTGCAGGCCAGCAATGTGCACGACGCGGTGCTGGCCTTTGTCGAAGGCGGCAGCGACTTCCTGATGTGCTACCACCATCCCAAGCAGCCGGTGGAGCTGCATGACGCCCGTTATGGCGGCCTCAGGCTCGGCGTGGAGCGCTTGAGGCCGTATTCCATCATGGCGGACGGCGCGCCCGTGTATGCCCTGCCGGGGAGGCAGGAGGCGCCGCTGCCGTTTTTGGGCTACGCCAGCAACGCCTATTTCCGCTTGATGAGCGATTTGCTGCTGGTCAGCGGGCCGCAGCCGGCGCATCTGTCCCTGCGCTACGAGACCGATATGGCCGAGGGCTTGAAGCAGATGGCCTTGGCCGGCCACGGGCTGGCCTTCTTGCCGGAAAGCTCGGTGGCGGCCGAGTGCGCGGCCGGCCTGCTGACGGTGGCCGGCGGCGATGAATGGAGCGTGGAAATGGAGGTCCAGCTGTATTGCGACCACCGCCGCCCCAAGCCGGAACAGGAGGCGTTGTGGGATTATCTCAGCGCGCGCTATCCGACAGTGTGAGCCTCTACTTGCGCTAGGCCTGGCTGGATCAGGCTTGGGCAAGGTTATGCATTTCCTGCATGACCCCATCTGCATTCGGAATTGGCCAAGTATGCCGGGCGGGCATACAGTGCGAGGCATTCCAGGCCGCGCATGACGGCCGCCCTGAGGAGAACGCAGATGACCACCCGCCTTGAACACGACCTGCTTGGCAACCGCGATGTGCCGGCCGCCGCCTATTGGGGCGTGCACACCCTGCGCGCCATCGAGAATTTCCCGATCACCGGCCAGACCATCGGCAGCTACGGCGATCTAATCCGCGCGCTGGCCTGCATCAAGCAAGCCGCGGCCCAGGCCAACCGCGACCTCGGCATCCTGCAGCCCAAGCTGGCCCAGGCCATCATCGATGCTTGCGAGGAAATCCGCGCCGGCAAGCTGCATGACCAGTTCGTGGTCGATGTGATCCAGGGCGGAGCGGGCACCTCCACCAATATGAACGCCAACGAGGTCATCGCCAACCGCGCGCTGGAGCTGCTGGGCCACGCCAAGGGCGAGTACCAGCACCTGCACCCGAACGAGCACGTCAACCTGTGCCAGAGCACTAATGACGTGTATCCGACAGCCTTGCGTCTGGCCGCCTTCTGGGGCGTGCTGAAGCTGGTGTCGCGGATGGAAGTGCTGCGCAAGGCGTTCGAAGGCAAAGCCGAGGAGTTCAAGGACATCCTGAAGATGGGCCGCACCCAGCTGCAGGACGCGGTGCCGATGACCCTGGGCCAGGAATTCCAGACCTACGCCGTGATGCTGGGCGAAGACGAACAGCGCCTGAAGGAAGCCAGCGCCCTGATGCTGGAGATCAACCTCGGCGCCACCGCCATCGGCACCGGCATCACCGCTCACCCGGATTACGCCAAGCTGGTGTGCCTGCACTTGTCCGAGCTGGTGGGCTGCAAGCTGATCACCGCGCCGAACCTGATCGAAGCCACCCAGGACTGCGGCGCCTTCGTGCAGCTGTCCGGCGTGCTCAAGCGCGTGGCGGTCAAGCTGTCCAAGACTTGCAACGACCTGCGCTTGCTGTCGTCCGGCCCGCGCGCCGGCTTCGGCGAGATCAATCTGCCGGCGCGCCAGGCTGGTTCGTCCATCATGCCGGGCAAGGTGAATCCGGTGATCCCGGAAGTGGTGAGCCAGGTGGCGTATGAAGTCATCGGCAACGACATGACCATCACCATGGCGGCCGAGGCTGGCCAGCTGCAGCTGAACGCCTTCGAGCCCGTGATCGCCTATAGCCTGTTCCGCAGCGCCGGCCACCTGGCCAACGCCTGCGACACGCTGACCGAACACTGCGTCAAGGGCATCACCGCCAACCGCGAGCGTCTGCGCCAGAGCGTGGAAAACTCCATCGGCCTGGTGACGGCGCTGAACCCGGTGATCGGCTACGAAGCCGCCACCCGCGTCGCCGCGGAGGCCCATGCCAACGGCAGCAGCGTGGCCGACGTGGTGCTGGCGCACGGCCTGCTGACCCGCGAACAGCTGGACGACATCCTGCAACCTGACACCCTGACCCAGCCGCGCTGGGTGACGCTGTAAACCGTTTTACGCTTTCCTCCTTTGTTTGACTCGTGATTCCCGGCGCCTCGTGCGCCGGTTTTTTTTTGCGTCACACCCCCCTCGAATTTGCGTCCTGTGTCAGGGGGCGTTATAACGGTTATTGTGCAGTGCACAATGCGGAGGTCGGAGATGCGCAATCTGCTGTGGTGGAGCCTGGAATTCCCGCTCAAGCTCTGGTTCTGCCTGCTGGAGCAGGGCAAGTGCCAGCAGCGATATTGGCGTTCCAGCTTGTTTCACGGGACACGGGTTTGTTTGAGTCCGGCGCCGCTGCCGGACAAATTGGCGCGCATTTCGCGGCGCGGTTGCGCCGATGGCATTTCGCTGTATTACGATAGCTGCCCGGCGCGTTTTGAATTATGGCGCCAGGCCTGCGGGCATTTACTGTCGCCTGAAGACGCCAATCTAGCCTGGCAGCGTTGTCTGTCGCGCTGCCAGCAGGCGTGCCAGGACGGAGTGGTGGATATGGGGCGGGAACTATCGCGCTGTTGAGAGCCGCCTCGTCAGATGGGCCTTGCTGTCGGATAATCGCCGATTTGACCGGAGAATGCCTTGGCCAATCCCTACCAATTGGGCGAATCGCAATTGCAGCAGTTGGCGCCGCGCTTGCAGCGCTATATGGCTGAGCAGCTTGGCGTGGAGGTCGGCGGCTTCGAGGCGCGCTTCCTGCTCGACTTTCTGGCGGCGGAATTGGGGCGCGAGATCTACAACAAGGCGCTGCAGGACGCGCAGGCGGCTTTGGCCACCCGTATGGAAAGTTTGCAGGCCGCCATTTGGGAACTTGAGCAGTAAGCGCCTGTTCGCGCTGACCATGCCGTTCAATTGGGGTTACAATCGATCATATTTCCCCTGCCCCTGTATTGCCGATGCTTTATTTGCGCTTGATGATGAAAGGCTTCCTGCTGGCGGTGCTGATGGTGGTGCTCGGCTTCGCCTGGGTGGCCTGGAGCATCGTCGATTACGGCAACGATGAAGAGTCGTCCGGCGCCGACGCCGCGCTGGTGCTCGGCGCCGCCGCCTGGGGCAATAAGCCGTCCCCTGTGTTTCGCGAGCGGATCAACCACGCGGTGAAGTTGTATCAGAGCGGCAAGGTGCGCTGGATCGTGTTCACCGGCGGCACGCCGGAGCCGGGTTATCCCGCCGAGGCGGACGTGGGCCGCGAGTTTGCCGCGCGCCAGGGCGTGCCGATGACGGCCATGCTGGTGGAGAATCAATCGCGCACTACCTGGCAGAACCTGTCCAATGCCAAAGACCTGGGCCACCAGTTTGGCATCCGCTCCTATCTGCTGGTCAGCGACCCGCTGCATATGCGCCGCGCGGTGCTGATGGCTAGCGACTTGGGGCTGAGAGCCTATCCGGCGCCGACGCAATCCAGCCGTTTCCGCACGGTGTCCAGCTGGTCGCGCTTCCTGGCGCGCGAGACTTGGCTATATGTGGGTTATCGGGTATTTCGCCAGTTATCCTGACGGTTGTGGATAAGTTTGGATTCCGGCTAGCTTATGTGGATAAGTCGGAATGGCAGCCCTGAGGCAAGAAAAAAGCCGGCATGTGCCGGCTTGTTCATGGGTAGCGGATGCCGCTCAAGCGGTGTGCCACAGGTCGATCAGTTCGCTGGCTTCCAGCGTTTTCACTTCGGCGCGAGCCTGCAGCCAGCCGATCAGTTCGCCGCGCAGCGCATCGTCGATCTTGCGCTCGCTCACCGGGAAGGCTACGCCTTCCAGCTTGCCCTTGCCGTCGAAATGGCCGCCGAAGCTGATGCCGGCCTCATCCACGCGGGTCAGCCAGCCATCCAGCAGCGCGTCGGCATCCACGCCTTCTTGCAGTTCGGCCACCAGATGGAAACCCAGCTCGCGGAATTCGCCCACGCGCATTTTCTTGCGTTGGCGGGCGTTCAGACGTTTCAGGCGTTGGGCGGAGTTGGCGTTGCGGATAGAAGCCATGGTAAATCCTTATTCTTCAAATCGGGCGATCATAACAGGTTTTGACGAACCTTCCGGTTAAGATGGTTCGGACAGATCATGCCATAGTAGCGACCCAACCAGCAGGGGGCCAGATTGCAGATTTACACCATAGACGATTTTCAAGCCATGCCGTGGGCCAATGGCGGCGGCCGCACGCTGCAGCTGTTCCGCCTGCCGCATCCGCAGCGGCCCGAGGCGTTCGCCTTGCGGTTTTCCATCGCCGAGGTGGCGCAGGGCGGGCCGTTTTCGCATTTCCCTGGCGTAGACCGGCAGCTGGGTTTGCTGGAGGGCGAGGGCATGGCGCTGAATTTGGCCGATGGCCGCTCGCTGACATTGGACCAACTGGGCCAGGTGGCGGCGTTCGAAGGCGAGGTTGGGGTGGCGTGCCGTTTGCTTGGCGGGCCGCTGCGCGACTGCAATTTGATGCTGGCGCGCGATTGGGGGCAGGGCGATCTGAAGCGCATGGCATGGGAAATGGACGAGACCTGGACGCTGAGTGCCGATGACCTGGCCCTGCTGTATCTGCAGCAAGGCCGCTGGCAAGCGGAAGGACAGACGCTGCCGGGCGGCTGCCTGCTGTTGTTGGAGCGGGACGCCATCACGCTGCGAGTCGATGGTCCGGCAGTGGCCTGGCTGGCCAGGGTGACACGGCTGCCGACTTGAGAGCAAGCCATGAAAAAAGCCAGGCGGATGCCTGGCTTTGATTTCATCTGCGCGGCGTTACAGCCCCAGCTCGCTCCATATCGCGTCTACGCGCTGCTTGACAGCCTGGTCCATCACGATGGGCGTGCCCCATTCGCGGTGGGTCTCGCCCGGCAGCTTGTTGGTGGCGTCCAGCCCCATCTTGCCGCCCAGGCCGGAGATCGGGCTGGCGAAGTCCAGATAGTCGATGGGCGTGCTCTCGATCAGGGTGGTGTCGCGCACCGGGTCCATGCGCGTGGTGATGGCCCAGATCACTTCCTTCCAGTCGCGGGTATTCACGTCGTCGTCCACCACCACGATGAACTTGGTGTACATGAACTGGCGCAGGAAGCTCCAGCAACCCATCATCACCCGCTTGGCGTGGCCGGGGTATTGCTTCTTGATGCTGATCACCGCCATGCGGTAGCTGCAGCCTTCCGGCGGCAGATAGAAATCCACGATTTCCGGAAACTGCTTCTGCAGAATCGGCACGAACACCTCGTTCAGCGCCACGCCCAGGATGGCGGGCTCGTCCGGCGGCTTGCCGGTGTAGGTGCTGTGGTAGATCGCATTTTCGCGCATCGTGATGCGGTCTATGGTCAGCACCGGGAAGCTGTCCTGCTCGTTGTAGTAGCCGGTGTGGTCGCCATACGGGCCTTCCAGCGCCATGTCGTCCGGATGAATATGGCCTTCCAGCACGATTTCCGCCCGAGCCGGCACTTGCAGGTCTGATCCCAGGCATTTCACCAGCTCTGTGCGGCTGCCGCGCAGCAAACCGGCAAACTGGTATTCGGACAGCGTATCCGGCACCGGCGTCACCGCGCCGAGTATCGTCGCCGGATCGCAGCCCAGCACCACCGCCACCGGATAGGGCGCATCCGGGTTTTGCTGGCGGAACTCGCGATAATCGAGCGCGCCGCCGCGGTGCGCCAGCCAGCGCATGATGACGCGGTTCTTGCCTATCACCTGCTGGCGGTAGATGCCGAGATTCTGCCGCTTCTTGTTCGGCCCGCGGGTGACGGTGAGGCCCCAGGTGATCAGCGGCGCCACGTCGCCGGGCCAGCAATGCTGGATCGGCAATTTTTCCAGATCGACGGCTTCACCCTCCCAGACGATTTCCTGGCACGGCGCTTTTTTCACTTCCTTCGGGGCCATGGACAGCACCTGCTTCAATAGCGGCAGCTTGTCCCAGGCGTCTTTCAGGCCCTTGGGCGGCTCCGGCTCCTTCAGGTAGGCCAGCGTTTTGCCGATTTCCCGCAGCTGCATGGTGTCGGATGCGCCCATCCCCATGGCCACGCGCTCGGGCGTGCCGAACAGATTGGCCAGCACCGGGAAGTCGTAGCGGCGGCCGTCCTTGACCGGCTGTTCGAACAGCAGCGCCGGGCCGCCTGCCTTCAGCACGCGGTCGCCGATTTCGGTCATTTCCAGATAGGTGGACACCGGCTTATGAATGCGCTTGAGCTGTTGTTGTTGCTGGAGTTGTGCGGTGAATTCCCGCAGATCGGCATATTTCATGACTGTTTCATGATCTGGCGCAAAGTTGGAGGAGGGGCGCTTGGATAATCTAGCTTCGGACGTCGCGCTCGGTTGACCGGCTATTTTACTGGCAAAGGCGGCCAGCGTCAGGCCTGATTTTCTTGACCATTGGAGAAGATAAAATGAAGAAGCTCGCACTTGCCGCCATGATCGGCATGCTTTCCGCCAGCGCATTTGCCGCTCAGGGCGACATCCTGGCCCGCTTCCGCGTGATCAATGTTGATCCGGCTACTAGTTGGGACAATTCGGGTGCAGTGCCCGGGTTGAGTGTCGATGCCAAGAATGCTACGGTTCCCGAGCTGGACTTCACTTACATGATCACCAACAACATCGGTGCGGAGCTGATCCTGGGCACCTCGCGCCACAAGATCACAACTAATAAGTTTGGTGATGTTGGTAAAGTATCTGTATTGCCGCCGACGCTGACCCTGCAATACCACTTCGCGCCGGAGGCCACCTTCCGTCCGTATGTAGGCGCAGGCTTGAACTACACCAACTTCTACAACTCCGGTCTCAGCGTCGCAGGTGTGACCAATCTGAGTGTGGATAAGAATAGCTTCGGCCCGGCGTTGCAAGCGGGCGCGGATATCGCCATCAACAAGAACTGGTTCTTCAACGTGGACGTGAAGAAGCTGTGGGTGAAAACGGACGTAAGCGCTGATCAACTGGGCGGCGCCAAGTTGGGTACCCTGCATGTTGATCCGTGGGTGTTCGGTATCGGTATCGGCACCAAGTTCTGATAGATAGTAGTCGGGACGATGAAGGACGCCGGGAGGCGTCCTTTTTGTTTTGCAAGCGGCGATCCTCGCCATTTTTCATTCTTTTGCCATCTGGCGCTTAGCTGCAAGGCGCCACCCGCTGTCATTCGTTCCCCTGGTGAATTTTCTGATTCGCACGCTGTCCCTCGCTATGAGGGGCTGGAGGCGATATCTGGCGAAAAGCTGGAGATCCTTGCGACATTTGGCTCGACACTGGTTAGACTTCATCCGGATGCGGTCGCTTCGAGGGCGGCTTTGGACAAAATTGTTGTCAAAAAACATCAATCCAGCGCGATGATTTTTCAACGGATTCATCGCGGTTACGGATAATCTTTACCAGTTTTTTTCATTGAAAAGAGCAACTTATCCCATTGGCTTGTCATGTTGGTTTGCCAGGGTGGGGAAATGCGCTGAGGTCTTGAATTTACTGGGGATTTCTCCCGCCCCGGCGGGGAGATTTTTGTTAAAATGGCGCCCTTTTTCGTGGTGGGGAAGATTCATGGCTCTCCTTGAAATCAAAAACGTGGTCAAGCGCTTCGGCGACTACACGGCAGTCAACGACGTCAGCCTGTCGGTAGAGGCGGGCGAATTCTTCACCCTGCTCGGACCCTCCGGCTGCGGCAAGACCACCTTGCTGCGCATGCTGGCCGGTTTCGAACAGCCGGACGCCGGCCAGATCCTGCTGGATGGCCAGGACATGTCGCAGGTCGTGCCGGAGAAGCGTCCGGTGCACACGGTGTTCCAGAGCTATGCGCTGTTCCCCCATATGACGGTGCGCGAGAACATCGCCTTTCCGTTGAAAATGGCCAAATGGGACAAGGCCAAGATCGAATCGCAGGTGGACAAGTTGTTGGCCGATGTGCGCCTGAGCCAGTTCGGCAACCGCTACCCGCACGAAATGTCCGGCGGCCAGCGCCAGCGCGTGGCCATCGCCCGCGCCCTGGTGGACCGGCCGCGTCTGTTGCTGCTGGATGAGCCGCTGTCGGCGCTGGACGCCAAGCTGCGCGAGGAAATGCAGATCGAGCTGATCAATCTGCAGAAGGAAGTCGGCATTACTTTCGTCTACGTCACCCACGATCAGGGCGAGGCGCTGGCCTTGAGCCACCGCATCGCGGTGATGAGCCACGGCAAGGTGGAGCAGCTGGACGTGCCGGAGAAGCTGTACAGCTATCCGAAGAACCGTTTCGTCGCCGACTTCCTCGGCCAGTGCAATGTGCTGGACGGCACGGTCAAGGCGCTGCATGGCGACGCGATGACCGTCGCCATCAAGGGTTGCGGCGATGTGAAATGCCAGGCGGTGCCGGGCGTGAAGGAAGGCCAGATGGGCTGGCTGGCGCTGCGGCCGGAAAAAGTGAGGCTGGACAAGGAACTGGCCGCGTCGCCGGATGAGGTCCATTTCAAGGGCCGCGTTCACGATTGCCTGTACCTGGGCGACGTCACCCTCTATGTGGTGGAGGTGGCCGACGGTGTGCGGGTGGAGGCGATGCAGGCCAACAACATCCCTGGCGTCGCCAAGTTCTTCGATGACGGCGATGTCGTCGAAATCGCCTGGCGCTTCGACGCCGGCAGCTTCCTGACGGAGTAAGCCATGGCTATCCGCGATCGATTCGGCAAGTGGGCGCTGTCCTGGCCCCCCTTGCTGTACTTGGTATTGTTCTTCCTGATTCCGTCGCTGATCATGCTGGTGGCGGCGTTTCGCCAGCCCGGCGATTACGGCGGCCTGGCGCCGCTGTACCTGATCGAAGATGGCCACCGCGTGTGGCAGCTGACGCTGGACAACTTCCACCGTCTGGTGGAAGAGCCGCTGTACGTCGAGCTGTTCATCAAGTCGGCCGGTTATGCCGCCATCACCACGGTGGTGTGCCTGGTGATGGCTTATCCGCTGGCCTGGCTGATCGCCCGCTCCGGCAAGAAGTACCGCGACCTGCTGCTGCTCTTGGTGATCCTGCCGTTCTGGTCCAACTTCCTGATCCGCATCTACGCCTGGATGATCATCCTGGGGCCGCAGTCGGCTTTCACCAAGGCGCTGAACACGGTATTGGTGGCGCTGGGCTTTGAGCCGGTGCGCTTGCTGTTCACTTCCTTCGCCGTGATCGTCGGCCTGGTGTACGTGCATCTGCCCTTCATGGTGCTGCCGCTGTACGCCAATCTGGAAAAACACGACATGGCGCTGCTGGACGCGGCGCAGGATCTGGGCGCCAACGCCTGGCAGCGCTTCTGGCGCGTGACCTGGCCGTTGAGCCTGCCCGGCGTATTCGCCGGTTCGGCGCTGGTGTTCATTCCGGCGCTGGGCATGTTCGCGATTCCGGACATCCTGGGCGGCACCGAGTCCATCATGATAGGCAACCTGATCAAGCAGCAGATTCTCGACACCCGCGACTGGCCGTTTGGCTCGGTGCTGTCGATCATGCTGACCGGCGGCGTATTGCTGATCGCCGTGCTGGGGGCCGTGGTGGCCAGAAAGGGGAAGGCGCGTGGCTAAGAAACAATCGAAGTGGCTGTGGGCTTCGGCCATCCTGACCTATCTGTTCCTGTACCTGCCGCTGATCATCGTGGTGCTGTACTCGTTCAACGATTCGCGTCTGAATGCAGAATGGGTAGGCTTCACGTTCAAGTGGTACGACAAGCTGTTCCATAACGAGAAGATGCTGACCGCCGCCGCCAACTCGCTGGTCATCGGCATTCTCGCCAGCTTTTTCGCCACCATTCTGGGCACGCTGGCCGGCATCGCGCTGCATCGCTACAAGCTGAAGCTGCTGCCCTTTCTGGTGCTGACGCCGATCGCGATCCCCGAATTGCTGATGGGCGTGTCGCTGGTGATCTTCTTCGTCATCGTCAACCAGCTGATCGGCATCCTGGAGCTGGGCTTCATCACCATCCTGCTGTCGCACATCGCGTTCTGCATCGGCTTCGTCGCCATCGTGGTGCGGGCGCGGATGCAAGGCATGGACGACAGCCTGGTGGAGGCGGCGCGCGATTTGGGCGCCACGCCGTTTCAGGCTTTCCGTTTGATCACGCTGCCGGTGATCAAGCCGGGCATCATCGCCGGCGCGCTGATGGCGTTTACCTTGTCCATCGACGATTTCGTGATCACCTTCTTCACCGCCGGCGCCGGCGCCAGCATGCTGCCGCTGGAGATCTACTCGATGATCAAGATCGCGGTCACGCCGGAAGTCAACGCGGTATCCAGCTTGCTGATGCTGCTGACATTGGCTTTGATCGTCATCGCGACCAGAGTGTCGCCCAGCGCCCTGCGCGCCAATAGCTGAAGAATCGGGCGGGGCGCTGTCCGCGCTTCGTTCCTGTCGGATCTGGGCGGCGCCGAGCAGGCGCCGCCTGATGTTCGCAGTACCAATGTTGTGCCATACAAAGGAAACAATATGAAGAAGATTCTCGCAATGCTGGCGCTGGCAGCGTCGACCCAAGCATTCGCCGCCGATGAGCTGCATCTGTACAACTGGAACAACTATCTGTCCGAAACCGCGGCCAAGAACTTCGAGGCCTACTGCAAGTGCAAGCTGGTGCAGGACTACTACGGCGACAACGAGGAGCTGCTGGCCAAGCTGGCCGCCGGCGCCAAGGGCTACGACATCGTGGTGCCGACCGGATTCGCCGTTGACGCGCTGATCAAGCAGGGCAAGGCGCAGCCGCTGGACAAGGCGCAGCTGCCCAACTTCAAGAACCTGAACCCGGGTTACCTGAACAGCTTCTTCGATCAGGGCAACAAGTACTCCGCGCCGTACGCCTTCACCACCACGCTGATTGGCTACAACGAGACCAAGCTGAAGCAGCTCGGCTTGCAGGATAAGGTCAATACTTGGGCGCTGATCTTCGATCCGGCGCTGCTTTCCAAGATCAAGGGCAAGATCACCGTGCTGGATTCGCAGCGCGAACTGATCGCCGCCGCGTTGATGTACTTGGGCAAGCCGGCCAATTCCACCAATCCGGCCGACTGGAAAGCCGCCCGCGACGTGATCCTGAAAGCCAAGCCGTACTGGGCCGCCTTCAACAACCAGTCCTATATCAAGGAGCTGACCGTCGGCAATATCTATGTCGCCTTCGGCTACTCCAACGATATGTTCCAGGCTCAGCAGGATGCCAAGAAGGCCAAGCGCAACTTCGCGCTGAACTTCAGCCTGCAGAAGGAAGGCAATACCTTGTCGCTGGATAATTTCGTGGTGCTGAAAGATGCCCCGCGCAAGGACCTGGCCTACAAGTTCATCAACTTCATGCTGGACGGCAAGAGCGCCGCCGGTCTGACCAATGAAATGGGCAACGGCAACCCGAACGCCGCCGCCGGCAAGTTCGTCAAGACCGAGCTGACCAAGATCCCGGCGATCTTCCCGACCGCGACAGACCTGCCGCGCCTGCAGCAGCTGCACGATCTGAATTCCAAGGATCGCCGCGAGCTGAACAAGGTGTGGTCCGAGATCAAGCTGAAGTAAGCGGAAGCGGATATAAAAAAGCCAGCTCATCGGAGCTGGCTTTTTCTTTATATAGATGTCTTCAATTCAAATGCAGCCGCAGCAGCTGGCTGATCTTCTCGATGCGGTGGTCGACATGGGCCGGCTTGCGCGGTTCATGGCTGACCCAGATCGTCGTCATGCCCAGCTCCTTGGCCGTCAGCAGATTCGGTAGCGAATCTTCCACCATGATGCAATGCGCCGGGTTCAGCCCCTCGCGCGCCAGTACCGTCTGAAACGCGCCGAGGTGCGGTTTGGGCACATAGTTCAGCTGATCCACGCCATAGATGGATGCAAAGTGATGCTGAATCTTCATCCGCTGCAGGATGCCTTCCACATAGTGTTGCGGCCCATTCGACAGAATGATCTTGCGGCCGGGCAGGGCGGTCAGGTTTTCCGCCAGGCGGTCTTCAAACTGCAGCCACTGCGCCAGCACCTCCACCGGGTGGGTATCTATCAAGAATTGCTGTGGGTCAATGCCGTGATGCGTGGTCAGGCCGTGCATGGTGGCGCCGTACTGCGCCCAATAACGCGAGCGCAGCGCGCACGCTTCCTCTTCGCCCACGCCGAGGTGACGCATCATGTATTCAGTCATCAGCTTGTTGATGTGGTCGAAGATGCCGCCGCTGGCGTGATGCAGGGTGTCGTCTAGGTCGAAAATCCAGGTTTTGTGGCTCACGTTTGGACTGCATGCAGAAAGTTGGAGGGGATGCAGATTATCCACGCGTAGCGGAATAACAGCCAGTGCAAGCCTTTCATCCCCATCTCAAGATTATAGTTTTGTTACATATCAGTCACTTGCTGTCTTTTGTCGAAAATCTTTCAATTTTTCTCGCAAAAGGTGTTGACGAGGGTGAGGCCCGGGCGTATAGTTCGCCTCCTCAGCTGACGCAGCGAACGAAACAGC
>NZ_PPTF01000105.1 GCF_002902845.1 Chromobacterium sinusclupearum
GGCCACATTGTCAACCAGGCTCCAGGACTCATTGAAGATGTCCGCAACGAACTGCCTGGATCATTTCGACTGCTGATTCAGCGCCTGCTTGATCATCTGAAGGCGCTGGACAAGCAAGTCAGCGAGCTCGAAACGCAGATACTAGCCTGGCACCGCCAAAGCGAGCTCAGCAAGAAACTAGAGCAAATACCGGGCATTGGCCCCATCACCGCCAGTGCGCTGGTCGCCTCTCTGGGTAACGCCAAGAACTTTGATGGGGGGCGGCAGGTGGCAGCCTGGCTGGGGCTGGTGCCTCGACAACACTCCAGCGGAGGGAAGCAAAACCTGCTAGGTATCAGCAAGCGCGG
>NZ_PPTF01000106.1 GCF_002902845.1 Chromobacterium sinusclupearum
ACGGTTGGAGTGGTAGTTCAGTTGGTTAGAATACCGGCCTGTCACGCCGGGGGTCGCGGGTTCGAGTCCCGTCCACTCCGCCAACAGCATTAAGCAGTACCGATTTTCGGGCGGTTAGTCTCAGTTGGTAGAGCACTGCCTTCACACGGCAGGGGTCGCTGGTTCGAGTCCAGTACCGCCCACCAAACAGCGGAGTGGTAGTTCAGTTGGTTAGAATACCGGCCTGTCACGCCGGGGGTCGCGGGTTCGAGTCCCGTCCACTCCGCCAACAGCATTAAGCAGTACCGAGTTTTGGGCGGTTAGTCTCAGTTGGTAGAGCACTGCCTTCACACGGCAGGGGTCGCTGGTTCGAGTCCAGTACCGCCCACCAAAACACGGAGTGGTAGTTCAGTTGGTTAGAATACCGGCCTGTCACGCCGGGGGTCGCGGGTTCGAGTCCCGTCCACTCCGCCAATGCCAAAAAGCAGCCTTCGGGCTGCTTTTTGCATTTCCAGCCCCATCTCGCCCCCCCCACGCCACTTCATCGGCATATAGAGGTTGCAAAATGCTTAGTAGCTGGGAATACTATTAGACTTTTAAAAATTTACATCAAGAGATTTCACATGAACAAGACAGCCCTGCTGGCGTTGTGCCTGAGCAGCCACGCAGCCTGGGCCAGTGCCGGCGCGGACGAGCCTACATGGCAATACACCGTTCAATCCGGGGACACGCTATGGTCGTTTGCAGCCAAACACCTGACTTCCCCGGCCTATGTGCCCAAACTGCAACAGCAAAACGGCATCGCCAATCCTTATCGGCTGACGCCAGGCAGCCGTTTGCGAGTGCCATACAGCTGGACCCGCCATAACGAATCCGCCGTCACCATTGATGCCCTGTCCGGACCCGTCAGCATCCAAGGCCCCGATGGGCAAACATTGAAAGCCTCGACCGGCTTGCATCTTGTTGCCGGCACCCGGCTGTCCACCGGCCAGGACGCCACCCTCAAGCTGCGCCTTGCAGATGGTTCGACACTGCAACTGGGCGCCAATAGCCAGCTGACGCTGGGCAAACAGGTGTTCTACCCGACCACCGGCGCCATCCAGTCGCTGAACCAGCTGGATCGCGGCTCCGCCAGCAATGCGGTAGTGCCCAAGCAGCTGATGCCGAATCGCTATCAGATTTACACCCCGTCCGCCGTCACCACCGTGCGCGGCACCGAATTCCGCGTGCGCAGCCTGAATGACAAGGACACCGCCGCCGAAGTCCTGCGCGGCAAGGTCAACCTGGCAGCCGGCGATGATAGCATGGACATTCCGGCCGGATTTGGCGGACGCAGCGACGGCAAGCAATCGGCAGCCCTACCCCAGCCGCCGCAACTGGAAGGCATGATCACCACCAGCCCGTTCAACCCCCCGCTGCTGGAATGGCATAAACAGCATGGCGAAGCAGGCTATCAGCTGACGCTGTCCGATGCGAAAACCCAGCAGCAGCTATTCAGCCGCAGCACGGATGCGGCGCGCTTCTACCCGGAACTCCCGCAAAACGGCAGCTACGTGCTGACCGTGCGCGCGCGCAATGAGCTGGGCATTGAAGGTTTCGACGCCTCCCGCGTCTTCACGCTGCAAGCCAGCCCGCTGCCGCCGCTAGTTTTCAACGACGGCTGCCGCACCAGCCAGCGCGCCCAGACGCTATGGATAGGCAGCAGCGCCAGCCCGGAGCGCCCCGGCTGGCTGCAAGTGGCTCGCGACCCCGCCTTCACCGACATCTGGCATCAAGGCAGGGTGGAACAGAGCGCCTTCGCCCTCAATGTGCCGAACAAAGGCAAATGGTATTGGCGGCTGGCCTCGCTCAATGAGCAGGGACAGCCCGGCCCCTACGGCAATACCCAGGAAGTGCGCATCGATCCCTGGTACAGGCTTGGCCTGCCAGGCGATCGCAAGCTGCAATCGCGGCGCTACCCGCTGGCCAACGCGCGCTATACGCTGCAATTGGCCCGCCCGGATGCGCCCGAGCGCATCGTGTGGCAGCAAAGCGCCGCCGAACCGGCCTGGTCGCTGCTGCGCCTGCCAAGCGGCCATTTCATCGTTACCATACTGGTGGACGGCGACGGCGAATATCATGCCAAAGAGCGATATTCCACTGTGTTTTTGCCGTAAAATCACACGATGCGCTCCTTCCAGATATCCCGCTACAGCAGGGCGGCCCCGCTGCTGCTCGCCCTGCTCGCCCTGCTGCTGATCGCCAGCCAATTATTGGGGCGGCTGGATTTCTGGTGGTATGACGTTCTGACAAGAAACAATCCGTTTCACGGCCCCGAACAGAACCTCATCGTCATCGCCGTAGACGAAAAGAGCCTGTCCGAGCTGGGCCGCTGGCCCTGGCCGCGCGCCTTCCATGCCCAACTGCTGGACAAGCTGGGCGGCGCGCGCGCCGTCGGTTTCGATATCGCCATCGCCGAACCCTCGCGCGACCATCCCGAAGCGGACGGCTATCTGGCCAATGCCATTCGCCGCAACGGCAAAGTGGTCGGCCCGGTTTTTCCGGAATTGCGCAGCGGCCAACTGCTGGAAACGCGTCCGCTGCCTGTCATCGCGGGGGCCATGGCCGGACTCGGCCATACCGATTACGAGCGCGACGAGGACGGCGCGATCCGCCGCGTCTATCTGCGAGCCGGGCTAGGCGCGCCGCGCTACCCTAGCTTCGCGGCCGCCATTCGCGACGTCGCCAGCGGCCAGCGCGAAGCGATCCCCCCGGCCCAGCCCCCTCGCCCCGGCCAGGCCTGGCTGCGGCGCGATCTGGTCATGGTGCCATTCAGCAGCGGCGCCCAGCCTTTTCATCTGATTTCGTACAGCGACGCGCTCAACCGGCTGCCGGCCGCCTTGTTCGACGACAGCATCGTGCTGATAGGCGTGACCGCCAATGGCTTGGGCAATCAGCAACCGACGCCGGTATCGGTCAACAATGCCGGCATGCCCGGCGTGGAAATCGACGCCTATATGGTGCACGGCCTGCTGAACCATCAGCTGATGCGGCCCATGCCGCTGTGGCGGGAATGCCTGCTGGGCGCGCTGCTGCTGGGCCTGTTCGACTGGCTGTTGTCGCGCCGGCTCCGCGCGCCAAAGTTGCTGGCCGGCTATGCGCTGGCCGCCGGCGCGGTGCTGCTCAGCTCCGCCGCCCTGCTCTATTTCGCCTCTCTGTGGGTAGGCGGCAGCGTGGTGGCCATGCTGCTGTTGCTCAGCGGCACTTTGCGCTACGTCAGCGGCCAGGCCCGGCTGTTCTCCCTGGCCTTCACCGACGGACTGACGCGGCTGCACAACCGCCGCCATTTCGACGAGGCATTCAACCATGCCTTCGAACAATGCCGGCAGAAACAAAAATCGCTGGCGCTGATCATCCTCGACATCGACCATTTCAAGAAATACAACGACCACTACGGCCATTACGCCGGCGACGAAGTCTTGCGGAAAGTGGCGCGCGCGCTGCGAGATTGCTTCAACCAGAAAGGCCAGTTGACGGCGCGCTTGGGCGGAGAGGAGTTCGGCGTGCTGATCACGCCCAGCACTGCGCAACAGGCCATGGCGGCCGCCGAGCGCTTTCTTGGCCACATGGCGGCCTTGGAATTGCCGCACTCGGCCAGCCCGCTAGGCACGGTCAGCTGCAGCATAGGCGTCTGCGCCTGCATTCCAGGCGCGGCGGACAGCACCCGCACGCTATTCGAACATACCGACCAGGCGCTGTACGAAGCCAAACGCAGCGGCCGCAATCGCGTCAGCCTTTATCCGGCGCAGCAGACCGCCAGCGCGCAAAAAAGCGCGGACGATACGTCCGCGCTGCAGGATTGAATCGGGCCGACCATCAACCGCGGCGACGGCTCACCAGCCACAGCGTCCAGACAATCACGCCCACAAAGAACACCGCCACCCAGAACGGCATGGTCATGCCGAGAAAACGGCCCTGGATCGCCGCGCACTCGCCGCTGCCCTTCAGCACCTTGGACAGCACCTCCCACAAGGGGAAAGACTCCATCAGGAACTCCAGCCCCGGCCCGCATTGCGGCACCTGGTCCGCCGGCAGGCTTTGCAGCCACAGCTGGCGCACCGACACCCCGCCGCCAGCCAGCGCGGACAGCGTCACCAGGCCCGCCCATACCCTGGCGCCGGCTCTGCCTGGATTATGCAGCGCAGCCAGCAGCGCGCAGACGCCCACCGCCATCACCCCTATGCGCTGCAGAATGCACAGCGGGCAAGGCTCCTCGCCCAGCTGATATTGCGCGAACAACGCAAAGCCGATGGCGCCGGCGCAAGCCGCCGCCACCAATAGAAACCCTTGCCGGTTGCTGATATTCAAACCCATGCCCCTTAGCCTTTCCTGATATGTCTTGCGAGTAACGCAGTGTAAACGGAAAAGCTCAGATTGGGGCAGCTTGGCAAAGTTCCGGATGCTCACAATTCCAGGAAAGCCCGGATCTCGTCTTTGTGATCCAGCGCGTCATGGTAGCCCAGGGCGATCAGCTCGCGGCAGTACCCAGGCTCGAACAGCAGATATGTGGCCAAGGCGGTGCCGCGCTGCTTAGTGCCGCCCGTGCCCTTCATGATGAAGCGCAATACCGGAGGAAACAGATCGGTATGGCGGTAAACAATGCCCTCCAGCGACTTGCTGGGATTCAGCTGGAAAATCTCCACCTTCTTCAGCGAGGTCCGGCAGGCCAGCTCGGCGTGATCCTGCAGCAGGGAAACCGTGTGATTGACGCGCTGCAAGCGCTCCATGTCCACCGCCATGCTGTCGATGAACACGCTGTTGAGCAAGTGGCCGAACACCTGGGCCGGCAGCGGATAGGAGCCGACATTGCGCCGCTCTATCGTATCGGGCCGCTGACTGGCCAAGCCCACCACGAACAGCTTCTCCGCGCCCAGGTGCAGCGCCGGCGACAAGGGCGACAACTGGCGCACCGCGCCGTCGCAATAAAACTTCTCCCCTATTTTCACCGACGGGAAGATCAGCGGAATGGCCGAGGTCGCCATCACATGATCCAGGCCGATGCATTCGCGCAGGCCTTGCCGCTGATAGCGCGACCACTCGTCCAGCGTCTCCGCTCCCTGGAAAAACGTGACCGACATGCCTGTGGTGTAGCAGGATGCGGTCAATGCCAAGGCCTGCAGGGCGCCGCTATGAATGGAGCGGTCCACGTCGTCGAAATTCATGATCCGCGCCAACAAGCCGCGCAGCGGCGCATTGTCGAGAAAACTCTGCGGATTGCGCCAGACGCGCCCGCCGCTTAGCAGCGAAAGGCCAAAATGCAGGAAGGTTTTGGCGAAATAGAGCGTGCTGGCGTCGTAGATGTCTTGAATGTGCAGCTGCTTCCACACCTTGGCCAGGGTGGTCACCGCCAGATGATAGTTGCCGGCGCCCGACGCCAGCGCCACGGCGTTGATGGCACCGGCCGACGTGCCGCAAATGATGGGGAAAGGGTTGCGCTCCGGGTCGGGCAACAGCCGGGAAATGCCCAGCAACACCCCGACCTGATAAGCGGCGCGCGCGCCGCCGCCGGACAATACCAAACCGATTTTGCTCGGCCTGCGCATGACTTGCCTCTTTCCGAACGACTTATTTGTTCTATTAGAGATAGTCAAAAACGCAGCGCAGCAGCAAGCCCATCGCTCAGAAGCCGCCCGCCTGCAGCAAGGCCCACAAATGCGCCGCCACCAGCGCGCGCCAGGGGGCGAAATCCCGCAGCCAATCCTGCGTCCGCTGCTGATCTGGCTTATCCGCCATGCCCAAGAGCATGCCCAGCGCCTTGCGCACCGCCACATCGCCATGCAGCGAGCCATCCAGCCAGCCGTAGCCGCGCAGCAAGGCGTAGCTGACCGTCCACGGACCGATGCCCGGCACCGCCAGCAAGCGCTCGGCGATGTCGTCGGCCGGCACGCCATCCAGCCAGTCATCCAACGGCAGCGTCCCGCTGACCACGCCCTGGCTCAGGGCCAGCAAGGCGCGGCTTTTGGCGCGCGAGAAACCGGACTCGCCGAGTTGATCCGCCGTCAGCGCCGCCAGCCGCGCCGCGTCCGGATGGCACAGCAGCCCGGAAGAATGGCGGCAATCGCACAGCAGCAGCATGCGCCGGCGCAGCGTCACCGCGGCCGCCACGCTGATCTGCTGGCCGGTGATGGCCCAGGCCAGCGCCTCGAACGGCGTGGCCGTCTGCGGCACCCTGAGGCCGACGCGGGCGGCGATCAGCGCGCCAAGCTGCGGGTGGCCGCGGTAACGGTCTTCAAATGCCTCTACCGGCTGGTTCAGGCCCAGCATGCGCCGGCCCAGGCTTGCCAGTTGCCCGGCGTCGCCTGCTTCGCCATCCACCGCCAGCCGCAGCGCGGCCCGGCCATCATGGAAACGCAGGTCAAGACAGGCCGGCCGGCCCTGCCACAGCAGGCCCTTTTTCAATCCATCGCCGTCCACCTGCTCGGCCAGCCGCTCGCCATCGCGCCGATGAAACGCCAGGATGTCCTGCGGGCGGAAGCCAGGCGGCAGCGCAATATCGCAATCGATGACAGGCATGATTCAGCGGGCCTTGCGGAAGGTCAGATTGATGCGGCGCTCGCCCAGCAAGGCATGACAGCCCGGCTTGACTGGCTGCACACCATGGAAGCGCATGCGATCGGGCCCGCCCCACACCAGCACGTCGCCGTGCTGCAGCAGGATGCGGGCGCTTGGGTCGGCACGGCGCAGGCCGCCCAGCAGGAAGACCGCCGGCAAGCCTAGCGACACGGAAACAATGGGCGCGTTGAAATCGCGCTCGTCCTTGTCCTGATGCAAGCCCATGCGCGCGCCGGGCAGGTAACAATTGATCAGGCAGGCGTCGGGATCGAAACCCGCGAAGCCGGCCTCTGCCGCCGCGCCGCGCGCCAGCTCGCGCAAAGGCGGCGGCATGGCCGGCCAGGGCTGGCCGCTGTCCGGATCGACGGCGGAATAGCGATAGCCGCGCCGGTCGGATACCCAGCCCCATTCGCCGCAGCTGGCGGTGGTCACCGACATGCGCTGCCCGCCGGGCGTGACCATGCCGCGCAGCGGCGATTGCAGCAACACATCCTCCACCGCCGCGCACAGCGGCGCATCGCCAGCGCAGGCCCAGCCATGCAGCAACACGGTGCCGGACGACAGCCGCTCCGCCCAAGGCTCATCCGCCGGCGCAAACAGGCTGCCGCTCACTCCTCGCCGGCCACCATCATGCCGCCGACCAGCACGGAGCCGATGCGGCGGCCGCCGCGGTCCAGCGTATCGTTGGCGACGGCCTCGATATTCAGGAACATGTCGCGCAGATTGCCGGCGATGGTGATCTCCTCCACCGGGTAGGCGATGACGCCGTTTTCCACCCAGAAGCCGGCCGCGCCGCGCGAGTAGTCGCCGGTCACGGTGTTGACGCCCTGGCCCAGCAGCTCGGTCACCAGCAGGCCGCTGCCCATCTGGCTCAGCAGCTCCGCCACGCTCTCGCCGGTGGAATGCACCACCAGATTATGCGCGCCGCCGGCGTTGCCGGTGGTCTGCATCCCCAGCTTGCGGGCGGAATAGCTGGACAGGAGGTAGCCCTGCAGCACGCCGCCATCCACCAAGCGGCGCGACTGCGTCGCCACGCCCTCGTTGTCGAAGGCGCTGCTGGCCAGGCCGCGCATCATCAGCGGGTCTTCGTCTATCGTCACCTTGGCCGCCATCACCGGCTTGCCCAGCGCATCCAGCAGGAAGGACGATTTGCGGTACAGATTGCCGCCGCTGATCGCCGCGGTCAGGTGGCCCAGCAAGGACATCGCCACCGGCGCCTCGAACAGCACCGGATACTGTCCGGTTTTGACCCGGCGCGCGCCCAGGCGGCGCACGGCGCGCTCGCCGGCGATGCGGCCGATCTCCTCCACCGGCGCCAGATCATCGCGATGGCGCGCGGCTGAATACCAGTAGTCGCGCTGCATCACGCCATTTTCTTCCGCCACCACCGCCGCCGACAGGCTGTGCCGGCTGCTGGAGAAGCCGCCGCGGAAGCCATGGCTGTTGGCGTAGACAAACTGGTTGGCCTGCACCGACACGCTGGCGCCCTCGGAATTGCGGATACGCGCATCCACGGCGCGCGCGCTGTCCTCGCAGCGGCGCGCCAGTTCGATGGCCTGCTCCACCGGCAGCTGCCACGGATGGTACAGGTCCAGGTCAGGCAGGTCGTCGGCCAAGAGCTGCGGATCGGCCAGGCCGGCGCAATCGTCCTCCGCGGTATAGCGGGCAATATCCAGCGCGGCGCGCACGGTATCGGACAGCGCCAGGTCGGAAAAATCCGAGGTGCTGGCATGGCCCTTCTTCTGTCCCAGGTAAACCGTGACGCTGACGCCCTTGTCCTGGTTGTATTCGATGGTTTCCACCTCGGACAAGCGCACGCTCACGGTCTGGCCGATACCTTCTGAAACGTCAGCCTCGGCGGCGCTGGCGCCATGCTGACGAGCCAGCTCGAGCACGCGGTCAGCGATGCCGTTCAAGATGTCGGGACTGAAACTGAATGTTTTGTCTGCCATAGTATCTTTCGGAACAGTGGAAACGGCCGGCGGCCTTTTCCGGTATCATACCAGCCTTGAAAACCGAGTGAGACCTAGCAACAATGACCGACTACCAGAACGACGACGATGGTTTCGTCAGCAAGTCCCAGCGCAAGCGCGATATGGACGCGCTGCAGGACCTGGGCCGCGAGCTGGTCGAGCTGTCCAAGGACACGCTGAAGAAGATGCAGCTGCCGGAGGATCTGCTCACCGCCGTACTGGACTATAAACGCTTTACCGCCAACGGCGCGCTGCGCCGCCAGATGCAGTACATCGGCAAGCTGATGCGCGACGTCGATCCGGAACCGATCCGCGAATACCTGAAAATCCTCAAGGGCGAATCGTCCGAGCACATCGCCTGGCAGCACCTGCTGGAGCGCTGGCGCGAAAAGCTGATGGCCGACGACAAGGCGCTGTCCGACTTCCTGGCCGCCTTCCCGGAAGGCGATCCGCAGCAGCTGCGCACGCTGATGCGCAACGCGCGCAAGGAACTGCAGGAAAACAAGGCTCCCAAGGCCTACCGCCAGCTGTACCAGGAAATCAAGGCGCTGATTCCGGAGCCGGGCAAGCCGCGGCTGTGGCAAAAGGATGAGGACGAAGAATAATGCTGAAGATTGGCCTGGTTTCCATTTCCGACCGCGCAAGCCAGGGCGTCTACGAAGACAAGGGCCTGCCGGCGCTGCAAGACTGGCTGGCCCGCGCCCTCGCCACCCCGTTTGAAACCCTCACCCGGCTGATACCGGACGAGCAGCCGCGCATCGAAGCCGAGCTGAAAACGCTGGTGGACGACGAGGGCTGCCAACTGGTGCTGACGACCGGCGGCACCGGCCCCGCCCCGCGCGACGTCACCCCGGACGCCACGCTGGCGGTAGCCGACCGCGTGATGCCGGGCTTTGGCGAGCAGATGCGCCAGATCAGCCTGAAATTTGTCCCCACCGCCATCCTGTCGCGACAGGTGGGCGTGATCCGCAAGCAAAGCCTGATCCTGAATCTGCCGGGCCAGCCCAAGGCCATTCAGGAAACGCTGGAAGGCCTGCGCGGCGCCGACGGCAAGGTGGAGGTGCCCGGCATCTTCGCCGCCGTGCCCTACTGCCTGGACCTGATAGGCGCGCCGTATATCGAAACCCACGAGTCGGTGGTCAAAGCCTTCCGTCCCAAGTCCGCCATCAAGCCTGCGCCATGAACTACCGCGCGCCATCGTGGCTGCGCGGCGGCCACGCCCAAACCATCTGGCCCGCCGTGACCGTCAAGCTGGCCCCGCCGCGCTACCGGCGCGAGCTGTGGGACACCCCGGACGGCGCGCGCATCGCGCTGGACTTTGTCGATGGCCAGCCCGGCGCGCCGCTGGTGGTGCTGTTCCATGGCCTGGAGGGCAGCAGCGCCAGCCATTACGCCAAGGCGCTGATGCACGCGGTGGCCGCGCGCGGATGGCACGGCGTGGTATCGCATTTCCGCGGCTGCGGCGGCGTGGACAATCCCTTGCCGCGCGCCTACCACGCCGGCGACGCGGCGGAAGTCCGCTGGATTCTGCATCGGCTGTCCAGCCGCTTCGCCGCCTTGGCGGCGGTGGGCGTATCGTTAGGCGGCAGCATGCTGCTGAACTATCTGGCCGAAGAGGGCGAGGCCGCGCTGCCGCTGGCCGCCGCCGCCATCTCCGCCCCGCTGGACCTGGTGGCCGCCAGCACCCGGCTGGACACCGGCCTGGGCAAGCTGCTGTATACCCGGATGTTTCTGGACACGCTGAAGCCCAAAGCCATGGAATCGCTGCAGCGCCATCCCGGCCTGTTCGACGACGCCCGGCTGCGCCGCGCCCGCACCTTCATCGAATTCGACGATCTGGTCACCGCCCCGCTGCACGGCTTCGGCACAGCGCTGAACTATTGGACGCAGGCCAGCAGCAAGCCCAAGCTGAAACACATCGCCCGTCCTACGCTGGTGCTGAACGCGCGCAACGATCCGTTTCTGCCGGAAAGCGCCCTGCCCGACCCCTCGCAGGTCTCATCCAGCGTAACGCTGGACTTTCCCGACGACGGCGGCCATGTCGGCTTCGCCACCGGCCCCTTCCCCGGCCGCATCGACTGGCTGCCGCAGCGGGTGCTGGCCTTTGTCGAGCCGCATCTGCAAAACCACAACGCCCAAACGTCATAACGATTGACGATCCCGCTCCTCGGCTGGCAAGTTTGAGATCTTGCCACCCAGGAGAGCATCCATGCCATCCCAAGCTGATGTCGCAGCGCGCAGCCTGACTGTCCACTGGGACGATCCGATGATAGGCGCCAGCGCCGCGAAAGAACTCAGCGGACTCGAATATCTGCGCGAAATGGCCGAGGGCCGCATTGCGCCGCCGCCAGTCGCCAAGCTGCTCGGCTTCCATTTCGTCCGCGCAGACCAAGGCGAAGTCGAATTCTCCTTCTTGCCGCACGAATCGCATTTCAATCCGATAGGCAGCGTCCATGGCGGCGTGATCAGCACCTTGCTGGATTCCGCCATGGGCTGCAGCGTCCACTCCCTGCTGCCGCGCGGCAAGGCGTACACTACGCTGGAACTGAAGGTCAATTTCGTCCGCGCCGTATTGCCCGCCAACGGCAAACTGCTATGCCGCGGCAAGGTGATCCACGCCGGCGGCCGCATGGCCACGGCGGAAGGCCATTTGCAAGACGAGGCCGGCAAGCTGTACGCTCATGCCACCACCACCTGTATGATCTTCGACACGCGGGCCTCTTAGCCAGGCCGCTCAACACGGGACTTACGATGATCCGCCGCACCTTTCTCGTCGCCATGCTCGTCGCGCTGTCCGGCTGCACCACCATGGCCGACAGGCTGCGCGGCTCGCTCACGCCCCCGCCCGGCCAGGCCTATGCCGTCGTTTCGCTGGTAGGCAGGGCCTTCAATCCCGATAGCGCTACCTTGGGCTTGACTGTCAGCAATGCCCAAGGCCGCGAAGCGGCGCAGGGTATCGCCAGCCTGACCACAGACACGGTATTCGGCGAGGAAGGCATGTCGCCGGTGGAGGGCAAACTGGTGCTGCTTACCCTGCCGCCGGGCGACTATCGCCTGTCCAGCGTCTGGGCGCATTGGGTGGAGGATGGCGTCTTCGGCGCGGACATGAAGATCAAGCAATTCAAGCTGAACGCCCCGTTCCATCTGGAATCGAACGAAGCGGTTTATCTGGGCGAGGTGTGGGTGGACATGTCCTTCCTGCCGGAAGTGGCGCTGCGCGACGAGCGCAAGCGCGATTTCGGACACATGCGCCGGGTATGGAAAGTCGAAGATCTCAGCGCCGTGCAGATACGGCCGCTGAGCCAGGCCCAGGCGGCGCGGCCCTGAGCCGGCTCAGGGCTTGTACCACAGGCGATAGAGATAGGTCGGCTTGATCGCCGATGCGGCGGCCGGCGCCGGCTCCAGCACCTGGTAGGCAGACTGCCGCGTGTCGCGCGGCAAGGGGTCCACGTAGGGCGGACCGTCGAGTTTGCGCAAGGCCGCCACGCGCGGCTGGTTGGTCTTGTCGCCGCGATGCGTCACCACCGCCACCTCATTGCTGGCCAGCCGGACAAAGCTGCCCGGCGGATACACCCCCAGCTCCTTCACCAGCAGCGAAACGTGCTGCGACGGAAACAGGCCCAGCTCGCCGCGGAACAGGCTGCCCAGCACCTGCGCCGGCAGCGGCGGCTGCGGCTGATGCACGCAGGCGCATACCAGATCGACCATCTGGAGCAATAAGGCGTCCGCCTCGATCTCGTCGCCAGCCAATCCCAGCGGATAGCCCTCGCCGTCCTGCCGTTCGTGATGCTGCACCACCAGCCTATGCCAATGCTCGTCATCCACGCCGGCTTCCCGCAGCAAGGCCGAGGCCAGCACGGGATGGGCGAACATCGCCTCCTGCTGCGGCAGATCCAGCGCCTCTTTCTGCGTCGCCAGCTGATTGAGCAAGCCGGTAATCGCCAGGTTCATGCTCAGCGCCGCGCCCAGCAAGGGCCTCAGTTCTTCGTCGGACAGGCCCAGCCGCTGTCCCAGCACCGCCAGGATGGCCGCGACATGCACGCTATGCGCGCTGCCGATGTCCTGAAACGGCAGCAAAAAAACGCTGGCCAACACGCCGTCGGGGTGGCGCCGGCTCAGCGCGATGAGATTGTCCGCCATGTCCATGAGGCTGGCCGATAGATCCCGCACCGCCAGCCCGTGCAACAGCACGCCTTCAGCCCGACGCTGAAGAAAAGCCATTTCCTGCAGCGGATTGGCGCTGCTGCGCAGCTGCTGGGCTTCCTTTTCCCGCTGCGCGGCGCGCTCCAGCCGTTCCCGCTCCAAGCGAGCTGCCACTTCTTCGCTGTCGCCATGCCCCATCCGGCCCAGCCGGTCGCGCTGGGCATCCGTCAAAACGTAATGGCCTTTCTTCAACAACAACACGCCATTCTTGGCGTAGATATCCACCGGCACTTGTTGGCCTTGACGCACGAAGTTGCGCGGCAGTTTTACCTTTGGCGACGAATCCGTCATATTTCACTTGCTTTGGTTACGCCGGAACGGCTCCAGCTTGCTTGTCCTGCACAGGCGCAGCCTGGCCCGATGCTTGCCAGGAAAAATCTCGATAGAAGGTGTCGTAAGCTGGTCTTAAAGCCAGCACTAGCATTTTATGCAGTTTTTACCCGATTCATGCAAGCCACCTCAACACAGGAGCGCATTCATGACCCAGGACCATACCACGCTCAATCGCAGGCACTTCCTCACGGGCGCCGGCAGCCTCGGCTTCGCCCTGGCAGTGCAGCCGGTAGCGGCCAGCGCCATTCTGACCGACAGCCAGTCGCTTCAAACCGGCATCCCCGCCATCGACACCGGCAGCGGCACCATGCCCGGCTACTACGCCAAGCCGGAAAACGCCGCAGGCCCCTTGCCGCTGGTCATCGTGATTCAGGAAATCTTCGGCGTGCACGCCCATATCCAGGACCTATGCCGGCGCTTGGCCAAACAAGGCTACTTCGCCGTCGCGCCGGAACTCTACTTCCGCCACGGCAATCCGGCCGAGGTTGCCGATATCGACACCCTGATGCGAGACTTGGTCAGCCAGGTGCCGGACAGCGAGGTGCAAAACGACTTGGACGCCACCTGGCGCTGGGCCGGCGCCCAAGGCGCAGACCTGCGGCGCGCGGCGGCGACCGGCTTCTGCTGGGGCGGACGCCAAACCTGGCTGTACGCGGCGCACAACCGCCAGCTCAAAGCCGCCGCCGCTTGGTATGGCAAGCTGGAAGGCCCCGTCACGGCCAATACGCCGCGCCATCCATTGGATGTAGTGGCGCAGCTGGAGGTGCCGGTGCTGGGCTTGTATGGCGGACAGGACCAGAGCATCCCGCAGGCCTCGGTGGGAAAGATGCAAACGGCGCTGAAGCAAGCCGGCAAGGACAGCGAGATCGTGGTCTACCCCGATGCCGGACATGGCTTCAACGCCGACTACCGCCCCAGCTATCACGCCCGGGACGCCGCGGATGGCTGGCGCAAGATGCTGGACTGGTTCGCCCGGCACGGCGCGCGCTGAACAGCGGTCAGCGTCCGCCGACCATGGTGCGCATTTCCAGCCGGTTGCGCACCACCCGGTTCAGCAGCTGCATCCACAGCGGGTGGAATTGACGCTCGGAGGCGTTCAGCTCGGCCACGCCGCGCAAGATGGAGCGGCGCGGCCCCTGCTGGGCATGCTTGAGGGTGACCGACTCGAACGCGTCCACCAGCGCCAGCAGGCAGGCGCCATCGCAGATTTCCTCGCCCTTCAGCCCATCCGGGTAGCCGCTGCCATCCTGCGACTCATGATGTTGCAGCACCATTTGGGCGGCCTCCTCCCATCCCGGCATGCGCGCCAGCAATCCTCCCGCCCAGCCCGGGTGGGACGCCATCTGCCGTCGGTCGTCCAGACTCAGCCGGCCCGCTTTGAGCCAAAGCGATTCCGGCAACAGCAGCATGCCGATATCGTGCATATAAACGGCGGCTGCCACTTGCTCCATGCTCAACGGCTTTTCCGCCAGCCGATTGATTTCCAGCGCCAGCGTCAGATTGCGCTCGGTGCGTCCGGCGAACTCCGGCACCCGCTGCTCAAACTGCATCGCCAATGAGCGGAAGAACTGCAAATCGGCAAACAAATGGCCGCCCAAACCGTTGGCCACCGCGCCGGGACTGGGCATAGGCGGCGCCGCCGGCCCCATCATGCGCGCCACCAGCTTGGCACAGGCCTGCGGCAGCTCGGCCGCGCTGGCCTCGGCCAGTTTATCCAACGAAGGCAATAGCGATCTGAGCAGGCTGTCGTCAGGCAGCAAGCCATTGGCCATATCGTCCAGCAGCATCACCACCCGGTCCGTGACCAGCAACAGCACATCGCCCACCGCATCCTGATAATGCAGTTCATTCTGCCGGATACGGTCCAGCAGGGTTTCCAGCGCATGGACGTAAGGCTCGACAAAGTGCACCTGGCACAAGCTGGCATCGCCCTTGATGCTGTGCAGAATGCGGAACAACTGGGCAACTTTTTCCGTATCGCGGCTGCCATCGCCCAGCTGGCAAACCAGCTGCTCCAATTGCGGCGCGTAATCGGACACCGCGTCGCGGAAATCCTGAAACGCGATGGGATCGATAATCTCCGGCACTTCCGGCTGCATGGCCATAAGTTCTTTCTCCGACACTCCTCACCTATCCAGTATAAGCAACCGGCGTCGCCGCGCATGATCTACCTGATTCAAACATTGCGGTTGTCGCAAACATACAGGAAATGTAAATGTCCTGATCAATGGTATTAAAGATTCGTAAAAACAGACGGCCTCTGCAGAAAACGCTTGCCATGGACGGAAACTAGAGGCACTATGCCTCCCGCAGGATGCTCAAGTTGTGGATGTGTAGTTGTCGTAGTGGCATAGGCCGTACCTCAGTCGCCATTTCCCTTGATCTTCGTGCCTTTTTATTCAACTGCTCGTTTTGAGGAATTAACAAAATGGCAACCGGTACCGTTAAGTGGTTCAACGACTCCAAAGGTTTTGGCTTTATCACCCCGGATGAAGGCGGCGACGACGTTTTCGCTCACTTCTCCCAAATCAACGCGAAGGGCTTCCGCACTCTGGCTGAAAACCAGCGCGTGAGCTTCGACATCGTCGATGGCCCGAAGGGCAAGCAAGCCTCCAACATCCAGCCGGTGTAATCTCCTTAGCGAGGTCATCGACCAGATGAGAAAACCCGGATTCGTCCGGGTTTTTTGCATTTTCAGCCCCGCCACCGGAGCCATCCATGTCCGACAACCATGAAACCGTGATCGCCGCCACCCGCGACTGGGTGGAAAAAGCCGTGATCGGCCTCAATCTGTGCCCCTTCGCCAAATCGGTGTATGTCAAAAACCAGGTGCGCATCCAGGTCAGCGAAGCAAGCGACGTCCGCCAACTGGCGGAAGAACTGGCCGCCGAACTGAAGCTGCTGGCCGACACCGATCCGCAGGAAATCGACACCACGCTGCTGGTCCATCCCGGCGTGCTGCAACGCTTTCTCGATTTCAACGAATTCCTCGACATCGCCGACGCGATGGTGGCCGAACTGAATCTGGAAGGCGAAATCCAAGTAGCCAGCTTCCATCCCAAATTCCAGTTTGAAGGCACCGGGATCAACGATATCGAAAACTATACCAACCGCTCGCCGTACCCGACGCTGCACTTGATCCGCGAAGCCAGCATAGACCGCGCGGTGGAAGCGTTTCCGGAGGCCGAAGCGATCTACGAGCGCAATATCGAGACCCTGCAAACGCTGGGCCTGGCCGGCTGGAAAGCGCTGTTCGCATCCAAGCCAGAGCAAAAGTAATCCCTGCCAATAAAAACGCAGCCCGCAGGCTGCGTTTTTATATCTGCTGGCAGGAAGCTCAATTCGGATAACGGCCCTGCTTGTCGACATAAAAGGCGCGAATCTTAGGCATGTCCGCCTCGATATCGCCGCTGGGTGTGAACATCGGACCAAAGCCGCCTTCCTTGCGGCCGTAATCCAGATACGCCAGCGCGATCGGCACCCCAGCGCCTACCGCAATATGGTAAAAGCCAGTCTTCCATTCCTTCACCGACTTGCGGGTGCCCTCCGGCGGAATCGCCAGCACCAGCTGTTCGCTGCGCTGGAACACCTCCACCATTTGCTGCACCAGCGAATTATTCTGATGCCGCATCACCGGCACGCCGCCAAGCCAACGCATCACCGGCCCCATGGGCCCTTTGAACAGGGTGTGCTTGCCCATCCAGTAGATCTTGGCGCGGGAAGCGAAGCATAGCCCCAGGGTAATCGGGAAATCCCAATTGCTGGTGTGCGGCGCGCCTATCATCACGTACTTGTCCAGTCTGGGGAATTCGCCCTGCAGCTTCCACCCGCTCAGTTTGAGCAGCGCGATGGACAGGCAGCGGAACAAGTCGCGGATGATGGGGGTATCGAAAATGGTGAAATGCATGGCAACCCTGAGCAATGGCGCCGCCCAGCGCGCTGGAAGACCGCGCGTCGCGCCGCCCCCAGCGTGGGAGCAGCCGCCTGACACGTGGAAAGGGCTGAATGTACTAGATGGGACATTTTCAGTAAAGCATGCAAGTGGCGAAGCCGATATGGCTTTCCGTCGATGACAATACCATTCCCGGCACATTATCCGTGATTGTTTAGAATTATCAATAAATATTGATACAACCCATAACAATCAGTAACACACAAGCCGGAACCGACGACGCATCCTGCTGCCCAAACGGTATAAGTCCCACAACCAGGATTCACACAATGAACAAGCACGCTACCCCGACCCGACTGTCCCTGGCCGCCAGCGCCCTGATCGCCATCAGCCTGCTGTCCGGCTGCGCCAATATGACCCACCGCCAGCAAAACACCGCCATCGGCGCGACTGCCGGCGCCGTGCTGGGTTCGGTTCTGACCGGCGGCGGCACCGTCGGCACGCTGGGCGGCGCTGCCATTGGCGGCGTCATCGGCCACCAGAGCCGCTAACCCGGCCAAAATCCCATGAGCCAGCCCCCGCTGGCTCTTTTGTTTTATTGCGGCCGCACATATCATCGGAATGAAATCCACACCGGGCCACATCATGAGCCAAACCATGAACTGGGAGAGCCTGCTCTCCACCCGCCGCTTCAAGCTCATCCAAGGCGAAGTGAAAGAAACCCATACGCCGGCCACCCAAGAAGGCGGCTCCGGCCTGCGCACGGATTTCCACATCGATCACGACCGCGTAGTGTTCTCCAGCGCTTTCCGCCGTCTTGGCCGCAAAACCCAGGTCCACCCCCTTGCCCGGCACGACCACACTCACAACCGGCTGACCCACAGCGTCGAGGTCGCCAGCGTAGGCCGCAGCCTGGGCAACCGCGTGGGCGTGATGCTGGACCATGCCGGCCAGCTGCCGGCCGGCTACACGCCGCACGATATCGGCGCGGTAGTGCAAGTGGCCTGCCTGGCGCACGACATCGGCAACCCGCCGTTTGGCCACACCGGCGAAGACGCGCTGCGCGACTGGTTCCGCGCCGACCGCAACGCCCATTGGTTGCATGGCCTCAGTCCGGCGGAAATCCGCGACGTGCAAACCTACGAAGGCAACGCCCACGGCCTGCGCATGCTGGCCTCATTGGAAATGTACACCGGCGAAGGCGGCATGCGGCTCACCGCCGCCGCGCTGGGCACGCTGATCAAATATCCGTGGACTGCCGACGCGCAACCGGCCTATGAACGCGACAAGTTCAATATCTACCGCACCGAACTACCCTACTTCGAACGGGTGGCGGCGGAACTGGGCCTGCGGCGCCACGGCCCGCTGCAATGGAGCCGACATCCGCTGTCCTATCTGATGGAAGCGGCCGACGACATCTGCTACGCCATTCTGGACCTGGAAGACGCCGTGGAAATCGGCATTCTTGATTTTCATGAGTTCGAAAAACTGTTCTCGGGGTTTTCCGACCACGAACGCGTCTGGGGCATGCACGACATCAGCCAGAAATGCGGCACGCTGCGCGGCGTGGCGATAGGCCGCTGCGTGACCGAGGTGGCGGAAAAATTCATGCTGCACCAGCGCTCTTTGCTGCAAGGCGAATTCCCGGCCAAAGACCTGATCAATCTGTGCGACCCGGCGGTGCAGAACGCCCTGCTGCAAGCCAAGGAACTGGCCAGCACCAAGGTCTACCGCCACCGCACCAAGCTGGTGACGGAACTGGCTTCCTACCCCTGCATCGCCACCATTCTCGACGCGCTGGTGCCGGCAGTGCATGCCTTTATCAGCCAAGGCGGCAAAGGGCTGACCCCGCGCGAACACTTGGCGATGGGGCTGCTGGACCGCCATATTCAAACCAACGATAGCCTGTATCAGGGCTATATGAAGGTGCTGGACTTTGTCGGCGCCATGACTGACAACTACGCCGCCAATATGGCGCGCGAACTGTCCGGCGTCGGCATCCTGTAAACGCATAGCGAAAGGCGACAATGCCCCTGCCCGTCACCCGCTTCTGCCTGGTTCGCCACGGCGAAACCGACTGGAACCGTGAATACCGGCTGCAAGGCCACACCGACATCCCCCTCAACGACACCGGCCTAGCGCAGGCCGATCAACTGGCCCTAGCCTTCCGCGCCGCCTCGTCATTCCAGGCGCTATACGTCAGCGACCTCACGCGAACCCGCCAAACCGCCGCGCCGCTGCAAGCCAAGCTGCAGTTGGCCGCCCATTACACCCCGCAACTGCGCGAGCGCCATATGGGCGCGCTGCAGGGCCTGACCTACGCCGAAGCCGCCCAGCGCATTCCCCATGTCTACCAACGCCATCAGACGCGCGACCCGGACTACGATCTGGAGGGCGGGGAAAGCCTGCGCCGGTTCAGCGCGCGCATAATGGAAAGCCTGGCCGATATCGCCAGCCGCCATTCCGGCCAGGATGTGCTGATCGTCACCCACGGCGGCGTGCTGGACATCGTCTACCGCGCCGCCACCGCCAAGCCGCTGGGGGACAAACGCGACTTCCCCATCCCCAATGCCGCGTTGAATTGGCTGGACTACGGCAGCGGCGGCTGGGACTTGCGGCGCTGGGCGGACGAATCCCACCTGAGCGGCGCGCTGGACGAAATTCAGTAAGAAACACGACCCGCAGGCGACAAACGGACAAGAGGCGGGCCCGCGCCCCGCCTGACATACACGCCCAAGGAACGATGCCATGACCATTCACAAGACCGACGCCGAATGGCGAGCCCAACTGACTCCGGAACAATATCGCGTCGCCCGCGAGGCCGGCACCGAACGGCCTTTCAGCGGAGAGCACTACTTCCACAATAAACAAGGCGACTACTTCTGTGTCTGCTGCGGCACCCTGCTGTTCCACAGCGATGCCAAATTCGATTCCGGCTGCGGCTGGCCGAGCTTCTACGCCGAAGCCGCCGGCGCCAACATCCGCCGCATCACCGACACCTCGCACGGCATGGTACGCGTGGAAGTGCGCTGCTCCCATTGCGACGCCCATCTGGGCCACGTTTTCCCAGACGGCCCGGAACCTACCGGCGAACGTTATTGCATCAATTCCGTGTGCATGACGTTCAAGGAAACTAAGTTGTAGGTGTTGTAGGTTTTCAAAGTTACTGCACACTCTTTGCACACAGTTGAAATTGCTCCAACATGGGGCATAGCCATTACATGCGATGCCCTTTGTTATTTCTGAATCACCCTCATTGAACCCCGTCCCAAGTAGGCAATCCTGTCCTAGGAAAACGGCAATGCCCGGTCTGTACACAGAACCGGACATTTGTTTTTGAACCGTTCATCGACAGCTTCAGCCGACTGGCGGCCTTACCAGTAGAAGCAGTGGCAGGTGGCATCTTCGCTCACACATGAAAATCTCAAACACGACCTGGCAGTAAGTACAGGTTTAGCCATTGCATAAGGAGTCACTGTTGTTATCGGCATAGGTCAAGAGATAGGATACAAAATTTAAGCTTCATGCTACCCGCCCTCATCCGAGGGTATTTTTTTGTGAGAGAGTCGATGGACCTTAGCACCCTCCTTGCCAGCTTCGCCTCCGCCTTCACCCAGGACCGCCGCCAGCTGACGCTGTCCCTCGGCAATGGCAGCATCGCCGCCGAGCAGCTGCTGCCGCTGGCGCTGGACGGCGAGGAAGGGGTGTCCCGGTCCTACCGCTTCACCGTCACCTGTTTGTCGCCCGACGGCGCCATCGAACTGAAGACCCTGCTCGGCCAGCCGGCCCGCATCGGCATCGCGGACGCGCAAGGCGGCGAGTCCATCCGCTGCGGCGTGGTCAGCCAGGCGGAGCTGACGGGCGCCGACGGCGGCTTCGCCCAGTACCGGCTGACCATCGAGCCGCCGCTGGCGCTGCTGCGCCACCGCCGCACCTCGCGCGTGTTCCAGGACCTGACCGTCCCGCAGATCATCGAGCAGATCCTGCAGGAGCATCAGGCCGCCAACCCCGCCTTCGCCCGCGGCCAGGCGCTGGCGATGCAAGTCGGCCAGGCCGATGCGCGCAGCTACTGCCTGCAATACCGCGAGAGCGACTACGACTTCATCGTCCGCTTGCTGCACGAAGAAGGCTATGCCTGGCGCTTCGAACATGTGGACGGGGATTCGCCGCAGGTCAAGCTGGTGGTGTTCGACGACGTCTACAGCCTGCCGCCGGCCCAGATCGAGCGCGCGCGCTTCCACCGCAGCGACGCCACCGAAGACGAAGACGGCCTGACCGACTGGCAGAGCCGCCGCCAGATCGTGCCCGGCCAGGTGGCGCTGGCCACCTTCGACTACCAGCCGGTGTCCACCCAGCAGGTCGGCGACCAAAGCCGCATTGAACAAGGCAAGGACGGCGCGGCGCTGCAAACCACCCTGCAGGACTACGACCCGCAAGGCCTGTATTACGCCGGCGACGCCGAACAGCTCGCCCGCTA
>NZ_PPTF01000015.1 GCF_002902845.1 Chromobacterium sinusclupearum
GCAGGGCCGGGCGCCTTTCGCGCCGACTCTTCGTTGTTCCGCGCTGGCAGAGAATGACTATGCGGCGCGCGAAACGCCTCGATTCGTCGCAAAATGCATCCCGGCGCGACCGCCCACCAAACGTCAACAGCCCCTATGGCAGCCGCCCATGCCTTGGCTTCAGTCTTGGATTCAAATGCAAAACCGCTGTTGCGCGAGCCGGCATGCCGCGCTGGTTGCAACTTTTATTGCCGTCCAATTGTCGCGCCTTTCGCTGCCCTGGAGGCGGCTGGGCTGACAGCCTGACGGGCGAAATATATCGTTCGCCTTTCATCTGCACGCCCCAAGGCGCCATCCTCGCATCCCGTCGCCCGGTGAAATCCCATATAGCGTAAAATAGCGGCCTATTGAATGCTGATGCGGGCATGCGCCACGCGTTCCTGCGATTTTTGAACGGAAATACCCATACCCATGCTTGACGATATCAAGAAGACCCTCTGGGCCGCGGCTGACAAGCTGCGCGCCAATATGGATGCCGCCGAATACAAGCACCTCGTCCTTGGCCTTATCTTCCTCAAGTACATCTCCGACACTTTCGCCGCCCGGCAGGCCGAATTGAAGAAGCGCTTCGCCGACGAGAGCGACGAATACTTCCTGCACGATTGCGATGATGAGCTGCTGGCGGAAGAGCTGGACGACCGGGACTACTACACGGCGGTGAACGTCTTCTGGGTGCCGGAAGCGGCCCGCTGGGAAAACTTGCGCGCCGCGGCCAAACAAACCGATATCGGCAAACGGGTGGATAATGCCCTGGCCGAAATCGAGGGCGAGAATCCCAAGCTCAAGGGCATTCTGGACAAGCGCTACGCTCGCGCCCAACTGCCGGATGGCAAGCTGGGCGAGCTGGTGGATTTGATTTCCACCATCGGCTTTGGCGAAGATGCCAGCCAGGCGCGCGACGTGCTGGGCCAGGTCTACGAATACTTCCTCGGCCAGTTCGCCAGCGCCGAGGGCAAAAAGGGCGGCCAGTTCTACACCCCGGCCTCTATCGTCAAGACCCTGGTGGCCGTGCTGGCGCCGCACCACGGCAAGGTGTACGACCCCTGCTGCGGCTCCGGCGGCATGTTCGTGCAGTCGGAAAAATTCATCGAAGCCCACGGCGGCAAACTGGGCGACGTGTCCATCTACGGCCAGGAATCCAACCCCACCACCTGGCGGCTGGCGGCGATGAACCTGGCCATTCGCGGCATAGACTACAACCTGGGCCGCGAGCCCGGCGACACCTTCACCCGCAACCAGCACCCGGACCTGCGCGCCGACTTCATCCTGGCCAACCCGCCGTTCAATATCAGCGACTGGTGGCACGGCAGCCTGGAAGGCGACCCGCGCTGGGCATACGGCACGCCGCCGCAAGGCAACGCCAACTACGCCTGGCTGCAGCACATGCTGCACCACCTCAAGCAGAATGGCCGCGCCGGCATCGTGCTGGCCAACGGCAGCATGTCCTCCAGTCAGAACAGCGAAGGCGTCATCCGCGCCGCCATGGTGGACGCGGACGTGGTGGAAGTGATGATTGCCCTACCCGGCCAATTGTTCTTCAACACCCAGATTCCCGCCTGCCTATGGTTCCTGGCCAAGCAGAAAACCACCCGCCAGGGCGAAGTGCTGTTCATCGACGCGCGCAAGTTGGGGACGATGATTTCGCGGGTGCAGGCCGAGCTGACCGACGACACCATAGAGCGCATCGCCCAGACCGTCGCCGCCTGGCGCGGCGAGGCCGAGGCTGGCGAGTATCAAGACATCCCCGGCTACTGCCGCAGCGTCAAGCTGGCCGAAATTGCCGAGCACGGCCATGTGCTGACACCGGGCCGCTATGTCGGCGCAGAAGAAGTGGAAGACGACGACGAAGCCTTTGCCGACAAGATGCAGAAGCTGACAGAACAACTGGGCGAGCAGATGGCCAAGGGTGCGGAACTGGATGCCTTGATTCGTCAGAAGCTGGGGGGGCTGGGGTATGAGTTCTGAGTGGAAAGAAAGCACCATAGGAGCGGTATGTAGTCGCGTTTTCTCTGGAGGCACACCGGCCTCCACCAAGTCTGAATACTACGGCGGAGATATTCCTTGGCTTCGAACCAAGGAGGTTAACTATACGAAAATTTACTCCACAGAAGAAACCATTTCAGAAGCAGGCCTTGCCGCTTCCTCGGCAAAGATAGTTCCCGTAAATTCCGTTGTCGTTGCGATGTACGGCAATGGGGATACTGCCGGCCGAGTGGCAATCACCAAGGTTCCTTTGACGACAAATCAAGCTTGCTGCAACCTGGTAATTGACCCATCTAAAGCAGATTACAGGTTCATCTACTATTACCTTAAAGCAAGCTACAAGGCGCTTGTCGACTTAAAGAACGGCGGTGCTCAACAAAACCTAAATGGCAAGCTAATCAAGTCGTTTCCGATTCAAGTTCCTGAGGTGGAAGTTCAAAGGGAAATTGGAAGTTTCCTTGAGTCCCTTGATGACCGCATCACCCTCCTGCGCGAAACCAACGCCACGCTGGAAGCCATCGCCCAAGCCTTGTTCAAATCCTGGTTTGTCGATTTCGACCCCGTGCGCGCCAAAATGGAAGGCCGCGCCCCGGAAGGCATGGACGAAGCCACGGCGGCGCTGTTCCCGGATGGATTCGAGGAGTCGGAGCTGGGGCTGGTGCCGAGGGGGTGGCGGTTGATTCGATTCGGGCAGCTTCTTTCCCATACCATCGGTGGTGATTGGGGAAGTGAGGAGCCGGACGCCAAAAATGAGATGAGAGTGGCAATTATTCGAGGAACTGATATTCCAGACTTACAGCGTGGAGCAGATAGTCGAGTTCCAATTCGATATACCTCTGCCAAGAAGCTGGCGACTCGAAAGCTCCAAGCCGGAGATATTGTCTTGGAGGTTTCTGGTGGTAGCAAAGACCAGCCGACTGGTCGTTCCTTATTTTTAACAGAAGGCCTGCTCCAACAGTTCGACTGCCCAGTAGAGCCTGCAAGTTTCTGTAGGTTGTTGCGCCCCCAATCCGAACACATTGGGATTCTCTTAGGGCAACACCTTACCTACATTTATGCACAAGGGAAAACTTGGGAATATCAAAACCAGAGCACTGGCATAGCCAATTTCCAAACAACTCACTTCCTTGAGGCGGAGCCTGTTGCGGTTCCATCTGATGAGGTTCTTTCTGCATTTGCCAGTATCGTGTGCCCAATGATTGACCGTAGCCATCTGACCCAAGTGCAACGGTTGGCAGAAATTCGCGACACCCTTCTCCCCCGCCTGATTTCCGGCCAACTCCGCCTGCCCGAGGCGGAAGCGCTCATTGCCTGAGAACACCATGACCGAAGACCAACTGGAACAGGAAACCCTAGGCTGGCTGGAAGACGTCGGCTACACCCGTCTGTTTGGCCCGGACCTGGCGCCGGAAGGCCCTGATTGCGAGCGGGCCGACTACCGCCAGGTGCTGTTGCTGGAGCGGCTGCGTAGCGCCATGGCCCGGCTCAACCCGGGCATTCCGCTGGCGGCGCGCGAGGATGCGCTGCGCCAGGTGCAGGAGCTGGGCATCCCAGCCCTACTGTCCGCTAACCGCCGTTTCCACCAGTTGCTGGTGGGCGGGGTGCCGGTGGAGGTGCAGAAAGACGGCGAAATGCGCGGCGACTTTGTGCGCCTCATCGACTGGGCCAACCCGGCCGCCAATGAATGGCTGGCGGTGAACCAATTCGCCATCAAGGGGCCGCGCCACAGCCGCCGCCCGGACATCATTCTGTTTGTGAATGGCTTGCCGCTGGCGCTGCTGGAGCTGAAGAACCCGGCGGATGAAAACGCCGATATCTGGAAAGCCTACGAGCAGATTCAGACCTACAAGGAACAGATACCGGATGTTTTCCAGTACAACGAAATCCTGGTGATTGCCGATGGTTCCGAAGCCCGCATGGGTTCGCTGTCGGCCAATGCCGAGCGCTATATGCAGTGGCGCACCATCGATGGCGTCACGCTGGACCCGCTGGGGCAGTTCAACGAACTGGAAACTCTGGTGCGCGGCGTGCTGGCGCCGGCCTATCTGCTCGATTATCTGCGCTTCTTCGTGCTGTTTGAGGATGACGGCAAGCTGGTGAAGAAGATTGCCGGCTACCACCAGTTTCACGCGGTGCGCGCCGCCATTCAGCAGGTGGTGATGTCTTCCCGCCCCGGCGGCAGCCACAAGGGCGGCGTGGTGTGGCATACCCAGGGCAGCGGCAAGAGCATCACCATGACCTGTTTCGCCGCGCGGGTGATGCAGGACGCCGCGATGGAAAACCCAACCATCGTGGTGATTACCGACCGCAACGACCTGGACGGGCAGCTGTTTGGCGTGTTCTCGCTGGCGCAGGACCTGCTGCGGGAGCAGCCGGTGCAGGTAGCCACACGCCAGGACTTGCGCGCCAAGCTGGCCAACCGGCCTTCCGGCGGCATTGTGTTCGCCACCATCCAGAAGTTCATGCCCGGCGAGGATGAAGACAGCTTCCCCATGCTGTCCGACCGCCGCAATATCGTGGTCATCGCCGACGAGGCGCATCGCACCCAGTATGGCTTTGAGGCCAAGCTCAAGACGCTGAAGGCCCCGAAAACCGCCGCCAATGACGATAAGCTCCAGCGGGCGGCCGAGCCGCACGCCGTGTATCAGGTGGGTTATGCCCAGCATCTGCGCGATGCCTTGCCCAACGCCACCTTCGTCGCTTTCACCGGCACGCCGGTGTCCAGCGAGGACCGCGACACCCGGGCGGTGTTTGGCGACTATATCCACGTCTACGACATGCAGCAGGCCAAGGAGGACGGCGCCACGGTGGCCATCTACTTTGAATCCCGCCTGGCCAAGCTGTCGCTCAAGGCGGACGAGCTGCCGTTGATAGACGAGGAAGTGGACGAGCTGGCCGAGGATGAAGAGGAAAGCCAGCAGGCCAAGTTGAAGAGCCGCTGGGCGGCCCTGGAAAAGGTGGTTGGCGCGGAACCGCGCATCGAAGCGGTGGCGGCGGACCTGGTGGCCCACTACGAGGAACGCTGCAAGGCGCAGAACGGCAAGGCCATGGTGGTGGCCATGAGCCGCGACATCTGTGTCCACCTCTACAACGAAATCATCAGGCTGCGTCCGGACTGGCATGATGCCGACCCGGAAAAAGGCGTCATCAAGATTGTGATGACCGGCTCGGCCAGCGACAAAGCGCTGCTGCGGCCGCACATCTACAACCATCAAACCAAGAAACGCCTGGAAAAACGCTTCAAAGACCCCGCCGACCCTTTGCGCCTGGTCATCGTGCGCGACATGTGGCTCACCGGCTTCGACGCGCCTTGCGTGCATACCCTGTATGTGGACAAGCCGATGAAGGGCCACAACCTGATGCAGGCCATCGCGCGGGTCAACCGGGTGTTCAAGGACAAGCAAGGCGGCCTGGTGGTGGACTATATCGGCATCGCCAACGAGCTGAAATCGGCGCTCAAGGAATACACCGCTAGCAATGGCCGCGGCAAGCCGACCGTGGATGCCGCCGAAGCCTATGCCATCCTGGCGGAGAAGCTCGACATCCTGCAGAGCATGCTGCATGGCTACGACTATAGCGACTTCCTGACGGCGGGCCACAAATGCTTGGCCGGCGCAGCCAACCATATTCTGGGGCTGGAGGATGGCAAGAAGCGCTTCGCCGATGCCGCGCTGGCGATGAGCAAGGCCTTCACGCTGTGCTGCACGCTGGACGAAGCCAAGGCCCTGCGCGAGGAAGTGGCGTTCATGCAGGCGGTCAAGGTCATTCTGACCAAGCGCGATATCAGCCAGCAGAAGCGCGCCGATGAAGAGCGGGAGCTGGCTATCCGCCAAATCATCGGCTCGGCGGTGGTGTCCGACGAAGTGGTGGATGTCTTCGAAGCCGTTGGCCTCGATAAACCCAATATTGGCATCCTGGATGAAGCCTTTCTGGCGGAGGTGCGCAATCTGCCTGAGCGCAACCTGGCGGTAGAGCTGCTGGAGCGCCTGCTGGAAGGCGAAGTGAAAAGCCGCTTCTCCGGCAACGTGGTGCAGGAGAAGAAGTTCTCCGAAATGCTGGCTAATGTGGTGAAGCGCTACCAGAACCGCTCCATTGAAACGGCTCAGGTCATCGAGGAACTCATCGAGATGGCCAAGAAGTTTCATGAAGCGGCCAACCGCAGCGAAGCGTTGGGCTTGTCTGAAGATGAAATCCGCTTTTACGACGCCCTTGCCAACAACGAGTCCGCGGTGCGCGAGCTGACGGACGAGACGCTGAAAAAGATTGCCCATGAACTGACTGACAATCTGCGCAAAAACCTCACCGTGGACTGGTCGGCGCGCGAAAGCGTCCGCGCCAAGCTGAGGCTGATGGTGAAGCGGATTCTGCGCAAGTACAAGTATCCGCCGGACCAGCAGGACGGCGCCGTGGAGCTGGTGCTGCAGCAGGCGCAAGCCCTGGGTGAAGCGTGGATTTGATGCGGGCTGTTGTGAAAATAATGTCAAAAAAGGATTGCTATGGGCTCAACCTGGCTCGTGCGCGCCGATAGTGGCGGCCGTCTTGCTCCGGAATTCAAATCCAGGGCCATCGTCGCCATTGGCTGGATTGAAGCGGGGAATACCTTGGACCTTGTCACACGCGAAGACTTTTCGCAGCGTATGGCAGAGGCTTACCCGGAGGATTCAAAGCCCAAACAGCGCAGCGCCGCAGGGCAGGTGTTCCGGTTTGTGCGCGAAGTGCAAGTCGGCGACCAAGTGGTGACCTACGACAGTGCCCGCCGTCTTTATCTGGTTGGCAGGATTGTCAGCGCCGCACGGTATGACGCCACCCTGTTTGAGGGGGAGTTTCCGACCTACCGCCAGATTGAGTGGCTGCACGAGGTGGCGCGGGATGACTTGACGGTCAAGGCCAAGAACTCGCTGGGTTCGACATTGACCCTCTTCAAGGTCTCGGCAGAAATCTACCGTGAGTTTGAAGCCCTGATGGGCGGCGGGCAGCCACAACAAGCAAGCGAGGAAGACGAGGGGCTTGAGGAAGAGGACCTCCTGCAGGATTTGCAAGCAAGGTCCCTCGAGTTCATCAAAGACCGGGTGAGCAAACTCGATTGGGAGCAGATGCAGGACCTGACGGCAGGGTTGCTGCGTGCTATGGGGTATAAAACCCGCGTGTCGCCCTCGGGGCCCGACCGCGGGAAGGATATTGTTGCTTCGCCGGATGGCTTCGGTTTTGAACAGCCACGCATCATCGTCGAGGTGAAGCATCGTCGCGGCCAGATGGGGACACAGGAAGTGCGTGGTTTTCTGGCCGTCATCCGGCACCCTGGGGACAAGGGTTTGTACGTCAGCACTGGTGGGTTCTCACGTGAAGCCTATTACGAGGCCGAACGCGCAAATAACCCCATCACATTGATGGACCTGGATGACCTTGTCGAGGCCATCCTCGAACACTATGAGGCGATGGACCTGGAAACGCGCGTGCTGTTGCCGCTGAAACGGGTTTACTGGCCGGCCTGACTCTAGCCGGCAAGGATTAAATGCTCCCTGTGGCTGACCTTCTGTAGGTAATGCAGATGCGGCAGCTCGCCCGGGTAGCCGAGCCTGCATGCCTCCTGGCAAAGCGCCCAGGATTGCGTCCTGACACCATGAAGCCCTGGCTGCCGGGCAATGCGCTCTAGCGTGTCTGCCAGGACTGCGTAGTGGCGTTGCTGGGCTTGTGAGGTCAACAAGGCGTACAGCTCGGCCATCTCTTGTTTGGTGCGCCGCCAGGTCCAGGCTGTCCGTCCTCGAGCTTCGCGACGGACCAGCTCGCAGCCAAGCCAAGTCAGCCGTGGCCTCGCGGTAACGGGTTTCAATGTCTCGGCCTCCAGCCCTGTGCCCTCGCTTGCCAGCAGCAGCCATTCCACCTGTCCCGCGCCCGCTGGCCAATACGCCTCTTCTTCCGCATCCATCATGTCGCCCAGGGTGGGCGTGCGGATTTCGATTTCCTTGAACTGTCAGCTTGGCTTGGCTGTCTCCACCCGCGGCTTGAGAGCAGCACTGCCGAGGGGATTTTGCGCAGCCGTAGAGTGGGCGAGCGGCAGGATTGAGACTACGAAAAGCGAACTACTGACCGGGGGAAGTTTGGGATTTGCGGAAAAAACAAACGGGCCTTGTATCGCTACAAGGCCCGTGGAATATGGTGCCGGCGGCAGGAATCGAACTCGCGACCCCCTGATTACAAGTCAGGTGCTCTACCAACTGAGCTACACCGGCGAAGAGATGTGGATTATGCCTGTCCGTTTATTGGCTGACAAGAGGTTTAATGTTTTTTCTTGTGCTTTTGATGAGGATGGGTAGTTAACTTTTTGTTTTTATGCGCTTTGTGTTTATGCACCTTCGCCGGCCTATGCGCGTGTTTTTTTGCTTGGCGGGCCTTGGGCGCTTTGGCGGCGGAGTGGGCTGGCTTGGCCTTGGCGCGATGTTTCTTGGCTTCGTGCGTTTTCGCCGCGTGTTTTTTGCCATGGGCCTTGCCAGATTTGGCATGCGTGCCTTTGGCTTTCGGCGCGCGCGTGGCTTTAGGGGCGCTGTGGGACGTCGCAGCCTTGGCGCGCGGCTGATGCAGCGGCTTGGCGGCAGGCGCCGGCTGAAAATCGCCAGGCAAGGGCTGATCTTCTGGTTCGGCGTGGCTTAGCGGGCTAGCAACGGCCAGGCCGATGGCGATGAACGGACTGATGAGCTTGATCAGATTCATGTTTTTATCGGATTTTGTTGGTCATGGCTGACGAACTGGATCGCAGCGGTATCAGCCTATATTAGCATGAGTGCGGCGGGGGGCCAGGAGTCGGCCTCCTGAGGAGACTGCGGCTGGGATCGGCGTGGCGCATCTCATCGTGCCGCGCTTGCGTTACAGGCCAGGGGCCGATGGCGGCCTCGTATGGCATGATCTTGCGATCATGCGCAAGGGCCGGCAAGCCAAACAGGCTGGCTGCCCATTGGACAACCAGCCTGTTTTGACTTTGCGCTGCGAACAAAACCGCGCAGACTATCTGAGCCAAGACTCAGCGTTCCCTCCCCGGCTTCCACAACACATCCGGCACCCCGCCCTCGCGATTCAGATAGCGGGCCAGCACGAACAGGAAATCCGACAGTCGGTTCAGGTAGCGGCGCAAGGGCTGGGACAAGGTCTCTTCCCGCGCCAACGCGACGATGCTGCGCTCGGCGCGGCGGCAGATGGAGCGCGCCTGGTGGGCCAGCGCCGCCGTGCGCAGGCCGCCCGGCAGAATGAACTCCTTCAGCGGGCCCAGCTCTTCATTCATGAAGGCCACCAAGCCTTCCAGGGCCTGCACATGGCTGTCGGTGAGCGCGCTATAGCCCGGCACGGCCAGCTCCGATCCCAGATCGAACAGATCGTGCTGGATTTCCGCCAGCCATTGCGCCATCGGCTGCGGCGGTTGATCGGCCAACAACACGCCGATCACCGAGTTCAGCTCGTCCACGTCGCCCAATGCCTGAATCCGAGGGCTGTCCTTGGCCACGCGGCTGCCATCGCCGAGTCCGGTGGAGCCATCGTCGCCGGTTCGGGTCACAATATCCGACAATCGGTCGCTCATGGCTGCTCCTCGTCCTTGCCTGCGCTGCCTGCATGATGCAGCGCCTCGCGCAGGCTTTCTTTCAGCGCGTCGCTGAATAGCATTTCGTAATCCTCTTTCAGTTGATGCATCATGCCGGACAGCATTTGCTTGGCCTGCACTTCGATGGCGTCCTGCAGCCACAGCGACAGCTCCACTTTCATCCTCGGCAGCATCTGCTCGTATAGCGACTCGAACAAGGCTTGTTCGTCCAAGGGCGGCGGAAGCGGCCGGCCAGCGGCCGCCGCAGAGGCCATGGCGGCGACGCTGACCACAGACACGGGCAACGCGGCAGCCTCGGCTATCGATGCCTCGGCCGCCGCTTGCTCTTGTCCACGCTCCAGCAAGCCGGACAAGGCCGGCATGTCTTCGTCTTCCAGCGGCGCAGGCTGCGGCACGCCCTCATACAGCATGCTGACAGCGGCAGCGTCCAGATCATTGGCGACTTCGGTTTCCAGCTGCGGCTCGGCAAATGCCGCCAGCTCGCCCGCCATGGATTCGGTCAGAGCCTGCTCCGGCGCAGCGCCGGCTGCTTGAGCATCGACGGCCTCAATCCGCGTTTCGGGCTCTGCCGCAAACTGGCCGGCCATCGCATCGGTCGGCGCAAGCTCCGGCACCGGCTCATACAACGTCTGAATCGCTGCAGCAGACGCGTCATCAGCCTGCCCGAAGTCGATTACCGCTTCAGGCTCGACAAGCGGCTGGTCGATGGCCAGTTCAGGCAGCGCCTCCGCCTCGGCAGGAGAGATATCGCTGAGCGCTGCATTTTCGGACTGAGATTCGGCAACGGACTCCGCCCCAGCCTCCAGCGCCTCACTCGCAAGCTCTGGCAATGGCACCTGCTCGACCAGTGGCGTAAGCGACGCGGCTGCGGCGGCCTCTTCGGCAAGCGCCACGCCCTCCTCGCCCAAGCCCTCCATAGCATCAACTGGCAACGCTTCCGTAGCCGGCTGCGCATTCACTGGCGACTCCGGCAACGCGGCCGCCTCGCCGACCGGAGCCTCCTCGACAATAGCCACGGGGGCCGCGGGCAAGTCGGCCTCGTCCAGCGCCACTTCGGTCACCACCGGCAGCTCGGGCAAGGCAACGGCATCGTAAGCCAGCGCTTCAGACGCAGCTTCGTCAGCAACAACCAGCGGCTCGTCCTTGGCTGCCTGGACATCCGGAGAAGCTTCTACCGCGCTCGGCAGCTCTGGCAGCGCCATGGCCTCATCAAGCTGCTCGCCCAGAGCAGACTCGCCATCTTGATCCGCTAGACCCGGCTCGGATACGACGTCGGAAACTTCCAACAATTCGGGAATGGGCGCCTCAATCAGGGACTCTTCAAGCTCTGGCATGGCCTCGGCTACGGAAGCGTCCATCTCCAACGCCTCAGACGGAGTAGCCTGTGCTGGCTCGATCTCCTCGCCCACTGCTTCAAGCGCATCTTGCTCGTTCGCCAACGCCGCCACCGCTTCTGCCGCCTCCAGCGAGTCCGGAATAGCGGGGAGGCCTTCGGAGACAGACGACCCCGCGTTCTCGTCGGCTGACGAGTCCGCCTGCGCAGCCAGTTGCGCGCGCTCTTCCGCCAAGACTCGCTCCGCCTCCTGCAACACATCCTGCAGCGATGGCGCCTCAGGAGCCGTTTCGCTTGCGGGCTGGCCTTCTGGCTTGGGCAAATCGTTCAGCCATTCCAGGCCGGTTTCAGGTGCCGGCTCGCGGCCGATGCCGCCGCCCAACACGCCGCTGGGCAAGCTGTCCAAGGGAATGGAAACAAAAGGCTGGGCCGCATCATCCTGCGGCGCGCCCGGTTCCGCCGGGCTTGCCAGCGAAGCCTGCGTCGCCTCGGCCTGCAGCTTCGGCGCGGGTTCGGCAAGAAGCGCCTCTTGAAGCTCCGCCACGCTGGATTCATCTGCAGGCAATTGCGCAGCGGCGGCGGCCACGTCGTTCCAGCTCAAATCCTCGCCAGCGGCGCTTTGATTGGCAGGCGCAAGCTCTGGCACGGGTTCGGCCGCTAGCGCCTCGTGAAGCTCCGCTACGCCGGATTCATCCGCAGGCAGTTGCGCAGCGGCGGCAGCCACGTCGTCCCAGCTCAAATCCTCGCTAGCGGGGCTTTGATCGGCAGGCGCAAGCTCTGGCAGCGGGACGTTGTCTTGCGCAACGGGAGGCAAGTCCGGCAAAGACTCCGGCTGCAGATCCGCCGCCTCGACAAAAGCCTCCAGCCCCGGCGTGGTCGCAGCCGGCTCACGCGGCTCCAGCACAAAGTCGAGCGCGGTATGTTCATCGGGTGAAGCGGATGCGTCGGTCAGCTCCAAGGAGGGCAAGGAGCTGAAGTCCAGCATGGGAGAGGCGGGCTCCACCGCCAGCTCCTCGCCGGCCAGCAGATCCTCCAGCGTCAGCTCGGGAATTTCCAGAGCCACGCCGCCAGCCCCCGGCGGATCCTCCGTCAGCTCATGTTCCAGCAGGTCCAACTCAGAGGAAAAATCGAACTCGGGCACGTCGATGCCGGCCTCTTCGGCCAGCGTCGGCACGGCCTGCTCGTCCACCACCTCGGTCAGTACCGGCAGATTCAATCCGGACCAGTCGGGTTCATTGGCTTTCGGCGACTCAGTCATGTCTGCGTTTGACTCATGTCGTGATGTTCGATTTCGCAGCCTCGCTCTCGGTAGGCGCGGAAACGCTCGCGGGCAGTCGCCAGCGAGGCCGAATCGCGCCCCACGATTTCAAGAATGCGCGTAAACCGCTCGAATGCATAGGGTACATACGGTCCCAGGTTCAACAGCACCGGATGCGCCAGATCGTCCGGCAGCGTTGCGGCCAGCCAAACCGGCGTCTCGGCCGCTTCCGCCACCTCAAGCCTGCAGTGCGGCACGAAGCGAGTATCGCCAAAGCTCCACAAACGGTTGCTGAACACATCGACGCTGCGTTCGCTGTCCAGCCAGATCAGCAACCGTTCCTTCTTGCGCTGCACCGTATCCGCCAACCGGCAGGCAAACTCCTGCGGGTCGGCGACATTGGTGTAAAAATCAATCTTGGTCATCTTCCGCCACTTCGGGCGCCTCACGGCGCGGACGGCCGCGGCGCACCACGTTGCCTAGCGCGATGTCGGCGCGATCCTGCAGGAATTGCACCAAGAGCGGCACCGGACGCGCGGTGGCGCCCTTGTCCTTGCCGCCCTTCCAAGCGGTGCCGGCGATGTCCAGGTGCGCCCAGTCGTAGGCCTTGGCATAGCGCGACAGGAAGCAGGCCGCGGTGATGCTGCCGCCCGGACGGCCGCCGATATTGGCCATGTCGGCGAACGGGCTCTTCAGCAGTTCCTGATATTCGTCCCACAGCGGCATATGCCAGGCGCGGTCCGCCACTTCCTCGCCCGCGGCCAGCAGTTCGCGCGCCAGGCTGTCCTGGTTGCTGTACAGGCCGGTGGCGATATGGCCCAGCGCGATGACGCAGGCGCCCGTCAGCGTGGCCACATCGATGACCGTGGCCGGATTGAAGCGCTCGGCATAGGTCAACGCGTCGCACAGGATCAAGCGGCCTTCGGCATCGGTGTTCAGGATTTCAATGGTCTGGCCGGACATGGAGGTGACGATGTCGCCCGGCTTGTTGGCGTTGCCGTTGGGCATGTTCTCGCAGGCCGGGACGATGGCGATGACGTTCAGCGGCAGATTCATTTCCACCGCGGCGCGGAAGGCGCCCAGCACGGTGGCGGCGCCGCACATGTCGTACTTCATCTCGTCCATGCCCTCGCCCGGTTTCAGCGAGATGCCGCCGGAATCGAAGGTGATGCCCTTGCCCACCAGCACGATGGGCTTATCGTTCTTGTCCTTGGCGCCGTTGTGCCTGAGCACGATCAGGCGGGCCTCTTCCACGCTGCCCTTGGCTACGGACAGGAAGGAATGCATGCCGAGTTCGGCAATCTCGCTGGGGCCGAGGATTTCCGCGGCCGCGCCGAAGGTTTCGGCGACTTTGCGCGCTTCTTCGGCCAGATAGTTCGGGGTGCAGACATTGCCCGGCAGATTGCCCAGGTCTTTGGCCAGCTTCATGCCGTTGCCGATGGCCAGGCCGCGTTGCAGGCCCTTCTCGCCGTCGGCCAGATCGCTGCGGCGCGGCACGGCCAGCGTCAGCTTGCGCGGCTCGCGCACGGACTCATCCTGTTTGCTCTTGAAGCGGTCGAAACGGTACAGCGCGTCCAGCGTCACCACGGCGGCCTGTTCGATCATCCACTCAACGTCATGTTTCTTGACTGTCAGTTCGGACAGATAGCTCACCGCCTCGCCGGCGGCGGTCTGGGTCAGCGCCTTGATCGAAGTGCGAACGGCCTCGCGGTATTCCTTGGCGCGGAAGTCGCGCTCCTTGCCCAGGCCGACCAGCATCACGCGGTCGCACAGGGTATGCGGCACCGAATGCAGCACCAGCGTGCTGCCCAGCTTGCCCTCCATATCGCCATGGCGAAGCACGTCGCTGATGAAGCCGTTGGAGATGCGATCAAGCAAATCCGCGGCGAAAGTCAGTTTGCGGGATTCGTAAACGCCGACGATCACGCACGCGACGCGCTGCTTCTCCGGGCTGCCGCTTTTTATGTTAAATTCCATAGGTACTCCGCTGTAGAACGAGTGTCGTTGCCCACCTCATGACGGCCGTCTAAGCTCGGGGAAGACGGACGGCTAGGCCGCCAATGAACGCAGGATTGTTGTTTGGTCCGATTTTGCCGGAAATGGCGCTTCAGGATTGTCTCATTGAATTATCACAATGCTTTTCATAAAAAGTCAAAAAGGCACTGAATAAATGGTTTTTCAAAAAAGCCTGACACGCGAGTTGACTTTCACCGCCCTGGGCGTCTTCGTCGTGTTGTTGGCCATTATCGTATCGACCCAGGCCATCAACATGCTGGGCCGCGCCGCCGAAGGCCAGATCGCCAATGAGGCGATCACGGCGCTGATCGGTTTCTGGACACTGGGATTTTTTCCAGTATTGATGATTTTGACGGTTTTCGTCAGTGTTCTGGTAGTGCTCACCCGCACTTGGCGCGACCACGAAATGGTAGTGTGGCTGTCGGCGGGCCTGTCGCTGCGCGACTGGATCTGGCCCATCATGCGCTTTACCTTGCCGCTGGCCATTCTGGTAGCCGGCGTCACGCTATTCGTCGGACCATGGGCCGACCAGCGCAGCCAGGACTACGCGGAAATCATTAAACGGCGCGAGGAAGTCTCCGCCATCGCGCCCGGCGTCTTCAAGGAGTCCTCCTCCGCCACCAAGGTTTACTTCATTGAAAATTACACTGGCCAAAATAGTGCGGCCTCGAATATTTTCATGCAGGACATGACCGACGGCAAAGTCAGCACGGTATTCGCCAAGCACGGCTACATCACCACCAAGAAAGACGGCGAACGGGTGCTGGTGCTGGAAGACGGCACGCGCTACGTAGGCGACCCGGGCAAGGCCGATTACCAGGTCGGCAAGTTCAAACGCTATACCGCCAGCATAGGCGAAAGCCAGATGGCCACCGGCCCGGCCGGCAATCGCCAGTCCATCCCCACCCGGCAATTGCTGGGCAGCAGCAATCCGGAATACAAGGCGGAACTGGCGTGGCGGCTTTCCATGCCCATCAGCTGCATCCTGCTGGCGCTGCTGGCGCTGCCGCTGTCCTACTACAACCCGCGCAGCGGCCACACCTACAATCTGTTGTTTGCCTTGCTGACATTCTTCGTTTACCAGAACGGCCTCACCGTGGCCCGGAACTGGATCGCGCAAGGCAAGACCGGCGTCTGGTCCATCGCGCTGGTCCATGCCCTGCTGTTGTTGCTGGCGCTGGCCCTGCTCAGACACCGTAACCGCCCCCAGCTTCCGTTCGGCCAATCTCTGGCCCAGATGTTCGGCAAAAACTGACACGTACACACCGATGAAACTGATCCACCGCTACATCATCAGCACGCTGACCCAGTCCACGCTGTTCACTCTGCTGGCGCTGCTGGGCCTGTACGGCTTTTTCGACCTGCTGGGCGAGGTGCCGATGCTCGGTACCGGCAATTACAACGCCGGCGCGATGGCCACCTATGTGGCGCTGCTGGCCCCAGGCCACGCCTATGAGCTAATGCCGCTGGCCGTCTTGATAGGCGGCATGGTGGCGATGACCCAGCTGGCCAGCTCCAGCGAATACACGGTCATCCGCACCTCCGGCGTCACGCTGAAACAGATCGCCGCCACGCTGCTGAAGTTTGGCCTGGGCTTCGCCGTGCTGACCATCGTGCTGGGCGAATTCGTCGCCCCGTGGTCGATGCAGGAAGCCGAACGCGGCAAGCTGACCGCCACCCACTCCATCATCGCGCGCGAATTCCGCTCCGGCACCTGGGTGAAAGACAATCAGAACTTCATCAATGTGCGCGAAATGCTGCCGGACAACACCCTGCTAGGGGTGCGCATCTATACCTACGATCAGGACTTCAAGCTGGTGCGCACCCAATTGGCCGAGCGCGGCACCTTCTCCAAGCAGGACCACGTCTGGCAACTGGAAAACGTCAAGGAAACCGTGCTCTCCAGCGACCACACCACCAGCGCCTTCTATCCCACGCTGCGCTGGAAGTCGATTGTCGAGCCGGCCATTCTGTCGGTGCTGTTGGTGGTGCCGGAACAGATGTCGGCGCTGAACCTGCTGACTTATATCGAGCATCTGAAGAAGAACAAGCAGCAAACCCAGCGCTATGAAATCGCGCTGTGGAGCAAACTGTTCTACCCGCTGGCCTGCATTTCGATGGCGCTGGTGGCGCTGGCCTTCACGCCGCAACAGCGACGCCATGGGCAACTCGGCATCAAGCTGTTCGCCGGCATTTGCCTGGGTGTAAGCTTCCACTTCGTGAACCGCCTGTTCGGCCACCTGGGCCTGCTGTACGACTGGAACGCCATCCTGTCGGCCACCCTGCCCACGCTGATCTTCTTCCTGGGCGGCATCGCCATCATCACGAAACAGGAAAGGCGCTGACATGATGCTTGCGGCCACTCCTCTGCAACACTGGCGGCAGACGCTGGCCGACAAGCGACAACAACTGGCCGAGCGCTACCGCGAAACGCGCGACGCTCAAACCTATCTGCGCCGCTACTGCCACGCGGTGGATGAGGCGCTGCAAACCCTGTGGCGCGAGCAAGGCCTGGACGGCGAGGCCAGCCTGGCGGCGGTGGGCGGCTATGGCCGCGGCCAGCTGTTTCCCGGATCCGACATCGACATCCTGATCCTGCTGCCGGACCCGACGCCGGCCGACATCAACGATAAAGTCACCCGCTTCATCGGCCTGATGTGGGACATCGGCCTGGAGATCGGCCACAGCGTACGCACGGAGGCGGAATGCCTGCGCGAGGCGCAGTCAGACATCACCATCGAGACCAATCTGCTGGAAAACCGCCTGGTGGCCGGGCCGGTCACGCCGTGGCTGCAGCTGATCCAAAAGCTGGAAGCCCAACGCGATCCGCTGGCCTTCTTCGAGGGCAAAACGCGCGAGCAGCAACAACGCCACACCCGGCATTTCGGCGTCAGCAACAATCTCGAGCCCAACCTGAAAGAAAGTCCCGGCGGGCTGCGCGATCTGCACACCATCTTGTGGATCAGCAAGGCGGCCGGCCTGGGCGACAACTGGGACGCGCTGGTGCGGCGCGGCATCCTGACCCTGGCCGAAGCGCGGCTGATCAAGCACAGCGAGGAACAGCTGCAGAAGCTGCGCATCGACCTGCACCTCTTGGCCCGCCGCCGCGAGGACAGGCTGATCTTCGATCTGCAGCAGCAGATGGCCCAGGCCTGGAACCTCTCCGACACCCCGGCCAAGCGCGCCAGCGAGCAGCTGATGCAGCTGTACTTCCGCGCCGCCAAGACCGTGAACCAGCTCAACGGCATCCTGCTGCCGAATCTGCGCGGCCGCATCTACTGCCAGGTGCCGCGCGTCACCCAGCACATCAACGAATACTTCCACGCCGTCAACGGCATGCTGGGCATCCGCGAAGTCAACGTCTTCGACAAGCATCCGCACGCCATTCTGGAAGCGTTTCTGACGCTGCAGCGCCACCCGGAGCTGTCCGGCTTCGCGCCGCGCATGCTGCGCGCGCTGTGGCACGCCCGCAGCCAGATCAACGAGCGCTTCCGCCAGGATGCGCGCAACCGCGCCACCTTCCTGCAGATATTCCGCGAACCGTCCGGCCTCACCCGCACCCTGCGGCGGATGAACCTGTATGGCATTCTGGGGCAATACTTGCCCAACTTCGGCCAGATCGTCGGCCAGATGCAGCACGACCTGTTCCACGTCTACACCGTGGACGAGCACATCCTGATGGTGGTGCGCAATCTGCGACGCTTCGCCATCAGCGCCTACAACCACGAGTACCCGTTTCTGTCGCGGCTGATCAACGACTTCGAACGCCCGGAAGCCTTGTACCTGGCCGGCCTGTTCCACGATATCGCCAAAGGCCGCGGCGGCGACCACTCGCAGCTGGGCATGGCCGACGCCGAAGCCTTCTGCCGCAGCCACGGCTTGCTTGAAGAAGATTGCGCGCTGATCGTCTGGCTGGTGCAACACCACCTGACCATGTCCAGCATCGCGCAGAAGCAAGACATCTACGACCCGGAAACCGTCGGCCGCTTCGCCGAACTGGTGCAGACGCCGCGCCGCCTCGCCGCCCTGTACCTGCTGACGGTGGCCGACATCCGCGGCACCAGCCCCAAGGTGTGGAACGCCTGGAAGGCCAAGCTGCTGGAAGACCTTTACCACGCCACGCTGCGCGTGCTGTCGCGCGGCGGCGAAACCGACATCGCCTCGGAACTCGAAGCCCGCAAGAACCAGGCCCGGGCGCTGCTCCGGCTGCACGCCATCCCGGACGGCGTGGAAGCCGGACTGTGGGCGCAGCTGGACACCGTCTACTTTCTGCGCCACGAAGCCAAGGAAATCGCCTGGCACGCCCGCGTTTTGAACCGCCAGCTCGCGCCCGATGCGCCGCAGGTCAAGGCGCGGCTGGCCGACGACCATGACGGCATCCAGGTACTGGTCTACTCGCCGGACCGGCCGGAACTGTTCGCCCGCGCCTGCGCCTTCTTCGGGCGCACCAATTACAGCATCGCCGACGCCAAGGTCTATACCACGCGCCACGGATATGCGCTGGACACCTTCCATGTCTTCGTGCCGGAACATCACGATGGCGACTACCGGGACATGATCAACTTCATCGAGTTCGAGCTGGCCGCCACGCTGGCGCAGGACAAGCCGCTGCAGTTGCCGCCGCAAGGCCGCATCAGCCGCCATCTGAAGCATTTCCCGATCACGCCGCAGGTATCCATCCGCCCGGACGACAAGGACAATTACTTCATCCTGTCCATCGTGGCCGGCGACCGCCCCGGCCTGCTGGCCCGCATCGCCAAGGTGCTGGCCGATTATCGCCTCAACGTGCAGTCGGCCAAGATCATGACGCTGGGCAGCCGCGCCGAGGACTCTTTCCTGATTTCCGGCCCGGGGCTCAAAGACGACAAGACCGCGTTGGCGCTGGAAGCGGAGCTGATCGCAGCGCTTCGCATCTGAACAATCTAGTTTGAATATCCGGCTCGCTTTGTTACCATTGCATTGCACAATGCAAGGAGCATTAAGTGAGCGCCATCCTGCTGGACATACCCGATCAAATCGAAAGCCGCCGTCTGATTCTGCGCAGCCCGATGCCTGGCGATGGCCCCGCCGTCCACTCCGGCGTCGTGGCCACGCTGGAACAGTTGCGCGCCTGGCCTGCCTCCATGCCCTGGGCGCAGGCAGAACCCTCAGTGGAAGCCTCGGAAACCTTTTGCCGCCAAGGCCGCGTGGACTATCTGGCGCGCAAGAACCTGCCGATGTTGCTGTTTCTGAAAGAGGGCGGCCACTTCATCGGCGCGTCCGGCCTGCACGCCATCCACTGGAAGCACAAACAAGCTGAAATCGGTTATTGGTGCCATCGGGCATGGCAAGGCCAGGGCCTGATCGGCGAGGCGGTGAAAGCCGTGAGCGACTTCGCGCTGACGCGGCTGCAATTTCGCCGCCTGAGCTGCCTGCCCGACACGCTGAACCTGGACAGCCGCCGCGTGGCGGAGCGCGCCGGCTTCCAGCTGGAAGGCATACTGCGCAATGAACGGATCGCCCCGGACGGCAGCATGCGTGATACCGCCCTATATGCCCTGACCAACTAAGCCCTGAAGTTTGATAATGAAATCGCACCGACTCACCCAACCCGCCGCTCATCTGCGCTATCACGATATTCCCGGCCACGGCGCGCCGCTCGTCATGCTGCACGGCATAGGCTGCGCCTCGTCCTTCGACTACCCTCGCCTGCTGGCGGAACCCGGCCTGGCCGGCCGCCACGCCTTGCTGGTCGATCTATTGGGCCACGGCTTCAGCGACAAGCCGGAAGATTTCAGCTACACGCCGCGCGCCCAGGCGCAAGCGCTGGCGCCATGGATCGAACATCTGGACTTGCGCGGCGTTGACCTGTTCGGCCACAGCATGGGCGGCAGCGTCGCCATAGAACTGGCCACGCTGCTGCCGGACCGCGTGCGCCAGCTGGTGGTGGCCGAGCCCAACTTGGACAACGGCGGCGGCACCTATAGCCGCGCGCTGGCGAATTGGGACGAACAGGACTACATCGCCCGGGGCCATCAGGAGATCATCGCAACTTTTGGGGGTGACAATCCCAACTGGGCCGGCAGCATGGCGGTCGCCTCGCCGCAGGCGGTGCACCGCGCGGCGAAAGGACTGGTCCAAGGCAGCCCGGTCAGCTGGCGCGAACAATTGCTGGCATTGCCCATGCCGCGTTACGTGATTTTCGGCGAGCGCTCGCTGCCAGACCCGGATACCGAATGGCTGCCGCAGCATGGCATTGCCATCCGCATCGTCTCCGATGCCGGCCACTCGATGGCCTGGGACAATCCGTCAGGGCTTGCCGCCGCCATTCATGCCGCTCTGGAATTCAACGCATGCCATCCCTGACGCTATCTGGAGATACCCACCGCCTGCGCATCGAGCCCTTGGCGGAAGCGCATGCCGATGAACTGTTCCAGTCGTTTCAGCATCCGGAGCTGTACCGCTTCATTCCGGAACGCCCTCACCGCTCGTTGGAATCGATGCGCGCCGAATACCGCGAATTCGCCGGCGGCGCGCCGGCCGACAGTGGGGAAATCTGGCTGAACTGGGCGATGCGCCTGAAGGCTGACGGCACCGTCATTGGCACCTTGCAGGCCACCCGCTTTGCAGACGGCAGCCAGTGGTTGGGTTATAAACTGGCGCCCAGCCACTGGGGGCAAGGCCTGGCCAGCGAGGCTGTCTCCTGGCTGATTCGCAAGCTGGAAAACTGGCTGCCATATGGCCCCTTGCTGGCAGCTGTCGATAGCCGACACCCAGCCTCGCAGCAAGTGCTGCGCAAAAACGGCTTCGTCAAACTACGGGACGAAGCGGCAGAACTGCATGGCGAGGCCTCGACCGACTGGATTTACATTTACCGATCAATACATTCCACTCTTTGACCATCTGCTCGACTGCCGTTATGCTGGCCTTCTGATTACGTTAACGTAAGTTCAATCATGCTCTACTTCGAAGACCTGCAGCTCGGCCAGCGTTTTTTCAGCGCCAGCCATACCCTGAGCGAGGACGAAATCATCGCCTTCGTCCGCCAGTTCGACCCGCAACCGTTCCACACCGATCCGGCGGCGGCGAAACAAACCATCTTCAACGGCCTGGCCGCCAGCGGGTGGCACACCAGCAGCCTGACGATGCGGCTGGTGGCGGAATCTGAGTTGGGCCGCGCCGCCAACGGGCTGATCGGCATGCAGATCGACAAGATGCGCTGGCCGCAGCCGACGCGCCCCGGCGATACCTTGCAAGTGGAAGTGGAGGTGCTGGACAAGAGGCGCTCTGGCAGCCAGCCCGGCTTCGGCGTGGTGAAGGTCAAGTGGACCACCCGCAACCAGGACGACGCCATCGCCGTGCAGCTGGAGTGCGCCATCTGGCTGCAATGCCGCAGCGTCGCCGCGCAAGACAGGCCGACGCTGGCCCGCGCGGACTGATCGCGGACAAGAAAACGGCCGCGGGCAAAAGCCGGCGGCCGCATCTCGCCCCAGGCGCTATCCGATCAACGGTAGACCTGGATCATCTCCACCTCGCGCAAGGCGGACAGACAATCCCCTCCGGCATAACTGACCGAAGATTGCAGGTCTTCCTGCAGTTCGCGCAGCAGCTTGCCCATGCTGCCCTTGTACTCGACCAGAATCTTCTTGCCTTCCACGTTGACGTAGGCGCCCTTGTTGAACTGCGAGGCGCTGCCGAAGTATTCCTTGTAGTGCTTGCCGCCGATTTCGACGATGTCGCCAGCCGACTCGTCGTAACCGGCAAACAGCGAACCGGCCATGATCATGGTGGCGCCGCACACCAGCGCCTTGGCGATGTCGCCATGCTCGACGATGCCGCCGTCGGCGATCACCGGCACCGTCACCGCGGACACGCAGTCGCGCACGGTGGACACCATCGGACGATGGAAGCCGGTCTTGTTCTTGGTGATGCAGACGCGGCCGCCGGCAATGCCGGCCTTGATCGCGTCGCAACCCCAGCTTTCCAGATCGCGCGCCGCTTCGGCGGTGGCCACATTGCCGCCGATCAGGAAGGTATTGGGGAAATGCTGCTTGATGTGCTTGATCATGCGCTCGGCCTTGACGCACCAGGCGTTGGCGACGTCCAGCGTCATGTATTCGGGCTGCAGGCCGGCGGCTTGCAGCGCCTCCAGTTGCTCGATGGTGTCTTCGTTGACGCCCACGCTGATCGAGGCGAACAGGCCCTTGGCTTGCATGTCGCGGGTAAAGGCGACCGAATCGACATTGAAGCGGTGCATGGTGTAGAACCAGCCCTGACGGGCGAAGAACTCGCAGGTCTCGGCCGATACCACGGATTTCATATTGGACGGATAAACCGGCATGACAAAACGGCGCGGGCCGAATTGCACGGAGGTGTCGCACGACTTGCGGCTGTCCACCACGGTTTTTTTCGGTACCAGGTATACGTCGCCGTAATTGAGTTCGGTCTTGATCATGCGTGTGCTCCCAAAGCTTGAATGAGGTGAACGAAAAAAACAGGGGCCCCAAACAAAGACGGGAGCCGTATAGGCTCCCGATTGCGCGTTCCCCTGCGACGCCTTGGTTTGGCTCGCACGCAGTTACGAATACAAGCTACGCCGATTTTTTCTCCACGTCAAGAGTTATCAGGCAGAATGATTGCTACTTGTCGCACCAGGCCTGCGGATCTTCGCCCAACCAGCGCAAAATCGGCTGCCACGCCTCGCGGTCGCGCTCCGTGCGCGAAGGCGGCAGATCGAACAAGGACATCCCGGCCGACGCGGCCTGCACATACAGCTGGGTATCGCGCAGCCAGGTCAGCACCGGCACTTCGTGGCGGGCCAGAAATTGCTCCAGCTCGCGCGCCGAGCGGGTGCGCGGGTCCACGCGCATGCCCACCACCGCCATGAAGGCCTTGTTCTTGCGGATGGTCTTCTCTTCCAGCATCTGCTCGAAAAAGTCTTCGCTGGCCCACATATCGAACGGCGACGGCTGGATGGGCACGATCACATGCCCCACCTGGGACAGCAAGGCGCTGAGCTTCTTGCCGCGCAAACCGGCCGCGCTGTCCAGCACCACCACTTCCGTGCCCTTGGGCGGCCGCTTGGGCTCGTTGGGCAATACTTCCCAACCGGCAATCGCCGGCAGCGCCGCGTTGCGTTGCGACAGCCAGTGCAAGGAGGTCTGCTGGCGATCCACGTCACCCAACATCACCTTCTTGCCACCGGCTGCAAAGTAGCCCGCCAGATTGGTGGCCAGCGTGGACTTGCCGCTGCCGCCCTTGGGATTCGCTATCAATACCGACCGCACATCATCCTCCCCTTTCCGGTGCATCCGGCCACTATACCAGAGCCATGGCGCGCCGCGCCGGCCCATGACAAAAACAGGCGCTCGACAGCCCGCCGCCGCGGCCGCACAATCGAGCCAGACCAACCCAAGCCCTGAAGGAGACGCAATGCCCCGCAGTTTCGATGCCCTGCTGTTCGACATGGATGGACTGATGCTGGATACCGAACGGCTATCCAACGAGACCTGGCGCCGCGCCGGCGCGGAATTGGGCATAGCGATTCAGGACGAAATGCTGCACGCGATGGTAGGGATGTCGTTCCAGAACTGCATTCGCTTTGTCGAGGACTATCTGGGCGACGCGGAGGCCGCCGACCGCCTGCAAAAGGGGTCGGACCGCCATTATCAGCACATCCTGCGGCATGAGGACATTCCGCTGAAGACGGGCATTCTGGAACTGCTGGACTGGGTCCGGGAACAAGGCATCCCGCGCGCGGTGGCCACTTCGACGCGGCGCCATATCGCCGATATCAAGCTGCAACGCAGCGGCTTGGGAAAATTCTTCGACGTCACCGTGGCCGGCGACGAGGTGGCCCGCACCAAGCCGGCGCCGGACGTCTATCACGACGCCGCCGCCAAATTGGGCGTGGCCTCGCAGCGCTGCCTGGTGCTGGAGGATTCCCGGATGGGGCTGCAAGCCGGCGTGGCCGCCGGCGCGCGGGTAATTTTGGTGCCGGACCTGCTGTCGCCCAGCGACGACGACCGCGCCGCCGCGCTGGCGGTATGCGGCGACCTGCACCAGGCGCTGGAGCTGATCCGCTCGCTGTAAGCGCCTCAGCCCAAACCGCGGATGCGCGCCACCAGCTCGTCCAGCACGTCGTCCGCCTGATCATGCGGCACCTGGCAGGTGCCGGCCGCCTCGTGTCCGCCGCCGCCGTACTGCAGCATCAGCGCGCCGACATTGCTGTGCGAGCTGCGGTTGACGATGGATTTGCCGACGGCGAACACGGTGTTCTGTTTGTTCAGGCCCCACATCACATGGATGGAGACATTGCAGTCCGGAAACAGCGCATACACCATGAAGCGGTTGGTCGGATGGATGATCTCCTCGTTCTGCAGGTTCAGCACCACCACATTGCCGTGCACCCTGGCGCAACGCAGGATCTGCGCCTTGGCCTCGGTTTCGTGCTCGCGATACAAGGCGACCCGCTCCTGCACGTCCGGCAGGCTGAGGATTTCTTCTATCGTATGGTTTCGGCAGTAGCCGATCAGGTCCATCATCAACTGGAAATTGCCCACCCGGAACTCGCGGAAACGTCCCAGCCCGGTGCGCGCGTCCATCAGGTAGTTCAGCAGCACCCAGCCTTTGGGATTGAGGATTTCCTCGATGCTGAATTGGGCGGAGTCGGCCTTGTCCACCGCCGCCATCATTTCATCGCTGATGCCGGGAAAGGTCTGCTTGCCGCCGTAGTGGTTGTACACCACCCGGGCGGCAGACGGCGCGCGCGGGTCGATCACGTAGTTGTCGGCATCCGTGGCGTTGCGCAGCGTCTCCGACAAGTGGTGGTCGAACACCAGATGGGCCTTGGCCACGTAAGGCAGGTTGGTGGTGATGTCGTCGCCGGTGATCTCCACCTTGCCGTCCTGCATGTCCTTGGGGTGGGCGAACTGCACCTCCTTGATCAAACCCAGTTCATTGAGCAGCACGGCGCACACCAAGCCGTCGAAATCGCTGCGCGTCACCAGCCGATACTGTTTCTGCGTCATCTTGCCTGCCTCCCGTTTACCCATCCGCCGTCAATCGTCCGGCTTCGCCTCCAGCGCGCCGGCCATGCCGTCCGCCAATTCCGCCAGCGTCGCGTCCAACCCGGCCTCCGGCAATGCCACCGTCAGCCAGACCCGTTCGGCGTAGCGCTGTTCCAGCACCGTCGCGCCGGCGTCATGGCACAGGCGGCGCAGCCTGGCTTCGCCGGAAAAATCCACCGCCAGCCGCACGCGGCGCATCCGCACCACCGGCAGCAAGCTGGCTTCGGCCAACGCGGCGTTGACAGCTTGAGTGTAGGCTCTGACCAAGCCGCCCGCACCCAGCTTGATGCCGCCGAAATAGCGCACCACCACCGCCAGCACATTGGCAATTTCACGATGCTGCAATACGTTATACATCGGTTTGGCCGCGGTGCCGGAAGGTTCGCCATCGTCGTCCAGCATGGAATCGCCGGCGCACAGCAGCACCGCGCAGTAATGGCGGGCATCGGGCCAGCGCTGGCGGATGTCGCGCAGCGCCGCTTCCGCCTCCGTCCGGCTGGACACGGGCTGCACGATGCCGATGAAGCGGCTCTTGCGGATTTCCACCTCGGCGCAGGCCATGGCTTCCAGTTGGAACATTTATCGCACCCAGCAGTCTGAATAGGGCGGGCATTGTAACGCCGTGGCCGCGGAGCGCCCAATTACGGTCTAGACTGAAAGCGGGAAATCTCATGGAGAAGCGCCATGAAAACCTTGCTGCTGTCCTCCGCGCTGGTAGTGGCCGGCCTTTGGCTGTTCATCCAGAAGTTCTGGCTGCAAAGCGAGGACGCCATCCACCTGTCGCACTATTTGCCGGACCGCGATCACGTCTGAATCCCCGCAAGCTGACAAAGGCTGATTATTCAGCTCGTTGTCATTTTCAGTGAATGGCCCGACAATGACGCCGTGGCCATCTAGCGGGAAACCCATGTCGCAAGCCCTCACCTTCTGGCTGGTCGGCGCGCTTGTCGCGCTGATCGCCGAATTCATGTCCGGAACCTTCTATCTGCTGATGGTGTCTTTGGCCATGGCCTGCGGCGGCCTCGCCGCCTGGCTGGGCGCGCCGGAACTTTGGCAATGGCTGCTCGCCAGCGTCAGCGGCATCGCGGGAGTGCTGCTGGTGCGCCAGCGCCGCCGCCGGATCGCCGCCCCGCCGCGCCCCCAGGATGATCCGGACTGGGGGCGGCAGGTGGAAATCCTTGCGCTCACCTCGCCAGGCCATGCCCGCATCCATTACCGCGGCGCGGAGTGGGATGCCGAGCTGCTGGATCCGGCGCTGCATGCCGGCGCCACCGGCTACATCGCCGGCCGCCAAGGCAATCTGTTCAAAATCGCGTCCACACAACCCGAATAAGAGTCCACCATGGAAATCGCCCTGATCCTGTTCCTGGCCGTTGTCGTCTTCATTTTCAAATCGCTGGCCATCGTGCCGCAGCAGCATGCCTTCATCGTCGAGCGCCTGGGCCGCTATCACGCCACCCTGACGCCGGGCCTCAACATCATCACCCCGTTCATCGACCGCATCGCCTACAAGCACAGCCTGAAGGAAGTCCCGCTGGATGTGCCCAGCCAGATCTGCATCACCCGCGACAACACTCAGTTGAAAGTGGACGGCATCCTCTACTTCCAGGTGACGGACGCCAAGCTGGCCTCCTACGGCACCAGCAACTACATCGTCGCCATCACCCAGCTGTCGCAGACCACGCTGCGCTCGGTCATCGGCAAGCTGGAGCTGGACAAGACCTTTGAAGAGCGCGACGACATCAACCGCACCGTGGTGGCTTCGCTGGACGAGGCCGCGATCAACTGGGGCGTCAAGGTGCTGCGCTATGAAATCAAGGACTTGGTGCCGCCGCAGGACATCCTGCACGCGATGCAGGCGCAGATCACCGCCGAGCGGGAAAAGCGCGCCCGCATCGCCCAATCCGAAGGCGTGAAGGTAGAGCAGATCAACCTGGCCACCGGCGCGCGCGAGGCTGCCATCCAGAAGTCTCAGGGCGAAATGCAGGCCACCATCAACAACTCCGAGGGCAACAAGCAGGCTGCCATCAACCAGGCCAAGGGCGAGGCCGAAGCCATCCGCCTGGTGGCCGACGCCACCGCCGACGCGATCAACCGCATCGCCGGCGCCATCCGCACCGATGGCGGCCTGGAGGCCGTCAACCTGAAAGTGGCCGAACAATACATCGCCGCCTTCGGCAAATTGGCCAAGGAAAACAACACCATCATCATGCCCAGCAACGTCGCCGACGTCGGCGGCCTGGTGGCCAGCGCGCTCAGCGTCGTCAAACAAACTAACCGTTAACTCAGGAAAACTCGGGCTGGCGCGGCTTGAATATGCCGGCGTCAGCCCGCATAATCACCCGCATGAAATTTTTTACCGACCTCCTCCCCGTCCTGCTGTTCTTCGGCGCCTACTGGCTGACCCGCGACATGTTCGTCGCCACCGGCGTGGCCATCGCCGCCACCGTCGTCATGGTGGCCTGGGCCTGGTACAAGCACCGCAAGGTGGACACCATGCAATGGATCAGCCTGGGGCTGATCGTGGTGCTGGGCGGCGCCACCCTGCTCTTGCACGACAAGCACTTCATCATGTGGAAGCCCACCGTCTTGTACTGGGTGATGGGCGGCGGTCTGCTGATCAGCGATTTCGCCGGCAAGAACGGCCTGCGCATGATGATGGGCCAGCAGATCAGCATGCCGGACCCGGTATGGCGCAAGCTCACCTGGGCCTGGTGCGGCTTCTTCGGCTTCATGGGCGCGCTGAACCTGTTCGTCGCTTACCATTTCAGCGAAGACGTCTGGGTCAACTTCAAGCTGTTCGGCGGCATGGGACTGATGCTGCTGTTCGTGATCGCCCAGAGCCTGTTCCTGGCCAAATACATCGAGGAAAAGAAATAATGCTGTATGCCATCGTCGCAGCAGACGCGCCCGGCACGCTGGACAAGCGCCTCGCCGCCCGCCCTGACCATCTGGCCCGGCTGCAGGCGCTGCAGGACGCCGGCCGCCTGACGCTGGCCGGCCCGTTCCCGGCCATCGACAGCATCGATCCCGGCCCGGCCGGCTTTTCCGGCAGCCTGATCGTCGCCGAATTCCCGTCGCTGGCCGAGGCGCAAGCCTGGGCCGACGCCGATCCCTACCGCGCCGCCGGCGTCTACGCCAGCGTCGAGGTCAAGCCCTTCCGCCAGGTATTCCCGGCATGAGCGACACCGTGCAACTGCTGGAAACGGCGCTGCAGGTGCTTGCGCCGGAGCATCTGGACATCCAGGACGACAGCGCCCTGCACGCCGGCCACGCCGGCGCCAAGGGCGGTGGCGGCCACTATACGTTGACGATAGTCAGCGCCCGCTTTGCAGGCCTGGGCCGCGTGCAACGCCACCGGCTGATCTACCAAACCCTGGGCGAACTGATGACCAGCCGCGTGCATGCGCTGGCCATCCGCGCGCTCACTCCAGAAGAACTCTGAATTTCTACCAAAGGGCTAACATGAAGCACTCCCGTATCGCCGCGCTGCTGTTGGCAGCCTCGATCAGTCTGCCGGCAGCCGCCGAATCGATCGCCGTGGTCAACGGCGTTTCCATCGACAAGTCCGAACTGGACGCGGCCGTCGCCAATGTGGTGCAAAGCAACGGCGGCCGGGTGCAAGACTCCCCGGAGCTGCGCGAACAGCTGAAGAATTCGCTGATCAGCCGCCAAGTCATCCTGCAGGAAGCCGCCCGCCGCGGCCTGGACAAACAGCCGGAATTCGTCAAACGCCTGGACGAAGCTCGTTCCGAGCTGCTGCGCGACGCGCTGTTCGCCGACATCGCCAACAAGGCCAGCATCAGCGATGCCGACATCAAGGCCCGCTACGATCAGGAAGTCGCCAAGTACGCCGGCACCAAGGAACTGCACGCCTACCAGATCACCCTGTCCAGCCAGGCCGACGCCCAAAAGCTGATCGCCCAACTGAAGAAGGGCGGCAAGTTTGAAGAGCTGGCCAAGACCCGCTCGATCGATCCCAACGCCAAGCAAACCGGCGGCGACATGGGCTGGGGCAATCTGTCTCGCATGGAGCCCAAGCTGGCCGAAGCGCTGAAGGCCATCCCCAAGGGCCAGGTCAGCGCCCAGCCGTTCCAGTCGCAGCTGGGTTGGCATGTGTTCAAGGTAGCCGACATCCGCGACGCGCAAGTGCCGTCGCTGGATCAAGTCAAGCCTCAGCTCGCCCGCCAGTTGCAGGAAGAAGCCATTGCCAAGGCCGTGGAAGACCTGCGCGCCAAGAGCAAGATCCAGTAACACCCCCGATACCGAATCAGGAATCAAACAGAATGCGTAAAATCCTGCTGCATACCGCCCTCGTCGCCGCTTTCGCCGGCAGCGCCATCGCCGTAGCCGGCCCGACCGTCAACGGCCAGCAGATCTCCGACGTCCGCATCGACGCCGTGGCCAAGATGATGGAAACCCAAGGCCAGAATGTCACCCCGCAAGCTCGCGATCAGATCAAAGACCAGTTGATCACCGCCGAAGTGCTGCGCCAGGAAGCCGTGAAAAAGGGCCTGGACAAGTCTGCGGAATTCAATGCCGAGCTGGCCAATATGCAGGCGATGGCGCTGGCCAACCGTCTGATCAAAGACTTTGAGAAGGCCAACCCGGTCAGCGACGCCGATCTGAAGGCCGAATACGACAAGCTGGTGGCTTCGGTTCCGGAAACCAAGCAGTACCACGCGCGCCACATCCTGGTGAAGACCGAAGCCGAAGCCAAGGCGGTGATCGAAGCGCTGAAGAAGGGCAAGTCCTTCGACAAGCTGGCCAAGGAAAAGTCCATGGACCCGGGCAGCAAGGCCAATGGCGGCGATCTGGGCTGGCAGGAAGCCGGCACCTTTGTCGCGCCGTTCTCCGAGGCGATGAGCAAACTGGCCAAGGGCGAAGTGACCGCCTCTCCGGTGAAAACCGAGTACGGCTGGCACGTGATCAAGCTGGACGACATGCGCACCCAGCGCAACGTGCCGTCGCTGGATGACATCCGTCCGCAGTTGACCCAGCGCGTGATGGGCGCCCGCATCGAGAAATACGTTGCCGATCTGAAGGCCAAGGCCCAGGTTCAGCAATAATCCGCGCCATGCTTCAACAACGGGGACGGCTTGCCGTCCTCGTTTCGTTTAGGCGGACTTGACAGCCCGCGCCGTCCCGCTTACCTTGCCGGCACATCGTCGCGCAGGCCCGCCCTGCCCTTGTCACCGGCTGCCGCAGGCAGCCTCATTCGGAAATGCCGCCTCGATGGCTGCTCCGCACAGGAAATTCTCATGACCATTACCGTCAACGGCGTTGAAATCAGCGAAGAGATGATCGCGTCCCAACTGGACCACTATGCCGACACGCCCAGCCCGCGCGACACCGCGATCCAGCAACTGATCCTGCACACCCTGCTGGTGCAGCAGGCCAAGAGCGAAGGCCTGGACGTCTCCGACGAGCAACAAGCCATCCAATCGCTGCTGGACAGCAAGCTGCAGGTGCCGACCATCGACGAAGCCAGCTGCCGCGAATTCTACGAACAGTACCCGGAACGCTTCAGCGCCGGCGACAGCGCCGTGGCCAACCACATCCTGCTGCCCAAGGGCGAAGGCCTGGAAGCCGGCCTGATCAAAGCCAAGGCTGAAGGCATCCTGGCTGAAGTCCAGGCCAATCCGTCGCGCTTCGCCGCGCTGGCACAAGAGCATTCCACCTGCCCGTCCGGCAAGCAAGGCGGCAGCCTGGGCCAGTTTGGCCGCGGCCAGATGGTGCCGGAATTCGAACAAGCGGTGTTCAGCACCGCGGCCGGCGAAATCACCCCCAACCTGGTGGAAACCCAGTTCGGCTACCACATCATTCAGGTGGAGCAACGCGTGGAAGGCGGCAAGATCAGCTTCGACGAGATCAAGGAACGCCTGCAGCATTACCTGACCGACCTGGCAGTCAATCAAGCCATGCACGAATACCTGAACGGCCTGGTATCGGCTGCTCAGATCAGCGGTTATCAGATGAACGCCTAAGCGGCCATCCAGCCAGCTTATCGGGCCGCCGGCTTCTTGCCGGCGGCCTTTTTCATGCTCGCCGCCGCCGGCAGCTGATGCAGGCTGGCCGCCACCGGCTTGGAGAAGCTGTAGCCGTCGTGCCGGTCCCAGTTGATCGACCACGTCATCACGCCGCGGAAGGTCGGATAGGCTTGCGCCGGCAGCACCGTGCCGCAGCCTTGCAAGGCGGTCAGGCAGCTCAGCGCCTTGGCCACGATGTCGGTCGTGACAAAGCCGGAATTAGCCGAACTGCGGCCGGACGGCACGCCAAAGGCCACCTGATCCGGCCGCAGTCCTTTGAAATTGCCGGACGCGCCGTTTGAGATGGGGAAACCCTCGATCAGCATTTTGCTGCCGCCCACCAGCATGTCCACCGAGCCCTCGGCCAGCGCGCCGTTGGAATACGGCGTATACAGCCCGCCGTTGTTGTAATACTGGACATGAATCACCGACAGGTCGTCGCGCAGGCCGTCGATGATGGGGAGATAGGCGCCCCAGTTGCCGCCGTAAGCGACGAAGCCGCCCTGCACATAGGGGTGTTCCGGCGCCATGGACAGGTAGAAACTCGGCCCCACCTTGGCCTTGAGCTGCTTCACCGCGCTGACCAGATTGCTGACCACCGGCGCGCCCACCACGATGCCGCTGCCGCTCTCCAGATCCAGGTCTATGCCGTCGAAACCGTATTGAGTGAGGATGCCGTACAGGCTGTTGACGAAGTTCTGCACTTGGGCGGCGTTGTTCAGCGTCACCGAGCCATTCTGTCCGCCCAACGACAGCACCACCTTCTTGCCCTTGGCCTGCAGCGTGCGGATGTCCTGAGAGAACTGGGCCGCGCTGCCGGCGCCCGGGTCCAGCGTGAAGCTGACATTGCCGTTGCCGGCATCGTCGGCGAAGGCCACCACGACCACATCCCAGTCCGCGCTGACCTGAGACAACGGGAAAGCCGGGCCGCTGGGATTGGCGAAGTTGTGCCAATAGCCGATCAAAGCATGCTTGGCAAAAGCCGCGCCATTGCTCGGCGGCGGGCTGGGCGGCGTGGGAGGACTCGGCGGCGTCGGCGGGGTGGGGTCGCCGCCGGCGCAGCTGCCGCCCGACGCCCACAAGGTCGGCGTGGCCGGCGGATTCCAATTGGCGCCGACGTAGGCCGTATGCGCCACCAACGCCGTGTAATTGGCATTGCTATAGCTGACGACATCGCCCACCTTGTAAGTCGCGCCCTCGGCCCAGACCGGGCAGTCCGCTTGCGCTATCTGGCCCCAGAACAGCAGCAGCGCCAGGCCGATGGCGCGCAGAATGTTGTTGAATCCTTGATGCATGGTCTGCCTCCTCGTATCGAGTTGAACCAATTGGTATTTAATTGGTATTTCAGACTATGCTATCCATATCAATTTTCAACATCAAAATGCCAAATTTCTAAATCCAATAAAAAAGCCGCGTCCCATATGGGACACGGCTTGATATCAACCCATGCTCAGCGGCAACGGTCAGGCGTACAGAACAGCGCGTCATCTGCCGCCGCCGGTTTCGGCAACCGTTCCCGCAGGGCGGCTGCCAGTTGCTCCGGCCTGCCGAACCAGGCGGACAATTCCAGCCGCTCCCGTTGTCCATCCTGCTCCAGCACCACGGACGGGAAACCATGCAACCCCCATTGGGCCATCAGGCGGCGGCTCTCAGCGATATGCCGCTCCGCCTCGGTCCGCGCCGCGCTCCAGGCCTGGGCAAATGCCGCCGCGTCGGCGCCCTGCTCCGCCGCCAGTTCGCTCAACACTTCGAATTCGGCGATGCGCCGTCCCTCCTGATAATGGGCGCGCTGGATGCGGGCCAGCATGGCCAGCGGCTCCAGGCCCAGTTTGCCGGCCGCCAGAATGGCAGCGATGGGCGGGTCCGACGCCAACGGCGCGCCGATATCGTTCAGCAAGCCATTGAAGTAGGCGTCACCGAAAGGTTGGCCGCTCATCTGGGCGATGCGCGCGTCGTGCGGCATCACGTAGCCGCGCCACTCCGGCGTGATGGTGCGGCCTTCCGCTTCGTCTATCATGCCGCCGGCGTGCATGATCAATTCCAATCCCGGCACAGCGGCCGCCACCTTCAGCAAGGGAGAGGCGCCGTAGCACCAGCCGCAAAGTGGGTCGTAGAAATAATGCAGTTTCATCTGGCTTACCACTTCATCTCGCCCTTGCGCACCTTGGCGCCCAGTTCCAGCGTGGACACTTCGGCCGCGTTCGGATAGGCCTGCTTCATCGCCTCGATCAACTCGCCGCTGTTGGCGGTGGCGGCATTTTTGGCTTCAAAAGTTTTCAGGTAATCGCGGGTGTAGCGGATGGCGGATACGTCCATCTTGTCGCCGGCGATCATATGGCCCGGCACCACCACGGCCGGCTTCAGCGCCTCCATATCGTCCAGCTGCTTGTACCAGCCCTTGCGCTCGGCGTCGTTCTGGGTGTCGGCGGTCCACACATGCATGCCGGAGTACACGCCGACATTGCCGACAATGGCGCGGATGGACGGAATCCATACATAACCGCGGTGGGCCATCACGCCCTTGGTGTCGCGCAGTTCCAGCGCCTTGCCTTCCAGCATGATCTTGTCGGCCTTGATTTCAGTCGGCAGCAGCGGATTGGCCTGCGGCGCGTTGGCGCCCATCTTCGGCCCCCAGAACGCCACCTTGCCCTTCACATTGCCCTTGATGTGGGCCAGCACTTCCGGCGCGGCCACCAGCTCGGCCTTGGGGAAGATCTGCTTCAGCACCGAGGCGCCGAAGTAGTAGTCCGGATCGGCCTGGCTGACGTAGATGGTTTTCAGGTTTTTGCCGCTGTCCAGCACGCGAGCGGCGATGCGGTAGGCGTCGGCGCGGGTGAAGCCGGTGTCAATCAGCACGGCGTCCTTGTCGCCGGTCACCAGCACCGAGCTGACGTTGAAGCTGTTGCTGTCGGCGTTGTAGACCGACAGCTTGAGATCGCCCGCATGGGCGAAACCGGCAGCGGCGAGAGCGGCGGCGATCAGGGTTTGACGGATCATGGTGGGACTCCTTCAGTCTTATGCCGGCGCCCGCCGGCGGGGTTGCACTGCGAATCAGTGAAGATGCGCACACTATAAGCTTAGTAATCGCACCAATAAATGGCTTAAAATGCACATTATTGTTTCAAAAAACGAGCATATAAATGGACAGGCTGACCGCGATGCAAGTGTTCGCCGAAGTCGCCCAGCTGGGCAGCTTCACCGCCGCCGGCGACAAACTCGACATGTCCCGCCCCATGGTCACCCGCTATGTCGACGAGCTGGAACAGTGGCTGGGCGTGCGGCTGCTGCAGCGCTCCACTCGCAAGGTCACGCTCACCGACGCCGGCCTGGCCTGCTTGGCGCGCTGCCAGCAGATGCTGGAACTGGCGGCCGAAGTGCGGGCCGACGCCAGCCAGCGCGACGGCCAGGTGCGCGGCTTGTTGCGGGTGGCGGCCAGCACTTCGTTTGGCCTAGCGGTGCTGGGCGGCTTGATGGCCGAATTCAGCGAACGCCACCCGCAGCTGCGCATCGACCTGCAATTGGGCGACCGCGCCGTCAACCTGATTGAAGAAAGAATAGACCTGGCCATCCGCATCACCAATGAACCTGATCCGGGCCTGGTGGGACGGCGGCTATGCGACTGCCGCTCGCTGGCGGTGGCTTCGCCCGCTTATCTGGCCCGCCACGGCATGCCCGGGCATCCGCTGGATCTGGAAAACCACCGCTGCCTTAGTTACAGCAACTTCGGCCGCAGCGAATGGCGCTTCCGCCAGGGCACAGAGGAACAGCGGGTCAGAGTCAGCGGCGCCATCAGCGCCAACGAAGCCAGCGCGCTGCTGTGCGCCGCGGTCGCGGGCGGCGGCATCGCCCTGCAACCCAGCTATCTGGCCGCGCCCTACGTCCGCCGCGGCGAACTGGTGGCGCTGCTGCCAGACTGGCAGCCGCAGCTGATGGGAATTCATGCGCTGTATCCGTCGCGCCGCCTGCTGCCGCTGGCGCTGCGCAGTCTGCTGGACTTTTTGGTGGAAAAGCTGGGCGGACCGCTGCCGCCGTGGGACCGCGCCGCCGGCTAAGCCGCTGCCGCTTAGATCTTATCAGCATGAAGAAGTGACTTTTCGAGCCAAATGGCTATTGGCAATTGCCGGTTGCCGCAAGATCGCCTAAGCTCAGCTACATCCGATATGCCGGCCGCCCGCCGGCAGTGACGCAAACCGTTAATGAAGTGGAATCAGATCGATGTGCCAGCTGCTGGGCATGAATTGCAATATCCCGACCGACATCCTGTTCTCGTTCGAGGGCTTCCATCGCCGCGGCGGCCTGACCGACCACCATGCCGATGGCTGGGGCATCGCCTTCTTCGAACAGAAGGGGTGCCGCGTTTTCCTGGATGACAAACCCTCGGTCGAATCGCCGGTGGCCGAACTGGTGCGCCGCTACCCGATCAAGTCCGAGAACGTCATCGCCCACATCCGCAAGGCCACCCAGGGCAAGGTCAACCTGGCCAACACCCACCCGTTCATGCGCGAGATGTGGGGCCAGTACTGGATCTTCGCCCACAACGGCAATCTGGAAGACTTCCAGCCGGAAACCGGCGAGTATTACCGCCCAGTGGGCACCACCGACTCCGAACGCGCCTTCTGCCACCTGATGGAGCGGCTGCGCGCCAAGTGGTCGCAGCCGCCGGAGCTGGAAACGCTGTTCAAGGAAGTCGCCGCGCTGGCGGCGGAAATCGGCAGCAAGGGCGTGTTCAATTTCATGCTGAGCAATGGCGAGGTTTTGTTCGCCCATTGCTCCACCCATCTGCACTACATCATCCGCCGCGCGCCGTTCAACACCGCCCACCTAGTGGACAACGACGTCAGCGTCGACTTCGCCACCGTCACCACGCCGCGCGACCAGGTGGCGATGATCGCCACCCAGCCGCTGACCGACAACGAGCACTGGACGGCGCTGTCGCCCGGCGAACTGATCCTGTTCCGCGACGGCGCGCCGCTGCTGACGCACAAGACGGACTGACATCCAGGCGGAGATTGGCGGTATGCTGAGGGTAAGCCTTCTACGACCGGATCCGCCATGAGCCGCTTCGACTTCAGCCAGCCGCCGTTCGACACGCTCGGTCCCGCAGAGCGCGACGCGCTCGAGGCCCGCGCCGACATCGTCTACTTTCCCGACGACGCGCTGGTCATCGGCCCGGGCCAGGCCATAGATGCGCTGTACATGGTGATCAAAGGCAAGGTGTGCGAGCTGGCCGGAGACGAAGTGGTTTCGCGCTACCATCCGCGCGACAGCTTCGACACCCGCGCGCTGATCGCCGGCCAGACGCCGCACCGCTTCGTGGTGGAGGAAGAAGCCCTGCTGCTGGCGCTGCCGCGCGCCGAGCTGCTGGCGCTGACCGAAAGCCATCCGCGCTTCGGCGCCTATTTCTACGCCAGCGTCTCGCAAAAGCTAGGCATGCTGGCGCAGCGCGCCGGCACCCGCGAACTGCAAACGCTGCTGACCGCCACCGTGCGCGACGCCGGCTGCCGCCAGCCGGTATTTGTCGACGCCGCCGACAGCATCCGGGACGTAGCTGCCGCCATGAAAGCGCAGCGCAGCAAATCCGTGCTGGTGCGCGATGGCGAGCGGCTGGGCATCTTCACCACCACGGATTTCCGCGACGTGATCCTGGACGGCGTGGACAGCGCCGAACCGATAGGCCGCCACTGCGGCTACCAATTGCTGACCATAGACATCGACGATTTCCTGTTCAACGCCTTGCTGTTGATGACGCAGCGCAATCTGCGCCGGCTGGTGGTGACGGAACACGGCCGGCCGGTCGGCATCCTGGCGCAGGTCGACGTGTTGTCCTACTTCTCCAACCACTCCCATTTGATCGCGCAGCGGCTGGAGCGCGCCAGCAGCCTGGATGAACTTGCCGACATCGCCAGCCAGATCGACCGACTGATCGGCATCCTGTCCGGCCACGGCGTGCGGCCGCTGCAACTGGGACGGCTGGTGCAGGCGCTGAACGCGCGGCTGTTCGCCCGCGCCTGGCGGATGATCGCGCCGGCCGAACTGGCGGACAACAGCTGCCTGATTGTGCTCGGTTCGGAAGGCCGCGGCGAGCAAATCCTCAAGACCGATCAGGACAACGCGCTGCTATTGCGCGACGGCGTTCCCCCTGAAAGCGTGGCGGAATATTGCGACGCCTTCTCCGCCGCCCTCGCCCGCTTTGGCTACCCGCCCTGCCCAGGCGGCGTCATGGTCAGCCACCCCGAATGGCGATTGACCCGCGCCGCCATGCGCGACCGCATACACGGCTGGCTGGCCCAGCCCAGCGGCGAGGGCATGATGCAGCTGGCGATCTTCTGCGACGCCGAAGCGGTATGCGGCGACGCCTCCTTGCTGGCCGACTGTCGCGGCTACCTGCGCGAACGCTTGCAGGACGACGCCGGCTTCTACGCCCGCTTCGCCCGCGCCATCGATCAGTTCGACACGCCGCTGGGGCCGTTCGCCCGGCTGCGCACCCGCGAACGCGATGGCCGCGACACGCTGGATTTGAAAAAAGGCGGCATTTTCCCACTGGTGCATGGCTTGCGCGCGCTGGCGCTGGAATACGGCATCGACGAAACCGGAAGCCACGCCCGCGCGCAGGCGCTCGCCGCCGCCGGGCGGCTGGAATCCTCTTTGGCCAACGACATCGTGGAGGCGCTGGGCGTGTTGTCGCAATTGCGGCTGGACCAGGGGCTGCGGCGCATCGAGGCGGCCCAGCCTGCAGACAATCTGATCGAGCCGGAACGGCTATCCTCGCTGGAAAGAGACCTGCTGAAGGAGGCGCTGGCCGTCGTCAAGCGCTTCAAGGCGCAACTGCGCCACCACTATCGCCTGGGTAGCCTGTAATGCTGCGCCAATGGCACCGCCGCTGGCTGCTTGCCCGGTTGCGCGATCCGGCCTGGCGCCATGTATTCGACGAACACCCGGAGGAGCTGGTCAGCCTCGATTGCGAAACCACCAGCCTAGACGTCAAGCAGGCCGAGCTGCTGTCGATAGGCGCCGTCAAGCTGCGCGGCAACCGCATCCTCAGCAGCGAATCGCTGTACCTGCTGGTCAAACCGCAAACCCTGCCGCAAGGCGACAATATCGCCATCCACGGCTTGCGCCGGCGCGATCTGGACGAAGGCATGGAACCGGCGCAGGCCGTGCGGCAGCTGCTGGATTTCATCGGCGGCCGGCCATTGCTCGGCTACTACCTGGAATACGATGTGGCGGTATTGAACAAATACGTGAAGCCACTGCTCGGCATTGCCCTGCCGCAACGGCAGATCGAGGTTTCCGCCCGCTACTACGACTATAAGTTCAAGCAAAACCCCGGCGCCTATATCGATCTCAGGCTGGCCGAGCTGTACCGCGACCTCGCCATCCCCGCCCCGCCGCGACACGACGCGCTGAACGACGCCCTGGGCGTGGCCATGCTGTACCAGGCGCTGCGCCAGCGCGGATTCGGTTAAGCGCCGACGCCGCCTTGGATACGGCGCTGTGCGAGCTTGGGTTGCAGGCGCCAAACCCCACTCAGGCGCATGACAAAATATTTGTAAACATTTGCCTCTCCTCTTAGCTCATTTCTGGCACGCGCCTTGCTGACACCCATAGCGGCAAGCCATTGTTCCGGCAAGAAAAATCGGCAAATAGACGCTTTGATACCGGCATGGCGGCAAGCGACAGCGGCAAAGCGGCAAAAATTGCAGCCCCGCCGCCCAGGACAGCAGCTGATCCGTGAAGCGCTGCCCGGCATCCACGTTTTCAAGGAGAGGCAATATGTCTATCAGCAGCAGTAACACCAGCAACAACGCCAGTTCGTACTGGCAGCAACTGCAATCGCTGCATCAGCAGCGGCGCCAGGATTTCAGCAGCCTGACGCAATCGGTTCAGCAAGGCGACATCGCCGGCGCGCAACAAGCGCTGGCCGCACTGCAGCAGCTGAACGGTTCCAACAACACCGACAATGGCAACCAGGATTTCGGCGCGGTGCTGAACAATGCCATCAGCGCGGCATCCTCCACGTCCGCCACCGGCGCCAGCGCCACGGCAACCGATCCGTTTGCCGCGCTGAACAACAGCCAGACCAGCGGTGGCACCGGCAATTCCGTCTCCTCCTTGCTGAACACCCTGGGCCAGGATCTGCAATCCGGCAACCTGAGCCAGGCTCAGCAGGCTTTCCAGCAACTGCAGCAAGGCCTGCAACAGGCCAACGGGGCGCAAGCCAGCGAAGGCGGCCATCGCCACCATCATCATCACCATGACAGCGGCGGCGAGCAAAACAACGGTTTGGCCAACCTATTGAACGGCGGCAATAACAAGCAAAGCGCGGCGACGGACAGCAGCGCCAGCAGCAACGCCATCAACCAGCAAGCCCAGGCCGCGCTCAGCCTGTACCAGGCCAGCGCCGGCAACAATGACATCTCCAGCCTGCTGATGTCGCTATCGGTGTAAAGCTTCCCGGCTTCAAGACAAAGGCCTTCCATGCGGAAGGCCTTTTTCGTTCTGCCGGGCATAGGCAGAACCTCAAGCGCGCGGGCCGTCCATTCTGGCACGGCTGGCGCAGCCATCAAACCAGGGCCGCAGGCTGGCATCGAACGCTGCCGCCAGGGTCTGCGCCTGCTGGTAAGCCAGCTCGCCCTCGTCGGAGCGTCCCAGGCCAAAGCATGCCCGGGCGCGTTCGAGCAAGAGAAAGGCGCGGTCCACGTCTTCCTCGCCGTTGTCGGCGATCAGCGCCAGGCCGGCATCGGCCGATTGCAGGCCATCGCGCCACTGCGCAAATCGATTCGCCGTCAGCGCCAGCAGGTACTCGGCCCGCTCATGATTGACCCAGTTCCCCGCCCGCCCCCATAGCCGCCGCGCGCACTGCGCGGCCCGCCAGACAATGCGCGGGCTTGAGGAGTCGGCATCTAGGTCTTCCCGCTCCAGCAGCCCGGAAACGATATTGTTGGCCAGCGAAGCCAGCGTGGCGTCGTTGGCGCTGGCCGCGATAGGCTCCAGCTCCTGCAGCAATTCATCCAATGCCGGCAGCAAGCCGGACAGCGGGCCATGCTGTTGCAAACCCTGCAACACGCCCAGCCGCCCCAGCAGCCGCATCATCCCGGCGTCCATTCCCGCGGCCTGCCATTGCCGCTCCAGCCGCCAGGCCGCCAAAGCATCGCCGGACAAAGTTGCCGCAACCAGGCTATGGCGCAGCAGGATTGGGCCGGCGTCTGACAGGGGCAAACGGCGCAATAGCGTCCAGGCTGCGCGCCAGTCGCCCTTTTGCTCACCCAGCAAGTGATTGATCAGCCAGGCCAAGCGCGGATGGTCGGCCGGCGGCAGCGCAGGAGAATCGATCAATCCGGGCAATTGCGCGATCACCTCATCCGGACTGTCGTCGTGGATTTGAATCAGCTGTTGCAGCGTGGAGGCGGCGGTCATGAAAAAGGCCTTTCTCAAAGAAAGGCCCAGTTTCCACAACACCACCCGACATGTCAAAAGCATCAGCCGTTAGGCATGCTGTCTTCTCCATCGCCAGCCCGGCGCGCCGCCCGGCGCATCAGCTGCAACTGCTGCGAGAATTGGCGGCAATTGCCGCATAGCAGCAGGTGCATCCTCAATTTCAGATGTTCGGTGGCGCCCAGGGGCCGATCCAGGCCGGCCGAAATCAGCCGGCTGGCTTCGCGGCAACTCAACTTCATCGCTCGTCCTCCCGGCTCCAGCGTATTGAAAAACATTCGCGCAGACTCATCCGCGCCCGGTACAGCAGTACTGAACAGTTTGTCGCGCTGATGTCCAGATTGTTACAGATGTCGGCGATTTCCATCCCCATCACCTCGCGCATGACAAATACCATGGCGGTGCGGCGCGGCATCACTTGGGAACACTCTTCGAACACCTGCCAGAACTGGCGCGAAATCAGTTCATTCTCCGGCCCGCTCCAGGCCTTGACCGGCTCGCGCCAATGGCCGTCCTGCGCGAACAGGCCGTCGAAATCGCTGTCGTCCGCCTCGTCTTCCAGCGACTCGAACAGCTTCTCCTTGCCCTTGCGGCGCATCGCGTCTATCAATTTGAAACGCAGAATGGAAGTCAGCCAGGTGCGCAGGGTGGACTTGCCGGAAAAGCTGGCCTGCGACTCCAGCGCGGCCAGCAGCGTTTCCTGCACCGCCTCCTCCGCCGCGTCGCGCTCGCGCAATTGCGCCAGCGCGTAACGCAACAAATACGGCCGCTCCTGCTCGATCAGCTGCGCGTCTATCATGCTCACTCCCTGCAGAATTCCACCGCCTGATCCAGCCGGTCCACCGCCAGCACTTTCAGGCCTTCGATTTCTTGCCGCGGCTTGTTGGCGCTGGGCACGATGGCGCGGGTGAAGCCGAGCTTGGCGGCTTCTTTAAGCCGCTCCTGGCCGCGCGTCACCGGGCGCACCTCGCCGGCCAGGCCCACCTCGCCGAACACCACCAATTTTTCCGGCAATGCCTTATTGCGCAAGGACGATACCATGGCCAGGATGATGGCCAGGTCGGCCGCCGGCTCATTGATCTTGACGCCGCCCACCGCGTTGAGGAACACGTCCTGGTCGAAGCAAGCCACGCCGCCGTGGCGGTGCAGCACCGCCAGCAGCATCGCCAGCCGGTTCTGCTCCAGGCCGACGGTGAGACGCTTGGGCTGGAAGCCATGGCAGTCGTCCACCAGCGCCTGGATCTCCACCAACAAGGGCCGCGTGCCTTCCTGCGTCACCAGCACGCAGGAGCCGGCCACGTCGTCGCGGTAGGACGACAGGAAGATGGCCGACGGGTTGGACACGCCCTTCAGGCCGCGGTCGGTCATCGCGAACACGCCCAGCTCGTTGACCGCGCCGAAGCGGTTCTTGATCGCCCGTATCATGCGGTAGCTGGAATGGGAGTCGCCCTCGAAATACAGCACGGTGTCCACCATATGCTCCAGCACGCGCGGGCCGGCCAGCGAGCCTTCCTTGGTGACATGGCCCACCAGCAGCACCGTGATGCCGCTTTGCTTGGCCATGCGCGTCAGCTGCGCCGCGCATTCGCGCACCTGCGACACCGAACCCGGCGCCGACGTCACCTGCTCGGTGTACAGCGTCTGGATGGAGTCGATCACCACCACGTCCGGCAGCTCGCGCTTCAGCGTGGCCAGGATGTTTTCGATGCAGATCTCGGCCAGCAGATTGACGCTGCTGGTATCCAGCGCCAGGCGCGAGGCGCGCAGCGCGATCTGCTGCGCCGATTCCTCGCCGGACACATACAGCACCTTGCGGTTGCGGCCGATCTGCGACAAGGCCTGCAGCAGCAGCGTGGATTTGCCGATGCCGGGGTCGCCGCCGATCAGCACCACCGCGCCGCGCACGATCCCGCCGCCCAGCACGCGGTCCAGCTCGTCGATGCCGGAAGGGTCGCGCGGAGTTTCCTCGGTCTGCACTTCGGACAGCTTCTGCACTTGGGTGACATTGGCCGCCCAGGACTGGAAGCGCGGGCCGGCGGCGGCCGGCGCAGCGACAGACTCCACCAGCGTGTTCCAGGCGTTGCAGTGCGGGCATTGGCCCTGCCATTTGGGCGCTTGTCCGCCGCACTCGGTGCAGCTGAATACGGTTTTGCTCTTGGCCATTAGGGACAATAAATGGGAATCAAAGGCGGAAGAATAACAGGAGCCGGCCAGCCATGCCGCAAAAGCGGACGATCAATTGGCCGGATGCTTGGCGTCGGACTTGTTGAGCTCGTTGATGATGTTGAGCAGGCGCTTCTGATCGGCCTCGCTCTTGCCGTTGGGCTGCTTGGGTTTGGCCGGCGCGTCAGGATGCTGCATCGCCGCCACCACGGCGGCCACTTCCGGATCGTTCTTGGCGGCCTGGTCCGCCTCTTCGCTGGTTAAGGGATGCGGACCGGCGTCGCTGGACTTGCCGGCTAGCGCGGCCGGCTTGTTGACGGCGGCGGCGGGCGCTCCCGCCATGGCGCCGCTAGCGGCGACCGGTTTCTCCGGCGGCGGCGCCATCGTCTCCAGCTTGTTCTTGGCCATGTATTCGTTCATCTCGCGCCAGCCGGCATAAATCGACGCCTTATCAGCCTCGGGGTTGCGGATATAGCACTCCTCGAGCGAGCGGCCGGTCTGGCGGCAGGCGGCGCCCACAGCCTTGTCCGAGTCCCGGGTCAGGCCGGTTACGCTGTTTACCCAATTGCATCCGCCAAGGGCCAACATGGTCGTCAGCAGCAGCAAAATTCTCATGCTCATCCCCCGTTTTCGCTAATGCCTCAGCCGCGCGGCTGACGCAGATCCAGTTCCAGTACTTCGCCGCTGCGGCCGCGGCTGTCTGCGCTCATCCAGTACAGCAGATGCGGCATCAGATCGGCCAGATCACCGCGCTCGCGCTTGTCTTCGCCCGGATGCGTCCGGTTGCGCTGCGGCGAGTTGACCGGGCCCGGCAGCAGCAGATTGACCCGCAAATTGGGATGCATGTCCCATTCGCTGGCGGCCACCGTGGTCAGATAAACCTGGCCGGCATTGGAAGCGCCGAAGCCGCCCCAGTAGGCCGCGGGATGCAGCGCGTGATGCTCGCCGACGAACAGCACCGACGCATCCGGCGCATCCTTCAACAGCGGCAGGCAGGCGCGGGTCAGCGCGAAGCGGGCCACGGTATTGATGCGGTACTGGTTCATCCATTCTTCTATGGTCTGGTTGCTTAGCGGCGACAGCGCGTAAAAATGCGAGGCGCAGTGCAGAATCCCGTCCAGGCGGCCGAACTCTCGATGTATGGTCAGCGCCAGATTGTTGAATTCGTTCTCGCCGGCATTCAGCAGATCCAGCGGCACCGCGGCCGGCTCCGGCGCGCCGCTCGCCACCACTTCATCGTAGACTCTCTCCAGGCCCTTGACGCTGCGAGAAAGCAGCACCACCGTCGCGCCATGGCGGGCGAAGGCCAGCGCCGCCTCGCGGCCTATGCCTTGCGAGGCGCCGGTAACCAGGATGACGCGCCCGGCCAGCGCGTCTGGAGCAAATTCAGTCTTCATTGTCATTGTTCTACCTGTAAATCCCGCTTCACTGCGGCGGCCGCGGCTACGCCGCTGCGCACCGCGCCCTCCAGTGTCGCCGGGTAATCGGGATGCACCCAATCCCCGGCCAGATAAACTCCCGGCCACGCAGCGCGAGTACCCGGCCTCATCAGGCCGATCTCGCTGGCAAACGTGGCGCGCTTCTCCACAATCACTTGGCTCTGGCAAGGCTCGCCCAGCCAGGGCGCCAAACGGCGCGCATCGGCCGCCACCGCATGGACCAGCTCCTGAGCCGGCGGCAGCGCGGCGGGCGCGCTGATCACAGCGGCCAGCCAACCGGCCTCGCCGCACAGCGCCTCGCGATCGAACAACCAGTCCGCCGTGCCGCCGCTGACGCCCATCATCGGCGCCGGCAAGCGCGGCGAGCGGTCGAAGCGCAGATACACCGTGGCGATGGGGCAATATCGGTAGGCGGCTACCGACTCCCGCAGGGCCGGCTCGGCCAGCAAAGCCTTGGCATGATATGGCGCCACCGCGACGATCACAGCATCATACTCCGTACCGTCCACCTGCGGCCTGCCATCCTTCATTTCCACCGATGCCACGCGCTCGCCGGCCCGCAACGCCGCGCCGCGCTCGCCCAGCCAGCGCCAGGCGGGATCGGGAAACAGCGCGGACAGATCAAGCGCCGGCAGCAAGAGATCGCTGGCCTCGCGGGCGGCGCCCAGGCTGTCGCGCAAGACGGCGGCCAGCACCCGCATCGATGCCCGCGGCAGCGGCGTATTCAGCGCCGACGCCACCAAGGGCTGCCAGAAGTCGCGGCGCAAGCCCGCGCTTTGCCCCTGCTCCGCCAACCAGGCGTCCACGCTCAAGTCGTGTTCTAAACGGTATCCCGAGCGCCGCAATCCATCCAGCGCGCGCGCCAGTTTCCACTTGTCCGTCCAGGACACGCCGCGCGCCAGCAGCAGTCCAGCCGCCACATGCAGCGGCGCCGGCAGTTGCGGGCAGCGCAGACGCAAGCCGCCATCGCGCAGCCACTGCATGGGCAGCCGCCGCAAAGCGCTTTCCGGGCTGACGCCTACAGTCCGCATCAGGCGCAAGCATTCTGCATAAGCGCCCAGCAGAATGTGCTGACCATTGTCAAACCTGGCGCCATCTTTGCCGGCGCACCGCGCCCGCCCGCCGGGATCGCGCCCGGCCTCGTACACGGTCAGGTCCGCCCAGCCGGCCAGCTCTACCGCCGCGGCGAGGCCGGCCCAGCCGGCGCCCACCACCGCCACTCTCGGTTTCACGGCTTGTAGCCGAAGGTCCAGGTTTTCCAGGCCAGCCACAGCTTGCGGCCGGTTCCCAGCGATAGGCGCTGGTTCAGCACTTTGGCAGGACCATCCTGCCGGATTTCCTTCAGCGTGGCGCGGTAGATCGCCGCCATCAGCAGGCCGGGCCGCTGCGACTTGCGGTCTTCCGCCGGCAGCAAATCCCAGGCCTTGCGGTATTGCTCTTGCGCCCGTTCGATCTGGAAGGCCATCAGCGCCTGGAATGCCTCGCTCTCCTCGTAATGCAGGATGTCCATCGCCGGGCAGTTGAAACGCTGCAGCTCATCCATCGGCAGATAGATGCGGTCGCGCCGGGCGTCCTCGCCCACGTCGCGGATGATGTTGGTCAGCTGGAAAGCCACGCCCAGTTCATGAGCGTACTCCAGTGTGCGTTCGTCGCGGTAGCCGAAGATGCGGGCGGCCAGCTGCCCCACCACGCCGGCCACGCGGTGGCAATACAGCAGCAGGTCCTGGTAGCGCTGATAGCGCACCATGTGCAGGTCCATCTCCATGCCGTCTATGATCTCTTCCAGCTGCGACTGCGGCAGCTGGAAGGCTTTCAGGTGCGGCTGCAGCGCGCGCATCACCGGATGGTCTACCTGGCCCAGATACGCCCGGCCTACCTCGCCGCGCCACCAGGCCAGCTTGGCCTTGGCCACGTTCAGGTCCTGGCATTCGTCTACCGCGTCGTCCACCTCGCGGCAGAAGGCGTACAGCGCGGTGATGGCGCGCCGCCGCTCTGCCGGCAGAAAACGGAAGCTGTAATAGAAACTGGAGCCGCTGGACGCGGCCTTGTCCTCGCAATACTGATCCGGCGTCACGCGCCTCTCCCAAAACTGTCGCCGGACTTTGCCGGCGGGATTCCGTAGTTTGCGTCGCGCCGGCTCATTTGCCCCGGCACGCCCGCCATATCATGTATGCCCAATCGCGACCCTTCAGCTTCGGCCGCTGGCGGAACACGTCGCCTTCGCTGGCATGCAGCTTTTGCAGGATGCGCTCGCCGCCCATCACGATCAGCCGCAACTCCAGCCCCAGCCGGCCGCGCAGGGTCCGCCCCAGCGGCGCGCCGGCCTGCAGCATCTTGCGCGCCCGCTCCACCTGATACAGCATCAGCGCGCGCCATTTGGCGTCGCAAAGGCCGGCCGCGATCTGCGCCTCCCTCACGCCAAAGCGCGCCAGATCTTCCTGCGGCAGATAGACCCGGTTCTTTTGCCAATCGATCGCCACATCCTGCCAAAAGTTGATCAGTTGCAGCGCGGTGCAAATGCCGTCGGACTGCGCCAGGCTGCGCGGATCGGTTTCGCCGTACAGCGCCAGCATCAACCGCCCCACCGGATTGGCAGATCGGCGGCAATAGTCCACCAATTCGCCAAAGCTCTGGTAACGCGTCTTGCCCACATCCTGCCGGAAAGCCGACAGCAGGTCGCGGAACGGTTGCAGCGGCAAGGCATGCTCGGCGATGGCCACCGCCAGCGGCGCCATCAGCGCGATCCGCGGCGGCTCGCCGACGGCGATGCGGTCCAGATCGGCTTCCAGCCTGTCCAGCTCGGCCAGCCGCGTCGCTGAGTCGGCATCGCCTTCGTCCGCCACGTCGTCGGCGTAGCGGGCGAAATGATAGATGGCGTGCACCGCCCGCCGCATCTTTCGCGGCAGCAGGATGGAACCCACCGGGAAATTCTCGTAATGGCCAACCGACATTGCCGCCTCTCAAACCGATTCCGGCTGCGGATTATAACCGAGCCAGCGTGACAGCGTCCCGCGCGCTGACAATGCCATGCTCGATCCCGCCGAAACATGCCAAATCAGCTTGCGCTGGCATTTTTCACTTTTGTGACGGCAGGGTATTTACAAGCCGCAAAGAGACGCATAGAATGCCCAGCACTGTGAACGCAGCGACATCCAACGGGGGTATAGCTCAGCTGGGAGAGCGCTTGCATGGCATGCAAGAGGTCAGCGGTTCGATCCCGCTTACCTCCACCACTCGACTGCTTCACCAAACAAAAAAGCCTGCGCAAGCAGGCTTTTTTGCATTCCAGCGCCAGGAAGCCGCCGACGGCGGCCCCTTGCGCTCAAATCTGCACCAAATCCCTCGCCCCGGCAGTCAGCGTGGAGACATATTCGGCCGTGCGCGGCTGGCGCGGCGCGCCGAATATCTGGGACGCGCTGCCCGCCTCGACGACGCGGCCATGCTCCAAGAACACGACATCGCGCGCCACGCTGGCCGCCAGGCGCAGATCGTGCGTCGCCATCAGCATGGTGACGCCCTCGGCCGCCAGCTGGCGCAGCACCGCCACCACTTCCGCCGCCAGCTCCGGGTCCAGCGCCGATGTCGGTTCGTCGCACAACAACAGCCGCGGCGACGGCGCCAGGGCGCGGGCAATGGCCACCCGCTGCTGCTGGCCGCCAGACAGGGTAGACGGCCAGGCGTCAGCCTTGTGAGCCATGCCCACCTTGTCCAACAGTTCGCGCGCGCGCTGTTCCGCCTGCTGGCGCGGCCAGCGCTGCACGGTCAGCAGGCCTTCCATCACATTTTGCAGTACCGTCTGATGCGGAAACAGCTGGAAGCTCTGGAACACCATGCCGGTCGCCCGCCGCATCCGCAGCACCGCCTCGCGTGACAGCTTGCGACCCGGTGTAAAGCTCAAGGCATCGCCGGCCAGCTCCAGGCTGCCGGCATCCGGCACCTCCAGCAGGTTGACGCAGCGCAGCAGCGTGCTCTTGCCGCTGCCGGACGGGCCGATCAGCGCGGTGACGCCGCCCTCGGACAGGGTCAGGCTCACCCCGTCCAGCACCCGGTGGCCATCAAAGGATTTGACGATATCGTTCAGCTTGATCATGTCGCCGCTCCCACGGGCGCCACATGGCGGTCAAAACGTTTTTCCAGACGCTCTTGCAGCCAGGTCAACACCGTACTCAGCATCAGGTATAGAAAAGCCGCCTCAAGATACAGTACCAGCGGCTCGTAAGTGGTGGCGGCAATCCGCTGCGCCGCCTGGAACATCTCCGGCACCGTCAATACGGCCGCCAGCGAGGTATCCTTTACCAGCGAGATAAAGGAGTTGGCCAGCGGCGGCACCGCCACCCGGCTCGCCTGCGGCAGGATGGTGCGGCGCATCGCCTGCGACCAGCTCATGCCCAGCGAATACGCCGCCTCCCACTGCGCCTTCGGCACCGAGACGATGGCCGCCCGTATCACTTCCGAGGTATACGCGCCGACGCTGAGCACGAAGCCAAGCAGCGCCGCTGGAAACGGATCAAACACGATGCCGACGCGCGGCAAGCCGTAGAAGATCACGAACAGCTGCACCAGCAAGGGCGTGCCGCGCACCAGCCAGGAATAAGCGCGCACCAACAGCACCAACGGGCGCGGGCCAAACAGCCGGATCAAGGCCACCACCAGGCCCAAGGCCAAGCCACCGACAAAAGACAGCAAGGTCAGCGGCACGGTGAACACCAGCCCGGCATAAATAAGCGACGGCAGCGAATCCGCCATCAACTGCAACCACGAAGGCATCGCTCCTCCTCAATCAGCGCGACACGTCGGCGCCGAAGTATTTGTGCGAAATCTTCTGATACGTGCCGTCAGCCTTGATCGACGCCAGCGCCTTGTCGATGGCGGCCTTCAATTCCGGATTGCCCTTGCGCAACAGCACGGCGGACGCGTCGCCATTCGCCTCGGTAGCGGCTACTTTCAGGCGTGACTTGGGCTGCTTCTTCTTGAAATCGAGGAAGGACAGGCTGTCGTTGATGGTGGTTTCCACGCGGCCGGACTCCAGCAGCGCGACGGATTCATTGAAGCCCTGAGTCGGCACCACCTCCGCGCCATAGCGCTGCGCCAGCTTGCCGAAATTGCTGGTCAGGGTATTGGCGGACTTGCGGCCCTTCAAGTCTTCAAAGCGCTTGATGTCGCGATTGTCGTCGCGCACGATCAACACCGCCTTGGACACGATGTACGGCTCGGAGAAATCGTATTTGGCCTTGCGCGCATCGGTGACGGCCACCTCGTTGATCACGACGTCGTAACGCTTGACGTCCAGGCCGGCGATCAAGCCATCCCACTTGCCCTCGACGAATTGCGGCTTGACGCCCAGACGCTTGGCGATGGCCTGGCCGATTTCGACATCAAAACCGGTCAGTTCGCCGGAAGCATTGTGATAAGTAAACGGGGCATACGTGCCTTCGGTGCCGATCTTCAACACGCCAGCCTTGCGGATATCGGCCAGATCGTCAGCGTGCGCAAAAGCGGCGGCCAAAGACAGACCAAGAATCAGTGCGGCATTCAGTTTTTTCATTGTCGAATCTCCATCGTTGCTCAGTGTCTTCCGGCAGCATGGGCCGGCCATGGCGACACCTTAACAGCGGCAATGTTAGAATACTAAGTAATATTATTTTAGATTTATATTCTTTATTGAAATATAAATACCCAAAATGCCTCCTCGTGTCGCGCGCCGCACTTCATTCGCCAGTCAAAATGGGTAATTTCTGCATATTTTCGAAATATTTTCACAAAACGCTTGCACGCCCAAATTGGTCCGGGTATAGTTCGCCTCCTGTCGAGACCCAACGGTCAAAAGCGAAAGCGAAATCGACAGATTATGTGGGGGTATAGCTCAGCTGGGAGAGCGCTTGCATGGCATGCAAGAGGTCAGCGGTTCGATCCCGCTTACCTCCACCAAAATTTAGTCCCCATCGTCTAGAGGCCTAGGACACCGCCCTTTCACGGCGATAACCGGGGTTCGAATCCCCGTGGGGACGCCATAGTTTCATGTGGGGGTATAGCTCAGCTGGGAGAGCGCTTGCATGGCATGCAAGAGGTCAGCGGTTCGATCCCGCTTACCTCCACCACAATACAATTAGGACGTATGTCCCCATCGTCTAGAGGCCTAGGACACCGCCCTTTCACGGCGATAACCGGGGTTCGAATCCCCGTGGGGACGCCAGCGAATACTGGGGGTATAGCTCAGCTGGGAGAGCGCTTGCATGGCATGCAAGAGGTCAGCGGTTCGATCCCGCTTACCTCCACCAGTTAAAAAGCCGAAATCTTGAGATTTCGGCTTTTTTCTTTTTATTTCCCCTAAAAAGCTCAAAACAAAAATCGGCGTGCTTTGACGCCGATTTTACCCGCCCCGCCGCCCCGCATCAACGCGCCGTTCGCCGCAGCTGCCCAACCAGGTCGGCCAGCTTGCCGGCGTAGCCCGGATCGCTGGCATAGCCGCCGCTCGCCAAACCCCGGGCAAACGCCTGCGCATCGCCGCCAACGCCCAACGCCGCGCGATAGCGAGGATTGCTCGCCAACAACCTGGCGTAGTCGTCAAAAGCGGCTTGGTAATCGGGATAAGCCCGGAACGACTCCACCCGGGATTGTTTTTGCCCATCCGCGAATTCCGTGGTCAGCGCCGCCGCGACGCCGCCGCGCCAGCGCGAGTCGGCCTTGATGCCAAACAGATTATGGCTATTGCCGCCATTCGCCAACGTCAACGGCTTGCGCCCCCAGCCCGACTCCAGCGCCGCCTGCGCCAGCACGATGTCCGGCGTGACGCCCAGCCTCGCCGCAGCCGCCTGCGCATACGGCCTCATCTCCTCAAGAAAAGCCTGCCTGTCAGGCGAAACCGCAGCCGCATCCACCCGACCCGCAGCCTGCAATTGCTGCTTCAAGCGCCAGGCTTCCGGCGTCAATTGCGCAGCCGCACCCGGCTCGCCATTGGCGATGAAACGTTCCACCTCGCGGCGCAAACCAGAAAACTGCTCGGCGAATCCTGCGCCGCCGCCCGGCAAGTCCAGCGGCAAGGCGACGGACTCGGCCAAGGGCGAGTCAAAACCGGCCGCTCGCTCACTGCGCTGCGTAAACATCGGACTCCCCCTCCAGCACCCGTCGCAACAGGGCTTGCCGCTGCTGCAATAATTGGCCGTTGCGCAGATTGCGCTCCCGACACGCGGCAGCCAGCTCGCACAGCCGCCGCCAACGCGCCGCGCCCTGCTCGCGCAGATTTGGCGGCAAGGCATCCAAGAGCGCGCTCATCGACAATTCGGCGCCGGCAGGCAGCAAATCCCGCACCCATGCCTGACGGGCGTGGCGGCTACGCTCCAGCCTGTCGCACAGCTCGGAAATCCGGCTGGCGCACGCCTCCAAGCCTGCCGCATCATGGGCTAGCGCGGCCTGAAACTGCGCCTCCAGACTCTCCAATAGCAGCGGATAATCAGCCAGATCCGCTGCTATGGTCGTGAACAACTCGCGATAAACCTGCTTTCTATCCATCAACGTCCGCCGTGATATTGCTCGATCAGGCCAGCCAACCGCTGCGGATCGAAGCGCACCTCGCCGCGCGCCAGCGCGGCGCGCACCGCATCCACCTTGGCCTGGTCGATTTCCGGCATGGCGCGCAGATCGGCGGCCAGCGAGGCGGACGAGTCCTGCGCCGGCAGCGCGCGCGGCACGGCTTCCGCTGCCGGGCGGTTTTCGGTCTTGAGGTTTGCGGCCTGTTCGCCGCGCCAGGAGGAATGAGGTGAGATCTGCATCAGAATGCCTGCTATCCGTATACGGTGTGATACCGATACAAGGCGACGCCAGCGCGCCGAACTTAAGCTGGGAGGGCAAAAAGGCCGGCCGCCTCATTGGCGGCGCGGCCGGGTCGCGTCAGAAGTTTTCCGGCAGCATCTTCAACACCACGATGCGGCGGTTCTCCATGCGGATATAGTGCCCATAGACGAGTTCTTTCAGGATGCGCGCCACCATCTCGCGCGAGGAGCCGATCTGATCGGCGATTTCCTGCTGCGTCAATTGCTTGCGCAGGATCAGCACGCCGTCTTGCTCCACCAGCATCTGATTGATCAGGATGCGCACGCGGCCATACACATCGAGCAGGGCCAGGTTGCGCGCCAGCATGGTCATGTGACGCACCAGGGAAACCAGGTAGCGCATGATGCTGCCGCGCACCATATGGCAGCCCGGCAAGCCATCCTCGCTGTCGAACAACTGGCACAACATGCTGCGGGAGAAGCGCAGCAGCATGCTGTCCTCGTCGGCCACCACGCTGCTGTTGCGCATGCCGCCGTCGACAAACGACTCCATGCCCAGCATGTCGCCCGGCATGCTGATCTGCAGCACATACTTCTTGCCGTTCGGCTCCGCCACATAGGCCTGCATGCAGCCGGCGAACAGCAGGTAAACCTCGTCGGAAGCATCGCCTTCCGAGTACAACGCCTCCCCTTTGGCTAGGCGGATCGTCTCGCCCTCCTCCAGGACCCTATCCAGCTGCTCTTCAGCCAAATGGCCAAACAGCGGCGTCTGCCGCAACATCTGTATTGCTTGTTCTTGTTTCATCTCGGTAACACGTCCCCGACTCACTGACACCCATCACTGAATGTCAAAGTCATTGATTGACATTTTATATTATTGGATATGACTCTCAAGTCGTTATTCTTATCAACTATTGGGATATTGTAAATAATTTGCTTAAAATTTGTGTGAAATTCTCACAAAAAAAAATCCTTGCAACGCAAGGATTTTTATGGAAACACAATATTAACAGAAAATTAACGTATTCCGATGGTATCCCGCTTGAGATTGCTCAAGTCTGACGCGCTGGGCAGTGCGGACGCCACGCCCGGGATGCCGGCTGAGCCTTTCGCCGCCGCGCCGAACATCGACACCACCGCCTGCGCCTGGCCGGAAGTCAAAATCAACAGCTCGATGCGGCGATTCACCGCCGCCAGCGGATGCGCGCTGTCCAGCGGCGCGCGGTCGGCCATGCCGACCACTTGCAGCACGGATTCGCCGGCCAACCCGCCCTGCAGCATGTGCATGCGCGCCGCCATGGCCCGGTTGCTGGACAAGGACCAGTTGGACAGGGTGTTGAAGCCGCCCGCGCTGTGGTATCGCGCCGCGTCGGTATGCCCCACCAGCAAGAGCCGGTTGTCGATCTCGCCCAGCATGGCGCCGATCTGCTGCAGCAAGGATCGGAAACGCGGCTCCACAATCGCGCTGCCGCGCTCGAACATGCCCTGCTTGTCGGTGTCATGCAGCGTCACGCGCAGACCATACGGCGTGATCACCGTTTGCAGATTGCTCTCCAGCCCCGCCTTGCGGCTCATTTCGGACAACTCCGCCGCCAGCTTGCGCAGATCGGCCTCGCTGTCGTAGCTGCGCCGCTCGCGCTCCGGCTCATCATTCACCGCCTGCTTGTCGCTGTCGCGGACCATGGACTTGCTGGCCGCCTGGCTGCCGTTGTGGCCGGGAATCGGGTCGCGCGGAATCAGCGTGCCGGGCGGATTGCCCATATGGTCTATCTGCCGGCCGTTGCCCTGCAGCAAAGGGCTGCCGCCGGAAGTGGTGAGCAGCTGCTGCAGGTTTTCCTGATCGCGCGCGGCCAGCACCCACAGCACCAGAAACAAACACATCAGCGCCAATACGAAGTCGGCAAACGCCACTTTCCAGGCGCCGCCGTGCGCGTCTTCGGCGTGGCGGCGCGCCACGCGCTTGATCACCGCGCCGTCCTGGCCATCCTTGTTCTTCAGGCCCGCCATGGTTTAAGCCAGCCCTTCCAGCGTATTGATCCATGTTTCCAGCTGCGAGAAGCTGGGCTTGGTGTTCAACTGCACCAGGCGGCGGCCGGCGTCGATGGCCAGCAACGGCGGCTTGCCGGAGGCGTGGGTGGTCAGCACCACTTTCACCGATTCGAAATTGGACAGTTCCTCCTTGACCAGCTGCCCCATCACGTTGGACAGCGGGTCCAGCACGCCATAGCAAAAGAAAATGCCGATGAAGGTGCCCACCATCGCCGCGGCGACGCTGGCGGCGATCTCGCCGGCGCTGGCGCCCTGGGCCACGGTATTCATCGCCATCACGATGCCCAGCACCGCGGCCAGAATGCCGAAGCCCGGCATCGCCTCGGCGATCTTGTGCAGCGACTTCGATGGTTGGTTCAACTGCTCGTGGATGGCGTCCAGCTCTTGGTCCAGCACGCCTTCCAGCTCATGGGCATTGATCTTTCCCATCGCCATCAACCGGAAGTTGTCGACAATGAAGGCCAGCAGCTTGGGGCTTTCCAGCACCAGCGGATAGCGGTTGAACAAGGCGCTCTGCCGCGGCGCTTCCACATGCTGATCCAGCGCCTTCAAGCCGCGGCTGGCGGTGATCAACAGCTCGTACATCAACAGCAGCTGCTGGCGCTGGAATTCCGCGCCCTGTTTTTTGCGCATCACCACCCGCTTGATCTGGCCGCCCATTTCCTTCAGCACATGCGGCGGGTTGCCGAGCACCACGGCGCCCAGCGCCGCGCCGCAGATGATCAACAGCTCGGTCGGCTGCCAAATGATGGACAACGCGCCGCCGTGCAGCATGAAGCCGCCGAATACGCAAACCAGCACGATCAGAATGCCAAACAATTGCTGCATGGGGTGTTTCCTTGCTTCAGGCGGCCATCAGGCAGGCCTGCATCTTTTTCAGGGCGCTCTTGTTGATCTGGCAGATGCGGGCCTCAGTCAGCTCCAGCACCGCCGCGATCTCCTTGAGACTCAGTTCAAACTCGTAATACAGCTGGATCACCTGCTGCTCGCGCTCGTTCAGCGCGGTCAGCGCGCGCGCCAGCTCGCTCTGCCGCTCCAGCCGGGCCTCCGGCGAGCCCTCGCCCGCCAGCTCCACGCCGGCGGCCACCATCTCGTCGAAGCTCGCCATCGCCTCGGCGTTTTCCGCCAGCAGCGCGTCGCGGTAGGCCTCGGCGTCCAGCCCCAGCAGCGACATCGCCTCGGCTTCGGACGGTTCCCGCCTCAGCTTGCGCCTCAGTTCGCGCAGCCCGTCGCGCACCCGGTGCGCTTCCTGCCGCACCGCGCGCGGACGCCAATCCAGCCGCCGCAATTCATCCAGAATGGCGCCGCGAATGCGCAGCATGGCGAAGCCGGCGAAACGCTCGTCCGGCTCGCCGCCATAACGGCGCAAGCAATCCAGCAAGGCCATCAGGCCGATTTGCTCCATGTCTTCGCGGTCGAACACGCCGCCGGCCTGGCTGGCCAACTGGCGCGCCGCGCGCTTGACCAGCGGCGCATACGTGGCCAAGTGCCTGGCCTCGTCGGCAGCCTGGCAAGGGGAGGCATAGCTTTCGGCGTACATCGCGCTTACTCGATGATCAGCTTGCTGACCATGACCTCGCTGAATGGCAGCGCCATCCGCTCGCGGGCGAAGGCGGCGCGATAGGCCTTGTCCAGCAGGCGCTGGTAGTCGTCTATGCCCAAGGCGTTGGCGCGTTCGCGGCTCAGTTGCGACAAGGCGCGCACCGCGACGCTCTTCAACAGCGGCAGTTGCTCCTTCACCTTGGCCTCGTCATCCGGCGTGCTGCGAAACACCAAGTCCACCGCCATATAGCGCGGATCGCCGCCGGCTTCGCTCTTCAGCATCACGATGTTCTTATCCAGCGTGATAAAGCGGTAATCGACCGGCTTGGGCGCCTGCGGCGCGGCATGGTTGCCCTGCTGGACATACCACCAGCCGCCGGCCACAGCGCCAGCCGCCAGCAAGGCCGTCAGCGCCGCGGCGATCAGGGTTTTGCCATTCATCTATCCATCACCTCTTTAAATTGCTTCAGCCCTGATCCAGCGAGAAGCCATCGGCCTGAGTCCAGCCGTCCTGCGCCAATGCGCGGCCGGGTTCCTCCCGCTGCGGCTCTCGGCCGTGACGCCCTCCCTGGCCATGGCCGGACGGCATGCCCTCCTTCACGTCCACCGCCACTTGGGTGTACTGGCGAGCGCCCAAGTCCTGGCGCAGCGCGTCGCCTATGTTTTGCAGCTGGCGCACCACCTCGCCGTGCGAGGCGGTCAACTCCACCGTCAACGCCCCGGCCTGGTGGCGGATGGCGATCTCCAGCGTGCCCAGCGACGGCGGGTCCAAACGGATGGTGGCGCGGTCCATGTTCTGGTTGGACAAGACCTGCAGCCGTTCGCCCAACGCCGCCTGCAGCTTGCCGCTCCAGCTTTCCGGCTGCGCGGCCGGCAAGGCCAGGCTGAAACCCTCCGCCGCTTTGCCGGCTTCGGCCGCATGGGCGGTTGGCAAGGACAAGGCGGCTGCATTCAGCGCCGGCATTGGCAGCTCGCTTGACGGCGCCAGTTCGGCCGCTTGTTCGGCCAAAGCCTTGATCTGCCCGACGGGCATGGACAAAGTCCGCTGCGTTGAGGCCGCATCCTGCACCGGCGCGGTGGCCGTCTCTGCCGTGGCCGATCGCGTTTGAGTCTGCGCAGGCAGGCTTTGCGGCAGCAGCGCCTGCCACAGCGGCGACGGCTGCATGGCGGGAGCCTGCGCGACTGGATCGATCCGCTCCCGGTCATCGTCAGCGTCGTCCGGCAGCCGCCGCTCGTGTCGCGGCGCAGCTGCCGTTCCTGGCGCCAGACTGGTCACCACGGCCGGCGCGCCGCCGGATGCCACCGCCGCGCTCGGCGGCGCGGCATTCGGCATGTCTGCTTGATCTGCCGCCTGCATCGCAGAGGCAAAATCATTGACCGGCGCATCATCGTCCGGCAATCCATCGCCCAATGCCGGCGCGACGGCGTCGTCGCCAAGCGGAGGCTGCGTCATCTGAATCGGCGGCGCCACTCTGCTCATGCTTGCTCCCATTCACTGAATTGCGCGTAGGCCAGTTGGCCTTCGCGGTGACGGCCCATGCCTGCCAGCCGGTTCTGCAACGCGTCCAACTCCGCGCGGCCGCTCGCCAACGCGCCGCGATAAGCGGCAGCCAAGGCCGATTTTTCTTCGCCATCCAGATCGCAATCCGGCGCCTCCAGCCTGGCGCGCACGCGCAGATCCAGCGCCGCCAGCGCCGCCCAGTCGCGGCGCGCGCCGGCATCGGCGATGGCTTGGCAGCAACGCGCCACCTCAGGCCGCGTCATGCTGGTCCCGCACGCCTATCCAGCCGCCCTTCAAAGTGGCCAGCAGCTGCTCCGCCTCGTCCAGCGCGGCGATGTCCAGCTCCACGCTGGCCTGGTACAGGCGATGCGCGCAGTAGTCGTACAAGCGCGCCAGATTGGCCACCACCTCGCCGCCGGATTCGAAATCCAGCGCGCTGGACAGGCCATTCAGGATGTTGATGCACTTGCTGATGCTCTCGCCCTTCTGCTCGTAGCGGCGCTGTTGCAGATGGCCGCGCGCGCGCGCGATCTCCTCCAGCAGGCCGTCGAACAGAACCAGCACCAGTTCCACCTGGCTGGCGGCGTGGGTCTGCGACTCCAGATTCACCGCGTGATAGTTGCGGTAGGCTTCGTAATCCACGATCTCGATCCCGTCTTCTTCAAATCAGTTGAAATTGAGCATGCCCAGCGTCTGCTTCATCTGGTCCTGCATGTTCTGCAATTGGGTGAACTGGGCCAGATAGCGCTGGTACAACTGTTGGTATTGCTGCTGCAGCGCGTCCTGGCGGCGGCCCAGGTCTTTCTGCTCGCGGTCGCCGCTGTCGCGCCGCTGCTTGATCAGGCCGTTGCTGTAATTCAGCCACTTGTCCAGATAATCGCTGCTCTGTTTGAGCGCGCCGTTCTGGCCCGTCGCGTTGAAGTAGCGATCCAGCGCGTCCGGCGCAGCCTTCAGCGCGTCTCCCAGCTTCTTGCTGTCCAGCGTCAGCGTGCCGTCGCGGCTGGCGCTGATGCCCAGCTGGCCCAAGGTGATGCCGTCGTAAGACTGGCGCAGGATGGCGTTGAGCTGGCCCTTCAGCGCGCGCACGCTGGAGTCGTCGGCAAAGGCCGCGCCCGGCTTGCCGCTGGAACCCGGCTGCGACAGATCGGCTATCGCCTTGTAGATCTTGTTGTACGCATCCACGAAGGACTGCACATTGGCCGTGGTGTCGCTGTCGCTGCGGCTGATGGCCAGTTGCAGCGGCGGATCGCCGTCCTTGCTCAGCTTGTTGACGGTGAAGCTGACGCCCTCGATGTTGTCGAAAGTGTTCGAGCCCTGCTGCAGACGCACGCCGGCTGTCTTGCCGCCCAGCCAGGCCACCGCGTCCTGGGCCTTGCTCAGCTCCTTGGGCGCAGACAGGCCGGCTTTCAGGCCCGCATCGGCCACTTGGCTCAGGTCCAGTGAAATCGCGTTCTTTTCGCCGCTCTTGCCGGCAGACAGCACCAACTGGCTGCTGCCGTTGCTGTTCAGCACCATGGCGTTGACCTTGCCGGCATTGCCGTCGGCCCGGTTGATCGCCAGCGCCAATTCGCCCGGCGTAAGCTTGCCGTCGCCATCCTTGTCCGCGCCGTCCAGCGGCACGGTGAAGCTGTCGCCGCCGGCCAGCTTGATGGTGAGCTTATCTCCCGCTTTCGCGGCCGCGCCGGCCAAATCGCCCATCAGCAGTTGCTGAGCGCTGGCCAGCTGCTCGACAAACACGCTGTAATTGCCGGCCTGGGCATTGCCCTTGGCGCTGACCGTGGCCGCGCCGTCCGGCGTGGCGCTGGCGCTCATGGCCATCAGACTCTTCTTGCCGCTCAGCGTAGTGAGGCTGCTCTTGTAATCCTGCAGCGCCTTCTGCAGCTGGTTCAGCGCGTCGCTGCGCGCCTTGGAAGCCTTGTTCTGGCTATCCAGCGCGTTCTGCAAATTGCCCAGGCTGTTTTTGGCCAGATTGTCCGCCCAGGTGCTGGGCGGCATCGCGTTGAAGTCAATCGCCATCGCTATCCCTTTCGTCAGCTAATCAATGGTCTGCACCATTGAAGTGGCGACCGCCGCGGACCCAGACTGAAATGCCGTGAATATTCACCATGCGCCGCGCCCTCTCAGCCAGGCCTGGCCAGCGGTTTCATCCGTCCGTTTCTGCTCGGCCCGCTGCATCTGATGCCGCCAGTCCAGCGCAAGCGCTTCGCGCAATTGCCGCACCTGCTCCTCGCGCCGGCGCGCCGCTTCCAGCCGCCCGCGGCTGACTTCGGCATCGGCCTCCGCCAGCCGCAAATCCTGCTGCTGTGTCTGCTTCAGCCCGGCCAGATGGCTTTTGTAGCCGGCGCAGTTCATCGCCAGCGCCGGATGTCCGGCGGCGGCAGTGGCGCCGCTGGCTGCGTTCAGTTGCTCCAGACGTTCGATATTGCGTCGATAGCGCTCCTGCAGCCGGCGCTTGGCGGCCAGCTCGGTCTCCAGCTTTTCGCCGTCGCGGCGGCGCAGCGTCAGCAACAGGTCCAATTGGCGAATCGGCGGATTCATGCGCGGGCAAGCTCCTGCAGTTGATGGCGCGTATCGGCAAACGGCGCGGCGTCATCCGCGCTTTGACGCAGCAGCGCCTCGATGCGCGGCTGCAGCCGCAAGGCGCGGTCGGTGGCGGCGTCCGCGCCGGGCACATACGCGCCCAGCGGCAGCAGGCCGCGCACTTCCTGGTAGCGGCTCCAGGCCGCTCGCACCTCGCGCGCGACGGCTACGTGTTCTTCATCGACCAGCTGGCTCATGCAACGGCTGACCGAACGCGAAATATCGATGGCCGGGTAGTGGCCGCGCTCGGCCAGCTCGCGGCTCAGCACGATGTGGCCGTCCAGAATCGCGCGCGCGGTGTCCACCACCGGATCTTGCTGGTCGTCGCCCTCCGCCAGCACGGTATAGATGGCGCTCATGCTGCCCTCGCCGCCTTCGCCGTTGCCGGCGCTCTCGGCCAGGCTAGGCAGCAGGCCGAACACCGATGGCGGATAGCCGCGCGTGGCCGGCGGCTCGCCCAGCGCCAGCGCCACTTCGCGTTGCGCCATGGCGTAGCGGGTCAGCGAATCCACCAGCAACAGCACGTTGCGGCCGCGGTCGCGGAAGTGCGCGGCGATGGTGTGGGTCAGCTCGGTCGCCTTCAGCCGCATCAACGGGGATTCATCGGCCGGGGCCACCACCAGCACCGCCTTGGCCATCCCTGCCGGCCCCAGCGCGTGCTCGACAAACTCGCGCACCTCGCGGCCGCGTTCGCCGATCAGGCCCACGACGACAACCTCGGCCTCGGTATGGCGGGTGATCATGCCCAAGAGCACGCTCTTGCCCACGCCGGAGCCGGCGAACAGGCCGACGCGCTGGCCGCGTCCTATGGTCAGCAGGCCGTTGATGGCGCGCACGCCGACATCCAGCGGCCTATCCACCGGCTTTTTCTTCAAGGGATTGATCTGCGGCGGATGGGCGGCCAGCGGCGCGTCGCCGCCCAGGCGGCCCTTGTCGTCCAGCGGTTCGCCAAGGCCATTGACGATGCGGCCCAGCCAACCATCGCCTATCATCAGGCCGCTGCTGTCCGGCGCCGGCAATACGCGCGCGCCGGTGGTCAGCCCCACCGGCTTCTTGAACGGCATCAGGAAGGAGACTTCGCGGCGGAAGCCCACCACCTGCGCCTGCAGCCAGCCGCCGCCGGCGGTTTCCACCAGGCAGCGCTGGCCGGTATGCAGCGGGCAGCCCACGCTTTCCAGCAGCAGGCCATTCACCCCCACCAGCTTGCCGCTGACGGTGGCGACCGGCGTTTCCGGCACGGATAGCTGGCTCAGCGCCTGGCGCAGCATCGCTTAGCCCTCTTCCGCCATGAGCTGCTCGCGCAGGCTGGCCACGCAATGCTCCAGCCGCTGCTGGCAGCCGGCGTCCGCCTCGAATTCGACGCCGCGCACGCGGCATTCGCCCGGCGCCAGCGCCGGATCGGCGGACAATTGCCAGCGTGCGGCCCGCTCCGGCGCCAGTTCGCGGATGCGCTGGCACTCCTCCGGATTGAGCAGCACCTCCACCTCGCCCTGCGCATGCGCGCCCTGCGGCAAGGCGGCCAGCGTCTCTTCCACCAGGTCCAGAATCTGCACCGGCTTCAGCGCCAGTTCGCAACGAATCACCTGGCGCGCCACCTTGGCCACCAGATCGACGACTTCGTCGCGTTGCGCGGCCTGGTAATCGCGGCACAGCTTGCGCAATTGTTTGATGGCGGCCTCCAGCGGCGCCGCCAGTTGATTCAAGCCGGCCAGGGTTTCGGCGCGCGCGGCGGCGGCGCCTTCGGCGCGGCCCTGCTCCAGCCCAGCCTGGTAGCCCGCATCGCGGCCGGCCGCCTCGCCGCTGTCGTAGCCCTCGCGGTAGCCGGCATCCATGCCCTGGCGGAAGCCGTCGGCGGCGGAGGCCTGCACCTCGGCCGCGGCGGCCGGCGCCAGCGGCGCGCCCTCGATCAGCGGCGGAAAGCGGAACGGTCTCCAGGCCTTCACTCGACCACCTCCTCAGGGAACAGCTGCAGATCGATCTCGCCGGCATCGGCCAATTGTCTCACCTGGGCCATGATTTCGCGGCGCGCTTCCTCGACGCGGCTCTTGGGCACCGGGCCGGAACGGCGCATCGTCGCTTCGAAGTTCTGCGCCTGGCGGCGCGGCATGGTCTGGATGATGGCGTCGCGCACGGCTGGCTCGGCGCCTTTCAGCGAGATGGTCCACTGTTCCAGCGCAATGTCCTCGCAGATGCGCATCAGCACCTCTTCGGTCTGGCGCGACAAGATGAAGAAGTCGTACATCCTCGCCTCGATCTCGTCGACGATGTCCGGATCGTGCGCGCGCAGCAGCTCCATCATCCGGCTGCGGTCGCCCGGCAGGCGGTTGATGATGTCGGCGGTTTGCTGCATGCCCTCCACCGCCGTGCTCTGGGTGTGCAGGCTTTCCAGGCAGCGATCCACCAGCTCTTCCAGCTCGTGCAGCAGTTCGCGGTCCACATCCTTCAACCTGGCCACATTGACCAGCACGCTGTCGCGGCTGGCGGCAGGCAAGGCGTCCACCACCTGGCCGGCCAAGGCCGGCGGCAGGAAAGCTAGGAACACAGCCTGCATCCGCACGTGCTCGACGGCGATGCGGTCGGCCAGCCATTGCGGCGACACCCATTGCAGCCGCGCCATCTTGGGCCGGATGGCATCGCCATAGATGGTGTCCAGCACGCTGCCGGCGATGTCGCCCCCCAGCGCCAGCTCCAGCGAGCGCTTGAGGAAGCTGCGGCTGGCGCCGTGCACGCCGCTCTGCTCGCGATATTCGTCAAAGAAACGCTGCATGGTGGTTTTCACCGCGTCCACCTTGATGCCGCTCATGCCGGACATGGCTTGCGTCACTTGCAGCAGCTCCTCCCGGCTGAGGCAGCGCAGCACGGCCGCGGCCGGCTCTTCGCCCATGCAAAGCAGCAGCACGGCGGCTTGCTCGATGGCGCTCATCTGGCCATGGCCGGCAGGCGGTTGCGGGGGAACGTAAGCCGGAGACTCCGGCGGCGGATTATTGTTTGCGTCCATTGTTCTGCACCCATTGCTTGACCACTTCCGCGACGCGCTCCGGCTCCTTGGCCGCCAGCCCCTTCAGGTGCTCCACCATCACGTCCACCGGCGAACCAGCCGGCGGCAGATCGTAATTTTCCAAGAGCGGCACCACCGCGCTGTCGCCCGGCGCGGCCGCCAGCGCGGCCTGGCGCTGGGTCGCGGCCTCGCGCAGCGGACGGTTGTCCAGCAGCGGATCTTCCGGCGTCACGTCGAGTTCGTCCGGCGCGTAGTCGCGCAGTTTGTGTTCGGCCAGTTGGCGGGCGATCTTCAGCAACGGCCGCGCCAGCAGCAAATAGGCCAGCAGCAGCGCTACGGCGTAGGCCGTCCAGCGCGCGCCTTCATACCAGGTTTCCGGCTGCTGCCAGATCGGCTCCTCCTGCGGCGCGGCGGCGAAGTGAAGCGCGGACACCGCCAGCACATCGCCGCGCTCGGCGTTGATGCCCAAGCCGTTGCGCAGCAGCTTGTCGATATTGGCCAGGTCGGCCGGCTGCCAGCCCTTGCGGCCCGGCGCCGCGGCCTGGTTCAGCACCACGGCCACGCTGAGGCGGCGCAGGGTACCGCGCGCTTTCTTGATATTGGTGATGTTGCGGTCGTAGGCGTACTGGCGGGTGACGGCGTTCTTGCTGTTGCCGGCTTTCTCGCCGGCCGCGCCGGACGAATCGGTATTGACCGGCCGGTTGCTCAGGGAGCCGGGCACGCCCAGCGCGGCGCGCTCGGTGCTGGTTTCCTCGCGCGAAGCCTCATTGGTGACCTTGGGCGCTTCGCCGTATTTTTCGCGGGTTTCCTCGACCCGGTCGTTGTCCACGTCGGCCGTCACGCTGACCTTGAAATTGTCGGCGCCCAAGGCCGGCGTCAACAGGTCGCGCACATTCTGCAAGGCCTCCTGACGGAAGCGCTTGGCCGCCTCGCTGTCGGTCGCCGACAGATTGCCGTCGCTGAGGTCGATGCGCCCGGACAGCAGCGCGCCGGCCTGATCCACCAGCGTCACCTGCGACGGCTCCAGCGTGGACACGCTGCCCGCCACCAGTTTGACCACCGCGGCGATCTGCTCATTCGACAACTGCTGGCCCGGTTTCAGCGTCACCACCACCGAGGCGGAGCCCTTCTCGCTGCCGGCGGTGACGAAGGAGGTGCTGCGCGGCAGCGACAAATGCACGCGCGCGGCGCGCACCGGGTCCAACGCCATGATGCTCTGCGCCAGCTCGCCTTCCAAGCCGCGGCGGAAGCGCACGTCCTGCACGAACTGGCTGACGCCCAGCGGATCGTTCTTGTCCAGCAGCTCCAGCCCGGCGGGCAACTGCGCCACCACCCCTTTGGCCGCCAGCTGCATGCGCGCGCGGGCCAGATCGGCGTCCGGCACCAGCACCTGGCCGGTTTGCGGATGGATGCGATACGGAATCTTGTCGGCATCGAGCGCCGCCATCATGTCGGCGCTGTTGACTTTCTCCTGGGCGCCGAACACCGGCTTGTAGCTGGCATCGTCGCGCCACAGCCACAAGGTGGCCGCCACGCTGACGCCTATGGCCAAGAGCACGATGGGCAGCAGCGTGCGCCAGGCGTTGTCCGGCAGCAGACGGCGGCCGGCCATTCTTTGTTGTACCGCGGCAAAGCCGCTGCGCAGTTGTTTGACCACTTGCCCGCCCCTTACAGCTGCATCTTGATCAGCTCGTCCACCGCGCCGACCACTTTGTTACGCACCTGCATCAGCATGGAAAAGGACAGGCTGGCTTCCTGGCTCATCAGCATGGCGCCGACCAGATCGTCGCTCTGGCCGCTATCCACCTCGGTCATCTTTTCCGACGCCAGACGGTTCTGTTGATCGACGTCGCGCACGGCCGCCACCATCGCCTGGCCGAAGCTATGCGCGGCCGGCGTCTCGTCCTGCGCCGGCCGCGGCGCCGCGACGGCGCCTTGGCCAAGCGCGTTCATCTCGCCCAGCAGCTGGTTGCGGTCGGCATGAATCATCAAACCGAGATTGGCGGCCATATCCCATCCTTAGAGTTCAAATCGTTTGAAGCCCGCGCCGTTTATTGACTGCGCTAACAAGTCTTGATGCAGGCTGCCGGATTTTAAACTCAATGATTTATTTAAATGCCGGTACTTTTCACAACGCTAAGCGTGAATTTTCCCCCTTTACCGCAAGCGGCCAACCAGTAAGATGCACACTCCCAGCAATAGCCGGGGGTTGTCCGCAACCTCCCCACGAACGACACACCGTCATGCCCAAAGCCAAAATCGTTGCGCCGGAGGACGGCGCCCGCCTGCAGGCCTTGGATCTGCGCACCCTGGGCCGGCCGACCCACCTGCTGCCGTTGTTCGCCCGCGCGCTGCGGCAGGATCTGGGCGACTTCTTCGAGCGCGAGCTGAACCGGCGCTATCACGCCGGCTTCCGCCTGTCTGCGCTCAACCAGCATTTGCCCGCCGCCGACGAGCTGCGCTGGCAGTGGCACGCGCTGGACGATTGGCAGCTGGGCAGCCATTTCGACCGCGGCCTGCTGCTGGGCATCCTCGATTACCGCTTTGGCGCCGACGGCGCCGCGGCCAAAGACGAGCTGCCGGCGGAGACGGAAACCGAGCGCAGGCTGGCGAGAACCTTGGCCGAACGGCTGCTGCCGCGGCTGGCTGGCGTTATCCACCGCCTGGCTGGCCGCGACGCGCCAGACATCACCCTCCGCCCGCAAGGCTTCGCGCCGCAGCCGGCCTGGCAACTGGAACTGGACGTCGCAGACGGCGATCGGCCGCTGGGCGCGCTGCGCCTGCGCCTGGACCACACCGCCTTCGACGCGCTGCTGCAAAGCCTGTCCGGCCAGCGGCCGCGCCTGCCCGGCCCTGCCGAACGCGCCCGCTTCGACGAGACGCTGCAGCTGCGGCTGAACGCGCGCCTGCTGCAGCAAGCGCTGCCGCTGGGCGCCATCCTCGATTTGAAACCCGGCAGCGTGCTGCCGGTATCGCTGCCGCCGCGCGCCGAGGTCTGCGTGCGCGAGACGCCGCTGTTTTCGGCCCAGGTGGCGGAGCGCCAGGGCAAGCTGTGCCTGAGCGGCTTCGCCGATATCGAATGAGTACCGAAGGAAACCCGATGGATCACAACCAAGATTTCGACCTGGACGGCATTCTGGACGGACTGGACACGCCGGCGCCGGCCGCCGAGGCAGCCGCGCCCGCCCGCGACATGACGCCGTTTCTGCGCAAGATTCCGGTCAAGCTGACGCTGGAAGTCGGCGGCGCGGACATCTCGCTGGCCGACCTGTGCCGCATTGGCCCCGGTTCGGTGGTGGAACTGGACAAAGTGGCCGGCGAGCCGCTGGACATCAAGGTCAACGGCACAACCATAGGCCGCGCCGAGGTGGTGGTGTCCGGCGACAACTACGGCCTGCGCGTAGTGGAACTGAACGACCTGCAGCTGGACAGCCTGGCTTGATGAAACGGATTGCCACACTGGCCGCCGCAGCGGCCACTCTGCTGCTGGCCGCACCCGCCTGGGCCGAACCCCTGAAGCTGCTCTCAGCCAACGCCGGCGGCATGCCGGTGGATTTCACGATCAAGACTCAGATCCTGATCCTGATGACGGCGCTGGGCCTGTTGCCGGTGCTGGCGCTGATGATGACCAGCTTCACCCGCTTCGTCATCGTGCTGTCCTTGTTGCGCCAGGCGCTGGGCCTGCAGCAGGGCCTGCCCAACCGCCTGATCACCGGCGTGGCGCTGATCCTGACCTTGCTGGTGATGCGGCCGGTGGGCTTGCAGGTGTGGAACGAGGCCATGGTGCCGTTCGATCAGGACAAGATCACCATGCAGCAGGCGCTGGAGATCGCCGCCAAGCCGGTCAGCCGCTTCATGCTGGCGCAAACCAGCAAGACCGCGCTGGCCCAGGTGGCCAAGCTGTCCGGCGAGGGCGACGTCGCCCATCCGGAAGACCACGCCTTCACCGTCAAGCTGGCGGCTTTTGTGCTGTCCGAGCTGAAAACCGCGTTCCAGATCGGCTGCATGCTGTTCATCCCTTTCCTGGTGATAGACCTGGTGGTGTCCAGCGTACTGATGGCGATGGGCATGATGATGCTGTCGCCGCTGGTGATCTCGCTGCCGCTAAAGCTCTTGCTGTTCGTGCTGGTGGACGGCTGGTCGCTGACCGTCAACACCCTGGTCACGTCGATACAGGCTTATTAGGAGAGACGGAGCCATGCTGACACCCGATATCGCCATCGACATCGTCAACGACAGCCTGCGCGTAGTCGTGACGCTGGTGGTGCTGCTGGTGCTGCCCAGCCTGATCGTCGGCGTGGTGGTCAGCCTGATCCAGGCCGCCACCCAGATCAACGAACAGACGCTGTCCTTCCTGCCGCGGCTGTTGATCGTGCTGTTGACCATCGCCTTGGCCGGCCACTGGATCACCGGCTATCTGATGGACTTCTGCGTCGCCATGTTCCAGCGCGCCGCCAGCCAGGTGGGCTAGATGCAGGGACTATACGCCCAGTTGCTGGACTTGCTCCCCGCCGTGTGGTGGCCGTTTTGCCGGCTGCTGGCGGCGTTCAGCATCGCGCCCTTCATCGGCGACGCCATGGTGCCGATGCCGGCGCGCATCGGCCTGGCGCTGGCGCTGGCCGTCGCCTGCCTGCCCATCATGCCGGCTCACTCGCCGATTGATCCGTTCTCCATGCACGGCGTAGCCGCCAGCGTGGAACAGATCATCATCGGCCTGCTGTTCGGCCTGGCCTTCCAACTGACCATGTCCATCCTGTCGCTGCTAGGCTTCCTGCTGTCGTCGCAAATGGGGCTGTCGATGGCGGTGATGAACGATCCCGGCAACGGCAACAGCTCCGACGTGGTCTCCAGCCTGCTCTACCTGCTGGCCGCCCTGCTGTTCTTCGCCATGGACGGCCATCTGGTGCTGGTGCAGGTGGTATACGCCAGCTTCCGCGCCTGGCCCCTGGGCGCGGGCATTCCGCAGGCGTCGCTGCCGGTGCTGGCGGCCAGCGTGGGCTGGGTGATGTCGGCCGCGGTGGTGCTGGCGTTGCCGGCGGTGTTCGCCACCTTCGTGGTGCAGGCTGGTTTCGGCATGATCAACCGCGTGGCGCCGGCGCTTAACCTGTTTTCCTTGGGCTTCCCGGTGGTGACGCTGTTCGGCCTCGGCACGCTGACCCTGCTGATGCAGGTGCTGCCGCCGCAATACCTGAGCCTGAGCGGGCAGACGCTGCGCCTGCTGGACCAATTGCTGGGGATGGGCCATGGCTGAGGCGCGCCAGGGCGACAAGACCGAAAAAGCCACGCCGCAACGGCTGCGCAAGGCGCGCGAGCAAGGCCAGGTGCCGCGCTCCAAAGACCTGGCCGCCGCGCTGGGCCTGATCCTGGCCTTGAAGCTGGTTTTCTGGCTGGCTCCGGACTGGCTGGACGATTTTCGCCGGCTGTTCGCGCTGGCCTTCGCCCCATTGGCCGGCCAGGGCGCGCTGGAGAACAGCTGGTCCAAGCTGTTCGCCGGCACCCTGCTGCTGATCCTGAAAATGCTGGCGCCGCTGACCGTCATTCCGCTGACCATGCTGCTGCTCAGCCTGTTTCCCGGCGGCTGGGTCTTCGTGCTGTCGCAGCTCAGTCCCAAGTTCGAGCGCATGAACCCGCTGGCGCATCTCTCCCGGCTGGCCTCGCCCAAGCACGCCAGCGAGATCGGCAAATCCATTCTGAAAGCGCTGATCCTGGGCTGGCTGCTGTACCGCATCGCCAGCGATTCGCTGCATGACTTCTTCGCCCTGCACAGCATGCCGCTGCTACCGACCTTAACCGGCGCGGCGGATCTGCTGCTGGGCTGTCTGCTCAAGCTCTCCGCCGTGTTCCTGTTGTTCGCGCTGGCCGACTTACCGCTGCAGGTCTTCCTGTTCTTGAAACAACAAAGAATGAGCAAGCAGGAAATCAAGGAAGAGTACAAAAACACCGAAGGCCGCCCGGAAGTGCGCCAGCGCATCCGCCAGCTGCAGCGCCAACTGGCGCAGCGCGGCGTGCGCAAGGCGCTGCCGGGCGCCGATGTCATCATCGTCAACCCCAGCCACTACGCGGTGGCGCTGAAGTACGACGAAGATCGGGCCGAAGCGCCCTTCATCGTCGCCAAGGGCGTGGACGAGATGGCGCTGTACATCCGCCAGCTGGCGGACGAGCTGAAACTGACGGTGTTGCCGCTGCCGCCCTTGGCGCGCGCCGTCTACCACACCACCCAGGTCAACCAGCAGATCCCCGCGCCGCTGTACCGCGCGGTGGCGCAAGTGCTGACTTATGTTCTGCAACTGAAAGCGTTCCAGGCGGGCAACCGCCGCAAGCTCCCCACCCTGCCGGACCTGTCGGTACCGCGCGAACTGTCCGATCCCGAAGCCGCATCATGAACTCGCTGACCAAACTGCTTGCCGATATCGGCCGCCACAAACTGGCCGCCCCGCTGTTCCTCCTGGCCATTCTGGCCATGGTGATGCTGCCGCTGCCGCCCCTGGCGCTGGACATGCTGTTCACCTTCAACATCGTGCTGGCCATCATTGTGATCCTTGTCAGCGTGTCGGCGCGGCGGCCGCTGGATTTCTCGGTGTTCCCCACCATCATCCTGGCCACTACGCTGCTTCGGCTGTCGCTGAACGTGGCGTCCACCCGCGTGGTGCTGCTGCACGGCCACGAGGGCACGCATGCCGCCGGCCGGGTGATCGAGGCCTTCGGCAATGTGGTGATAGGCGGCAACTTCGTGGTCGGCATGGTGGTGTTCGTCATCCTGATGATCATCAACTTCATGGTGGTGACCAAGGGCGCCGAGCGCATTTCCGAAGTGTCCGCCCGCTTCACGCTGGACGCGCTGCCGGGCAAGCAGATGGCCATCGACGCCGACCTCAACGCCGGCCTGATCAATCAGGAGCAGGCGCAGCAGCGGCGCCGCGACATCGCCACCGAGGCGGACTTCTACGGCGCAATGGACGGCGCGTCCAAATTCGTGCGCGGCGACGCCATCGCCGGCATCCTGATCCTAATCATCAACCTGTTCGGCGGCGTGGCCATCGGCGCGCTGATGCACGGCCTGTCCGCCGGCGACGCCTTCCGCCAGTACGCGCTGATGACCATAGGCGACGGCCTGGTGGCGCAGATTCCGGCGCTGCTCTTGTCGTCAGCCGCCGCCATCATCGTCACCCGCATCAGCGACGACGGCGACATGCCGGCCCAGGTGGGCAAGCAGATGCTGGCCTCGCCGACCGTGCTGATGAGCGCCGCCGGCATGATGTTGATCCTGGCCATCATCCCCGGCATGCCCTGGCCCACCTTCCTGGGATTCGCCGCGCTGCTGGCCTATGTGGCCTGGCGCATGCACGCGCGCCAGCCGCCGGCCGCCGCCGCGCTGAATCAGACCGCGGTGAAGTCTGCCATTCAGGGCGAGGCGGAAATCGAGCTGGAATGGAGCACCCTGCCCTATTCCGATGTGTTGAGCGTCACGCTGGGCTACCGGCTGGTGGCGCTGCTGGATGCCAGTCAGGGGGCGCCGCTGACCAAGCGGGTCAAGGGTGTGCGGCAAAGCCTGTCCGAGCAGATGGGCCTGCTGCTGCCGGCCATCAGCCTGCGCGACGATCTGCGGCTCAAACCCTCGCAATACGCCATCCAGATCTCCGGCGCCACCGTGGCGGAGGCGGAGGTCTACGCCGACCGCCTGATGGCCATTCCCTCGCCGGAAGTCTACGGCGACATCGACGGCATCCCCGGCATCGATCCGGCCTACGGCATGCCGGTGACGTGGATCGCGTTGACCGACAAGAGCAAGGCGCTGGGCCTCGGTTATCAGGTGGTGGACTGCGCCAGCGTGATGGCCACCCATTTGAACAAGGTGATGCGCGAAAACCTGCCCGAACTGTTCCGCCATGACGACGTGGCGGCGCTGACCGAAAGGCTGTCGGCCCTCGCCCCCAAGCTGGCGACCGCGCTGGGCCAGGCGCTGACGCCGGTGCAGCAACTGCGCGCCTATCGCCAGCTGCTGCAGGACGGCATCTCGCTGAAAGACATCGTGCCTGTCGCCACGGCCCTGCTGGAAGCCAGCGACACCACCAAGGATGCCATCATGCTGGCCGCCGAAGTGCGCTGCGCGTTGAAACGGCAGATCGTGCAGGCCATCGCCGGCCCGCGCGACGAAATCCGCGCCTTCAATCTGTCGGCCGAGCTGGAAAACCTGCTGCTCTCCGCGCTGTCGCAGGCGCAGCAAACCGGCAAGCCTCAGCTGGACAGCTTCCCGGTGGACCCGAACGTGCTGCAGCAGCTGCAAGCCAATATGCCGGTGATACGCGATCAGATGAAACAGATGGGCCAGCCGCCGGTGCTGCTGGTGATGCCGCAAATCCGGCCGCTGCTGGCGCGCTACGGCCGGCTGTTCGCACCCGGCCTGAACGTCCTGTCGTACAACGAGGTGCCGGAAAGCCGCCAGGTCAGCTTGACGGGTACGCTGGGCTGACCTTGTTGCATTTCATGCGCAAGGGCGGCATTTCGCGCGAGATGCGCCGCCACGCCGCCAGAATGGCTGCAGCCCTTGCCAGGAAAGGACTCATACCAATGGATTTTTTTGCATGTTGTGAAAATGCAATTGCATGATTTGCAAAATACGAAAATTTTGCCATTTAATGCACATTACACTGGCATGACAAGAAGATGGGTGCTAGCATGCAGAGCATGAATTTGATGTGAAGGTACTTCACCATGTCCGATGCCAAATGCGCCAATCAGATCATCTGTGACAACATCCGCGCCCAGCTGGAGCACTTCCACTGGCCGGAAGCCCAACAAGCCGGTCTGATCGAACAGATTCTGGGATTGAGCACTTCCCAGGCCTACCGCAAGCTGAACGGCAGCAGCCCATGGCAGCTGGCCCAGGTGGAAAAGCTTGCCCAATATCTGAATATCCCCACCTCCACCCTGCTGGTGAACCGCGCGCAGCCGGATGCCCCGGCCACGCCCGCCGCCAACGAGCAGGAGCTGATTCCGGCCATTCTGCATCTGAACAACCAGAGCGGCGAAGCGCACTGTTGGATCCAGCTGGGCGAAGAACTGGCAGACGACTCCTGCGCCCCGCTGCTGCTGGCCAAGCGGCTGCATGACTGTTGGCATGTCTTCCCCGGCACCCAGTTCGACGGCGAGGGCGGCCATGAAGTCACGTACCTGACCATCCGCCCGCCCAAGCGCGCCAACAGCAAGCGCCTGCTGGTCGCGGTGCTGGATGACAAGGATGCCGACCTGCTGTCCGCCATCCTGGTGCAGCAGGGTCTGTTCGCGCTGCCTTACTACCAGTCGCAAGCGCTGCTGCAGGCGCTGCCGCAGGAAGATTTTGACGCTTTCGTGCTGGACTGGGTGCTGGACGAGCCCGGCAGCTGCATGCAAGTGATCGAAACCATCCGCCGCCATTCGCCGAATGTGCCTATCATCGTGCTGACCGGCTACGCGCTGGAGCACGAGAATGAGCTGTCCCAAGCGCTGCAGACGCACGGCGTCTACTACATCGGCAAGCCGGCGCCCGGCTCCATCCTGGCGCTGCAGATCAAGAACATGGTCACCAACGCGCTGGAACCGGCCGGGCTGAACTAAACCGCATCCGCGCAAAAACAAACAGGCTCCGCAAGGAGCCTGTTTGCATGCCATCGTACGATGCGGTCTACGCCGGCAACACCGCCAACGCCGCGCGCAGCTGCTGGCCATCGAAAGGCTTGCCCAACCGGGCGGAAAACCAGCTGGCGCGGGAATCGGCAAATTCGGCCGGATCGGCGCTCATTGCCAGCATCAACGGTCTTTGCGGCTGCTTGCGCGCCAGTTCCGCCAGCAGATAGCCGCTGTCGCCGCCCAGCTGCATGTCCAGCAGCAGGATGTCGAATCGCTGCTGCGCCAGGCAATCCGCCGCCTGCGTCAAGGTGGCGGCGCTGCGCACCTGGAAACCATCCTGAGCCAGCCACTCCGCCACCGACGAACGAATCTGGGCGTCATCGTCCACCAGCAGCAGGCTGCGCCCGCCTCGGCCCGCCAACACCTCGCGCAGCGGCAGCCGCACCGTGAAGACCGATCCCTTGCCCACTTCGCTGTCCATCTCGATATGGCCACCGAACAATCGCACCAGTTCCTTGACGATGGACAGGCCCAAGCCGCTGCTGCCGGGACGGCGATTGCGCCCCTGGCTGAACGGCTGGAAGATGCGCTGCCGGTCTTCCTCGGCGATGCCGATGCCGGTATCGCTGACCTCCAGCCACAACTCCAGCTGCTCCTCGCTGCGCAGGCCGCGCGCGCGGATCTTGACTTCGCCCTGGTCGGTATAGCGGATGGCGTTGGACACCAGATTGCCGACGATCTGGCGCAGACGGATTTCGTCCATCATCACCATGTCCGGCAGGTCCGAAGTCTCGCATAGCAGCTGCAGTCCCTTGGCGTCGGCCAGCGGCTGCATCACTTCCACCACCGTGCGCAGCACGCCGCTCAGGCTCATCCGCCCCGGATTCAGCCGCAGCTGCATGTTCTTGATCGCCGACACGTCCATGATGTCATGCACTTGGCTGGTCAGCTGCGCCATGCCGGCCTTCATCCGCTTCAACGCCAGTTGCGCGGCCGGTTCCGGCAGCACGGCCGGCTCCACCAGCTCCATGCACATTTGCATCGATTGCAAGGGGGAGCGAATCTCATGCCCCAGCGCGCCCAGGAAGGTGGTGCGATCCAGCTCCAGCGCCACTGTCGCCTGGTGGGCGTCGCGCTCCTGGTCCAGCAGCGACTGACGGGCCTCCGCCAAGGTCTTCACCTCATGGAAACGCATCAGCATCAGCAGAATGCCGCAGATGCCGCCGCACAACACCAGCTGCAGGGCCAGCATCTGCGAGCGCTGGCTGGACAGCGCGCGGGTGCGCGCCATCCGCGCCGCGACCTCGGCTTCGCGGCTCTGCACGGCGAAATTCGCCAGCACCGGGCGCAGCGCATCGATGCGCAACACCATCTTGCGCGCCGCCTGCGGCGTCATGTTTTGCCAGTCGCGGGCTTTCAACATCGGGCTGAGCGCGGTTTTCAACTCATCAAAGCCTGACACGGCCTTGAGTTGGCGGTGCACCAGCACGGTGTCAGGCGCCTCGAACACCTGATAGCGACTGAGCAAGAGTTGATATTGCTGTTTCATCGCCGGCAGGTTCTGCGGCGCGGCGGCATAGCCGATCAGTTCGGCGCGGGTCTTCTCCAGCTCTATATGCAACTGCGCGACATTCCAGTACAGCTGCTCGCTCTTGCCGCCATCAATCAAAGCCTGGCTGGCGTGGTCGATGCGGTAAAAGTTCCACACCGCGGCGAACAGCAGTACCAACAGCGGCAACATCAGCCACCACGGCATGCGCAGCGTTTTTTTGAGCTTGGCCAGCGTCACATCACCTCCAGCGCTTCGACCTGCCATACCAGTTTGGCGTCAAGCGGCGGTCCTTTTTCGGCATCGGGCATCTCGGGCAAGGGGTACATCAGCCACAAGGGTCCGTAATGGGCGACATCGAACGGCTTGTTATCGATGCGGCGCGCCAGCATCACATTGCGGCTGTTCAATTCGGAAACGGCAATGTCGTAACGGTAATAGTTGATCGCCAGCACTCTCACCGTGCTGCCCTTGGCCTCCACCTTGGCCAGGATATCCTTCACCAGCGGACCGCTGAACGTCACCACCGGCGTCCAACTGGTGGCGGTGCGAAAACTCAGCTGCCGCAGCTTCGCCAAATCGCTGTCGCGGAATTGATAAACCCCGCGCTTGGCATCGGTGAAGCGCCCGATCTTTCCCGACACCGTCAACACCACCGGATCGGCATCAGCCAGAGCGCAAGCGCTCAGGCACAGGCCTAACCATACCCACCAGGCCTTTCGCATAGCCATCCTCATCGTCCAACACAAAAAAGCGCAATTATATTCGCCACAACAGTGGAACAACCAGCTTTGCGCGGCAATTGCATACGGTCCGTCGCATTATCCCCCACCCTCATGCCGTATGGCGTTGCCAATGCATAATAAAAAAGCCAGCGGCATAGCCACTGGCTTTCGCGCGGCAAAATACGCCGCCATCCCGATGATTACTGCAGCAGGGACATGGCCAGGCTGTTCATGCTGCCGCTTTGCTTCAGCATGGAGGTGCTAGCCTGCATCAGCATCTGCTTGGCGGTCATGCTGGAGCTTTCGACTGCGTAGTCGGTATCCATGATGCGGCCCTTGGCGGCCAGGGTATTGTTGTTCACGTTGTTCAGGTTGTTGACGACGTGGTCCAGGCGGTTGGCGGCGGCGCCCATCACCGATCGGGAGGTGCCGACATTGGCGATCGCAGTGTTCAACTTGTCGATGGTGTCGGCAATGCCGACCTCGGTACCTGCAGCCGGCGCGCCGCCACCCGCAGCAGCGCCGTAAGTGGAGGCTGCAGCAGCCAGCGCGGTGTCCAGTGCTGTCAGCGATGTCTTGGTATCGATTACCATCTGCTCGTCCTTGGACGCGCCAATCTGGAAGGTCACTTTGTCGCCGTTACCCAATGTGCCGGCGGTCTTGTCCAACAGCTTCTGACCGCCGAACGTGGTGTTACCCATGATGTTCTTCAATTCCTTGCCCAGTGCGTCATACTCGGCCTGCATGGCGGTTTTGTCATCGGTGGTAGTGGTGGCGTTGGTGCCTTCGGTGGCCAAATCCTTCATGCGCTGCAGGATGTTAGTCACTTCGCCCAGCGCGCCTTCGGCGGTCTGCAGCATGGAGATGCCGTTCTGCGCGTTCTTCATGGCGACGGTCATGCCGCGGCTTTGCGCGTCCAGACGGGTGGCGATCTGCAGGCCGGCGGCATCGTCCATCGCGGAGTTGATGCGCAGGCCGGTGCCCAGGCGAGTCATGGAAGTGGACAGCGCGCCTTGGGTGCTGTTCATATTGGACTTGGTGTTCAGTGCCGCGATATTGGTATACAGGCTCAGCATGGGAAAGCTCCATCTTGGTTGGTCGTGAATCGGCATCGCTGCCCTACCCCAACAAGGCGGCCAAGCGTCCACACAACTTAAACTGCAACAGAATGTGAAAAATCACGGCATTTTTCGCAAGCTTCATGCCATCAAGCCATAGCACGTCTATAAAGAAGATGCGCAATCCAGTCCAATGTCATTAAACGGATGGAGCATCAGCGATGAATACCCAGGCAAACCCGTTTCTCGACCAAAGCGCCGTGCTAAGCCAATTCCCCGGCTTCGGCCCGGTCCTCGCCCACCAGCTGTCCGGCTATCTTTCCATAGGCGATGATGCCGGCGGCTGGCTGTATTTCTGGTTCAGCGAAGCCGCCAGCAATCCAGAACAGGCGCCGCTGCTGGTCTGGATCAATCAAGCGACGGAACAGAATGCCCTGGCATGCCTGTTCGATGGACACGGCCCGTATCTGCTGGACGAATCCGGCTGGGTGCATGCCAATCCGTTCAGCTGGCACCTCCATGCCAACTATCTGATCATCGATCAGCCGCTAGGCTATGGATTGTCCTTCCTGACCCATCCGCGCTATCAGCCGGCAAACTACGAGGAAACCAGCCAGCAAGCCTATCACGCGCTGCAGGAATTCCTGTTGCGCTGGCCCCGCTACCGGCAGCTTGACTGCTATCTGTTCGGCGTTGGCCAGGCCTGCCACACGCAAGCGCATCTCGCCCATCGCATCCTCGATGGCAACCATGGCGGCCAGCCCCAGATCCGCTTGCGAGGGCTGGGCCTGGGCAATGCGCTGATCGCGCCCGAAATCCAGCTGCAGAGCCACATCGAATTTGCCAGCCAGCACCGGCTGATCCATGCCGAAGAAAAGAGCCATGCCGAAACCTTGCTACAGGATTTTCGCCAAGCCAATGCCTCGCCGTCACCGCTGCAGCGCCAGCGCGCAAATCAGCTGGCGAGGGAGTTGGAGCTTTATATCGAGCAATGCAGCGGCCGAGATTCGCAAGACATCCGCTTCCCTCCCAATCATGCTTTCCCGCAGCTTGACGATTACCTGGCCAAACCTGCGGTGCAGCAAGCTCTGCATATCGACCCGCGCGCGCTCAAGCCGCCCTCGCCATTCGCCAGGCAACAGGCGGCATGGCAGGAATCCTCTTCCCACCTGTTTCCAAGACTGATGGAAAAACTGAAGCTGCTGTTCTTTCATGGCGAGTACAGCATGCAAGGCAACCACCACGGCATGGAGGCGTGGCTCAATACTCTCTATTGGAGCGATGCCGCAGTATTCCGCCAGCAAAAACGCGAAACCTGGCAGCCTTACGGCCTGCCCGCAGGCCAGTTTCGCCGCCTCAATCAGCTCTCCCATCTGATCATCCATGATGCAGGCCTGCATATCGCGCGCGCTCAGCCGGCCTGTTCCCTGGCTATGCTGCAGCAATACTTGGCGGCGACAGAGGCTGGGGAATCCCAAGCGCGTTAAGCCCCCTTCTTTAGCATGACGGCGACAGCGAAGTTTCCCATGCCAACCACCTGCTCCCACTAACGACTATAAATTGACCTTTCCTGCTCACTGAATTTAAATGTCATTTTCAATCAAGGGGAGCGCCATGAACCGCATTGCAGAGCAGGCCATTCGACAACTCTGGCAGCACAGCCAGCTGGATTCCGCTTGGCTGGACCAATTGTGCCTCCAGGGCCAGGGCCCCGTGCTGCCCTCTTCCTTTGCGCTGGATGCCGCCGCCCAGGCCTGCCTCGCCGCAAGCGGTCTGTCCGCGGCGGCGTTCTGGCACGCAAGAGGCGGCGAACGGCAAACGGTCAGCGTCAATCTGCATCATGCCGTCGCGGAATTTCGCAGCGAGCACTATCTGCGGGTCGATGGCGCTCAACCGAGCGACCCATGGGACAAAATCGCCGGCATCTACCGCTGCGGGGACGGCCGCTGGCTGCGCATCCACACCAACTTCCCTCATCACTGCCAAGGCGTGCTGCAACTGTTGCAGTGCGAGTACGACAAGGCAGCGGTAACGGCGGCGCTGCAAAAATGGACAGCCTTTGATTTTGAAGACGCCGCCGCCGCCCGCGGCCTGGTGGCCACCGCGCTGCGCAGCTTCGCGGAATGGGATGCCCACCCTCAGGGCCAGGAGGTGGCGGCGCAAGCTGTGTTTTCGCTGACCCGCCTGGACCATGCCGAACCGCTGGCGCTGACGGATGCGGACCGCCCCCTTGGCGGCGTGCGAGTGCTGGACCTGACCCGCATCATCGCCGGCCCAGTGGGCGGGCGCGTGCTGGCGGCGCATGGCGCGGACGTGTTGCACATCACCTCGCCCAAACTGCCGACCATTCCCACGCTGGACATGGACATGGGACGCGGCAAACGCAATGCGCAGCTGGATCTGACCCGCGAGTCCGACCGCGATGCCCTGCGCCGACTGCTGGCCGACGCGCATGTCTTCATCCAGGGCTATCGTCCAGGCGGGCTGGCCGAACTCGGCTTCTCGCCAAACGATGCGGCCCGGATACGGCCCGGCATCGTCTATGTCTCGCTCAGCGCCTACGGCAATCAAGGCCCATGGGCCGGGCGGCGCGGTTTCGATTCGCTGACGCAAACCGCCAGCGGCTTCAACCTGGCCGAAGCAGAGGCCGCCGGTTCCGAGACGCCGCGCGCCTTTCCGGCGCAGGCGCTGGACCATATCGCCGGCTATCTGGCGGCGCTGGGCGCGACGGCCGCGCTGCGCCACCAGCGGCAGCAAGGCGGCAGTTGGCATGTGGAGGTATCGCTGGCGCAGGCCGCGCACTGGTTGCGCGGCCTTGGCAGGGTAGAAGGCGCGATCGACTTACCCATCCCCACGCTGGAAGACGTCCGTCCCTGGCTGGAGGAAACCGACTCGGGCTTTGGCCGACTGCTCGCCGTGCGCCATGCGGCCGAGCTATCGCTGACGCCTGCGCGCTGGCCGCTGCCGGCCATGCCCCTGGGCAGCCATGCCGCCAGCTGGGCTGTCTAAAAGAACAGGTTTCATCGCTACGACGCTCGCTGACACTGGCAATTTCGATATCTGTCGAGGGCATGATGAAAACCAACAAATACCTGATTGAAGCGCTGTTGTTTTCCAGCTATGTCCTCTTTGGCATGAGCTGGGCCGGCGGCAGCGCCTTCATTCCGCAAATCATGCGCGAACTGGGCGTGCACGACCTGGCGGCCGGCTCTCACATCAGCAACGCCGTGGCCGCCGCCAAGCTGCTGGGCACCTTCATCGCTGCCGGCATCCTGTCGCGCATGCTGGCCAAAAAAGCCGTCGCGCTGGCCATGGCGCTGATGGCGCTGGGCGTGCTGACGCCCTTCGTCCACGGCTATCCCTGGCTGCTCTTGGTGCGTTTCTTGATGGGCCTGGGCGGCGCGCTGGTCATCGTCTACTTCTCGCCCATCGTCATGCAATGGTTCGAGCCCGATGAGCGCCCCTTCGTCAACGGTTTGAACTCGGTCGCCTTCAACGTCGGCACCGCCCTCATCCTGTTTGGGCTGCCGGTCATGCTGGGATGGTTTGGCGACTGGCAAACCACGCTGCTGGCCGTCTCGATGGGCAGCGTGCTCTGTCTCGCGCTGTGGCTGGCATTCGGCGCGGATGGCGCTCAAGAAGCCAAACCGGCAGCCGGCGCGCCGCGCCACACGCTGGGCCAGGGCCTGAGGGAGCGCTTCAACTGGCTGCTGGCCTTCACTTATAGCGGCACGCTGGCCTTCTACGTCATCCTGTTCAGCTTTTACCAGAACGCGGGCATCCAGCAGGCCAAGTATGTCGTGCTGGCCGGGCTGGCCGGCACGGTGGCGGGCATTTGGCTGGCCAGGAAAATGACGCACCGCCTGCCCTTACTGCGGATTTCAGGCCTGTTGCAGCTGCTGGCGGTGATCGGCCTGCATGCGCAAATATGGGGATGGAGCGACAACGCCGGGCTGGTGACCGCGTCGGCGCTGGCGGCCGGCTTCTTCATTTTCCTGCCCATCACCAGCCTGGTGACGCTGGCGCAGGAGCAACCCGGCATGACGCCGGACAAGGCAGCCGTCACCTTCAGCCTGTTCTGGTTCCTGAGCTATCTGCTGGCCACGGTGGCGCCCTATGTGTTTGGGCGGCTGGTGGACCTGCGCGGCGGCGATTATGGCCTGGCGATGGCCTTCGCCACCTTGCTGTCCTCCACTTTCCTCATCGGTTCGCTGCTGATGCGCGATGCGCGCGAACCGGCCGCGCGCCAGGCAACGCAGGGCATTTAGACCCGGCGCAAGTTGAGGCTGGCCGGCATGCGCAGGTCGGGGCCGTCCAACGCCTCTCCGCGCAATAGCGCCAGCACCTGGCTCAGGCTGGCCTCAGCCAGGGCGCGGCTGTCCTGCCGGATAGCGTCCACCGGCAGCGGCAGGCAGTCCAGCAGCGTGTGATCGTCAAATGTCAGCAGGTATTGCGGTGCCTCTCGCAGCTTGTGGCGCTCGCGCAGGAAGGAGAGCACGCCTTCCAGCAAGGTGATGGAGGCGGTGAACAGCGCGCGCGGATAGCGGCCGTTCCGCGCATGCCAATCCGCCAGCATGCGGTAGCCGGACTCGCGCTGGAAATCCCGCTCGGCCACCCAATCCTCTCCCTCCTCCAGACCCGCCGCCGCCAGCGCATGGCGAAAGCCGGCAAGGCGCTCGCGGCTGGCGGACAACTGCGGCTGGCCGCCGAAATACACCAGCTCGTCCACGCCGGCCTCCAGCACCGGCGCCAGCAAGCGCTTGACGCTGTCTTCGGCGTCAGTCACCGCGGACGGAATGCCGCTGCCAGGGATATGGCGGTCGGCGAAGACAAACGGCAGCCGTTCGGTCCAGGGCTGGTAGCGCGCGGCGTCGCCGCTGCACGGCACCACGATCATGCCGTCCACCTGGCGCGCCGCCAGCTGGCCGATGCCCGCGCTCTCGCGTGCCGGGTCTTCGTCGCTTGTCACCATCAGCAGCTGGTAATCCCGCGCGCGGCAGCCGTTTTCCAGCGCCTGGGCCAGCTCGGCGTGCGTGGAGTTGGTCAGGTCGGGAATCACCAGCCCTATGCTATTGCTGCTGCGGCTGCGCAGGCTCCGCGCCTGTTGCGAAGGTTTGAAATGATGCTCGCTCGCCACCTGGCGCACTCGCTCCACCGTGGCCGGCGAGATGCGATAGCGCTCGGCATGACCGTTCAACACCATGCTGGCGGTGGTGCGCGACACGCCGGCCAGCGCGGCGATATCGTCTATGGTGAGGCGCTTGAAACTGCTCATGGTCAGGAGGGTTGAGGTGGGCGACGCCAGGGATGATAAACGGAAGAACCAGGGCCGGCCATGCCGGCTGGCCCTTGCAGACGCTTACTGCTTGATCAGGTTAAGCGGCACCGGGATGAACTTGTCCACCTTCTGCCCTTCGGCCAGACGCTTGGCGGTCTGCACGCCGTACTGGCCGATCAGCCCAGGCTGCTGCTGCACGGTGGCGGCCAGCGTGCCGCCCTTGACCGCGGCCACGGCGTCCGGCGTGGCGTCGAAGCCCACCACCACCACGTTCTTCAGGCCGGCCGCCTGGATCGCCTTCACCGCGCCCAGCGCCATTTCGTCGTTGTGCGCGAACACGCCCTGGATGTCCTTGTTGCCCTGGATGATGTTTTCCATCACAGACAGGCCCTTGGCGCGGTCGAAGTCGGCCGGCTGCTTGGCCAGCAGCTTGACGCCGTCCATCTTATCCACCACCTGGTGGAAGCCCTCGCCGCGCTCGCGCGTCGCCGAAGAGCCGGCAATGCCTTCCAGTTCGACGATGCGGCCCTTGCCGCCCAGCTTCTCCAGCAGGTACTTGCCGGCCATCATGCCGCCCGCGATATTGTCTGAGGCGATATGGGCGCTGACTTCCGCGCCGTTGACGCTGCGGTCCAGCGACACCACCTTGATGCCCTTGGACGTCGCCTCCTTCACCACATTGGCCACGGCGGAGGAGTCGGTGGGGTTGATGAGGATCACATTGACCTTTTTCTGGATCAGGTCTTCCACGCTGGACTGCTGCTTGGCCGGGTCGTCCTGCGCGTCCACCGTGATCAGGTTGACGCCCTGCGTCTTGGCTTCGGCCGCGGCGCCGTCGCGCAGTTCGACGAAGAACGGGTTGTTCAGGGTGGACACCGCCAGGCCGACGGTGATCTTGCCGTCGGCCGCGGCGGCGCTGGCCTCGGCGGCCGGCGCGGCGCCCGGACCCTGTTTGGAGCAGGCGGCGATACCGAATGCCAGCGCGCCGGCCAGCAGCGGGGTAAGAATGCGATTCATGCTGAGACTCCCAGAAAAATGAACGGATGGCGGCTTGCGCCGCGCGTACTCACTTCTTGTTGCTTCTATCCAGCAAAACGGCCAGCAGGATGACCGCGCCCTTGATCACTTGCTGGTAGAACGACGATACGCCCAGCAGGTTAAGGCCATTGTTGAGCACGCCGATCAGCAGCGCGCCGATCAGGGTGCCGAAAATCCATCCTCGCCCGCCGCTGAGGCTGGTGCCGCCCAATACCACGGCGGCGATGGCGTCCAGCTCGTAGCCGGTGCCCGCCGTCGGCTGTGCCGAATTCAGGCGCGAAGTCAGCACCACGCCGGCCATGGCCGACATCGCACCCGAAGCCGTATACACCCACAGCTTGACGCGATCCACCTTGACTCCGGACAGCCGCGCCGCTTCCTCGTTGCCGCCGGTGGCGTAAACATGCCGGCCAAACACCGTTTTTTTCAGCAGGAACCAGAAGCCGGCGAACAGCAGCAGCATCCATACCACCGGCACCGGCACCAGGCCGGCCACATAGCCGCCGCCCAACATGGAAAACAGCTCGCTGTCGAAACCGGTGATCGGGCTGCCGTTGGAAAACACCAGCGCCAGACCGCGCAAAATGGTCATGGTGGCCAGCGTGGCGATGAACGGCGCCACCTTGCCCTTGCTGATCACCAACCCGTTGGCCAAGCCCATCGCCGCGCCGGCCAGAATGCCCAGCAGCGTGGACAGCATGGGATCGAAACCGCTGCGCAGCAGCGTGGCGGTCAGCACCGACGACAGCGCCAGGATGGAGCCGACCGACAGGTCGATGCCGCCCAGCAGGATCACCAGCGTCATGCCAAAGGCGATCAGCGCGTTGATCGACACCTGCCGCATCACGTTCAGCAGGTTGTTGACGGTGAGAAAGTCCGGGCTCATCACGGACAGGCCGACGGCTACCAGCACCAGAGCGATGAAGGGGCCAAGGCGTTGCAGATTGGCTTTCTGTTGCGGAGTCATGCTTGCTTCCTGCTTTCGGTGGCAACGGCCCCGCCGGCGGCGGCGGCCATCAAGATTTCCTGATTGCTGGCGGCTGCGTCGAAGATGCCGGCCTGACGCCCTTCGTGCAGCACCAGGATGCGATTGCTCAGCGCCAGCACTTCGGGCAGCTCGGACGACACCATGACGATGGCCGTGCCGGCCGCGGCCAGCTGGTTGATGATGTGATAGATCTCGGCCTTGCCGCCCACGTCCACGCCGCGCGTCGGCTCATCCAGCAGCAACACCTTGGGCGGATGGGCCAGCCATTTGGCGAACACCACTTTCTGCTGATTGCCGCCGGACAATGACTTGACGTCCAGCTCGGCGTCGCGGGTGCGGATGCGCAACTGCTCTATCATGCCGTCCACCGCCCGCCTCTCATCGCCGGCGTTCACCACGCCCAGCCGGGCGTAACGGTCCAGGTGCACCAGCGTCGCGTTCTCGCGCAGCGACATGCCCAGCACCAGCCCCTTGCTCTTGCGGTCTTCCGGCACGAAGCCCAGGCCGGCGGCGATGGCGTCGCCCGGCGCGGCCACGCTCAGCGCCTGCCCGTCCAGCTCGACGCGGCCTGCGGTGCGGCGCTTGGCGCCGAACAGCGTTTTCAGAATATCGCTGCGGCCGGAACCCATCAGGCCGGCGATGCCCAGCACCTCGCCGGCGCGCACCTCAAAGCCTATGCCGCTGACCATGTCCTCGTCGGCCAGATTCTCCACCTTCAGGCGCACCGCGCCGGGCGCGACATCGCGCCGCGGGTAGCGCTCGCCGATCTCGCGCCCCACCATCATGCGCACCACTTCGTCAAAATCCGTGCGCGCGATCTCGCGCTCGCCCACAAAGCAGCCGTCGCGCAGCACGCTGATCTTGTCGCAGACGCGGAAGATTTCTTCCATGCGGTGCGAGACATAGACGATGGCCACGCCATCGGCTTTCAACTGGGCCATCAAGCCGAACAGCCGGTCGATCTCGCGCTCGGTCAGCGCCGCCGTCGGCTCGTCCATGATCAGCACGCGCGCCTTCAGCGCCAGGGCCTTGGCGATTTCCACCATCTGCTGCTGGCCGATGGACAGGCTGCCGGCTTCGGCATCCGGATCGATGCCCTCCGCGCCCAGCGCCGCCAGCTGCGCCCTGGCCTGGCGACGCATCGCGGCAAAATCGATGACGCCGAAGCGCGACGGCTCGCGGCCCAGGAACAGGTTCTCCATCACCGACAGTTGCGGGATCAGGTTCAGTTCCTGGTGAATGATGGCGATGCCGGCCGCTTCCGCGGCGGCGGTGTCGCCCAGTCCGACAGCCTTGCCGTCCAGCAGAATCTCGCCCTCGTCGGCGCGGTGCACGCCGCTGAGGATTTTCATCAGCGTGGACTTGCCGGCGCCGTTTTCGCCCATCAGCGCGTGGATTTCCCCGCCTTCAAGATGGAACGCCACATTCTGCAGCACCTTCACCGGGCCAAAGGCCTTGCTGATGCCGCGCATGGTCACTTGCATGGTGCGGCTCCTCAGAAAATCACGCCGGAGTGCAGGATCACATTGGCGTAAGGCGTAGACTCGCCGGTGCGGATCACCGCGCGCGCGGCCTGGCAGCGCGCCTTGAACGTTTCATGGCTGACGAACTCCAGCGCCACGCCATCCTGCGCCATGGCCGCGGCCTTGGCGGCTACCGGCGGATTGCGATCCTGGGATTCGCTGGCGAACACCGCGCGCTCGCACTGGAAATCCGCCAGCACGCTGTCCAGCGTTTCCAGGAAGCCGGGCTGGCCCAGTTTCAGCGACAGGTCCACGCACTCCACGCCGGGCGGGATGGGCAGGCCGCAGTCGGCGATCACCAGGCTGTCGGTATGGCCCATGGATGCCAGAATGCGCGCGATGTCGCGGTTCAGATGGCCATGCTTCTTCATGCTTTGCTCCCCAGAAAAGCTTCCAGCTCGGCCAGCGTGGGCATGCCGCCCTGGGCACCGTGCCGGGTAACCGACAGCGCGCCGGCGGCGTTGGCGCGGCGCACCGCCTCTTCCAGACCCAGCGGCAGGAAGGTGGCCAGCGCGCCGTTGAAGGTGTCGCCGGCGCCGGTGCTGTCTACCGCCTGCACCTCGAAGCCGGGCTGATGGCGCAGCTCGCCGCGCTTCAGCGCGAAGTAGGCGCCATGCTTGCCATGGGTCATCACCAACTTGCCTGGCCGCTCCGCCAGTTGGGCGCGCCAGTCGGCGTCGGGCTGGGCCAGCAGGGTAAGGAATTCATGTTCGTTGGGCGTCAGCAAGGCGACGCTTTGCAGCAATGCTTCCGGCAGCGCCACGGCCGGCGCGGGATTCAGCAGCAGCGGCTTGCCATGGCGCTGGGCCAGCAGCGCGGCATGGCGCACCGTCTCCAGCGGGATTTCGAGCTGGGTCAGCACCACGTCGGCTTCAGCAAAAGCCTGCTCGGCGGCATCCAAATGCGATGGCGTCAGCTGGTGGTTGGCGCCCGGCACCACCACGATGGCGTTGTCGCCGCCGCTGACGGTGATGGCGGCGATGCCGGTCGAGCCGTCCACGGTCGCCACCCGGCGGATGTCCACGCCCTCTGCCTCCAGGTGCGCCAGGAGTTGGCGGCCAAACGCGTCATTGCCCACGCAGCCCAGCAACGCCACTTGCGCGCCCAGGCGCGCGGCCGCGACGGCCTGGTTGGCGCCCTTGCCGCCCGGATAGGTGGCGAAGCCCTCTCCCAGCAGCGTTTCGCCCAGTTGCGGCAGGCGCCTGGCCGAGGTCACCAGATCCATATTGATACTGCCGACTACCAGTACCCGAGTCATGCGCTCTCCTTGTGTACCTTTGCTACATTGCAGCGCAAAAATCGCTGAATGCCTGCTAAAACGTGATCAGCATCGATTTATAGCAGAGTGCCACCGCATAGGGGAAGGGGGAAAACGCAAATATGTAGTCCTCACACTACATATTTTCACGTGAAGAAATAACGCTGTGTAAGCACTTCGCGCGCCAGCCCTGCGTGGACGCATGCTTGGGCAAAGACAGCGGATATGCCATCATGCGCGATTTAAGCGATTGTGCCGCGCCGGCTTGCGCGGCTCTCATGGAGGCATGCATGGAGTGGAGCTGGTCGCAATTGTCGGATCTGTACTGGAGCGCGTCCAAATGGCAGATCAACCTGCTGGTGATCGGCAATCTGCTGGGCGGTTTGTGCCTGGGTAGCCTGCTGGGCTACGAGCGCTGGTACAACGGCCGCGCCGCCGGCATGCGCACCTATGGCCTGGTCTGCATGGCCTCGGCCGCGGCGATCACCATCATCGGCTATTCCGGCTACTGGTACGGCGGCGCCGCGCCTGACGCCGTCCACCCCGATATGACAAGGGTAGCGCAGGGGGTGTTGACCGGCATCGGCTTTCTTGGCGCCGGCATGATCATGAAAGAGGGGTTGAGCATCAGCGGTTTGACCTCGGCCGCATCGGTGTGGATGTCGTCGGTGATCGGCATCCTGATCGGCGTAGGCTTCTACGCGGCAGCCATCGCGCTGACCATTCTGTGCATGGTCTTCGTCACCGTGGTCAACCGGATAGAAGGCGTGCTGCCGCGCCGGGTCAGCCTGTTCGTCAACGTCAAGCTCAATCCGGAGCATTCCTGGACGGTGGAAACGCTGGCTGGCCGCTTGTCGCCGTTCGGCCTCAAGCTGCATGAGGAAAGCATCAGCATCCAGGCGGACGCCAGCGGCACCCGCTGGAGCTTCATGATTTCGGCGCAGGACCGCCGCACCTTCTTCAGCGTGGTGGACCTGGCGCGCGACATCATGGCGGCCGACCATATCCAGGAACTGGATATCCAGCCGGCGCGCAACTGATGTCTACAGCGCCACGCCCGGCGGCGGCTGGTCGTGGCTTTGCGCCATCGATTGATGCGGCAGTTCCAGATAGCTCTTGGACTGCATCTCGGTGAGGCGGCTGGCTGTGCGGAAGAATTCGCCGGATTGCACGCCTTCGGTATAGATTTCCTCCGGCGGCGCCTCGGCCGAGGCGATCAGCTTGACGCGATTATCGTAGAACACGTCCACCAGCCAGGTGAAGCGGCGGGCGATGGACGCCTGCTTGGCAGTGAGCTTGGGGATGCCGGACAGGAATACCGTGTGGTATTCGCTGGCGATTTCCAGATAGTCGGTCTGCGCGCGCGGGCCATCGCACAGCGCCATGAAGTCGAACCAGATCACGCCGGGCGACATCCGCTTCACCGCAATCTCTCTGTCCAATACGGTGATGGACTTTTGCGGCAGCTCGGCACCAGTGCCGACTTTGACAAACAACTGTTCCATCCGCCGCTCGTTGGCCTCATCCGCCGGCACCATGAACAGCGGCTCGCGCGTCAGCTCGCGCAGACGGTAATCATGCCCGCCGTCCACGTTCAGCACGTCCAGCTCGCGCTTGATCAGCGCTATCGTCGGCAGAAAGTTCTGCCTTTGCAGGCCGTTCGGGTAGAGATCGTCCGGCGCGTAGTTGGAGGTGGTCACCACCACCACGCCGCGCTCCAGCAAGGCCGCCAGCAGGCGGCCCAGTATCATCGCGTCGGCGATGTCGGAGACGTGGAATTCATCGAAACACAGCAGCCGGGTGGCCTTGGCGATCTGGTCGGCGTAGGCCAGCAGCGGGTCCTTGTTGCCGGCGAATTTGCGCAGCTCGCGGTGCGTTTCCGCCATGAAGTTGTGGAAGTGTATGCGGCGCTTGCGGCGGTAAGGCACGCAGGCGTAGAAGGCATCCATCAGGAAACTTTTTCCGCGGCCGACGCCGCCCCAGAAATACAGGCCGCGCGGCACTTCCGGGCTGCGCAGGCTGCGGCCGAGGAAGCGGTTACGCTTGGCCTTGAAATCCACCAATTGGTGCCACAGCCGGTCCAATTGCTCAATGGCGGCGGCCTGCGCCGCGTCGTGAATGAAGCCTGGCCGCTCGCTGGCCAGCTGATACCAACCCTTGGGGCTGCAATGGACATTCTCGTCCGGGGAAAATGTATGTTGCGACATGGTTTTGCTTGTTCTGCGCTGCGTGGAACGCCGTGGTCGCGGCGGAATGTGCCCTTATGATAACCGCTTTGCCCGCTCAACGCGCATTCAGCGGCAGGCAACCGGGCGGATGCCGGAAGGCGCGGCCAGCTTCTGCAAGCTGCCATCGCGGCACATCTCATCCAGCGCGCGGTTGAATTCGTCCAGCATGCCGGGCTGCACGCGGCTGCGAGTGAAACCGTACAAGTAGGCAAGCGTTTTCACTTCAGCCAGTTGATGCAAATTAGATAAACCATCGCGACGGATCCAGTAGCGCGCCACATCATCGTTGGAAAAGGCCACCGCCTCGTTGCCATAGCGGCCGGCAGACAGTTTGCGCAATACGGTTTGCGGGTCCAGTTCCACCGTCAGAGCGATACCCGGCACGCCCTGCACCAGCTTTTCGCAACTGGACTGCGATACTGATGGTCCATACACGGCTATCTTGTGCCCGGACAAATCCGCCGGCTGCCGATAGCGCAGCGGATTGCCATTGCGCGCATAAAGTCCATAACTACTGGTCAGCACCGGCCGGGACAAGTCCATCACTGCTCGCCGCTCCGGCGTATCCTGCGCCAGAACCAGGCCATCGGCCTCGCCCAGGCTGATCATCAGCAAGGCGCGCTTCCATACCATGACCTGCACCGTGCAACGCCAGGATAGACGCCGGCAGGCTTCCTGCAGCACAAGCACCAGCCCGCCATCCGGCTTGCCCGCCGCATCCTCCGTGATAAAGGGGGGAAACAACTGCGTGACGAAAAACAGATCGCGCGGCGTAGACCATGCTGGCTGCGCGCAAGCCCAGGACAGCACAATGCAGGCCAACTGCCTGCCTATCCGCGATAGCACCATCGCCATCCCCTGCCTTGTCATCAAGGCATTATAGAAAATATGCGACTGACTACTCGGGCTGGCGCGCCCGCCAAGCCGCAAACGATGGCCGCCGCCACTGAAGGTCCGCATAGGCCGCCAAGCGGGCCGGCAGTTCGTCCTGCGTCAATCGCCGCAACAACAAAGCCAGCTCGGCATCGGCCACGCACCAGTCGCCAAACAGATTGCCGCCATCGGCCGGCACCAATGCCTCGGCCACCGCGATCAACTTGTCCGCCGCCGCGCGGGCGGCTGGCGATAGTTGCAATGCCGGTTTGCGCCCGAACACGGTGGCGGTGGTACGCTCGTCCCGCAACGGCAAGAGATCGCTGCGCAGCCAGGCCTGCAACTGGCGCGCGCGGGCGCGAGCCTTCAAATCCATGGGCAATACGCGGGCGGTGTCGGGATAGGCGTCTTCCAGGTATTCGATGATGGCGGACGACTCACTGAGATGAAAATCCCCGTCCACCAGCATGGGGACGCGCGAAGTCAGCGACTGCGCGCGATAACCCGGCTCGAACTGCTCGCCGCCGTCAAGATTGCGGGTGAGAACGGCAAAAGGCAGGCCCTTCTCGGTCAATGCGACAAAAGCCGCCATGGCGTAGGGGCTGAGGAAATCGTGATCAACATACAGTTGCAGCATGATGGCATTCCATTGGCAAAACCCACATGCTAATCAACCCTTCCATCGCCGCCAAGCCGGCCGCCGTCGACACACCGTCAAGCGTGGTCGAACAATCCGGTGGAAAGGTAACGGTCGCCCCTATCGCACACCACGGACACGATGACCGCGTCCTTCAGTTGGGCGTCCAGGCGCAGGGCGACCGCCAATGCGCCGCCGGAAGACGGGCCGGCCAGGACGCCTTCGCGCCGCGCCAGCAGCCGGGCGGTATCTTCGGCTTCTTGCTGGCCGACATGCTGGATCTCATCGACGCGGGAGAAGTCGCAGATCTTGGGCACATACGGATCTTCCCATTTGCGGATGCCGGCGATCTGGCTGCCCGGCTCCGGATGCACGCCGACAATGCGGATGGCAGGATTTTTTTCTTTCAGGAAACGGCTGGTGCCCATGATGGTGCCGGTGGTGCCCATGCTGGAGACGAAATGGGTGATTCGACCGCCGGTCTGCTCCCAGATTTCCGGGCCGGTGGTTTCGTAATGCGCCTGCGGATTGTCCGGATTGGAGAACTGGTCCAGGATGCGGCCCTCTCCAGCCGCCTCCATGCTGCGCGCCAGATCGATGGCGGCGGGCATGGAGCCGGCCGCCGGGGTCAGGATCACCTCGGCGCCGTAGGCGCGCATCGCCTGCACCCGCTCGGCGCTGGAGTTTTCCGGCATGATCAGCACCATGCGGTAACCCATCATCGCCGCCGCCATCGCCAGCGCGATGCCGGTATTGCCGCTGGTGGGTTCGATCAGCGTGTCGCCGGGCTGGATGTCGCCGCGCTGCTCGGCGCGGCGAATCATCGACAGCGCCGGCCTGTCCTTGACCGAGCCCGCCGGATTGTTGCCCTCCAGCTTCAGCAACACCACGTTGCCGTTGCCGGATGGCAGACGTTTCAGTTTGACCAACGGCGTGCTGCCGACGAAATCTTCCAGATGTTTGTACACGGTGACTCTCCCAAAGCTGGCCCCATTATATCGATTAGCTATCAGCGCATGCGAAATCGTTATTTCTAATCTAATAACCAGCGGTAAGGGCGGAGGGCATGCGCGGGATCACTGAATAGAAATTTTCCCTTGTGCCCTCCTCCTGGAGCGAGAGCGCCACTCGGCGGATCGCCCCGCAAGCGGGGCATCCGCCCTACCCCATATACGCCATCAGCCAGGTCAGCACGCCGACGAAGCTGCAGAAAATCAGGCTGTGCTTCAGCGTGAAGCGGAACAGGTCCGCCTCCTTGCCTATCAGCCCCACCGCCGCGCAAGCCACGGCGATGGACTGCGGCGAAATCATCTTGCCGGTGACGCCGCCGGTGGTGTTGGCCGCCACCAACAGCACGTCCGACACGCCTAGTTGGTGCGCGGTGGCAGCTTGCAAGGCCGAGAACAGCGCATTGGACGAGGTGTCGGAGCCGGTCAGGAACACGCCCAGCCAGCCCAGGAATGGCGAGAAAAACGGGAAAGCCTGCCCGGTATTGGCCAGGCACAAGGCCAGCGTGCTGGACATGCCGGAATAATTGGCGACGAAGGCGAAGGCCAGCACCATGCCGATGGACAGAATCGGCCGGCGCAGCTCGGCCAGCGTCTCTGCAAAGGCGCGCGCGCCGTCGGCCGGGCAGAACTTCAGCAAGGCCATGGACAGCAGCGCGGCCAGGAAGATGGCGCTGCCGACGGCGGAGACGATATCGAACTTGTACAAGGCCTCGTACGGCGTGTCATGCGCGACGATGGGCGCAGTCTTGAGCACCAGCTTGTCCAGCCCCGGCACATGCAGCTTCCACACCCACCCCTCCAGCGCGCCGCCCTTGCCGAACAAAGCCTTGAACGGCTTGACGCTCCACACCGTCACCAGCGCGGTCAGGATCAAAAACGGACTCCAGGCGCGGACGATCTGCGGCAGGCTGAAACCGCTGGCCAGGCGGGCCGTCGGCGCGCGGCGGCCGCTGAAAGTGAAGATCTCGCGCGGCTGCCACACCTTCAGGAACAGCGTCAGGCACACAAGGCTGACCAGGGCCGAGGTGATGTCCGGCAGCTCCGGCCCGATGTAATTGGAAGTGAAAAACTGGGTGACGGCGAACGACACCCCGGCCACCAGGATCGCCGGCCAGGTCTGGCGCACGCCCTTGAGGCCGTCCATCATCATGACCAGCCAGAACGGCACGATCACCGACAGGATGGGCAGCTGATGGCCAGCCTTGGCACCGATCAGGAAAGGGTCCAGACCCGTCACTTGCCCAGCCACGATGATGGGGATGCCCATCGCGCCGAAGGCCACCGGCGCGGTGTTGGCGATCAGGCACAGCCCGGCCGCGTACAGCGGATTGAAGCCCAGCCCCACCAGCAGCGCGGCGGTGATGGCCACCGGCGCGCCGAAACCGGCCGCCCCCTCCAGAAAAGCGCCAAACGAGAAGCCCACCAGCAGCATCTGCAGCCGCTGGTCCTCGGTCACCGACAGCACCGAGGCGCGGATGATGTCGAACTGCCCGGTCTTGACGGTGATCTTGTACAGGAACACCGCCGCGACGATGATCCAGGCGATCGGCCACAGGCCATAGCCAAAGCCAAAGGCCGCCGCCGCCAGCGCCATCTGCGCCGGCATGCCGTAAAACAAGATGGCCACCGCCAGCGCGATCAGCACCGTCAACGTGCCGCCCACATGGCCCTTCAGCCGCAGTACCGCCAAAGCGACAAAGAAAAAAACGATGGGCAGCGCGGCCATCAACGCCGACAGCGCGAGGCTGCCGGATGGGAAATAGTGTTGCGTCCAGATTGCTTGCATGGGTGGCTTCTCCTCATTCCTGGTTTCGCAGGCGCAGCCGCTCCCCTGCCGACGGGCTGGGCGCGCGGCGGCATGCTAGAGGCTGGCTTGCGTTTCTTGGGTTTACATCAGCGTTGAAAAGACGGTCTTCATGACGGACCGCTGTTTGGGGTGGTGCAGAAATCCAGCAGCGCCTCGATGCTGCGGTATGGGATGCCGCCGTGCTCAGTCAGGCCGATCTGGCAGGTTCGGCTCATCGACACCCCATGGCGGCAGGCATCCGGCAAGGCGGGCTTCAATCTCCTCAGGCTGTGGGCGTTCAGCTCCGGCACGGTAAAGCCCTTGTCGCCGGCGAAGCCGCAGCAGGCGATGTCCGGTACAGTCAGCTCGTCGCAGCAACTGGCGGCCAGTTGTTTCAAGCTGCCGGCCGCGCCCATGGCGGTGGCGCTGCAAGGGATGTGCAAGGCCAATTGCGGCAGCCGCTGCGCGATTTCCAATCTGGGCAGAACTTTCTCAGCCAGGAAGCTCGCTGCATCGAACAGCTGTAAGCGGGCATCCAGCAAGCCTTCGGCCTGCGCCTGCTTGACGCGCGCCGCGCACGGGCTGTTGTCGAGATACACCGGGTGGCGGCCTTGATTGCTGGCCTGCAGCAGCGCCTCATTCAGCGAGGCCTGGCTGACGGCCAAGGCATCCGCCGCATTGGCCGAGGCGAAAGGCTGGCCGCAGCACAGGCCGTCATGGCCGGGCGGATACACCGGCGCGAAACCGGCGCGGCGCAGCAGATTGATCGTATGCGCGGCGACGGACTCGCCGCCCTCGCCCTCGGCCAGCGTTCGGTTGACGCAGCTGACGAACAGCACCACTGGCTCGCCCTCGCCGCCCAGCTTCGGCAGCGGCGCGGCGGCGCGCGGCAAACTAGCCGGAACCAAGGGGATGACCTTGCGCTCGTTCGGCTGGCGGCGGGTCATGTCATGCAGCCGCTGCGCTCCCAAGCCGTGCGCCAGCCTCAAACCGGCCCGCGCCGCAGCCGTCATCCAGCCCATATGCCGCGTGGCGAAGCCGGCCAAGGCGGGACGCTTGCTTGGGCCTCGCAGCTTTTTCATCAGCAGGCCGGTGTTGATGCCCACCGGGCAGCGCGTGGCGCACATGCCGGTGGCGGCGCAGGTATCGATGGCGCGGTAGCGGTAGCCTGCCTTCAAAGCCGCCAGTTCCGCCGCGCCGCCGCCGTCGCGTTCCAATTGGCGGATGCGCCGCCAGCTGACCACGCGCTGGCGCGGACTCAGCGTCAGCCCGTGCGACGGGCAGGCCGGCTCGCAGAAGCCGCATTCGGTGCAGCGATCCACCAGTTCGTCCGCCGCCGGCATCGGTTTCAGGTTTTCCAGGTGCAGCCTGTCGTTGTCGGTGATGATCACGCCGGGATTGAGCAGGCCTTGCGGATCGAACAGCGCCTTGATGCGGCGCATGATGTGCCAGGCGGCGTCGCCCCACTCCTGGCGCACAAACGGCGCGACATTGCGGCCGGTGCCGTGCTCGGCTTTCAAGGAGCCGTCGTACTCGCCGGCCACCAAGTCGCTGACGTCCTGCATGAAGCCATCGTAGCGGGCGACCTCGGCCGGGCTTTCGAAACCGGGCGCGAACACGAAGTGCAGATTGCCATCCAGCGCATGGCCGAACAGCAGCGCCTCGTCGTAGCCGTGCTTGTCGAACAGCGCGGTCAGCTTGGCCACGCCGTCGGCCAGCTGGGGTATTGGAAAAGCCACATCCTCGATCACCACCGTGGTGCCCACCGGCCGCGCCGCGCCCACTGCCGGGAACAGGCCCTTGCGCAAGGCCCAGTAGGTTTCGCACTCGCGTGCGTCGCGGCTGAAGCCGCTGGAGACTTTGGGCCGGAAGCCAGCCAGCAGCGTTTCGATCTGGGCCGAGCATTCGTCCAGCCGGGCCTCGCTCTCCGCCCGCAGCTCGATCAGCAGGCAGGCGCTGCCCGGCCCCACCGGCTGATACAGGAAATCCGGCAGTCCCGGCTTGCCCTGCACCGCGCGAATGCTGCGGCTGTCTATCAGTTCCACCGCCGACACGCCGCCGGCATCGCGCACAGCGCTCAAGGCCGATACGGCGCGGCAGCAGGAATCCAGCTCATCGAACCACACCAGCGCCGACGCCTTGTGCGGATGCTCGACCACCGTGTTGAAGGTGATCTCGGAGATGAAGCCCAGCGTGCCTTCGGAGCCGATCATCAAATGCGCCAGCATGTCCACCGGATCAGCAAAATCCAACAGCGCGTTGATGCCGTAGCCGGTGGTGTTCTTCAGCCGGTACTTGCGGCGCACCCGCTCGGCCAGCTCGGCATCGCCGGCCAGCTCGCGCGACAGCTGCGCCAAGCCGTCCAGCAAGCCAGCGTGCGACTCGCGGAACGCCGCGACGCTGGCCGGATCTGCCGTGTCCAGCGCGCCGCCATCCAGCAAGCGCACCCGCAGCGCCTGCAGGGTGTGGTAGCTGTTGTCACGCGTGCCGCAGCACATGCCGCTGGAGTTGTTGGCGGCGATGCCGCCTATCTTGGCGGTGTTGATCGACGCCGGATCAGGGCCGATCTTGCGCCCATACGGCGCCAGCATGGCGTTGGCGTGCGCGCCTATCATGCCCGGCGCCAGACGGATGCGTTCGCCGCCGTCCAGCACCTCGCCGCGATTGAAACCATCGCCCAGCAAGACCAGCACCGAATCGCTGACGGCCTGGCCGGAGAGGCTGGTGCCGGCGGCGCGGAAGGTGACGGCAACGTGGCGCAACCTGGCCAGCCGCAGCAGCTCGGCCACCTCGTCCTCGCTCTCCACCCTGGCGACAATCTGCGGCCGCAGCCGGTAGAAGCTGGCATCGGTGCCATAGGCCAGCGTGGATAGCGGATCGGTATAGATGCGCTTGTCCGGCATGACGCGACGCAAGTCCGCCAAAAAAGCGGCGTGGGCAGGGGTCATGCTTTGCCTCCCCGCTTCGCCTCGCGCTCGCGCACCAGCTCATGCAGCGTCTTGGGCGCCGGCGTCAACGGCAGGTGGTTCTGCGTCCAGCCCAGCTGGTTTTTGGGCGCGTGCTTGCGCAAGCGCGTGGCCGTCCAACCGAATAGCCGGTATAGATTAGACGAGGCATGGACCAGCCGCCAGCCCTTCCAGGCCATGCGCTCCGCCGTGCTGGCCGCCGCCCCCTGGCCGCGCAAGGGATGCGCCACCCGCTCATGCGCCGGCCGCTGGCTTTCCTCGCGCAGCCGCATCAGCATTTCCGGAATCGGAATCCGCACCGGGCACACCTCGCCGCAAGCGCCGCACAGGCTGGACGCCGTCGGCAGGTCGCGGGTGTTGTCCAGCCCCATCAGATGCGGCGAGATGATCTCGCCTATCGGCCCCGGATACGTGGTGCCGTAGGCGTGGCCGCCGATGCGGGTGTAGACCGGGCAGTGGTTCATGCAGGCGCCGCAGCGTATGCATTGCAGCGTTTTGCGCAACTGCTCGTCGGCGTAGGCTTGGCTGCGGCCGTTGTCCAGCAGCACCAGATGCACCTCGCGCGGGCCGTCCTTCTCGCCCGGCTTGCGCGGGCCGCTGATCATATTGAAGTAAGTGGTGATGGGCTGGCCGATGGCGGAGCGGGTCAGCAGGCTGTACAGCGGCGCCACATCCTCCAACTTTTCCACGACCTTCTCGATGCCGGTGATGGCGATATGCACATCCGGCACCGTGGTGCACATGCGGCCATTGCCCTCGTTCTCCACCAGGCATAGGGTGCCGGTCTGCGCCACGGCGAAATTGACGCCGGACAGGCCGACATCGGCATCCAGATACTTCTGCCGCAACACGCGGCGGCCGATCTGGATCAGCGCGTCCACATCCTCGGTGTAAGGCGTGTCCGGCAGTTGCTCGTGGAACAACTGGGCGATGTCCTGCTTGGTTTTGTGGATGGCCGGCATGATGATGTGGGTGGGCTTCTCGCCAGCCAGCTGGACGATGTACTCGCCCATATCGCTCTCCACCGCCTCCACGCCCTGCTCAGCCAGGTAATGGTTCAGCTCGATCTCCTCGCTGACCATGGACTTGCCCTTCACCATCAGCTTGCCGTTCCGGGCGGCGACGATGCCGTGGATGATGCGATTGGCCTCATCCGGCGTTTCCGCCCAATGCACCCGGACGCCGTTGGCGATGAGTTTTTTCTCCAGCTGCTCCAGCAAATCCGGCAGCCTGGACAGGCAACGCTGGCGTATGCCCTCGCCCAAGGTGCGCAGGGCCGCCAGTTCGGCCTCGTCGGGAAATGCCGACAGCCGCTTGGCCATCAGGAAATCCATCGCGCCGCGCAGGCTTTGCCGCAGCTTGCCATCCGTCAGCGCCAGTTTGGCGTTGTCCTTGAAGGCGCGGGAAGGATAGATGGTGATCTTGTGCTCGCTCATCACGCCTCTCCTTCCACGTCATGGATGGCGATGTGCGGCGGCAGCAGCGCCAGTACCAGCAACTCGCGCGGGCCGTGCGCGCCGTAGGCCAAGGTTTGTTGGATGTCGGCGGTTTTGGAGGGGCCGGAAATCAGCAAGGCGTTGGTAGGCATGCCGTCAGACCAGCGCTCGGCCGTCATCGCGGAATAAAAATCCGGGTACAGCTTGGCGGCGTCGAACAAGGCGATGTGCAAGGGCGGCACCAGGCTCATGGTGCGCGGCTCGGCCTCGTCCGGCCACAGCGCCAGCGTGCCGGTGGCGGCTATGCCGCAGCGCGCGGCGGTGAAGCCGGCGGCGATGTCGAACAGCTCCGCCTTCCAGTCATCCACCTCATGGTCGAACCAGACGATGCGCGGCGCGTTATGGACGCTCTCCAGGCGCTGCGCCAGGCGACGGCCATGCGGGGTGTCGGACAAGACAATGGAGGGCTGCGGATGCGCCGCCAGCCAATCCAGCAAGGCTGCGTCCCAGTTGTCTTGCCGGGTCCACAAAATTTCCGTTTTCACCGCGCGCATCATCGCCGCCCAGTGGCGCAAGCGGGCGACTTCATCGTCAGGCCTGGAAAAATGCTGGAAATGGCCGGCCAGGTCCGGGCGCGAAAGCGCCTGCCGTGGCGCTGCGCGCAACTTCTGCAAGATGGAAGCCCGGGCACTCATCGCTTGCCTCCGGTGCGCTCCAGCAGGAAGCTGGCCAGATGCCGGCCCTTGAATCCGCTGCCGCACTGCCCCAGCTTGCCGTTGATATTCAACAGGCAGCCGCCATCGGCGGTGACAAACTCCACCGCGCCGCTGTTCGCGAGCGCTTGCGCCTTGTCCGCCACCATCGCGCCGGCGATGTCCGGGTGCTTGATGGAGAAGGTGCCGCCGAAGCCGCAGCATTCGGATTCGTGGTCGTGCACCACGCGCTCGACATTCTGCAAGCGGTCCACCAATGCCCAGCTGGTCTTGTGCACACCCATCTCGCGCCGCGCCGAACAGGAGGTATGCACCGCCACCTTGACCGGCGCGCCCTGGTCCTGTGGCTGCCAGTCGAGGTGGTTCAGCAGGAAATCGGAAAACTCCACTACCCGCGCCGCGATGTCGCAAGCCTGCACTTCGTCCGGCTCCCCGGCGAACAGGCGAGGCCAGTGGTGTTTGATCATGCCGCCGCAAGAGCCGGACGGCACCACGATGGGCCAGTCCTCCGGGAAGCAGGACAATTGCGCGCGCGCCACCGCCAGCGCTTCCTTAGGATGGCCGCTGGTATAGGCCGGCTGACCGCAGCAGCTCTGGGCTTGAGGGAAATGCACCCGCACGCTCAACCTTTCCAGCAGAGCGATGGCATCCAGGCCAGCCTCCGGCAGGAACAGGTCGAGCAGACAGGTGCCGAACAGATAAACATCGGCAGGCGTCTTCATGGCTTCCTTTGTAAATTGGTAAGACCAATTATTTTTATAAAAACCACTTTAGAGTGAATGCTTGGTTTCGTCAATATGACAAGAGGACTGTCGAGATGGCGAGCCTGATATGATGACGGCGCCCGGGAAAAGCTCGATGAATCATGCGGGGAGGCAACAATAAGGGCGCGCCGCCGTCGGACTGACGCGCCCTGCCATGCTGAATGGCGTTAGCCTGGAAACAGGATAGAAAGCCTACGCCGCCTTATCCAGCAGCAGCATCTCGCGCAGCTTGCTGGCCAGCTTCTGCGGCTCATCCTTGGAGACATAGGAATCCACACCCACCGACTCGCCCAGCTTCTTGTTGGCCATGCCGGACAATGAGGAATGCATCAACACCGGAATGCCTGCGAAGCGGGCATCGTCCTTGATCATCTTGGTCAACATATAGCCGTCCATCTCCGGCATTTCCACATCAGTCAGGATCAGGTGCAGAACCTGGTTAAGCTTGTGGCCGGCCGCCTCCGCCTGCTGCGCCATCTTTTGCAGATCTTCCCAGCCGCGCATGCCGTTGATGGCCGAGGTATAGCGGATGTGCATCGCCTCCAGCGTGCGCTCGATTTGCTTGCGCGCCACCGCGCTGTCGTCGGCGAAGAAGATATGGCGATCCTCCTTCACCGGCTCAATGGCGATATAGCTCTGGGCCTCATCCACCAGGCAGGTTTCGGCCAGGACTTTCTCCACATCCATCATCATCACCAGCGTGCCGTTGTCCAGCTCGGTGACAGCCGTGACCAAGCCCGCCATGCGGTTGGTTATCATGTCCGGCGGGACGCGCATCGCCGCCCAATCGAGCCGCAGAATGGTGTCCACCGTCTCCACCAGGAAGCCCTGGGTATGGCCGTTGTATTCGGTGATGATCATGATTTCCGGCCGCTTCTCCGACATGATCCCGGTGTATTTACCCAGATCGATCACCGGCACCAGCGAGCCGCGCAGACTGACCATGCCTTCCACCGAGGCCGGCATTTCCGGCGCCGAAGTAATCTCCGGCGTGCGCATCACTTCCCGCACCTTGAACACATTGATGCCGAACACTTCCTTGCGCCCGGTACGCTGATCGTTGCCTAGCGAAAACAGCAGGATTTCCAGTTTATTGGTGCCTGCCAGCTTGGTCCGGGCGTCAATCTTCTTCAGAAGGTCGGACATGGCGGCATTCCTCTGATAAAAGTACTAGGTCTTTATAGCAAATCTCAAAAATTAGATAGTCCTCTCCGTCATGACAATGGATAAGGCATTTGTTATGCTGGCCTATCTGGTCAGACCAATCATCCCTGCCATGGCCTATCCGAAAGTCACCCTGCCCAAGCTGTCCGACATGATCGTGCAGCAATTGGAAAAACGCATACTCGACGGCGTGCTCAAACCCGGCGACCGGCTGCCGCCGGAACGGCAACTGGCCGAGGAGTTCGGCGTGTCTCGCCCCTCCTTGCGCGAAGCGATACAACAGCTGGTATCGCGCGGCCTGCTATCCAGCCGCCAGGGCGGCGGCACCTGGGTGACGGACCGCCTGGAAACGGCGTTTTCCGACCCCTGGGAAGCCTTGCTGAACCAGCACGAGGAATTGCACGACGATGTACTGGAGTTCCGCCGCGTATTGGAAGGCACGGTGGCGCGCTGCGCCGCCAGCCGCGCGACGACGGCGGACCTGGAACGGCTGCAGCACTGCGTGGACCGGCTGCAACAGGCCTATCGCGGCGGCAGCCTGGCCGAGCAGGCGCAGGCCGACGTGGCATTCCACCAGGCCGTGGCCGAGGCTTCGCACAATGTCTTGTTCGCCCACCTGTCCGGCAGCCTGCTGGCCATGCTGCAACGGCACGTGAAGGACAATATCGCCAATCTGTTCGCCGTCGGCGAAGTGGCCGAGGCGCTGCGCGCGCAACACCTGGCCATCTGGCAGGCGATACGCGACCGCCAGCCGGACGCCGCGCAACTGGCGGCGGAACGGCATATCGATTTTGTCGCCGATACCCTGCAAAACCAGCAGATTCTGGCCGAGCGCGACGCCCGCGCCCGCATGCGGCTGCAGCAGGATATTTCCGGCCGTTGAAATGCAAAAGGCCGCGCCGTCTCACGACGGCGCGGCCCAAATTCGCCAAACGCGGCTCAGCCTTGGCGGCTCATCAGCCAATCGACGTAACGATTGACGCCCTCGCTGACCGACAGCATCGCGTCGTGATAGCCGGCTTCGCGCAGCTTGGCGATGTCAGCCTCGGTGAAGCTCTGGTACTTGCCCTTCAGCGCGTCCGGGAACGCGATGTATTCGACGATGCCCTGCTGCACCATCTCGGCCAAGGTCAGCGCCGGCTTGCCCTCGTGGCGGCGGCAGGCATTGACGGTGGCCTCGGCCACATCATTGAACGGCTGCGACCGGCCGCTGCCCAGATTGAAGATGCCGCTTTTCTCCGGGTGATCCAGGAAGTGCAGATTGACCTTGACCACGTCCTCGACCGAGACGAAGTCTCGGCTCTGCATGCCGTCGCCCCATCCATCCCAGCCGCCGAACAGCTTGACCTTGCCATGCTCGCGGTACTGATTGAAGTGATGGAAAGCGACCGAAGCCATGCGGCCCTTGTGCTGCTCGCGCGGGCCGTAAACATTGAAGTAGCGGAACCCCACGGCCTGAGCGGACAGACCTTCCTTGATGCGGCGGCGCAGCACCTGGTCGAACAGGAACTTGGAGTAGCCGTAAACGTTCAGCGGGCCTTCGTATTCGCGCTGCTCCTGGAACACGGTGCCCTTGCCGTAGGTTGCGGCGCTGGAGGCGTACAGGAACTGGATTTCTTCGTGCTGACAATAATCGAACAAGGCCAGCGTGTACTGATAGTTGTTGTCCATCATGTACTTGCCGTCATGGTTCATCGTATCGGAGCACGCGCCCTGATGCAGAATGGCGGTCAGTTCGCCCTCGTACTCGCCGTCCAGCAACAGGTGCAGAAACTCGTGCTTGTCGAGGTAATGGCTGACCTCGCAATCGACCAGATTGTGGAATTTGTCGCCGCTGGAAAGATTATCCACGGCAAGGATGTCGGTAATGCCGCGCTGGTTCAAACCCTTGACCAGATTGGAACCGATGAAACCGGCGGCGCCGGTGACGACGATAGTCATATATTGATCCTTGTTCGGCAACGGACTGCTAGGTCCGGAAAATGTATGGGTTCAGAAGCCGGCGCCGGGCTGGGCCAGATACGCCAGTTCCGCCGCCGTGCTGCTCCGCCCCAAAGCGGCGTTGCGATGCGGAAAACGGCCATACTCGGCAATCACATCATGATGGCGTTGCGCGTAATCCAAATAGCCGCCATCCGGCACTTGCGGCTCCAAGGCGGTAAACAGCCTGACAGACAGCTGCTGGTCCGCCAGGTCCTCGCTATGCTCGAACGGCAGATAAAAAAACACCCGCGCCACCGGAGGCAATTGCTTGTCCAGCTCCCATTCCAGCGCCAAACGG
>NZ_PPTF01000107.1:0-84687 GCF_002902845.1 Chromobacterium sinusclupearum
GTTTCGTTTCCGCTGTTTCGTTCGCTGCGTCAGCTGAGGAGGCGAACTATACGCCCGGGCCTCACCCTCGTCAACACCTTTTGCGAAAAAAAGTGAGCAACGGCGGGCCTGCCAGCCCGAAAGTACACGCAAGTAACTGACGGAAAAGACGATATGAAAACAGACTTTTTGCAGCACATCCAGGCAGCACTGCCGAAACCGCCCACACGCCATGAAAAACGGGCCGGCATTGCTGCCGGCCCGCGCATCTTTCGCCATCGATTCGATGCTTATATATGATCCAGCAATTGCAGCGGGTGATCGATATCGACATCCGCCCCCCATTGCTCAGGCTTATCCTCTGCGGAGAAATAGCCCCAATTGACCAGAACAGTCTTCATGCCGACCGCGCGACCCGCCTGGATATCGCGCTCGGCATCGCCGACATACATGCAACACTGCGGATCGATGCCGATCTGCTCAGTGGCATGCAGCATCGGCCGCGGATCTGGCTTGGCTATGCCAACCGTATCGCCGCTGACCGTTACGGCCGGCGGGATGGCAAAAGGCAGCCACGGCACCAGGCGATCGGTAAACCGCATCGACTTATTGGTGATGATCCCCCAAGCCAGACCGCGCCGATCCAATTCCGCAATCAGCTCGTTCACACCTTCGAATAGAGTCGTCTGCTCCGCCAGATTGGCATCATACAGATCCATGAAGCGCACTCGCAGCGCCTCCATCCGCTCCTCATCCAGATCTGCGCCGAAACCCAGCCTCACCAATCCGCGGGCGCCATGGCTAGCAATCGGCCGGATGGCTTCGTAAGGCTGCGGCGGCATGCCCTCCTCGGCCAACAAACGGTTCAATGCGGCGCCCAGGTCGCGCGCGGTATCGGCCAGCGTGCCGTCCAGATCGAATAACACTGCCTTGATCATGATCTCAACTTCAATATCGATATATAAGGTGGTATTGCAACATCAACGAATGGTCTTGCCAAGAAACAGCCGGTACGCCGGATTATCGGTTTCTTCGATATAAGGATATCCCAGCGTATCGAGGAACTGCTGGAAGGCAGCAGCGTCGCCCGATGGCACCTGAACGCCCACCAACACGCGGCCATAGTCGGCGCCGTGATTGCGGTAGTGGAACAGGCTGATATTCCAATCGATGCGCATGGACTCCAAAAAGCGCATCAAGGCGCCTGGCCTGTCCGGAAACTCGAAGCGCAGCACGCGCTCATCCTTCAACTGCGGCGCATGCCCCCCCACCAAGTGGCGGATATGCAGCTTGGCCAGCTCGTTATCCGTCAAGTCGATGCCGTCCAGCTCCTCAGCGCGCAAGTCACTCAGCAACTTCTCCACATCCTCGCGGCCGGCGATCTGCACCCCGACGAACACATGCGCCACGCTGGGGTCGGCAAAGCGGTAGTTGAATTCGGTGATGTTGCGGCCGCCAATCACCGAACAGAAACGCTTGAAGCTGCCCGGCTTTTCCGGAATGGTGACGGCGATGATGGCCTCGCGCCGCTCGCCCAGCTCGGAGCGCTCAGACACATGGCGCAGCCGGTCGAAATTCATATTGGCGCCGCAGGCGATCGCCACCAATGATTGGTCGCGACAGCCCTCGCGCTCGACATAGGCCTTAGCGCCCGCCACCGCCAGCGCGCCGGCCGGCTCCACGATGGAACGAGTGTCCTCGAAGATATCCTTGATCGCCGCGCAGATGGCGTCGGAATCGACAAGGATGATCTCATCCAGCAGCTCGCGGCAGATGCGGAAGGTTTCCTCTCCCACCAACTTGACCGCCACGCCGTCAGCAAACAGGCCGACATCTTTCAGCTCGACGCGCTCGCCCTTCTCTATCGACTGGAGCATCGCATCGGAATCCACCGGCTGCACGCCGATGATCTTCACCTCCGGCTTCAGCCGCTTGATGAAGCTGGCCACGCCGGCCGCCAGACCGCCGCCGCCGATGGCGACGAATACCGCGTGCAGATCGTCCGGATGCTGACGCAAAATTTCCATGCCCACCGTGCCCTGGCCGGCAATCACGTCCGGATCGTCAAACGGAGGAATATAAGTGCGGCCGCTTTCCTCTGCCAGCTTTACGGCATGCAGGTAAGCTTCATTGAAGGAATCGCCGGACAACACCACCTGGCCGCCACGCTGCCTGACCGCATCTATCTTGATCTGCGGAGTGGTCACCGGCATCACGATCACCGCCTCGCAACCCAGCTTGCTGGCAGACAGCGCCACACCCTGGGCGTGATTGCCGGCGCTGGCGGTAATGACACCGCGCGCGCGCTGCTCGGGCGTCAATTTGGCCATCTTGTTGTAAGCGCCGCGCAGCTTGAATGAGAACACCGGTTGCAGGTCTTCGCGCTTGAGCAAAATGCGGTTGCCGTAACGGCGGGACAAATTGGGCGCGAGCTCCAACGGCGTCTCCACCGCCACGTCGTAAACCCGTGAAGTCAGAATGCGTTCCAGATAATCATGCTTGTCGCTCATGGTGATGCCTTGGTCCCTGGTAGTTTCTTGTATTTGAACTGCCAGAGTATCAGGAACTCCAAATCTGCGGGAGGCCGGCCGCGCATTCTTTGCTGCATTGCAAAACCCCGGAATGTCGGACAGCCTTTTTCGGGCTGCGGCCCTCGCTGCAGCGTGTATAATCACCGGCTACTGTTTGTGACCCCTTGCAAGCCCACTCCAACATGAAAACAATCACTTCTGCCCTGGTGGCTGCCGCTCTGGCGCTGCCGTCTTTTGGTTTTGCCAGCACCGCCTTTGTGCCGCCCGCGCCGGAAATCGCCGGCAAAGCCTATTACTTGATCGACTACAACAGCCAGCAGGTGCTGGCGGCCCGCGATCCCGATTCCCGCATCGAGCCGGCCTCGCTGACCAAGCTGATGACGGCCTACCTGACCTTCAAGGCGCTGAAAGAAAAGCGCCTGACGCTGGAACAGACGCTGACGGTTTCGCAGCGCGGCTGGAAGACCGAAGGCTCCCGCATGTTCCTGGACCCGAAAGTCCCGGCCAAGGTGGAAGACCTGATCAAGGGCATGATCGTGCAATCCGGCAACGATGCCTGCGTGACGCTAGCCGAAGCCATCGCCGGCAGCGAGGACGTATTCGCCCAAGTGATGACGCAACAGGCTCAGAAGCTGGGCATGAAGAACACCCAGTTCAAGAACGCCACCGGCCTGCCGCACGAAGGCCACTACACCACGGTGCACGACCTGGGCATCCTGGCCGCGTCCTTGATCCGCGACTTCCCCGAGTACTACCCGATCTACTCGATGAAGTCCTTCACGTATAACAACATCCAGCAGCCCAATCGCAACCTGCTGCTGTACCGCGACCCTAACGTAGACGGCATGAAAACCGGCTACACCGACACCGCCGGTTACAATATGGTGACCTCCAGCCACCGCGATGGCCGCCGCGTGATTTCCGTAGTGGTCGGCACGGCCAGCCCGGAGGCGCGCGCGGTGGAAAGCTCCAAGCTGCTGAACTACGGCTTGCAATTCTTCGACACGCCCAAACTTTATGCAGCAAACGCCCGCGTATCCGACGTATCGGTATACAAGGGCGATGCCAAGGTGGTGCCGGTAGGCTTCTCCAGCGACGTCTACGCCACCGTCGCCAAGGGCCAGGCCGCCAAACTGAAAGCCGACATGACCACCACGCAGCCGCTGATCGCGCCGATCAAGGCCGGCCAGGTCGTGGGCAAGCTGGTGGTTTCCCTCGATGGAAAGCCACTGCTGGAACGTCCGGTGGTAGCATTGAAGGCAGTGGACGAAGGCAACTTCTTCAGTCGCCTGTGGGACAGCCTGAAGCTTCTGCTAGGCTGGAAGTAAAAGCAGCACCGTAGTTTGCAGCGCCGTGGCCTGTCCGCGGCCTGCTGTTTTGCAATTCAAGAGTAGCCAGACATGTCCGACGAAAAACAGGAATTGATGGAATTCCCCTGCCGCTTCCCTTTGAAGATCATGGGCGAGCGGCATGAGGCATTCGTTTCCACCATCACCGAAGTGGTACGCATCCACGCCCCGGATCTCGCAGAGATCGACGTGGTGCTGCGCGAAAGCTCGGGCGGCCGCTTCTATGCGCTGACCGTCACCATCACCGCCACTTCGCGCCAGCAGTTGGACAATATTTATCTGTCTCTGACCGGCCACCCGATGGTCAAAATGGTCCTCTAAAACGCCGGGAGTTCAGGTGCCACGCATCATCAAACATCTGGGCCGGGTCGATTACGAACCGACCTGGCGCGCCATGCAGGCCTTCACCAACCAGCGCGACGAGCACACCGCCGACGAGCTGTGGGTGGTGGAACACCCGCCGGTATTCACCCAAGGCTTGGCCGGCAAGCCGGAACATCTGCTGCAGCAGAACGACGTCCCGGTGGTGCAGACCGACCGCGGCGGCCAGATCACCTACCACGGCCCAGGCCAGCTGGTGGTCTATCTGCTGATCGATTTCAAGCGCATGCATATCGGCGTGCGCGACTTGGTGCGCCACATCGAGCAAGCCGTCATCGACATGCTGGCCGAACAAGGCATCGCCGCCAATGGCGATGTGGACGCCCCGGGCGTCTACGTCGATGGTGCCAAAATCGCCTCGCTCGGCTTACGCATCAAGAACGGCGCCGTCTACCACGGACTAAGCCTGAACGTGGACATGGACCTGACTCCGTTTAGCTGGATCAATCCTTGCGGCTACGCCAACCTCAAGGTAACCCAAATGAAGAATCTGGGCGTCAATCTCACGGTTGCCGAAGTAGCCGACAAGCTGCTGCCGCACCTGGAACGCCACCTGAGCATAAGCAAGGAGACCGCATGAAGCCGGACAACCAGGCTGGGGTGAAGCACAAGGGCGCGGCCAAGACCGCCCGCATCCCGATCAAGATCGTGCCGCTGGAAGAAAAGCTGAAAAAGCCGGAATGGATCCGCGCCAAGCTGCCCAACGGCCAGCGCTTCCATGAAATCAAGCAAATCCTGCGCGAGCAAAAGCTGCACACCGTCTGCGAAGAAGCCACCTGCCCCAATATCGGCGAATGCTTCAGCAAGGGCACGGCCACCTTCATGATCATGGGCGACATCTGCACTCGCCGCTGCCCGTTCTGTGACGTCGGCCACGGCCGCCCGAACCCGCTGGACCCGAACGAGCCCAAACACCTGGCCGAGAGCGTGGCGGCGATGCGCTTGAAGTACGTGGTGGTCACCTCGGTGGACCGCGACGATCTGCGCGATGGCGGCGCCCAACATTTCGCCGACTGCATCAACGCCGTGCGCGAACTGTCGCCGAACACCCAGATCGAGACCCTGGTGCCCGATTTCCGCGGCCGCCTGGACATCGCCATCGACATTCTGACCGCGCACGCTCCGGATGTGATGAACCACAACCTGGAAACCGTGCCGCGCCTGTACAAGCAGGCCCGCCCGGGCGCCGATTACGCGCATTCGCTGCAGCTGTTGAAAGACTACAAGGCGAAGAACCCGAATGTCCGGACCAAGTCCGGCCTGATGGTGGGCCTGGGTGAAACCGATGAGGAAATCCTCGAAGTCATGCGCGACCTGCGCGCCCACAATGTGGACATGCTGACCATAGGCCAGTACCTGCAGCCGTCTGACGGCCACCTGCCGGTGCTGCGCTATGTCCACCCGGACACCTTCAAGATGTTCGAGGAAAAAGCCTACGAAATGGGCTTTGTCCATGCCGCAGTCGGCGCCATGGTGCGCTCTAGCTACCACGCAGATGTTCAGGCCCATGAGGCTGGCGTGTAAGCGACTTTAGAAGTCCCATACGCAGCGCAGGCAGGGGCGTCCATGGACGCCCTTTTCTGTTGCCGCTCCTGCGCGCAATTCCCAAGCCCAGCTCGGAAAAGTGATCTCTAATCTCCAGCACTATCCAAAAGCGCGCTTGTTAGCCATGGCCGCGCCAAGCGGCTATGAAATCCCTTCCCCACGCAACAGCATGCCAAATGATTTAAGTCGGCGAATATTCTGCCTCGACGGCTGAATTGCCAACATTATCCCGATATAAATACAGTTTTATTTGATAAAACGGCAAAACCGGTTTATAGTGGCATTGTTATTAATTTTGCAAAGGCAAACCGTGGACAACGACGGTTCTAGTCGATCTTCGATCGCAGTAAGCCTTGCAGGATAAACAGCAGACCGAACTCTCTTCTCTCTGCCGCATCCTGCAAGACAGGATGTGGTGTCTCAAGTCGATTCCCATCGACAGCAGCATACCGACCAAGATTCGCAGTACGCAGTCCGGATGGCGAGCATGCCATGCAAGCCCCTGCCGTGCCTGTTTGCTTGGTCGCGCCTGACACCCCCATCGATAGATCCAGCACCCGTATTGATTGTTTGCGCAGCTTTCGTTTCGCACAGGAGGTTCCCATGCCAGAAGAACCAGAACCGCGAGCGGATGCGACGCATCTCTGCATGGCCGGCTGATTCCCTCAACTTGGGAATAGCCTGATTGCAATTGCGCCATATACGCTCGCTTAGATATTGGACAATCATTCCCTTATTTCGGTTATTTAAATCGAAAGGGACGGCTATTACCTGTTGAATAATAATGGGGGATTCAACATGCAAACCCTGAAATTCTTCCACCTGCTGAAATTCTTTAATCGCAACCAAGCTGTAGACTGCGCGGAATTCCGCCTGAACATTGTTTGCGAAAATAGCGTGATTACCGCGCTGCGCAAGCGCCTGTTCTGGGAAATGCACGATCTGGGACTGCGCGCCTCGCAAGTCACCATCGGCCCCGACAGCCAGGACAACCAATGCAAGCTGTCCGTCATCCTGAGCTGCCCGCTGATCCGCCGCCAGGACCTGGACGATATGGCGCTGCGCCTGAGCCAACTGCCGGAAATCCGCCGCGTGCACTGGGGGCGTCGACTGACCAGCGCCCCCGCTCAGCATCGCTCGCTGTTCCCGGCCAATCGCGCCAAAGCGGCCTAAGCCCATAACGGGAAGGCGGCAGATAACCGCCTTCTATTGACTGACCCAAGCCACCCAAACCCAACCATGCCAGAAGAACCCGGACCGCAACCCCTGACGATCCGCTAAGGCACTGTTCCCCTCCTCGTAAGCGTCGGGACATGCCGCAAGCGGCCATGCACCGACACGCCCATTCCGTCGCCGCCCTTGCCGGCAGCGCGGCCTGGCTGTTGCCACGCGAACCCCGCCGGCACATTGCCGGCACGTTCCTACGCAGGAGCTTACGATGCAAAACCTGTTCACCAGCCCACGCCAGCAACAGATCTATCAGCTGTCCATCCTGTGCCCCTCGATGTCGCTGGGCGTTGCCCGACGCGAAATCCGCAGCCAGGCGCAAAAGCATGGTTTGCGCATCCAGCAATGGCTGGAGCAGCCGCAACCGGCCAGCCAGGGCGCCAGCCATACATTGGCGCCCTGGCTGATCAGCGCGGACTTTCGCTGCGGTTCGGAAACCTGCATGCATTTCCTGCAGAGCATCGCGCAAAGGCTGGCGACGCTGCCGCTGACCCGCGTCAAGCTTGATTGCCTGTCGGCGTCCACACCCGCCATGGGAAAGTACGCCAACCGTTAAACCAACTAATCAACCCAGGCCCAGCGCAGGCGCCGGGCCGCATCGTCCATGCAGGAGCAAGCATGCCATAGATTCAACGCACCTTGAATGAGATGCCATCCGCTGGGGAGTTCGCATAGAGCTCCCCAGCGGGCGGCAATGTTCTCTCGCTTTCTCAGCCTGCTCACGATCCCTTCCCATGCATGCCGCCCAAGCAAATCGGCGGCGCGGAAATATCTTGAACCGGCTCAAAAGCTGACACATTGTCGGCGCCGATGCCTCGCGGCAGGGATGGTCACGCCCACGGCGCCTGGAGATTTGCCATGACCAAACAAACGCATCCTCACCACAAGAACCGCGGTTTCATCGCCACCCCGGGCAAGAACCGCGACAAGGAAACCTTCCGGCTGGCCAGCGAGGCCCAATTGCCGGCAGACGAAACCTTCAAGCGCCTGCGCAGCCACCCGGAAGGACTGACCGCCGCCGAGGCCGCGCAACGGCTGCACCAGTTCGGCCCCAACGAAGTGGCCCACGACAAGCCGCCCCATGCGCTGATCCAACTGCTGCTCGCCTTCAAGAATCCGTTTGTGGCGGTACTGATCGTACTGGCCGGCATCAGCTATGTGATGGATATCGCGATGGCGCCTCCTGATGATCAGGATTGGACCAAAGTCATCATCCTGGCCAGCATGATAGGCATCAGCGGCCTGCTGCGTTTCTGGCAGGAATTCCGTTCCGCCAAGGCCGCGGAAAATCTGAAGTCCCTGGTGCGCAATACCGCCACCGTGCAGCGCCGCCCCACCTCGCAAACCTCGCCGCTGCGCATGGAAGTGCCGATGAGCGAGTTGGTGGTCGGCGACGTCGTCCATCTGCAAGCCGGCGACATGATTCCGGCCGACATCCGCTTGCTGGAGTCGCGCGATCTGTTCATCAGCCAGGCCGTGCTGACCGGCGAGGCCTTGCCGGTAGAGAAGTACGACACGCTGGGCGCCGTGGCCGCCAAGTCCGCAGCAGACCAAGCCAATGGAGACGCCAGCCTGCTTGACCTGCCCAACGGCTGCTTCATGGGCACCAACGTGGTGTCCGGCACCGCCCGCGCCGTGGTGGTGGCCACCGGCTCCGACACCTACTTCGGCTCGCTGGCGCGCAATGTGGTCAGCCACAAGCGCATCGAAACCAGCTTCGACAAGGGCGTCAACAGCGTGTCCTGGCTGCTGATCCGCTTCATGCTGGTGATGGTGCCGATTGTCTTCATGATCAACGGCATCACCAAGGGCGACTGGATGTCCGCCCTCACCTTCGCCTTGGCGGTGGCCGTGGGCCTGACGCCGGAGATGCTGCCGATGATCGTCTCGGCCAACCTGGCCAAGGGCGCGGTGGCGATGGCGCGGCGCAAGGTGGTGGTGAAGCGGCTGAACTCGGTGCAGAACTTCGGCGCCATGGACGTGCTGTGTACCGACAAGACCGGCACGCTGACCCAGGACAAGATCATCCTGGAGCATCATTACGACATCCATGGCCGCAAGGATGAAACCACGCTGCAGCTGGCTTGGCTCAACAGCTTCCATCAGAGCGGCATGAAAAACCTGATGGACATCGCCATCGTCGAGCATGCCGACGCCATCGGCGAACGCATCAAGCTGCATGATTACACCAAGATCGATGAACTGCCGTTCGACTTCGAGCGCCGCCGGCTGTCGGTCATCGTCCAGGATAGCCATGGCCAGCAGCTGATGGTGTCCAAAGGCGCGGTGGAGGAAATGCTGGCCGTTTCCAGCTATGTGCAGGATGGCGAGTCCATCCGCGCGCTGTGCACCGAGGAGCGTGCCCGCCTACTGAGCCTGAGCCAGGAATTCAACGCGGAAGGCTATCGCGTGCTGCTGGTGGCTACCCGTCACATCCCGACTGACGCCCGCAAGGCGGCCTACCAGACGGCAGACGAACAAGGCCTGGTGGTTCGCGGCTTCCTGACCTTCCTCGACCCGCCCAAGGACTCGGCCGCCCCGGCCATCCTGGCGCTGAAGGAATACGGCGTCACCGTCAAGGTGCTGACCGGCGACAATCCCATCGTCACCGCCAAGGTATGCCGCGATGTCGGCCTGAACCCCGGCAAACCCCTGCTGGGCCAGGAAATCGAGGTCATGGACGACGTGGCGCTGTGCGCCGCCGTCAAGCACACCACCATCTTCGCCAAGCTGACGCCGCTGCAGAAATCCCGCGTGGTGAAGGCGCTGCAGGCCAACGGCCATACCGTGGGCTTCCTCGGCGACGGCATCAACGACGCCCCGGCGCTGCGCGACGCCGACGTCGGCATCTCAGTGGACAGCGGCGCGGACATCGCCAAGGAAACCGCCGACATCATCCTGCTGGAAAAGAGCTTGATGGTGCTGGAAGAAGGCGTGATCACGGGCCGCGAGACCTTCGGCAACATCCTCAAGTACCTGAACATGACCGCCAGCTCCAACTTCGGCAATGTGTTCTCGGTGCTGGTGGCCTCGGCCTTTCTGCCATGGGAGCCGATGCTGGCGATGCAGCTGCTGCTGCAGAATCTGGTGTACGACCTGTCGCAGATGTTCCTGCCTTGGGACAAGATGGACCCAGATTTCCTGAAGAAACCGCGCAAGTGGGAAGCCGGCAACATCAAGCGCTTCATGCTGTGGCTGGGGCCCACCTCTTCGGTGTTCGACATCACCACCTACATCCTGTTGTGGACGGTGTTCGGCGCGGGCGCGGCCTACCACCTGCATGGCGGCGACGGCGGCCAGCTGATCATGAATTCCGGCTGGTTCATCGAGGGCCTGGTATCGCAGACGCTGGTGGTGCACATGCTGCGCACCCGCAAGATTCCGTTCCTGCAAAGCACGGCATCCCTGCCGGTGCTGCTGTCCACCAGCGTGGCCATCGCCATCGGCTGCTATTTGCCATACTCGCCGCTGGCAAGCTCCCTGGGCTTCATCCAGCTGGACACCAGCTACTTCTGGTGGCTGCTGCTGACCATGGCGGGCTACCTGGCGCTGACGCAAACGGTGAAAACGCTGTATATCAAGCGCTACGGCCAGTGGTTCTGACGTCCCTTCGTTCCGCGCAATGGAAAAAGCCAGCTGCAAAGCTGGCTTTTTCTCATCCACCATCTCGCGCTCAGGCCGTCCTGCCCGCCAAGCTGACCGCCTCAAACAGCCGCTCCGCGGTGAGGGGCTTGGTGACCATCGCATCGAAGCCGCTCTGCATAATTTCATCCTGCTCGTCCGCCATGGCGTGTGCGGTATAGGCCACCAGCCGCATTCCCCGCATCCGCGGATCCGCGCGGACCTGCCGGCACACTTCGATGCCGCTCATATCGGGCATGCTGATATCCAGCAACACGCAGTCATAGAGCGCGCGTTGAAACATTTCCAGCGCTTGAAAACCGCTCTCTGCCTGCTCCACCAACCATCCTTGCTTCTTCAGGAACATGGCTGCCACTTTGCGATTGATTTCATGATCATCCACCACCAGGATTGTCGGCTGCATGTAAAGGCTCCACTTTTGTCAGCGGCAGGACAACCCGAAACGTCGTCCCTTCGCCTTCTACGGACTCGAAACTGATCTGCCCCCCCAGTAGACGCACCAAGTTGCGCGCCAGCGCGAGTCCCAGGCCCGATCCGCCATGTTGCCGAGTCAAAAACGACGTACCCTGACGGAATCGTTCGAAAATGTATTGTTGATGCTCCCTGGGGATGCCAGGCCCGCTGTCCGACACGTCAAATCTCAGCAGCCCGCCTGATACCATGGCATCCACTTTCACCCAGCCGAACTCGGTGAACTTCAGCGCATTCTGCAAGAGATTATTCAAAATCTGCACAACGCGCGTTTTATCTAAAAGATAGATTTCCGGCTCGCCCTCCGCCATCTCCAGACTCAAGGACAGGGACAGTTTTTTCTGCTCCGCCATCGGACGAAACGCCTCCACCGCGCTCGACATCATCTTGCGCACAGGCACTTCCATCAAGTCCAAGGTCATTCGGCCCGCCTCTATCCGCGCCAGGTCCAGCACGGAATTCACCAGGCTCAGCAAGTGCTCGCTGCTGGTGAAAATCAGCTCCGCCGTTTCCCGCTCTTCCGGCTCCCGCAAGGACTGCCTCAGATAATCCGCGCCGCCCAGGATGCCGTTCAGCGGCGTTCTCAGTTCATGCGACATGTTTGCCAGGAATTCGGATTTCAGCCGATTGGCAGACTCTGCCTGGATCTGGCTGCGGCGCAGGCGCAGAGCCAGGATCATCAGAACATAGGCCGCGAGCACGACAACCAGCGAAGCGACAACCCCTCCGGCAAGGTAAATGGCCCGCCGGTGAGCGTAATCGGCCATGGCATCCTGCTCCGCCACGCCCATGGTCACAACCAGCGGATAACCTGGCACGCCGCGAAAACTGTAGTAGCGAGGGATGCCATCAAGCACGCTCTTGGCAAAATAATGGCCTGAAGACTGCCTGGGCCAGTAATCGAATACCCGGGCATGCGGCATCTTCTGGCCTATCCCACCGCCCCTTCGATCAGACCGCGCCCGCACCACGCCGTCCTCGCCCAGAATCGTGATCACTCCGTATTTGCCGATATCCACGTTTTCATAGAAGTCCGTGAAATAGAACGGATCGACCGACACCACGGCCACGCCGCCAAAGCTCCCATCTGGGCGATTGATGCGCCGGGTGAACTGCAACGACCACTTGCCGGAAACCTTGCCCAGCACAGGCTTGCTGATGAACAGCTTTCCGTTGTCCCGCTCCTTGTGCACCAGAAAGTGCTCGCGCCGGCTCAAATCAATCGGCTTGGAGGGTATGTTCGACATCTGCAGCCAGCCATCCGGCCGGATGATGGCAAGTTGAACGAATATGTCATGCTGTATGATGCCCCGCTCCACCAAGCGGTTTAAATCCAGCTTATCCGCTTGTTTTTCGTACTCATACTTCATGAAATTGACAGACTGGTCCACCGCGCGGATGGTGCGCGAAACGTGCTCCTCGAAAGCCCGCACCAGATTATCGTTTTGCCGCAGCACCTCCTGTTGCGCCCGCTGATGTTCCTCGTTGACCTGCACCAGCACGGTCGCCCAAATCGCCGCCAGCAACAGCCCGGAAAACAGCGGCAACACCCAGAACAAGCTCAGCCGCCTCATCCATGACTCAGGCAGCAGGCTCTCCAGTTTCAGCCTACTTGCACGCCCGCCCGCTTCGGACACCATGGCCATCCCCTTGGACACCCAACTTCATATCATTTATTGATAGAAGATATTCCAAAGAATTACCCAGGCCAGTTTATTGACTGGTCGCCTCGACGAGGGTTTTCTGGATTCCGGCATCCTGCTCAATCAACGCCAGACGCGGCACCACGGTTCCCATCGGCAGCACCGTCCCGGGCGACAATACCGCGTTGGCGCCAATGCGCACATGGCTGGCCAGCAAAGCCCCCAGCTTCTCCACGCCAGGAAGAACCATCCTGCCCTCCACGAGCAGACGGATGGTTTTGTCAGCGCGCTCATTCCAGTGATTGGCCAGTATGGCGCCAGCCTCCAGGTTGACGTCGGCGTCCAGCACCGAATCGCCGACGAAATTGAAATGCGCAAGTCGGCTGCCGGGCCCGATGATGGACGTCTTGACCTCGCAGCCGGGGCCGATCGTCACCCCGTCGCACAGAACGACGCCACCGCGCAGATAAGCATGGGCCGCTACACGGCAGCCTGGGCCAATCCAGATCGGCCCCTTCAGGGTCACCCCGCGCTCCAATACCGCGCTGCGGTGAATCATCGCTTCGCCATCGATGATCCACTCCTCCGGCGAAGACCGCAAACGTTGCCGGCGCAAAGCTTCCGACAAATGCTGCAACCACTGCCAAGGCTCCTGCGCGGCATCGATCCATGGCAAAGACTCAACGGCGGAAGAAAACAGACGGTGAAATGGCGACATTAGACTCTCCCTGGCAAAGAGATGATTTAATCGCGCTCTGCCAATGCAAACAAGCGCATAAAACAAAGCCGCCGCACCCTCATGGATGCGACGGCTTGTTGTTCTCACCTCGATGTCAGCCCATCGCGGCGATTCCCTCCAGCGAAACGCTATTAGAAGGAATGGATCACGTTCAGGCCCAGACCGCGCAGCTTGTTGCCTGCGGAAGCGCCTTCGGCATTGGAGAAGATGGCTTGATCAGCCTTGACCTCGCCGTACTGCATGCCCATGGTGGTGCGCTTGGACACTTGATAGTCCACGCCTACCAGGAATTGCTTGTAGCCGGTGTGATCGACATTCACGCCATCCTTGCTGTAATCCTTGGCTTGGGCGTAGGAGATCTTCGGCGTGAAGGCGCCAATGGTGTAGGCGGCAGTCAGCGCGTATTCCTGCGACTTGTACTTGCTGCCATCCAGAGCCGGAGCGCTGTCGCCCAGGAAGTAGCTCAGAGGCGTCACGGAGCTGTCGCCGCGATCATTGCGGTAGCCGAAGGACACCAGCAGGTTGTTGGCGTTATAGCCGGCTTCCAGACGGTGGCTGTCGTTGGACTGGGTGCGAGTGCCAGCGATGTTCACCGGAGTCTGGTGAATGAACTGGTACTTGCCGAAGAAGCCGCTGTTCTCATAGGACAGACCCAGGTTGTACAGTTCGCGCGAGCTATCGCTCGGTGTCACACCCGTTCCGAAAGACGCAGTCTTGTCTTCCTTGGTGCCGTACAGGAAGGCGGCCTTGAAGCCATTGTAATTGGCGGTGTCGAAGCGGATCGCATTCTTCACGCGCACATCGTCGCGGCCATAAGCATCCAGCTGCAGAGCGGCGCTGGAGCTTTCCCAGGTATTCACCATGCCCATGCTGTCATCGCTGAAAGTGGACAGATTACCCAGACGGACCTTGCCGAAACCGGTATCCAGACCGACGAACGATTCGCGGCTGGCGAAGGTGCCATATTTCTGACGGTTGGAGCCGTCGATATCAAAGCCGCTTTCAACTTGCCAGATGGCCTTCAGGCCGTTGCCCAGATCTTCGCTGCCCTTGAAGCCGATACGCGAGCCCAAGTCATCGATATTGGTCTTGTTCATGCCGCCGGCGTCAACGTTTTCCACGCCTGCCTTGAGGGTACCGTAGATGGTAACGTCAGCGAATGCTGCTGCCGGCAGAGTGGCGACGGCCAGAGCGATCAGAGTTTTTTTCATCGTGCACATCCTATTGGATTTGTCTTAGAAAGCGATCACATACTAATTTCCAAAATCAAACAACGCAAGCATGCACTCTCAAAAAGTAGCAAAAAGGCAACACTGAATCAAAAATGCAACATTGCAAAATAATTCACAAATGAACAATTTATTTGCAAATACTGTTGCTTAACGAATCTTAATAGCTCGTTTAATTTTCATTTACATCCAAATGCATAAAAAAAGGCCCGCAAACGCGGGCCTTATAAAGGATAGACTTGACCGAATCCTCTCGAGTTTGGGGATGACAAACTCTAGCGAACTCAATTTAGATTGTATTTACTCCCAATCAAAACATCAAGCTAATCCATGTTTGCAATTGTCAACCAATGTTAAGCAGGCCGCTGCGCCGGAAAATTCAACTCGGCGCACAAACCGCCTTGCGGATGATTGAACAACAGGATTTCACCATCATGCTCACGCGCAATCGCGCGGGCGATGGCCAGCCCCAAGCCGCTGCCGCCAGTATGCTTGGCTCTCGAATCCTCCAGCCGCACATAAGGCTCGAACACGCGCTCCAGGTCAGCATCGGCAATGCCGGGGCCGTGGTCCCTTACCATGACTTCCACCCTGCCATTCCGCTCGCCCAAACGCACTTCGATCACGCCATCGCCGCCATAGCGCCGGGCATTCTCCAGCAGATTGCCGATGCAGCGGCGCAGGGATTGAGGCCGGGCCAACAATGGCTTGACGGGCGAAGAGGTGTAGTTCACCTGGGCGCCCAGGGCTTCGATATCCTCGATGGTGCCTTCCAGCAGCGCATCCAGATTCAGCAGCACGCAACTTTCATTGCCCTGCCCCAAGCGCAGATACGCCAAGGTATCGCCGATCAGCTGGTCCATTTCGATCAAGTCGCGCTCTATCGCCAGCCGCGACGGCGATTCCTGCAGCTGCTCCAGCCGCAAGCGTATGCGGGTGATCGGCAAGCGCAGATCATGCGACACGCCGGCCAGCATCTGGCTGCGTGTTTGCAGATAGCGCTGCAATTCCTTCTGCATCCGATTGAAGGCCCGCGTGGCGTTGATCACCTCCTGGGTGCCGGTTTCCGGCAACGGCGGCTGATCCAGATTGGCCGCCAGGCCCGACGCCGCAGTAGAGAACAAGGCCAAGGGCCGGGTCAGCCGCCTGACCGCCCAGGCCGACACCGCCGCTACGACCAAGGCCACCAACAGCAACCAGGCCGTCACCCGCCATGGCGTTTCTTCCGGCGACACCACCTGCCCGATGCGAAAAGTAGCCACCTCGCCGTCGCGCAGCGTGACTTGCACCGTCGCCATCTGGATTTTCAGCTCTTCCTCACCCTCCTCCAATCCACTCGGCAAGGCCCTGACCCAGAACTTCTTGTCCGGGGCGAACACATGCTGACCCGGCTCCATGAACGGCGCCAACAAGCCTTCCGGCGCATCGGGCTCGTCTTCGCGGAACGACAGCACCTGCATCTGGTATGGGAAATTCAGATCGGTACGGATCAGATGGCACAGCTTGCTGGCCTCAGGCCAATCCGTCTGCCGGCTATCCAGCCACGGGTGCCCGAGCACCACCTGCACCATAGGCGAAGACAGCGCGCCGGCCAGCTTGGCGCGATTGGAGGCTGGGGTCTCATCCAGCAGATTGATCATGTCCGCCAGATGCTGCGCCACGTATTCGGCGCGCAGCGTGCGCGTCAAGCGCTCGCGATCGGTCAGCACCAGGGCGATGCCGATCACATTGGCCAACAGCACGCTGGTCAGCAAGGTCAGCAGCAGCTGACCGTACAAGGTTCGCGGCAGCCGCCTCATCTCACCGGCACCACCTCACAGGCCAGCATATAGCCGCCGCTGCGGATGGTTTTGATCAGCAAAGGCTCGCGGGCGTCGTCGCCCAGCCGCTTGCGCAAACGGCCTATCATCACATCGACGGTGCGATCAAACGGTCCGGCTTCCTTGCCGTTCATCGCTTCCATCAATTGGTCGCGCGACATCACGCGCTGCGGATTTTCCGCCAGCGCCTGCATCAGCTTGAACTCCCCGCCGGACAGCGGCGTCACCACGCCTTCGCCATCGACCAGATGCTGGGCGCCCAGCTCCAGACGCCAATCGGCAAACTGCAAGGCGCGCAGCGAGCTGCTGTTGCGCTTCTCATCCACGCGGCGCAGGATGCTGCGCACCCGGGCCAGCAGTTCGCGCGGGTTGAAGGGCTTGGGCAGGTAGTCATCCGCGCCCATCTCCAGGCCGATGATGCGGTCCAGCTCATCGCCGCGCGCGGTCAACATCAGGATGGGCATGCTGGAGCGAGAGCGCAGATCGCGGCACAGGGTCAAACCATCGGTGCCGGGCAGCATCAGGTCCAGTATCAGGATATCGAACGACTGCTCGGCCAGAATGCGATTCATCGCATCCCCATCGCCCACGGCGGCCACCGTCATTCCCTGACCGCTCAGGTAGTCGCTCAGCAGACCGCGCAGATCCGGATCATCATCAACGATAAGCAATCGAGGGGCTTGTGACATCAAGACTATTCCTAAGGTTTTTTGATTATTGAGACCAGCTTGCCGTCGGCAGACCTGTCTGCCGGCGCACAAACGGGCGTCTGCCGAGATAAAATGGCAGACGCCCGTTCTGTTTGAACCATGCTAACGGCAATTGGTTCCTGGCTTTAGCCAATGCTTTGGGTTTGGCGAGTGCGATACAGCGAATAAGCCACGCCGCCGCCCAGCAACCCGACAGTCAACAGCAGCGACAGCGCCGTCGGCAGCTTCAACGCCACCAGGCCGATATCATGCAGATACACCAGCCCCACCTTGACGCCGATCATCACCAGCACCAGCGCCAGCGCATACTTCAGATAGTGGAAGCGATGCACCATCGCCGCCAGCGCGAAATACAGCGCGCGCAGGCCCAGAATCGCGAAGATATTGGAGGTGTAGACCAGGAACGGGTCCTGCGTCACGGCGAAGATGGCCGGTATGCTGTCCACCGCGAACACCAGGTCCGCCGCCTCCACCAGAATCAAGGTCAGCAGCAGCGGCGTCGCCCACCAGCCGGCGGCCAGGTCATGCTTCTCGCCGCGCACCAGGAAAGCGCTGCCTACTAGACTAGGCGTGAACCGGAAACGGGCGCGCAGCCATTTATACAAACGCTGCTCCTCCAGCGGTTTGGACTCCTCGTCGGCATCGCGCAGCATCTTGACGCCGGCAAACAACAGGAAGGCGCCGAACACCAGCAACACCCACTGGAATTGCGCCACCAGCGCCGCGCCGGCGCCTATCATCAGCGCCCGCATCACGATGGCGCCCAGGATGCCCCAGAACAACACGCGATGCTGGTAGGCGCGCGGCACAGCCATGCTGCCGAAGATCAGCGAAATCACGAACACATTATCCAGCGACAGCGACTTCTCCAGCAGATAACCGGTCAGATACTGCACGCCGACATCCGCGCCGCGGTACCACCACACCCAGCCGCCAAAGGCCAGACCAATGCCGATGTACATCGCGGACAACTTCAGGCTCTGGCGCACGCCGATCTCACGGCCATCCTTCTGCAAAACGCCCAGATCAAAGGCCAGCAGCGCCAGCACGCCGCCCATGAACATCAGCCACACCCACAAGGGATACCCCAAAGTTGGGGACATCAAAAAATCCATTACTGCTTGCTCCATTCAATCCATCAATGGGCGGACTATCGCCCGCTCTATCACTTGCGGCCTTCCAAGGCGGCGATGCGCTCTTCCAGACTCGGGTGCGTGGCCAGCAAGCCCAGCACGCCGCGCCCGCCGGCGATGCCGGAAGCTGCCATGCTCTGCGGCAGGCTGTCTGCTTCAATGCCGCCCAGGCGACGCAGCGCGTTGGCCATCGGCCGCGGCGAGCCCAGCAGCTCGGCGGCGCCGGCGTCGGCGCGGAATTCGCGCTGGCGCGAGAAGTACATCACCACCAAGGACGCCAGGATGCCGAACACGATCTCGCAGACGATCACCGTCACGAAGTAGCCGATGCCGGTGCCTGCGGCGCTGTTCTCCTCGTCGCGCTTGAGCCAGCTGTCCACCAGATAACCGACCACTCGGGCCAGGAAATAGACGAAGGTATTGACCACGCCCTGGATCAACGTCAGCGTCACCATGTCGCCGTTGCGGATGTGGGCGATTTCATGCGCCAGCACCGCCTCGACCTCTTCTTCATTCATATTGGCCAGCAAGCCGGTGGACACCGCCACCAGCGAGTTGGATCGGCTAGGACCAGTGGCGAAGGCATTGGGCTCACCCTCGTACACCGCCACTTCCGGCATCGGCAGGCCGGCGCGGTCGGCCAACTTGCGCACGGTGGCCAGCAACCAGGCTTCGGTCTGGCCGGACGGCTGGGTGATCACCCGCGCCCCGGTGCTCCACTTGGCCATGGTCTTGGACAAGGCCAAAGAAATAAACGCGCCGCCAAAGCCCAATACGGCCGAGAACATCAGCAGCATGCCCAGGTTCAAGCCGCCAGCGGTGACGAAGCGGTCCAGGCCCAGCAAGCGCACGCTCACGCTCAACACCAGCATCACCGCGATATTGGTGGCGATCAGCAAAATCACCCGTTTCATTATTTGGTCTCCAAAATGGTTTCATGCAATCCATGGCCATCCAGCAACGATAGCCATGCTGTAGTGTAGGCGATGCAACACATCGAAAAAATCATATAAAATCTGATTAAAACTTCCAATTTTTCGAATAAATGGAAAACCTCAACTACAAGCACCTGCAATATTTCTGGGCGGTTGCCCGCACCGGCAGCGTGACCCGCGCCGCCGAGCAGCTGGATGTCAGCATGCAGACCATCAGCGGCCAGATAGCCAAGCTGGAGCGGCAACTCGGCCGCGCCTTGTTCCGCCAGCAAGGCCGCGGCCTGGAACTGACCGAGGCCGGCCGGCTGGCGCTGAGCTATGCCGATCGGATTTTCATGCTGGGCGCGGAGTTGGAAGAGGCCATGGCCGACGAGCAGCTGGACCAGATACAAAGACTGGCCGCCGGCGTCTCTGACGTCTTGCCCAAACACATCGCCAGCCGCCTGCTCCAGCCCGCGCTGCCGGCCGCATCCGGACAACTCAGGCTCAGTTGCAGCGAAGGAGACTTTGATGAGCTGATAGGCGAACTGGGACGCCACAAACTGGACTTGGTGCTGGCCGACCGCCCGGTGGCCAGCAGCGAACAGCAGCAATTCCAGTCCTGGCTGCTATTGCGCTGCCCGGTGCAGCTATTGGCCAATCCAGCGCTGCGAGAGCGTTATCAGCCGGGCTTCCCGGCCAGCCTGCGGCAGGCGCCGCTGCTATTGCCCAGCCGCGACAATATGCTGCGCCGCCAGTTGGAACATTGGTTCGAATCCCAGGGGCTGCGCCCCAGAGTGGTGGGAGAGTGCGACGATTACGCGCTGATGGAAACCTTCGCCCGCCAGGGCCTGGGCTTATGTCCCGCACCCTTCCTTCCCGACGAAGACAATGGTCCGCCCGGACTGGAAGGCATAGGCGCCCTGGATGGCATCTGGGAGCATTACTATGTCAGCGCCAGCCGCCGCAAATTGCAGCACCCCTCGCTGCTAGCCATTCTGCAAGCCTGGGCATGACCTGCAAATCGACGAACGGCGCCAACAGCAGGATCGATGGAGGCTGGCGCCATTCAATCCAGATGTAAATTATTGGATAATCAAGTGTAGGGGAAGAATCGACAAAATAAGCCGTCAACGGATCGCCATGCGCCACCAGAATGGTTTCACCTTATTAGAACTGATGATGGTCATCGCCATACTGGCCATCACGCTGGCCTTTGCCGTGCCGGCCTACCAGAGCACCATCGCGGCGGAAAGCATCCAGGCGGAAAGCAATAATCTGTACGGCGACATCCTGTACGCTCGCAATGAAGCGCTGCGCCAAGGCCTGTACGTGCTGGTCTGCCAGTCCACCGACAATCAAACTTGCGATGCGTCCGGCGGCAGCGCCAATTGGGCGGTAGGTTGGATCGTGACGACGGGCACCAGTTGCGCCAACGGCAGCAACGGCACCGTGTTGCGCAAGCAAAAGGCTTTCAGCAGCAAGGATACGGCCAATTACACCAATCTCGCCTCGCCGCCGGTGGCCGGCACCACGCCGTTCTGCTTCAACCGGATGGGTTACGCCGCATCGGCCAATACCGGCAAGGTGGTGATTCGCAGCACCAGCAATACCAGCGCCACGCCATACTGCGTCATCGTTGAGGCCTCAGGCCATCCGCTGAGCCTGCGCGGCGGCCAGACCAGTCCATCGGGAATGACATGTCCATGAATACGTTTGCTTCGTTTCGCCAAAGCGGGGTCAGCATGCTGGAAGTGCTGGTGGCGCTGGTGGTGATTTCGCTGGGTCTGCTCGGCATCGCCGGCATGCAAGCGGCGGCCATCAACAATACCAATATCGCCCGCAGCCGCAGCATCGGCGCCATCGCCGCGGAAAGCATGGCCGCGGCGATGCACGCCAATAACGCCTACTGGACCGCCTTGTCGTCAGCAAACAGCAATAGCTGGACCGTCACTGCCAGCGGCGTCACAGGCACACCGTCTCTGACCCAAACCGTAAACTGCTCCGCTTCGGGCAGCAACTGCTCTGCCGCCAACATGGCCGCCTACGACACGACCCAATGGGGCAGCGGCATGCTGGGCACGCTGCCGAACGGCCAAGGGCAAATCGCCTGCACCACGTCGGCGCCGACCACCTGCACCATCACGGTCTCCTGGCAGGAGAAGCAATCCAAGGTCAACGCCGCGACGATGACCGCCCCGGCCACCGCCAGCGCCACGTATCAGATGGTGGTGATCCCATGAGACAACCCAAGCAAACCGGCAGCGGCCTGGTGGAAGTCATGGTCGCCATCACCATCGGCTTGCTGCTGCTCAGCGTGCTGGTGATGATCTTCACTTCGACCAAGCTGGCGCAAAGCAACCAGAGCGGGCTGACGCGACTGCAGGACAACCAGCGCACGGCCATGACGATGATCAACACCATCGTGCAATCGGCCGGCTACTACCCAAGCCCGCAAACCCAGGGCGTCACCGATGCGCTGCCAGCGTCCGGCGTGTTCGCCGCCGGCCAATCGATCACCGGCACATCGGGCACCAGCAACGCATCGGACACCCTGACCGTACGCTTCGCCACCGCACCGGGCGACGGCATACTCAACTGCAACGGCACCTCAAACACCGGCAGCAGCAACACCATCTACATCAATCAGTTCGCCGTCAATAACAACCAGCTGACCTGCGCGCTGAACGGCGGCACCGCCCAGCCCTTGGTGGACGGCGTCAGCAACATGACCGTGCTATACGGCGTGGACACCAATGGCAACGGGTCGGTCAACCAGTACTTCAGCGCCAGCGCGCTGCCGGCCGGGGCCGCCGTGCGCTCGGTCAAGGTCACGCTGACCATGGTCAACCCTATCGCCAACCAGGTGCAGGTAGCGACTCAGGGTACAAATTCTCTGACCGTATCCTGGGTCATCGGGGTGATGAATCAGCTATGAAACAACCCTCTAACGCACGAGCAAGACAACATGGCTTCACGCTGATCGCCGCGCTGATGATCTTGATCGTCATCACCATCATCGGCCTGGCCATGATGCGCGGCGTGGGGCTGCAGGGACGCATGGCGGGCAACTTCCGCGAAAAAGGCCGCGCCTTCGAAGCCGCGCAGGCCAGCATCGACTATGCGGAATGGTGGCTGCTGCAAAATAACAATTCGGACCCTTCTCAGGCCACAAATTGCAGCGCGACGCAGACCTCGCTCGCCCTTTGCAGCAACGCGATCGCTGCCACCACGACCCCCTGGACAAATGCTGGCTACAGCTACGCGCTGACCGCCAACGCCCCAAGCATCAGCGCCGCATTTGCCCAGCCACCGCAGATTTACATACAGTACCTGGGGCTCAATAGCGCCGGCAATGGGGTGCTGTACCAGATCAACACCTTGGGCTATGGCGGCAACACGAGCTCCCTCGTGGTCTTGCAAAGCACCTACACGCTGTACTCCGGCGTCAAAAACCTGGGGAAATGACGATGAAACACGTCTCGCGCTTTCCTGCCTCCCGCACCGCGCTCAGTCTGCTCCTGGCCGCGCTATGGCCCATTCCCGCCCACGCCATCGTGGTGGGCGACAACTTCACTGGAGGCAGCGCGCAGCTCAGCTGGAAAGTGTTCGGCGGCGCCTGCATGACAGCGGGCAACGGCAGCGGCTCGATTCCGGCCTGCGGCACCAGGGACCCAAGCGGCAATGCCCAGGTAGGCGGCTACAACGGCAGCATGCCGGACAGCAGTGGCAATGGCGCGCTGCGCCTGACCAACAGCGCCAACTCCCAATCCGGCGCCATCATTTACAACAGCCTGTTCCCATCCACCAGCGGCCTGCAAGCTACTTTTACCACTTACACCTACGGCGGCGACTCCGGCGGCCCTGCCCGCAACGGCGCCGACGGCATGAGCTTCTTCCTGCTCACCGCCATTCCGAATGCGGTGGGATCGTTCGGCGGCAGCCTGGGCTACAGCTGCTCCAACAACAGCTATAACGCGCCCTACAACGGCATCATCGGCGGCTTTCTCGGCCTGGGCATGGACGAGTACGGCAATTTCCCCAATGCCGGCGACAACACTTCCACCGGTCCCGGCCAGATTCCGCAAAACATATCGCTGCGCGGCTCGGGCTCGGTCGCGGCCAACGCCCCAGGCGTGCTCAGCAATGTCTCCTATGCAGGCACTATCCAGTCGGTATGTCAGTCCGGCAAATATAATGGCAATAGCGTTCCAAACTACCCCTTGATCAGCATTCCCGGGGCGCCCAGCGGCGTTTACCGGCTGCCCAGCAACCAGCCCATGGCCAAAGAGAGCACGACCTCTCGCAGCCAGGCAGTACCCATCAGCTACAAACTGAAAATCACGCCTAACAACCTGTTGAGCCTGTCCTACAGCTACAACAACGGCGCCTATGTCAATGTAATTTCCGGCTTCGACATCAACACCACCGGCACCAGCGGCGCCCTGCCCACCAACCTGACTTTCGGCTTTGCCGGCTCCACTGGCGGCAGCCGCAATGTGCACGAAATCGCCTGCTTCCAAGTGCAGCCGTTTACCCAGTCCGCCAGTTCCAGCGGCCTGAACAGCCAGCCAACCAGTCTGGTCAAGACCGGCACACAGCAATATGTCGCCAGCTACCACCCGGACAACTGGTGGGGCGAGGTGGCCTCATACGCGCTGCTGGCGAATAGCACGACCGGCAAGGTCACCGTCTCCAGCACGGCTACCTGGGACGCCTCCTGCGTCTTGACAGGCGGCAATTGCAGCGCCACCGGCATCAACAATATGACGGCGCAGAGCAGCCGCGCCATTCTGAGCTGGAACGGCCTGTCAGGCAGCCAGGGGGCCGGCATCGCCCTGCAGTGGGCCAATCTATCCAACGCCCAGAAAACTGCGCTCAATACCGACGGCAATGGCAATGCAGACAGCAACGGCTCGGCTCGCATCGCCTATTTGCGCGGCGACCGCAGCAATGAGGTGAACTCGCAGGCTCAAGGTCTGTTCCGCGCGCGCGACAGCGTGCTGGGCGACATCGTCAACAGCAGCCCGATATGGGTAGGGGCCCCGCAGAACAAATACCCGGATGCCTGGGTGGACAAGCTCAATGCCAGCGCCACCATGCAGGAAAACGCCAGCAACGGCCAGGCTTACAGCGCCTACAAGAGCAGCAACGCCACCCGCGCCAACATCATCTACAACGGCGGCAACGACGGCATGCTGCACGGCTACCGCAGCGGGGCCAACGACAGCAGCGGCAACTACAGCACCTCAACCACGCCTAACGATGGCCAGGAGGTGATCGCCTACGTGCCCAATGCCGTGTTGGCCAATCTTCCGCAATACAGCAACCCCACCTATGCCCACCAATACTATGTGGACGCCACGCCCGTGGCGGACGACCTGTACTACAACAACAGCTGGCACACCTGGCTGGTGGGCGGCCTGGGCGCCGGCGGACAGGCACTGTACATGCTGGACGTGACCAATCCGGCCAATTTCTCTGAGAACACCCCGACGAGCGTGGTCATCAGCGAGGTCGACTCCAGCAACCTCAGCTGCCAGAACAGCAGCACCTGCAAGCAAAATCTGGGCTATACCTTCGGCACGCCGGTGATCACCCGTTTCCATAACGGCTCATGGGGCGTGATTTTCGGCAACGGCTACGGCAGCGCCAATGGCCGCGCCGTGCTGTTCATCATGCTGGTGGACAGCAGCGGCAATCGCACGTTCTATCAATTGGACACCGGCAGCGGCCCCAGCAACGACCCCTCCGGCGGCGGCAACAGCAACGGCATTTACTACGCCACCGCGGTGGACCTGGACGGCGACAACATCACCGACTACATCTATGCCGGCGACCTGTTCGGCAATGTCTGGCGTTTTGACGTCACCAACAGCAATCCCTCCAGCTGGAGCGTCTCCCAATACGGCACCGGCGCCGCCGCGCCGCTGTTCACCACCCAATACACCTATTGCAGCAACAGCCAGGTCAGCGCCGGCACCTGCACGCGCAGCCTGCAACCCATTACCAGCAAGCTGCTGGTATCGTCCATCCCCGCAGGCGGCACCAATCCGAATGTGCTGGTCAGCTTTGGCACCGGGCAAAAAATCCCCTTTACCACCTCCTCTGCCGACATCTACGCCAGCGGCACGCAAAGCCTGTACGGAGTGTGGGATTGGGACATGAGCCGTTGGCCGAGCTACAATTCGATCACCGTCAGCGGCGGCCAGACGCTCAGGCCCAGCAACCTGACAACTCAAACCGTCACAGGCTCTTACAACTCGACGCTAGGCAGCGTGCAAGGCTACCGCTCGCTGTCCAACAACACGGTGTGCTGGCAGGGCGGCAGCGCTTGCGCCACCAACAACAACAGCTATGGTTGGAAGCTGAATCTGCCCGGCAGCGGCGAACAGGTGGTCTACAACCCGGTCAATGTATTCGGCACCATGACGGTCAACACCACCATCCCGCCCAACACGAATCCGGCTTCCTGCACCGTCAGCGCCGCCACCAGTTTTTCCATGTCGCCGAACATCCGCACGGGCGGCGCCACCCGCACCTCGTTCTACTCCAACGATGCGGGCAACTTCACCGGCGTCAGCAACAATGTCATCAATGGCATTGCCGTGAATATGGTCGGCAGCGCCAACGTGGTCAGCTACCAGAACAATTTCTTCATCATCGGCAGCAGCGGCAGCGGCGGCCCGGTGGCCACCCCCCCGCAAATCAACCCAGCCGCGTTCGATCTGCACACCCGGCTGAACTGGATAGAATTGCGCTGAAACGGCACAAGGAAACACATCGTATGCGGCACCCGCAAAAACACAGCGGCTTTTCCCTGATCGAACTTGTCATCGCCATGGCAGTGCTGGCCATCCTGGTCGGCGTCGCCGTGCCCGCTTACACCAGCTTCATCCAGCAGTCCAACCGCAGCACGGCCAAAACCGCGCTGCAGGATCTGGCCACGCGCCAGGAAAGCTATTACACGCTGAACAATACCTACGCCAGCCAGCTCACTTCGCTGAACTACGCCAGCGGCACGGTCTACGTGCCGGGCGGCGGCAACAATCTGTACGCGTTATCCATCGCTAGCGCCACGGCATCGCTCTTCATTTTGCAAGCCGTGCCCCAAGGCGCGCAGGCCAAGGACACCAGCTGCTATACCTATCAGCTGGATAATCAGGGCAATCAAAGCAATCTGACGGCCAGCAATGCGGTGATCGCGACACCCAACAGCTGCTGGTGACACCACAACAAAAACGGCGCCCACTGGGCGCCGTTTCACATGGCAGGCAAGCAGGCTCAGTCGGCCAGCAGCTTGTTCACCACGTCAATATACTCTTGCATCGCGGCATCGGCAGACTTGCCCTTCAGCTTTTCCCAGGCGTCGAACTTGGCGCGGTTGATGAAGTCCATCATGCCCGGGCGCTCGCCGCTGGCGTCGCCGTCGGTGGCTTGCTTGTACAGCGCGTACAGTTGCAGCAGGGTCTGGTTGTCCGGACGCTCGGACAGGGTTTTCACATCGGCCTGGGCCTGGGTAAACAGGGTCTGCAGATCAGACATGGCGTTTCCTTTGTCGATGAATCCGGGGCGGTTGTCCGCCCCTGTGGTGTTAGCCCCCCGGCATGCGCCGGGACGGTGGACAATTTAGCATGAAGCGTTTCAGCGCGACAGTGCCGGCGCAGGCATGGCGTCAGCTTGCGGCTCTATGCGTATCCGTTTGTAGCTTTTGACCGGACGGCCATCCTTGATGCCCGGCTGATACCAGGCGGCATGGAAAGCCGGGGCGATGGCGTCGGCCAAGGGCTTGGGCGCCTCGCCCTCGAAACGCACCGCGTCCACCTGTCCGGTCTCGCTGATGAAGACCAGCAGCGTCAACGGCTGCTGCGGGCCACTCCAGGCCACATCGGGCAAGGTGATGGCGCTGCGCTCTTCCGCCAGCCGCTCCAGCTCGCGCGCCGGATAATAGATGTCCGCGCCCAAACGCAAACGGTCCCCTTCCGCGGACAGTTTTTGCTGTGTCGCGCCTGCCGGCGCGGAAGCGGAGGACTGCGGCGGCGCCAATACAGGGGCGGGAATGGAGACGCGCTCGCGCAATGCCGCGGCATTCTCCAACGCAGGCGCGGCCGCGGCGCGAACCCGAACGGTCAGCGCATCCGTCGCGCCGCCATTCGGCTGTCCCGGCCGCAGCGGCAGCCACAGCAATGCGGCATGCGCCAGCATGGACAGCCACAGCGCCAGCAGCAGCTTTTCCGCCATGTTCCAGGACCGCAGCCTGATTCTCACAACCGTCGCTCCGCCCCTGAAAACACAGCCGATCAGAACAGATTTACTTGGCGCTCAGCAGCTGCTCGATATCGCTGCCGTCGATCGCGCCCGGCACCAGGCGGCCGTTCGGGAAGATCAGCGCAGGCGTGCCGGTGACGCCCAGCTTCTCGCCCAAGGCCTGGATCTTGTCCAGCGCCGAGGTATCGCAGTTGTCCGGGCCGGTCAGCGGCTTGCCGTCGCGCATGAAGGCGGTCCAGGTGCCTACCTTATCGGTCGAGCACCAGATCTGCTTGGACTTGCGCATCGCGTCCGGATGCAATTGGGTCAGCGGGTACAGGAAGGTGTAGATGGTGACGTTGTCGATATCCTTCAGGCTCTCGCGCTCCAGTTTCTTGCAGAACGGGCAATCCGGATCGGTGAAAACCGCCATCTTGCGCTCGCCTTTGCCGCGCACGTCCTTGAAGGCGTATTCGAGCGGCAGCGAGTTGAAGTCTACCTTGGACAGCTCGGCCATCTTCTTCTCGGTCAGGCTTTCCTTGTTCTTGGTGTCGATCAGGTCGCCGACGAACAGATAGCTGGCGTCGCTATTGGTGTACACCACCTGCTTGCCTTCCACCACCAGCTCATAAATGCCCTTGACCGGGGTGGCGCTGACGCTCTTGACCTGCTTATTGGGAAAATGGCTGAGGAAAGCCTTCTTCACATCGTCCAGATTGCCGCCGGCAGCCTGCGAGCAGGCCGCCAGGGACATCAGCATGGAGCTGGCCAGCGCCAGCGACTTCAATTTGGTTTTCATCAGCTAAGGTGTCCTTGTGGGAATTCAGTATCCGATCGCCTGCCGCGCCAGCTGGCGCTTCAGCGGCGCCAAACGATTGGTCAGCGACAGGCCGGTATTGCGCAACCAGGGCAGGCCCGGCAGCCTGGTCTGGAACAGACGGTACAGGCTATCGCAGCCAAGTTGCATCGCCGCTACGGCCTCGCGCCGCTGTCGTTGGTGCCGACGCAGCAGCATCCAATCGCCGCAGTCCGGCGCGCGCTGCAAGAGCGCGGCCAGTTGGGCGGCATCCTGGAAACCCAGGTTGACGCCCTGCCCCGCCAGCGGATGCACGGTATGGGCGGCGTCGCCCACCAGCGCCACCCGCTCGGCCACCACGCCCTCCGGCCGGATCAACCGCAATGGGAAGGCCGCCGCCGGCGTCAATGTCTCGAAGGCGCCCAGCAGCCCGCCGCCGGCGTCCGCCACGCGCAGCGCCAGTTCGGCAGGCGACAACTGCAGCAGCGATGGCGAATCAGAAGTGGACCACACCATGGAGATTCGGTTCCCCGCCATCGGCAACCAGGCCAGGATGTCATCGCCGAGGAACCATTGCCGCGCCACGCCGCCATGCGGCTTCTCGCAGGCGAAGTTGGCGACGACGCCACTCTGGCCATAAGGCTTGACGTCGGCCGAGAGTCCCAGCTGGCCGCGCACCCAGGAGTTGGCGCCATCGGCGCCGACCAGCAGCTCGGCGCGCAGTTCGCGGCCATCTTCCAACGTCAGGCGCGCCTCGGCCGGCGTGGTGGCGAGCCCCTGCGCCGAGCCAGTCAACAGTTCCACGTCGCTGTCCTGCAGACTACGCCACAGCGCCGCCAGCAGCCAGCGGTTTTCCACGATCCAGGCCAGCGCGTCGGCATCGGCGTCGGCAGCGGAGAACTCGATGCGCCCGCCGGCGTCGCCGCGCACATCCATCGCCGCGATCGTGCCGACCCGCTCCATGCCGGGCCAGGCGCCCAGGCCTTCCAAAAAACGCCGGTTGGCCGGACTCACCGCGTAGACGCGGGCGTCCCAGCCCTGCTCCAACGCCTCAAAATCCGGATGCCGCCGCTCCAGCAGCGCCACTCGCTTGCCCTCGCGCGCCAGCGCCAATGCCAGACTGGCGCCGACCAGGCCGCCGCCGACGACGATGACTTGATATTTGTCGTAACGCATGGCTTATCCTTGCACGCCGAACACCAGATGGCCGGCGAATTTGCGCCTGAGCGCAGGCAGCGCGTCCAGAGTGGTCATGCCGATGCCGCGCAGCGCGTTCTGCAATGGATGGTGGCCGTCGAACAGCTTGATCAGGCCGTGGGTGAAACCAACCACCGCATGGCTGTCCAGCCTGCGCGCGGCGGCATATCGCTTCAGCGCGCGCGCGTCGCCGGGATCGCCCGCCCCCTCCAACGCCTGGCACAAGCCAACGGCGTCGCGCAGGCCCAGGTTCAGGCCCTGCGCCGCCACCGGGTGCATGGTTTGCGCCGCATTGCCGATCAAGGCCACGCGGCCGCTTACCACCTGGTTGGCCTGGCGCAACGCCAGCGGGAAGCTGGCGCGCGGGCCGATGGACAGGATGCGGCCCTGGCGCTCGCCAAAAGCCTGCTGCAGCGACTCGCGCAGCGCGCTCTCGTCGGCGGCCACCAAGCGCTCGGCGTCGTCTTGGCTGCGCGTCCACACCAGCATGTAGCGCTCGCCATGCGGCAGCAAGGCGAATGGGCCGTCGTGGGCGAAGCGTTCGTAGGCCACGCCCATGGGCGGCCGCTCGGTTTCCACCTCGGCCAGCACCGCGCACTGATGATAATCATGGGTCCGACGATGGATGCCCGGCAGCGCTTCCGCCAGCGCGCCGCCTTCAGCCAGCGCCACCAGCCGGGCGGTCAGCAGGCGTTTGCCCTGCGGCGTCTCCACCTCGACGCAGGCATACTGGCTCAGGCTCTTCACCGACGTCACCCGCGTCTGCCACAGCACCTGCACGCCTGCGCGCGCCAGGGCGCGGGACAGGCCAGCCACCAGCGCCGGGTAATCCACCACCGCGCCCAGGTGCGGCAAGCCGAGGTCGGACTTGTCCAGCCGGGTACGGCCGCAACTGCCCTGCTGCGACACATGAACGGTGTCGATGACGGTGGACGGCATGTCATCCGGCCAGGCGCCGGCGTCGGCCAGCAGCTCGCGGCTGTGCCAGGACAGGGCCAGCGCGCGGGCGTCGCGCACCTCGGCCTCCCGGGCACGCGCTTCGATCAGCAGCACGCGCCGCCCCTGCCGGGCCAGCCGCAGCGCCGCCAGCGCGCCCACCGGGCCTCCGCCGACAACCAGAACGTCGGCGTGTTCGCTGTTCATCGCATTCATATCATTCTCCGCGCATCAGCGCCTCGATCTCGGCTATCGTCTTGGGCGCCGCCGCGGTATACACCTCATTGCCGTCCGCGGTGACCAGCACATCGTCCTCGATGCGCACGCCGATATTGTGGAAAGCCGCCGGCACATCGTCGGCCGGCCGGATATACAGGCCCGGTTCGATGGTGGTGCACATGCCCGGCTGATAGCTGCGCCATTGGCCATGCAGCTTGCGCTGGCCGACATCGTGCACGTCCAGGCCTATCATGTGGCCGACGCCATGCATGTAGAAACGGCGGTATGCGCCGGATTCGATCACGCCATCCAGCGTGCCGCTCAACAAACCCAGGTCCAACATGCCTTGCGCCAGCACGCGCAGCGCGGCGTCGCCCGGCGCATGCCAGGCCGCGCCCGGCTTCACCGCGTCGATGCCGGCCAGTTCGGCCGCCAGCACCACCTCGTACACATCGCGCTGCGGCCCGCTGAAGCGGCCATTGGCCGGAAAGGTGCGGGTGATGTCGCCGGCGTAGCCCTGCAGTTCGCAACCGGCGTCGATCAGCACCAGATCGCCGTCGCGTATCCAGGCATCGTTGGCCACGTAGTGCAGGGTGCAGGCATTGGCGCCCGCCGCCACGATGGACTCATAAGCCTGATAGCGCGCGCCGCGGCCCACAAAGGCATGCAGCAGCTCGGCTTCCAGTTGGTATTCATGCATGCCTGGACGGGCGGCGCGCATCGCCTGGATGTGGCCGGCGGCGGAAATCTCGCCGGCACGGCGCAGCAAAGCGATCTCGTCCTCGTCTTTGACCATGCGCATCTCGTCCAGCAGCACGCGCAGGTCGCCATAATGCGACGGCGGGCGCGCGCCGGAACGCGCCTGCGCGCGCACCGCTTCCAGCCAGGTATTGACGCGGCGGTCGAATGCCTCGTCATGGCCCAGCGGCCACCACAGCTGGCTGCGGTCGGTCAGCAGTTCCGGAATCCGCGCCGCCATCTCCGACAGGGCATAGACCTCGTCGAAGCCGAAAACCTCGCGCGCGCCATCAGGCCCGTGGCGAAAACCCTCCCAGATCTCCATCTCGGGATTCCGTTCGCGGCAAAACAGGATGGACTTGCCGCTGCGTCCGTCCAGCAGCAACACCGCTTCCGGCTCGGCAAAGCCGGTCAAATACAGAAAATGGCTGTCGGCGCGGTAGGGATAGTGGCAGTCGGCGTTGCGCACGGCTTCCGGCGCAGTGGGCAACAGAACGACGCCATCGCCGATCTGCGTCAGTAAACGGCGGCGGCGGGCGGCATGCGGCTGGGACATAGGGTGGCGGATTCCTGCGGCGGTGGTCGAAACGAATCAAGCCGCCAGTTTACACCTGCGGCGGCCTCGCCCCAAGCCTGCCGGGGCGGCGCGCAGCACATCGGCATGAAAAAACCCGGCATGGCCGGGTTGTTTGCCTTGATGGCGCGGGCTTATTCGCCGATGACGGCGGAGGTATACACCTCCTGCACATCGTCCAGGTCTTCCAGCGCGTCCAGCAGCTTCTGCATGCGGACGGCGTCATCGCCAGTCAGTTCGGTCTCGTTCTCGGCCCGCATCGTCACTTCGCCCATCTCGGACTTGAAGCCCTTGGCTTCCAGCGCGTCCTTGATGTCGGTGAATTCGTAAGGGCCGGTGATCACTTCGATCGAACCGTCGTCATTGGTGACCACGTCCTCGGCGCCGGCTTCCAGCGCCGCTTCCATCAGCGCATCCTCATCCACGCCCGGGGCGAACACCAGATAGCCGCAGTGCTTGAACTGGAAGGCCACGCAGCCGTCGGTGCCCATATTGCCGCCGTACTTGGAGAAAGCATGGCGCACATCGGCCACGGTGCGGGTCTTGTTGTCGGTCAGACAGTCCACCATCACCGCGGCACCGGCAATGCCATAGCCTTCATAACGGCATTCCACATAGTCCACGCCTTCCAGCTGACCCGTGCCGCGCTTGATCGCGTTCTCGATATTGTCCTTGGGCATGGACTCGGCCTTGGCCTTGTCCACGGCCAGGCGCAGGCGCGGGTTCATGTTGACGTCGCCCCCGCCCATCTTGGCGGCGACGGTGATTTCCTTGATCAGGCGGGTGAAGATCTTGCCACGTTTGGCATCCTGGCGACCCTTGCGGTGCTGGATGTTAGCCCATTTACTGTGACCTGCCATATTTGCCTCTGTCTGTTGGTTTGGTTCTCGCCGAACCCAATCGTCAATCAAAAATCGCGATATTTTAACAGAAAGCGGCCGCGGACTACGAGATTCCGCGCTATTTGGCCTGCAGCATCCTGAGCATCATTTCAAAGCCGGCCCGATACATCTGCTCGATCACCGGCACCATCATCGGCAGCGTCAGATAGAGCGTGCCGAAACCAATCATGATGGTCAGCGGGAAACCGAAGGTGAAGATGTTGAACTGCGGCGCGGCGCGGGTCATCACGCCGATGGCCAGATTGGTGATCAGCAGCGCGCCGATCACCGGCATGGTCAGGCGGATGCCCCACTCCACCATATGCGCGCCCCACAGCGCCAACGCCTTGATGCCCTGAGCCGGCATCCCCATCCCGATAGGCAGCACGCGGAAGCTTTCCACCAGGGTGTGCAACACCACATGGTGGCCATCGAACGATAAAAACAGGAAAAACGTGAACAAAGACAGCATCTGCGACACCACCGGCACCTGGGCCGCGTGAACCGGGTCGAAGAACATGGCGAAGCCCAGGCCGGTTTGCGCGCCGATGATGAAACCGGCTATTTCCACCGAGGTGATCACGAGGCGCATCACAAAGCCCATTGCCAGACCGATCAGCAGTTGCTGCAGCAGGATGGCGATGCCCTCAGCCGACACCAAGGGCACCGCTGGCAAGGGCGGCAGCAAGGGCGCCAGCAAAACGGTCAGCATCAATGCGAACCCCGCCTTGAAAGTGCGCGGCACGCCGCGATAGGCGAAGATGGGCTCCGTCAGGAACAAACCGACGATGCGCGCGAAGGGCCAGACAAAGACACTGACCCAGGCGTTGATCTCTACATCGCTCAGCGCCAGCATCAGCCAATCACATTCGGTATGCTCTGGAACAGCCGGGTGATGTACTCCATCAAGGTGTTCAGCATCCACGGCCCGGCCAGCACCAGCACCAGAAACATCGCCAGCAGCTTGGGAATGAAAGTCAGCGTCATTTCATTGATCTGGGTGGCGGCCTGCAGAATGCTGATCAGCAGGCCCACTAACAGAGAAGTCAACAAGACCGGCGCCGATACGATGATCAGAATGTACAGCGCATTCTGCATGATGCTGATGACCAATTCAGGACTCATGACTCTTCCTCCCGCCAGCCGCCCTTGGCCAGCAGCCAATTGTCTATCGCCACGCCTTGCCGGATGATCCGGTTAGGACGAAGCAGGCGGTAAGCCGCCCGCTCGAACACCGGACGGGACGCATGGCTGGCCCAGACGTAATACGCATTGACGCCCGCCGCCGTAGCCTGGCGCTCCAGTTCGACGATCATTCGGCCGCCCAAGCCGCGCCGGGCGGCCCACGGCGCGACATACAGCATGTCGAACTCGCCGTCCCGCTTCAGCCAGGCGAAACCTGCCATGCGTCCATCCGCCGCCATCTCCTTGCACGACCACGCATCGGCCAGCCGAGCTTGCCAGGCGAGAGCGATTTCCTCATCCCAGCCGCGCGCCGGCGCCCAGACCGCGCACTGCTCTTCAGTGTAAACCGTTCCGGCCAAGGCGCGGACGCTGGCTTGAAACAAGGCATGACACGACGGCAGATCAGCCGCCGACAGCGCTTCCAACGGCATCGTCATCCCGTGTAAAAGCTCTGCACCAGCGAGCCCATCAGCAGCGTCCAGCCATCCACCAACACAAACAGCATCATCTTGAACGGCAGCGAGATGGTCACCGGCGACACCATCATCATCCCCATCGCCATCAGGATGCTGGCGACAACCAGGTCGATGATCATGAAGGGGATGAAAACCATGAAGCCGATCTGGAACGCGGTTTTCAGTTCGCTGATGGCGAAGGCCGGCACCAGCGTCTTCATCGACACGTCTTCCTTGGTCTGCGGCTTTTCCGATTGAGAGATCTCGATGAAGAAAGCCAGGTCCTTCTCCCGGGTCTGGCGCAGCATGAAAGCCTTCATCGGTTTGCTGGCTTCATCCAGCGCCTGGTTGAAGCTGATTTTGTCGTCGGAAAACGGCACCCAGGCTTTGCTGTAGACCTGATCGAAAGTCGGCCCCATGACAAACAGCGTCAGAAACAGCGCCAAACCGACAATCACCTGGTTAGGCGGCGCCTGGGTGGTGCCCAGCGCCTGCCGAAGCAGCGACAGCACGATCACGATCCGGGTGAAGGCCGTCATCATCAGCAACATGGCCGGGATGAAGGTCAGCGCCGTCATGAACAACAGCATCTGCAGGCTGAGCGAGTAATTCTGCCCGCCGCCCGCCGCCGGCGAACTCGTCATCAGCGGCAGCCCCGCCGCCGCATCGGCCAGCAACGGCAACAACAAAGCCCCGCCGGACAGCAGGGCGATCACCAACTTTTTCTTCATGATTTGTCCCGCTGCCCCTGCCCGCCGCGGCTCTTGTCCAGCGCGGCTTTCAACCAGCGGGCGAATGGCTCCGCCGGTTCAGTCTGGGGCTGGTCGGCGCCTTCCGGCCTGGGCATCTTGCTGAGCAGATTGACCTGCTGCGGCGTCACGCCCAGCACCAGCCACTCGCCTTCCAGTTCGACGATCACCACCCGTTCCTTCTGGCCTATCATGGCGCCGCCGACCACGCGCACCCGGCCCATGCCACCCAGCATGCCGCCGGACAAGCGCTTGAACAGCCAAGCCACGCCGACGATGGCGCCCAGCACCACCGCCAGACCCAGAATCACCTGCAACAGGCTGGCAAAAGGCGACGGCGCAGGCGGGGCCGGCGCTTGCGCCGCCAGGGCCATCGCCGACCAGGCCAAACCGGATGCGCCCAGCAAGGCGCGCGAGGGATTCGGCATGATCCTCATTTCTGCAAGCGGCGAATGCGCTCGGCCGGCGTAATGATGTCGGTCAGGCGAATACCGAACTTGTCGTTGACCACCACCACCTCGCCCTGGGCAATCAGGCAGCCATTGACCAGAACGTCCATCGGCTCGCCCGCCATCCCGTCCAGCTCCACCACCGAGCCCTGCGCCAGCTGCAACAGGTTGCGGATGGCGATCTTGGTGCGGCCCAGCTCCACGGTCAGCTGCACCGGAATGTCCAGAATCATGTCCAGATTCTGCTGCGTGCCGCTGGCCGCGGCCGCCGTGCCCAACTCCTGGAACAAACCTTGCGCCGGCACCGCCTCCGGCGCTTCCGCCGACTGGCTGTCCGCCACCTCCTGTTCCGCCATCGCGGCGGCCCAGTCGTCCATCGAGACTTCTTCCTCGGCGCCTGCCGCGCCGCCCTGCAGCTCTTCTTCGCTCATTGCTCTTTATCTCCCGGCAGCTCCAAGAACTCGTTCGCTCCCGCCAAAATCTTTTCCACTTTCAAGGCATAGCGGCCCTGTACCGTGCCGTAACTGGCTTCGAACACCGGAATGCCCGACACATCGGCTTCCACCCGCTCCGGAATCTCCACCATCACCACATCGCCCGCCTTCAGGTTCAGAATCTGCCCCAGGGTCACCTTGGATTGGGCCAGCGTGGCCACCAGCTCCACCTCGGCCGCCTGCACCTGATGCGTCATCAGGTTGACCCAGCGGTTATCCACTTCTGTGCGGTCGGCCTGCATCGTGCTGGACAGCAGATCGCGGATCGGCTCCACCATGGAGTACGGCAGACAGATGTGGAAATCACCGCCGCCCGCGCCCAGCTCGATATGGAAGGTCATCGCCACGACCACCTCGGTCGGCGTGGCGATATTGGCGAACTGGGTGTTCATTTCAGAGCGCAGATAGACAAACTCGATCGGATGCACCGGCTCCCAGGCCTTCTGGCACTCAGCAAACACCACCTCCAGCAGACGGTGGATGATGCGCTGCTCCGTCGGCGTGAAATCCCGCCCCTCCACCCGTACGTGGTAGCGGCCGTCGCTGCCGAACAGGTTGTCCACGATCAGGAACACCAGATCCGGATCGAAGATCAACAGGCCCGTGCCGCGCAGCGGCTTGACATGCACCAGGTTCAGGTTGGTCGGCACCACCAGGTTGCGGATGAATTCGCTGTATTTCTGCACCCGCACCGGCCCCACGGAGATTTCCGCGTTGCGACGGATGAAGTTGAACAGGCCGATGCGCAGATTACGGGCAAAACGCTCGTTGATGATCTCAAGCGTCGGCATGCGGCCGCGGACAATGCGCTCCTGCCGACCAATGTCGTAGCCGCGTACGCCTGAGGCATCCTGGCCTGCCTCGTCATCTTCGTCCTCGCCGGAGACGCCTCGTAATAGCGCGTCTACCTCTTCCTGGGACAGGATATCGTCGCCCATGGCGCTTACTGCTTCTGAATGATGAAGGAAGTGAAGAGGACGCTATCGACGACGGGATCCTCGCCCGCGTCCATCGCCTCGTTGATGATCTGCTTGACCTGCGCCTTGAGCTTGACCTTGCCGTCGGCGGTACTGACCTCAGCGGCGGTTTTGGACGACAAGAGCAAAATGACCGCGCTGCGGATCTTGGGCGCATAGTCGGTGAATTTCTTCTTGGCCTCTTCGTCGCCCAGCTCCGCCTGCATGTCAACCTGCAACAGGCTACCGTCATTGCCGGCCAGATTGACCACGAAAGTGTCAAGTTTTTCGAAAATCGGCGGACCTTCGTGTTTTTTCTTCGGTTTTTCCTTGACCTGCTCAGTCTGCGCCCCAGCTTGCGGCTTGCCCATGCTGGTGAACATATACGCGGCCAGCCCGCCCACCGCGACCAATAGCAGAATCAGCAGCACAATGACGATCAGCATCAGCTTGTTGCCGCCGCCTCCTGCCTTTTTTTCCGCCTTATCCGCCTTTTTTTCGTCCGACATATGTTATGACCTGTTCTTTTATGGAGTGCCTAGTGAAATCTTAAACGATTTCCCCCCCATATTTTCCAGTTTTCTCGGGCGGATGAACAGTGTCGTAATCAAATACGATCAGGCAAATATACTGAGTATGCCGCGCGCGGCCTTGATCGAGGCCAGAGCGTCCACGCCATCCACCTCGGGGAGGCCCGCATCCTGGCGGCCGCGCTTCTGCTGGAATGCCTGTTGCTGCTGGCCGGAATTGCCGCTGGAAACCTGAGAGTCGGTCAGTTGGATGCCGCTTGAAGACAGCATGGAACTGAGGCGGTGCATATTGTTTTCCAAAGCTTCGCGGGTAGCGGGCACCGCCGCGGTGAACAAAACTTGCGCCTGATCCGTGCCGTTCATCTTCAAGGTGATCTCAATCGGCCCCATCTGCGGCGGGTTCAACTGAATCTGCGCCTTGTCCATTTTCAGGCTGACCATGCTCAGCACTTGCTCCCCCAGCGCTTTGCCCCAATTGGGATCGTTCAGCGTCTGCGGCAAGGTCAGCTGCGGCATATTGGCGCTGGCCGCCGCCTGCGCTTGATTGCTCTGCTGCGGCTGCTGCAATTGCTGCAGCGGCAAGAATTGCGCGGCCGTCTGATCCGGGTCCGGCAATTTTTGCTGGCTGCTCTGCCAGTTGAACCCCTGCTTGCCGACGGGCAGCAGCAACGTGGGATCTACCTTGGGAGTCGCTTGCTGAGCCTGCAGATCCTGTATCGGCAAATGAGTGGCGGACGGTTGCGCCAACAAGTCCTGCACCGGCGCCTTGTCTTGCGCCGCTTGAGTCGGCTGCTGCGCGGGCGTCACTGGCGCCTGTTGCAACTGCAGCGCCGCCAGCAGAGGCGTGGCCAGCGCGGCTTGCGCAGAGGCGTCGCCGGGCGAGGCATTGGGCTTGTCATCGTCAGGCTTGCCCGCTCCGGTGCCGCCATCCCCCAGCCCCGGCAACAGGCTGCCGATCGCGCTCATCTGCACGCCAAGCAGGCTGGCGAACAGATTTCCGGCCGCCCCCTCGGCGCCCCCTCCTGCGGCGGAGGAAGAGCCGCTGGGGCCGGACGCGCCGCTGGAATTGGCAACTGGCGTAGTGACGATGATGGTCATGATCAAGCCTCGACTGAGTATTAGCCTCCCGTTCAAAGCAAGGAGCATGCCAGATCAGGCGTCCTCGCCGTGCGTCTTATCCCAGAATTGCCGAGTAGCAAACTCGTCGGTGCGCCTTTGTTCGCGCTTGGCCTCCAGTTGCGCCTCGCGCTCGCGCTCGCGCTGCAGCAGCTTTTCATAGGCCTTGAATTTTTTGTATTCATGCTGCCAAGCTTGCCGCTCCAGCATGAAGCGCTGGGTGCAGCGATCCACATCCTGCCGCTGCTGGATCATGGCTTCATCCAGCCGGGACAGGAATCGATGGAAGTCCTGATACTGGATCACCGACATGCCCTTGCTGCCGCCCGTCACCAGCCGCTGGCGATATTCATTGCGAAAATCGTCCAACTGCGTCAGCCGCATGTGAGCCTGATTGAGGCTGTTCTGCGCCAGGCTCATCCGCTCCGCCGCCGACTGCTGTCTTTCGTCGGCCAGCCTAACCAGCAGCAGATACTTGCTTTCCGCCATGGATCAACCTCAGACCAGCACGCTCGCCAATTGCTCGCAGCAGGAGGCGTAGTCGTGCGATTCATGCATAGGCTGGGTCAGGAAACCCACCATGGGCAAATGGCGGCGCATCGCATCGTCCAGCACCGGATCGGAGCCGGCGACATAGGCGCCCACGCTGATCAGATCGCGATTGCGCCGATAGCGCGAATACAATTGTTTGAAGTGGCGGGCCATGTCCATTTGCTGTTGCGGCACGATGTCGACCATCACCCGACTGATCGATTGCTCGATGTCGATGGCGGGGTAATGCCCTGCCTCGGCCAAATCGCGCGACAACACGAAGTGGCCATCGAGGATGGCTCGCGCCGAGTCGGCGATCGGATCCTGCTGATCGTCGCCCTCGGACAGCACGGTATAGAAGCCCGTGATCGAACCGCCGCCTTCCTCGCCATTGCCTGCACGCTCGATCAATTGCGGCAAGCGGGCGAAAACGGACGGCGGATAGCCCTTGGTCACCGGCGGCTCGCCAATGGCCAGGGCGATCTCGCGCTGCGCCATCGCGTAACGGGTGACCGAATCCATCAGCAGCAACACGTCCAGGCCCTGGGCGCGGAAATATTCCGCCAGCGCCGTGGCGTAGGCCGCGCCATGCAGCCGCATCAAGGGCGGCATGTCGGCCGGCGCCGCCACCACCACCGAGCGCGCGCGCCCTTCGTCGCCCAGGATGTTGTCGATGAAGTCCTTCACCTCGCGGCCCCGTTCGCCGATCAGGCCCACCACCACCACGTCGGCCTTGGTAAAGCGGGCCATCATGCCCAGGAGAACCGATTTGCCGACCCCCGAGCCGGCGAACAAGCCCAAACGCTGGCCCCGCCCCACGGTCAACAGGCCGTTGATGGCGCGCACGCCGACATCCAGCACATCATGCACCGGGGTGCGGTCCAGCGGGTTGATCGGTTGGCTGTAAAGGGGGTACCAGGCATCGGGATGGATGGGGCCCAAGCCATCCAGCGGCCGCCCCAGAGAATCCAGCACGCGGCCCAGCAGGCTGAGGCCGACCGGCACCTGGCGGCCGACGGAGAGATCGGCGCGCGCGGCACCGCGAGCATGCCCGTACATCGGCGGCGCATGCGAAGCCAATGGCAACACCGGCGTGCCCGGCAGCAAGCCGTGAACATTGGTCAAAGGCATCAGAAACACTTTGTCGCCGGCAAAGCCAACCACCTCGGCCTCGACCGCCTGATCGTCGGCCAGCATCACCCGGCAGGCACTGCCCACCGGCAGCTTGATGCCCACCGCCTCCATCACCATGCCGGTGACGCGCACCAGCCTGCCGCAAGGCTGCCACAACGAGGCCGAGGCCGCAGCCTCGCCGCAGGCGTCCAGCCAGGCGCGTTGCCGCTCAAGCAGACCGCTGCTCATCTCCCGCCTCCAGCCCTAAGGCCCGGCTCAAGGCGGCCAGGCGGGTTTCGACGCTCATGTCCAAGCGCGCCGACGCGGTATCGATGACGCATCCGCCGCGCGTGATCGCCGGATCTTCTATCCACTGCCAAGCCGTCTCCGGCGTTTCCTGCTGCAAGAATTCGCGCGCCACTTCCACATCGGCCGGATTGACGCGCAAGCGAGCCGTGGCAAGCGTGGACGGCAAGTCCGCCAGGGCCGATTGCAATAAGGGCAGCAAAGCCTGCTTGTCCTGCAGCAACTGCTGCTGCAGCAGCTTCTGCGCCAGTTGCCAGGCCAATCGCAGCACATCCTGGGCCAGTTCTTGCTCGACGCGCGCCAGCTCCGCGGAAAAACTGCCCGCCATCGACTGCAGAGACTGCCAGGCCTCATCCAGCCTGGGCTGCAGCTCGGCCCGCGCCTCGGCCGCGCCCTGCTCGCGCCCGGCTTGCATGCCCTGCTCGAAACCCTCGGCGCGGCCCGCCTCCAGCCCCGCATCATGCCCGGTCTGCCAGGCTTCCTGATGAATGGCTTCCAGCTCGGCCGCGGTCGGGTAGCTCAAGGCCGGCTCGTCTTCCGGCGCCGCATCCTCGGCCATTTCAGCCTGTTCGGCCATGGCCTCGGCCTCCGCCAGCGGCACTGGCGCCGCAGACCCGGCCTCGCTGGCGGCGATCCGCTCCGCCAGGCTGGGCCCGGGCTTGCGCATCTGCGCCATCGCCACCAGTTGGGCGGGAGACAGCGCCTGGGTAAACCCATCCAGCGAGGCCGGACTCCAACTGCTCCAGCTTTCCAGCTCTTCGCCGGGAATGATGGGATTATTCGACGAGGCCTTCATCACCGCCCTTGCTGCCTAGCACGATCTGGCCGTCGTCGGCGAGCTTGCGCACCACCTTGAGGATTTCCTTCTGCTCGGCCTCGACTTCGGACAGCTTGACCGGCCCCTTGGACTCCAGGTCGTCACGCAACATTTCCGCCGCGCGCTGCGACATATTGCGGAAGATCTTTTCCTTCAGCTCGTTGCTGGTGCCCTTCAAGGCGATCACCAGCGAATCGGACTGCACCTCGCGCAGAATGGTCTGGATCGAGCGATCGTCGACATCGAGCAGGTTTTCGAACACGAACATCTTGTCCTGAATCCGTTGCGCCAGCTCCGGATCGTATTCGCGGATATAGCCAAGGGCGGAGGCCTCGACATTGCCGCCCATGAAATTGAGGATTTCGGCTGTGAGCCCCACGCCGCCGGACGCGCTCTTCTTGATGCGGTCCGAACCGGACAACAGCTGGGTAAGCACGTCGTTCAGCTCGCGCAGCGCCTGCGGCTGCACCCCTTCCAGGGTGGCGGTGCGAATCAGCACCTCGTTGCGCATGCGTTCCGGGAAGAATGACAGGATGGAGCTGGACAAGTCCGGCTCCAGGTGCACCAGAATCGTGGCGATGATCTGCGGGTGTTCATGGCGGATCAAATCGGCGGCGGAGGACGGGTCCATCCATTTCAGGCTTTCGATGCCGCTGTGATCGTTGCCCTGCATGATCTTGTCCAGCAGGTTGGCGGCCTTGTCCGGCCCCAGCGCCTCCACCAGCACATTGCGCAGGTATTCGTCGGAAGCGCCGATGCTGGCGCGGGCCTGGCACTCCTGCCGGAATTGCTCCACCACGTCGTCGATCTGCTCATAGCTGAGGTTGTTGATCGCCGCCATGGCCAATGAAATCTTCTGCACCTCTTTCGGCCCCAGGTACTTGAATACCTCGACCGCCTCGGCCTGCCCCAGGCTGAACAGCAGGATGGCGCTTTTGCGAATGCCGTTATCACTCATCGGAGCTGATCCATTCCTTGATGATCTGAGCCGCCATGCGCGGATCGGACTTCACGATCTCGCGCACCGCTTCCAGATTGGTGCTGTACTGGCGCCGCTGCGCTTCGCGCGGATCTTCCGGCGCGCCGCTGCCAGCCATGCCGGCAGCCATCTCGCCTTCTTCGCCCTCTTCTCCCGCCACGCCCAGCAAGCGGCCGCCTTTGGCGCCTGCAGCGCCCTCGGCTTCGCCCGGCGCCGGCGGCGGCTTGACCAGATCGCGCATGATGGGACGCACCACGCCAAACAGCAGATACAACAGCGCTATCGCCAGCAAGCCATACTTGATCAAGCTGGTGCCGTTGCCGGTGACATAATCGACCACCCGCTCCTGCACGGTAACCGGCTGGGCATTGTCGGCGAAGGCGGCGTTGGCGACATTCAGCGTATCGCCGCGGCTGGCGTTGTAGCCCATCGCCTCTTTGACCAGATTGTTGATCTGCTGCACTTCCTGCGCCGTCAACGGCGTCGGCTTCATTTCGCCGTTCTTGTCCGGCATGCGCCGGTAGTTCACCACCACAGCGGCGGACAGCCGCTTGACCACGCCAGTCGGCACCTTGGTGTGCTGGATGGTCTTGTCCACTTCGTAATTGGTGGTGATGTCGCGCTGCAAAGTGCCGCTGGCGCTGACGCTCTGGCCGGATAGATTGGCCGTGCCCGGCCCGGCGCCCGGCGGCAGCGTGATGGGCGCCGACGCCGCAGATGGAGGCTGATTGGACAAGGCGCCCGGCACGCCGCTGGGCAGGGCGGAGCCATTGACCAGCTTTTCGCTGATCTGCTGGCTGCGCGTGGCCGACGGGTTGGGGCTGGAGTTGGGACGGTAGGTCTCGGACGTCTGCTCGATCTCGGAAAAATCGACATTGGCCGTCACCTGGGCGCGCGCGTTGCCCTTGCCGAATATCGGCTCCAGGATGTCTTCGATGCGCTTGACGTAGCCTTCCTCGATCTGGCGCACGAATCCCAGCTGGCGCTGATCCAGCCCGGAGTTTTCATCCACCCCCTGCTGCTTGGACAACAGATTGCCGTCTTGATCGACGATGGTGACGTTCTTCAAGGTCAGATTGGGCACCGAGCTGGACACCAAGTGCAGAATGCCGGCCACCTGGCCTGCATCCAACATGCGCCCCGGATACAACTCCAGCATCACGGAGGCGGTGGGCGCCTGCTGCTCCCGCACGAATACGCTCTGTTTGGGGGTAGCGATGTGCACGCGGGCGCTCTGCACCGAGGAAATCGCCTCGATAGTGCGCGCCAGCTCGCCCTCGATCGAACGCTGATAGTTGACCTGCTCGGCGAACTGGCTGATGCCGAACTTCTGGTTGTCCATCAACTCGAAGCCGACGCCGCTGGCCTTGGGCAAGCCCTGCGCCGCCAGTCTCAGCCTAACGTCGTAGACCTTGTCCGCAGGAACAGAGATCGCGCCGCCCTCGCCCAACTGATACGGAATGTTCATTTGCTGCAGCGCAGCCGTAATCTGACCGCCATCGCGATCAGCCAGATTGGAAAACAAAACCTTGTAAGAGGGGGTGCGATTGAGAACGACAGCGCCGACGACGACGGCGAAAATGGCCGCCAGCGCCGTCAGAAACAGGATTTTTTTATTGCTTGGCAAGGCCTTGAAGCGGTCTCCCGCTTCATTCAAACGAGCGCGCCAAACAGGAGTTGCGTTTTCTTCTGCCAGATCAGCCATACGGTGGTATTAGGTTGAGGTCCACCGCCGCCCAATCTGTGGATCCGACAGCGTTAGACTTGGGTATTCATGATTTCCTGATAGGCGCTGACTAGTTTATTGCGCGCCTGAACCATGGTCTGGAACGACAGGCTGGCTTTCTGCAAAGACATCATCACATCCTGCAGATTGACTTCCTTGTTGTCGCCCAGCTGAAACTGCTTCTGCATTTCCTCCGAAGTCTGCTGCGCCGAATTCACTTGGTCTATCGTCGACTTGAGCACGTCGGAAAAGTCGACTTGCGGCGTCTGCTGCGCAGCCTGCGGCTGCTTGCCCCCCGCTAACGCCGCGGCGCTTTTCAGTTCGCCCAGCAACTGGTCGATATTGTTTGACATGGCTACTCCGTGCCATTTCCCTCCGGAACATCCTGGCCAGCCGCAGCGGAATCCTCATCACGGTAACGCTGCAATTTATAGCGCAAAGTGCGCTCGCTGATGCCCAGTTTTTCCGCCGCCAGCTTCTTCACGCCGCCGACAGCTCCCAATGTTTCCAGAATATGGCGTTTTTCAAGGGTTTTCATGTCGGTTTCATCCGACACCGAACCGTCCAAATCGGACGCCGTCCGGGTAAGCTGCCCCACGCCCGTAATATCGCCCAGCAACAAATCGGCGGCAATAATTTCCGCCCCCGCGGCAAGTATTACCGCCCGCTGCACGACATTATCCAGTTCGCGGATGTTACCCTCCCAACTATAGGCCGTCAAATGACGTTCCGCATCCCTGGAAAACACCAGAGATGTCCGTCCTGCGGCCTCTGCATGTCTTTTAAGCAGGAATCGTGCCAAAGGCAGGATATCGTCCGGACGCTCGGCCAGCGCCGGTATGCGCAAGGGAAAAACATTCAAGCGAAAATACAGGTCCTCACGGAAGCGCCCAGCCTCCACCTCCGCCTGCAAGTCGCGGTTGGACGTCGCCAACACCCGGATGTCCAGCTTGATGGTGCGGGTGCTGCCTATGCGCTCCACCTCCCGCTCCTGCAGCACCCGCAACAGCTTGGCTTGCAGCGATAGCGGCATCTCGGTGACTTCGTCCAACAGAATGGTGCCACCCTGCGCCTGCTCGAACTTGCCGGGCAAGGCCTGCGCCGCGCCGGTAAAGGCCCCGCGCTCGTGGCCGAACAATGTGGACTCCAGCAGGTTGTCCGGGATCGCCGCGCAGTTGACGGCGACAAATGGGCCGGATGCGCGCCGAGAGTAGCGATGAATATAACGCGCCAATACTTCCTTGCCGGTGCCGCTGGGACCGCTGATCATCACGCTGGCGTCGCTTTGCGCCACCCGTCCCGCCAAGGCGAACAGCTGGCGCATGGCGGCGGACTCCGCCACCACGTCGCCGCCTTCGTTGCCAGGCATGGCCAGCAGATGCTTCTCCACCTCCGCCAGCAGGCTCTGCGGCTCGAATGGCTTCAGTAGATAGTGGCTGGCGCCGGCTCGCAATAGTTCGATGGCCCGCTCAATCACGCCATAGGCCGTCATCAGAATGAAGGGCACGCCGGGGTAATGCTTTTTCACCTCTTCAAACAGGGCATAGCCGTCCATCGGCGCCATCTGGGCATCCGAAATGATCAAGCCTACCGGTTCCTGCTTCAGCCGCTGCAAGGCCTGGCCGCCATCCGCCGCCTCCAGGGTCGGGTATCCGGACAGCATCAAGGTGTCGATGATGGCTTCGCGCAGGTCGGCATCGTCTTCGACCACTAAAATCGGTAAATACTTCATGGAATCCAATGTGTTTGTCTATATCGTCGGCTGGCGCTGATGCACCAGCACCGTGAGTCGCTGGGCGATGCCGGACAGCGCCATCACCTCATGCGCGGCGCCCAGCGCGATGGCCTCCTTCGGCATGCCAAACACCACGCAACTGGCCTCGTCTTGCGCGATATTCCAGGCTCCGGCCTGTTTCATCTCCAACATGCCGTTGGCGCCATCGCGCCCCATGCCGGTCAGGATGATGCCTATGGCGTGTTTGCCCACCAGATTGGCGGCAGAGCGAAACAACACGTCCACCGAGGGCCGGTGCCGATTGACGGCCGGGCCATTGTTCAGCGAGGTGCTGTAACCTATTGTCGGCGCGTTCTTGATCAGCAGATGGGAATGCCCCGGGGCGATGTAAACCGTCCCCGCCTGCAGGCGCTCATTGTCTTCCGCCTCCTTCACCCGCAAGCGGCACAATGAATCCAGACGCTGCGCAAACGACTGGGTGAACATTTCCGGCATATGCTGAGCCACCAGAATCGGCGGCATATTGGCAGGCAAGGCGGTCAACAGGGTGCGCAAGGCTTCGGTGCCCCCGGTGGACGAACCAATGACGACGATGGTCTGGCTCGCCAGCGGCGTCTTGGTGGGCTGACGCGGCAGGATCACGTCCGCGCTATGGCTGGGAACGATCTCCAACGGCGTCTTGTTCGCTCGCTCGCGCGAAGTCAGGGCCATGATTTTACCTTGCGACATGGTCCGCCTGCGGCGAAGCGCCGCCACGGGCTTATTAAAGAGAAAAGGTATTTCCGTCAGCTTAGCAGCAGTTGACGGCCGCAGTCAGCCCTTCGTCCTATTCAATCGGCGCGCCGAGCCAGTTGACGCAGCCAGCCATCGCAGGCCGCCTCCAGCAGGTCCAACACGGCTTCGAATCCCTGGCTGCCGCCATAATACGGATCCGCCACCTCCCGCCCTTCGCCCAGCGGTTCCAATATCAAATGCAAGCGATCCTGGAGATGCGCCGGACATTGGCGACGCAAGTCCGCCAGATTGCGCTTGTCGGCCGCCAGGATCAGGTCAAAGTCGGCAAAGTCGGCGTCGCCTACCTGCCGCGCACGCAGGGCAGACAAGTCGTACCCCCGGCGCGCCGCCGCCCGCGCGCTGCGTTCATCCGGCGGCTCACCCACGTGATAGCCATGCGTGCCGGCGGAGTCTATCCGCACCCTGTCCAACAGGCCAGCCTGCGCCAGTTTGGCCCGCATGACACCCTCCGCCGTAGGCGAGCGGCAGATATTGCCATGGCAGACGAACAAAATTGATAATTTTTCCATTTAAAACAAAATCATACCCATGAAATTCAGAGACCAATCCCACTTAGAGCCGCTAACAAAACCTTGTTAGAGAACCTGAGCCAAGGCGCGCCGACGCAGACAGTACAAATAGTATGGCAAGGAGGCGCAACGCAGGATCAGGGGTTTTGTTAGCGGGTCTTAAGCGGCAATGCATCCGGCCATAACGTCGATTCGCCTTGGGCTTAAGCCACTTTTCCGACACCTAAAAAACTCGTTAATTGCCTGCATGACAACAGGACGCTGAGTCCTGAAGAATATCAAACCACATCGCAAAAAATTTCAACTCCGAATATCAATGGTGTCCGTCATCACCCCTTCATCACGCCATTCCAATTTTAACAAATAAAATCATTTTGAATTATGCATCTATAATTCAGCAGCAAAATACCTGAATATCATATTTACAGCCGCTTACTTGGCCTGCGGCAACGCATAACCGGTCGGAGGTGTTTAAAATGAAACTACCGCAAACCAGAATGCAAGCCGCCGTTCTTGCCCTAGCAGCGATATTGCCCATCACAGCCATCCATGCGCAGGAACTGTGGGATCCACACCTGCGCGGCGTCAACGAAGGGCTAGCGGCCGGCGTCCTGCCGCCCAAAGGCGTTTACGGCGTACTCAATAATTACTGGACCTGGGTGGACAAGTACGACAACAACGGCAACAAGACCGGCCTACGGGTGCGGGCGCTCATCGAATTGCCGGAAGTGTTATGGTCCACCGGACTCAAGGTGTTCGGCGCCGACTACGCCGTCGCCATCGCCCAGCCTGTCGACTACACCACGCTAAGCGGAAACGGCATCCCCGCCAATGGCGGCTGGGGCAGCTTCAATACCATACTGGTACCCGGACAATTGTCTTGGACGCTGCCCAACAATCTGCATCTCAAAACCAGCCTGGCGGTCTATCTGCCCAATGGCAGTTCCTCGCCAGGCCGGCTGCCGAGCGGCACCTATCTTGGGGCCGCCAATGGTTTCTGGACGCTGCAACCCGGAGTAGCCTTGAGTTGGCTGCATGGAGGATGGAATTTGAGCATGGATGCCACCTATGCCTACAACTTCCGCAATCCGGATACCCATTATCAGTCGGGCCAGCAATTGGCCATCGACTACACCGCGGCCAGGACCATAGGCAACTGGACACTGGGCCTGGGCGGCTATCAGGAAAACCAGCTGGGAGATGACTCCGGCAGCGGCGCCGCAGCTTGCGGACACGCAGGCGGCTGCCGCGCCAGCAATTACGGCATCGGCCCGCTGCTCGGCTATCAGTTCGGCAAGCTGAAACTGATGGCGATCTATAATTTCGGCCTGCAAACCCGCAACGATGTTGGCGGCAACTTCTTCAATCTGCGTTTAAGTTTTCCGTTCCAGTAAGCGGCCTCTTCAGCCGGCGCTATCGCCGCTCGCCTCGCGCGCCAGCCGCTGCAATTCGGCGCGCATCTCCAGCACCAGCCGCCACAGGCTTTCCGCCGCCGGCGACAGCGTGCGGTTGCGGCGGCGTATCAGCACGATGCGGCGACTCTCTCGCGGCAGCAGCGGCCGCGCCAGCAGATCGCAACCGGCTGGAAACGGCATGGCCAGGCCCGGCGACACGCTGACGCCGATACCAGCCGCCACCATGCGGAAAACTGAGTTTGAGTGCCCCAGCTGCTGCGCCACCGGGCAATTGACCTCATGCCGCTGCAGCAGCTGATCGATCAACGGCCGGCTGCCGGAGCTGCCATCCAGCAACACCAGCGTTTCGCCATCGAGTTGGCGCCACGTCGCGGCGGCTTGCGCGGCCAAGGGATGATCGGAGCGGCACACCAGCCAGAAATCGTCCTGCAGAATCACTTCCTGTTCCAGCTCGTCCGATGGCTCCGGTTCCACCACCAGGCCAAAATCCACCGCGCCGCTCTTTACCGCTTCCACATTGAGGCGCTGCACCTGGTCTTGCAGATGCAGGCTCAACTGCGGATAGCGCTGGCGGCTGGCGGCGATGATGGCCGGCATCAGGCTGGCGGACAGCGTGGGACTGCTGGCCACATGGACCGTGCCCATGGCCTGCCCGCCCTCCTTGCGCGCCGCATCCAGCACCTCGTCCAGCGCGTCCAGCGCGCGCGCCAGCTTGGTCAGCAAGCGGCGTCCGGCATCGGTCAGCACCACTTCGCGCGTGGTGCGGTCCAGCAGGCGCACGGCCAGCGTCTCTTCCAGCTCCCTGACCGCGCGGCTGACCGCAGGCTGGGTCAAACCCAGCTCATCGCCGGCGCGGCTGAAACCGCCTTGCTCGGCGACTGTCCGGAACACGCGCAATTGTCGCAAGGTGAAATTCATAAATTAAAGTAATTAATTGATCATATAAATGCATTTGTATTCTGAATTGAGCTGCGTTTCAATAGTGACATTGCTGTTACACCCCGTGGGACCGACATGCCCAAACTGCTGGATTCTTTCACGCTGGCGCTGATCTCCACCGTCGCGCTGGCCAGTCTGCTGCCCTGCTCCGGCGAGGCTGCGCAGATTTTCAATCTCGTCACCAACCTGGCCATCGGCCTGCTGTTCTTTCTGCACGGCGCCAAGCTGTCGCGGGAAGCGGTGCTGGCCGGTGCCGGACACTGGCGGCTGCACTTGACGGTGCTGGCCTGCACCTTCGCCCTGTTTCCCTTGCTGGGCCTGCTGCTCAAGCCGGTGCTGACCCCGCTGGTGACGCCGGAGCTGTATTTGGGCGTGCTGTATCTGTGCATGCTGCCGTCCACCGTGCAATCGTCCATCGCCTTCACCTCGATGGCGCAGGGCAATGTGCCGGCGGCCATCTGCAGCGCCACCGCGTCCAATCTGCTGGGCATCTTCCTCACCCCGCTGCTGGTGGGCTGGTTGATCGTCGATCACGGCGGCGCCGGTCAAAGCATGGGATCGGCGCTGGACATCGTCTACCAGCTGCTGCTGCCGTTTGTGGCCGGCCAGATTGCCCGCCGCTGGATAGGGGGCTGGGTGGACCAGCACAAGGCCGTGCTGAAGTATGTGGACCAGGGATCGATTCTGATGGTGGTGTACACCGCTTTCAGCGCCGCGGTGATCAGCGGCCTGTGGCGGCAAACGCCGCCAGCCGCGCTGGCGGGGCTGCTGGTGGTCAATGGCGTGTTGCTGGGGCTGCTGCTGGCGATCACCACGCTGCCCGGCCGCAAGCTGGGCTTCAACCACGAAGACCGGATCACCATCCTGTTCTGCGGTTCCAAGAAAAGCCTGGCCAGCGGCGTGCCGATGGCCAAGGTGCTGTTCGCCGGCCATGCCATCGGGGCCATCGTGCTGCCGCTGATGCTGTTCCACCAGATCCAGCTGATGGTGTGCGCGATGCTGGCCCAGCGTTACCGCAGCCGACAGATGCGTTCAGCGCGGGCCGGAACCCGCGCCTAGCCATCGCGCCCTCCCCGCCTGCGCGGGGATTTTTCATTGCGCCGCGTGCAGCAGCGCCAGATAGCGGTCGATCAGCTCCGGACCGTGCTCGGCATCCTGGTGGCCGGCGATGACGGTGTCGACATCCAGATGGAGTGCCTTGAGCTTTTCCAGCGTTTTGGGGTATTCCGCCAAGTCGGCATAGCGCATATTGCCCAGCTCCGGCTTGAGGATGCAGTTGCCATAAAGCACTTTCTCCCGCGGAAAATAGACGAAGATGCCGTCCTTGGTATGGGCCGGCCCCAGATAGAACGCGCGCACCCGGTCGTTTTGCAAGGAGAAGTCGCCTGGGAACTCCTGATCCGGCAACACCAGCGGCAAGGCCGGATAATCGGGAAAACCCTGGCGGGTGAAGGCGACCACTTCGTCCCAGCCGGCGCGCATCTCGTCCGCCGTCAGCCGGGTGGACACGATGCGCGCGCCTATGCTCTTCCAGTAAGCGTTGCCGCCGGCGCGATCGGTATGGTAATTGGTGTTGATCACCTCGGTGATCGGCTTATCGGTCACGCGGCGGATCTGCTCGGCCAGCTCGCGCGCGGTATCCGGCGTCCAGGTCGCCCCCACCACGGTCACATGCGCGCTGCCGATGTACACCACCGAATTCTCCCGCGCGTAGTAGCTGTCTTCCGCCACATAAACGCCGCCGCGCACCGGCTTCAACGCCATCTTGCCATCCGCGGCGCCAGCCGTCGCCGCCCAGACCAAAGCCAGGGCCCATGCCGCCAGGCGACCGCCCATCTTGAATATTTTGTGCATTCCATCATCCATCAGTGTTGATAATTAAGCCGCAAATCGTCCCGAAGCTTATCTGCGCGAGAACTTGCCGCCTGCTAGACGTTCAAATGGCGAATACCGGCGCTGCCATGCCGGCAATAAATTGTTTTAAAAAGAAAAACCGCCGAATGTCCGTGACAAAAATTCTAGGGGCGGCGTTCTGCTTGGTAAACGCCGCCAACTGTAACTTCCGTAACCACAAACCGCGATGATCCCGCCCGCCGCCGATTTTTGTTTCGAGCTCAGTCCGCCATATCACGCCGCCGGCGCCCCGGCCCGTTTCCAGTCGCTATGGCTGCTGGTCCGCTTGTATTACGCCAGCGTCCATGAAGATGGCCCGCTGCCGGCCGCCGCCTTGCGGCAGCGCTTTCCGGCCACGCGCGGATTGCGCATGCTGGTATCGCGCGCCTTCGCCGACTTTGCCCGCTGGGGGGTGGAAGTGGGCTGGGGGCCGCCGGGGCGCGTGGCTGTGGCGCTGCTGAATCCTGCCGGGCGCAGCCGCGGCCCGTTCTGGCTGCCGGCAAGCACGCTGCAACGGCTGCGTTTCACACTGCAAGGGCAAGCGGCCGGACGCGAGGCGCTGGAGCAGTTTCTGGGATTGCACGCCGCTTCGACAGCCGGCGCGGACGACCCGCTGGCCGAGCTGATGCAGGATCTTGATTACTGGAGCCGGCTAACGCAGGCGATCCGGGACGAGCGCGATGGCCAGGGCCGGCAGTCGGGACGCCAGACCGCCGCCGCCTTTCATGCCGCCAGCGCATGCGCGCACAACGATTTCCAGCAGGCGCTGGCCTTGATGAAGGAAAGCCTGGCCTGGCGCCGCAGCGCGCAAATGGACGATAGCCGGGTGGCGCTGAAACGGCTGGGCCGCGCCCTGGCGGGAAGCCGTTTCGCCAATGCCCAACCCACCTTCGCCGCGATGGCGCGCATCGCCGAGGCCTGGGACGGCTATGCGCGCGGCGAGACCGCGGCGGCAGAAGCCAGCCTGGCCCAGCTGCACGCCTCTCCCGAGCTGCAGCCGGTGTTCCGCTACAACCCGCGGGTCCGTTTCGAATGCCTGAACCTGAGCGCGCTGCTGCACAAGCAGGCGGCGCTGAGCGACAATCAGCCCCAGCGGGCGCAGGCCGCGCTGCAAGCCTTGGCCGGCGCGTTGGAGGCCGCCTACGAAGCCGACTCGATAGACTCCGCCCAGCATGTGGCGGCCAATATCGGCTGGTGCCTGTGGCTGTTCTGGCGGCAGCGGCTGATCGACGGCGAGCGCGCGCTGCCGGCGGAGGCGATGCAGCGCCAGGCGATACGCTGGCTGGGCTTGTCGGAGTGGATTTGCGACCGTTTTGGCGGCGGCAATGGCTCGGCCTGGAACACCATTTTTTTGCTGCGCGTCGCCCGCGGCAACTGCGCTGGCGACATCCACCCCTCGTTGGCGGCCTTCCAGTCCAACCGCCCCTTTCCGCCGTCCCAGTTAGGCAAGGCGCTGAAGCTCAGTCCTTGTCCATTCTCGCCAGCCAAGGGTTATGGCAACTGGTCGGCCTTGGCGGAATTGACGCTGGAAGAGCATGATCAGGGCCGGCTGCCGCTGGCGCCGCTGCAACTGGCGAATCTGTTGCTGGAAACGCTATGGTTCCAGGCGCAGGAACAGGGACTGAGCCGCGCCGCCTGCGGCAACGCCGCGCGGCTGCTGGCCTTGCTGCCCGAGCTGCGCCGCAATGAGCGCAGTTTCTTCCGCGCGGAGCTGGCCACCCTGCCGCAGGAATTGCTGGAAACGACTTAAAAAAATACCCCGCGTCATTCCGGCGCGGGGCATCGGTTGCGGCATCCAGACGCTTACAGATCGCTGAGCCAGGCTTTTTCCTTCAATTCCTTCAATTCGTCGCGGATGCGCGCGGCCTTTTCGAACTCCAGATTGCGCGCCGCCTCCAGCATGTCCTTCTCCAGCCGCTTGATCTCCTTGGCCAGCGTCTTCTCGTCCATCATCGCCACCTTGGCCTCGTCCACCAGCTTCTTGCGCTCGGCCTCGACGCTGTAGACGCCATCGATGATGTCCTTCACCCTCTTCTCCACACCCTTGGGCGTGATGCCGTGCTCGGCGTTGAAGGCCATCTGCTTGGCGCGGCGGCGCTCGGTCTCGTCCATCGCCCGCTTCATGGAGTCGGTGATGCGATCCGCGTACAGCAATGCCCTTCCGTGCAGGTTGCGCGCGGCGCGGCCTATGGTCTGGATCAGGCTGCGCTCGCTGCGCAGGAAGCCCTCCTTGTCAGCGTCCAAGATGGCCACCAGGCTCACCTCCGGGATGTCCAGGCCTTCCCGCAGCAGGTTGATGCCGATCAGCACGTCGAACATGCCGAGCCGCAGGTCGCGGATGATTTCCACCCGTTCGACGGTGTCGATGTCGCTATGCAGATAGCGCACCTTGATGCCGTGCTCGGTGTAGTAATCGGCCAATTGCTCGGCCATGCGCTTGGTCAGCGTGGTGACCAGCACGCGCTCGCCGCGCTCCATGCGCAAGCGGATTTCGGACAGCAGATCATCCACTTGCGTCGCCACCGGACGGATCTCGATTTCCGGGTCCACTAGGCCGGTCGGCCGCACCACCTGCTCCACCACTTGGCCGGCATGCTCCTTCTCGTAAACCGCCGGCGTGGCGGAGACGAAGATGGTCTGCGGCATCAGCTGCTCGAACTCATGGAACTTCAGCGGCCGGTTGTCCGCAGCCGAGGGCAGGCGGAAGCCATATTCCACCAGATTGGCCTTGCGCGCCGCGTCGCCCTTGTACATCGCCCCCACCTGCGGCACGGTGACGTGGCTCTCGTCGATGAACATCAGCGCGTTCTTGGGCAGGTAGTCGATCAGCGTCGGCGGCGGATCGCCGGGGCCGCGGCCGGAGAAATGGCGCGAATAGTTTTCGATGCCCTTGCAGAAGCCCATCTCATACAGCATTTCCAGGTCGAAGCGGGTGCGCTGCTCGATGCGCTGCGCCTCCACCAGCTTGCCCTCTTTCTGATACCACTCGATGCGGTGGCGCAGCTCCTCCTTGATTTGCTCGCAGGCCCGCAGCACGGTGTCGCGCGGCGTCACGTAGTGGCTGGACGGAAACACCGTGAAGCGGCCGACGCGCTGCTTGGTGACGCCGGTCAAGGGATCGAACAGCGTCAGCGTTTCCACCTCGTCGTCGAACAGGCTGACGCGCAGGGCGGTATCGCTGCTTTCCGCCGGATAGATGTCGATCACGTCGCCGCGCACGCGGAAGGTGCCGCGGCCGAAGTCGATATCGTTGCGGCTGTACTGCATGGTGGTGAGCCGGCTGATCATCTCGCGCTGCGGCGTGGTCTCGCCTTCCTTCAGATGCAGGATCATCTGATGGTAGTCGGACGGATCGCCGATACCGTAAATCGCCGACACCGTCGCCACGATGATGCAGTCAGGCCGTTCCAATATCGACTTGGTGGCCGACAGCCGCATCTGCTCGATGTGCTCGTTGATGCTGGAGTCTTTCTCGATGAACAGGTCGCGGCTGGGCACGTAGGCTTCCGGCTGGTAGTAGTCGTAATAGGAGACGAAATACTCCACCGCGTTGTGCGGGAAGAATTCGCGCATCTCGCTGTACAACTGCGCCGCCAGCGTCTTGTTGTGCGCCATGATGATGGCCGGCCGCCCGGTCTGGGCGATGACGTTGGCCATGGTGTAAGTCTTGCCGGAACCGGTCACCCCCAGCAGGGTCTGGTAGGACAGGCCGTCGGACAACCCCTCCACCAGTTGGGCGATGGCGGCGGGCTGGTCGCCGGCCGGCGCAAACGGCTGGTTCAGTTGAAATGGACTGTCGGGAAAGGTTAGCAGCATGGCAAGAGGGGCGGATCGGGTGGCGAAGCCGATGATTTTACGCTTGTCCGGAGCGGTTCACACCTCCTGCGGAAGAAGACCGGCAACGCCCCGGCCGGAACACACTGCGGAATTGCTTTTTTGCCCTACACAGCACGACAACATTGTTTAAAATGCAGACAGGACCCTGCGGGCAGCCCGCTTGCAAGATGCCGTCATCTTGGCGACATTTGGCAACCAATGCCCTCGGGATATCGTCCTGTTTCCTCCAAAATAAGCTCACATAAGCGGAGTGACGCATGATCAAGAAAATCGCAAGTCTGCTGGTATCGGCGGCTCTGGCCATGCCGGTAATGGCGGCTCCGCCGCACGGCGTGATGGTAGCCAGCGAGATGTCCGGCTACAGCGCCCCCCGGCTCAATTCCCGTTCGGTGCTGGTCATCAACGGCAGCACAGGTGAAACCCTTTACGAAAAGAACACTCATCAAAGGATGCCGATCGCGTCGATCAGCAAGCTGATGACGGCGATGGTGCTGCTCGATTCCGGGGCGCCGCTGGACGAGCAGGTGACGGTATCCAATGCGGAGATAGACCGCGTCAAGCACACCACCTCGCGCCTGGCCGTCGGCACCACGCTCAGCCGCAAGGAAATGCTGCTGTTGGCGCTGATGTCGTCGGAAAACCGCGCCGCCGCCACGCTGGCGCGCACCACCTTCCCCGGCGGCACCGCCGCCTTCGTGGAGCGGATGAACCGCAAGGCGCGCAGCCTGGGCATGACCGAAACCATCTTCCACGATCCGACCGGCCTTGATGTGCGCAACACCTCCACCGCCGCCGATCTGGCCAAGATGGTCAAAGCCGCCGACGACTACCCGCTGATCCGCGAATTCACCACCACCGAGCAACACCAGATCGTTTCGGCGCGCAACCGCGTGCTGCGCTACAAGAACAGCAATGCCCTGGTGCGCGAAGGCGACTGGGACATCGCGGTGCAAAAGACCGGCTACATCCAGGAAGCCGGCCGCTGCATGGTGCTGCAGGCCACCGTCGGTTCTCAGCCGCTGATCATCGTGCTGCTCGATGCCGGCGCCAGCTCCGCGCGGGTGCACGACGCCAAGAACATCAAAACCTGGCTGGAAGCCCACCCGGGCAGTTGGCTGGCTGGTTAAACACAATGTCATACCAGGCCGCGTATTCCGCATGGAGTGCGCGGCTTTTTTCATGCCATACTGCTCAACTGACTAGGGAGCCCGCCTTGAACATCCGCATCACCGCCGCCCGGCCGCAGGATTCGGCCGACATCCATCGTTTCATCACCGAACTGGCCATCTACGAGCGCGCCGAGCGTGAAATGGTGGCCAGCGTCGCCGACATCGAGGCCTCGCTGTTCGGCCCTAAAGCCAAGGCCCAAGCGCTGATGTGTCATGTTGACGGCGTACTGGCCGGCTTTGCCGTGTACTTCTTCAGCTATTCCACTTGGCTGGGCAAGAACGGACTGTATCTGGAAGACCTGTACATCACGCCGGAAATGCGCGGCGCAGGCGCAGGCAAAGCGCTATTGAAATACTTGGCGCAATTGGCTTGCGAACACGATTGCGGACGCTTCGAATGGAGCGTGCTGGACTGGAACCAGCCGGCGATAGACTTCTACCAGTCCATAGGCGCCAAGCCGCAGGCCGAATGGATACGCTACCGGCTGGCCGGAGACGATTTGCGCCGCTTCGCTCACGGCGAAGAAACGATAACTGCCTGATCAAGGGCGTGCCCACGCCTATGATCCGACTTGTCCGCCACCCACAGGAGAATCGATATGCGCCATACCCTGCTGATCGCCAGCCTGCTCGCCCTGCCGCTGGCCGCCCAGGCCGATGGTTTCAAACTGAGCAGCGCCAGCATAGCCGACGGCAAGCCGCTGAGCCTGCGCCAGGTATACAAGGGCTTCGGCTGCGAAGGCGGCAACGTCTCGCCGCAGCTGTCGTGGAGCGGCGCGCCGGCCGGGACCAAGAGCTTCGCCATCACGGCCTATGACCCGGACGCGCCCACCGGCAGCGGCTGGTGGCACTGGACCGTGGTGAATCTGCCCGCCAACACGCATGCGCTGGCAGAAGGCGCCGGCAGCACAGGCGGCGCACTGCCGGAAGGCGCGGTGCAGGGCCGCACCGACTTCGGCGAATCGCGCTTCGGCGGCGCCTGCCCGCCGGTTGGCGACAAGCCGCACCGCTACCAATTCACCGTCTGGGCACTCAAGGTGGGCAAGCTGCCGGTGGACGCCAACGCCAGCGGCGCGCTGGTAGGCTTCATGCTGAACGCCAACGCGCTGGGCAAGGCCAGCCTCACCGCCACTTACGGCCGCTGATCCAACCGCGCGGGGGCATTTGCGCCCCCGCCGCCATCAGGCCACCGCATTGTCCAATCGCAACAGGCGCGCCTCGTCTACGCCCACGCCTATCTCGCCGCCAATGAAGAGCGAGTCTTGCCAACGCGCGGCCTCGCGCGCGGACAGGCTCAGCGCCAGCTCCCCCGCCTGGGCAGCCACCTTGACCCGCGCGCCGTCCGGCAGCCAAGTCAGCTCGACGATGCGCGCCGGCGGCTGATCGGTCCCTAATAGAATGGCCTGGGGCGGGACCACGGCATGGGCCAGCACATTTTCGTAGCCGATGAAACGAGCCAACCAAGCGTGATTTGGCGCAGCCAGCAAGCGCTGCGGCGTATCGCATTGCAGCAACCGGCCATCCTTCAGCACCGCCACCCGATCCGCCAGCGCAAAGGCTTCGTCGCGATCATGCGTGACGATGATCACCGGCACGCCAGCCTCGCGCAGCAGGCTGCGGAATTCGCGCTGCAGCTGCCGCCGCAGATCCGCGTCCAGGCTGGAGAACGGTTCGTCCAGCAACAATAGCCGCGGCTGCGTCGCCAGCGCCCGCGCCAGCGCCACCCGCTGCTGCTCGCCGCCGGACAGCGTCCACACCTTGCGCTTGGCATGATCGGCCAAGCCCACCCGCGACAGCATGGCCTGCGCCTGGCAAGCGGCTTCGCGTTTCGCCACACCCTGCTCGATCAGGCCGAACATCACATTGCCCAGCGCATCCAGGTGCGGAAACAAGGCGAAGTCCTGGAACATCAGGGCAAAGCCGCGCCGCTCAGGCGGCAAGGCGGCCAGATCCACGCCGTCAAAGCGCAGCTCGCCGCTATCCGGCCGCTCCAGCCCGGCGACCATCTTCAGCAAGGTGCTTTTGCCGCAGCCGGACGGGCCCAGCAAGGCCAGGGTTTCGCCGGCTGCGACAGTCAGCGACACCTCATCGGCCACTACGCGCGCGCCAAATCGTTTATTCAGGTTTCGCAGCGTCAGCACGGCTATTCTCCCAATGGCCGGCGCCGCCGGCGGTTTCGATGATCCAGAAAGCGATGACAGCCAGCAGCATCAACAGGCAGGACAGCTGCATCGCCGCGTCTGCGTTGGCCTGCCCCGGCCGCCCCAGCCGCTGGTAGATCAGGGTGGTCAGCGTCAGCCACTCCGGCCGCGACAAAAACAAGGTGACGGCGAACTCGCCCACCGCGGTGGCGGCGGCAAAAGCCAGGCCGCGCCGCAAGGCCGGCTGCAACAGCGGCCATTGCACGCGGCGGAACACGCGCCATGGGCTGGCGCCCAGGCTGCGCGCGGCTGCGCGCCAATGCGGCGGCTGTCCGTCCAGCGCGGTCAGCAGCGCCTTGGCCACAAAGGGATAGGCCAGCAAGGCATAAGCCGCCAGCAGCAAAGCCAGCGCGGCGGTCCATTGCGGATACAGCAGCAACAGGCCAAAGGCCACGCATACCGGCGAGATGACAAACGGCAGAAAAATCAGCGCGCGCAGCGGCAGGCTGCGGCCGCAAGCCCAGGCATGCGCCAGCCCCAGCGCGCCCGCGGCCAGCACGGTCAGGCCGGTGAAGCGGGCGCTGTTCCACAGCGCCAGCCGGGCATCGTCGTCCCATAGCGCCAGCCAGCCGGACGCGGCGGCCAGTCCGCGCCACAGCACGGCCAGGAGCGGCAGGCCGGCAAACAATAGCAAAGCCGCCAGCGCGGCAGACAACGCCAGCTTTTCCCTCAGTTTGGATACCGGCTTCAACGGCAGCGGCTCGACCTTGGCCGCCGTCGCCAGCTTCCGCGCCAGCCAGGCGTACAGCGCGGCGATGCCGCCGCACACCGCCAACACCAGCAAAGCCAGCGCGCCGGCGTCGGCCAGGTTCAGCTCGTAGGCCACCAGAGTATAGATTTCCACTTCCAGCGTGGCGTAACGCTGGCCGCCCAGGATCAGCGCCAGCCCGAAGCCGGAGAAGCAATACAGGAAGACCAGGCACAGGCTGGACAACAGCCAGGGCAAGGCCGCCGGCCATTCCACCCGCCAGAACGCCCGCCACGGCGTGGCGCCCAGCGTGCGCGCGGCGGCCAGCCGGCTGGCCGGCACCTGGGAGAAGCCATCGCAGCCGGCGCGCACCACCAGCGGCAGATTGAAGAACAGATTGCCGTACAACAGCAGCCACGGCGTGTCCTGCAGATTGACGCCGAACAGCCCCTGCGGACCGAACAGCGCCAGCACGCCCATCGCCGCCACCAGCGTCGGCATCACGAAGGGCAGCATCAACAAGCGCAGCAGCAGGCCGCGGCCGGCAAAACGATAGCGCGCCAACAGCCAGGCCAGCGGCGCGCCCAGCAGCAGGCACAACAAGGCGCTGGCGGCCGCCTGGCTCAGCGACCACAACAGGCGCCAGCGCAGATACGGATCGCTCAGCAGGCCGGGGCTGAACTGCAGGCCGCCCTCGGCCAGCAGCCGAAGCAGCGGCAAAATCGCCAGCAGGAATAGAAACAACAGGGGCAGGCCGGCGAGCGCCAGCCTGGGTACATCGAACCGCTTCAAACAAGCACTCCAGACAACGGCCAATCAGCCGTCAATACATCCTCGCAACCATCTTCGTCGCGCACCTGGCCCACCTTGGCGAAGCCCAGTTGCGCCGCCAAGGCGTGCGATGGGAGATTGCCCGGCTCGATCGACAACACCAGCCGCGCCACGCCGCCCTGCTCCACCGCCCAACCGGCCATCGCCAGCAGCGCCTCGCGGGCATAACCCTGGCGGCGGAAGGCCGGGTACACCGCGTAGCCCAGCTCCACGTCGCCATAGCCGTTCAGGTACGGATGGCCGGGCATGGTGTGGAAATTGATGTGGCCGACCATGGCCAGATCGTCGCGACGCAGCATCGCGCGCACCGACCACGGCGCGTAAGCCGGGTCTTCCGCCATGTCCTGCAGCCGCATCGCCATCAGCGGCCGCTCCGCCAGCCAGTCGGCGGGGAGCGGGCAACCCAGCTGCGCGGCCGCGGCGCTTGGGTCGCCGTACAGGCAAGTCTGCAAAAAGTCTGCATCCAGGTGGCGCAAGATCAGGCGGGGACTGATGATGTCAGCGATCATCCTGTTTCTCCAGATTGTCATGATCGAATCATGGCAGAAACCGGCCGCTTCAGGCATCAATTACCAGACTTCAACACCACCCGCGTCCAGCGGCTGACCCAGCCGCGCTGCTTGGCGGCCAGCGTGGCGCTGTCGGGGGTGTCATGCACAGTGGGCTGCTCGGCATGCTTGAACACCGGGTCCAGCGCGATATTGTCCATCGCCGGGTACATCCACATTTGCGTCGGGATGGCCTTTTGCACCGCGTCCGAGCGCAGGAAGGCGATGAACTGTTGCGCCAGCTTCGGCTCCTTGCCGCCCTTGACCAGCGCCGCGCCTTCCACTTGGCGGAACACCGTGCCCGGCAACAGCAGGTTGCCGGTCGGGGCATCCGTCAGCTTTTCCTTGCTGTAGAACACTTCGGCCGCCGGGCTGGTGGCGTAGCTGACCACGATGGGCCGGCCGCCGCCGTTCTTGGAGAAGTCGGTGTAATACGCTTCGGTCCAGCCCTTGCTGACCTTCAGGCCGTTGTCGCGCAGCTTGCCCCACAGCGCGAAGGCTTTGTCCTCGCCCAACGCGTGGATGGTCGCGGCCAGAAAAGCCAGGCCAGGACTGGACGTGGCCGGATTTTCCACCACCAGCAGGTTTTTGTAGGCCGGCAACGTCAGGTCGTTCAGGGACTTAGGCAAGGGCAGCTTGTTCTTGGCGAACCAGGCCTTGTCGTAGTTCAAGGTGACATAGCCGTAGTCGATGGCGGCTGCGCCCGGCAGGCTAACCTTGCCGCCGCGAGCCAGATCGGCCGGCAGCGGCGCCAGCGCGCCGGCTTGCTCGGCCTTGCCGATCAGGCTGTTGTCGATGCCGAACACCACATCGGCAATCGGCGCGGACTTGGTCAGAATCAGCTTGTTGACCATCTCGCCGGCATCGCCGGCCTTGATGATGGACACCTTGGCGCCGGTCTGCTTTTCAAAGGCCGCCAGCAGCGGCTTGTCCACGCTGAAGGAGCTATGCGCCAGCACGCGCAACTCGGCGGCTTGGACGGAAAGGCCGGACAGGCTCAGGGCAAGGACAACAAGCTTGGGAAACCACTTCATGAAATTCTCCGTACAGAAACGACGGAGCAAGCGGGCATGCGGGAGACTTCCCGCGCATCACGCTCCCTCCGCTGGCATGACCCAGATCAGGTTCTCAGGGTGTCTCTCAGCCCGCATGGCGGGCACCCCCGGTGATAGGGCCACAGTATAACGGAGAATACGGCAAACAACTTAACACTCTGTCCCATTCGCTTAATACCGCAGCGAAAAGTAGCCACTATGCTGACATCGCTCGCTCAAGAATCCACCCGAAAAGGGGGAAGACAACCATGAAACGAATCCTGCTGGCCGCCGCCCTGTGCGGCCTGCCCTTGTGCGCCCTGGCCGACATCGGCGTAGACGGCGCGCGCCACCTGCTGCTTCGCACCGGCTTCGGCGCCAATCCGGCGCAAATCGCCGTTTTCGCGCCGCTGAGCCGCGAGGCGGCGGTGGACAAGATTCTGGCCGGCGCGCGCACTCAGGCCATCACGCCTCCGCCGGGTTGGGCCAATGAGCCGTTCGAACGCCCCGGCCAGCCCGGCCTCTCAGAAGAGCAGAAAAAAGCGCTGCAGCAGGAGCGCAACCAGCACGCGGTGGAGCTGCGCAGCTGGTGGCTGACCGAAATGCGCAACACGCCGTCGCCATTGACGGAGAAAATGACCCTGTTCTGGCACAACCATTTCGTGTCGGCGCTGGACAAGGTGCGCTCGCCGCAAATGATGTACCAGCAGAACCTGCTGCTGCGCCACTACGCACTGGGCGACTTCGGCCAGCTCTTGCATGCGGTGGCGCGCGATCCGGCGATGATGCGTTATCTGGATACCGCCAATAACCGCAAGGAGCAGCCGAATGAGAACTTCGCGCGCGAAGTGATGGAGCTGTTCACGCTGGGCGAGGGCCACTACACGGAGCAGGATATCCGCGAAGCGGCGCGCGCCTTCACCGGCTGGGGCCTGGACCATGACGACCAATTCATCGTCCGCCCGCGGCTGCGCGACACCGGCGACAAGCTAATCTTCGGCCAGCGCGGCAATTTCGACGGCGACGACGTGGTCGATCTGTTGCTGCAGCAGCCGCAAACCTCGGTATTCATCACCAACAAGCTGTGGCGCAATTTTGTATCGCCCACGCCGGACGCCGCTGCGGTCAACAAGCTGGCGGCCGACTTCCGCCGCAATCATTATCAGTTAAAGCCCTTGATGCGCGCGCTGCTGCTGACGCCGCAGTTCTGGCGCAGCCAGGGCCAACTGGTGAAATCGCCGGTGGAACTGACGGTCGGCACGCTGGTGACGTTTGACCTGATGCCGCCGGATTGGCGCGTGATCGCCGGGCTGAACCGCCAACTGGAGCAGGACGTGTTCGCGCCGCCCAATGTCAAAGGCTGGCCCGGCGGCGAAGCCTGGATCAACAGCGCCACCCTGCTGACACGCAAGCAGTTTCTGGACCGCATCACCCACGACGCCGCCCCGGCGCGCGACGCCTTCGCCCAAGCGGACGGCAGCATGAACGAGATGGCGGGCCGCGAAGCGAGGATCAACCGCTTCGTCGCCAAGGGCGTGGCGTCGATGAAGCTGCAGCCGGACGAATGGGCTGCCATCTATGACGTGAAGAGCGCGTCCGACGCGGCGCGGATGCTGCTGGCGGTGCCGCCGGCCAATCCCTTGCCGCAGGGAGAAAGCGGCGCCAAGGCCATCGCCCAGTTGCTGATGGACCCGTCCTACCAGGTGGAATGAGGAGCCTGCCATGTTCAAACGACGCGAATTCCTGAAAGCCGCCGGCGCGGGACTGATGATGACGGTGCTGCCCAATCTGTCCTGGGCGCTGGCGCCGGCAGGCTACAAACGGCTCTTGGTGCTGGTGGAGCTCAAAGGCGGCAACGACGGCCTCAACACCGTGGTGCCCTACGCCAGCGCCGACTACTACCGGCTGCGCCCCGGCATCGCCATCGCCCGCGAGCAGGTGCTGCAGCTCAATGGCGAAATCGGCCTGCACCCTTCCCTGGCGCCGCTGATGCCGCTGTGGCAGGACAAGCAGCTGGCGTTGCTGCAGAGCGTGGGCTATCCCGACCCGAATCTGTCGCACTTCCGCTCAATTGAAATCTGGGATACCGCCTCGGCCAGCCAGCAATTCCTGACCGAAGGCTGGCTGACGCGGCTGTTCCGCGAGCAGCCAACGCCGAAGAACTTCGCTGCCGATGGCGTAGTGCTGTCCAGCCAGGTGCTGGGACCGCTCGATGGCGGCTCGCGCGCCGTGGTGCTGTCGAATCCGCAGGACTTCGCGCGCCAGGCCAAGCTGGTGGCTGACCAACAGCCGGGCCACGCCGGCTCGGCGCTGGAGCACATCCTGAAAGTGGAAGGCGATATCCGTCAGGCCGCCGCCAGCCTGGCCCCGCTGCCGCGCACCGCGGCAAGCGAATCGCCCACCACCGGCCCCAAACCCAACGGCGGCTTCGGCAACGCGGTGCGCACCCTGACCGACACGCTGTCGCGCGGCGTGGATATTGCGGTGGCGCGCATCACGCTGACCGGTTTCGACACCCACGGCAACCAGCAGCCGACGCAGGCGCGGCTGCTGGCCGAACTGGCCGATGGCCTGGCGCAGCTAAGAAGCGAGATGACGCGGCTGGGCCGCTGGGACGACACGCTGGTGCTGACCTACGCCGAATTCGGCCGCCGCCCGCGCGAGAACGGCAATCGCGGCACGGATCACGGCACGGCCAATGTGCACTTCGCGCTGGGCGGCCGCGTCAACGGCGGGCTATACGGCTCCACGCCGCAGCTGGCCGGCGTCAGCGAGGGCAATCTGCCGCATGCGATAGATTTTCGCCAGGTCTACGCCACGGCGATGGAGAGCTGGTGGGGCAAGGACAGCCGCAATGTGCTGGGGAGCCGCTTTTCCACCCTGACGTTGTTGCGCGCTTGAACCTTCAACGCTCCGGGTACGGCACGCCGAACTGGCTGCGATAAAGACGCGCCACCGTGCCGTCCTGCCGCATGGCCTGCAAGGCATCGGCAAAGGCTTGGCACTGCGGGGCCGGCACGCTGCGCCGGCTGAAAACATAGTAGGCCTGGCCCGCCAACCACTTGGGCGGCAAGGCAACCATCTGCGGGCTTTGCGGCAATCTGGCCACTTCGCGCTGCGCAGTGATGCTGGTGGCCAGGAGCAGATCAATGCGCCCCAGCTGCAGCTTGCGGAAACTGCCATCCAGGGTCTCGCCGATATCCACGCTTACCGATTTGGGCGGCGACTGCAGCCAATGGTCCAGCGTATCGCCGTAACTGTCGCCGCGGGTCACGCCTAGCCGGAGATGGCCTAGACGGCCCAGATCCTCCAGTTTACGCACCGGCCAGCGCGCCATGTGGTCACGCCGCGCCCACAGTTGCACCAAGGTCGGGCTATAGCCCTGGACAAAGCAGGCATAGGCCTCCCGCTCCGGCGTCTTCAAGGCCTGCATCGCCGCATCCAGCAGACCCAACCGCAGCTGCTGCAAAGTGCGCGGCCACGGCAAGCGCCGGTAGGTGATGCGACACCCCAGCCTGGCGGCGGCCTGATTCAGCAAGGCCACCGAATACCCGGCCACCTGCTCATCGCGCCCCTGGTAGTGAAATGGCGGCCATTCATCCCAGCCCACGCTCAACGGCCGATCGCAGACGCCGCCCGCCAATGCCGGCAGGGCAAACGCGCTCAACAAAACCACTCGGATCCAGCCCACGCCCTCTCCTCCGCAAGCAGGCGGCAAGCCCGCTGCTGCTCTCCTAAAATGTACGATAGAATCGTCCACATCACCCAGCAAACCGCATGGAATGCCTAGCCGATGACCAGCAACAACACCAAGAGCAACAGCCAGGCCGAGCCGGAGACGGAAGAGATTCCGCTATTGCCGCCGGAGAACGAAGCCAGCCTGGCCAACCATGCCATCCCGCTGGGGGAAACCATTCTGACCCTTCAGGTCGGCCCCCATCCCATCTACGGCATTCTGCAGCGCAGCCGCGCCGTCACCAGCCAATCCGACTACTACCGCCTGCAGTTCCGCGGCTACGCCCGTTCCGATGGCAGCCACTGGCATCCGATGGAGGGCGACGACAGCCGTTTCCACGCCTTGTACAACATGGCCTGGGTGCGCGTGGATCGTCCCAGCAAGACCGTCACCTTCGGCCCCAAGAACGGCGTGCATTGCAGCCCCGGGCTGGAAGGCACGGGCCTAGACACTTATTTGTTCGGCAATGCGGTCGCCTGGGCCAAGAGCACCTGTCCCGACTACGCCATCGCCCCCGGCCTGGTCACCCTCAGCCAGCCGGCCACCGAAGAGGAACAAACCCGAAAACACTCGTTCTACGCGGGACAGGGCTTCCAGTTTGAATGGCAAGACCCGGCCCAACGCAGCGCCTTGTACTTCAAAGACAAAGTCAGCAAGCTGCTGGGAGTGTGGAACAAAGACACGGTGCATGAATTCGGCGGCGAGGAAATGCTGAAAATGCTGGCCAGCCAGGATGAGGCCAGGGCGGAACTGCAACAGAAGCTGGACGTGGCGGAAAGCGCGCAGGACCAGATGAAACGCGCGCTGCAGAAGGAAAAGAATACATCGCAAATTCTGACCGGCGTGCTGATCCTGGCCGCCATCATCGGCATCTGGGCCGTGCTATAAGGCCAGTCACCCGGCGATGCCCAGGTCAAAGGGGAGCGCGCTTTGCCCGCCGCTCCCGCTCCGACGGCGGATTCGCCATGCCGCCTTAGAGCGGCTAACAAAAATCAGTTTCACGGCTGAGGCAAGGCGCGCCGACGCAGGCAGTACTTAAGTACGGCAAGTCGGCGCAACGCAGCATCAGGATTTTTGTTAGCGGCTCTTAGAACGAAGCGCCGGCGCGGGCGGCCTGATCGTATACGCCGGCCAGCAGGCGCATCAACTGGGCAATCTCGCCTATCGCCGGATTGGCCAAGCCGCCGTCGCTCAAGGTCGGCATCAGACACTGCTCTCTCACCTGCCGATAGCGCTCGCATAGATCCTTGCCGCGCTCGGTGGTGGAGAACAACACCTCCTTGCCGCTCTTCTCGCTGGACACATACCCCATCTTCACCAGCTTCTTCAGGGCATACGCCACCACGTGCGTGTCTTCCATGTTCAGCACAAAGCAGATGTCGGCCAGCTTCTTCTGCCGGCCGCGATGATTGACGTGGTGCACCAGCAGCACTTCGGTCGGGGTCATATCCTTCTCGCCCGCCGCGGCCATGCAGCGCACCATCCAGCGGTGGAAAGCGTTATTGACCACCGTCAGGCTGAATTCGAACTCCGATAGCTCCGGGCTGCGCTCGGAAACCAAGTGCTGCGAGGATACGATCTTCGGCAAAGCCATTATCATTCCCACCTCTCCCTCATCGCGCCGAGCGCACTTTATTCATCATTTACAACAGTAAATTGACGAGAAGATATCAACATAGCAGCATTATATGCAGCTAAGGTGTACCTTACATCTTATTCCAAAATCATACACAATCCAAAGCCATGTCCGACGCCACTCCATCATCGCCCGTCATACACTGGCTAGGCAACCAGGCACTGACCTTGGAATTGCCGCCGCCCGCCACCCTGGACAGCCAGCGCCGCATCTGGCGCCTGGCCGAGCAACTGCGCGACTGGGACGAAATCCGCGAAGCCGTGCCCGGCATGAACAACCTGACCGTGGAGCTGCGGCCCGGCGCCAAGGCGGCCAGTTGGCCAGCGCGCCTGCGCAAGTTGTGGCAGCAGGCCGATCCGGCAGCCCAGGGCGGCCGCGTGGTGGAAATTCCAGTGCATTACGGCGGCGACGCCGGGCCGGACCTGCAAGAGGTGGCCCGCCACTGCGGCCTTAGCTCGCGGCAAGTGGTCGCGCGCCATACCGCAGTGGAATACACGGTGTTCTTTCTCGGCTTCCAACCCGGCTTCGCCTACCTGGGCGGACTGGACCCGGTCCTGGCTACGCCGCGCCGCGCCACGCCGCGGCAGCAGGTGCCGGCTGGATCGGTGGCGATAGGCGGCAGCCAGACCGGCATTTATCCGGCGGACGCCCCGGGCGGCTGGCAAATCATAGGCCATAGCGACATGGTGCTGTTCGACCCCGCGCGGCAACCGCCCAGCGCGCTGCAACCGGGCGACATTGTCCGCTTCATCCCTGCGGAGGCCGCATGACGCTGGAAGCGATCAAGGCCGGGCCGCAAACCACGGTGCAGGATCTGGGCCGCTTCGGCGCGCGCCACCTAGGCGTATGCCGCGCCGGCGCGATGGACACGCTGGCGCTGACGGTGGCCAACCGCCTGGTGGGCAACCCGGCCGGCGCCCCCGCGCTGGAAATCACGCTGCCGCCGGCCAGCTTTCGCCTGCTGCGCGACGGCATGCTGGCGCTGGCCGGCGCGGACTGCCAGGCGACGCTGGATGGCGAGCCGGTATGGTCCGGCTGGCGCACTCCCTTCCGCGCGGGACAGGTATTGCAATTGCACGCCCCGCGCATCGGCATGCGCGCCTACCTGGCGCTGGATGGCGGCATCGCGCTGCCGCCGGTCATGGAATCGGCCAGCACCGATCTGATGGCGGGTTTCGGCGGGCTGGACGGCCGCGCCCTGCGCGATGGCGACCGGCTGCCCTTGGGCGCGCCGCTACCCATCCGACCGCGCAAGGGCGTGTGGCTGCCGCGGCCCGGCAATCAGATCCGCGTCTGCCACGGCCCGGAATTCGGCTTGCTGTCCAAATCCGCCCGCGAGCGGCTGTGGCATGCGCCCTGGCAGATCACGCCCAGCAGCAACCGCATGGGTTACCGCCTGTCCGGTCCGGCATTACAGTTGAACGCGCCCTTGGAGATGCCATCGCACGGCGTGCTGCCCGGCTTGATTCAGCTGCCGCCGGATGGCCAACCCATTGTGTTGATGGCGGACGCGCAGGCCACGGGCGGCTATCCGCGTCTGGGCATGGTGGCGTCGGCCGACCTGTGGCAACTTGGCCAGGCTAGGCTGGGCAGCCAGCTGCATTTCGTCGAAGTGAGTCTGGAGGAGGCCCGCTTGGCCGATCAGCAATTGCAACGCTACCTGAACAAGATCGAGAGACTGCTGAATGAAAATTGACCTGAACGCCGACCTGGGCGAAGGCTGCGGCAACGACGCCGCGCTTCTCGACTGCGTCAGCTCCGCCAATATCGCCTGCGGCTGGCACGCCGGCGATGCCGCCACCATGCAGGCCACCGTCAGGATGGCGCTGGAAAAAGGCGTGGCCATCGGCGCCCATCCCAGCTTTCCGGACCGCGACAACTTCGGTCGCAGCGAAATGCGGCTGCCTATGGCCACCCTGCGCGCCGGCCTGCTGTACCAGTTGGGCGCGCTGGAAGCCATCGTCAGAGCCGAAGGCGGCGAACTCGCCCACGTCAAACCGCACGGCGCGCTGTACAACCAGGCCGCGCGCGAGCCGGAGCTGGCGCAAACGCTGGCGCGCGCCATCCGCGACTTCCACCCGGGGCTGCGCGTCATGGGCCTGGCTGGCAGCCTGTTCGTCGAAGCCTGCCGCGCCGAAGGCCTGGCCGTATGGCAGGAAGGCTTCGCCGACCGCGGCTACCGCGCCGACGGCAGCCTGGTGCCCCGCGGCCAGCCCGGCGCGCTGCTGGACAGCGACGCGGCGATGCTCAAGCAAGTGGAGGACATGGTGCGGCGGCAACGCATCGTGGCCGTCAGCGGCGAGGCCGTATCCCTGCGCATCGACACCATCTGCCTGCACGGCGACGGCAGCCATGCCGTGCCGTTCGCGCGGCTGCTGCGCCGGCACCTGGAGCAAGCCGGCATAGACATTACGGCCGGCTAACGATTTTTCACGCCAGCGCGGCGGCAAGACCGCGCGGCGTTACGCTCAAACCAAGGAGAAACCATGGATCAGGCTGTCAATTTGTGGCCGCTGCTGGGCATAGCAGTGGTCGTCATCGGCTTCGTGCTGCGCTTCAACTCGCTGCTGGTGGTATGCGCCGCCGGCATCGTCACCGGGCTGGCCTCCGGCATCAAGCCGCTGCCGCTGCTGGCCGAGTTTGGCCACGGCTTCATGAAAACGCGCAATCTGACCATGATCGTGCTGTTGGTGCTGCCGGTGGTGGGGCTGATGGAACGGCATGGCCTGCGCGAACAGGCGCGCGAGCTGGTGCGCAAGATGCGCAACGCCACGGTCGGCCACCTGCTGGTGGTCTATTTGCTAGTGCGCGAAATCTCCGCCGCGCTGGGTCTGACCGGCCTCGGCGGCCACCCGCAAATGGTGCGCCCCATCCTGGCGCCGATGACCGAGGGCGCCTGGGAGCAGCGCCACGGCGAACCGACGCCGGAACAAAGGGACAAGCTGCGCGCCATGAGCGCGGCCACCGATAACGTGGGGCTGTTCTTCGGCGAAGACATCTTCGTCGCGTTTGGCGCGGTGATCCTGATGCACACCTTCCTGCAGGAAAACGGCATTCCCACCGAACCGCTGCACATCGCGCTGTGGGGCATCCCCACCGCGCTGTTCGCCTTCCTGATTCATAGCGCCCGCCTGCTGCGCCTGGAACGCAATCTGCTGCGCCACGGCCTGCCCGCCGCCAAGCTGAAGGGAGAAAACGCATGATCCTGCACATCGAATACCTGTACTGGGTGGTCGGCGCGATACTGCTGGCCGTCGCAGGCTTCACGCTGACCGATCGGCAGCATCCGCGCCGCTACAGCAGCGCAGCGTTCTGGGGCCTGTTCGGCGCGCTGTTTTTGGCCGGTGATCTGCTGCCGGCCGAGCTGTCCGGCGCCATGGTGCTGGCGATGGTGGCCATTGCCGGCTGCGGCCGCCTGGCGGGCGGCCAACATGCGCCGCTCGCCGCCGACCGGCTGCGGCAGAGCGTAAAGCGACTGGGCGGCAAGGCCTTCCTGCCTTCGCTGCTGGTGCCGCTGCTGACCGTGCTGCTGAGCGTGGCGGCCAAGGACTTCAAGATCGCCGGCATGCCCTTGTTTGATCCCAAAAACACCACACTGCTGGCGCTGGGCATCGCCTGCCTGGCGGCGCTGACTGCCGCCTGCTGGCTGGCGCGCGAAACCCCGGCGCAAGGCGTGCGCGAGACGCGCCGCCTGCTGGACTGCATGGGGTGGGCGGTGCTGCTGCCGCAGCTGCTGGCCCTGCTCGGCCTGCTATTCGCCGATGCCGGCGTGGGCAAGGCGGTGTCCCACGTCGCCACCAGCTACCTGCCGCTGGATCTGCGCTGGGTGGCGGTGCTGGCCTATGTGCTGGGCATGGCGCTGTTCACCATGATCATGGGCAATGCCTTCGCCGCCTTCCCGGTGATGACCGCCGGCATAGGCATTCCGTTTCTGGTCAGCGGCCATCACGGCGATGCTGCAGTCATGGCCGCCATCGGCATGTTCTCCGGCTACTGCGGCACCCTGATGACGCCGATGGCGGCCAATTTCAACATCGTGCCGGCGGCGCTGCTGGAGCTGGAAGACAAGCATGCGGTGATCAAGGCCCAGGTGCCCACCGCGCTGGCGCTGCTGGCGGTCAACGCTGCGCTGCTGAACTGGCTGATGTTCCGTTAGGATCCGCAAAAGAGAAACGATATGAAAACCGTGCTATTGACCGGCTTCGAGCCGTTTGGCGGCGAAAGCGTCAACCCGTCGTGGGAGGCGGTGCGCCGCCTCGATGGCCAAGAGATTGCCGGCGCCCGCATCGCGGCCCGACAATTGCCCTGCGTATTCGGCGCGGCGCTGGAGGAACTGCGCCGCCATCTGGACGCCCTGTCGCCCGAGCTGGCGATCGCGGTCGGCCAGGCCGGCGGCCGGCCAGACATCAGCGTGGAGCGGGTGGCGATCAATGTCGACGACGCGCGCATCGCCGACAACGCCGGCAAGCAGCCGATAGACCAAGCCATTGCGACAGACGGGCCGGCGGCGTATTTCTCCACGCTGCCGATCAAAGCCATCGTCGCCGGGCTGCGCGAAAACGGCATCCCCGCCTCGGTCTCGCAAACCGCCGGCACCTTCGTCTGCAATCACGTGATGTACGGCCTGCTGCACCGCGCGGGTCCGCGCGCCGGCTTCATCCATATCCCCTTTTTGCCGGAGCAGGCTGCGCGCCATCCCGGCCAGCCCAGCATGAAGCTGGAAGACTGTGTACAGGCGCTGCGGCTGGCAGTGGAGATCGCGCTGACGCAGCGGGAAGACGCGAAAATCGCCGGCGGCGCGACGCACTGAGCCGCCAAATACCAAGCCCGCCTGGCTTGCGCTAGGCGGGCTTGGCTTAAAGTGCGCGCCCTCACACGTCGTCGGTATCCGCCCAGCCCTGGCGATCGCCTTCATTGATCACCACGTCGCTCGGCGCGATCTCGCCGGCACCCCACGGCTTGGCATCCGCCAGTTGCTGGTACAAGGGCGAAAAATCCGGCGCGGTAGCGTCGAACAGCTGCTTGAAGCTGTCGATGACGAAATAAGTCTTCTGGAATGTGTCGATGCGGTAGCGCGTGTTCATGATGCGCATCAGATCGAAGCCGACACGATTAGGGCTGGCGCTGTCCAGGCAGTAGATCGATTCCGACTTGCTGGACACGATGCCGGCGCCGTAAATGCGCATGCCGGCCGGCGTATTGATCAGGCCGAACTCCACCGTGTACCAGTACAGCCGCGCCAGCATGGGCAGCGCGCCCAGTTCCTTGGCCTTGATGCCGCCTTTGCCGTAAGCCTCCAGATAGTCGGCAAACACCGGATTGATCAGCAGCGGCACATGGCCGAACAGATCATGGAACACGTCCGGCTCCTGCAGATAGTCCAGCTGGTGCGGCTCGCGCAGCCACCAGGTGACCGGGAAGCGGCGGTTGGCCAAGTGCTCGAAGAATACGTCATCGGGAATCAGGCCCGGCACCGCCACGATCTTCCAGCCGGTGGCGGCCATCAGCTTCTCGTTCAGCTTTGCAAAATCCGGCACCCGGTCGTGGTCCACCTCCAGATCGCGCAACCCTTGCAGAAACTCCTCGCAGGCGCGGCCCGGCAACAGCTTGCTCTGCCGCTGATACAGCGTGGCCCAGGTGGCGTGGTCTTCCGCGGTGTAGCGCTCCAGCGGCTGCGGCAGGGTGTAGTCGTTGGCGTCGTGGCTCAGTCCGACATTCTTGCGGGTGGTGATGTCGGGCACCACAAAGTCGGCGCGGTCGTTCATGTCTGGGGCTCCGGATTGGATGGTTTACTCTAGTTTAGCCCCGCTCCAATGCGGCAAGTCCGCAAAATTTGCCTTAAAAACTTATTTTTTGCATACTTACCGCATTAAACGTCATAATTTGCTCAAAATGCGCAAAATTGAAATAGATCGCTTCGACATGCTGATCCTGCAGCAGCTGCAGCTGGATGCCCGCGCCACGCACCAGAAGCTGGCTCAGGCCATCCCGCTGTCGGCGTCGCAGATCGGCCGCCGCATCCAGCGGATGGAACAGGACGGCATCATTCAGGGTTATCAGGTGGCGCTGAATCCTGAGCATGTCGGCCTATCGGTAATGGCCTTCGCCAATGTCAGCCTGGAGCGCCACAGCGAGGCCGCGCTGCTGGATTTCGCGCAGTCCATCCACGCGCTGCCGGAAGTGCTGGAGTGCTACGCCGCCGCCGGCGAGGCCGACTACCTGCTGCGCATCGTGGTTCCCGACCTGCCATCGCTGTCTTCTTTCGTGATGAACAAGCTGATGCAGCTGTCGCTGGTGCGCAGCGTCAAGTCCACCATCGTGCTGAATGCCATCAAGCAAACGATGAAGCTGCCGCTCTATCCGCCTTCCTGATCCTTTTGCCGAACCGACCATAGGTTTGCAGCGTCTATATCTGGCAGCGTAATGGCGCAATACAGCGCCATGAATATCCTTATATGCAAATCGACATAATGAATCGATTTAATATTACGGGAAAGCGCCGATAACAAGGCATGGCCCACAGGGCCGCGCCACGCTCAGTCATGCAAGGAGAAGCAGATGCAAACCCGCGCCTTCGCCCCGCGTTCCTCCCTGGACACCCTGGCAGCCAGTCTCGCCGCATCCATCAGCCAACTTGCCATCGCAGATGCCCCGCTGAATCTGGAACAGATGCGCCGCTTCTATCATTCTCTAAGCCTATCCACTGCCGACCTCGCCCCTTTCCGCCAGTTCGACGACCCCCAGTACCGCCGCAATCGCATCTATATCGACGAGCACTTCGAGCTGCTGCTGCTTTGCTGGCGACCAGGCCAACGCAGCCAGATCCACAATCACAAGGGCAGCCTGTGCGGCGTCAAGGTGCTGGAAGGCGTTGCGACCGAAACCGTGTTCGTCCAGAACCCATCCGGTCAAGTCTGCCCACGCGAAACGCGCGAAATGGCGGCGGGTAGCCTTGTCATCAACGGAGATCTGGACATTCATCAAGTCGCTAACCTGCATCCCAGCGGCACAGATTTGGTCACGCTGCATTTGTATTCGCCGCCGCTGAAGAAAATGGAATTGTTCGGTTTGGAGCCGCAGCAACAACGCGTCTTTCATGCCGCGGATTGCCTGGAATATCACATCTAAATAGTCTGGCCAGCGTTTTCTTCCGCCCGGCTGGCCAATCCTTCACAGCCCCCCGCCAATATGTTGGTCAATTAAAATATGGCCTGATAAAAATGGCGCTGCATGGGACGTTTTTCTGGACTCGACCCAGCCCCAAAACCCACGATCGAAAAGCCTGCGGCGGGATTCCTGGGCTGACACGCAAGCAAGCATAAAGTACTAACGCAAACTGTCGATATTCATCTTACCGGAGCCAAATAAAAAATAGCCGGCTATTTCGATAGCATTGCGGGCGCCGAGCGCTCGGCCGTCCAGGAGAGAAAAATGGAAACCTTGCGCCTATTCGAGCAATCCCGCCACCCGAGCGGATTGATTTACTGGCTGTCCTGCATGGCCCGTCTGAATCAGAAACTGGGACTGGAACAAATACGGACATTTTTAGAGAATGCGCCGCTCAATCAGGAAGAGCTGCTGCCTTACTGGAAATTCAGCGGCAGCCATTACCACCGCAACCTGATATACGGCAATGAGCATTTCGAATTGCTATTGTTCTGCTGGCATCGCCAGCAGTCCAGCTCCATTCACAAGCATCACGGCAGTCATTGCGGCGTCATGGTCATTCAAGGGACGGCGAGCGAGGAACGCTTCACCGCCACAGCGCATGGCCAATTGATTTCCACGGAAACCAGAGATTTCAAAGCCGGCTCCATCTTGCTTAACCAAGCAAGAGACATCCATAAAATGTCGAATCAACAGCCAGAAGACTTGGTAACCCTGCACCTTTACTCGCCTCCAATGCGGCGCATGGACTGCTATAACCTTGAGCGGGAAACGCCGCATTACGCTCCGCAGCGAATCCAGCCGAGCATGGCGCATTGACGGCTTTTCCCAACGTTTTCAAATAAAAAAGGGCACGGCATAAGCCGTGCCCTTTTGTCTGATCATACGGTTCCGGATCAGAAACGGTACTGCATCTGCACGCCCAGCAGGTGGCCGCTGATCGAGGAGTAATCGCCCTGCAGACGGCTGGAGGTGCCGAACGGGCTATGCGAAGTATTGTCGATCTTGGTGTCGCCCACCGCGCGTAGATAGGCATAGCTCACGTCCACGCTGGCCTGCTTGCTGATCTGGTAGCCGGCGCCCAGGGTCAGCCACATGCGGTCGGCGTCCGGAATCAGCACATTTCGGTGCTGCGGGTTCGGCACCGGCGTGGTTTCGTAGCCTAGGCCCGCGCGCAGGGTCAACGCTTCGCTGTAGAAGTAATCGCCGCCCACCGAGAACAGCCAGCTGTTCTTCCAGTGGTTGTCGATGGTGGTGGTGGTGTCGATCGGCGCGGGCGTCAGGCCCGGCAGCTTAGGCACCACGGGGCTGCCTTTGACCACCAGCTGGTCGAAGCGGCTCCAGCGCGTCCAGCGCGCGGTGGCGCCCACGGCAAACTTGCTGTTCAGCTTGCTGTAGCCGCTCAGCATCAGCCATTCCGGCGTGGTCACTTCGGCCGAACCCGAATACGTGCCATTGAGCAGGCCGCCCAGCGGCGCGGGGAAGCCGGCATTGGTGTAATCGCCCTTGGCGTCGTGATAGATCTTGGAACGATAGGACAAGCCGACGCGGGTATCGGCGCTATAGCTATACATCACGCCCAGGTTATAGCCGAAGCCCCAGCTGTCGGCCTTGAGTTCGCCGCTGGCGCCGGGCAGATAGGCGCCCTGCTTCAGGTCCGCCTTGGCGTATTGCGCGGACACGCCGCCGCCAAAGCTCCACTTGTCGTTCAGCTTGTAAGCCAGCGACGGATTGATATCCACCGTCATGATGCTGCTGGAGATGCCGTTGTCGCGGCCGCCCCAGTTGTCGCTATAGCTTGCGCCCAAGCCAAACGGCGTGGTCACGCCCAGGCCCAGGAACAGCTGGTCGTTGACCTGGTGGGTCAAGTAACCGTTCGGAATCACTTCGCCCGCGCCGCGGCCATTGTCATTGGCAGACGTAGTCACGGTGGAAGGAGGCGTGCCCGGCAGATGGCTGACGCTGGTATTGCTGCCGCTGAACGGCGCGTCGATTTCCGCGTAGGTCAGGCCGCCTTGCACGCGCGTGCCGGACAGCAGAGTCATGCCGGCCGGGTTGTAGAACACGGCGGACAGGTCATCGCCGGCCACGCCGGCGCCGGCGTAGGCGCGGCCCATGCCGGTCACGCTCTGCTCGGTCAGTTGGAAGCCGGCGGCGTGGACCGCCGGGCTGGCGGCAAACAAGGAGGCAATGGCAATAGAGAGGAGTCGGACGGTGCGCGAGGAAGATTGCATAGATATCTTGTTCCTGAAACGTTCTTCTTATTGGCCGGCTGAGCCGGACAAAGCGGCGCAAGCATGATAAATAGATAGCGCTTGCATCTTTTTAGGGCGTGGAGTCTAAACTCGAATCCCTGTCGCGGCAAGGAAAAAACATAACTTCCTTAACGAAGATTAAGCGACTGCGCCGCCCCCGCCTCCCGCCGCCAGCCTCAACCAGCTGCGCGCGCTGTGCTAGAATCACAGCCCGACTTTCTTGCCGACACGTCTCCCGACCATGAAGAAACTGATCTGCGGCCTGGCCGCATTCGCCCTGCCCGTTCTGGCCTTTGCCGCCCCGGTCGTCGAAATGGCCACCAACAAAGGCAATATCGAAATCACTCTGGATTCGGCCAAGGCGCCCAAGACCGTGGCCAATTTCGTCGCCTATGCCAAGGCAGGCCACTACAACGGCACGGTGTTCCACCGCGTGATCGACGGCTTCATGATCCAGGGCGGCGGCTTCGACACCAAGCTGAGCCAGAAACCCACCCGCGCGCCCATCGCCAATGAGGCGAGCAACGGCCTGAAGAACGATGTCGGCACCATCGCCATGGCGCGCACGGCTGACCCGAACTCCGCCACCGCGCAGTTCTTCATCAACGTCGCCAGCAACGACTTCCTCAATTACAAGTCGCCGACGCCGCAAGGCGCCGGCTACGCCGTGTTCGGCAAGGTCACCAAGGGCATGGATGTGGTCAATCGCATCGCCAAGACCCGCACCGGCAGCATGAACGGCATGGATGACGTTCCGTTCGAACCCATCGTCATCCAGAAAGTCACCATCAAACCGTAAGCCCGCCTTGCGCGGCTGCAACGCAAAGGAAAGCACAATGATCAAACTGACGACCAACCTCGGCGAAATCACCCTGGAACTGAACCATGAAATGGCGCCGAAAACCGCCGCCAACTTCGAGGAATACGTGAAGAGCGGCCACTACGACGGCACCATCTTCCACCGCGTGATCAATGGCTTCATGATCCAGGGCGGCGGATTCGACGCCGAGATGAACCAGAAGCCGACGCGCGACCCGATCCAGAACGAGGCCAACAACGGCCTGTCCAACAAGACCTACACCGTCGCCATGGCCCGCACCATGGACCCGCACTCGGCGTCGGCCCAATTCTTCATCAATGTGTCCGACAACGACTTCCTGGACTTCAAGTCCGAGAGCACCCAAGGCTGGGGCTACGCCGTGTTCGGCCAAGTGGTGGCCGGCCAGGACGTAGTGGACCGCATCAAGACCGTCCGCACCGGCCGCACCGGCATGCACCAGGACGTGCCGGTGGAGCCGGTGGTGATCCAGAAGGCGGAAATCGTCTAAACCGTCCGCATCGAAAATCCAGCCGGGGCCCTGCCCCGGCTTTGTCTTGCTCCGGATAGCACAGCAGCCATGGCCATACACTTCATTTCCGACCTGCACCTCGCCGACGACACCCCGGCGCTCAACCAGCTGTTTCTGGACACGCTTGCCGCCTGGCGCGGCCGGATCGAGGCGCTGTACATCCTGGGCGACCTGTTCGAATACTGGGTAGGCGACGACGACGATTCGGCCTATCTGGAAGCGCCGCTGGCCGCGATGCGCGCGTTCGCCGCCCAAACGCCGTTATACGTGATGCGCGGCAACCGCGACTTCCTGCTGGGCGTCGGCTTCGAGCAACGCAGCGGCGCCGCCTTGCTGGACGATCCAACGCTGATGGAAGCCCACGGCCAGCGCATTCTGCTGTGCCACGGCGACGCGCTATGCACCGACGACGTCGCTTACCAGCAATTCCGCGCCGTCAGCCGCAGCCCGCAATGGCAGCAGGCCATGCTGGCCAGGCCGCTGGCGGAACGCCATGCCATCGCCCGGCAAGCGCGGCAGCAAAGCGAGATGAACAAGCAGCAGACCGGCCTGAGCGCCATTTCCGACGTCACGGAACTGGCAGTAGGCGAATTGCTGGCCGCCCATGACTGGCCGACGCTGATCCACGGCCACACCCATCGCCCCGCCCACCACCGCCACGGCGCTTCCAGCCGCTGGGTGATCCGGGACTGGCATGGGGAAACCGGCGGCTACCTGGCGCTGGACGACGCCGGCATCCGCGCCCGCCCCCTTTAAGCCTTCCCGCCGGCGGCTTGCTCAAGCCGCCCAGCCCCCTCCGACCTCATCAATCAAACCATGATTCTGGAAAATAAATTCCAACATACTTTTCCATCACCCCATCGACAAAGCCTTACATTTCATTAACATATTCCCGCATTTTTGTCAGAAGCCCACTATTTAATTGATTATTTTTGCAAATCAACTCCACATAAAGACATATTTCTTTATTCTTTTTGTAATAGTTGTTTCTTGAAAATGAAATGACAATGAACTAGATTTGCCGCTTAAAAATAATTTCAAGGCGAAATAACCCACGCTGAGCAATTTGCCATATCCGAGTTCAATCACCCATACCGGTAACGATTCTTCTCGCCCATCGCAAGTCATCTCAGCCGGACACAGCCCCGCGCCAAAACCACGCTCAAGCAACCATTGCAGTGCTTGCTGTATTGACCCATGCCTCACGGCAGGACTTCGGCTGCGCTGAAAATACATTCCAATGAAAAATTGATTTCTCTACATTTCAGGAAATTCAATGAATAAGAAGACCTATATCCGCCCCTTGACTCTGGCCGTGCTCGCCGCGCTGGCCAGCCAGGCGGCGCTCGCCGAGGAGACCCAGCTGCAAACCGTCACCATCACCGGTGCCGGCGACAAGCTGGGAGTGGGCTTGCTGCAACAACAGGAAGGCACGCGCGCGCGCAGCGATGTCAACAAGGCCGCGCTGGAGAAGCAAAGCCCCACCTCCAACATCTACCAGGGCATCAATATGCTGCCCGGCGTCAACGCCTCCAGCCAGGACAACACCGGCATGTTCGGCGGCGCGCTGACCATCCGCGGCTTCAACTCGGACCAGATCGGCGTCACCATCAACGGCGTGCCAGTCAATGACTCCGGCAGCTATTCGGTCTACCCGCAGGAATTCGTCGATATCGAAAACCTGTGCCAGGGCTCGGTGACCCAGGGCTCCAGCGACACCGACGCGCCGCACATGGGCGCCAGCGGCGGCAATATGAGCTTCGTCACCTGCGATCCGGAGAAAGAGCGCCGCGTGCGCTTCGCCCAAACCTTGGGCAGCAACAGCCTGCAACGCACTTATGTGCGCGGCGACACCGGCTTGTTCGCCGATGGCAAAGCTCGCGCCTTCGCCAGTTATTCGCACAGCGAGACCGATAAGTGGAAAGGCGCAGGCGGCATGAAGCGCGACCACGTCGACACCGGCATCCGCTACGACTTCAGCGGCGGCTACATCAACGCGTCCGTGCTGTACAACCGCCAGATAGGCAACGCCTTCGGCACGCCGACGCTGCAGCAGTTGCAGCAAACCGGCTACGGTTATGACTACGCTACACAGTTCATCCCTGGCCACTTGCCACCGCAATACGGCACCGCGCAGAAGGAAACCGGTCCGACCCCCGCCTACTATCAGCTGCAGCAGAACCCGTTCGAAAACGTCATCGCCAAGGTCGATGCCGTGCTGAAGCTTGGCCCGGATACCCGCATCAAGATCCAGCCGTACTTCTGGTATGGCTATGGCGGCGCCACCAGCCAGCAGACGCAGTCTGAAAGCGCCTTCCTGAACAAGGCCACCCACACCGACACCGCCGCCAAGGATCTGAACGGCGATGGCGACACCCTGGACACCATCGTGGTCAACGGCAGCAGTATGACGCGCACCCGCCGTCCGGGCATCACCGTCACCATGGAGCAGAGCTGGGGCAACCACCTGTTGCAGGCTGGCGTATGGTATGAACGCGCCCAGCACATCCAGACCGGTCCGGAAACCCTGACCAACGCCGATGGCTCCCCGCAAGACGTCTGGATGCAGTCCAATCTGATCACCCGGCCGGATGGCAGCGTATATCAGTACCGCGACTGGGATACCGTCAGCACCTCCACCCAGCTGTTCGCCATCGGCACCTTCAACTTCCTGGATGACCGCCTGGCCGTCAACGCCGGCCTGCGCACGCCGCAGATCAAGCGCGATTTCACCAACCACGCCAACGACGGCTGCGGCAACTCCAGCAAAACCTGCGCCGCCGCCTATGACTACGAAATCACCAAGACTTATCGAGAAACGCTGCCTAGCTTCGGCGCGCGCTATTACCTGACGCCCAAGCAACAGGTATTCTTCAACGTCACCAAGAACTACCGCGCCGTCCCCAACTATGCCTACAGCAGCAGCAACGGCAATGTGCAAGTGGTGAATGGCCAGGTAGTGCTGACAACGGACGTGGTGCCGGAAACCTCGGTCAACACGGACCTGGGCTATCGCCTGGAGGGAGACTTCCTGACGTTGAGCGGCTCGCTGTTCAATGTGGACTTCAGCAACCGCCAGGCCAACTCCTATGACCCGGTCACACTGAAATCCGTCAACATCAACGCGGGCGGCGTGCACACCTGGGGCGGAGAACTAGAACTAGGCACGGTGCCGGTCAAAGGATGGAGCGCTTACGCCTCGTTCACCAGCAACCACAGCGAAATTCAGAGCAATCTGAACTGGAAGGACTCTTCGGGCAACAACACGGTTCTGCAGACCCAGGGCAACGACTTCCCGATGACCCCGCGCTGGATGGCCGCGCTGTCGCTGCAATACGCGCCGGGCGCCTGGTATGTCCGCACCGACGTCAAGCACACCGGCAAGCAGTTCGCCACTCTGGTCAACGACGAAGTGGTGCCGGAATACACCACGGTGGACCTGGACGCCGGCTATCGCTTCGGCAATATGGGCGTGCTGAAGAACCCGACGATCAAGCTGAACGTCAGCAATATGTTCAACACCAGCTACCGCATCCCGACTTCATCCAAGGTCAATGCGGCGGACACGGTGCGCTATAACCTGGGCGCGCCGCGTAGCGCAGCGGTCACCCTGCAGGTCGATCTGTAAACCTGCTCTGCCAGCAAAGCCAAGGCCGGGATCGCTCCCGGCCTTTTTGCTGGCTAGGCCGCCCTGCCGCGCTCGTCGCAGGCTCGCGGCCGGCGCATCGCTCACGCGACCTGCTGCGGCATCACTTCGCCATTGACGCTCACGGTGACGGCATTGCCGCCCAGCCAGGTCTCCACCTTGGCCGGAATAGTCATTCTCGCCGAGTAATAGCGAAACACCGCCATACGCTCGGCATCATTGCGCGCCTGCTGCCAAGCCCTGACATAGGCGGCCGCCTCGTCCATCTCCGGCACCGAGGAGGCGATCGTCCGCAAGTTGCAGATGGCGCTGCCCAGCTCCTTGTCGTCATTGCACAGCCGCTCTATCTGCGCCAGATCGGCCCGCTGGCCTGCCAGCTTGATCTTCCCGCCCTCGGTGCTGACCACCTGAAACGGCGGCGACAAGGGCAAGCCGGCCTGGCTCATCTTTTGATCCAGCAGCTGACGCACATACTCGCCATGCAAGGCCACGGCCTGGCGCGACGGCAGCATCCACTTGATGTCCTCATCGTTCATTGGCCCGTCGTGAACCGGCGGGGGACGCAGCGTCGGCGCGCTGCCCGCCAATTGCCGAGCAGCCTGGCTCAGCATGCCGGCAAACGCATTGCCATCGTTGTTGCCGGCAAAACTTGCCGGCTTCGCGCCAGATGCCATCCCATGACTCTGCGCATAGACCTTATCCAGTTGCATGGCGAGCTCCTCAGGACAAAAACAGGGATTGAGGAGCAAAAATCATTCCATAAGCATTTTCACTATTCACCGCCTTGCCCGTTGGCCTGCCCTCCCCGGAACGCTTGCCGCCAGGCGGCAGGCGAGACCCCCAGCTTCTGCCGGAACAGCCTGCGCAATGACATGGCGGAACCCAAACCAGCCTGTTCTGCCACCTCCTCCATCGGCAGGCTGGTGCGCTCCAACAGCCGCTGGCTCAACGCCAAGCGCTCGCTCGCCAGCCAGTCGCCCAGCGTGGCGCCGGTCAAGGCATGGAAACGGCGCGAGAAAGTGCGGCGGCTCATCGCCAGGCGCGCGGCCAAACCATCCAGCGTGTGCGCGTCGCGCAGATTCGCCCTCAGCCAGTCCAGCAATTCGCCCAAGCGGGCATCGCGCCCCGCGCGCGGCAAGGGCTGCTCGATGAACTGCGCCTGCCCGCCCTGCCGGTGCGGCGCCACCACCATGCGCCGCGCCACGCGATTGGCTTCCTCCACGCCTTGCCGCTGCCGCAACATATGCAGGCAGCAATCTATCGCCGCGGCGGTGCCGGCCGAGGTCAGCACGCTGCCGTCCTCCACATACAACACGTCCGCATCCAGCCGCACCGCCGGGAACCGGCTGGCAAAGGCATCGACATAGCCCCAGTGCGTGGTGGCGCGGCGGCCGTCCAGCAAACCAGCCTCGGCCAGCACGCAGGCGCCCAGACACAGGCCCACCACCTGCGCGCCGGCTTCATGCGCGTCGCGCAAGGCCTGCAGCAATTCCGGCTCGGCCTGCCGCGCCGGATCGGGCCAGCTAGGCACGATCACGACATCAGCGGCGCGCAGCGCCTCCAAGCCATGCTCGACCAGCAAGGCGAAGCCGGCGCTGCTGCGCAAGACGCCAGGCCGCACCGCGCAGACTGTTAACTCGAACCCGCCCGCCAGTTCGCCCAACACCATACAAGGCACGGACAAGTGAAAGGGACTGATGTCATCGAATGCCAGCACCGCAACGCTGCGCGTTTTCATCACGTTTCCTCAAGATGGCCCAATATGATCGAATTGTGTCATTCGGGCCACTCACGGGCAAGCCATGCGCTAGGGATAATGACCTCACCCCAAACCGAAACAGGAGACTTCCATGCAAACCGTACGCCGCGCCGCCCTGCTGATCATCGACCTGCAAAACGACTACTTTGCCGGCGGCAAGTATCCCCTATGGAATACCGAACAGACGCTGGCCAATACGCTGGACGCCATCGCCCAGGCGCATGCGCAAAACATCCCGGTGATCCTGGTTCAGCACATCGCGGCCAATCCCGCCTCGCCATTTTTCGTCAAAGACAGCGTGGGCGTGCAGATTCATCCGCAGGTGCTGGCCGCGGCCCCGAATGCGCCGGTGGTGGTCAAATCGCACGCCGACAGCTTTCTCAATACCAATCTGGGCGAACTACTGGGCAAACTGGAAGTGAACCAACTGTTGATCACCGGCATGATGACGCAGAACTGCGTCACTCACACCGCGCTGTCGCGCGCGGCCGATCCTTACCAGGTCAAAGTGCTGCGCGATTGCTGCGCCACAGTGGACGCGATGGTGCATGGGATTGCGCTGAGCGCGCTGGGAGACAAGGTGGAAATGGTAGACAGACAGGCGGCTTTCGAAACCGCCCGCGGCTGAATCAGCCGGGCGACAGCCGCCACAGCGGCCACCAGCCCGGCCCCGTGGCGACGCCGCCAGCGACGGCGATGCCCGGCAGCGCCAGCAGTTGGCCATCGGCAGCGTACAGCAAGGGCCAGCGCTGGCGCAGCGGAGGCGGCAGGCGAGCCTCGCGCAGCAGGTCCTTGACCTCGCGCCGCCCCACGGTCAATGCCAATTTCTCGCCGCCGCAACGCGGCTTCAACGCCAGGCCTGCCGCCAACGCGGCGTCCGGCAAACCCTGCGCGCGCCACGTCCACTCCAGCCTGCCGCCCCACTCGGGCAAATCCAGCGCCTTGCCGCCGGACAGGTCGGGCAGCGGGCTGCCTTCGGCCGGCGGCTGCAAATCGGCCATGGCCTGGATGGCACCGTCGAAGCGGAACGCCACCCCGCCAGACAGCCGCAATATCGGCAACGCCTCGGCCCCGGCGTGCCTCAGCTGGCGCTGGAATTCATGCAGCGCGGCCGGCTCCGGCGCAGGCCAGCCCCGCTCATCCAGCCAGGCCAGCAAGGCCTGGCGTTGCCGCGGCGCGGACAGCGCCAGCCAGCTCGCCAGATGCAAACCCGCCTCATGGCGGCAATGTTCCACATC
>NZ_PPTF01000107.1:84697-86518 GCF_002902845.1 Chromobacterium sinusclupearum
TCGCGATTGCTCTCGTCTTCCACCCAGGCCAGGCCTTGCGCGCGGACATGGTCTTCCAGCTGCTGGCGAGTGAAATTCAGCAAGGGCCGCCATAAGCGCTTGCCGGGCGGCAACTCACGCAGCGCCGGCATGGCCGCCAGCGCCTTGACGCCGCCGCCGCGCAGCAACTGCAGCAACACAGTCTCGGCTTGGTCATCCTGATGATGCGCCAGAACGATGACCTCCGCGGCGGAGCGACGATAAGCCGCGTAGCGCGCCTCGCGCGCCGCGGCCTCCAGGCTCTCGCCGCCGCCGGCGCTGACCTGCACGCGCTCGATGCGCAGCGGCACGCCCAGCGAATCGCACAGCGCCTGGCAATGCGCGGCCCAGGCATCGGCGTTCGGACTCAGTCCATGATGGACATGCACGGCCGACAACACGAGCTCGGACCGATGTTCGCGCGCCGCGCACAACAGCGACAGCAGCGCCACCGAGTCCAAGCCGCCGGAAAGCCCAAGCTCAAAAGCGCAAAGGCCGGACAATTCGTCCGGCCAATGTTTGATCAGGCTGTCCGCCAGCTTAGGCTGCGTCTTCCTTGAAGCGGCCATAGCTCATCAGGCGGTCGAAGCGCTGCTTCAGCAGCTCATCCAGCGGCTTGCTCTGGACTTCTTTCAGTTCTTCCTGCAGCACGCGCTTCAGCGTGGTCATCATCTGCGCGTGATCGCGATGCGCGCCGCCCACCGGCTCGGTCACCACGCGATCAATCAGGCCCAGCGTTTTCAAACGCGGCGCGGTGATGCCCAGCGCCTCGGCGGCGTCGGACGCGCGCTCGGCCGTCTTCCACAAGATGGATGCGCAGCCTTCCGGCGAGATCACCGAATACGTGGCGTATTGCAGCATATTGACTTGGTCGCCCACGGCGATGGCCAAAGCGCCGCCGGAGCCGCCCTCGCCGATCACGGTAACGATGATGGGCACGCGCAGGCGAGTCATTTCATACAGGTTGCGGCCAATGGCTTCGGACTGGCTGCGCTCTTCCGCGCCAATGCCAGGCCAGGCGCCTGCGGTATCGACGAAGGTCATCACCGGAATGCCGAACTTCTCGGCCAGCTTCATCAGGCGCAGCGCCTTACGATAGCCTTCCGGATGCGGCATGCCGAAATTGCGGCGAATCTTTTCCTTGGTGTCGCGGCCCTTTTGCTGGCCGATGACCATCACGGACTGGCCGTTGAAACGGGCCAGGCCGCCGACGATGGCGGCATCGTCGGCAAAAGCGCGGTCGCCGTGCAGCTCTTCAAAGTCGGTGAAGATGGCCTGCACATAGTCCAGGGTGTATGGTCGCTGCGGATGGCGGGCCACCATCGCGATCTGCGACGGGGTCAGCTTGGCATAGAGCGTCTTGGTCAGCTCCAAGCTCTTCTTCTGCAGGCGGGCGATTTCCTCGGAGATATCCAGCACCGAGTCGTCCTGCACGAACCGCAGCTCTTCTATTTTGTTCTCGAGCTCGGCAATCGGCTGCTCAAAATCGAGAAAGGTCGGCTTCATTCTTCACATCATCCGTCAAACCTAATCGCCGCATGATACATGAGGCGCAAACTCGCCGTCACCCGTAGAACTAGGAAAACGATGCAAAAATGGAGCAAATATTCAAAATTACGGGCTTTGGCAAAAAAAACCAAGCGGACTACTTGCACAAGCTTAAACCCTGTGCTTTAATTCGCCTCCTCGCTGAAACGCACACAGCGAAACGAATTCAGGGCGTTTAGCTCAGTTGGTAGAGCGTCTGCCTTACAAGCAGAATGTCGGCGGTTCGACTCCGTCAACGCCCACCAAAGTTTACGG
>NZ_PPTF01000016.1 GCF_002902845.1 Chromobacterium sinusclupearum
CACCTTCTGGCAGAACCACGGCGAAGCGCACGACGTCGACCCGGCCAAGATCCAGACCGAGGTGTTCCGGCTGCCGTCCACCTGTTTCGCCGAGGAAGACGGCTCCATCGTCAACTCCGCGCGCTGGCTGCAATGGCACTGGAAAGGCGCGGAACCACCAGGCCAGGCGCGCGGCGACAACGAGATCATCGGCGAGTTATTCGTCGCCATCCGCGACCTTTACCGCAAGGAAGGCGGCAAGCTGGCCGATCCTATCCTGAAAGTGAACTGGAACTACCGCAACCCCAAGGCCCCGACGCCGAGCGAGCTGGCGATGGAAATGAACGGCAAGGCGCTGGCCGACCTGCCGGACCTGGCCGACCCGTCCAAGGTGCTGGTCAAGAAAGGCGAGCAGTTGCCCGGCTTCGCCGTGCTGCAGGACGATGGCCGCACTGCCTGCGCCTGTTGGATCTTCTCCGGCTGCTGGCCGCAGGCCGGCAACCAGATGGCGCGCCGCGACAACACTGATACCGGCCTAGGCAACACGCCGGGCTGGTCATGGTCGTGGCCGGCCAACCGCCGCATCCTGTACAACCGCGCCTCCTGCGACCCGTCCGGCAAACCGTGGGACCCGAAGCGCAAGTTGATCAGCTGGAACGGCGAAAAATGGGTGGGCGGCGACGTGCCGGACTTCAAGGCCGATGCCGCGCCGGACTCCGGCATGCTGCCCTTCATCATGAACCCCGAAGGCGTGGGCCGGCTGTTCTGCGCCGACAAGCTGGTGGACGGCCCGTTTCCTGAGCACTACGAGCCGATGGAAAGCCCGATCGGCACCAATCCGCTGCATCCTAAAGTCGTCTCCAGCCCGGCGGTGCGGCTGTTCGACAGCGACAAGAAGCGGCTGGGCACCCACCATGACTTCCCCTATGTCGGCACCACCTACCGGCTGACCGAACACTTCCAGTTCTGGACCAAATCGGTGCTGCTGAACGCCATCGCCCAGCCCGAGCAGTTCGTCGAAATCGGCGAAGCCTTGGCCCGCGAAAAAGGCATCGTCCAGGGCGACATGGTCAGGGTCAGCTCCAACCGAGGCTTCGTCAAAGCCAAGGCGGTGGTGACCAAGCGGCTGATGCCGCTGAAGGTCAACGGCCAGACCGTGCACCAGATCGGCATCCCGCTGCACTGGGGCTGGGAGGGCGTGGCGCGGCCGGGTTATCTGACCAACTCGCTGCCGCCGGCCGTGGGCGACTGCAATACGCAGACTCCCGAGTACAAGGCCTTCCTGGTCAAACTGGAAAAACTATAAGGAGCTCCGGCCATGCCATTGCAATCATTGGACATCAACCGCCGCTCCGCCAGCCCGACCGAAAGCCCCAAGGTCCGCAAAACGCTGGAAGTGGCCAAACTGATCGACACCTCCACCTGCATAGGCTGCAAGGCCTGCCAGGTGGCCTGCTCGGAGTGGAACGACATCCGCGAGGAAGTCGGCCACAACATCGGCGTCTACGACAACCCCACCGATCTCACGGCCAAGGCCTGGACCGTGATGCGCTTTGCCGAGGAGGAAAGCAACGGCAAACTGGAATGGCTGATCCGCAAGGATGGCTGCATGCACTGCGCCGATCCGGGCTGTTTGAAAGCCTGCCCGTCGCCGGGCGCCATCGTGCAGTACAGCAACGGCATCGTCGATTTCCACCAGGAAAACTGCATAGGCTGCGGCTACTGCATCGCCGGCTGTCCGTTCAACATCCCGCGCATCAGCAAGGAAGACAACAAGGCCTACAAGTGCACGCTGTGTTCGGACCGCGTCGCCGTGGGCCTGGAGCCGGCCTGCGTCAAGACCTGTCCCACCGGGGCCATACAGTTCGGCTCCAAGGAAGACATGAAGGAAGTGGCGGCGGAACGGGTGGCGGACTTGCAGCGGCGCGGTTATCAAAACGCCGGCCTGTACGACCCGCCAGGCGTGGGCGGCACCCACGTCATGTACGTGCTGCACCACGCCGACAAGCCGGAACAGTACTCCGGCCTGCCCCACAACCCCGAAATCAGCCCCACCGTGCAGCTGTGGAAGGGCTGGCTCAAACCGCTGGCGACGATAGGCATCGCCGCCGCCGGCCTGTTCGGCTTCCTGCATTACATCACCGTCGGCCCCAACCGCGCCGAGGAAGACGATGAAACGGCGCCGCACGAGGAGGACAAGCCATGAAGGAAAAACTGCTGCAACGCTATAGCGCGGCGGAACGGATCAACCACTGGATCGTGGCCATCTGTTTCATCCTGCTGGCGCTATCCGGCCTGGCCCTGTTCTACCCGGCCTTCTTTTGGCTGACCGGCGTGTTCGGCACCCCGCAACTGGCGCGCATGGTCCATCCCTTCGTCGGCGTGCTGATGTTCCTGGGCTTCTTCCGCCAGTTCTTCCGCTACTGGCGGCGCAACCTGATCAATGGCCAGGACATCCAGTGGATGTTGTCGGTCAAAGAAGTGCTGCGCGGCCATGAGACCGTTGAGGTGGGCAAGTACAACGGCGGCCAGAAGGCGATGTTCTGGATCATGACCCTGTGCGTGGCCGTCATGCTGGTCACCGGCATCATCGCCTGGCGCCAGTACTTTTCCGACTACTTCCCTATCCCGGTGATCCGGCTGGCGCTGCTGCTGCACGCCTGGGCCGCCACCGCGCTGATCGCCAGCATCATCGTCCACATCTACGCCGCCTTGTGGGTGAAGGGCACGATACGGGCCATGGTGGAGGGCGTGGTCACCCACGCCTGGGCCAAGAAGCATCATCCGGGCTGGTATAAGGAAATGACGGGAAAAAAATAGCAAGGCTTTGTGTCCGCCGCGCGAACGATATTTAGATGCCGGTTCCAGCCGGCAAACGGGAAAGGGGGCTGCGCGGCCAGCCCCCTATCGCTGAGCGAATCAAAGATTCGCTCGCAGACATAGGCGCGCGTCGAAACCCCTGCTTGCGCTCCAGGGGAAACCGGACCCATTGATTCGACCCTAACGTTAGGGGCTGTTGACGTTTGATGCGAGGATCGCGTTTGAGCTACGCCAAACCCGCAGGGCCGGGCGCCTTTCGCGCCGACTCTTCGTTGTTCCGCGCTGGCAGAGAATGACTATGCGGCGCGCGAAACGCCTCGATTCGCCGCAAAATGCATTCCGGCGCGACCGCTCAGCAAACGTCAACAGCCCCTAGCAAATGCACGTTTTCGGCAATTTGAATTTCAAAATAACCTTCAAACCTCGACCGCCACCATGACATCCACCCACCCCATCCTCCCAGCAGAGCAAATCCGCGCCGGCCAAGCCCCCTTGCTCAGCCCGCCGGTGCTAAGGCCGCCGGCCGATCTGTTCGCCCGCCGCGCCGCCCGGCTGCGCCAATTGGCCGATGGCCATGCCATGGCAGATTTTCTGCGGCTGTGCGCCACGCTATGCGACCGCCAGCAGACGCTGCTGGACGCCGCCGCCGCGCCTTCGCTCGCGCCGGAATGGCTCGCCACCCTATTGCGGCAGCTGGCGGAAGGACTCGCCGGCCAATTGCCCGCGCCGGCGCAAACCGCGCTGGATCAGCTGACGTCACTCCCGCCGGCCGCCTTGCAGACTGTTGCGTCGGCTTTAAGCGAAGGGGCCATCAACGACGACGCGCCTCTGGCGGCGCTGCCGTTGCTGGGCGCCGCGCTGCAGGTGCAATACACCGCATATCATCGCGCCCGGCCGTTGCCGCAACCGGATCATCAAACAGAGCGCTGTCCGTGCTGCGGCGGCCTGCCGCTGGCTTCGGTGCTGACGCGCGGCGACAGCGGCCATGCCCAACGCCACGCGCTGTGCGCCTTATGCGGCCATGCCTGGCCGGTGGGCCGCGTGCGTTGCCTGGGCTGCGGCAATAGCCGCGATCTGCGCTACTACTCGCTGGCGCCTCAGGATTACGAACCGCCGGAACCCGACCATCAGCGGCCGCACCAGACGCGCGGCGCGCAGGAGGTGGAAGCCTGCGGCGAATGCCATGGCGCGCTGAAGCAGGTATCGCTGCTGCAGGACCCGGACGCCGAGGCCGGCGCCGACGATCTGGCCAGCCTGGCGCTGGACCTGCTGGCCGGCGAAGCCGGCTACGCCCGCCTCGGCTTCAACCCGCTGTTCCTGCCCGGCACTTGAGCCCGGCAGCCGGCCGCGCCATACTTGCCGGCAATTCGCTCAATCAATGGTATGGACGCACGCATGACTCATCGCATCGTATTTGTCGAGGACGACGCAGACCTGGCCGAGTTGATCAAGGATTTCCTGGATCGCCATGAAATGGAAGTGGTGATCGAACCGCGCGGCGATACCGCGCTGGACACCATCGCCCGCGAGCAGCCTGACATGGTGCTGCTGGACATCATGCTGCCGGGCAAGGACGGCCTGTCCATCTGCCGCGAGCTGCGCCCCAAATTCGACGGCCCCATCATCATGCTGACTTCGCTGGACAGCGATATGAACCAGATCCTGGGTTTGGAACTGGGCGCCAACGACTACATCCTGAAAACCACCCCGCCTTCGGTGCTGGTGGCGCGGCTGCGCGCGCAGTTGCGCAATCTGCGCCCGGCCCAGCCCGCGGCGGAGGCTCAGCAGGGCAAGGGCGGCTCGCGCAAGGTGGTGTTCGGCCAATTATCCATCGATCCGGTCAGCCGCGACGTGGTATTGGCCGGCGAAAAGATTCCGCTGTCCACCTCGGACTTTGACCTGTTGTGGCTGCTGGCCAGCCACGCCGGCGAAACACTGAACCGCGATATCCTGTTGAAGGAAATGCGCGGCGTCAGCTACGACGGCCTGGACCGCAGCATAGACGTGGCCATTTCCCGGCTGCGCAAGAAGCTGGGCGACAACCCCAGCGAGCCGTTCCGCATCAAGACCGTGCGCAACCGCGGCTACCTGTTCTCGCTGTCGGGCTGGGAGTAAGCGCGGATGCGCCGCCTGTTTATCCAGTTCTATCTGCTGTTGATGTCCTGCTTCCTGGTGGCGGTCATCATGGTCGGCGTGGTGTACAAACAAGCCGTGGACGACGTCGGCGAACGTTACCTGGCCGACCTGTTGCGCACCACGCTGTCGCTGATCGAGGCCGACTTGCGCGGCGTGCCGGAGGACCGCTGGGGCGAAACCCTGGCCAATGCCGACTACGGCTTCACCTTCCGCGTCAAAGTCGAGAAAATGAGCAACTACATCCTGGACGAGGAATCGCGCCAGGCGCTGGACCGCGGCGAAATCGTGATGCTGGAGGACAAGTATCTGTTCCTGCAAAAGCTGCAGGACAGCAACTACCTGCTGGTGGCGGGCCCGCTACGCTATCTGTTCTTCCTGCACCGGCTCAAGTGGTTCGACTACGCCCTGCTCGGCCTGTTGGGCCTGTCGCTGGCGATACCGGTATTCCTGTGGATGCGACCCCACTGGCGCGATCTGGTGGCGCTGGAGCGCGCCTCCGGCAAGCTGGCCAACGGCGACCTCGCCGCCCGCGTCAATCTGCCGCCGCACTCCGGCGTCCACCATCTTGGCGTCGCCTTCAACCACATGGCCGACAACATCGCCACCCTGATCAACAGCAAGAAGACGCTGACCAATGCCGTGGCGCACGAGCTGCGCACGCCGCTGGCGCGCCTGCGCTACCGGCTGGCCTTGCTGGACGGCGACGAGGACACGCCGGAGCGGCAGGCGATAGAACGCGACCTCAACGCCATCGACAAATTGGTGGAGGAACTGCTGTTCCACGCCCGCCTGGATCGTCCCGAAGCGCCGCTGAAGCTGAGCAGCTTCAACGCCATTCCGTGGGCGCGCGAGCGCATCGCCGGCCAGGCGGCGCTGGCGCAGGAAATCCACTGGATCGAGCCGGTAGGCGAAACGCTGGACATCACCGCCGATGAACACCTGATCACCCGCGCGCTGGACAATCTGTTGTCCAATGCCCGCCGCCACGCCGGCTCCATCGTCGCCACGCACATCCTGATCGACAAGCAGCAGTTCTGCATCATCGTCGACGACGACGGCCCGGGCATTCCCGACGAAGACCGCGAACGCGTGTTCGACCCCTTCGTCCGGCTGGACGAGAGCCGCGGCCGCAAGACGGGCGGCCATGGACTGGGCCTCGCCATCGTCGCCGGCATCGCCCGCGCGCACCATGGCAGCGTGGCGGTGGAGCGCTCCCCGCTCGGCGGCGCGCGCTTTCTGCTGAAGTGGCCAGTCGCCTGATGTACATTTTGTAACATTGAGATACAAGCATCCCCTAGACGCCCCGGGCTTGCCACCGCTAGCATCACGCCCTGAATTAGGACTATTTCATGTCCGTTTCAACCCAATCCAAAGAAACTTAGGAGTTTCGTAAATGAAAAAGCTGGCTCTGCTCGCCCTGACCGCTGCTTTCAGCCTGGCCTCCGCTAACGGCTTCGCCGCTGAAAAAGCTGCTGCTTCCGCTCCGGCCATCCACAAGGCCAAGAAAGTTGAAAAGAAAAAAGTAGCTTCCGCTGCTCAGAAGGCTCAAGCCGCCAAGGCCGAAGCTTCCGCTCCGAAGGCCAAGAAGGCTCACAAGCACCACGCCAAGAAGGACGCTTCCGCAGCTCAGAAGGCTCAGGCCGCTAAGGCCGACGCTTCCGCTCCGAAGGCCAAGAAGGCTCACAAGCACGCTGCCAAGAAGCACGAAGCTTCCGCTCAAAAGGCTCAAGCCGCTAAGGCCGACGCCTCCGCTCCGAAGGCCAAGAAGGCCAAGAAGCACGCTGTAAAGAAAGAAGCTTCCGCTCAGAAGGCTCAAGCCGCTAAGGCCGACGCTTCCGCTCCGAAGGCCAAGAAAGCCAAGAAGCACGCCGCCAAGAAAGAAGCTTCCGCTCAGAAGGCTCAAGCCGCCAAGGCTGACGCTTCCGCTCCGGTAGCCAAGAAGTCCCACAAGCACCACGCTAAGAAGCACGCTGCCAAGAAAGAAGCTTCCGCCGCTCAAAAGGCTCAAGCCGCCAAGGCCGACGCCTCCGCTCCGAAGGCCAAGAAGGCCCACAAGCACGCTGCCAAGAAAGAAGCTTCCGCTCAGAAGGCTCAAGCCGCTAAGGCCGACGCTTCCGCTCCGGTAGCCAAGAAGTCCCACAAGCACCACGCCAAGAAGCACGCTGCGAAGAAAGAAGCTTCCGCTGCTCAAAAGGCTCAAGCCGCCAAAGCCGACGCTTCCGCTCCGGCCAAGAAGGCTCACAAGCACGCTGCCAAGAAAGCCGCTGCTTCCGCTGCCAAGTAATCATGGCGCGAATGCCGCGGCTTCTCGCTTAGCGGCATAGCAAGATACGGGGCGCTCTGCGCCCCGTTTTTATTTCTGGTGCCCGCGCGATGAAACTCACCCGCCTTTTCCTCTGCCTCGTCCTGATCCCCGCGGTGTCCCATGCCGCGCCGCTGAGCCGCGAACACAAGATTCTGTTTTTCGGCAAAGACGATCGCGTGTTGACCAAGCCAAACAAGATGCCATGGCAGGCCGTCGGCCAGCTGGAAACCCGCTCGCAGAATATCTGCACCGGCACGCTGGTGGCGCCGGACGTGGTGCTGACCGCCGGTCACTGCTTCCTGGACGACAAGGGCCGGATGGATAAGGCGATCAGCTTCACCGTCGGCTTATGGGGCAACGAGTACGAAGAGCAGAGCCGCATCACCGATGTCTACGTGGACAAGGCTTTTCTGAAAGGGCTGATCCGCCGCAAGGATGGCGTCTACATTCCGCCGGCTATCGCCCCGCGCGATTTCGCCTTCGTCCGCCTGGCCAAGGCGCTGGGCGTGCAGCAGGGCGTGATTCCGGTATTCGCCGGCAACAGCGCGCAACTGAAGCAGCTGCTGAACGAACGCAAATGGACCATCACTCAGGGCGGCTATCCGGTGGACGACCAGCGCCACCTGCGCGTCCACAATCATTGCCAGGCTACCGCGCTGCGGGCCGATGGGCGGCTGACCCATCGCTGCGACACGCTGGAAGGCAATAGCGGCTCGCCCATCTTCGCCATCGACGGCCAGGGCCGCGCCACCATCGTCGCCGTGCAAAGCTCGGCGCCGCCGGCCTCGCGCCGCAAGCTGGAAGACAATATGAGCGTGTCGGCGCCGGTTTTCAGCCAGGCCTTGCGCGATTTCATCGCCCGCAAGACGCCGCAGTCCGCCAAATGAACAAAGCCGCCCGAAGGCGGCTTTTCTGATCAAACAGCCGGCGCTCAGCCGGCCAGCGCGTCGCGCTGCAGCTGCAGCAATTCATTGATGCCCTTGCGCGCCAGCGCCAGCATCGCCGCCATTTCCTCTTCGCTGAACGGCTCGCCCTCGGCCGTGCCCTGCACTTCGACAAAGCGCCCGCTGCCGGTCATCACCACATTCATGTCGGTTTCGCAGCCGGAATCTTCCTGATAATCCAGGTCCAGCACCGGCCTGCCTTGAAACACGCCCACCGATACCGCCGCCACCTGGTCGCGCAACGGGCTGCCCTCCAACTTGCCGGCGCGAATCAAACCATGGATCGCGTCGGCCAGCGCCACATAAGCGCCGGTGATGCTGGCGGTGCGCGTGCCGCCGTCGGCCTGGATCACGTCGCAATCGATGACGATCTGACGCTCGCCCAGCTTGGCAAGATCAATCACCGCGCGCAGAGAGCGGCCGATCAGCCGCTGGATTTCTTGGGTGCGACCGGACTGCTTGCCGGCGGCCGATTCGCGGCGCATGCGGCTGCCGGTGGAGCGCGGCAGCATGCCGTATTCCGCCGTCACCCAGCCCTGGCCCTTGCCTTTGAGGAAAGACGGCACAGTCTCTTCCACGCTGGCGGTGCAGATCACCTTGGTGTCGCCGAACTCCACCAGCACCGAACCTTCGGCATGCTTGGTGTAGGAACGGGTCAGACGGACGACGCGCATGGCGTCGGCGCTACGTTGGGAGGGTCGCATGAGGCTGTCCGGTAAAATCGATATGAACGCAATTATAACCGCTCAAGCGCCCTTTCCCACCTGGCTGGCCAGAATCTCTCTATGCATGGTTTCCAGATTGGATTCCAGAATCAGCCGGCCGCCCATGCGCGGCGGATTCTTTTCCGTGTCCAGCACATCGTCGCGCTCGCCCAGCTCCACGGCATCATCCAGCACGGTCACGGCAATCGCCGACAGATTGTCCCCGCCTGCGCCGGCGCGCCGCTCCGCCACATTGATCAGCGCCGGCAGTACCTGATTGACGCCGCGGCCGGCAAAGACGCGCTCCAGCTCGGCGTCCTGCACCTGGGACCACAGGCCGTCCGTGCATAGCAACACAGAACAGCCTGGGCCTATCGGTTGGCGCTCGCCGATATCGATGCTTGGATCGCTGGAGGCGCCCAGGCAGTTGTAGATCTTGTTGCGATCCGGGTGCGTCTTGGCCGCTTCCTCGGTCAACAGCCCCTGGTCGATCAAGCGCTGCACCTGGGAATGATCGCGCGAGCGCAGCCGCATGCCTTTCTGATCGATCAGATACAAGCGCGAATCCCCGACATGGCACCAGAACAACTGATCCTGCTGCAGGATGGCCGCCACCACGGTGGTGCTGGGCACGTCCGGCAGCCGGTGGTCGGCGGCATACTCCAGAATCACTTGATGAACCGAGCTGATGGCATTCACCAGAAAACGATTGGGATGGTTCAGCGTGGGCGACGCCTGCTGGTAGAACAGCTCGCACAACAGATCCACGGTGATCTGCGCCGCCACTTCGCCGCGCATATGGCCGCCCATGCCGTCCGCTACGACCAACAGCACCGACTCCGGGGTATGGGCAATGGCCAAACGGTCTTGGTTGTAGCTGCGGCCGCCGATGCGGCTCTCCTGGAAGACCGATAATTTCATTCCGTTCCCTTTCCATGCCGGCCACCAGTCAAGCCCTTGATCCAGCCGACCAATCGATTGCCCTCGCCTGCCGTTTCGCGCAGCGGATCGCTATACGCCTCCTGCTGCAGGGATTTTTGCACCTCCAGCACCGTTGTCGGCCGGTCATCGGGACGCAGCGCCAGGCAGCGGTCGCACAGCTCGGTCAACTCGCGCGAATACTGATGACGAAAGGCCTTGGTAGCCGGCACCAGCGTATCGCTGGCCAAGCGCGCCTTGGCGCCGGGCGGCACGTCTCCCCCCATGCAGACATACAGGCAGGCGCCGATGGCGTAGATATCGGTCCACGGGCCCAAGGGCTGGTCTTTGTCATACTGTTCCGGCGCGGCGAAGCCCGGCGTATACATGGCGGCAAAATGCTTGGCGGTGCGCGACAGCGTCTGCCGCGCGGCGCCGAAATCCAGCAGCAGCGGCACGCCGTTGCGGCGCAGATAGATATTGGCGGGCTTGATGTCCAGATGCAGCAGGCGCTGGCTGTGCACCTCGCGCAAACCGGACAGCAGCGCGGCAAACCATTTGCGGACCTGCCGCTCCTGCATCTGGCCGCCCACCAGCTCCAGCTCACGCGCCAGCGAGCGGCCTTCGGCATACTCCATCACCATATACACCGTATGGTTGGCGCGAAAGAAGTTGCTGACGCGCACGACCGTGGGATGGGCAATGGCGGACAGCACCCGGCCCTCTTCGAAGAAGCATTTCAGCCCCAGATTGAAGGCATCGCGGTCCAGCTCAAGCGGAACAGTCACCTCGCCGTTGGGATTGCGCGCGGCCAGGTTGCGCGGCAGGTATTCCTTGATGGCGAACTTGCGATCGTCGTCGTCCAGCGCCAAATAGACAATGCTGAAGCCGCCTACGGACAGCTGGCGCACAATGGTGTACTCCGCCAGACGGTAGCCAGGCGGCAACGGGGTTTGCTTGCTGGATTGAGTCATGGGGTCGCAGTTGATATAGTGTCCTCTGGCCCAGGATTGATCTTAGCAAAGCAATTCGGGCCCGGCCGTTGGAAATCTTTTCAATAAACAGGAGCCCCGCATGATACTGAGCATGACTGGCTTTGCCGCCGCTACCCGGGAATTCCCTGGTGGGATGTTGAGCCTAGAGGTTCGCGCCGTCAATCATCGCTATCTCGATGTGCAAATGCGTTTGCCGGAGGAGTTGCGCATCATCGAGCCGCAACTGCGCGAACAGATCGCCGCCCGCGTCACCCGCGGCAAGCTGGAATGCCGCGTCGGCCTCAACCAAGTCGATAGCGCCGCCCCGACGCTGGAGCTGAACCAGGCTTTCCTGGGCCGGCTGCTGGAAGTCTCCCGTGAAGTGCAGCAACAATGCGCCGACAACAAAGGCTTGTCCGTCGGCGAGCTGCTGCGCTGGCCCGGCGTGCTGAAGAGCAACGAACTGGCGCCGGAAGTGCTGCACCAGCTGTGCCTGGATGCGCTGCAAACCGCGCTGGCCGACTTCAACGCCTCGCGCGGACGCGAAGGCGAAAAACTGAAGGCGGTGCTGATCGAGCGCATCGAAGCCATGGAAGGCATCGTCGCCGCCATCAAGCCCAAGCTGCCGCAAATCCTGGAAGGCTATATGACCAAGCTGGCAGGCCGCCTGCAGGAAGCGCTGGGCAATGTGGACGACGACCGTCTGAAACAGGAATTCGCCCTGTTCGCCCAGAAGATAGACGTGGACGAAGAACTGTCGCGCCTGACCACCCACTTGACCGAAGTGCGCCGCATCCTCAAAACCGGCGGCCAATCCGGCAAGCGGCTGGATTTCCTGATGCAGGAACTGAACCGCGAAGCCAACACCCTGGGCTCCAAGTCCGTCTCCACCGACACCACGCAGGCTTCAGTAGAGTTGAAGGTGCTGATTGAGCAGATGCGGGAGCAGATACAAAACATTGAGTAAACTTTCACGCCGTGTCATGGCGTGTCAGCGAAACCACAAAAGCCCCGCCAGTCGGGGCTTTTTCAATTCATGCCGTGTCATCAAGAGTCAACAAAGCGCATAATTAGCGTGTACATACAGGTGTACATACAGGCACTTTTCCACCCTCAAGTGTGTACACACCCCTAATCGCTGTTTGGATTTTTGCCGATCAAGCAGCGGCGCGGGCTAGCAGGGCAGACTCAGTATTAAGGAAATAAACATGGGCAAGCTGACCGACATGCAAATCAAGGCCTGGATCAAGGCGCAAGAACACTTCGAAGCGCGTGCCGATGGAGACGGCCTGTATCTGTGCTTCCCTGCCCGCTACTCGGTCCCATTCTGGAGGTTCCGCTACAAGATCGCCGGCAAGGCTCGCGCCGTGGTGATTGGCTCATATGCCGATCTCTCGCTTGCCAAGGCCCGCGAAACCGCAAAACAGCTTGCCGCGCGCGTTGCGCTTGGCTATGACGTGGCCGGTGAGAAGCAGGACCGTAAAGCCGCCGCCCTGGCCAAGATCGAGGAAGAGAAGAACGCCATCACCATGCTGGCGCTGGCCAACGAGTATTACGAGCGGATGATCCTGGGCCGCTGGAAGCACCCGGACATCGTACGGCGCCGGATCGACAAGGACATCGGCCCAATGCTGGGCAAGATGAAGGTGGAAGACGTCAAGCCCCGCCACATTGACGACATGCTGCAGAGCATCGTCAAACGCGGCGCGCCCACCATCGCCAACGATGTGCTGCGCTGGACTCGCCGCATGTTCGACTACGCCATCAAGCGCCACATCATCGAGGTCAACCCCGCCAGCGCCTTTGACATTGGCGACGCAGGCGGCAAGGAAGAAGCCCGCGACCGGGCCTTGAGCCGCGACGAGCTGGCTAAGCTGTTTGCAGCCATGAAGCTGGCCAAGGGTTTCAGCGTGGAGAATGACCTCTCCATCCGCCTGCTGTTGCTGCTATGCGTCCGCAAAATGGAGCTGTGCGCCGCGCGCAAGGAAGAGTTCGACTTGCCGGCCAGCGTCTGGCACCTGCCAGGCGAGCGCAGCAAGACCGGCAAGCCAATCGATATCCCCCTGCCCGCCCTGGCCGTGGAATGGCTGCAGCAGCTGTTCGACCTGGCCGGGCGCAGTGACTGGCTACTGCCGGCCCGCAAGATGCAGCACCGCATGGTGCCGCACATTCACGAAGGCACCATTGGCACCGCGCTAGGCAAGGTAAAGCCGCACATGCCAGGCGTTGCCGACTTCACCATCCACGATCTGCGCCGCACCGCGCGCACCCACCTTGCAGAGCTGGGCATAGATCCCGTAGTAGCGGAGCGCTGCCTCAATCACAAAATCCCCGGCGTGGAAGGGATTTACAACCGGCACGACTATTTCAACGAGCGCCGCGACGCCTTGAATAAATGGGCCGGGCTGCTCAATGCACTGGACAAGGGCGAAGCCTACAACGTGACACCGATTGCCAAGGGCCGGAAGAAACAGGCCTGACACCAACTTTGCCACGCCTAGATCGGCCAATCGAAAAGCAGGAAACCCCTGCCCGGTTGGCGTGGCATCTTAAACAGGGTTTTACGGAAACGTGATGGACTATAAGGAAATAAATCCGCTTTGGAGACTTGCCGATCCGCTGACAGTACAACAAGCTGCAGCGTTAATTGCAGGCTTTGATCCGAACGTGGTTCGCTTCAACTCGAATAATGCAGCATGGTTTGAGAACGATAGCGGGTATACCGATAACAGCGGCATAGGATGGGTTCAGACCGCTTTTGCTGCGCTAGTGAATGCAATCAATGCGCACAAGTTGCCTGCAATCATTAGGCGTAACGCAAGAATGGCGGGGTGGGATGAGTGGCCGGAGGTAGGAGAGCAGGCCAGGCAGCTGGGCAGTGATGAACTCATTCCCAGCCTAAGCTATGAGCCTGTCGTTATTTACTGTGAAACACCAGATTGGGGAAAGTCTACCGTCGCAGTTTCCGATCTGGTGGCGTGGTTGGAGGCCGCCGGCATTCGCACCGGATTTTTCTTCCCAAACACAACCGACTCGCCTGACTACCTTGATCCTAAAAATCCCCGGTATGCTCCCAAGTTAGCCGCAGCAGTAAAGGCATGGAAAGCGGTAACGGATGAGAGTGGAAAACATCCTAAACAGGCACTTACAACGTGGCTAAATGAGCATGCTGCAGAGTTTGGACTAACAGATAGTAATGGCCTACCAATAAAAATGAGCATCGAAGACTGCGCCAAGGTGGCCAACTGGAAGCCTGCCGGCGGAGCACCCACCACCCCAGGCGACTAACCTACCTACCTCCAGAAAGCCGCGCCAATGCTGGATTCCCCAGTATGTGCGGCTTAAAAACTCCATCACACTTGGCGAAACCCACCCACCCACCCCCATGTTTTAGTGGGTAAGTTTTCGTAACCTAACCGGCTATTTCAGCCCCGCATTACGGCTTTATCTTTGCCTCGCAATGTCAATCAACGGAGCGATGCAATATGAAACCCCACGACACAACTGGAAAACCCATCAAGATTACCGACGCCCAAGCCGGTATCCTCGCCACCTACGGCGCTCTGCCTGCCACCGGCTACGTCCGCCTTTCCGACCTTCGCCCCATCATCCCGCTGTCTGACTCTTCCATATGGCGGCGAGTAAAAGCAGGCACCTTCCCAGCCCCAGTAAAACTATCCGAGCGCGTTACTGCTTGGAAAGCCGAAGACATCCGCCAGTGGCTGGATGAACAAGGCCAGGCGGCTTGAGGTGACACGCAATGACACTTGCCACCACAAACCAGCCGCGACATAATGGCCCCGTGCTGGTCAATCCCAGCGCCAGGCTTGGCGGCCTGTTAGACTCAAGGCGGATAGCCGCCTATTGCGGCATTTTTTACGTCCGTCACACGCCATTGGTGCGCCTTTTCCTATGGGCTGGCCATGGTGGGAGCGTGCATGCACGCGCCGGTTACCTTGAGTCCCGGTCCGCCAATCCCGCCATCGTGCCAGCCCACCCCGCTTGGCGGCGGGAGGCTGGTCTTACCAGACTCAAGGAGACATGCACCATGTCTAGCCTCACCCTGCGCGCTATCCGCGCCCTACTCCCCGTTTACTCCGTATCCATTGCCACGACGCCGACCAAGGCCGAGGCCAACGCGCTTGCGCGCCTGCTGGTATCGCAAGGCCGCCGCGCCGTGATTCTGCCGGCCAGTGCCGGCTTCAACGTGATGGAGGTTCGCTAATCATGGCCAACCTCGAAAACCCCATCGCCCTGCTCGCTGACCACCACCAGGCATTCCAGCAGCGTACCGCCGACGCCGCGCTGTATGACCTGGCTGACAGCCACGCCGAAATGCTGCAAGCGGATGTCGCCGCTTCCATCGCCCTGCTGGGCGAGCTGGTGAGCAGCTACCCGCAAGATACCGGCATGGATACTGCCGTCCTGCACCACCTGGGCCAGACATTGCGCCTGTTGGGCGCCATCAGCTGCTTCGCAGGCCAAGAGCGCTGCATGATTGCCACGGCGCGCGAGCTGCCGGCCAAGAAAGGGGGCCGGAAATGATCCAGCCCACTCCCATTCTGCCAGCCAACCGCATTGGCACCATCACTCTGCATCTGTTCGATAACGGCGTGGCCGAAGCCATCATCGAGAACCCTGGCCGGCCGCTGCAAGATGCCCTTGCCCGCTGCATGGGGCGCTTGATCCATGAAGCGGGGATCATCCGCGCCGACAAACTACAGCAGGAGGCCCAAGCATGAACACCTTCACTCTCGCCCCGGAAGTCATGGACAGTCTCAAAAGCGAAGGCGTGGACGTGATGTCCTATCACGTGGGCGCCATCGAAGGCTCCATGATCTTTTCCCTATGCGCAAACAGGGGGCGGCCCGGCGAAACCATCAACAACTGCAAGCGTCACCTGCTGCTGCGCCTGGGCCTGGAGGGCAACGCCCTGACGCTGGAAGAGCAGCGCCTGCGCGGCTGGATTGTGGGCCTGATGGAAAGCGCCATCGAAGCCCTAGACCCCGAGACCGACGCAGAACCCGCCTAAGCCACCACACGACAATTTGACGACGGGGCGGCCCTGACCACCGAACGGACACGTTTCCGGGCGCGGGCCTCCTCACGTCTGAAGGGCACAGAATGAGCAACACATCCGAGCAAATCCGCGCCGCCCTGGCGCACATCGACGCCCATGCGCGGGAAACCTGGGTGGCCATGGCGATGGCGATCAAGTCCGAGCTGGGCGAGGCCGGTTTCTCGATCTGGGACGACTGGAGCCAGACGGCCAAGAACTACCAGGCGAAGAGCGCGCGTAGCGTCTGGAAGTCGATCAAGCCCGCCGGCCGCGTCACCATCGCCAGCCTGTTCGCACTGGCTATCCAGCAGGGATACCGGCCCGAACAGCCTTACCAAGCGCCCAGCGCAGAGGAGCGGGCCAAGCTGGAGACCGAGCGCGCCGCCGCCCTGGCCGAAGCGGAAGCACTGGCCGAGCAGCAGCGGCAGGAAGCCAAGACGAAGGCTGCGCGCTTATGGGAACGTGGCCACAGCATCAGCGCGGAACATCCCTACATCAAGAGCAAGGGCATTGTGCCGGCTGGTGCCGCCCAGCTGCGCGACATGCTGCTGATCCCGCTCCGCGCCGGCGGCGAGCTGGTCAACCTGCAGATCATCGGCCAGGACGGCAGCAAGCGCTTCCTGACCGGCGGCCAGGTCAAAGGCGCGTCGCTGGTGCTGGGCCGGCTGAAAGATGCCCCGTGCGCGCTGCTGTGCGAGGGCTGGGCCACGGGTTGCAGCTTGCACCAGGCCACCGGCTTGCCTGTCGTGGTCGCCTTCAACGCGCACAACGTGGTGGCGATAGCCGGCCGGCTGGCCGCTACCTTGCCGCCGGACGTGCAAGTGATCGTCTGCGGCGACAGCGACGAGAACTTGACCGGCCAGCAGGCCGCCGGCCGCGCCGCCCAGCTGCTGCACCCGCGGGGGCGCTCTGTCGTCCCGGTCTTCACCCCGGAGCAGATCGAGCAGCACCGCCAGCAGCACGATGACAAGCTGCCATCCGACTTCAACGACCTGCACCAGCTGGCTGGACTGGAGGCCGTCACCGAGAGCATTTTTCAGGGTGACTCAAAATTGGTGGGTACAGTGGGTACAGTGGGTACAAACCCGCCAGAATCCTTGCCAGATAAGGATTACAGCCGTACCCCCTTTGACGTACCCACTTCGGAATGTACCCACTTTCCCCCCGAAAACACCCCGCCGGCACCGGCTGACGGCTCGCCATTCTTCGTGGTGGAAGGCATCCCCGGCCAGCGCGATGGCGTGTATTGGGTGCCGCCGGCCGAGGATAGTAAAGATCCGGCTGCGCCGTGGTGGCTGTCTTCGCCGCTGCACGTCTTGGCGGAAACCCGCGATGCCAATCAATCGAATTGGGGCCGCCTGCTGGAGTGGCGCGACAATGACGGCCACCCGCACCGCTGGGCCTGCCCGGTGGAAATGCTGGCCGCCAGCGACACGGCCGAGTTCCGGCGCGAGCTGGTGCGGGGCGGGCTGACCATGTCGACCAGTCCCAAGGCCCGGCAAAAGCTGGTGGACTACGTGTTGAGCCACCGCCAGGCCGCCGCAACGCGCCTGCGCTGCGTGTCCCGCATCGGCTGGCATGATGTGCGCTATGTCTTGCCTGGCGAGGTCCACGGCGAGCAGGACGGCGAAGGCGTGATCTACCAGGGCACCGACAGCGGAGACTTTGACGGCGCCGGCACGCTGCAGCAGTGGCAGAACCACGTTGCCGCGGCAGCAGCGGGCAATACCCGCATCGTGTTTGCAATCTCTGTCGCATTCGCCGGCGTGCTGGCGGAAATGGCCGGTGAGTCTGGCGGCGGTTTCCACTTCGTCGGCACCACCAGCAAAGGCAAGACATCCACCCTGCTGGATCCTGCCGCCAGCGTCTGGGGGCATCCCGACCACTTCGCCAAGAAATGGCGCACCACCCAGAACGGACTTGAAGCGCTCTGCCTGGGGCGGAACGACAATCTGCTGATCCTGGACGAACTGGCCCAGATCGCCCCGGCAGATGCCGGCAGCGCCGCCTATCTGATCGCCAACGGCCAGGCCAAGGCCCGCATGACCAAGGAGGGCGGCAACCGCCCGGCACAGACCTGGCGCGTGATGTTGCTGTCTGCCGGCGAAATCGATCTGGCCCAGCACATGGCCGAAGCGGGCAAGAGCGCCAAGGGCGGCCAGATCGCTCGTTTACCAGCCATCCCCGCGGATGCGGGCGCCGGCATGGGCACCCTGGAAGCCCTCCACCACCATGCCAGCGGCCAGGCGTTTGCCGATGCGATGAAAGCCAACACCCGCCAGCACTATGGCACCGCCGGCCCGGCCTTCCTCGCCGCGCTGACACCGCCCGAGCGGCTGGACGAAATCCGGCGCGACATCAAGGACAGCATCACCGGCTTGATTGCCCACCTGGGCGTGCCGGCTGGCGCTGCGCAAGAAGTGGGCCGCGTGGCCGCGCGCTTCGCGCTGGTGGCTTTTGCTGGCGAGCTGGCCACCCGCTACGGCGTCACCGGCTGGAAGCCAGGCGAGGCGGCACAGGCGGCGCGGCGCTGCTTCCGCGAGTGGCTGGCGGAAAACCAAAGCGGCATGGCCGCAGATGACCGCGCGCTTTTTGCCCAAGTCAGCGGCTTCATGCAGGCCCATGGATCAACCCGCTTTCCGCCGCACGATGCCGCCCCGGAAGTCTTGGCGCGCTACCTGAACCGGGCCGGCTTCAAGTTCACCGACGATCAGGGCACGCTGCAATTCTGGGTCTTGTCGGAACCGTTCAAGAAGGAGCTTTGCAAGGGCTTTGCGCCGCTGGCAGCTGCCCGCGCTTTGATCCAGTCCGGCTGGCTGCTGGCCGGTGATGTGGAAGGCACCAAGCAGCGCAACACGCGCCAGAAGCGCATCAAGGCGCTCAACTCGACCAAGGTCAATGTCTACGTGCTGACCAGTGCAGCACTAGGAGGCGAAGAATGAACCTGCCGCAATGGCTCAAGGCCACCATCCATCCCGACCCCGAAACCGCCCCCGATGATGAAAAAAGTGGGTACAGAAAAAAGTGGGGGCAAGAAGTGGGTACGTCTGAAATCCTTACCCAGCAAGGGTTTCAGGAGGTTGTACCCACTGTACCCACTGTACCCACCAAAAAACAGTCACCCGGAAAAACACTCGCAACTCTTCCGGCAGAGGCTGGCGACATCCCTTCCGCGGGCGATTTTGCCGCCGGCATTGTCACTGCCCTGGTGATGAAGCAACCGCTGCCGCCGGCCACGCTGCCCGCCGATCTGCTGGAGCGGGTCAACCTGATCTGCCACCTTGAGCGCTGGCCGAGCACCGATCGCGCCGAGTGGCTGGGGATGCTGCGCGCGCAGATCGAGCGCGACGGAGTGCCGGTGGCGGAACTGGTGGCCGCGCTGGATGCCCACCTCGAGCGCCACCATTCCGGCGCAAGCGCGGATGATGACCGCGAGGCCATCGAGGAACGGGCCGCCATCATGGAACACGACGGCGGCTTGCCGCGCGCCGAGGCCGAACGCCGCGCCAAGATGGCGAACGACTGCATGACCTGCCGCCATTGGAAGGGGGAAGTCACTGTCCCGGATGCGCGCCAGCGCGCGGCGCAGATGGTGGGCCTGCAGACCCCGCACCGCGGCAACGCCACCCAAGGCATGTGCGGCGCCCGATACCGGCCGTGGCGCATCTCCAACCTGGCCAGCGAGGCAGATTACACCCGTTGGCACTTCATCGGACAATGCGCCTTCCAGCCGGCGCACACTCAGGAGCGCGCAGCATGAAGAAGCCCTTCCGCCTAGAAGACCACTTCCGCCCCATCCCCAACGATCAGGAGGGCGGGCTTTACCTCAGCGCTGCGGCAACTATCTGGATGGCTTACGCTGCGCTGTTCGACTTGGAAGACGGCAGCGAGCAAGGCCGCGCAATGCCCGTGAGTTGATCCGGGCTTGCCTGTCGGTTTTCAGGGCCGCACGCTTTCCGAAGGCGGCCTATCTCGAAACTTGGCTTGCCCGGCCCGGGGCGGATGTGTGCCGCGTCCTGCCCGTCCTGGCCGAAGCCTGCGACGCCGTGGACAAGATGCACTTGATGGAAACCATGAACCGCGCCATGCCCGGCGCTGACAGCGCCAACTGATCCAACCCACACAAGCCCCCGCCAAGGGGGCTTTTCATTTTCTTGGCCAGGGTATGAGGAGGTTTTGCGGCAAGTACGCGCGCCCGCGCGAGGCGTAGGGCGACAGCTTGCATGTCAAGTTTTGACAACCTTTCCCGGCGGCCAGAATAGCCAGGGGTCGCGTTTGAAGCGCGATCCTTTGCGTCACTGGCGGCTCAATCTTGAGCCACCACCCCTCCTCCTGATAGCCACCATCTATCCGCATCAACCCAAATGATTGACTTTTGCTATTTTTAATCCAAGAATAATAGCTTGAATCAATCAACAGCCTGCCGACGGCAGGACGTAGAAAGGGGGTGGGCATGAAGCTGATCGAGGCGGCCCGATCCATGGGCAAGCATGTTTTCAGCACCAGCGAGGCGGCGGCCATTCTTGGGCGCAAGCCGCAGACCCTGCGCAAGTGGGCCAGCAAGCAGACCGGCCCGCTTCGTCCCGTCCGCATCGGCGGCCGCCTGGGCTGGCCGGTGGAAGCCGTGGCGGCGCTGGCCGGCCAAGCACCGAAGGATGGAGGCTAAGCCATGGCGTCCGAAGCATATTCTGTCGCGGTAAAAATCAGCCTGCTGAACGAGATAGGGCCGGGCTTGCGGCTGCTGTCGTCCGATCTGACGCGCTCGCAGAAGGATGTGGACAAGCTGCAGCGCAAGCTCGACGCGCTGCGGGACTTCATCAAGTCCGGCGCGCTGGCGATTGGCGCGGGCGCCGGCATCACGCTGATGTTCAAACAGCCGCTGGAGGATGCCCGCAAGCTACAAACCGAGATTGCGCGCTTCTCGACGCTGGGCTTTGGCGATGGCATCAACCGCCAGGCGCAGCAGTTCGCTATGGGGATGAAGACCTTCGGCACCAGCCTGACCGACAACATGACGCTGCTGTCGGATGCCATGGCGGTGTTCAAAGACCTGCACCATGCCGAGTTCGCCGCGCCGATCATGGCCCGCATGAAGTTTGCCAACGAAACGCTGTACGGTAAGGCCGGCGGGGAAGCCAACGAACGCAAGTTCATGGATCTGCTGAAAGTGATTGAACTGCGCGGCGGCACGCTAAGCGAGAAAGCCTTTGCGGAACAAGCCGACTTTGCGCAGAAGGTCATCACCGGCAGCCGCAACCGGGTAGACGCCTCGCAGATGCTGCAGGCCCTGAAAACCGGCGGCCTGGCGCTTACCCGCCGCAGCAATGAGGCGTTCTACCTGGGCGCCGAGCCGTTGATCCAAGAGTTTGGCGGATCGCGCTATGGCACCGGCACGATGTCGCTGTATCAAAACTTGGTGCAGATGCGCGGCTCCATCACGTCGCAACAGGAGATGTACCGCCTGGGCCTGCTCAATCCCGCCATGGTCGAGTTCAACAAGCTGGGCAAGCTGAAGAAGGCCAAGGCCGGCGCATTTATCGGCTCCAACATCCTGGAAGAACGGGGCGAACTCGCCTTCTTGAAAGAAGTCTTGCTGCCGGCCTTCAAGCGGAAAGGCATCACCGGGGATGAAGCCATCATCCGCGAGCTGGGCATGATCCTGAGCAACCGCACCGGCTCTGCCTTGCTGGGACGGATCTATCAGCAGATACCGACGCTGGAACGCCAGATACAGGCCAACAAGTCCGCCATGGGGATTGGCCAGAGCGAGAAGACCGCGCGCGGCACCATGGACGGGCAGATGCTGGAGCTGCACAAGCAATGGAACACCTTGATGACGCAGCTGGGCGTTTCGGTGCTGCCTACCGCCATCGGCGTGCTGAAGGAGGTGAATAGCTTCCTGAGCATCACCAACGACCTGATGAAGAAGGACGGTGACGGCATCAAGGCGCTGACCAAAGACTTGTTCATTCTTGGGCCGGCCCTGTTCATCGGCGGCACCATCCGCATGACCAGCCGCGCAATGGATGGCCTGAACGTCGCCATGAACCTGTCCAAGCTGCAGGCGGAGCTTGCTGCCTCTGGCGTCAAGGGCATGACCGGCGCCACTGGGACCTTCACCGCCGCCGCGCGCGTCGCCAAGATGCAGACCGAAGCCGCCGCGGCCAGCATGGGCGGCCTGACGCGCGCCACCCGGCTGGCTGAGGCCGAAACCACGACCACCGCCGGGCGCGTGCGCCGACTGTCGCAAGAGGTGAACGCCCTGGGCAATGCGGCCGCCGCATCCAAGCTGAAAGCCGAGGGCGCGGCTCTTGGCGTGGGCAAGCTGTCCGGCACCGTGGGCGAACTCGACAAGGCCGGCCGCCTGGCCAAGATATCCGGCGGGCTGTCCCGCGTTGCTGGCGCGCTGGGCGAAATCGGCCTGGTGCTGATGATCCTGCCGGACATCTTCCGGGCCGCGGCAGACGCCGGCACCATCGCCGGTCGCTGGCTGGCGAACTGGGGCAATGACGACAAAGACAAGAACAAGAATGCCCACTTCAAGCCAGGCCAAAGCCTGGGCGTGATGGACAACTACCGACCCGGCCCAACGGTCGAGCGGGCCAATCGGATGTTCCCGAAGAAGAATGACTTCCTGGCCATTCCCAATGATGGCGCATATGGCCACAGCAAAGACGGGTATCAGTTCACAACGCCCGTGACCGTCCAGAGCCTGATGGCGCTTTCCCCGATTCCGCCGGCAGCGCCGCCCGTCATCAACGTCAAGGTTCAGGTCGGCGGCAAGGATGTGGCCGCCGTCGTCACCCGCGAGATGGTCCGCGAGGCCAGCAAGCCCTTGACCGGCACCAGAGGCTTCGACATCAACATGATGCCGCTGCAACCCGGCATGCCTTCAACGATTCTCCCCACGGGCTAAGGCCCAGCCATTCCGGCACCAACCCAACCAAGCAGAAAGGAAACACCATGAACCAAGCCGTTACCGTACACCAGGCCGCCGAGGCCAACACCCAGACCGTGGCGCGCGCCAAGCCGCAGTACACCGAGCTGACCGATAGCCTGGGCCGCGTGATCAAGCTGCGCCAGCTGTCGCCGGTTCAAGAGTCCCGCCTGATCCTGGCAGTAGGCCCGGAGCATGCCGCCAACGCGGTCTATCTGAACACCTTCGCGGTGCCGGCCGCGCAAGTCGCTTACATCGACGCCGAACCCTATGGCTTCCCCACCACCCTGGCGGAAATCGAGATGGTGCTGCACGACCTCGACACCGAAGGCATGCATGCCATCATCGACCACATGGTGATGAAGAACGAGGAAGCGCGCGCCGCCCTGGCCAAGATGCTGGACGCCGAGAAGGAAGCCGCAAAAAACTGAGTCGGAACCCCGAGTTTCATCAAGCGTGCTACCTGATGAAAAACGGGGTTCCTTTCCACATCCTGTTTGACGTGGACAAGCTGATGCCGCATGAGCATGTGGCCTTCTACGTCACCTTTGCCGAGATTGCCGGCAATGAATTTGACTGGCAAAGCATGACCTTCAAGAAGCCGAAAAAGGCTTGAATCAGGATGGAGGCGCGCCCTACCGCGGCCGCCTCCTCTGATTTCGAAAACCAACCCCATGGAAGCGCGCCATTCCGCTTGCACCTCTGGCAGTTCCCGCTATGATGCCATCATCGAAAGGGGCGCATTATGGAATGGATACTGTTGATAACTGCAGCCATTGCGCTGACGCTATTGCGGGCCCACTTCAAGGAGCAGGACCGGCAGCGCCAGCTTGAAGCGGCATGGGCGCAGCAGCAGGCCAGAGCCGACGCCCTCATGTGCTATTTCCGCCAGGTGGACGACGCGCGGGCCTTCCCCGACGTGCCGCTGTCGTTGAACATGCAGGCCGGCGAATTCGGCGTGATGGAAGCCGGCGCCACCCTCTACGGCTACCGCAAGCAATCCTACAACGTGGGCGGCGCGGTGCGTGTCGTCCGCGGCGTGTATGTCGGCGGCAGTCAGCGCATCAGCAGCGACGCCCTGACCCCGCTGGCCGGCGGCGCGCTCAACCTGACCAACCGGCGGGCCGTGTTTCTCTCCCCGCAGAAGACCATCAGCTTCAAGCTGTCCGATGTGATGTCCCTGGAGGCGCTGGACACCTCAACCATGGTGCTACATACCGCCAAGCGCACCGCGCCGCTGATCTTCTCCATAGATGGCTGCGACGCCGGCTTGGTGGTGCTGCTGATCAAGCTGTTCAGCGCCGGCACCTTTGACAGCCGCTTCTTGCCCGATGGCGTGCGGATCCAGCCGAAGAAGGTGCTGGAAGAAGTCGTCGTCAGCGTGAGTCAGGCCTGAGCATGCCTTAGCTGAGCCGGCCTCGATGGCAGAGCGAGCGACAGCCCGCCGGCAAGGGTGCGTCGTGGCGAAAACCAACGCGATGAAAGGAAGAAGTTGATCCCATCCACTCTAGCAAACAACCTACGGACTATTCTGCGATTTGTCATCGCATGACTGCGGGAGAAAGGCATAGTGGAAAATTCTTCTTTCCCTTCGGAACTGTCGGGGGTTGCTACTGAGTGGCGCATTGAAATGTTCCTCAACCAACATACGAGAGCCCAGAGCCTAACGGTTGACTACACGATGTCGATCATGCTGCATGGGCACTTTGAGAGAGGCACACACCAGATACCTTTTTCACTTCAGATAAGCCAGCGTAAAGACGAAGAGGCGTCCAAGTCCATTGGAGCATTGCTAAAAATCAAGCCGGAGGTCAACGGTGGACTATCCCTTTCCCCGGAACTCTTTCGCATGTTCATGATGCTGGTAGTTCACGGAGCCTTGGGATCGCTCTCGATTGATCTCGGGCCCATCCATCGCAACAAGGCCCCAATCATCGGTTTCCACTTTACCGGACAATCAGCAGGGTTCCATGAGAGGTAGCACTGCTGTTTTCCGTGTACACATGGGTGTACACACAAGAAAAAATCGAATAGCAAAATCCTTTACAGGAAAGGCTTTGAGCCGTTTACTCAATAATCAGATACAATTGAGTAAGCTTTCACGCCATGTCACGGCGTGTCAGCAAAACCACAAAAGCCCCGCCAGTCGGGGCTTTTTTAATTCATGCCGTGTCATGAAGAGTCAGCAAAACCACATAAGCCTCGCCAGTCGGGCATTTACCCCCTTGCATCTCAATAAAACACCGCCAGCCCAACTAGACATGGCGGCATCTGGAAATTGCCTTGCAAGTAATTAATAAGCTGGCATACGCAAATCATGATCAATAAAGTATTTCTTCCAAAATGCGCTCTCTTCGAGCATTTCATCGAGCTTTTTCGACAACATTTCTTTATTCTCATCCATTCCAAGATGGGATCGACATTCAATTAATTTATACATTGCCAACGCATGATCATTTCTTAACTGCAGGACGTTATTGAACGTTTCAAGAGCTCGCTCATACCGTCCATATTTCATATCAGAATTTCTCAAGAAGTTCATTTCTAGATTTATATCATAGGCGATAGATTCGATTTGAGCAGGTGTAAAATCCTTTGTTTCCACTACGCACTTCTTATATCCAGCCATCCGAATATCGCCTTTAATTTCGCCATTCTTGACTGCCTTGATATACATCTCGCTCCCCGCCAATGGTGTCGCGACATTGATTCGATACCAGTTGGCATCCAAGGTTCTTAGATACTCTCGGGTATCATCAATATCACTCAAGGTCTCGCCAGGCATGCCTATGATGATATTGCAGTCCGTATAAATACCCAGCTCGCGACAATCTTGCACTACTCGGTTAGTGATGGAAAGCTTCAGAGGCTTTTTCATAACCTCCTTCAGAACACGGGCACTGCCAGACTCGACCGCAAGCGTCAGCTGCCTCACACCAGTCTTATAAAGCTCTTCCAACATTGGTCTATCCAAGGCGTACAGGGCCAAAGCATTTGGGAAAAAGCAGACAAGATTCAGCTTCTGCGCGATTTTCAGTACGCTAGCGGCCCAATCCTTATCCCATAAAAACATATCATCTTCAATGACTAAGGTATTGGGCAAATATTTATTGCACAGATCTGTTAATTCCCGTTCAATCCTCTCGATTGTAAAGGCTCTCATTTTACGGCCATGCACCGTATGAGCGGCACAGAATGTACAATGAAACGGGCAGCCTCGGCTCCCCATATACGTAATGTAATTAGTTCTATCGCCTATCGAGGTATAGGCCTTAATAGTTGGATTGAGATGATAATCCTTCAAGTCAATACAATCATAATCCAAATCAGGAATCTCATCCAAATTAGAAATAAAATTGTGTTGATATACCCCACCCAAGACCAAGTTCTTCTTGGTAATCCACTGCATAGAGCTATCGCAATAAGATTTTTTATCCTTTGCAGCCATCAATTCGGAGATAGGCAGCTCACCTTCTCCGAAACAGAGTGCATCAAATGCATCTGCCGCATCGGAGAAAACCTCACGATACATTGTAGTAGGCAAATTGCCGCCACAAATTCGAAATGCCCTTGGGAATATTCGCTTCGACGCCTCAGCCAAAGACAGTAAATTTTCATATCCCGTTATGAACAATGATGAAAAACCAATTACATCGGGATCAAACCCGGAGTCTCTGACTGACGTCAACACCCTGTCAAACCAATCATGGAATGAGTCCGCATCAGGATCATCCCATGTTTTATGTACTTCCGTATTAAAATCGATTACTTTTACATCGGTATCGCACTTACTCTTCAACCAAGCGCTGATAGTCAACACCCCCAACGGCACGTCTGTAATCAATACACCATATTTTCTCCCATTGCGATGGGTCCAATATTTGCTATTCGCAGATGGGTTGACAAATGCGTCAAAGGTAATATTTGGGGGAATAATCAACAAACATTTAGAAGACATTTTGACCTCGCTTATTTTCTATTCCACACTAATAGTGATCGCATCACTACATTGTCCCAGCCCAAAGCAACTCTGTAAGCTTTCTATGCATCCGACCCATGTATTGCTATCGGTCGCCGTTGGCTTTGCTTAAGGCCAACCGTTTCCTTTCCGAACACTCCCCCAGCCCTCAGCGCTTGGTTCTCTGACAATGCTACTATCGCATCTGACCGGGCCGTCATGCAGCAACTTCGATGGAAATCGACAAACCGATGAATGATTTAATACCTTCGCAACAAAATTGCGGACGATTGGATCTTGTTGCTTTGCTAGCCGGCACCTTCCACAACCGCTTCCGTCTATCCAACACATGATGAGGCCATCAGCACCAAACTGGTGCTTGAAAGGATACACCTTCCAGGCAGTCCACGTTGTCAACATAGGCTTTGGGTCGAAACGCGCAAATGCTATTTGTATATTTTAAAAACAGTACTTGGCCATCCATGTATGGAATTTATTCTGCGCCAACAATGCTTCCCCATGTAGATCAGCCACCCCGTCAAAGAGATGAACGAACAGGTCGCTCTTCGCACGCCCCTGCCATGCCAGCTGGCCTTATGCCAGGAAGAATCTGGACTGTACTGATCTGGGTGTGATGGGTCATCACACGCTCTTGTCGATAGAGGGCAAGCTCAGAACACCAAAAGCATAGTAATCCAACAAGGCCTCAAAAACAGGCAGATTCGCGCCGAGCGCAAATCTTGGCTAAAACCCTATGATGCACCCGAGCGCATCGCTCGTTAACGCTCTTGAAATTCTCATCCCGACACATGGGCTGAGGCGGGCACGCCACGTAAACGCTCACCCTCAGTCGATTTGTAAGCGAAATATGCCAGATATGCTTTATTCCCTACGCGAAATCACGGAAAATGAATCTTTAAGCTGATACCTGAAAGAAACGCACCATGACTAAAGCCGAACTGATTGCCCTGCTCGCCGACAAGTCCGGCCAGACCAAAGCCGACGTACTGCGCGTATTGGCCGCTTTTGACGAAGTGCTGCTGGACACCCTGGCCAACAATGGCGAGCTCAGCATCGTGGCCGGCAAGTTCAAGGTGAAGGAAAGCGCCGCCCGCACCGGCCGCAACCCCAAGACCGGCGAAACCATCCAGATTCCGGCCAAGCGCAAGGTGGCGTTCGTCGCCAGCAAGCAATTGAAGGATCGTATCGGCTAAGCACCCGATCCCGCCTCTATCATTGAAAACGGGCCGCGCAAATTGCGCGGCCCGTTTTGCATGCCAACAAGCTTAGTTTTGTTGCCAGATCAGCCTGGCAATCGCCGCCGAATCCAGCTCGCCATCGCCCTGCTGGACCAATTGATCGATCAAATGCATTGTGCGCTCCGCCGCCGGCAGGCTAATGCCCTGCTCCCGCGCGGTATCCAGCACGATGTGCATATCCTTGGCGTGCAGCTTGGCCTTGAAGCCGGGCGCGTAGTTGTCGTCTATCATGCGCTGGCCATGCACATCCAACACGCGGCTTTGCGCGAAGCCACCCAGCAGCGCGGCTCGTACCGGAGCGGGATCGACATCGCACGCGCGCGCCAGTTTGACGATTTCGGCCACCGCCGCCACTCCCACCGCGACGGCGATCTGGTTGCATGCCTTGGCCACTTGGCCGGCGCCGCTGGCGCCGATGTGGGTAATGGTCTGCCCCATGGCCTGCAGGGCTGGCCGCGCCTTGTCCAAGGCCTCGGTCTTGCCGCCCACCATGATGGTCAGGGTGCCGTTGATGGCTCCCACCTCGCCGCCGGACACCGGACAATCCAAGAAATCGATCCCTTTTTCCGCCAAGGCCGAGGCGATGCGGCGCGCGCCATTCGGCGCGATGGTGCTCATATCCACACAAACCAGTCCCGGCTTGCCACCATGGGCCGCGCCACGCTCACCCAGCAACACCTGCTCCACATCGGCCGTATCGGACACATTGGTAACCAGCACGTCAACCTGCGCGGCCAACTCCGCAGGACTCGATGCCCATTCCGCGCCGGCATCCAGCAAAGCCTGGGCACTCTCGCGCTTGCGCGACCAGACGCGAACCGGGTAGCCCGCCTTCAGCAGATTGAGGACACAGGGTCGCCCCATGATGCCAAGACCGATATAACCAATTTGCATGCCATTCTCCCTGCGCGGAAACATAATCGGCTGAGCATAGGCGATTGCGCCGAACGGCGCTAGGGGCTTAACGGTTGCTGACCGGCGCGCGCCGATCGTTGATCCAGTCTTCGAATTCGGTTTGCGCCGAACCTGCCTGCTTTTCCAAGTAGTAGACGAATGCCAGGATTTCAGCGACGGCTCGATACAGTCCAGGGGGGATATGCTTGTCCAGATCAACCTGCATCAACAGCGAGACCAGCTCGGGCGAATCGTGGACGAAAACACCGGCATCCTGCGCGCATTCGATGATGCGTTGCGCCATCTGACCATAGCCCTTGGCCACCACCAGCGGCGAACGATGGCCATCCTGATAAGACAACGCCACCGCAGAGCGGCGCTTGTCGTCATTCTGCTGCTGATTCATTCTGACTCACCGCCAGGCCAGCCAAGGTCAGGCCCGCGGCCTCCATGCCATCGCGCAAACGCGCGGCATGCTGCCTGATCAGCTGGCTCGTATCCTCGTCATCGGCCTTGAAAGACACTTGTACCGACTGTCCAACCAAGCGCACCCTTACCCCCATGCCCCCCAGCGCCGGCAAAGCCAGCGATAGACTGGTATTCCACACCGGGATGTCCTCCTGTCCATCACCCTGGCGCTCGTTTTCCATGGGCTCCTGCTGGATTTGCATCTCCATCAGCTGGCCGGGCCAGGCCAGGCCTTGAAACTGCACGGTACGCTGTTCCAAGCCATCCAATTGCCGCTGCACCAAGTGGCCCAGCTCCTGCAATTGCGGCTTGACCACGTTGTTATTCTTTTGCCCCTCATCCAAGGCCTGCATGGTCAGCGTCAACTTGGCCTGCGGCTCCTGTTTCAACTGTTCCAGAGGATGCAGGCCATTGCTGAAGTCCTTGAGATGGGACTCATAGAACAGCCCGCTCTGTTTGACATTCAACTGCAACTGCTTGGCCAATTGCTCCGGCGGGTGCTCGCCGGCATCCAGCTGCAAGGGCAAATGCTTTGCCGTTGCGCCGGCCTCCGCCGCATTCGCACCCTCTCTAGGCGTGCTGAGCAAGGTAGTCAGGTAACGGGATGCGGTGCTGAGCTTGACGGCAACCGAGCTGTCCTGCGGCGGCGGCGTTTCCTTGCCGCCATCCTGCAATTGAAAGGTCAGCGTCGGAGACAGCGACACCACTTTCAGATTCAGGGTATCGCTGGGCAAATGGGTGCCTTGAGGCAGGCTCAGCGTGAATAGCGCGTTCTTGATCAGAACGGCCAACTGATTATTGCCCAGCTGGTCTGCCACCTTGGCCGTCAGCAATTCGCCCACCATCAAGGATGGCGCGCTATCCGGCTGGCTGAGCGCTTCCAGCAGCCGGCTGGTATCCACCGAGGTGCGTAGCTGGTTAAGCGTCTGCGCAGTGCCTTGCGAGGCGGTGGAAACGGCGTTGGGTAACGATGGGATCATGAGGTGGGGCTATTACGGTAAAGCGATACGATCAGCTCTGCCTCACTGCGGGAAATCCCACAGCGAGAAGCCACCTCGGAGGCGGTCAAACCCTGGCGTATCATTTCTATGGCTTGATTGTAAGGACTCAATCCCGCATCGCCGGTCGCCTGATGATCAAACTTGGACTGCAAGCGCGCCACATCCCGCTGCAGCGCGCTGATTTGCTGCTGCTGCTGGTCCAAATACAGCGAGGTGAGGCTGTCCCGCTTGCTTTCCAGTCGCTGCAATCGGCCGAACAGGTAAACAATGGCCACCGCCAGTACAAGCCACAGCGCAACCATCAGGTACGGAAAGAAGGCGCCGGTCATGGAGAATCCCCTTGGGTGAGCATCCACATTGACTTTAAGTGTATGGCGAAAAATAGCGCAACCCAAGTCAAAACCGGCTCATTCCTCATCCAAGACGCCGCCCCGCCAAGCGGGCCGGCATATAGCAACGCGACATCATGGTTTGTACTGACGATTGAGCTTGGAACTCTGGCTCAAAGCCCTCAACTCATGCTTGACCTGGTCTGCCCAGGACGCGATCTGCGTCTGCACCTCAAGACGCAAAGCCAACACGCGCTTCAAGGCGTCGCGCTGCTCGAGGCTGAGTTTGTCTCGCTCGCCAGCCTCCAGCCGTTGCAATAGCTGGTGAGTATAGCCTTCATGCAAGGTGAACAATTCAACAAAACGCGGCCGCTCGCGTTGATTGGCCGCTTCCAGCAACTGTTTTGTCAAAGGCTCTAACTGGTCTATTAAATTAGCCAAGCCCTTCGGGGTGGAGGCAAATTGCGCGGGCATGCCTGTCATCACGCTCCTGAACCTGTATTCGCCTCGGCCTGCGCGGCGGAATTGGCTCGGTCCACCTGTTGCCAGGCAGGCAAAATGGTTTCCATCAGGCCTTTGACTTCGGCCAGGATTTCCTTGTCGTTCTTCAGGCTGGCCTTGGCCAAGCGCATCTTCATATAAATGTAAAGGTCATTCAGATTGACCGCAGCTTCGGAGCCTTGTTCCAAGTCCAGCGCGATGCGAAGCCCCTCCAGGATATCGACAGCCTTGCTGATCATCCGAGCCTTTTCATCGAAACGATCATTATCGATGGCTATGCTGGCAGAACTCAACGCTTTGATCACGCCTTCGTAGAGCATCACGACGATGCCAATCGGACTCGCACCGTATATCGCCGCCTTCAAGGCGTCGTTGGCATATGCCTGATTGAACTGCTTGAGCATTCGTGAATTCAGCATGTGTCACCATCAATTCTAAGGCGTTAAGGCACCAAGCGCCGCCTTCTTTGATTCTATTTGGAAATCAGGTTGAACAAGCTGTTCGAGCCTGTTTGCATCTGCGCTAGGGTTTTGTTCAGGTTCGTATACTGCTGCAACAACTGACTTTGCTTGGTATCCAGCCTGGCTTGCAGCGAGCTTTGCAACTGGGCTTCCTGATCCACGCGGCTCTTGATCGAGGCCTTGCTGGTTTCGATCAAGCCGGTTGGTCCCAGCATGCTGTTGATAGCCTGATTGAAGCGCTGGGCAAAGCCAGTATTGTCGGCATTGCCAAACAGGTTGGCAACCGCTTGCTTGTCTTTCTTCAACGCGTCGTTGAAGGCGTTCTGATCGACCTTCAGCGTGCCATCCTTCTGCAGAGAAATGCCGACTTGCGACAAGAAAGCATACGAATTAACTGGATCCGCGCCCTCCACGCCTACCGACAGCACTTGCTGCAGCCGACTCTGGATATCCAGAACCGAAGCATTGCCCTTCAGGGCGCCCTTGCGCGCATCCTTTACATCACTGACAACCTGGTTATAGGCATCGACAAACGATTGCAGGTTCTTGTTGATGCCGGCGTTGTCTGAAGCAAGCGAGACTGTGAAGTTACCTTCCTTGTACAAATCGATTTCCACGCCGGCCACAGCCGATGATATGCGATTGCTGCCCGCGCTCACCGCCACACCATTGACGGTCAGGCTGGCATTTTTGGCGTCTTGGGATTCTTTCGCGGCAGCAGGGCTCTGTGTCAAACCCGCCAGCGTCGAACCGGCCGTGTTACCGGAGTCATGGTCACTACCGCCAATGGTGAACTGGTTGTCGGTGCCGGAATTAGCCGCGGTCAGCACCAGTTTGAACTGTTTGTTGTTCTCCACCAAGCTGGCGTTCACACCGATACTAGCGGCATTGATCTTGTCGTTGATGGTTTGCAGGGACACAGGATCGCCCGGCTTGTCGCGCAGTTTGATGGTCTGTGTCTTGCCATTGATCTGGAACGTCAGCTGGTCCGGCGCGTTATTGATTGCGGCCTTGCTATCAGTGATGGCCTGCCCGCCCGCCTGATCGAATACCAACTGCCTGTTGCTCGCCAGATTCTGTACTGATATCTGGAAAGTGCCGGCATTGCCGCCACTGGTCGTGGATACGGCAGCCATCGAGGCATCGCTGACCGATGCCTTGAAAACCTGCAGGAAACGACCAGACGACAGCGAGGTCATCGCCGTTTGCAGCGCGGACAAGGACGAGCTTAGCCTGCCAACGGTACTCAACTGGGTATTGTACTGGTCAGTTTTTCCCAAACTGGCATTCAGTGGCTGTCTTTCCACCATCATCAGCTGGCTGACGATGCCCTGCACATCCAAAACGCCCACGGAACTGGTAATGGCTGTCATGTTGTCCCCATGTTATAGCCGCGTCAGGACAGTTGGATCAGGCTTTGTCCTTCAGCAAGAGTCCTTTGAAGTCGCCGATCGCCTTGGCGATGCGCAGCGCCTCTTCAGACGGAATCTGACGAATCACCTTGTTGTTCTCTTTGTCGACGACTTTCACCACCGTTGCGCCGGTGTCCTTGTCGACCGAAAACTGCAAGGAGCTATTGTATAGCGTTGCCGCATTGTTCAACTGGTTCACCGATTCCTGCAGTTGCTTGGGATCGGTTAGCTGCTTTTTCTGCGCATCCGCAGAAGACTGTTGCTGCTGGCTCTGCCCAGCCGCTGCAACTGCCTGTGAGGAATCGGCCAAAACGGGCTGACTCTGATCACCCGCAGGCGCCTGAGCCAACTCAACCAACTGTTGACGCTGCACCGGCGCTGCCGACGCAGGCGCAGCAGGCGATAAAATGGACGGGATTTGCATGATCATACTCCTCATGAACGCAGCTCCGGCTGCCCAACCGGAGCTGCACTCTGACTATACCATCAGGCTACGCTTTATTGCAGCAGCGTCAAAGCTGCTTGGGGTATAGTATTCGCTTGCTTCAGAATCGAGGCGCCGGCCTGTTGCAGAATCTGATTTCTCGTCAGATTAGCTGTTTCCGAGGCAAAATCCACATCTACGATACGGCTGTTGGCAGCGGTCAGGTTTTGTACGTAGTTCTGCAGGTTAGCCACAACCGCGTCAAACCGGTTCTGCACCGCACCCCAGTTGGAGCGCACGGTGGAAATTTCCGCGATGTCGCTGTCCAACGTCGACAGGATGGCAGAGGCACCAGACTGTGTAGTGATATTGATCGTGCCAGTTGCCGTCAGCGAGGAGTTGTAGCTGCACAACACGCTTGCCGAGGTCAAGTCCACGGACGAAATCGATACCTGATTACTGCTGGCACCGGACGAACCTACTTGGAAAGTCAGCACCGCGCTACCAGACAACAGCTGCGTGCCGTTGAACTGGGTGGTTTGCACGATACGCGAAATTTCCTGGGTCAACTGGTCCACTTCCGCTTGCAGCTGCGAACGGTTGGTGTTGCTGACGGACGAGTTGGAAGACTGCACCGCGATTTCACGGATACGCTGTATGTTGTTGGCGATCTGGCCTAACGCGCCTTCGGCGGTCTGACCGACGGAAGTACCGTCGTTGGCGTTCTTGATCGCCTGGTTATTACCACGGATGGCGGAAATCAGGGTCTGCGAAATCGCCAGGCCAGCAGCGTCATCCTTGGCGGTGTTGACGCGCAGGCCGGAAGACAAGCGTTGCAGCGATTGCGACAGCGACATCTGTGAATTATTCAGGTTCAGCTGGGCTTGCAGCGACGTGACGTTGGTATTGACGGTAATGGCCATGATGACTCTCCTGGTGCTCTATGTGTGGGCAAAGTAGCTTGCTTACATCACTTATCGACCAGGTCGAACCGAACTTTACGGTGAAAATGTGAATTTTCACACTTGACTTTCCGTCAACGCCAAAACCCTATCATCTCATCTGTTTTCCTCCAGCCTACACCTATTTTCATGTCACGCCGCGGCGGCAAGCCACCGCGGAGTTCAACCCATTCAGCTTTATTGCAGCAACGTCAGCGCGGATTGCGGCATAGAGTTAGCTTGCTTCAAGATGGAGCTGCCAGCTTGCTGCAGAATCTGGTTCCTGGTCAGATTGGCGGTTTCCGAGGCGAAGTCCACATCCATGATCCGGCTCTTGGCAGCGGTCAGGTTTTGCGTGTAGTTCTGCAAGTTTGCCACCACTGCATCGAAACGGTTCTGCACAGCGCCCCAATTGGAGCGTACCGTGGATATCTGGGCGATATCCTTATCCAAAGCCGACAGGATGGCTGAAGCGCTCGCTTGCGTCGTGATATTGATCGTACCGGTATTGGTCAGAGAGGAGTTAAAGCTGTTCAAACTAGCAGATGTAGCCAGATCTACTGACGAAATCGAAACCTGGTTGCTGGGGTCACCGGATGAGCCAATTTGGAACATCAGCACCGCGCTGCCAGACAACAGCTGAGTACCGTTGAATTGAGTTGTCTGCACAATGCGCGAGATTTCCTGAGTCAGTTGATCCACTTCCGACTGCAGTTGCGAGCGGTTAGTGTTACTGACAGAGCCGTTGGCGGACTGTACTGCGATTTCGCGAATGCGCTGCAAGTTGTTGGCAATTTGGCCCAACGCGCCTTCCGCAGTCTGGCCAACGGAGATGCCGTCATTGGCATTATTGATCGCTTGGTTATTGCCGCGGATGGCGGAAGTCAGGGTCTGTGAAATTGCCAGACCAGCAGCATCATCCTTGGCGCTGTTGATGCGCAAACCGGAAGACAAACGAGCCAAGGACTGAGACAACGAGCCCTGTGAGTTGTTCAGGTTCAGTTGGGCTTGCAGCGACGTGATGTTGGTATTAACGGTAATTGCCATTTCATTCCCCTTATCAGCCCAATGGGCTCACCAAGATAATTGCCTGATGGTGAGTTGATCGGCTGGCCAGGAGGAACTTTGACGAAACCGGTAAAATTACCAAAATAAAACCAATTTCCCTTTGGAAATTGAAAAACCCTCGGGCGACATCCCGAGGGTTTTTGAAGCTTGCTGCGAATTAACCATGCAGAATCTGGAACCAGTCCTCGTAGTGATCCTCCAGCCAATAGTGCTGATTGAACCAGGCTCGCAGCGTATCGCCTTCCTTGGCCAGCGCATCCAGGTCATGAACGCGGGAACGTATCGCCTCGATCCAGGCATCCGCCCGGTTAGGCACCCGACATACCGGCGCATTATTGGTCTGGTACGGGTAGATGTCGGTACACACCACCGGCCAGCCCAGCACGCCATACTCCAGCAGGCGCAAGTTGCTCTTGGCCTCGTTAAACGGGTTTAGCTCTAGAGGCGCGACGGCGAGATCGAGGTTCAGGCTTGCAACTTTTTCCGCGTAATCTGCGAAAGTCACAGCATGGTGCATCTCGGCGACATACGGGCGGAATTGCGGCAGGCACATGCCCATGAATATCCAGTCCACCTCCTGATAGGTGGCCAGGATCACTTCATGAATCAACTCCAAGTCGCCGCGGTGCTGGCCTGCGCCCACCCAGCCGACGCGGGGCTTCTTGCCCGTGCGCCGCTCTGATTTCAAATCGCCCCAGATGGTTTTGCGCAGCCGGTTCGGCACCACCGCCACATCACCAACCATTTTCTGGATGAAGTCGGCCAAGGGTTGGGTGGACACCACGGCGGCGTCGCACAGCTTCAGCACGCGGCGCAGGCGTTGTTTGGCATCCGGGTAATGGCGGGACCAATGGTCATACAAGCTGCTCTTTTCCGGCACGCCGCCCACCAAGTCATCCAGGCCGAACACCACCCGCACTTCCGGCGTGTATTTACGATACGCATCCAAAGATTCATAGATGTAATCGCTGATGCCGGTATGCAGCAGGATGGTGTCTGGCGACTGGCGGGCCAGCTCTACCGCGGTAGGCAAGCCGGCGGATGGCTGGTGAATCTCGCCATCCAGCTTGCCTTTTTCTTGCAGCACGGATAAGGGCTGGCTCAAGCGATACTCGCCGCTGCCGCCGGGCACCGGGATGCCCAGCACCCGTTTGCGGCCAGGCAATTTGGGATCCCAGGCCACAATGCGGTCCGGGTCCAGCGCCACGCGTTTGGTGCGCAGCGACAAATGCCGACTGAAGCCAGGATCGTTTCTCATCACCGGCATCCACCGCGCCAGCATCGCCTCCATCTCGTCCCGCTCCCGCACTGCGGCGCGCAGGGCCGGACGCGGATCAGTGGTGACGCGGCCGATGCTCTTGGCGTGATGGTGGTACAAAACGACAAAGGGGTTGTAAACATTGCGCAGGCCCGCTGCCTGTACCTTCAGGCAGAAGTCGACGTCGTTGAAGCAGACTTGGAGCGTCTCCGCGTCCATGCCGCCCACCGCATCGTAAATCTGCTTTTCCACCAGCAGGCAAGCCGCCGTCACCGCGGAGTAATTCTGCATGGTCAGGCTGCGGTTCAAGTAGCCGGCAAACAGATAATCCATGTCCTCGAACACATGATCCGCCACCGAATACATGCCGCCCGGCATGCCCAGCACAATGCCGGCGTGCTGTACGCGGCCGATTTCCGGATACAGCAGACGGGCGCCCACCGCCCCCACACCCGGCTGCTGCGCCGTGGCCAGCATCCGCTCCAACCAATTGGCGAAGATCACTTCGGTATCGTTGTTCAGCAACAGCAGATACTCGCCTCGCGCCTCAGTCGCGCCAAGATTGCATTGCGCAGAGAAATTGAATGGCGCGTCATAGCTGAGCACCCGAATCCTGCCCGGATAGTGCGACTGGACTTTTTCGTAATACTCGAAGGTTTCCGGATCTTCCGAGCCATTATCGATCAGCAGCACTTCAAAATTCTGGTAAACAGTAATGCCGAATAGACTAGCCAGGCATGGCTCCAGACATTCCAGCTTGTCCTTGGTTGGAATGATGATCGACACCAGCGGCGTGGCCAGCAACTTGTAGTCGAAATGGAAGGTGCCGGGCACCAGGCCTTCGGATACCGTTACCGGCAAGCCGCAACGTTGGCTATGACTTTCCAGCGCCACGCGGCGCGAAGCGTTGCCCAGACTATCGAGCTTGGGATCCACCCAGGGCAGCGACACTAACACATCGTCGATGTGGCGAATGCCCTCCTGTCCCCAGGCTTCGAACACGCGCAGCAAAGCATCATAGCAATGCGCGCGCGGATAAGGCTGGAACCCGCCTATCTTGGCGATGGCCTCGGTATTGAATGCCACCGCATAGCCGACATAGTCCATCGAACGCAAGTACTCAGGCGAGAAGTCCGGCAGAAATGAGGGACGGAATCGCTTGCCCATCGGCGAGACGATATCGTGATCGCTGTAGATGGCGGCACGCCCCGGATGCGCATGGATCTCCTCGCCGATTCTCGCCAGCGCATGAGGCTGCAAACGGGCCCCGGCGGGCAACAGCATGATCCAATCTGACGGCACATCGGCGATGATGCCGTTGACGACTTGCGTCACCTGAGAGTCATCATCCAGATTATCCAGCTGCAGCCAGGCAAGCTGTGGATTGTTGCTGAAAATCGGGTCAGGTTGCGGCGCATCGGACACCACGATCAAACGCCACTGGCGATAAAGCACGCTCTCCATGGCGGTGAAGGTTTCCGATAGCCTGGCCAAACGGTTGGATGGCGCCAGCACGATCAAATTGAACATCGGCACCTGCTTCCAAGCCAGGCACATGCGCTCGGCCAGCTGTTCTGCGTGCACTTCCCGCAAAGCGCGGCGCTTGACCCATTTACGGTAGTCCTTCAAGCCATCCACATCATTTTCGGCCAAAGCGTAGGTGACAATCCGCCCGAGCTGCTGCAATGGCTGTGGTTTCAGGTGCGCGGGCAGCAAATCGGCATAGCGGCTCAGCAGCTCCTGCAACCGCCCTTCAAGCAAACGGTGTTCCAGCACATAGCGACGAGCCGCCGCGGCCTGGCTGGCGCGTAGTTCGGCATCGTCGATCAGCTTGCTGATCCCAGTCACCCAGCCATCTTCGGTATTCTCGACCACGGTTGCCAGGCCGCTATCCTTCAACGCCGCATAGGCTGTCACATCAGACACCACCGAAGCCGCGCCGACCACCGAATACTCCAGCCATTTCAGATCGGACTTGTAGTCGTTGAATTCGCTCTTGACCAGCGGCGCCACGCCGATGTCGATCTTGAGCTTGGCCAATTCCGGCAGGTACTCGTTGTAGGTGACAAACTCCGGCACTTTGCGCACATCTTTGATGCCGACGAAGCTGGAAGGCACGTCGCCCCAGAATACGAACCTCACCTGGCCTGCATACTCGTGATAAATCCGCTTCAGCGCGGCGGATACCATTTCAACGTCTTTGGCATGCGTGCTGGTGCCGGCAAAACCTATCGTAACGTGTCCACTGTGCGGCAAGGGCTCGACCAGACGCTCGCTGGCAAGCAGGTTAGGAAACACGAACACCTTGTCCGTATAGCGCCTGACCTTTTCCGCCAGCGCCTCAGTCGATACGGTGACCAGCGCGCATTGCGGCAACAGCCACTCAATGCCCTCAAACGAAGGCTGGCACATGCCATACATGACATGCTCTTCCGGCATGTCCAGCAACCAGTCGTCAATCTCATAAATGATAGGCTTGCCGGATGCCACCATCTCTTCAAGCAGAGGGCGGAACTCATAGGAAGGAAACAGGCGCTGCACGATGAACATATCCATCGCAGCGACAAAGTCACTGTCTTCCTTGAAGGGGTAAACGCCTTCGTAGCTGTGATCGGCCTGATTCTTGAAATGGTAGGACTCCAGCACCGGCGACATCAAACTCAGAGGATCGCCCAGCCTCAGCTTGTAGCAGGCGGCATCCTGCAGGTCTCGAGTCAGAACGCCGACGCGCGGCTTACGAGGTTTTAATGATTCCACGTTATTTTCCTGAGATTTCATGGCTGCTGCTCGCTTGGTCAGGTCATGAATGCTACAAATCGGCGCCAGCCTATCAACTGGCCGACAACGGCATGCTTTAAACGGCACATTATTAGGACGGATCAGATGGCCCAGCTGAAACCATACACATTTTTCTCGACAACTGCCTGCCAGACAAACATGAGGCATGGAATGCCTACGCCCGCCCCACTCGTCTGCAAACGACATGTCGGCAAGGCCATCCCGACCGGACATTCAAAATGCGATCGGTCCGGACTGCGCCACTATAGCAGTGTCGCGTTCCGGAATACCATGACACAGCAAACTGTAAATAAAAACGGGCCTCGATCAACATAAAGGCCCAAAACTGTTCTACATGGCGCTGAAGGGTACTTCCAGAAACCTCACGCTGCAGCATGATGGCCATGTACGGAACGGGACACGCCTGTCAAAGACATCTTTAGCGCCGGCAAACTATCCAAGCCAGGCGACCCGCCCGAATCTCTTGGCCAGCATATTTCCTCTCCTGCTGACGACCAACATTGACATGCGCAGCCCTGCCGCAATGCCGTGCGCCCCTCCGCGGACGGCTGTCACAGGCCCGACTCGACACAGCCGTGCTTGAGGAATTGAACTGCCTATTGCAAGCCAAGGCCTATCTTTATCAGACTCTTGAATCTACCTTGGCGCCTTTCCAAACTGGATTTATGCCCCTTGACGACGCTTTCAAGTCTGGGTGGCCATCGGCTCGGCTTCAAGTGCGGCCACCGGCTGCAGTATGTCGGCCAGCAGGCCATAATGCTCGGCGGACCAATCTGCCGGATTGATGCCCTCCAGCCCGAATATCCAGGCCCAGCGTCCCCAAAATGGCGTCTTGATCGCTTCCAGATACTGAAGGTAATGCTGGTCAGCCAGAGCGGTCTGGCCCATTCCCCTATAGCACTTTGCCAAGCAGTAGTGCGCAAACGCATGATCGCTTTTCAAACGCAGCACATTCTTCAATCCACGCTCAGCCCAAGCGTAGTTTCCACAGCGCAAGTCGTAATTGTGCACAAAGTTGAGATCCAGATTCATGAAATACTGGTATTCCTGAATGAACTCTGCTGTGAAATCCTCGGTATTGATCACTGCGGTGCGGTAGTCCGACCCCAGGTCATTGATCTTGATATACCCCTTAGCCTTGGATATCTCGTGAATCTCACTGCCAACGATGGGGCTCGCACAGGCGATGTTGAACCAATTGGAAGCAATTTCGCGCAAATTATGCCGCGCCTCCTCTAGGTCCTCCTTGGTTTCGCCCGGCATGCCAATCAAGATATTGGTATTGGTGTAGATACCCAGCTCGCGGCAGTCCCGCGCCACCCGCTCCGAGATTTTCATCTTCAAGGGCTTGCGCATCTGCTTCTTCAGCACTTTCTCGCTGCCGCTTTCCACCGGCAGCACCAGATGGCGGACGCCGGCATCCCAGAAAGCCTTAAGCATAGGCATATCCAGCGCGTACAAGGTCAGGCCGTTCTGGTACACCGAGTTAAGATTCAAGGACTTGACGATGTCCAGGATCTTGTACACCCGATCGGAATCGGCCATCAGATGGTCATCCTGGAAAATCACTGTCTGCGCGCCGTATTTCTCGACCAGCCGAGTGAAATCCTCGCGCACCCGCTCCAGCGAGTGATAACGCATCGAACGGCCATGCGTACGGTGCGAAGCGCAAAAGGTGCATAGAAAAGGGCAGCCGCGCGATGTCATCACATGAAAACCGCGGTTTTTGTCCAAATTGTGGTAGGAGGCCACCACTTGGTTGATTTCATGCTTGTCGATATCGCATAGGTCATAGTCGAAGAACGGAATCTCGTCCAAGTCGTCGATGAAGTCGTGCTTGGGCGCGAACAGCGCTTCTCCCATCACTTTCTGGCGGGTAATCCAGGAATCCGATGCCGCCAGATAGGCCTCGGCATCGTCGGCTTGCAACAGATGCAGCATCGGCTTCTCGCCCTCGCCGAAACACAGCGCGTCGAAGAAGGTGCAGCCCATGTCGCGGTAAATCTGCTCGTAGCTGTTGGTGGGGATGTTGCCGCCGCCCACGACCAGGCTGTCCGGCCACACTTCCTTGGCCATGCGTCCGCAATCCATGAAATTGGGAAAAGAGGGACTAAATAGCGACGAGACGCCGACAAAGTCAGGCATGAAATCTTGCGCCTGCATAAAGAAATGTCGGCACAAAGCCTCGAAGTTATCGAAGGGCACGGCGTCCAGCGCGTTGACCTCGGCGTTGAAGTCGATCAGTTTGACCTCGACGTCGACGAATTTCTTCAGATACGCCGAAATCGATAGCGGTCCTAGCGGCAAATCGGTGCGCGGGATGTTGTATGCCTTCCCGTCCGCCTTGGTCAACTGCACATTGTAATACTCGGGCTTGGTGAACGAATCCCAGGAAATGTGCATCGGCACGACCAGCAAAAGTTTCTTCATTCTACCCCTCCTCGAGTCATGAGCGGACGCAACGCAGGCAACCATCGCCACGCCGCCATGCAACTGCGAATTTAGCTTGTCGATTGCGCGGAATGGCGGGCCACGCCGCGCAGCGACACTGATTCTTTATCGGCTGATTGCCTGCAACCATGAGGGCAAATGCTGGCTTAACAAACGATTCGCCTTCACCCAGCGACTCAAGGCGTCGCCTGCTTGGGAGGCAACCTCCGCATCGCGTGCGAAATCCAGCACAGCACGGCCCCAATCAGCCAGCTCGCGGCCCACTCGCGTAATCGGCGCATCGCCTTCGCGCAATTCGCCCATCGCGGTGGCGATCACAGGAATACCCAGGATGCCGAATTGCAGCATCCGCAAAACGCGAACAACGTCATCCCCCCCCTCCTCTATCTTAGGCAGAACCGCCAGATCCAGCCCCAGGCTAGCCAATTTTCGCGGGAAACCTTCACTGTCCAGATCATAAGGATGGCATTCAGCCAGATAAGGCTTGATCACATCGGGACAATCGCCCAATACCACCCAGTCGACCTCAGCCACCGTCGCCAGCATCACGCCGCTAAGCAGCAACAAATCCTCTGCCTCGACCGTTGTCCCGACCCAGCCCAGTCGGGGCCGGCGACCGGTGCGCCGCAAGGAAACCAGGCCTTCCCACTCGGCCTCGTCCAAAGCGACAGGAATCAGCCGCACATCCAACGCCTCATCCTTGAATTTCCGTCTGAGCGTCTCGGTGGGGACAAGAACTCTATCTGCCTCACGCGCCAAAGCCTGCAGATAGGCCATGCCATAACGCGCGCTCATCTCCGACCCGTTTTCCAGCCCGTCCACCAGCAACACCGACAGCAAGTCCGGCCGGCTTTGCTTGCAGTTCCGCAGCCAATCCAGTTGCGCCGGTTCGAACCGGGCCGACATCAGCACGGTATCCGGCGCCAAGCGTTCGAACTCGCCCTCGCGCGGCAGCCGCTGGCCAACAGATGCCTGCGTAAGCTGACACTGGCTTTCTTCAGCCAGTTTGCGCAGGGGGGCGGAGATTCTGCTGGCCACGCCCGCGGATGCGCCCGGCAGCGCCAACACTCTATTGCGCTCATGAAACGCGCCATTCCAACCTGCCGGAAAGGCATCGTCGATCAGGAAGGCTTGCCGGCTGTCCAGGCTCAAATGCCGGTTGTAAGCCGTGTCGTGGCCCAGCCAGCCTTGCCAACGCAAAGGCAAGGCTGCTGCATTGCCCAGCTCTGCATCCCCGCCATGACGCAATGCAGAGGCGAAAGGCGTCCACAACGGCGGCAAGCCTGCCGCGCGCAGTTTGAGGCTGAAATCCGCCGCCGCGCTGAGCTCGTCGGGCCAGCCGGCATCCACACCGCCGATCTGTTGATAAACGGCGCGCTTCACCAGCAGGCAATCCAGCAAGACTGCTCCAGGACTATGCTCTACCTGCATACGCCGCAAATGGCCTGGCTCTTGCGCATCGCAGCCGTCAAAAAGCGTCGCCGCGCCCTCATCCGAGCCCAGCAAGACCGGGCCGCGCCAGATGGTCTTGCCGTCGGGGCGCAACAAGCGCGGCGCGACGCTGCCGACGTCGGACCTGTCCGCCAGACTCAACAGCGTCATCACCGCCTCCGGCTCTGCCAGCTCGATCCGGCTATCGAGGAAAAACAGGAAATCGCCCTTGGCGGCAGTCGCGCCCAACACATAGCGTTCGCGGCGAGTGGCTTCGGCCCCGCAGGCCACTCGCGTGGCGGGGGCGGGGATCGCGTCCCGCGCCGTGATCACCAGAATTTCCGCATCGACGCCATCCCAAGCCGCGGACAAAGCCTCGATACAAGCCGACAGATGGAAAAACTCGCCTTCGTCGGCGACGATGATGGATAGCCGCGCGCTCTGAGGCGCGGGGTAATGGATGCGGCGAACCCCATCAGCTTGGCAGGACGCCACGCGCCCAGGCACGCCCAGCCGGCCCAGGTGCTCGATCAGGACTCTTTCCTGAGCTGTCGCCCCCCCGGCCTTCACGCCTGGCGGCAGATGCAACAGGACATCGTCGATATGGCCGATTGCCCCCGCGCCGCAGCGATCGTGAATGCGTAACACTGCATCGAACCCATCCGCTCCCGCGCTGCCCGAAAACGCGCCCACTTCCAGCAAGGCGTCTCTGCGGAACCAAGCGCTAGGGCCGATATAGTCGCTGCCGCGCAGCCAATCGAGATTGAAATCCGGACGGAAAACCGGATCGATGCGCTTGCTACCCTGCGCCATCGTATCGCTGTCCGAATAGATCACCTGCCACTCTGGATGCATGGCGGAATAATCCGCCACCGACAGCAAAGCGTCGCCAGCCAGCTCCGCTCCCGGCGGCAAAATGGCCATCCAGTCGCAAGGCAAGGCGTCGAGCACGGCGGCGTAAGCCTGGCTGAGTTGCACCGGATCGCCGGCGTCGTCTATCCGCAACCAGCCCAACACTTCGGAATTCTGAAACGCCGCGCTCGGTTCGTCGAAATCGGCGACAAAGATTAGCTGCCATTGCTTGTACAGCTGCTGCGACAGCGCATTGACGGAGTTGATCGCAACCGCCAAATCCTCCTCCGTCAACGGCATCATGATGATGAAGCGTGGCTGACCGGTCCAGCTTCTGGCCATCCGCTCGGCATGCAGCTGCGCATCGGCGGGTTTGAGCGCACGCCCCTTCAGCCAGCCCTCGTAACGTAGCGCCTCCTGGGAGGGTTCAACGGGCTGGTGCTGGAACGAAGGCAGCACCAAATCGCTGGCCATGCCATTGGGCAACAGTTGGGACTGTTCGATAAAGCCCTCCAACTGCTCCAGCAGCTCAAGCTGGTACTGATGGTAAACCTGCTGATAATCGACTGTTTTGCTATGCGCGGCGGCGATACCCTCAGGCGTATCCACAAAGGTCGCGCCAGGCAAGGCCAGACCGAGCGCCACGCCAGCCCTCTCCTCTGGCTTTCTGGAATACACGGTTTCCTTGATCACCACCGGGCAGCCGCACAGCAGGGCCTCGGAAATGATGGCCGAGTTGGCGAAGGTATACAGCACCTTGCCTTGTCTGAGCAGCGCGGCCAACTCCTCATGGCTCTGCGGCCAGTCGTAAGTAATGACTATCGAATCACGGAACAGCTCGGGGTAGTCCTGCTGCGCCTGCTTATAACGACCGGGATACACCAACACCTTATCCCTTTTTCTATCATGGGCATTGTCGTCGTTGTTGAAAATGCCGGTATCGATGGACGGAATGAAAATGAAGGACGGGTCGGGGTATTTTGCGCTATCGACATAATCCTGGTGCCAGAACACCAACATGTCCGACTCGGGATAATCTTTTGGACCGCCCAACAAGCCAGGGTGGTTGAGAATGTAACGGACCACCGCCGCGGCATTGAGCGGATTGCCGTGCACCACTTCCGGATATACCACGATAGGCGAGCGCTGGGTCGCCTTGTGTCTATCGACGATGTCCTGAGTCAGATAGGGCGTTCTGAGCTTGGGATCGGTCTCAGGCGAAAACACGTAGGCTTCTTCGCCCAGTTTGTTCAGATAATGGCACAGCAAATGCATGGCCCGGACGCCATTGGATACCCGGGTGAAGCCTGGCGCGCAGATGTAATAAGGCCGGTGCTTTTCGTTGTAGAATCTTTTTTCTATCTGCATATTGGCTTGCTTTCATTTTGTCCAACCCGGCCCAGGGCAGAAACGCAAAGCGTGGCGCGACGTCAAGCGGGCAAGGTCATGAAGAGATAAACGCATCGGCCGAGAATTCGATGGCATCGGCCAGCGAAGTCCACGGCGCCAAGCCCAACTCCACGCGCGCCCGGCTGATATCAGGCACATACAGATTGCGCGCGGGGTTGCCGACATTGGCGTCTGATCGGCCAAGAATCCTCACCTCGCCCTCGGGATGCAATCGATCCCGCACCAAATGGGCGAGATCGGAGATGGAAACCGCCTCGTCCGAGCCAACGTTGAACAAGGCTGCATCGCCCCTGCGCAGCAACAAAGCCATCAACCAGGCCGCCAGATCGCCCATATATAGATAAGAGCGCAATGGCGAACCATCCCCTTGAATGATGATAGGCTCTCGCCGCAGCGCGCACTGGATGAAATTGCCGATAGCATAATGAATATCCAGCGGCATGAAAGGGCCGACAAACGCGAAACAACGGGCAACGCTCAGATGCCAGCCGTGCTGCGCGGCATAAGCTGCGCACAGAAACTCCGCCGCTCGCTTGGCCTGCCCCAGAGCCGTGACCGGGTCCATGGTGTCAGGGGCGACCAGATCCTCCTCCCGCAAGGGCATTCCGCGCGGCGAGGGTCCGTAGGCCGCGCCGGAGCTGGTAAACAGAAAATGCTCGGGCCTCGCCTGCGCTGCGAAGTCCAGCACCCTGCGGGTGCCGGACACGAGCGTGTCGAACTTGCCCAAAGGCGTTTCGCCCTGGAAGGTCTCATACGCCGAGGTGGTGGCTGCATGAAGGAAATGGCTGAAGTCGCCGCGCGGGAAATCGAAATTGCGCACATCGCCACGATGGAAGCGAATGGCCGGATCGGCGCCCAGATGCGGCGCGCGGCGCGCGAAGGCTTGCGGGTCGCGGCTGAGCGCCAGCACGCGGATGTCTGCGCTCAAACGAGCATTGGCATGGACGATGGTCTCCAGCAGCCAGCGGCCGAACCAACCGGTGCCGCCGCTGATGAACAGCGAAGCGCCGCGCAGGCTCTCCCACACTTCAGGCTGTCGCTCGAGAACGGCATCCAGATCCTGCTCCAGCGTTCTTTTCGGCGTCGTGGACAAGCTGTCTGGGCGCATCCGCTCTATTCCGCAAGTACCACCAGGGCGCTGGCCCAATACTCAGCCGCCATGTTCTGATGGACACGCCGGTTGAAAGTCAGGTCATAGCCATACGCCTCGAAATGATAGCCGCAACCTTCTTTTTCTGCGTCCAACCCCGATAGCCAAAGCAAGGGCGGATAACCGTTCTTGCGCAGCAGCAGGTCGGGCGCGGCGAGGAAGGCGGCGCAGCTGTCATATCCGCCGGCGAGCAGAAATGATTCCGGTAGCGTGGCGATCTGCTCGATGGCCGCAGGTATCGAATACTCCAGCAGACAGGGAAAGTAGACGCCGACCACAGGGCCACGGCGCATCGCCTCGATCAAACGCTCATGACGAGCGCCCGCAGCCGGCGTCAGTTTGCCGGCCAGGCCTGCCTTGTGGTGGTTGGTGAAGCCATACTCCGGCAGCGCCTCGGCAAAGCCGCGCCCCACCGCCGGCAGATAGCGGTGTTCCAGCGCTTCGCCGATATCGTCGTGGCTGGCTTGCGGCAGCAGGAAAGGCACGGCCGGACCGTTGAGGATGTGGCTCGCGACCGAGTCGTCGGCCAGTTGCGCGAGGATGCCGCGCGCGCGGCGCTCGAACTCGGCAGCGTCCATGCCCGCCGTTTCCCCCAGTTGGGCGACCGTGCGCCGATAAATGGCACCATAATCCAGGGCTGGCTGCTCGGGAAGGAAGTAGCGACGCGTCTGGCGATGGCAGGCTGCCTGGGTGCCGTCATGCGGCAGGCAGCGGCCATGGGCGTCGAAACGCGGCGCGGTTTGAATCATGTCAGGTGCGTTCATCTAAGTTGCCTTTACCGTGTTCTGGTCTGCGCGCCGCGCATCAATCGTACAACGTATCTTCGTCGGAGAAGCCCTGTCCCCACGGCAACGGCAGGAATTTGGCACCCGCGGTCTTTTCCGTATGGATCTTGATGAACTTGGGGTCTTCGCCGATCAGGCAGTCCGGACGATGCGGTCCCAGCCACGGGTTGCGCATGCCGCGCGCCAGCACTTCCTTCAGCGGGGTTTCGCGCAGGTTGCCGATGGAAAAATCGATGTACGGGCATGGCGTCACTTCCATGGTGGACGTGACGGTGATGATGCCCTTCACCGTGATGCAGCCCTTGTGCGAGCCGTAGGAAGGCGTCATGTGGGTGAAGACGTTGTACTCCTTCTCCATCTGCCGCAGGATATCTGCGTCTTCCTTGTCGATGACGAATTCCGGGTGCTCGGTGCACGATCCGGTAGGCTTGGCATACGATACATACAGACCGATATTGCGGGAGGTGGCGTACTCGCACATCTCGCGGAATTCCTCAGTCTTGGCGCGTCCCTTGACCAGCACCGTGGACAGAATCAGGTTGAGTCCGGCGTCCAGACAGGCATCCACCGCGCGCATCACCCGCTTGTAGGAGCCGGGCTTGTTGCGGAAGTTGTCGTGATCTTGCTCGACGAAGCTGTCCAGCGACATCTGGATCTTTTCCACGCCGATGGACTTGAGGTGCTTGGCGCGCTCCAGGTCGAGGAACCAGCCGTTGCTGTCGACGATCACATAGTGCTTGTCGGGATCGATGGCCGCGACGACATCGTCCAGGTCCTTCATCACCAGCGGTTCGCCGCCGGTAATCACGAAGCGAGCCAAGCCCAGTTCGTCGGCTTGGCGCGATAGATTGCGGATATCTTCGTAATCCATCTTGCTGCGGGTATCCACCACCTTGATCACGTTCTTCAGGTGGCGGTCCATATAGTATTCGGCCGAGCAGTGGGTGCATTTGAAATTGCACAGATAGCTTTTTTCCAGCCGGATGATGGGACTGATCTCCCCGCGCTCTTCCATTTCCGCAATGCGCGCCAGCTTGGCCGCGATGTACGGCTTGCGCTGTGCGAGATCATTGCGTTTTGCCTGCTCTGCCTGGCTCAAGGCTAGGTTCGCGGTTTCCAAGGGAGCATTCATGTGGGTGTCTCCAGGTCTTTCCATCCCGCCTTGGACGCAAGCGCCCAGGACGGGTGTTTCAGGTGTTCGAGTGTATCAGAGAGGCTATGCCAGATTAATTCTTCCTCTGGCTTTATATGTGAGCGTTTCTTACATGATCTTCGGCATTCCCATGCGAAACTTGAGCCGAGGGCAGCGGGCTGCCTGTCTGCCGGCCATCAAGAAAAGGCCGATAGATCTCGTGTACCCGGATCAGATTATCCGGAGCGCCGTCATGCCAGGCCCAGTCGCCATTGCGGGGGGCGGCCGGGTCGAAGCGCCGCGCCTCGTCCAAGGGCGTCAGCAAGCGGCACGCATGTAGCAGCGAAATGAAATGCCCACGCACATCGCGGCTGTGATTGACGATCTCGTGCTGGCACAGCGGACGCGGGTCGAAGCCGACCTCGGCACCGAGCTCCTTGGCCGCCACCGCGGCGATGCGCTCGGCCGAGCTCTCCTTGAAGCGTATGATGCCGCCCGGCACATGCCAGCCCGGCCCGTAGAAGCGATCATGCCGCCAGGTCAGCAGTGTGCGGCCCTGATCGTCGCGGATCAGCAGGTCGACGTTGACCATGGGCGTCAGGCTGCTGACGAACAGGAACACCTCTTCCGGCAGGCCGGCGCGCGCGGAACCCACCGCCTCGCGCAGGGTCTCGATCGCCTGCAGCACCGCCTCGTGGGAAACCGATGGCTGAAACGGCATGGTCAGGCCTCCGAAGGCAAGGTTCGCAACGTATCGCCGTCCAGCACGGCGATGGCGAAGCGCTCGCCGTGGCGGGCGCGGATCTGCCGCACTACTTCCGCGCTGTAGCTGGCCGCCAGCACGATGACCGCGTCCACCTCGCCGCCGTCCAGCCGCGCCGGCGCCACGATGGGCAAGTGGGTGGCCGGCGTGTAGCGGCCCTGCTTGAACGGCGCGGAATCCAGCACGTAGCGGATGCGGCCGGCGATGCCCATCAGGCTGATCAGCGCCAGCGACTGGTGGCCGGCGCCCCAGATCGCCACCCGGCCGGGCTCGAAGCGGCCCAGGAAATCCTCGAACGACCCGCGCAGCGCGCCCTGGCAGGCGGCCAGCGCCGACAGATCCTGCGGGCGGCGCTTCCTGACCGTGGCCGACAGCACGTAGTCGTGCCAGGCGGCGCGGCAGTCCAGCACTTCGAAGCCGTTGGCCTCCAGCAGCCGGACCAGCGTGCGCTCGGTGAAGTAGAACAGGTGGTCCGGGATGAACTCGGCGAACAGGCCTTTTGCTATGATCATGTCGAAATTCGGCACTTCCACCATGCCGACTGCGCCGTCCGTCAGATTGGCGACGATGCCCTGCAAAGTCAGATGGGCGGTCGGAATGTGCTCGAGAAAATTCAGAATCATGAAACCATCGAACGGACCTTCTGCCAATCGCGTGTTCGGCCCGTCGACAAAACCTCGTTCCACCCGCAGGCCAGCCTGATGGCAGGCGTCCACCGAGACTGAAAGATGCTCGACGCCGTAAGCGTCGGCGCCGGCCTCGGCCAGCAGCGACAGATACTCGCCGCGGCCGCAGCCGACTTCCAGCACCTTGCGGCCCGTCAGGTCGTGTTCGCTCAGCCAACCACCGAACTGCTCCAGCCGGAAGGCCCGCATTTCCGGCGAGATGCCGGCGGCGCGGATCACGTCGCGCCAGTACGGCACCGGCTCGGCATCCAACTGGACCAGGCCGCAGCCGCCGCATTGGCGCAAAGCCAGCGTCACGCCGCGGTCGGCAGACAGTTGTTCTGCGGTTGGCAGGCCCTGGGCGGCAGCCGGCATGTCATGCTGGACCAGCAGAGGCTCGGCAAACAGCGGCTGCGCGCAGATGCGGCAATGGTCGACGGCGGCCATCGCTCAAACGCCCCGTTTGGCGGCTTCCGACGCCGGCAACAGCGGAATCAGCATTTCCGCGCACAACTGCTCCAGCGGCAGCAGCGGCGACATGTCTTCCAGCGGCATCGACAGCATTGAGCCGTCCGGCTGCGGCAGCGCGGCGGCCTTGGGCTGCAGCGTTTCGTTCTCGTTCAGCCGCACATCGCACAGTATCGGGCCCGGATGGGCCATGACTTTGGCCAAACCCTCGGCCAGTTCCTCGACGCGGGCTATGCGCAGCGCCGGCAGGCCGTAGGCTTCGGCCAGTTCCAGCGTGTCCGGGATCAGCACGCCAGCTTCCGGCCCGGTGCCGACGTAGCGGCTGTCGAAATAATTGCGCTGGGTGTTGCGGATGGAGGCGTAGCCGTTGTTATTCATGATGAACAGACGGATGGGCAATTGCAGCGCCTTCAGCGTGGCCAGCTCCTGCAGGTTCAGTTGCAGGCTGCCGTCGCTCTCGATGGCGATCATCGGCTGGGAACCGTTGCCGAGGCAGGCGCCTATCGCCGCCGGCAGGCCGTAGCCCATCGATCCCAGCCCCGAAGTCAGGAACACGCGCTGGCCCGGCTTGTTGCGGAACACGGTGTAGAACACCTCGACCGCCAGGCCGGAGCTGCCGGTGGAGATCAAGGTGTTCTCCGGCGCGGCGTCGGACAGCGCGTCGACGAAGTGATAGTGGCTGATCTGGCCGCTAGATGGAAACGGCGCCCCGTCCTGCACCGGGTAGCGGCGCTTCCAGTCGGAGCAGCGGTCCAGCCACGGCTGCCATTTGGCCTTGGGCAGATGGTCTGCGGCCGCTAGCAAGCCTTCCAGACAGGCCTTGGCATCCATCGCCAGCGGCAGGTCGATCTCCATGTCCAGCTTGGCGATCTCAGCGGCGTCGACATCCACCACCACCTTGCGCGCCGCGCGGGCAAAGCCCTTGGGATTGTAGGCGGTAATGATGTTGTCCAGCCGGCTGCCGATGGCGATCAACAGGTCGCAATTCTGCACCGCGAAGTTGCCGGGACGCAGCGCCACCACGCCGGGACGGCCGGCGCAGAGCGGGCTGTCCCACGGCACCAGGTCCATCGCGTTCCAGGTGGCGGCCACCGGCACTTGCAGCGTTTCGCTTAATTGGCGCAGCGCGTCGGCGCCGCCGGCGATGCGCACGCCGTGGCCGGCCAGGATCAGCGGCCGCTCGGCCTGTTTCAGCAGATCGGCGATGGCTGCGACATAGTCTGGCGCGGCCGGCGCGGCTTCCGCCTCCGGCTGCCAGCCAGGCAGGCGGGAAGGATCGATGGGCGCGGCCTGCACATCCAGCGGGATGTCCAGCCACACCGGGCCAGGACGGCCGCTGTGCGCCAGATGCAGCGCCTGCTCCAGATGCTGGCGGATGGCTTGCGGATCGGTGACGGTGACCGCGTACTTGGTCACCGGGCGCGCCATGGACACCACGTCCACTTCCTGCACGCCCTTCTGGCGCAGGCCGCTGCCCTGCAGCAGGTCGGCGCGCTTCACTTGACCGGAGATCACCAACATGGGCAGCGATTCGATCCAGGCGCCGGCCACCGGCGTCAGGATGTTGGTGGCGCCGGGGCCGGTGGTCACCATGGCCACGCCGGTGCGCTCGGCCAAACGGCCATAGGCCTCGGCGGCGATGCCGCAGGCCTGCTCATGGTGGCAGTGCACGGCCGTTATGTCAGGCTGTTGCGCCAGCGCGTCGTTCAGATGCATCGCGCCGCCGCCCGGCAGCAAAAATACATGGCGCACGCCGCGCGCGGCGAGGAAATCCATTACGTAGTCCGCCAGGCGGACAAGCTTTGCTGTCATGCTCACATCCAATAGGTCAAACGGGTCTTGCGGTTCTGGTTGGCGCTGATCCGTTCGTCGGTATAGTAGGAATCGTCGACAAAATGGGTGGACGAGATTTCCTCGAACACCACGCCATTGCGGCTATGGAAGCGGTGGCGCACGCCGCGCTGCACGGTGATGACGTCGCCGGCCTGCGCCAGGCGCTCCTCGTCGTCCAGCCAGATCGTCATCTCGCCGTACAGCACGATGAAGGTTTCTTCCTTCTTGTGGTGATACTGCTCCGGATGGGTCTGGCCCGGCAGCATCACGATCAGCTTCTTGCAGTACTCGCGGTTGACCACGGTCACCATGGTCAGGCCGTATTCGTGAAAATGCTCCATGCCGTAATGGTGGGAGATTTCCAGCTCGGAACGGCCTGGCACCACGATCTTGCCGCGCTTGAACAAGGCCTTCACCGCCTCCACCGCCTTTTGCACCTTGTCGCGCAGGTTCACCGGCTCCAGATCGGCGGCCATCACGGGCGCGTCGGCGGCGATCGGCGTCTTGGCGGTGTAGCGGACATATTTGGACCATTCGTTGGCGGTCAGCTGCCCTTCCACCGGCGGGAAGGCGAAGGTGACGTTGTCGGCGGTCAGCGCCTCGCCGGCGGCCACCGGGCGGGTGGCGAACACGCCGCGGCGCAGCGAGCGCAGGCTGGCCTGCTCGGTTTCCGACACCGCCTCGTCCTGGCCGTCGCCCAGCATGGCCAGCGCGCGCGCGGCGGCGGCCAGCCAGCGGCGGACCTGCTCCGGATTGGCGGAGTAATTGTTGATGCCGTACTGGTCGGTGGGCAGGCCGACATGCTTCTCGAACACCGTCGCGCCTTGGGCGACGGCCAGCATGATGGGTTCCATCAAGTCCGGGTCTTCGTGGGTGGAATAGCCGATGCGCACGCCGGCGTACTGCTGGCGCAACGCCTTGATCCGCGACAGGTGCAGATGGTCGTCCGGCGTCGGGTACTCGGCCACGCAGTGCATGATGGTCAGGTCCTTGCCGCGATGCAGCATGAAGCTGACCACCTTGTCGATGTCCTCGCGCCGCGCGCCGGCGGTGGAGGCCACCACCGGTTTGTCGCTCTGAGCGATGCGCTCAAGCAGCGGCCAGTCGGTGAACGAGCAGCTGGCGATCTTGATGATCTCGATGCCATGTTCTTCAATCAGGTCCACCGACTCCTCGTCGAACGGGGTGCAGATCGCCTTGAAGCCGTTGGCCTTCATCTCGGCCACCAGCTTTTGCATCTGCTCCGGCTGCAGCCGGGTTTCCTCGAAGCGCTTGACGTATTTGACGTCGTCGCGGCCCTTGAAGCTGGAGTGGATGAAGGTGTCCAGATTGCGGTACTGCAGCTTGAAGCCGAAGTCGAAATCGAAGCCCTGGCAGGATTCGCGGATGGCGCGGATCAGCGCGACGCCGTGCTCGACGTTGCCCATGTGGTTGTTGGCCATCTCGAAGATGAATAGCGGCTTGCTCATGATGGGCCTCTCTAGTCGAAGTTGGCGCCGAGAAAGGTTTCCAGCTTCTCGACGGTGAAATCCAGCATTTCCCGGCTCAGGCCCGGATAGAGGCCGATCCAGAAGGTATCGTTCATGATGCGGTCGGTCACCGGCAGCGGCGTGGCGCAGCGGTAGTTTCGGCCCTGCATATAGGGCTGCCGGGTCAGGTTGCCTGCGAACAGCAAGCGGGTGCCGATCCGATGCTGGTCCAGGTAGTGCAGCAGGTCGACGCGGCTGACCTGCGCCTCCGGCCTCAGCGTCAGCGGGAAACCGAACCAGGATGGGTCAGAGCCCGGCGTCGCCTCGGGTAGCGCCAGGAACTCGGCGCAGCTTTGCAGCCGCTCGCGCAGATAGGCGAAGTTCTGCTTGCGCGCGGCGATGAAGCCCTCCAGCCGGTCCAGCTGGGCCAGGCCGCAAGCCGCCTGCATGTCGCTGATCTTCAGGTTGTACCCCATATGGGAGTACGTGTACTTGTGGTCGTAGCCACAGGGCAATTGGCCTAATTGCCATCCGAAGCGCTTGCCGCAGGTATTGTCCTTGCCCGGCGCGCAATAACAGTCGCGGCCCCAGTCGCGCACCGACTCCATGATCATTCTCAGCTGCGGATCTCGGGTGAACACCGCGCCGCCCTCGCCCATGGTGATGTGGTGGGCCGGGTAGAAGCTGAGCGTGCCGATGTCGCCGAAAGTGCCGACCTTTTGGCCGTTGAAAGTGGAGCCCAGCGCGTCGCAGCAGTCCTCCACCAGCCACAGGCCATGCTTTCTAGCAAAGGCGACCACCTTGTCAAGGTCGAACGGATTGCCCAGGGTATGGGCGATCATGATGGCCTTGGTCCGCGGCGACAGCGCAGCATCCAAGAGACTGGCATCGATGTTGTAGGTCGGCAGCTGCACGTCGACGAACACCGGCACCGCGCCGTTCTGGATGATGGGGTTGACCGTGGTGGGGAAGCCCGCCGCCACGGTGATCACCTCGTCACCGGGCTGGATCGCGCGCTCGCCCAGTTTGGGCGAGGTCAACGCGGTGAAGGCCACCAAATTGGCCGATGAGCCGGAGTTGACGGTCAACACGTGCGGCAAGCCGATGAATTCGCCCAGCCGGGTTTCAAAAGACGTGTTGAAGCGGCCGGTAGTCAGCCAGGCGTCCAGCGCGGCGTCGACCATATTCGCCACCTCGGCGGCGCCGACCACCTTGCCGGACGGCGGCACCGCGGTCTGGCCGGGAATGAATTCGGCCTGGGCCAAGCGCGCTTCGGCGTATTGACGCACCAGGGCGAGGATGGCCTCTCGGCTTGTGTCAGTCATGTCTTGCTCTCTCTGCTCAGCCGCGCATATAGGCTGATATCTGCTTTAGGGTGAAGGCCTGCATGTCCTCGCCGCGCAGCCAGGCGCGGTGCCAGTCCAGCGTGGCCGACAAGGCCTGCTCCAGGCTCCATCGCGGCGACCAGCCCAGCCGTTGGCGGGATTTGGCGCTGTCCAGACGCAGGGTCTGCGCCTCATGCGGATGGCCGCCGCCGTCACGGTGCCAACTGGCGTCGCCGCCCCACTGCCGTGCCAGCGTGTCGGCGATCCAGGACACCGGGCGATTGCTGTCGTCGGCGGGGCCGAAATTCCAGGCCGACGCGGCATCGTCCTGCCCCTGCGCCAAGCGCTCGGCCAGCCGCAGGTAACCGGCCAGCGACTCCAGCACGTGCTGCCAAGGACGGACGGCGTCGGGGCTGCGTATCGCCAGCGAGCGGTTCTCGGAGAAGGCTTGCAGCAAGTCGGGCACCAAGCGGTTGGCCGACCAGTCGCCGCCGCCTATCACATTGCCGGCTCGAGCGGTAGCGATGGGGGCCATGCCTGGATAAGAGCGGCGGTATGCCGCGCAAACCAGCTCGGCGCAAGCCTTGCTGCTGCTGTACGGATCATGCCCGCCCAGCGCGTCGCTCTCGCGGTAGGCCCATGGCCATTCATGGTTTTCGTAGCACTTGTCGGTGGTGACAGCCACGACAGCCTCGATGCCTGGACAATGACGCACCGCGTCCAGCAGGTTGGCGGTACCCATCACATTGGTGGAGAAGGTGCCCAGCGGATCGGCGTAGCTGTGTCGCACCAAGGGCTGGGCCGCGAGATGGAATACGATGGAGGGTCGACAGGAGCGGACCGCGTCTGCCAAGGTCGCCGCATCGCGGATGTCGGCCAGCGTCGTCGCGCTCCTACCGCCGACACCGGCGGCATCGAACAGCGCGGGCGACTGCTCCGGCGCCAGCGAGTAACCATGCACCTCGGCGCCCATTTCGGCTAGCCACAGGCTGAGCCAGCCACCCTTGAAACCAGTATGCCCGGTCAAGAATATCTTGCGCCCGCGCCAAAAGGCCGGATTCACCACAGCTTCCACGGTGCCTCCCCGCTCTGCCACAACTCCTCGAGCAGGGTCTTGTCACGCAGCGTGTCCATAGGCTGCCAGAAACCATTGTGCTCGTAGGCCGCCAGTTGCCCCCTGGCCGCCAGCGTTTCCAGAGGTTCGGATTCCCAGACGCAGTCGTCGCTGTCTATCAGGTCCAGCACCGACGGGTTCAGCACAAAGAAGCCGCCATTGATCATGCCGCCGTCGCCGCGCGGCTTTTCCTTGAAAAACTCGACGCGCTCGTCGCGGATCTCCAGCGCGCCGAAGCGGCCAGGCGGATGCACCGCGGTGACAGTGGCTTCCACGCCCTGGCTGCGGTGGTACTCGACGGCGGCGGTGATGTCGATATCGCTGACGCCATCGCCATAGGTGAAGCAGAAGTCTTGTTCGTTCTCCAGATGCCGGCGCACCCGTCCAAGCCGGCCGCCGGTCTGCGTGCTTTCCCCCGTATCGACCAGGGTGACGCGCCAAGGCTCGGCGTGGCGCTCGTGGACAAACATCTGGTTATTGCTCAGATCCAGCGTGACGTCGGAGGTGTGGAGGAAATAGTTGGCGAAGTATTCCTTGATCACATATCCCTTGTACCCCAGGCAGATGATGAAATCATTGATGCCGTGCGCGGAATAGATTTTCAGAATATGCCATATGATTGGCTTGCCGCCGATCTCGATCATCGGTTTGGGACGAAGATGGGATTCTTCGCTGATGCGCGTACCAAGACCACCGGCCAAAATCACGGCTTTCATACATCGTCTCTCTTATTGCGCCTGGGTTATCTTAAATGAATTCAATAATCCATTCCAATGCCAAGCAGGCTCTTCGTCACTACGGCGCGCATCGTACGCATCCCGTCTGTAATGCGTCAGCTCCACACCCACCTCGGGATTTTGCTCAAAACCGCAGCAGGCAAAACCGACTGGGGGGGCGCTGAAAACCTGTTGATTTCTTATCGGCGAAAAGCCGCCGGCACTTGAGAGATGGTTTGAAGTCTTTTCCCCGCGGCAACGATATCCGCCAAATGCGCAACCGGAAAAACAAGCAGCCTGGCAGAACCGCCTACAACGGGCATGGTAAACCGACAGTCGGAGACACAGACAATCGGCGGGTTGCGCCATACGCAAAACCGCCGAGCCTCGTCTCAATCTCCAAAAAAGGCCTGCAAGGTGTTCATCAGATCCTGCACGCTCTTGGCCGCAACGGCCGGATCGAACTCCACCTGCGCCTGGCGGCCCTTGCCGGCCGCCCAGTTGCTGACCAGGCATAGATGGGCATACGGCAGATCCAGCTCTCGCGCCAACGCGGCTTCCGGCATGCCCGTCATGCCTACAATATCGGCGCCGCAACGCTCCAGCTTGAGTATCTCGGCGGCGGTTTCCAGCCGCGGCCCTTGGGTGCAGGCATAAACGCCGTCATGCACGCCGCTGATGCCGGTGGCCTTGATCGCCTCGAGCAGGCGCCGACGCAGGGCCTGATCGTATGGCGAGGTGAACTCGGTATGCACCACCGGCCGTTCCGGTCCCTCGAAATAGGTATGTTTGCGGCCCCAGGTGTAATCGATGATGTCGTGCGGCACCACTAACCGCCCCGGCGCCATGTCAGGCCGAATGCCGCCGACGGTGCCGATGGCGATGACGCCCTTGGCGCCCTGATTATGCAAGGCCCAAAGATTGGCCCGGTAATTGATTTCGTGCGGCGCCAGCGAATGGCCATAGCCGTGGCGGGCGATGAACACCACGTTCTGTCCGGCCAACTTGCCATAGGTCAAGGCGCACGATGGGTCGCCATATGGGGTGCGCACCACTTGGCGGTGCGTCACTTCCAGTATCGGCAGTTGGGCCAGTCCGCTTCCCCCGATGATTGCCAACATATCCGTCCCCCTTTTGTCATTTTGAGCGGTCCCACCATGGGCTACGCCGCCCGCCTGTCGGACGGTCCGACGCTATCCAGCCGCTTTTTCTGATTATGTCCGAATCTGCGTCACAAGGGACAACAAATCAGCAGGAAAATGCACCCTCGGATTGGCCCCATCGCATGGGTCTCTGGCCCGGAATCCAGGCCACAAACCCGCCAGCAGAGCAGCGATAGCCGCCGGCTGCCATGATCTTGCTCAATTAAACGATAATGGTTATCATTAACAAATGAACACCGCCCACGACAAAGCCCCCACTCGCACCGGTCCCGCTCCGGCGACGCCGCTGCTGCACAGCCGCCTGCTGTTTGGAGGCGGACGTGAAATCCTGATCGAGCATCAGGGCGAGCTGTACCGCTTGCAGCTCACCCGCAACGGCAAACTGATACTGATCAAATAGCAACCCGCAAGCCAGCCGACAGCCAGCCAGCGGAAACGACGAAAATATTGGAGTTTCCATGGCCCTGTTCCGTGCCACCCCTTTGATGCTGAGCCTGGCCGCCGCCTGGCCGGCTTTCGCGGAAGAGCTTCCGCAATCGCTGGAAACCGTCCAGGTGACGGCCCACCGCACTGAGAAGCCGCTGGCGGAAACCGCGCCCAACGCCAGCGTGATTTCGCGCCACAAGCTGGACGACAGGCTGATCCGCGACATCTCCGACGCCGCCAAGTACGAGCCGGGCGTGGAAGTCGCCTCCGACCCCAACCGCCGCGGCAACGCCGGCTGGACCATACGCGGCATCGACGGCAACCGCATCCTGATGTTGATCGACGGCGAACGCCTGCCGGAAGCCTATGCCGGCGGCGGCAACGGCAACGGCGCGATCTCCGGCCGCGACTTCGTCGAACTGGAAACGCTGCGCGCCATCGACATCGTCAAGGGCCCCACTTCCAGCCTCTATGGCTCGGATGCCATCGGCGGCGTCATCGGCTACCGCACCAAGGCGGTGGACGACTTTGTGCCGGAGGAAACCGGCGTCGGCGGCAGCGTCAAAACGTTCGGCTCGACGGCCGACAACAGCTGGGGCGGCAGCGCTGCCGTGGGCGTCAAAGGCGAGCGCGCCGACGCCATGCTGATCTACACCCACCGCAACGGCCACGAAATCGACAATCAAGGCGGCAACGACAGCAGCAGCACCGCCCGCACCGCGCCCAATCCGCAGAGCTGGCATAGCGACAACGTGCTGGCCAAGCTCGGTTACAAGCTGGCCCCGCAGCAAAGGCTGGAGCTGACGCTGGAGCATTTCCGCCGCGATACCGATACCAATCTGCTGAACACGCTGTACCCAGCCTCCATCGACCGCCGCTCCGGCCGCCTCAAGCCGGCGCTGCAAGCGCAAACCGCCGCCGACCGCATCCAGCGCGACCGCGTGTCGCTGGGTTGGGAAGGCAAGTCGCTGGGGCCGTTCGAGCGTCTGTCGGCCAAGGTATACCAACAGAAACTCGACAACGCCGACGACAGCCTGGAGCAATACGGCAACGGCAGCCGCATCGCCTCCAACTACGGCTTTGACCAGAAGATCCTGGGCCTGAGCATGGAAGCGGAACAACGCTTCGCCGCGCTGTCGGCCGAGCATCAGCTGCTGTGGGGCGCCGACCTGTCGCGCACCGACACCAGCCGGCCGCGGATGAAGACGCAATACCTGGCCAATGGCTCGAGCAACAATGTCATCGCCGGCGAAACCTTCCCCAGCAAGACCTTCCCGGACAGCACGTCCGACCGCATCGGCCTGTTCATTCAGGACGAAATGAAATTCGGCAACGGCATCGCCCTGTCGCCATCGTTGCGCTGGGACCACTACAAGATGACAACGCAGCCGGACCAGGCCTATGCCAATAGCGGCGGCCAGCCGGTGCCGTCGTTCCAGGACGGCGCCTTCTCGCCCAAGCTGGGCCTGAGCATCCCGTTCGCCGAGCATTACACCGGCTTCGCCCAGCTGTCGTCCGGCTTCCGCGCGCCGCCGTTCGACGACGCCAATATGGCCTTCGTCAATCGTACTTATGGCTATCAGGTGATTGCCAATCCCAACCTCAAATCCGAAACCAGCCGCGGCATCGAACTCGGCCTGAAAGGCAAATGGGACAGCTTCGACTTCGGTCTGACCGCCTATGCCAACCGCTACCGCGACTTCATCGAACAGCAAAGCCTGGGCATGCAGGGCGGCCTGCTGACCTTCCAGTATCAGAACATCGGCCGCGTCGACATCAAGGGCGCCGAGGCCCGCGCCGGCTGGCGCTTCGCCCCAGGCTGGCAGACCAATGCCGCCATCGCCTACGCCCATGGCGAGAACCTGGACGACAACACGCCGCTGGCCTCTGTTTCTCCGCTATCCGCCGTACTGGGCCTGCGCTACGACCAGGCGAGCTTCGGCGGCGAGGCGCTGCTGCGCGCCGCCGTGCGCAATAGCCGCGTACCGGCCGTGTCTTCGCTGCAGAACCCGTCCGCCCAGAACCAGGCTTTCGAGGCCCCGGGCTATGCCACGCTGGACCTGACCGCCTACTGGAAGCCCGCCAAGCAGACCGTGGTGCGCGCCGGCGTGTTCAATGTCTTCGACCGCAAGTACTGGAAAGCCGCCGACGTGCGCGGCCTGGCCGCAGGCGACGCCACGCTGGACCGCTACACCCAGCCGGGCCGCAATGTCGGCGCCAGCGTCGAGTACCAGTTCTGACCCTTATCACACCATTCCAAGGAGAATTTCATGAGCCAGCTATGGGAACGCTACCAGTCGCTCAAAGCCAGCCAACCGCGCCTGCGCGCGCGCGACGCCGCCATCGCCCTGCAGGTCAGCGAATGCGAACTGGTGGCCGCCGATCCGGCCGCCACGCCGCTCAAACCCGAATGGCCGCAGATCCTGGGCGAACTGCACGCCCTGGGCCGCGTGATGGCGCTGACGCGCAACCACGCCTGCGTCCACGAAACCAAGGGCGACTACGCCAATGTGTCGTTTGAAGGCAAGGTGGGCCTGGCGCTCAACCCGGTGATCGACCTGCGCATGTTCCTGTTCCACTGGCGCCACGGTTTCGCGGTAGTGAGCGAAACCCCGCGCGGCACCCAGCGCAGCCTGCAGTTCTTCGACCGCCACGGCGAAGCCGTGCACAAGGTCTATCTGACCGAAGACAGCGATGTCGCCGCCTTCGACGCGCTGATGGCGCGCCATGCCGCGCCGGCGGGGGCGCTGGCGCTGGAGCCCATCGCGCCGGCCGAGCCGGAGCAGGCCGACGAGGCCATAGACCAGGCCGCCTTCCAGGCCGAGTGGCTGGCGTTGAGCGACGTGCACCACTTCCACGCCTTCCTGCGCCGCTGGCAGGTCTCGCGCCGCCAGGGCTTCCGCCTGGCGCCGCCGGGCCAGGCCTGGCGCGTGCGCGAAGACGCGGTGGAACAATTGCTGCGCCGCGCCGCCGCCACCGAAACGCCCATCATGGTGTTCGCCGGCAACCGCGGCATGATCCAGATCCATACCGGCGCCGTGCGCAATGTGCAGGTGGTGGGCGACTGGCTGAATGTGCTGGACCCGGACTTCAATCTGCATCTGCGCACCGACCTGATCGCCGAGGCCTGGATCATCCGCAAGCCGGGCGACACCGGCGTGGTGACTTCGCTGGAGCTGTTCGACGAGGCCGGCGAATCGCTGGCCACCTTCTTCGGCGAACGCAAACCGGGCCGCGCCGAGCGCGCCGAATGGGTGAAGCTCTTGGGCGAACTGCCGACGCTGGAGCAAGCCGATGTCGCGTAAATCCTGGTTTGCCGGCCTGCTGCTGGCGGCGTCCGCCCTGCCCGCGCTGGCGGCGGAGCGGCTGGTGGTGGTGACGCCGGACATCGCCGAAATCGTCGTCGCGCTGGGCGCGGCCGGCCAGGTGGTGGGCCGCGACCGCAGCAGCAAGGAGCCGGAGCTGGCCCATGCCCAGGTGGTGGGCTTTTCGCGCGCGCTGAACGCCGAAACCATCGCCGGCCTGAAGCCGACCCTGGTGCTTGGCAGCGCCGCCGCGCAGCCACCGACGCTGTGGCCGCAGCTGAAACAGCTGAAGCTGCGCGCCGAGGAAGTCAGCCCGCGCGAGGACGGCCGTGACTTCGCCGAGGCCATCCGCAAGGTGGGCAAGCTGCTGGGCCGCGACGCCGCCGCCGACAAGCTGGCCGCCGACTGGCAGCGCGCGATGCAGCCGCGCACGGGCCGAGCCGTGCGCTATCTGGTCAGCTACGACGGCACGCTGGCGGCCGGCCGCGACACCGCCCCGGACACGCTGATCCGCGCCGCCGGCGGCGTCAACGCGGCAGCCGGCCTGTCCGGCTTCAAACCGCTGAACCGCGACGCCTGGCTGGCATTGAGGCCGGACGTGATCATTCTGGGCAGCCATACCGCGGCGGCCTACGGCGGCAAGGAGGCTTTCGCCAAGCGGCCGGAAATCGCCGCCACGCCGGCCGGCAAGCAGGGCCGCATCTATCAGCTGCCGCCGCAGCAAGGCATGCTGGTTGGCTTGGGCAGCCCGGCCGTGGTCGAACAAATGGTGAAAATGTGAACGCGTCCCACCGTTGGCTGTGGGCCGGCCTGATCGCCGCCAGCCTGGGCCTGCCCTGGCTGGCCTTGTCTAGTTCCGCAGGCCACTTGGCCTGGCCGGATCTGGCCGATCCGCTAGTCACCCAGTTGCGCCTGCCCCGCATCGTGGCCGCGCTGGGCGTCGGCGCGGCCCTGGCCGCCAGCGGCGCGGCCCTGCAGGCGCTGTTCCGCAATCCGCTGGCCGATCCCGGCTTGATCGGCACCTCAGGCGGCGCCGCTCTGGCGGTCATCGCCGTGCTGGCGCTGGGCCTGGCCGGCCTGTCGCTGCCTCTGGCGGCCTTCGGCGGCGGCCTGGCCGCCACCTGGCTGATCCTGCTGCTGGCGCGGCTGGCAAAGGGCGGATTGGCCGGGCTGCTGCTGATGGGGCTGGTGGTCGGCGCGTTTTGCGGCGCCGTGTCCAGCCTCATCCTGTTCCTGTCCGACGACCTGACGCTGCGCGCCGCCAGCAGCTGGCTGGCCGGCAATCTGGGCGCGGCGCAGCCGGACCGGCTGTGGCCTTGTCTGCTGATCGCCGGACTGGGCGTGGCCCTGCTGTGCGCCATAGGCCGCGATCTGGACTGCCTGCTGCTGGGCGAGGAAAGCGCCCGCTCTCTGGGCGTCAACACCGTGCGCACCCGTCGTCTGGCCGCGGCCGGCGCCGCGCTGGCGACAGGCGGCGCGGTGGCGCTGTCCGGCGTCATTGGCTTTGTCGGCATGATGATCCCCAACGCGCTGGCCCTACTGGTGGGCGGCTGCCGCCGCAAGCTGATCCTGCTGTCGGCCTGGGCCGGCGCGCTGTTTCTGCTGGCGGTGGACACGCTGGCGCGCAACATCGCCTGGCCACTGGACCTACCCGTCGGCCTGATGGCGGCCTTCGCCGGCCCGCCGTTCTTCATCTGGCTGTTCCGCCGCCAACAAGGGAGTGCCAACCATGCCTGAAGCCCTAAGCCTGAAAGTGCGCGAGCTGGGCTACGCGGTCCCCGGCCGCGAACTGCTGCACGACATCCGGCTCGACTTGCCCGCCGGCCGCGTCTGCGCCCTGCTCGGCCCGAATGGCGCCGGCAAGACCACGCTGTTGCGCCTGCTGGCTGGACTGGCCGCGCCCACGCATGGCGCAGTGCGCTTGAACGGCCAATGCGTATCCCGGATGGACGCGTTGCAGCGCGCGCGCCGCATCGCCTGGGTCCCGCAGCATCTGCCGGCCGATATCCCGTTGACGGTGAGCGAGTTCGTCGCGCTGGGCCGCATGCCCTTCCTCGGCGCCTTCACCCGTCCTGCCGCGGCAGACCGCATGGCGGTCAATCAGGCGCTGGCGACGGTGGAGCTGGAAACGCGCGGCGGAGCGCGGCTGGATTCACTGTCCGGCGGCGAGCGGCAACGCGCGGCCATCGCCCGCGCGCTGGCGCAGCAAGCGCCGGTGATGCTGCTGGACGAGCCAACCAACCACCTGGACTTGCGCCACCAGCACAAGCTGCAACTATTGCTGCGCGAGTTGGCCTCGCAAGGCAAAACTGTGGTGCAGGTGCTGCACGACCTGCCTCTAGCCGCCGAATACGTGGACCGGGTGGCGCTGCTCGACAACGGCAGACTGGTGGCGGAAGGCGAACCGCATGCGGTGCTGACACCGGAGCGGCTGCTGGCGGTATACCGCTGGCCGGTGCGGCTGCAGCATCACGCGCCGCAGCAGGCCGCCTGAAAACGCAAGAAATCCGACGCCATCGCCGCCGAGTCATTATCCTTTACACGGCGAAAATGGGTGTCGATCATTGGCAGAAAGATACCTCTCCGCATGAAAAAGGCCGCCCCGGTTATCCGGCGCGGCCTGTGCCTGTATGGCGCAGTATTACTTCAGGGCATGAATCGCCGGCAGATTGCGCCAGGCGCCGCGCACGTCCATGCCGTAGCCGAACACATAGCGGTCCGGCACGTCCAGGCCGACGAAATCGGCCTTCAGCGGCTTGGCCTTGCTGATCAGCTTGTTGGCGAACACGCCGCTATAGAATGCCTTGGCGCCCATGCCCATCACCTTGTCGCGGATGGCGGCCATGGTGTGGCCTTCGTCCAGAATGTCGTCCAGCACCAGCACCACGCGGTCGCGCACGTCTTCCTTGGGCGCCTGCTTCCACACCAACTCGCCGCCGTGGGTCTTGTCGCCGTAACGCGATACATGAACGTAGTCGAAATCCAGCGGGAAGGCCAGGCGCGGCAGCAACTGGCCGGTGAACACCACGGCGCCGCCCATCACCGACAATACCAGCGGGTATTCCTCGCCGAGTTTTTCGGTGATTTCCACCGCCATGCGGTCGACGGCGGCGCTGACTTCTTCGGCGCTGAACAGCACATCCGAGCTGTTGATCAGACCACGGGCTTCGGCAATATTAGGCATGATGACTCCTTAACAGAACAGGCGGCGCCGCCGTTGGCGGCGCAATGGAAAAACTGTCAGTCGATTTTCAGCTCGCGCAGGAAGGCGGCAAACTCGCCCGCCACCTCGTGATGCTTCAAACCATAGTTGACCGTGGCTTTCAGGTAACCCAGCTTGGAGCCGCAATCGTAGCGCGTGCCCTTGAACGGCAGCGCCAGCACGGCCTCGTCCTTCAGCAAGGCGGCGATGCCGTCGGTCAGTTGGATCTCGCCGCCGGCCCCCGCGCCGGTATTGACCAGCTTGTCGAAAATGCGCGGCGTCAGAATGTAGCGCCCCACCACCGCCAGATTGGACGGCGCCTGTTCCGGCTTCGGCTTCTCCACGATGTGCTCGACGCGCTGATGGCCATGGGCGTCTGCCGTCGCCTTGACGATGCCGTAGGAGCCGGTGTCTTCCGGGGCCACGGTCTCCACGCCCAATATGGACGAGTGGGTCTCATCAAACAGGCGCACCATCTGCTCCATCGCCCCCGGCGCGCCCTCGATCAAGTCGTCGGCCAGGATCACTGCGAACGGCTCGTCGCCGACCACAGGCCGCGCGCACAGCACGGCGTGGCCCAGGCCCAGTGCCTCGGTCTGGCGGATATAGATGCAGCTGACCGTGGGCGGGATGATTTCCTGCACCAGTTGCAGCAGCTTTTGCTTGTTCTTGTATTCGAGCTCGGTCTCCAGCTCATAAGCCTTGTCGAAATGATCTTCGATCGAACGCTTATTGCGGCCGGTGATGAAGATCAGCTCGGTCATGCCGGCGGCGATCGCCTCCTCCACCGCATACTGGATCAACGGCTTGTCGACGACGGGCAGCATTTCCTTGGGGCTGGCCTTGGTCGCCGGCAGAAAACGGGTGCCCAGACCGGCAACCGGAAACACGGCTTTGGTGATCTTTTTCATCTCGATTCCGCTATTTCAATTGGCGTTTTGCAATATAGACAGCGCCGCATTCTAGCCCTTCTTCGCTCGAGGTCAAAATGTCTGTTGCGCCGACAAGGCCTCGGCAAGCTCGCGAACCACCGGCAGCCAGTCGCCGGGCGCCGCCTGTCGCCATAGCCGCACCGACGGGTACCACGGCGCGACGGCCGCGTCCGCAAGAAAGAACGGCGCGCTCTCGGCACGCAGCAGCGCCCAGGTAGGCTTACCCATCGCCCCGGCCAGATGCAGGATGGCGGTATCGACGCAGACCACCAGATCCATCTGCTCCAGCAGCGCGGCGGTATCGGCAAAATCGTCTATCGATGCCTGCGTCACCAGTCCTTGCAATTCGGCGGGCAACTCTCCCGGCTGCAAGGCGACGAAATCGATGCCGGGCACCCGGCAGATTTCGGCAAACAAGGCTGGCGGCACCGACTTATGCTGACGCCACGCATCGGCAATGCCCACGCCCCAGCGCCCGCTCTCCCAGACCACGCCGACTTTCAGCTTGCCATTGCCCGCCAGCGTTGACTGCCCCCCTTCCACAGGCTGGAGGTAGCCCGCTGTCGGCAGCGTTTCCAGCGTCACGCCCAGCACGCCGGGCAGCGACATCAAGGGCAGTTGGCAGTCATACGCCGGCGCCGCGTCGGGCGGCAGCAACTCGATGCCGTCAAATTGCGCGAACAGGCGGTGAAACGTCTGCGGGCAGGCCAGCAACAACCTGGCGTCCGGATGCTCGGCGCGGATGCGCGGCAGAAAACGCGCCATCTGCAGGCTGTCGCCCAAGCCCTGCTCCGCCCACAGCAACAGCGTCCGCTTGCCCAAGGCGCGGCCATCCCAGCGCGCGCCCTCATGCCGCGGCGCGAGGATGCTGCGCCAACGGGCCTCGTACAACGGCCAGGCCTCGGCGTAGCGGCCCGCCAGCAGCAAAGCGATGGACAGGCTGAACTGCAGATTGGCGTCCTGCGGCGCCAGCGCCAAGCCGCCCTGCAGCACGGAAATGGCGTCATCCAGCAGCAGCGCGCTGGTGCAGACGTTGCCGAGATTGTTGCAGCGGGCCGCGGTGACGCCGCCGAGCTCTATCGCCTTCAGGAAGCAGGCGATGGCGTCGTGATAGCGCAACTGGTGCTGCCGCACCACGCCCAGATTGCTCCAGGCATCCACATGCGCAGGCTCCGCCGCCAGGGCCTCTTCCAGCAGCTGGCCGGCCAGTTGCAGTTCGCCCAGTTCCTTCAGCAGCACCGCCAGATTGCTCTTGATATTGGCCGACGCCGGGTTCAACGCCGACGCGGCCATGTAGTCGTCCAAGGCGCGCGCATTGTCGCCCAACTGCTGCCGCGCGTTCGCCCGGTTGGCCAGCGCCTGCCAGTCTTGCGGATTCTGCGCCAGGCAACGATCGAACACTGCGATCGCGCCCTGCCAGTCGCCCGCCGCCGCGCGGCGGTTGCCTTCGTCGAAATCCGCCTTCACCACCGCCTTCAGCGCCATAGGGCCTCCGTCAGTTTCCGGCCAGCAAGGCTTGCAGGCCGGCTTCGTCCAAGATCGCGACGCCCAGCTCCTGCGCCTTGGCGAGCTTGCTGCCCGCCTCTTCGCCGGCCACTACATAATGCGTCTTTTTCGATACGCTGCCCGAGACCTTGCCGCCGGCAGCCTCGATCAGCGCCTTGGCCTGATCGCGGCTCAGCGTGGGCAGGGTGCCGGTCAAGACCAGCGTCTTGCCGTCCAGCGGCAAGGCCATGGCCTCGGCGGCTTCCGGCAGACCTGCCACTATCTCGTCGCGCAATCCGGCCAGGCTGTCCAGCGCCTCGCGCTTGCCCGGCGCATCCAGCCAATCCGCCAGCGCGTTCACCACTTCGGCCGGCAAGTCCAGATCCAGCAGCGTGCGCCGTTCGCTCTGCGCCAGCCATGCCAGGCTGCGCTGCGCGGCCAGTTGCTGGCTGCGCACCTCGGTCAGCCGTGGAATGGCCAGCCGGGCCAACAGCGCCGCGTCGTCCAGCCGCTCGCGCAGCTTGGGCGAGGGCGCGTGCTCGTCCGCCGGCCTCACTTCGGCCAGCAGCGCGTCCAATGCCTGTTCATTGTTGTTCTCGGCGAAAAAGTCCGCCAGCGACTCCGCCACCACCGCGCCGATGTCCGGCAGCGCGGCGAACAGGGCCGCTGGGCAGCGGCGGATCAGCGCCATGGTGCCCAGCCAATCGGCCAGGGTCTTGGCGGTGGATTCGCCGACATGGCGAATGCCCAGCGCGAACAAGAGCCGCGCCAAGGGCGGGGTGCGGCTGGCGTCTATCGCCGCGATCAGGTTTTCCGCCCACTTGCTGGCCACCTTGCCGGCCTTCACCGTCTCCGGCGTGACACCCTCGTCCTCGTCGGCGCGGCGCTTCATTTCCAGCAGGTCGTCCAGCGTCAGCCGGTACAGGTCGGCCACGCTATTGACGTAGCCGTACTCGACCAGCTTGTCGATATAGCGCTCGCCCAGGCCGTCGATATCCATCATGCGGCGGCCGGCGAAGTGCTGGATCGCCTGGCTGCGCTGGGCGCGGCAGGACAGCCCGCCGGAGCAGCGCGCCACCGCCTCGCCCTCTTCGCGCACCACGTGGCTGCCGCACACCGGACAGGACGCGGGCAGGCGGTAAGCCGGGTATTGCGGCTCCTCGCCCGCGCTGAACAGGTCGCCGCCGGCGGCTGGCCGCATCGGCCGGCGCTCCAGCACCACGGACACCACTTCGGGAATCACATCGCCGGCGCGGCGCACGATCACCGTGTCGCCGACTCTCACATCCTTGCGCCGAACTTCGTCCTCGTTGTGCAGCGTGGCGTTGGTGACGGTGACGCCGCCTACGAACACCGGCTTGAGCCGCGCCACCGGGGTAATGGCGCCGGTGCGGCCCACCTGCTCCTCGATAGCCTCGACCGTGGTCAGCGCCTCCTCAGCCGGGAATTTATGGGCTATGGCCCAGCGCGGCGCGCGCGACACAAAACCCAGCGCGTCCTGCAGCGCGCGGCTATTCACCTTGTACACCACGCCGTCGATCTCGAACGGCAAGCCGGCGCGGCGCGCAAGCACGCCCTCGTAATAGCCGGACAGCCCGGCCACGCCGCGCACCACTGGCCGCAGGCTCGCGTCCACGACCGGGAAGCCGAGCTGCTTCAACCAGTCCATCTCGCCCTGGTGGGTCGCCGGCCAATCTGCGCCTTCCACCTGGGCGATGGCGTAGGCGAAAAACGACAGCCGGCGCTGCGCGGTGATGCGCGAATCCAACTGGCGCAGGCTGCCGGCGGCGGCGTTGCGCGGATTGGCGAAAGCCTTATCGCCGCGGGCCAGTTGGTCGGCGTTCAGGCGCTCGAAGTCGCGCTTCAGCATCAGCACCTCGCCGCGGACTTCGAGCAAGGCCGGCGGATTCGCGCCGTCCAGCTTCAGCGGAATCGCGCGTATGGTGCGCACGTTCTCGGTCACCTGTTCGCCGGTCACGCCGTCGCCGCGGGTGGCGGCTCGGGTCAACACGCCGTTTTCATACAGCAGGGAAATGGCCAGTCCGTCGAACTTGGGCTCGGTGGCGTATTCCACCTCCGCCGCCTCCAGCCCCTTGCGCACCCGCTCGTCGAACTGGATCAATTCGGCGTGGCGCGCTGCCGGATCGGCCATTTGCATGTCGGAAAAAGCGTTGGACAAGGACAGCATGGGCACCGCGTGGGTGACGCTGTCGAATTCGGCCAGCGGCGCGCCGCCGACTCGCTTCGTCGGCGAATCGGCCACCGCCAATTCCGGATGCGCTTCTTCCAGCGCCTGCAATTCGCGGAACAGGCGGTCGTATTCGGCATCGGGCACGGTCGGCGCGTCCAGCACGTAGTATTCATGGCCGTAACGGTTCAGCAGCTCGCGCAACTCGGCTGCGCGCAGTTCATGTGCGGTCATCGGAAACTCTCGAACGGCAAAAGGGCCGGCATGGCCGGCCCTGGAATCATCTTCAATTTTGACTCAGGCAAACAAGCGCAGCGCGGCCACGCTGCCCGGCGCGATGCCGCGGTCGTCCATGCTGCCGTAGATGTGCAGCAACTGATCGCGGATGCGGCCCAGGCCGGCATCGGTCAGCACCCGGCGGTTGTCGTCCACCAATTGGGCATCGAACTCGTGGGCCAGCTGGCGGGCAAAATAGACGGCGCGGTCGAACACATCCACCCCGCCTGCCACTCGCGGCACGTCGAACAGCAGCGTCAGCGCCGGGAAAGTCTTGTCCAGCAGCGTGTGGAAGGTGAACGGCATCTGATCCGCCGCCACCAGCGAGTAAAGGGTATTGCCGGAGTCCGCCAGATAGTGGAAGGCGCCATCCGGCTCCAGCTGCAGCCCGGCGGCTTCGGCGAAGCTGCGCAGGCGCGCGCCTTCGACCGGCGCCTTGGGCACGATGTTGATGCCGATCAGCACGTCCACATCGGCGCAGAAGCGGTCCAGCTCGCGCGCCGCCACCAGCTTTTGCTGGCGCTGCGGGAAACTGACCGCCGCGTCGTGGTCCTCGGCGAAGCGCGATACCTGCTGGCAGAACGCGGCCAATTCCTGTTCGGTCACCGCGCCGGAGCGGTCCACCATTTGCATGCTGATGTTGATCTGCTTGTAGCGGGTGCCCGGCAGCGCCTCAGCCACCTTCCATAGCCCGCGCTCGGTGCGGCCGATCAGCTGGGTGCGCTTGCCGACGTTGAAGCGCGGCATGGCCGCCAGCTCGTGTGGCTCGTGGAACAGCACCTCGGCGATGAAGTCCAGCGACGGATCCAGCATGGCCACCACCAGCGCCTGATGATCGGCGGAATCCATCGCCAGTTCGGCGTCGTCCTCCTCGTCTATCACCGGCACCTCAGCCGCCGCGGCCATCGGCTCCAGGCGCACAGCGGCGCCGCGCGGCGGCTCCGGCGCGATGGCCGCCGACTCCGGCAACTGCGGCTCGAACGGTTCCGCGTCGTCGTCGCGGTCGTCGAAATCGGCATCGACCAGCACCGGCTCCATGCGATCGCTGCGGCCGTCGCGCACATTATTCTTCGGCACGTCCAGCAACACGTCATCCTGCGGGCGGGCAAAAGCCTGCTGCGTCCGCCTGCGGAAACGCCATTCCTGAAACATGTTGAAGCCGAAAACCAGGGCGATCACGCCGCCGCCCAATATCAACACACCAATCTGCAATTCGCTCATCAGCCAGTCCGCTATTAAGGCGAATAATTCGAAGCCGCACCCTGTCCCCATGGACGCTATCGCTGGTCGGCCTCCCGCTATTATCCTGTCGCCGCCATTGCTGCAAAAGCCGGCAGCCACCCGTCCAAGACGGGCATTCCACGCTCATTATAACGAAAGCCCGCCTCGGCGCACCATTTGGCAGTACATAAACGCTTGACAAACGCCCTTGTCAATCCGATGTCATGCCAAACGGCCCGCAATGGCGGCTGCGGAACCCCGCAGCCTGGTATCGACTCAAACCGAATGAACATGACATTTCTGACAGGAGAATTTATTCATAGCGCGTGCAAGAATAACTCTGTTATTGGACCGTACTAGCCTGTACAACATTGCTTAGAACAGCACGGGGACTCTTTACGATGAAAAAATCCGATCAAGCCAGTTTCCTGCCTGTCGTTCGCGAATTGTCGCGCACCTATCAGGCTTTTGAACAATTCGCCAGCTACAACATCCGCCGGCTTGGGCTGACGCCGCCGCAATTCGATGTCGTCACCACGCTGGGCAACAGTCAGGGCATGAACTGCAAGGAGCTATCCGATCACACCCTGATCACCAAGGGTACCCTGACCGGCGTGCTGGATCGTCTGGAAGACAAGGGCATCGTCGCCCGCAGCATGCAGCCCAACGACCGACGCAGCGTGTTCGTGGCGCTGACGCCGTATGGCCAGGAGCTGTTCAGCCAAGCCTTCCCGGCGCATCTGGACTATATGCACAACGCCTTCCAGCAATTCGGCGAACAAGACCTGTCCGGCTTCTGCAATGAACTGGGACGGCTGCGCGCCAGCTTCAGCCAGGCGCTTGAGCAACAGGAGAGCGAACCGGCCTGAGCGCAGCATCGTTTAAGGCCCGGCCTGAAAGCGTATCGGCACCGTCAAGGTAGACTCAATGGCGGCGCCGTTGCGCACTGCCGGCGCGAAACGCCAGCGCGATACCGTTTCCAGCGCCGACTGGTCCAAGCGGCGGAAACCGCTGCTGCGCGCCAGCTCCACTGCCAGCGCGCGGCCGTTTGTCCCTACGCGCACCTTTAGCAGCACCACGCCCTCCTCCCCCTGCTGACGCGATCGCTCCGGGTAGGAGGGCTGAGGATTTTCCAGATAAGCCGGCGCATACAGCGCCTCGCGGTCGCCCTCCGCGCCCTCTCCCGTCTTGCCGCTTCCCGCCGGCAATTTAATCTGACCGCCATCCTTTGCTTCGCCATGCCCAACCGCCCTAGGCTCGCCGGGCGCCGCTATGGTCGAGTAGCGGTTCGCTTGCGCAGGCGCCAATGGACTCGCCTTTGCCGCAGCGCTTGGAGTCGGCGCGGCAGGACGCATCGGTTTTTCCGTGCCCGGAGAGGGAAGGGCCTGGGATGGCTGCAGACTGCGCTGAATCATGGCGGGCGGCTCCTGCGTAGCGCCGCCTCGGCTGCGCATCGCGGCCGCCGAATCGCCAGCGCGCCCAAGCCTGCCTGCGACGTCGCCCCCCTCCGCTTGCCCCGCCTCTCCCCCGCGCAAGGCCACCACCAGCGGCACCGCCGGTCTATTCGGTTCGAACTGCCAGGGCAGCCATAGCAGCCACAACAGCAAGCCATGCGCCAGCAGCGACAGCGGCAGGGCCCAACGCATCATCGTCTCAGCATCGCATTGCCGCGCGCGGACGGCTGTAATGCCACCACGCGATCACCATGCATAAGAGATAGAACAGGAAAAACATCGCGAACGCCGGCAAGAAACTGCCGAACCAATCCAAAGCCGAGCCGAAGGCCTTGGGAATGACGAAGCCGCCGAACGCTGCCATCACCGAGCTGACATTCATCGCCGACGCGCCGCGCCGGCCGCCGCGCAGATAGGCCTGCTGCAGGCTCTCGCCATGCAGCTGGGCATCGCGCCCGGCCAGGATCAGGAACACCTTGGGCGCCAGTTGATAAGACGAACCGTTGCTGACGCCTGCAGCAAAGAAAATCAACTGGAACATCGCCAGAAACAGCCAGAACGAACCGCCGCTGCCTGCGGACGGCATGCCCAGGTAAACGCCGATGGTGCCTGCCGCCATCAATAGATTGGCCGCGACGGTGGCGATGCCGCCGCCCACCTTGTCGCCCATCCAGCCGCCCAACGGCCGCGACAAGGCGCAAACCATCGGCCCGACGAATAGATACGGGCTGGCGTCGATATGCGGGAACATCGCCCGCGCCAACAAAGGAAACGCCGCGGAAAAACCCAGAAAAGTCCCGTAGCTGCCCATGTACAACAGGCAGATATACCAGGTGTGGGGGTCTTTCATCGCATCCAATTGATCGTGCGGCGTGATGCGCAGCTTGGGCAGATCATGCGCGTACAGCAGACACGCCAGGGCGATCAGCAGGATCAGGGGCAGCCAGATGTACGCGGCGTTCTGCAGCCAGACGAAATGCACCTCGCCGCCGCGCCCCCACACTTGCGGCTCGCCGGCCGCGTACCCGAACAAGGGATAGAGAATGCACAGCGGAATCAGCAACTGCGCGACCGACACGCCCAAATTGCCCAGCCCGGCATTCAGCCCCATCGCCAGGCCCTTCTCGGA
>NZ_PPTF01000017.1 GCF_002902845.1 Chromobacterium sinusclupearum
TCGCCGCTGAAATTGAAGCTGGCGTCGCCGCTGTATTTGCCGCTGGCGCCGACGCTGAACACCACGTTCACCACGCCCTGGATTTCATCTTCCTGGGCCTTGGACGGGTATTCCGGCGATTCCAGATGGCTGCAGTTGGCCCTGGCGGACACCGGGCCTTTGGGCGCTTCCACTGCCGGCGCCGGCGTCGGGGCCGGTTGCGGCGTCGGATCAGCCGTCACCGACTGGATCGCGTTCTGCGATTGCACCATCGGCGGCGGATTGACCACTGGCGGCACATAGGCCTGCGGTTTCGGCGCTGTCGGCTGCTGCACCACTTTTTCGATCTTCGGCGGCGGTGGCGGCGGTGGCGGTGGCGGTTCGCTGATCACCGACACTTCCACCTTCTGCTGGATCACCTTCACCACGCCCTGGGCCAAGCCGGTCACCAGCGCGTAGATCAGCACGGCGTGGAATATGATCACCCCGGCCAGACCGGCGCCGCGGCGGCTGCGCAGACCTGACTGTTGCCTTACTGCGGGATATGACATTGTTACGTTCACTTCCTTAACGGCTTTACTGGATTGCCAAGCGCAAAACGCCACCCCAGCAAAATCCAGGCTGAGGTGGCGACCTTCATCAACTGAATTACATCTTGTAATTAGCCTTCAGGAAGTAGGCGCGACCGACTTGATCAGCAAAGCGTGCATCGTAGTTACCTTGGAACAGGTATTGCTGATTGCTCCACGGAGGCAGTTGATCAAACAGGTTGCGCACACCAGCGGTCAGAGTCAGATGCTTGTCCCAGTCATAGCTGCCGGACAGATTCCAGGTCGAATATGGCTTAACCATGTGATTGGTTGCAGCGAAGGCGCCAGAATTCTGATCGGTGTAACCCGACTTATAATTCTGGGACATCAACGCACTCCATGCACCCAGCTTCCAGTTCAAACTCAGATTATGTTGCCAACGGAAGGTGGGCTCATTTTGAGTGGCGACATACTGACCCAGGTTACTGTAGTAATCACCATTTTCCACTAACTGGTAGACGTTTTTAGCTAGATAAGTCCCAGACAATTCAGCCGTAAAATTACCGATCGATGTCTTAGGCAGCGCCCAGCGGAAATCGACATCCAAGCCAGCCGAGCTAGAATTACCCATATTCTGAGTCGTAGCCATACCGGTCAGGTTGCCGCCATTATTCGGATCATAGAACAGCAGGCTATTGTGATTGCCGTCAAACAATGTTGCCTCAGGCATCGTGCTAACCTGATGCTTGATCATCACCCACCACAAATCAGCACTAGCTGTAATACTCTTGATCGGCTCAACTACGATACCGACCGATAATGAAGAGGACTTCTCTGGCTGCAACTTGGTATTACCGCCTACCTTCAGGTAACGCTGCAGACTAGGGCATGTGCTCGATAAGGATGGGCAGCTAATCGGATCGGCATAGAAGTTACCAGTCAACTGACTTTGGTTAGGCTGGTACATATCATACAAAGAGGGAGCTCGGAAGCCGGTACTCGCAGAAGTCCGCAGCAGTACTTGCGGCGACAGCTCATAACGCAAAGACACTTCCGGGCTGACAGAGTCGCCTACGTCGTTATAGTGGTCATAACGAACAGCAACCTTGCCATCCAGATGCTTGATGATAGGAACGTCCGCCTCGGCAAATAATGCAGAGACAGTTCGATTTCCCTTAGTATCCAGAGATTGCTGCATACCAGGACCAATCGCATCTTTGGAAATCGGGTAGTTGTAGTTGTGCTCAAGCGTGTCGTGACGCACTTCCGTACCAAATGCAACTGCCATTGGTCCAGCAGGCAATTGCAAGACTTCTTTACTCATACTGAAGTCTGCACTTGCCACGGTATACTTGCCATCATCCAGATGGCCCTTGATGCCGATCTGATTCCATACATTTGGATCGGTGGCATAGCCTGTCAACAAGCTTATTTGATTGTTCTTATAAGCATTGGCAACCTCATTGTCACCAGTAAAACCACTTACCAGTTCCTCGGTAGCATAGCTCTGACCATAACCTATGCCGGTTTTATAGTCCCAGCCTGCTAACTGACCTTCCAAGTTCAGCTGTATTTTTTGCTGAACATTCACGGCCTCCGTCACGCGATTACCCAAAGGCATGGTGCGCAAGAAGGGTGACAGCGAAGCGGAACCATCAGGCGTCACGATCCCCTGCGTGCCACTAGGAAGGAAAACTTCCAGCCCTGTAGGAGCAGGCGCAGCGATTGTCGTGTTCTTGGTACGAGTTATATTGTAGGTCAGAGACAACTCATGGTTATCACCGATTCGGACCGTTCCTTTAGCCAAACCCGACCACTGCTCTGTTTCAGGTTGTATGCCTACCATAGTGCCAGGATACATTTTGCATACGCCGCCTTTTGCAAAAGCTGGCGCAGGGCAATTCGGATAGCCGCTAGGACCAACCAAGCTATTGCCGCCATCAGGTGTGTAGTTGCCTGGATAACTATTGGAACTTGCCTTCATTGCAGGCGTGATCGCCGAAGCAAAATCTCGCTGCGAGGCCAGTATGCTATCTGTCTTGTGGTAAGAGGCAGTAGCATAAACATTAAACCCGTCTTTCGACAGATTACCGTAGCCATAGGAACCATTTAGGTTCTTTTCATTACCTCCGGAACGTTGCGGGGTCAGGAAATCCCCGCCCAAAGTCAGACCTTGAAAGCTCTTCTTGGTAATGAAATTGATCACGCCGCCAATAGCATCACTACCATAAATAGCTGCCGCTCCATCTGGCAATACATCCACACGCTCAATGGCGGAAAGCGGTATGGCGTTCAAGTCGGCAGCCGTACCATCAAACGGATGATAGGGAACGCGACGACCATCAAGCAGTACCAGAGTGTACTGCTGCCCTAAACCGCGCAGGTTGGCAAATGCGGCGCCACCAGTTGATTGGCCCACGCTAGAATTTGCACCGATATTGGATTGGTTGGAAGCCAAGGCATTAACCACTTGCTCAACCGTATTCAATCCTTGCTTAGCCAAGTCATCGACTTTGATCGTGGTGACCTCGGTAGCCTTTTCGCTCTTTAGTCGCTTGATGTGAGAACCAACAACATCCACGCGCTGTAAAGAGTTGCTGTCAGAGTCATCCGCATGAGCGAGCTGCGCGTAGCCTACGCTACCCACAAGCGACAGGGCCACCACCAGTGTCTTTCTCTTGTAGTTCATGATTTCTCCAAATCCCTTTTGTAGATATGTCGCCCGCTCGCCTCGTGGGCGGCCGGATCTTTGTATTCGTCATGCTGAGCGAATGTGATTCGAGTGTGAAAGTTTGTAATGATCACCGTCAACAGCCATTTACTTTCTCGATACCACTAACAAAAAGAGAGATCACACACTTCTGAAATAACGACAATTCGTCACACAGCCGTTTTATAAATCTCCTTGTAAATCAAGTGTAAAGAATCATTCACGTCACACATCGTCACAAAAACATATCTAAACACACATCTGCCGACCTATCTGATCCTGGCCATTTGTTGCTTTTTTGCATCCCTAACCAAGAGAGTGTTGCCGATTTCACAAAATCCGCACATTCGCACGCTTGCAATGCATTAAAAAAAAACATGACAGGCATGCATATTTGCATTTCTCCAAAAATCAACAAATGGAGCATTTGTACTGCTTTGTCATTTTTCAAGGCACCAACTCTGCCAAAAACCTTAAAATCCTTTAATTTTCATTAATTTTAGGCCTTAAATATGAATTTGTATTAAATGCATTTGGCATTTACAGACTATCTGGACTATTGATTAAGCGTCGCATGAATTTGCGGCATGCCTCCCCAAAAAGGGGGCAATCATGGGTAAACGGTTAAGACATAGCTTCGCAATATAAACCGAACCCTTATCAGGAAAAGGCATACCGCCCACCTGAATTACACACTGCAAAGAGGAGAAATTTGCATGATTGCAAAACAGCACGCTGTTGCACTGATTGTTGCCGGCCTGTTCACCGCCGGCGCTCAAGCCGGTGAAGCCTGGGTCAATACCGCCACCCAGGCTCATCCGCTGGTTTCCACGCTGACGCGTTCCACCACTGCCCAAAGCACTGGTGAAGTTGCCGCCGGCCAATCCGTGCATGTAGCCGTGACGCTGAAACTGCGCAACAAGGCGCAACTGGACGCGCTGACCAGCAGCCTGCTGGCCGGCACCAGCCACAAGACACTGAGCCACAACGAGTTCATGGCCCAGTTCGCGCCCACCCAAGCTCAGGTACAGCAGGTTGTAGCCCACCTGCAAAAGAGCGGCTTCCGCAATATCAAAGTTGCCGCCAACCGCATGCTGATCACCGCTGACGGCTCCGCCGCCACCGCCAAGACCGCCTTCAACGCGACGCTGCATCGCTTCAACGCCAATGGCCGCACCGCCTTCGCCAACGTGACCGCCGCCCAAGTGCCGCAATCGCTGGGCAACATCGTGCTCGCCGTCCATGGCCTGCAAAACGTTCACACCTTCCACACCACGCTGCAGAAAGCCGGCGTTCAAGCTTTCGCCAAAGCCAAGACCAACAGCGTGGTCGGCCATAATCCGACCGACTTCCCCTTGATCTACAACGCCAGCAGCCTGCCGCCGGCCAGCAACACCACCGTAGGCATCATCGCGGAAGGCGATCTGACTCAAACCCTGCAAGACTTGCAGCAGTTTGAAGATTCCGCCGGCTACAGCTATGTGCAGACCAATGTGGTCAACGCCGGCGACGCCTCTTCCGACACCGACGGCGTGGGCGAATGGAACCTGGATAGCCAGGACATCCTGGCTGCCGCGGGCGGCGCGCTGCAACAAATGAATTTCTACGTCGCCACCTCGATGACCAACGCCGACATCACCGCGGCATTCAACTCCGCGGTCAGCGATGGCTCGGCCAAGGTGATCAATGTCTCGTTGGGCGAGTGCGAAACCGGCGCGCAAAGCGACGGCATGGTTGCCTCCGACGACCAGATCTTCCAAACCGCCGTCGCACAGGGCCAGACCTTCTCGGTGTCCACCGGCGACTCCGGCTCCGCCGAATGCGGCAATAGCGCAGGCCAGAGCTATCCGGCCACCTCGCCGTACGTGATCGCAGTGGGCGGCACCACGCTGTCCACCAGCGGCACCAAGTACTCGTCGGAATCGGTATGGAACGGCGGCGGCGGCGGCCCCAGCGTCGTAGAAGCCGCACCGGCTTGGCAAACCAAGGCCGGCGTGCTGACCACGTCCAAGACCAAACGCGGCGTGCCGGACGTGTCCTTCGACGCAGATCCGAATAGCGGCGCGCTGGTGGTCGTGAACGGCAGCAACGAACAGATCGGCGGCACCAGCCTAGCCGCTCCGCTGTTCACCGGCTTCTGGGCCCGCATCCAGTCCGCTCACGGCAACAGCCTTGTATCGCCGAACCCGGCCATCTACCAGTACTTCAAGGCCAATACCGGCCTGTACCATGACGTGACCACTGGCAACAACGGCGGCTACAAAGCCACCAAGGGCTGGGATTACGCCACCGGTTGGGGCAGCCTGAACGTGTCCGCGCTGAACACCTTCATCGGCAGCCACTCCGGCTTCTGATCGAAGCGGCTACGCTGACGGAAACCCCGGGCTTGCCCGGGGTTTTCTGTTATCCACGCGCCAATGCCGGTGTATCCAGCCATCCACACTTTCCGGATGCAATCTGAATTTTGCGTAAACAATTACAAATAAACCGGGTAATTTAAGAGCAATTACTTTACAAAAGCCAGCACGCTCGCTATCTAGTAAAAACGCGTACTTCCCCGTCTATCATCCAAGGACGGGACGCGGTTTCTTCAGGGAGAAATGGCATGCGGGCAAGATATTCCACCCTTCTGCTGCTGATTGGCGGCGCATTCGGCATCCCGGCGCAGGCCGCCGGCAACTGGACCGCCACCACCACTCAGGCGCACCCGGTGCAACAGCTGATACCAGGCGCAGTAGACAATGGAGAACTCGCTGGCGGTGAGCTGGTTCATGTGGCTATCAGCTTGGCGCTGCGCAACCAATCTCAACTGGACGCGCTGACCAGCAGCATCCAGTCCGGACAAAACCAGCCGATCAGCGACGCGCAGTTCATGGCCCAATACGCGCCCACCTCGGCCCAGGTTCAGCAGGTGGTGAGCCATCTGCAACAGAACGGCTTCCGCAATATCACCGTCTCTTCCAACAATCTGCTGGTAACGGCCGACGGCAGCCACGCCACAGTTTACAAGGCGTTCCAAACCAAGTTGCATCGTTACAGCGTCAATGGCCGCCAGGCCTACGCCAACACCGCCAATGTCCAGGTGCCGGCCAGCCTGTCCGGCATCGTGCTGGCGGTGCACGGCCTGCAAAATGTCCATCAATTCCATACCGCCTTCCATGCCCAGAGCGTGGCCAAGGCCAGCACCGACATCGTCGCGCACAAACCGACCGACTTCGCCGCCATCTATAACGCGGCCAACCTGCCGGCCGCCAAGAGCGGTGTGGCCGGCATTATTGCGGAAGGAAACCTGAGCCAGACGGTTGCCGACCTGAACAGCTACGCCCGAAGCGCCGGCTTTGCCGCGCCCAGCGTGGCCATCGTCAATGCAGGCAGCCCCACGTCAGACACTTCCGGCATCGTGGAGTGGAATCTGGATAGCCAGACCATACTCGCCGCCAGCGGCGGCGCGCTGAAGCAACTGCAGTTTTATGTGGCGCCGTCGATGAGCAATAGCGACATCGCCGCCGCCATCAATGCCGCGGTCAGCGCCAACAGCGCCAAGGTGGTCAATGTATCGCTGGGCGAATGCGAGCTGAGCGCGCAATACTCCGGCATGACCGCCAGCGTGGATCAAATGCTGCAAGCCGCCGTGGCGCACGGCCAAACCTTCTCCGTTTCCAGCGGCGACTCCGGCTCTTACGAGTGCGGCGGCGGCACGCCGTATCAAAGCTATCCGGCGGTATCGCCTTATGTGATCGCAGTCGGCGGCACCACACTGACCACCAGCGGCGCCAACGCGTACAGCAGCGAAAAAACCTGGAGCGGCGGCGGCGGCGGACCAAGCTACACCGAAGCCGCGCCGTCATGGCAAACCGCAGCCGGCGTGCTGACAACCTCCAAGACCCGCCGCGGGGTCCCAGATATCGCTTTTGATGCCGACCCGAACAGCGGCGAGCTGGTGCTGGTGGCCGGCAGCACCTATCAAGTAGGCGGCACCAGCTTGGCCGCGCCCTTGTTCAGCGGCTTTTGGAACCGTATCCAGTCGCTCAACGGCAATAAGCTGGTTTCGCCCAACCCTGCCATCTACAAGTACTTCAAGGCCAATCCCACGCTGTACCATGACGTGGCCAGCGGCAGCAATGGCGCATTTTCGGCCAAGGCTGGCTGGGACTATGCCACCGGCTGGGGGAGTTTGAACGTGGCCAATCTGAACGCCTTCGTCTCCAAGACCGCAGGCTTCTAAGCTCAGTGCGCGTTGACATCGACGCCCCGCCTCTCGCGGGGCGTTTTGTTTTGCCCGCCCGCGTCCTAGAATGTCGGCATCTTTCCCTGCCGGAAGCCCGATATGAAACCGGATCTCGCCATCAGCCTGCTGCATCAATGCCGCCACGCCACGCTCGCCACCCAGTCGCAGCATGATCCGGGCTACCCCTACGCCAGCGCCATCCAGTACTGCTGCGACGAGCATCACCGCCCGGTATTCGTGGCCAGCAACCTGGCCGAGCACAGCAAAAATCTGCTGGCCGATCCGCACATCAGCCTGTCTTTGCTGGCCCCTGGCGACGATGCCGCGCAATCGGCCTCGCGGATGACGATATTGGGAGATGCGGAATGCTTCGAGGCACCGGACGCTTTGCGTCAGCGCCTCTTACGCTATATCCCGGAGGCCGAAGAATGGCTGGCGCTGGATTTCATGTTCTTCCGGCTGCGGCCAAAGCGTCTGCGATTGATCGCTGGCCTGGGCCGCATGGGCTGGATAGACCAGAGCGGCTGGCAGGCGCTGCCGGCGCTGGTGCCGGATGTGGAGTCGGCGCTGCTCGAAGAGGCGCAGGCGGCGCTGCCCGCGTCCATCCGCTTGCTGGGCTGCGATTATTTTGGCGCCGATCTACTGGAAGATGGCCGCTACCGGCGCGCGGACTGGGAGGGAACGTCAAACGCCCCGGTCCAGATCCGCGACCGCCTATTACAGCTTGCGTGAAGCGGCCTCAGCCGCCCAGTTGCAGTCGAGGCGCGGCGACAGGCACGTTCGAGCCATCGGGATAGCGCTTAGGCCAGATCAGCGGCGGCGTGGTCCAGGTGAAATCCTTGGCCTCGAACTCGATGAAATAAGCCTGCCAGCCCGGCTGTGCCGCGTCCGGCGTGAATTCGAAGCGGCACTCGCCCAGCCGGCACTTGCCCTTGATCGGCTGCTCCTGATAGCGGATGCCGGAACGGAGGCGGAAATCGCGGCTGTCCGGATTGCGCGCCAGCCATAATCTGGCGTGGACCGCCGGCTCCCGGGTGCTCACGCTGATCCGGCCATTGCGCTCGTCCCCGTCCACGCTGGCCTCGGGCAAAGGCTTGCCAGCCAGCCAGCGGCCCATGAACTGTCGCAGCGCCTCGGCCACCTGCTTGCTGCCCACGTAATGGGACTGATTGGGCAGATAGCGCAGCTGCATCGGCCCCTTCAACATCGGCAGATAGCTCCAGGCGGAGTCCGGCACCGCGAAGTCGTCCCCGGACGCGGAAATCATGTATTTCGCCAGCCGCGCCATGCTTTCCGGGTAGTTGACCACGTCTTCGAACCGCAGCAAGGCGTCGAAGCCGGGACTGCCGTTCAGCACCTCGCCGGTGATGCCGTTTCTGTCATAATCCCGCAGCGCCACCGGCCATTGCTTGCCGTAGCTGTTGTACACGTGGGTGAAATTGACGCGGATGTTCCAGAAATCGGCGACCACCGGCACGATGGCCTGGACCCGCTCGTCATTCAATCCGGCCAGCCAACTGGTCCAGCCGCGCTTGGAGCTGCCCGACAGCACGAAGGCGCGCGCATCCGGCAGGCTGGCCTGGATCGCATCCATCGCCGCGACGGCGGCCTGTGTCATCGGCAGATGCAAGGAGCTGAAACGGTCGGCCTCCGGCTGGTCCACGCTCTTGCGCCAGCTATAGGCGACCAGCGCATCCTCGCGGCCGAGCGGCCGTCCGTCCAGATGCAGGCTCTGGTTGGGAACGTAATACAGCTCAGCTACCGCGATGCCCAACCCGCGCGCCAGTTCTGCGATCGGCAACGGATCCCGCGGCGCTTGCGGGCCCTTCTCTGCATGGTTGCTGCCGCCGCTGACATACAGCAGCACCGGCGAGCCCGGCTTGCGTTCCGGCGGCAGCGCCAGTTTCAACTCATGCTCCCACTGAGGCGCGTCGCTGGCCAGCGTGCTGCCTAAGCCCGGCCAACGCTGCGACACAAAACCGTAGCTGCGCACGGTGACGCCATCCTGCTCGCTTTCGCCAAGTAGCCTGGCCGGTTGCTGGCTGGCTTTGGCCTGTTTCAGATATTGCGCTACCGTTTGCGGATCAGCGGGAGTCGGGGCGAGCCCCGCTTGCGAGGCGATGGGAGGCCACAGGCAGAGCGCGATGCCGGCGCTGCGCGCGGCGATGGATAATGAAGCGTTCATCGGGATACCATTCATATGGTTGGCGAATTGTTTTTTACCGCGCGCGGATAGGGCAAATGCGGCGCTGCGCCACAATGGACCGCCATCACGGCAATCCGTTCCGGCCCTATGCCTAACCATGAAAAACCCCGCCGGGTAAGGCGGGGTTTTTGGCGATGATCCGGGCAGCGGCGCTTACATCGACTCCAGCACCTTGATGCCCAGCAGATCCAGGCCGGTGCGCAGGGTCTTGGCGGTCAGCGCGGCCAGTTGCAGACGGCTGGCGCGGACCTCGCCCTCGCTCTTCAGGATCGGGCAGGCTTCGTAGAAACGCGAGAACAGCGTGGCGATGTGGTACAGGTACTGCGACAGATAGTGCGGGTAGCAGCCTTCCACCACCGCGTTCAGCGTGTCTTCGAACTGCGCCAGCGCGGCAGCCAGCTGCTTCTCAGCCGGTTCGGTGATCACGATCTTGGCGTTGGCGTCGTAGTCCTCTGCCTTGCGGAACACGCTCTGCACGCGGGTATACGCATATTGCAGGTACGGCGCCGTGTTGCCCTCGAACGCCAGCATGGTGTCCCAGTTGAAGATGTAGTCGCTCATGCGGTTCTTGGACAGGTCGGCGTACTTCACCGCGCCGATGCCCACCGCGTTGGCGATTTCACGCTTTTGCTCGTCGGACAGGTCAGGGTTTTTCTCGGACACCAGCGCGTAAGCGCGCTCCTCGGCTTCATGCAGCAGCTCGATCAGCTTGACGGTGCCGCCGGAACGGGTCTTGAACGGCTTGCCGTCGTCGCCCATCATCACGCCGAAACCCACGTGCTCCAGCTTCATGCCTTCCGGCGCGAAACCGGCCTTACGGCAGATGGAGAACATCTGGGCGAAGTGCTGGCTCTGGCGCGCGTCCACCACATAGATCACGCGGTCGAGCTTCAACTCGCGATGGCGGTAGCGCACCGCGCCGATGTCGGTGGTGGTGTAAATGAAGCCGCCGTCCTTCTTCTGCACGATCACGCCCATCGGCTTGTCTTCCTGGGTGCGGAACTCCTCCAGGAACACCACTTGCGCGCCGTCGTCCTCAGTCAGCAAGCCCTTCTCGCGCAGCTCCTGCACGATGACCGGCAGGTCGTCGTTGTACGACGATTCGCCGCGCACATGCTCGCGCTTCAGGCCGACATTCAGCTTCTCGTATACGTCTTCGCAATGCTTCAGCGACACATCGACGAACTGGCGCCACAACTTCAGCACTTCCTCATCGCCGCCCTGCAGTTTCACCACGTAATCGCGGGCGGTGTTGGCGAAGTCTTCGCTCTCGTCGAAGCGGATCTTGGCGTTGCGGTAGAAGGTTTCCAGGTCGGACAGCTGCAGGTCGGCGTCGCCGGCGTGGCTGGTTTCCACCAGGTAGGCCACCAGCATGCCGAACTGGGTGCCCCAGTCGCCCACGTGGTTGGCGCGAACCACATCATGGCCCACGTATTCCATCACGCGCGCCAGCGCGTCGCCGATGATGGACGAGCGCAAATGGCCAACGTGCATTTCCTTGGCCAGGTTAGGCGAGGAATATTCCACCATCACGCGCAGCGGCTTCACCGGCGCGATGCCCAGCTTGTCGTCTTTCAGGGCGGCTTCGCTTCGTCGGGACAGATATTCAGGGGCTAGATGAATATTGATGAAACCCGGACCGGCGATTTCCACCTTGTCGGCGATGCCGGCAAGATCCAGCGCGGCCACGACCTTTTCGGCCAGCGCGCGCGGGTTGGTCTTCAGCGCTTTGGCGGCGCCCATGACGCCGTTGGCCTGGTAGTCGCCGAATTCCGGCTTGGAAGCCGGCTGGACCACGGCAGGCGCATCAGGGGCGCCAGCCGCTGCCAGCGCCGCCTGTACCCGTTCGTTGATCAGTTGATGAATAGTCATTAGATAGCCCCACGAATTGCCGCGAAAACGAAAATTTGCCTTCGCTTTTGAAAAATAACTGGATTTTGATTGTATTCGCCCAGGCCGGTGCGGGCAATGCTTGATCCACCTTGAGGTGCCTGCAATTGCCCTTCTTTTGATCCTTTACGGCTTTTCGCTGCGTATCGGTTCATCCAGCCAGACGGTCTCGCCCAAGGCCGGCACGCTGAAATCAGCCGGCGCGATGCCATGTCGGCGCAAGGCTTCGGCCAGATCCAGCGGCGGTTGATGCAGCGGCTCATCAGTCAGGACAAAGGTGCCCCAATGCACCGCCAGCGCCCGCTTCGGGCGCAGAATGCGGAAAATCTCCACCGCCTCGTCCGGATTGATGTGCTGCGGCGCCAGAAACCAGCGCGGCTGGTAGGCGCCGATGGGCAGCAGCGCCAAATCGACCTCGCCCAGATGCTCGGCAATGCGCGCGAAAAGCTCCGGATGATACCCGGTATCGCCCGGATACCAAAGCTGGACGCCGTCGCCCTTTACCGCGAAGCCGCCCCACAGCGCGCGGTTGCGGTCGCCCCAGACCCAGCGTTTGCTCCAGTGCTGCGCCGGCGTCAGCGTCAACTCAACCGCGCCGTGGCGATGACGCTGCCACCAGTCGAGTTCGACGATGCGCTCAGCCGGCGCCCCGGCGCGCAGCAAGGTCCGCCCCACGCCCAAGGGCACCACAAACAACGGCGATCCGCCCGCCTGAGCCGCCAAGCGGCGTAGGGTAGGAAAATCAAGGTGGTCATAATGATTGTGCGTCACCATCACCACGTCGATGCGCGGCAAGTCCGGCAAAGCCATGGCGGGCGGCAGCAGGCGCTTCGGCCCCATCCACTGCACAGGCGAGGCACGCGGCGACCAAACCGGGTCCAGCAACAGATTCACCCCAGCCAGCTGAATCAACCCGCTGGCGTGGCCTATCCAGGTATAAGACGGCCGCTCGCGATTGGCCGTCAACGCCGCCGCGTCAGGCTCGACCCTGCGGATGTCTTGCAGGCGATGCGCGACTTTCAGCCGTCTTCGCTGCCAGTTCCAGCGGGCCAGATCAACAAAACGCGGCTGCTGGAAAGGATAGAGATTGCGGTAGCCATCCGAGCCGTGATGGCCGCGGGAAGCGTCGGGACGGTAGCGCGGCAGCGGCCAGCGCAGCAGATCAAGCAACATGAATAAGGGACGATATCCGGAATGATGCAGGCATTCTGCCGCAAGCATGGCAAATTAAAAAGCGGCGGGACAGGCCCGCCGCCGCTGGAAAACCGATGCCGAACTCAGAAGGTGTAGACCGCCTGGGCGCCGATCAGGTCGTTGCTCTTGCGATAGCTGCCGTCGTTGCGCAGGAAGACGCTTTCGCTGGCCCAATCGTGACGGTATTCCAGCTTCAGCGTCAACTGATCGGTGGGGAAGAACAGCAGGTCCGCCGTCAAAGCCTGGCGGTTGGCGCCCTTGCAATCGGACGATCCGCTAGCTAGGCAGACGGCGGATACACCGAAGCCATTCACACCATCGACTCCATTACTACCCAAAGCAATCCCGCCGCCGCCGCCGCCGTTCTTGCTGTTGTTCAGATAGTCGTAACGCAAAGTGGCGCCCATCTTACCGACGGTCTCGGTCATCCATTTGCGGTGGCCCAGGAGGGAGGCGCCGTACCACACGGCATTGCCGCCATTCCAAGCGGCTCGCTGCTGCTGGCCGTAATCCAGTTCGGCGTTGTACTGGATATCCCCCAAGGTGTAGCTGGCGTCGGCCTCGGTGAAGAAATAGTTGCTGTAAGGCCCCGGCGCAGTGCCTTGATAACCGTAGCCGCTGCCGGTAGTGGTCGATGGGAGCGTTTGCCTGCCCGCATTCATTGACATGCCAAGATCCAGCGCACTGCTCCAGGTGTAATCGACGCGGGCGGTGGCGGTAGGCGTATTGTTGCTGCGGGTGCCGTTGAACGTCTGGTTGTTGGCATGCGTGCGGTACTGCTCATTGGCCAGCAGGAACTTCCACGCCCACACGTCGTGGCTCCAGTTGAAGCCGGCGCCGATATAGCTGCCCGGATCGCTGAAGTCGTACAGCAGGCCGTGGGTCAAGGTCACCATCTGGTTGGACTGTTGCACCTCGTAGCCGCCGAAACTATTCATCAGGCCGGCATTGAAAGTCCAAGTGTCAGTCAACGGGAAGTTGATCACCGCGGTATTGATGATGTTGTTGCCGCTGCCGCCATCCAGCAAGGTGTTGCCGGAGCCGCGGTTGGGCATGATGGTGATTTCGGCGCTGGGCGCGGTGGGACCGATGCCGAAGGTCTTCTTGATGTCCAGGTAGACATCGCCGAAGGTGCTGTTGCTGTAAGCGTAAGTATTCTGGTGGTTCAGGAACTGGAAGCCGGCGCTGTTAGGCCCGCGGTTGTAGATATAGGTGGGGTCGAGATAGCCGGTAATGCTCAGGCCGGCGATCGGGCCTTCATTGGCGGCGGTGTTGAGCCTATCCACCTTCAACTCCATGCCGGCTACCCGCTCTTTCAGCTCAGCATTGGCATCATCGCCACTGGCGGCTGCCGAGGCGGCCGGGGCCGGTTTATCGGCCGTCGCCGCTTCCACCGCCTTTTGCAGCTCCGCCATCTGCTGCTGCAGTTTTTGCATCTGCGCCTTCAGCCGGACGATCTCGTCGGACTTGGCATCGGCCATCGCCACGCCGGGCAGCGCGGCGATCAATGCGCTGATCAGAACCTTCTTCATCATCATTTCTCCTTGTGCTGCACTGCTTTGTGGTTTACATCGCAACCCTGCTCAGCCGTTGGCAAAGGCCAACCGCATCTCTTTCTCGCGCTTGCGCGTCATCGCGCCCATATAGATATTGGCGACGACCACGCCCACCGACACCAGCACGATGAACAAGGTAGCCAGCGCGTTCATTTCCGGATTCAGACCCAGCCTCACCCGCGAGAAGATGACCATGGGCAGGGTGGTGGAACCTGGACCGGACAGGAAGGCGGTCAGCACCAGATCGTCCAGCGACAGCGTGAACGACAACAGCCAGCCGGACACCAGCGCCTGCGAGATCAGCGGCAGCGTGATGACGAAAAACACTTTCAGCGGCCGCGCGCCCAAGTCCATCGCCGCCTCTTCTAGCGACAGGTTCAACTCGCGCACCCGCGACTGCACCACGATGGTGACGTAGGACACGCACAGCATCACGTGGCCGATCCAGATGGTGAACACCCCCCTGCCCTCCGGCCACCCCAGGCTTTGCTCCATCGCCACGAACAGCAGCAGCAACGATATGCCCTGGATCACTTCGGGAATCACCAGCGGCGCGTTGATCATGCCGGTAAACAGCGCAAACAGCCGGAAGCGGCCAAAACGCCCCAGCACGAAGCCGGCCCAGGTACCCATCACCACCGATGCCGTCGCCGTCATCAGCGCGATCTTCAGGCTGAGCCAGGCGGCATTGATCAGCTCATCGTCGTCCAGCAAGGCGGCGTACCATTTGAAAGAAAACCCCGACCACAGCGTCACCAGTTTGGACTCGTTGAACGAGTAGATCACCAGCAGCACGATGGGCAAGTACAGAAAGGTGTATCCGAGTCCCAGCACCAGAAAGGACAAGGGTTTGCTTGGCTTGATCATTTCGCCTCCTCCATTGTCTTGACCTGGTAATGCTGGAACAGCGCCATCGGCACCAACAGCAGCAGCACCATGCAGCAGGTCACCGTGGCGGCCATCGGCCAGTCATTGTTGCTGAAGAATTCTTCCCACATCACGCGGCCTATCATCAGCGTGTCCGAGCCGCCCAACAGCTCCGGAATCACGTACTCGCCCACTGCCGGGATGAACACCAGGAGGCTGCCGGCGACGATGCCGTTCTTCGACAAAGGCAGCGTCACCTGCCAAAACGCGCGCCAAGGCTTGGCGCCCAGGTCGTAGGCCGCTTCCAGCAGCGTCAGATCCATCTTCACCAAGTGGGCGTACAGCGGCATGATCATGAACGGCAGGTAGGAGAACACCATGCCGATGTAGACCCCCCAGTTGGTGTGATACAGATGCAGCGGACTATTGATCACCCCCAGCCATAGCAGGAACTGGTTGAGAAAACCGTCGTTCTTCAGAATGCCTATCCAGGCGTAAACCCGAATCAGATACGAGGTCCAGAACGGCAGCATCACCATCATCATCAGGGTGTTGCGCGTCGCGCCCTCGGCCCGCGCGATGTAGTAGGCCATCGGATAGCCGATCAGCAGACACAGCACGGTGGAGAAGAACGCCATCTTCACCGAGCTGACATAGGTGGCGAAATACAGGTCGTCGGTGAACATGAAGCGGTAATGGCTCACGTTGAGCGCAACCGTGTAGACGTCGTTTTCCAGCTTGGTCAGCGGCGTGTAAGGCGGGATGCCCAGCTGCTGCTGGGAGAAACTGATGCCCACCACCAGCAGGAAGGGCAACAGGAAAAACACGAACAGGAACAGGAAAGGCACGGCGATCGCCGTTGTCCTGCCCGATGGCAACCATTTCAGATCCGGTAGTTTCATGGCAGCACCACAACGCCTGAGGCGTTTGAACATTGCGTCCCCATCGGCGAAGCGCCTTCGCCGACACCATCAGACCGCCCAACAAGGGCGGACAATGTCCCACGGCTGTCCGGCCGTCCCGGCTAGGCCGGGCAGCGGACTATTGTTGTGTGATCCAGACAAGAGCCGGATGGCGGCACCCGGCTCATGACAGGCTTAGCGCCCGGTCTTCAGCTGCGTCCACAGCCGGTTCTGCAGACGGGTGATGTCCGCCGGCAACGGCTTCAACAGGAACAAGGTTTTCATCACCGATTCCGGCGGGTAGATGGTCGGATCATTGGCGATTTCCGGCTTGACGAACTTGCGCGCCGCCGCGTTGACCGTCGGGTAGAACACCTCGTCGGTAATCGCCGCGTTGACCTCAGGCGTCTCGATGTAGTTGATCCACTTGAGCGCGGCTTCCGGGTGCGGCGCATCCTTCGGGATCACCATCACGTCGAACCAGATCGGCGCGCCGGACTTGGGGATCACGTAACCCAGCTGATAGGAACGCTTGGCCTCGGCCGCGCGGTGCTTGGCGATGTTGACGTCGCCGGACCAGCCCAGCGCCAGACAGATGTCGCCATTGGCCAGGTCGTTGATGTAGCCGGACGAGTTGAACTGGGTGATGTAGGGGCGAATCTTCTTCAAGGCCTCGAACGCGGCCTGGTAGTCGGCCGGATTCTTGCTGTTCGGATCCTTGCCCAGATGGTGCAGCGTAACGGCGAACACATCGTTGGCCTGATCCAGCACGGACACGCCGCAGTCTTTCAGCTTGGACACGTATTTGGGATCGAACAGGATGTCCCAGCTGTCCAGCGGGGCGTTGTTGCCCAGGATGGCCTTGACCTTGGTGAAATTGTAACCCAGGCCGTCAGTGCCATAAGCCCACGGCACGCCGTGCGCGTTGCCCGGATCGGCGTCGACGATCTTGGCCATCAGAGACTTGTCCAGATTGGCCAGATTGGGCAGCTTGGATTTGTCCAGTTTCTGGTAGATGCCGGCTTCGATCTGCCTGGCCATGAAATTGGAGGTAGGCACCACGATGTCGTAGCCGGCGCGGCCGGTCAGCATCTTGGCTTGCAAGGTGTCATCGCTGTCGTAGACATCGTATTTCACCTTGATGCCGGTCTGCTTTTCAAAGCCGGGGATGGTGGACTTGGCGATGTAATCCGACCAGTTGTAGACGTTAAGCGACTTGTCCTCCGCCAGCGCACCGGTGGCTGGCAAAAGCAACAACAAGGAATACAGAACTTTGTGAACCAGTTTCTTCTTCATGACAGGCTTCCTAAGTAGCACGACCATAAATGCTCCCGCCGATGACGGGAGATCCCGAGGAACTGCATTCTTCATTGCGTCGTCTGCCCATTGCGCTGGCTTGCCGCGCAGACGGCGGCATTAAGCCAACATACACCCAAGGCAGGCAAACGTAATATGCTCAAGCGTTACGGCATGTAACCCGAATTCACCGCGCTCACAAAACCACCCTATCCCGCGCTGGCTAGCCTTGGCTTACCATTGCGTTGTCTGCGTTAACGCCTTGCTTCAGGCGCGCGGAGAGGTGCTGTCAGCGGTTTGACGCCGGAGTGAACGGATAGACGGAACGGTTCAGAAAGAAGCGGGCGGGCTATGCAGGAAACGAGGCGGCGAGTGAAGCGCAAACGCGGGGGAACCGGCGCGGCAGGATGGGGAACAGTCAGGCCAAGGGCGGGCTGCTTGCATCATGATTTCCTCTCTCTCGCTCCAATATGCGATGGTGGCGTTTAATAAATTTGACGCCATATTTTTTTATGTAACTACTTTTTAATCAGGTTTACGCAGAGTTGCAATAGAAAAGCCAGTTTCTTCACAAAAAAATCAACACACTGTCTATTTGTTGCCAACTAGCGTTTATGATCATCAACGCCGCGATGATCTATCGGCCTAAGCGCGAGCTTGGCCGGCCTTTGATTCAAGACATTATCATCAACAAAACTCGATCAGGAAATCGCTGGCTTTCCTGGCGCCGCCACAATCAACCATCCCGCAACACCGACGCAACACCTGCTGCCGACTGATAAAGCAAAAAGGCTGCCAGCGGCAGCCTTTAAATGCGAAAAACAGCGGCAATCACAACAGGCGGGTGATCAGGGCCTTGTGGTCATAGCCGGCAAAACCGGGAATCCGCACCTGCATGCCGTTGCCGGCAGCCACTTGCACCGACTCGCCATTGCGTATCATCTGCGCCAGTTCGATGATGCGGTTGCCGGACGGATGGATCACCTCCAGCTTGTCGCCGACGGCGAACTTATTCTTCACTTCCACCAGCGCCCAGCCTTCGGCATCCACTTCGATCACATCGCCGACATACTGGCTCTGCTTGGCCTTGGAGTGCCCGGTCAGGTAGTTCTGGTAATCCTGGCTCTGGTGCCGCTCAAGAAAACCCGGGGTATAGCCGCGGTTGGCCAGACCATCCAGATCGGACAGCAGGCTCAGGTCGAACGGACGGCCTGCGACGGCGTCGTCGATCGCCTTGCGGTACACCTGGGCGGCGCGCGCCACATAGTACAAACTCTTGGTGCGGCCCTCGATCTTCAGCGAATCGACGCCTATCTTCACCAGCTTCTCCACCTGCTCGACGGCACGCAGGTCCTTGGAATTCATGATGTAGGTGCCGTGCTCGTCCTCGATGATGGGCATCAGTTCGCCCGGACGGCTGCCCTCTTCGATCAGATAAGTCTTGTCCGCCAAGGGGTGGCGCTGCTGGCTGCCGCAGGACGAGAAATTCTGGTTGGCTTCTTCCAGCGCCTTGTTGAAGTCGAACTGGATCACCTGCACATCGCCGGCGTCGTCGCCCTGCGTGTCGTGCACCTTGTAGTCCCAGCGGCAAGCATTGGTACAGGTGCCTTGATTCGGATCGCGGTGGTTGAAATAACCAGACAGCAGGCAACGGCCGGAGTACGCGATGCACAATGCACCATGAACGAACACTTCCAGCTCCATGTCGGGGCATTCCTGGCGGATTTCCGCAATCTCGTCCAGGGACAGCTCGCGCGACAGGATGATGCGCGACACGCCCAGCTTCTGCCAGAACTTGACGCCCATATAGTTGACGGTATTGGCCTGCACCGACAGGTGGATGGGCACTTCCGGCCACTTCTCGCGCACCATCATGATCAGCCCCGGGTCGGCCATAATCAGCGCGTCCGGCTTCATGGCGATCACCGGCTCCATGTCGGCCATATAGGTCTTGATCTTGCTGTTGTGCGGCAGAATGTTGCTGGCGACAAAGAACAGCTTGCCGCGCGCGTGGGCCTCGTCTATGCCCTGCTTCAGTTCTTCCAGCTTGAAATCGTTGTTGCGGGCGCGCAGGCTGTAGCGCGGCTGGCCGGCGTACACGGCGTCGGCGCCAAAATCATAGGCGGCGCGCATCTTGTCCAGCGTGCCGGCCGGCAGCAGCAATTCGGGGGCTTTGATCATTGGGTGATGACTTCTTGGTATTCAGTTGAGCAGGCAGGAAACCGGCAGCGGCTTGCGGTCCGGCTTGACGAAAGCCTTGCGGGCAGAGTCTGCGGCCAGGCGTTCGGACGAGTAGTGCTGCTCCAGCACGGCCTTGGCATCCTGGGCCAGATCGCGGCAGCTATCCAGAAAGGCCTGCCAGTCTTCCATCAGCGCCGGGTCGGACTCCACCCGGCTATAGGCGATGGCCAGCAGCGCCATCGTCAGCGTGTGGTTGTACTTGGTCGCCGCGCCATTCGCCATGGCGAAGCGCGACAGCGCATGCGCGCAACGCGCAGCCGCCTCCGGCGCCGGGTACTCCCGACGATAGCCCCAGGCTGCGTACAGGTGGGCTTGATGATTGAAATCCGATGCTGCCAGCGCATTGGCTTCCAGCTTACGCAGGAATACCTGGTGCTCCATGATGCAGACGCTCCGCAAGTGCAAAAAACGACAGGCCCCGCACCATAGCGGAGCCTGTTTGAGGCTTATTCGGCCGCGATTATGCGCGGGTGGACATTCAGCGTCAAGCCCGCCTGACGCATCGCCGCAACTTTAAGCCGCTGTTTTTTAAAGCCGTTTTATTTTCGTGGTTTTTGCAACAACGCCGCCAAAGACAGCAACTGCCCCGCCATGGCAAGCAATAGCAGCATTGGGCACAGCAGTCGCAGCAACAGGCTTTCCGTCTCGCCGCCGCGCCATAGCACGGACATCGCCATGAATAACAAGGTGGAAGCCAGCAACATCGCGATGCCGAACTTGCGATTGCCGCGCAGGCGAATGATCAGATTTTTCATTAAGGTGATCCAGATAAAAAAGTCAGGCGTCGGCCGGCTGCTCGCCCAGCCGGGCCAGCGCCGCCAATTCATCGGCGAAGAAACCCGCGGCTTCGCGCGCGGGCAGATTGTAGTCGCCGGGATGCAGTTGCATCGCGTACTCATCGAGTAGACGGCGGAAAGTCGCCTGTGGTTCCAGCCCGCGCTGCCGGCATAGCTCGCAGAACCAACGGTTGCCGATCTGCACATGGCCGATTTCGTCGCGCAGGATGATGTCCAGCACGGCAACGCTGGCCGTATCGCCGATGGCGGCCAGCCGCCGCTGGATGCCTGGCGTCACGTCCAGCCCGCGCGCCTCCAGCACCCTGGGCACCAGGGCCATGCGAATCATCACATCATGATCGGTCTTGCGCGTCATCGCCCACAGGCCGTCATGCGCCGGAAAATCGCCGTAGGCGAAACCCAGCTCCCGCAACCTGTCCTGCAGCAGCCGGAAATGGCCGGCCTCCTCCGCCGCCACCCGCAGCCAATCGTCGACAAAGCCGTCCGGCATGTCGCGAAAGCGCCAGGCCGCGTCCAGCGCCAGATTGACGGCATTGAATTCGATATGGGCGATGGCGTGCAGCAAGGCGCCATGCCCCTGACGGGTAGAAAGGCCGCGCCGCGGCACCCTGGCGGGGTGGACCAACTCGGGACGTTCCGGCCGCCCCGCCTCCGGCAAGGCGTAGGGATCGGCTGCCGCCAGACGGGCCAGCGAGCCGGCGCGCCAATCCTGGAAAAGCCGTTCGGCAAGCGACAGCTTTTCCTCGACGTCGCGGCACAACAGCGCCTGCTCCAGCAAGGGATAAAGCGATACGGTTGAGTGCGTCATGCAGCGGATTTTAAGCGCCGCGCGTCCTCAGGCCAAGTCTGCCTCGGTTTGGGCTGTGAGCCAGTCCTCGAAACGCGCCAGTTCCTCGTCGAACTTCAGCATCGCCTGATGCGCCAATTCGACATTGCGGTCCTTGCCGGCTTTTTCCACGGCCTCCGCCGCCGCGCCCAGGTCATTGGCGCCGACCATGCGGCTGGCGCCCTTGATCCGGTGGGCGGCAAACCCGATCTTGTCCGGATCCCGGCTTTGCAGCGCCTCGCGCAAGGCCGCCACGTCCTCCTGGTTGCCGGTCTGGAACTCACGCAGGATCTCCAGCTCCATGCTCAAATCGCCGTTGCTGTAGACCTGCAGCACGCTACGGTCGATCGGCACTGAGAGGTTATCCTCCCCGTCTTGCGCGCCTGCCTGCCCAGCTGACTGGGGCAACGGCTCCATGGCGGCCTCCGGCGGCAAGATAGTCTGCTCTCCTGAGTCGCCGACAGACCGCATCCATTTGCTCAAGGTCGATTGCAGGGCATGAATCGACAAGGGCTTGGTGAGGAAGTCGTCCATGCCGGCCTCGCGCGTCTTGTCCACCTCCTCTTTCGCGGCGTTGGCGGTGCAGGCGACGATGGGAATACGGCCGCACTCGGGATGCGACGCCTCATAGGCGCGCACCAGCCGGGCCAGTTGATAGCCGTCTATGCCAGGCATGTGGCAATCGGTCAGAATCAGGGAATAACGTCCAGCCAGCCACTTGCTGAAGGCGCGGTCGCCGTCTTCCGCCCAGTCCGCCGGGTAGCCTAGCTTTTCCAGCTGTTTCAGCGTCAGCTTGCGGTTGGTTGGATTGTCCTCGGCAAACAGAATGGGATAACCCTTCTCGACGCCGGCAGACGCGCCGCCACTGGCAAGAGGAGCGGAAACCGACTCCAAAGGCACCCGCTGCTCCGGCAGCACCACCGGCTCGACCTGCTCCGCCAGCCACTCCAGTTCCAGCAGCAGGCGCGCGCAGCTGCCCTTGCCTGGCTCGCTTTCCATTTCCACATGCCCGCCCATCAAACCGGCCAGCCGCCGGCAGATGGCCAGCCCCAAGCCAGTGCCGCCAAAACGCCTGGTCGTTTCGGAATCCGCCTGGGTGAATGGCTGGAACAGTTTGCTCAACTGCTCCTGCGACATGCCGATGCCGGTATCTTCGACTTCAAATGCCAGCACCTGGTAATTGGCGACGGTATCCATCACCCTCACCCGGATATCCACTTTTCCGCCGGAGGTGAACTTGATGGCATTGCTGATGAAGTTCTGCAAGACCTGCCGCACCCGCAACGGATCCATCACCAGCGTCGGCGCCAGCTTGTCGTCCAGCGTCAGCGTCAGCGCCAGGCCTTTCTTGTTGGCATTCTCCTGATACAGGCTGCGCAGACTGTCCATGAACGGCTGCACGGCCGTCCGGGTGGGGATGATTTCCATCCGGTCCGCTTCGATCTTGGAGAAATCGAGAATATCGTCGATCAGCCTGAGCAAGGTATTGGCAGAGTCTTGTATAGTGGACACGGTATCGCGTTGCTCCGCGTCCAGCTGCGTCATCGCCAGCAACTCCAGCATGCCGAGCACGCCGTTCATCGGCGTGCGGATCTCGTGGCTCATCGTGGCGAGGAAGGCGCTCTTGGCCCGGTTGGCGGCATTGGCCTGGTCGCGCGCCATGCGCAGCTCGAACTCGGCCATCTTGCGTTCGGTGATGTCCAAGCAGGCCAGAATGATCACCGACTCGGCGGCGTCCGGGAACAACAGCTGCCCCTCGAACAGCACCCAGATCGGTCGGCCGGTGCCGGTCAAGCACTCCAGCTCGCAGTGGATGCGCGCGTTTTCCTGCTGCATCTTGGACATCTGCTCGGCCAGCTCGTACCAGCCATGCTCAGAAGCCAGCAGCTCCATCAAGTGCATGCCGGACAAGCCGTATCCATCGCCGACATCGAAAATGCTTTCCGCGGTGAGGTTGGCGCGGGTGATCTGGAAGTGTTCGTTCAAGCGCAGCAAGCCCACCGGCGAAGCGGAGTACACCGCCTCTTCCTCTTGCAACACCGCGCGCAATTGAGCTTCAGACAGCTTACGGCGGTCTTCCTCCGCGTAAAAACCGAGGATATTGGCGTAGGCGCCCAGCAAGGGCAGGATGCTGATGCCGAGCTGCGACAGCGTTGGCCGCATCAGGCACACCCCCGCCGCCACCTCTCCGGCCAGCATCACCGGCAAGGAGACCCAGGACGGTTGCGCCGACAAGCTGCGGAACAGGGCCGGCAATGGCGCCTCGGCCATCGACAATTGCTGTATCTGCGGCAGAAAATCCGGCCACTCCCCGGCCTGCAAGCGCAGGGACTCGTCGCTGTTGTCCAATGCCGACCAGGCCACCAAAACACACTGCTCGGAATGCGTGAAATCCAGGAACGTATCATGCAAGCGCGCAAACACCGCCTCGCGCGATGAGCGAGAAAGCAGCAAAGCCTCGATTTCCGAAATGACCGACAGCAATTCGACGCTGCGCTCCAGCGAGGCTTCAGCCAGCCTGCGCTTGTGCTCATCCCGCACGATCAAGATGTGCAAAGGACGGTTATTCCCGTCCAGATAGCGATCTATCGTGAGCAAGGCATGAAAATGCTCGCCGCCACTGCCCATTCCCTCTACCTGCAGCGAGCGCCCCTCCTGAATTTCCAAGGCAGACAACACGGAATGCAACTCATCGTTCATCACGAAAAGCTGCTTGACGGGCATGCCCGCCAACATGCTCATCGAGTAGCCGAACATTCTTCCGGCGCCCTCGTTGGCCATTTCGATGGCGCCGCTCTGATTGATCACCAGCATCGCATCGCCGGATACGTCGAGCATGCGCTGCAGAAAGTCCAGCGGCTTGAGCACCTTGCGCACCATCACGTACAGGAGGAAGCCCAGCAACACGATTTCCACCAAGGCGAACAAGCCGGCTCGCAGCAGCTCGCGCCTGGCATCGGACAGGCTAGCCTGGGCCGCGGCGGCAGTATGGCCGGACACATCCTGCAGCGTCTGCGAAAACGCCTCCGTCAAGCGATCCAGATTGAGAGAAAAGTTATTGGCCTGAGCGAATTGCAAGCGGCCATCCAATTGATCCAGCTGCAATTGCGCCAACAACTGTTGCCGCTGCGCCAGCAGCGCAAGCGTGGTGAACTTGGCCGACAAGCTCGGATCCTGCACGCTGTCCACTCGGGGCCTGAGCTTGTCCAAGGTCAGCATCCCGGCAGCCAAACGGCGCGCCAGATCCTCTTCCACGTGCCGGTCCAGCCTATGCCCCAACATCATGCGCAATACCAGTGATTGCGCATTGGCGCGCAGCCAATAAGCGGACATCCACAAATCCTGCCGCAACCACACCAGATTATTGATGCGCGGATCGCCGCTCGCCGCCATGGAAACCACCGCGTCGCTCAGCAAATGCTGCACCTGCTCCTGAACATCGCGCGTTTCTTCATAAAGCCGGGTAGTCAAGGCCTCGTTGGGACCTGTGTGGGCACGCCAGGTTTCGCCGGCCAGCGCGCGCAACTGCTGGAACTGGCGCAGCGTCTGCTGCAGATGGATCAATTTTTCCTCGATCCGGCCGTTCTGCCTCTTGCGCAAAGACGTGGCCAGCGCGAAATAATCCTCGTCCACCCGTCGGCCCAGCTGGTCCAGCCGATTTTGCTGGTCCGCGGTAGGCGGCTTGCCGAGCAGCAAGGCGCGCAATTGTCCGCTTTCGCTCAGCTGCGCTTCCGCAAAGCGGTAAAGCAGATCGGCATCGCCGCTCCATTCGGTCAACTGGCTGGCTTGCTGATATCGTTCCCAAGACGCGATCTGCAGCTGCAACATGACGCCAATTTGCAGCATGCCCAGCAACAGCACGATGACCAACACGCTGCGCCCTATCGCGCTTGCTTGACTATGCTGCGGCCGAATCCGGGTCATGGCTAGCTTCTCACAACCGGATTGACCGCTGTCTCCGAATTGTCCAACACAAAAATCTGCGCGACGCCATAACGCTCAGAGTAATCCTTCAATACCGACAACTGGTTGGCGGAGATGGTGGCCCCGCGCGGCAACAGCAGATGCCCCGACCTGCTGCGCAGGTCGCGCGTCAGTAGCGCGCCTGGCTTGACCTTGTCCAAAGTCAGGCAGCTCTCTTCCGGCCCATCGTGAGCGATGGGCGTCCTCGTCTCGAACAGCCGGCCAAAGACTTTCTTGTCATAATCCGTGCCCGTGGAGATGTGATAGTAGCTGAATGGATCGATCTCCGGCCGCGCCCGCTGCAGGGCCGTCTGGATCGCCTTTTCCACATCGGCCGGCTTAGGAGGCTTGACGACGAAACCATCGGCGTGCAGCTGGCTGGCCATCATCACATTACTGCGGTCCGCATGGCCGGACAAAAAGACGAAGGGCAAATTGGAAACATTGGCGGTATGGCCGCAGCGCAGTTCCTTGAGCAAATCCATGCCATTCATGGGCTGCATTTGCACGTCGCACAAAATGATGTCGACCATGCGGATATCCAGCATCCGCATCGCGGCGGTACCATCTGCGGCCTGATAAATATGGTCCTGCCGGACACCCATGCTCTGCAAAGCCTGCGAAATCAGCGTGCGCACCAAGGTCTGGTCATCGACGATCAAAATGCGCAAGCGGACCAAATCGACCGAAATCATCGCGTCTCCTCAAGTAACGGATACCGCGCCATCCGCAGCAGAACTGCTTCCCCAAATGCTTCTGGTCGCCGCGACCAACTCGCCTTCCGGGATGGCCGCGCCCAGAAACTGACCCATTCCGCTGACGCACCCAAGCGATCGCGCCAACGCCAGGCTCTCTTCATTATCGATGCGCGTTGCGCAAACAGCGGCCTGCGACAAGCCGAAATAGCGCAAAAGGCGAAAGGCGCCCGCATCCTCTCCCAGCAATACCCGCATCCAACGCAAGGTTTCCACCGGCACGTTAAGCTGGTCGAATGGAAACTTGAACAAATTGCTCACCGCGAGGGCGCCCTGCCCGAACTCTCCCGCCAGCAAGCGGAATCCCAGATAACGAACTTTGGCGATATTCTCGAAGCACACCGCGTCTGCGTGCCTGCCCAAGCCATCGGTCAACTCAAAGCCGATGCGCCGGGCCGCGACGCCATATTGCTGCAGCACCATGTAGCAATGGTCGAATACGTTTTCCGCGCGCAGGCAGGCCTCATCGATCTGCACGCTGATTGGGCACTCGGCAAAAGACGTATGCCGAGCGATATCCACCAGCAGCTTGGCTATCCGCTCCACCACCGTTTCCAGCATGACGGCCGACGCCATCCTCCGGCCGGCCAGCCGCGAAAGCAGATAGTCCATCGGATAACGCTTGCCATTCTGGATCAATCCAGCCAGGTGAAAACCACTGAGCTTGCGCTCCGCCAGCGTAAGCACCGGCGCAAACTCCAGCCTATAGTCGTCCTCGCCTATCATCGACAATAGCTGCTCGATATCCAACGGATCCAGCGGGAGCAGCCTTTCCATTTCATTGAAGATATCGTCGAGCGTGGCGACAAAGGCTTCCGCCGAATACGGTTTGGTCAGAAATCGGGTGCAAGACATGCCCAGGGCGCTGGACATGTCGGCGATGGTTTGCAGCGTTTTGCCGTCGTAGCCGGAAATGATCAGCAATGCGGACTGGTAGCCAAGCTGCGCCACGTTCTTGATGAAATCGATGCCGTTCATGCCGGGCATGCCGATATCGGTGATCACCAGGTCATAGCCGCCTTCCACCAGGCTCCGCAACGCCTCGGCCGGATCGCTGAATTCGTCTATCTCCACCGCGAAACGGCTGAAGAAGCTGGCTTGGCGCGAGATCAGCTTGCGCAATACCAATTGGTCATCGAGTATCAAGAACCGCTTTGGCTTCAGCTCCATGCTGATCATCCCCTTCCAGGCAATACCGCAGCGGTTTCAACGCTATGCACTCGGCCTCTGGCCACCAGTAAGAGGCTTCTCTGCGCAGCATCACCTCCTCCGCCCGCCGCTACGACATTCGCGTAACTTTGCACCGCGTAATACCATGTATAGGCTGACATACTTGCCAGCACAAGCGGCCATCCGTCGCCTTGAATGACGCCGCCCTGCGTCTCGCCATTCCGCCAGCAGATCGCCTGCGCGTCGACGCCCAGCCCTTGAGTCGACCCGAACAGACTCAGGACCACGCTAACAATCTAACTGCAGCTATTTCCGGACGATCAGGGCCTGCTCTGCCTGGCTCTCCTACAACCACTCGGCGTACACTTTCAGACTAGGCCGGCGCAACTAGCCGCTTGACGCGAAACCCGCCGCTGGCCAATTTGCTCCAACCAACGTTGACCGGCCTTTTCGCAGCGCGCAGCCTCCAGAATGCCGGCCTGCCAATCCACGCTCTACTGCATATGCCATGAAAAATACCAAACGATGCCCATGGTGTGGCGACGATGCTTTATATACCGCCTACCACGACGAGGAATGGGGGCGTCCCGAACGGAACGACCGCAAGCTGTATGAAATGCTGGTGCTGGAAGGCGCGCAGGCCGGACTGTCCTGGATCACCATCTTGCGCAAGCGCGAAGGCTACCGCGACGCCTTCCACGGCTTTGATCCGGAACGAGTGGCGGCGATGACCGACGATGACGTCGAACGGCTGATGCAGAACCCCGCCATCGTGCGCAACCGCCTGAAAATCCGCAGCGCCATCCGCAACGCCAAAGTATTTCTGCAGATGCAACGCCAACACGGCAGCTTCGCCGACTGGCTGTGGGCGCACGTCGATGGGCAGCCCATCGTCAATCGCTGGCGCAGCCACGCCGAATGTCCCGCCTCGACCGAGCTATCCGACCGCATCAGCAAGGCGCTGAAAAAGGCCGGCATGAACTTCGTCGGCAGCACGGTGATCTACGCCTACCTGCAGGCCTGCGGGGTGGTCAACGACCATCTGCTGGACTGCCATCGGCACCCGGACCAAGCGGGCTGAATTTGCAAACTGACCATGGCATGGCGCCTTAGCGCATCACATCGGCAGCATTCACGAATGAAAAAAACCGCCGGCGACAAAAGTCACAGGCGGTTTGAAAACGGCTGCGGCGGAGAGTCTTGCTTGAATAAGCGGACGCCTCCCGCCAGACAGACGGCTTACTTCTGTTGCGGGGCCGGCTCTGCCACAAAGATCTCCACGCGACGGTTCATCGCTCGGCCGGACAGCGAGCCGTTGTCCGCCACCGGCTCGCGCGAACCGCGGCCATCGATGGCGATGCGGCCCATGGCCACGCCGCGCGACACCAGATAATCCTGCGTAGCCTTGGCGCGGTTGATCGACAACGGGCCGTTGATCGCATCGCTGCCGGTGCTGTCGGTATGGCCGATGATGCTCACCGTGGTAACCGGATTCTGCTTAAGGGTGGCGGCCAGCTTGTCCAATACCGGCTTCAGGCTGGGCTTCAGCGCATATTTGCCGGAATCAAACGAGGCGTCGCTGGGAATATTGATCTTGAGCCGGTTATCGGCAGTTTGGCTGACATCAATGCCGGTGCCCTTGGTCGCCTGCTCCATCGCCTCTTTCTGCTTTTGCATGTGCTGCGACCACAGGTAGCCGCTGCCCGCGCCGATCAGGCCGCCGATGGCCGCGCCGGTGGCCGCGCTGCGGCCGGTATGCCCGCCGGCGGTCAGCGCGCCGATAGCCGCGCCCACGCCGGCGCCAATCGCCGCGCCGCCGCCCACGCCCTTTTGCGTGTCGCTCATATTGGCGCAACCGCCCAGACCTGCCAGGCTAGCGGCCACCAAAGTAGACACCATCGCGTTCTTGATCATGCTTTCATCCTTTTCATACTGATTGCGAAGAGACCGCCTCTGGCGCGGCGGGTTCCCCACACCGCGCCATCACGCGCCGCGCGGCTTGCGGTAATATTGCAGCTTGCCACTATCGGCACGTCGCGCCGAACCAAGCAGCGGCATCGATGGCGGCGCAACCGCCATCGTTCTGATCGATACCAAAGCCGGCGCGATTGCCGTGTATAATACCGCCCAATCGTTCGGCCCGCGCCCGATCTACCGCATGACGGTCGATCTGGCCTTTTGACCTGCGCAATCATGAAACGGCGCGCCGGTTTGGATAGCATGGTCGAACCCGCTGGCGAGCGGCCACCTCGCCCTCCCCGCGCAAGACAGGGCCGCTCAGGCGGCGCAGGCCAAGCAGTATGAACTTATCCGGAGAATTGAATGAACAGCATCACCTTTGACGGCCGCCTGGCCGCCGACGCCGAACTGCGCTACACCCCGAGCGGCGAGCCCGTTCTGTCGTTCCGCGTGGCCAGCGACATCGGCTTCGGCGAGCGCAAAAGCACCAACTGGTTCAGCTGCCAGGTGTGGGGCAAGCGCGGTGAGTCGCTGAAGAACTACCTGGCCAAGGGACAGCAAGTCACCGTATACGGCCAGCTGACGCTGCGCGAGTGGCAAGACAAGGACGGCAACAAGCGCCTGTCCCCGGATGTGCGCGTCAACGAACTGAGCCTGCAAGGCGGCCGCAGCGAAATGGGCGCGTCCTCCGGCGGCATGGGCGGCGGCATGGAAGAAAGCTACGGCTACAACGCCCCGGCCCCGCGCCAGGAAGCCCCGGCCGCGCCGCGCCGCCAGGAGCCGAAGCCGGCTCCGCGCATGGACGATATGGACGACGATATTCCGTTTTGACCGGAACATGAGGCAGCCCGCCTAATCTGGCCGGAAGTCCCAATGCAATCCATCGCATTGACGGGCATCCGGCCTTTTCCAATTTGGGCAGGCAAGACGCCTGCCGCTTCAACCTTATGCATGGAACAGAATTGACCGAACGCCGCCTTGGCTCAGCCACGGCCGTTCAATCCGTCTCGGTCAACCGTTCAAACGCTCAATCCAGACTGCGATCCCGCAGCTCGGCAATCGCGTCTTCCAGTTGCGTTTTCTGCTCGGCGTCGCCAAAGCAATCGTCCGATAGCAGTTGCACCAAACGTCCCAAGGCGTGGGCCACGCGGTAGCGCTGGCCATCCGGCAGCGGCGGCAGCGCTTCCGCCACGCTGTCGGCATTGACCCAAACCTGCTCCACCAGCGTCACCACGCTGGCCAGCAAGGCCTCGCCGCGCAGTTCCGGCAGGGCCAGGGCTGCGGCGGCCTGGTCGCAATGCGCTTCCAGCCCGAGGATGCGCAACAACTGCTTGAGATCGCCGATGACGGCGGCGAGATGGCTGCCGACGATAGGTTGCCCGCTAGCCGATAGTTCATAGGACAGCACGCTCAGCATGACGCGCAGCTTGCGCTGCCGCCCTTCGCGCTCGCCCAGCGCTTCCAGCCATTGCGACAGCTTCTGCTTGGGCGCGCTGGCGCGATGGTAGAGGCGGGTCAATTCCTGGCGCAGGGCCGGCGTGGGCGCGCCATACTCCAGCGCGCCAAACAACGAAAGCGCCAGCGTATCGTCCTCGGCCAGGCTGGCCAGCGCCTCCTCCAATCGGCGGCGCAGCCGCGGGTCAGGCCGGCCGCGGGCCAGCCAGGCCGCAAGCTGCAAGGCGGCGCGGCCTGGGTCCGGCGTTTGCGACTGCAAGGCCACCAGCAGTTGCGGCGCGCGCAACCAGTCCTGCGGGCCGGACAGCAGGCTGTCCAAGTCCGCAGCCTCCACCGCGGCCAACTCCGCCACCAGCTTTTGCATCAGTACGCGGCCACGCACATTGTCCTGCCCGGCCGGTCCGCGCCGCGTGTCGCGCAGCCTGCCGCCCAGGGCGAAGCCCAGGTCCTCCTGGGTTTCCGCCAGCGCGTCGCTTTCAAATTCCAGCAACTCAGCCTGCGCCAGCGCCAAAACCGACTCGGTTGGCGCGGCGCGGTCATAACGCGCCGTCGCCAGATTGTCTTCGACATTGCCCAGCGCGCCGCCGGGGCTGATCTGATCCAGTCTAAGCATGCGCTACCCTCCCTGGCTCTCCCGCCAGTTGTTGCAATACCCTGGCCTGGTGCGCGGGTTCGTCCAGATGGACGCGCACCAGCCCATTGTCCAGCCTGGCCTGACCGGTCGCCAGGCCGGGATCGGCCATCACCTTGACTTCCGGCGCGCTTGCCCAGGCGCGGGTGGCCGCGGCCAGCGCAGAGGGCGACACGCAAAGCGTGACGCGTCCACGCGGCAATAATTCGGCCACCTTGCGCTCCACTCGGCGCAGCAGCAATTGGTTTTGGTCGCTTTGCCCCAGCACCTCATCCAGTACGCGTGCGGTGAGCGTCCGCCAACGCTGCGCCAGTTCACGGGCGATCAATTGCTCCATCTCCTGTTCGCAGCACAGCCATTGCACGGCTTCGTCCACGGCCTCATCGCGCGCCTGGTGGCGGATGGCGGCGGCATCCTGCCTGGCGGCCTCGCGCAAGGCCTCGGCTTCGCGCCGCGCCTGCTCCAGCTCTGCCTGAGCCTGGCGGCGGAGCGCCTCGGCATCCTCGCGCGCGGCCGCATGCAAGGCCTCCAGCGCTGCGGCTTGATCGCGCCTGGCGGCCAACTCTGCGGCGGAGACTATGGTTCCTGCCGGCATGGGGCCTGGCAACAGAATGACCGGTAGGTTCAGAGGATTGTTCATAACCACCTCAGCAGCTTCTGCAGCACCGGCTCCACCGGCTGCGGCGGCGCCAGTAAGGCAGATGGCGGCCACAGCAGCCTGCACAGACGCAGCGCCGGGGCCGCAGCGTCCGCCAGCCAGGCGGCGCCGATCTCGCAGGCTCGTGCCGGCAACATGGCCGGCGTCAGATCGGCGCGCGTGCCTTCCAATGGCAGCAATGCCTGCAACTGCGCTAGCGCCCTGCCGTCCAGCCTGCTGGATAGCGCCTCGCGGTACGGTTTGAGCAAGACATAGTCTGGGCAACGCAATGCCCAAAGTCCCAAGGCCATGCACAAGGCCTCGCGACGCTGCTCATCGGCCAACAAGGGCTCGGCGATAGCCGGCAACGGCGGCGCGGCCCCCGCCTGCCCCAGCCGGCGGGCGATCAAATCGTCCAGCGGCGGACGCAGCAAGGGCTGCTGCGCGTAAGGCTCGCGCCAGGACGCAAGATCCAGCGCCGCCCACCAGGCAACATCCATGTCTTGTCCAGGCTGATGCCATAGCGCATACAAGCGCCGCAGCGCCGGGCTCATCCGGCGACTCCCGGCCGACGGCGCCGCCACATCGCCACGGCGGCGCACACACCTAGCAGCGCTGTCCCGCCGGCCGCGGCGATGGCTGGCCATGGCGTCTGGCGCGCGACGGGCGCCGGCGGCAGGTAGCGGTATTCGGCGCGTTGCAGCGTCAGCGTGATGCGATCCGCCGCCAGCCCCGGAATGCCGTCGCGCACCAAGGCGCGGATTTCCGCCCCGCGCGCCGGCAGGTTGATCTCCGGGCTGTACTTGATGAACACCGCGGCGGATGACGGCGCCGGCGCCTCGCCATCGACGGCGCGCGGCTCGGCGACCGACACCTCGGCCGTGATCACGCCGTCCATGCTGCCCAGCATCTTCTCCAGCTGCTGGCTCTTCAGATAATTGAGCTTGGCCTCTTCCTGCGCCGGAGAAGACACCAGCTGCCCGCTGGGAAACAGGTTCTGCATGGTCACCGTCTTGCGCTTGGGCAGGCCATTCTGGCGCAGCACCTCGACGGCATCGACGAAGCGGTCCTCTTCCACCCGCAGCGAGACGCCGTCCTTGCCCACCTGCTTTTCCGCAGGGATTTTGTTATAGATGAGCAGCGCCAGCATCTGATTGGCCTCGGTTTCGTCCAGCTTGCTGTACAGCTCGCTCTTGCAGCCGGCCAACAGCGGCAAGACGAGCAGCAGCAGGACCCATGGCGAGGTTTTCATTGCATGTTCACCAGCTTGTTGATGGACTGGGTCAGCGATCCGGCCACCTTAGCCGTCAGTTCGGTGCCGACGGCCAATTCATTGAACGCGCTTTGCGCGGCGAACAGCGCGCCGGGCTCGTCGGCGGCCTTGGGGTTGTTCAAGAGTTCCGCGAAGCGTTGCTGCGCCGACTGGCTCGGCTGAGCCGGCTCGGCCTCGCCCAGGGGAGCGATGGCGGCCAGGGCATGGGTAATGGCTTCGATAGTCATGATTCGGACTCCTTTGAGGAAGACTTCAGCAAGGCGCGCAGCGGGGCGCAATCGTCATCCGGCAGGCCGGCGAGCTTGGCCGCGGCGGCGCTATGGCGGCCCAGGCCAAACAGCAGCAGGGCTTCGCAACGCGCCAGCTGGTCGGCATCGTCCAGCCAGTCCGGCAGCGCGGCCAGGATGTCGTGCATTTCGGCGCGCAAGCCGTGATTGACGGCGGCAAAGCCAGCCTCGACGATGGTGCGCGCGATGGGGTGAGAGGCGTTCATGGGTCTTCTCCTGATCCAGCTGGCGCGCTTAGCCAATTTTGGAAATGATGCCCATCATCATGTCCTTGACCGCCTTCATGACCGAGCTCTCGTAGCCGATCATCACCGAGTACTGCTGCAGCGCGTATTGCGACTTCAGCATGGCTTGCGGATCGTTCTGCACATTGGCGTTCATCGCCGCTTCCGCGTCGTTGGCGGAGCGGGTGACCTGGCTGCCCATCTGGGCGACAAGCGAGTCGATGTTCATGTGAATCTCCTTCAGAACAGCAGCGACGGCGCCAGCGTAAGCGGCAGGGATTCGCGGCGGACATCGCTGGGCGACATCTGAAAATGGCGGCGGAAGCTGTCGGAAAAGTGCGCGGCATTGCAAAAGCCGGACTCAAGCGCCACATCGATCACCTTTTTGGTGGTGGTCTCCAGCAAGCCGCGCGCATGCTCCAGGCGCTGCGCGAGCAGCCAGTGCTTGGCGGACATGCCAAACTTTTCCTTGAACAATTGGTTGAACTTGCGCGGCGGCAGGCCCAGCGCGTCGGCGTAACGCGCGATGGGCCAGGGCTCCAGGCGGTGGCGGTGGATGAAATCGAAAAGGTCGATGTCGGCCGCCACCAGATAGCGCAGCAGCGCGGCGCAGCGTTCGCCATCGATGGCCAGGCAATACGCCAGGACGAAACGCAGCATGGTCTCGTCGTCGACATCGGCCAGTTGCGCCACCGCATGCAGCAGGCCCTCATCCGCCGGCACCGCGTACGGCGTGTTCGGCGCCGCGCAACCGCCATGGTCGGCGAGCAGAGGCTGCATTTCCCGATAAACCGGCTGCAGACAAGAAGCGGGAAAACTGTAGCAACGGGCGGAGGCCGGCAGCTCGAACGCCGCGCCGCCCGCCATCAGCCACAAGCCAGGCCGCTCTACGGCGGTGTCGTTCCCGTCCAAGCGCAACGCGCCGGCTTGCGGGGCGAGGATGATGTGCAGACTGAACATCGCGCACTCCTTGGTTGACTTGGTGGGACCATCATCACGCGGGGTCAGCCATGACCCCATCAGGTCATCACCTGAATTGGGGAAAATGAAACTCGCTACGAGTGCAAGCGGCTCCATACCGTATCCACCACCCGCATCGCCGCCAGGGCGGCCAGGCGCTGCCGCTCCAGGCTGGCGTAGCGCTCTGCGCTCTGCGGCTCGCGCTGCGCCCGTCCCAGCGCCATCACCGTCGCGTTCAAGGTTTCGAGCAAGGCCCGGCGCTGATGGCCGGACGCATCGGCCGCAAGGCGGTCTTCCAGTTCGGTCAGGGTGTGCATGTCTAGCCTCAACTGTGCAAAGGAAGGAATATCAGTTCACGCGCACCGGCCAGCGATACGCCATCGGCGTCTATCGCCGCCACGCGCAAGCCCTGCAGCACCGGACTGCCCGGCAGCAGGCGCATACCGTTGGCCAGCTGCAGGTATGGCGCCTCGGCGTTGCCGCCCACGCCGGCCATGGCGGCGGGCAGATAGTCGGCAGCCTTGGCGCTGCTGGCTGCGCCGACGAAACGCAGCGGCAGCGCCCGGCCCGGCTCGGCATTGACGATTTGCAGAAACGCCGCCAGCCGCGCCTGGCGGGCCTCGTCCAATTGGCCGGACAGCAACCAGCCCTGGTCGCCGCGCGCGGCGCTGAGGCCGGCGAGCAAGCCGGCGGCCTTCAGCCTCGGCAACAAGGCGGCCAGCTCATCGGCACCGCGGTCGGACAGGCGCCAGCCCACCAGCCCCGGCAGCTTATCCAGCGCAGCCGCCAGCGTGGCGGTATCGCCGGCCACCGGGCCGTCGATGTCGGCATGGCCCGCCGCATCCAGCGTGACCGTCGCATCGGGGTAGCCATAGCTCGCCATCAGCGCCCGCACCGAACGCCGCAGCTCGTCGTCGCACACGGTTTCCTGCCGCAGACGGACGCCGGCCGCGCGCAACCTCGTGGTCAGCGTCAGCAACTGGCCGCTGTCGCGGCAGCGCCCGGTCAGCTCCAGCACATCGCTGCCCAGCCAGCGCGCCGTCAATCCGGGTTCGGCGCGCAGCGCCTGCGGCAGCCAAGCGCGCGGGGCCGGCGGCGGCGCAGGCGCGGCCGGCGTCAGCGTCCACCCCAGCGCGGCGGCCAAAGCCAACGCGGCCAGCAGCACCGCCGCCGCGCGACGATGCGCCCCGCCGCGCGGAGGCACCGGCGGGCTGCCCAGCTCGCCGTCGGCCGGACCCAGCACCAGATGCACGCCGGCCAGATCGACGGCCCGCCGCTGCGGCAAGGGACCGGGCGCGCAGCGCCGGCCGTCCACCCAGCACGCGGCCGGGCTGGACAGCATGACCGCGTCGGCCGAAACCTCCAGCGTCGCCGTTCCCCCGCCTTCCAGCGGCAGCGACAGATCGCTGTCGCCATCGCCTACGGTGAACGCGCCTTCGGGCAGGAAAAGCTCTCGCCCCGCCAAAGGGCCGTTCAGCAATTTGAGTTTGAATGCAGCTTCCATGACAACCTCACAACTTCCGCGGCTCGGCCTTGATCAGGAACAGGCGCACCACGTTGCGCTCGCTCTTGGTGGTGCTGCGGAACAGCCCGCCAATCAGCGGCAGATCGCCCAGCAGCGGAATCTTGCGCACGCCTTCGATGTTTTCGTCCTGGACAAAGCCGCCCAGCAACAAGCCCTGGCCCAGATTCAGCGTGGCCTGGGTGGCGATTTCGGCGTTTTGCACCTGCGGCAGCGGTTCGGCGCGGCTGATCGGCTTGTCCTGCCGGCCATCCTGGATGTTCAGCGTCAGCAGCACCTTGTCGCCATCGGTTTCATGAATCAGGCGCGGCGTGACGCGCATCAGCGCCCCGGCGGTCACCGACTCCAGCTTGGCGTTCTTCTCGCTGACCAGCTTGGTGTAGAACGTGATGCTGCGGTCCAGCACCGCCTGCACGTTATCCAGCGTCACCACCGACGGACGGGACACGATCTTGGCCTTGGACTTCTGCTCCAGCGCGGACAGCCGCAACATGAAGTTGCCGGAGTTGGACACCAGCGAGGAGAAGCTGTCCGAAGCCAGGCCGCCATCGGTATTGAAATTGACCGTGCCACCGCCGATGCGGGCCGATGCGGACCAGTCTATGCCCAGCTCGTTGATGTCGGCGGCGTCCACGTCGATGATGGCCACCGAGATTTCCACCAGCGTCGGACGCTGGTCCAGCTTGGGAATCAGATCAGCATACAGATTCATGTTTTTGCGGCGATCGCGGATCAGCACGGCGTTCTGCCGGGTATCGGCGGAGAAAGTCGGCAAGCCGCTGGCATCGGCCGGCGCCGGCGTTTTGTTGTCCGGCAGCGGCAGCGCCCGGCCCTGCGCCATCTCCCGCAGCACCGACACCACGCCCGGCACCGTCACCGTCTGGCTGCGGTAGGAATAGCTGGTATCCGCGGCGCTGGCGTACTTGAGGGGATAGATGGCCACCGTTTCCTTGTTCTGCTCCTGGTTGAGATTCTGCTCGTCCAGTTGCTTGGCCAACGCACTCACCCGGGTCAGGCACACCGGCACGCCGCTGACTTGCAGCGAATTGGACGCGCCCACCGGATGCAGCCGGCAGGCCGGGCCATCCAGCAGCCCGCTTTGCGCGATCAACCGCGACAACTGGTCTGCGCCGACATAGGCCGGCGCCAGCAATGCCTGGTCCACCTCCTGGGCCTTGTAGACATACAGCGAGTTGCCATCGTAGTAAGGCAGCAGCTGATACAAGCGGGAAAGCTCGGCCAGCGCCTTTCCTTTTGGCTGGTCGCGCAAGGCTCCGGCGTAGGCCTCGGTGATCTTGGGGCTGACCACCACCGGCAAACCGTAATTGGCGCCCAGGTCCTTCAGCACGGAAGCCAGCGGCGTATTGCGGCTGGACACGAAGAAAGGCTGGCCGCGCCAAGGAATGGGCTGGGCGCCCGCGCTGGCGGACGCCAGCGCGGCGGCGATCAGAATCGGGGCTTTCATGCATACCTCCCGGCAATAGGCAGCGGAACGGGAGCGGCGCGTTCCCGCGCAGCCAGCAGCGCGGCCATCGCCTGCTGCTGCTTGAACAGCAAGTCCAGTTCCACTTCGGTCAATGCCACCGGATACCGCCGCAGCAGCCACAGCCTGTCGCCAGACAGATACAGCGCGTCATCGCCGGCCTCCGGCGTGGCGGCAAGCAACAGGCAAGCGCCTGCCGCCTGCCGCGGCGAGCGGTCCAGCGTCAGCGCCACCGTCAATCCGGTATCGAAGCGGCGGGCGCGCGCGGCGCGCTCGCCCAATTGCCCGGTCACGACGGTATCGGCAAGCGACCACTGCGGGCGGGCCAGACGCGCGGCCAGCCAATGCAGCGCGGCGGCGGGATCAAGTGTTCTGTTCATGTCGCCTATGCTGCCGGGGGGCGGCGCATCCGCGCATCAGGTGCACACCTGAAATGCGCTTATAATCATTCGACAATGAACAATAAAAGGATTGACGGTGATGACTCTAGCTTCCGCCTCGGCGCTTCGCGTCCTGATCGTCGAAGACCACGCCTTGCTGATAGACGGCATTCGCAACCTGCTGGCCAGCCAGCCGCGTTACGAGGTGGTCGGCACCGTTTCCGATGGACTGGCGGTGTATGAGGCCTGCCAGCGCCTGGCCCCTGACATGGTGCTGCTGGACCTGGGCCTGCCCGGCATGGACGGCATCGACGTGATCCACCAGTTGCGCCGCCGCTGGGAAGCGTTGCGCATCGTGGTGGTCACGGCCTCCACCGAAGAGCATCGCGGCAGGGCCGCGCTGTCTGCCGGCGCCCTGGCCTATGTGCTGAAGCAAAGCCCGCAACAGGTGCTGCTGGCCGCGCTGCAACACGCGGCGCTGGGCAAGAGCTATGTCGATCCGGCGCTGAAGCTGGAAACGCTGGACGCGGCGGAACGCGCGCCCATGCCCGGCGACACGCCGCTGACGCTGCGCGAGCGCCAGGTGCTGAAGCTGGTGGCCGAAGGCCGCCGCAACCGCGATATCGCCGAGCTGCTGTCCATCAGCCTGAAAACCGTGGAAACGCACCGGCTGAACCTGATGCGCAAGCTGGATGCGCACAATGCCGCGGAGTTGAGCAACTGGGCGCGCCGGCTGGGGGTGCTGGAATACTGATGCGGCCGGCGCGGCGTCAATCGGCGCCCAGCTCGCTCTCTATCAGGCGGCCGAACACTTCCCATGTGCCAGGCGACAAGGCATCGCCCTGGTTCAACAAAGCCTCCCAGTGCTCCGCCGCCTCCCGCAGCAGATCCAGCCCCGCCTGGCCGGCCAGGCCCTTGAGCGTGTGCAGCAGCATCCGGCACTCGGCCTCGTCTCGCGCCTCCAACGCCTGGCCCAGGCGTCGATAGTATTCGCGCAGGTCCGCCGCCACGCGCGACAGCAGCGCCGGGTCCGTGCCCAACAGCGGCTGTTCGCTGCCGGCATTAGGCTCCAGCTCCATGCCGCGGGCCAGTTGCTGATCGGCGGCGAAATCCAAGGCCCGCGCCAACATCTCCGGCGATACCGGCTTGGTCAGGTATTCATTGAAGCCGGCCCCCAGCAGCCGCTCGCGCTCGCCAGGCTGGGCATTGGCGGTAAGGGCGACGATGGGGCAATCCGGGTCTAGCATGCCGCTGGCCTCATCCCGCCATAGCGCAACCGTTTCTCCGCCGGACAAGCCCGGCATGCGCATATCCATCAGCACCAGATCGAACACATGGGCGCGCCCCAGGGCCAAGGCGTCCTCGCCGGATGCCGCCTCCCACACCCGATGCCCCTGCTGGCGCAACATGCGGCCGACGATGTCGCGATTGGTGTCGACATCGTCCACGAGCAGCACGTTCAGCGACCACGGCGACACGGGCAAGGCCTCCTCCCTCAGGCTAATGTTAGGCGTGCGATCTGGTTCCAGATGCTGGCGCAGCCGGGCGGGCAGGAAAGCCAGCTCCGGCGCGTCCAAGGCTGGATTGTCGCCGGCTTGCGGCGCATAGCCCCAGGCGCGCAGCTGCGGATGCAAACGCTCCGGCGCCGCGATGGGACCGCAGTCGGCCACTCGTCCCGGACTCGCCTCTCCCAGCGGCAGCTCCAATTGAAAGCAGGCGCCGCTCTCCACCGGGATCAGCCGCAGATCGCCGCCCAACAGCTGAGCCAGGCTGCGCGCGATGGGCAGCCCCAACCCGCTGCCTGCCACAAAGCCTTCCAACTGGCGGAAGGCGATGAAGACCTCAGCGTATTTTTCCGGCGGAATGCCCGGCCCGCTGTCGCGCACGCTGAAACAGACCCGGCCATCGGCGCTCCAGGCCGATAAGGTCACGCACCCTTCCTGGGTGAACTTGACGGCGTTGCCGAGCAGATTGATCAGGATTTGCCGCAGGCGCAGGCCATCGGTCAGAAACTGGGACGGGAAACTCGAATCCACCAGACAACGCAGCGCCAGGCCCTTGTCCTGCGCCGGCAGCTGCACGGTCAACATGGCCTGGTCTATCAACGCCAGCGGGTCTTGCAGCGAAAGCGTCACCACCATCTGCCCGGACTCGATCCGCGAAAAGTCCAACAGGTTGTTGATGATTTCCAGCAGATGGCCGGAACACTTCAGCGCGGTATCGACCAGATCGTGCTGATTGGCGTCGCACTCGGTGCGCCCCAGCAGCCTGAGCGCGCCTACGATGCCGTTCAGCGGCGTGCGGATCTCATGGCTGATATTGGTGAGCTGCTCGCTCTTATTGGCATTGGCCCGCTCGGCGCGGCAACGCGCTTCGTTCAACTCCGCGGTGCGCTCCTCCACCTTGGCTTCCAGCTCGGCGTATTGCGCTTGCACCGCGTCCAGCAGCCGGTTGTAGGCGTGGGCGATCTGTCCCAGTTCGTCCTGCCTTTCCTCAGGCAGACGCTGCTGTTTGCTCACCGCCTCTTGCGGACTGATGATGTGCACGATATTGGACAGCGTGCGCCCCAGACTGCGCTGCAGCACGACATACAGCAAAACCACTAGCCCCAGCAAAGACAGCAATGCGACCGGCAGATGCTTGGGCAGCTCCGCCAGCGCACGCTGGGTGATGCGCTCTGTTGGATAGATCTCGATCAGACGCCAGCCGGTAGGCTCGACGTTGACGCAGATGATGCTGACCCCCTGCATGCTCTGGATGAACGGCTTCTTGCAAGCCGGCAGCTGCTCTATCAAGCCGGTCGGCGCAATTGCCGGCAGCGGAGCGAACGGCCAGCCATCCTCTCCCAGCCAGATCAGGGCGCCGTCGTCGGTCTTGCTTAGCCACTCCAGGGCAAAGCGCAGCGAAAGATGCACCGTCACGCCCACCATGGCGCCGGTCGCAGGATCGCGCGCGGCGACGGCCACTTGCCATCCGCCGTCAAGGGCCTGATAAGGACGCCCCCACACCAGGCCGGCGCGCGGCGGCGAATCGCGCAGCTTGTACAAATCTTCCAGGTGGCGGGCGGTTTCGCGACGCGAGCTGTTGGCGCTGGAAATCACGATGCCGCTATCCAGCACGACAAAGGTATCGACGAACTTGCCCACGCCGCTGCTGCCGTAGGACTCGACGAAATCCATGGCGCGCCGCACCTGGGCAGGCGGATCGCTGCGCGTCTCATCGAGCAGGACATAGTGCGTCACAAGATAATGCTTGTCGCCGCGTTGCGTCTTGTCGTCCAGCGTTCGCCAGGAATTGAACAGCGTCATCACGTCGCGCGCCGCGCCTCTCAGCTCTGCGCTCTGCTGCTCCCCCACGCTGCGGGTCATGGCCTCCACCTTGTGCGCCAAGGCCTCGCGGGTTTCCTTGAAGTCCAGAAACAGCACCGCGCTGGCGCTGAGCAGCCAGAACAGCGCGATGGCCCCGCCCAGGACCAAGGCCAGACGGAATGGCAGCGACGAGCGCCAGGGCAGATTCGGCATAGGGTCTCTCATCAGGTTCCGTTCGCTCCGCCGGCATTCGAGCCGCCGGTGAAGATGCGCCACAATTGTCCCATATCGCCCACGCCGCCAATAGCGCCCTTCGGCTTGCCCGCGCGCCGGGCTGCCGCCACGGCGGCGGCAGGCACGTCCGACGCCGGGACATCAGGGCGGGCGCCGCCGCGCAAGCGGGCATAGCGCGCCATCACTTTTCGCACATACGTCTGGGTTTCCTCATACGGCGGCACCGCATTGCCGAAGCGCGCCACCGCGCCCTCCCCTGCGTTATAACCGGCCAGCGCCAATTCCAGGCGGCCATCGAAACGGCGCATCAACCAGCTGAGGTAGGCGGCGCCGGCTTCCAGATTGGCGCGCGGCTCGGTCAGCGCGCGCTGGCCGAAGCGCATGCCGGTTGCCGGCATCACTTGCATCAGTCCAATGGCGCCCTTGTCCGATATCGCCTCCGGCCGATAAGCCGATTCCGTTTCCACCACCGCGTGTACCAGCAGCGGATCCAGGGCGTAGCGCTGCGCCACGTCGTCGATCAGCTCACCATAGCGCAAGGACTTCCCCTCCGCTCCAGAGGGGGAAGCGGGCGCGGGCATCGCTTTCGGGGACGCTGGCAGCGGCGCCATGGCGGAAGGCCCATCGCCGCCAGGCGGGACGACGTACCACTGCAAGCCCTCGGCAGAAACCATACGGCTCAGGCCGCATAAGGCCCAGAACAGCAGCGCCAGTCTGCGCCACGGGATTCGACTAAGCCTCATCGCCATCCTCCATCGCATCCATAACCAGGCTCAGCACCTGAGCCACTGCGGCGAACAAAGGCTCCGGTATGTAATCGCCAGGCCGGGTGGAGGCTAACAGCGCGCGCGCCAGCGGCACGTTCTCCACTACGGGGATGCCTTGTTTCTCGGCCAGGCTGACGATGTGCAGCGCCAGCGCGTCGCGGCCGTACTCCAGGACCTGCGGCAAGGGGGTCTCGCCCTCTTCGTAGCGCAGGCAGACGGCGATATGGGTCGGATTGCGCACCACCACCGACGACTTGGCCACCTTGCCGGCCAGGCTGCCGCTTTGCACCTCGCGATGCATTTCGCGCCGGCGCTGCTTGACCTCAG